>NZ_JACVAS010000016.1:0-104208 GCF_014852025.1 Ensifer sp. ENS10
TGCTGGGCCGTGTGACGACGGTGGAAGGGCGCAAAATGAAAACGATCGTCGGCGCCGCCGCATTGGCAGCCTCCATCCTGATCACTTCGTCGGCGGCACTCGGCGACGATGGTGCACCCGCAAAAGACAACAAGCGACCCTCCTGGGCGAAGGTTGTGGTGAACCAATCGCCGCCGAAGGCGGGTGCCTATTACAAGGGCATTTCGCGGACCACGTTCGGCAATTCGAAATGGCCGCAAACGCGATGAAGGCGGCCAAGCCGCCCGTTAAGTCGAAGACCGTCTAACAAGGAAACAAAATGCTGAGCCTGTCTTCTCTCGAAAAACAACTCGCTGCCCGCCTGCGGCCAAGCCACGCCGGGCGATGGATCGTCTTCGTCGGCCTGTTGGCGCTTTGCTCGGCCTATATCCAGGGGCCGCTGACGAAGATCTTCGACTTTCCGGGTGCGCTTGCCGAGATGGATCATTTTGGCCTGCATCCGGCGCCGCTCTTTGCAGTCGGGGTTATCGTTTTCGAGCTTCTGATGTCGGCCCTCATTCTCATAGGTTTCTATCGCTGGGCGGCCGCCAGTGCGCTTGCGGCCTTCACGCTGGCCGCGACCTTCCTTGCGTTTCGCTTCTGGGAGCTTCCGCCCGGCATGGAGCGTGCGATGGCGACGAACGGCTTCTTCGAGCATATCGGCCTCAGCGGTGCCTTCCTGCTCGTCGCCTGCTACGATCTTCTTGAACGGGCATCCGCAGGAAAGGCTGGGCAATGACGGCAGCGAAGGAGGGCGCAGGGACGTTTGCGCCGTTGCGGCAGAAGGTCTTTGCGGTCCTGTGGGTGGCGACGATCATCGGCAATACCGGCAGTTTCATCCGTGATGTCGCCAGCTCCTGGCTCGTTACCGACCTGTCGGCGACGCCGGCCGCCGTTTCCATGGTCCAGGCGGCGGCGACGCTGCCGATCTTCTTGCTCGCCATTCCTGCCGGGGTTCTCTCGGATATTCTCGATCGGCGCAAATTCCTGATCCTGGTGCAATTTCTGCTCGCATTGACGAGCCTCTGCCTGCTGTTTCTCTCCGCCACGGGCCTGCAGTCCGTGAGCTCGCTCATCGCGCTGACCTTCGTCGGCGGCATAGGGGCGGCACTGGTCGCCCCCACCTGGCAGGCGATCGTGCCTGAGCTCGTCTCGCGGCAGGACGTCAAGGGCGCCGTGGCGTTGAATTCGCTCGGCATCAACATCGCCCGCGCGATCGGTCCGGCGCTTGGCGGCCTGCTGCTCGCCTGGTCCGGCGCAGCCGTCACCTATGGCGTCGATGTCATCAGCTATGTCTTCGTGATCGCGGCGCTCCTGTGGTGGCGGCGCGGTGTATCGGAGGACGACGTTCTCGCGGAACGCTTCTTTGGCGCCTTCCGGGCGGGGCTACGCTACGCGCGCGCCAGTCGCGAGCTGCATGTGGTCCTGCTGCGTGCTGCCGTGTTCTTCGCATTTTCGAGCGCGATCTGGGCTCTGCTGCCGTTGGTCGCGCGCCAGCTTCTCGGCGGTGGCGCCAGCTTCTACGGCATCCTGCTCGGTGCCGTCGGCGCGGGTGCGATCGGCGGCGCGCTGGTGATGCCGCGCCTGCGCGCCCGGATGGATGCCGACGGGCTGCTTTTGCTTTCCGCGGTGCTCACGGCCGCGGTGATGGGCGTGCTCTCCTTCGCGCCGGCGCAATGGGTGGCGGTTGTCGCTTTGCTCGTTTGCGGCGCCGCCTGGATCACCGCGCTGACGACGCTCAACAGCACCGCGCAGGCGATCCTGCCGAACTGGGTGCGAGGGCGCACGCTCGCCGTCTATCTTACCGTCTTCAACGGGGCGATGACCGGCGGCAGCCTGGCCTGGGGCGCCATCGCCGAAGCGATCGGCGTGCCCTTCACCCTCTCGGCGGCGGCTATCGGCCTTCTCTGCGTCGGCGTCGTCTTCCACGCCATGAAATTGCCGAAGGGAGAGGCGGACCTCATTCCCTCCAACCATTGGCCGGAGCCGCTGACCAGCGAGCCGGTCGAACACGACCGCGGCCCCGTCCTTGTGCTGATCGAATACATGGTCAACAGGGCGGACCGCTCCGAATTCCTGAAGGCGCTCGCCCGTCTGTCGCACGAGCGCCGCCGTGATGGCGCCTATGGCTGGGGCGTGACCGAGGACGCGGCTGATACCGGCCGCATGGTTGAGTGGTTCATGGTCGAATCCTGGGCCGAGCATCTGCGCCAGCACAAGCGCGTGTCCAAGGCCGATGCCGACGTCCAGGAAGACGTTCGTCGTTTTCACAAAGGGCCGGCGGCGCCGGTCGTACACCACCTTCTCGCGATCAACCGGCCGCAGCTCGGTTGACGTGGGTTGCGTTCCATGGCGTCCATCCGGTGCCGCGGAACGTGCCAGGAAGATACAAACACTAGAACCCAAGCAAAGGAACCGTTCCCATGACCGAAAACTTCGTCAGGACTGAAGACGGCGTCGATATCTTCTACAAGGATTGGGGCTCGGGCCAGCCAATCGTCTTTCACCATGGCTGGCCGTTGTCGGCAGACGATTGGGACGCGCAGATGCTCTATTTCGTCAACAAGGGCTATCGCGTCATTGCTCACGACCGCCGCGGTCATGGGCGCTCTACACAGGTGAGCGAAGGTCATGATATCGCGCACTATGCGAAGGACGTCGCGGCACTGGTCCTCAAGCTCGAACTCAGTGATGCCGTCCACATCGGTCACTCCACGGGTGGCGGCGAGGCGGCGGCTTACGTTGCACGCCACGGTGCGGGACGGGTCGCCAAGCTGATCATGGTCGGTGCCGTTCCGCCGATCATGGTGAGGACCGCGAACAATCCCGGTGGCCTGCCGATCGAGGTATTCGATGGCTTCCGTTCCGCGCTTGCCGCCAATCGCGCTCAGTTCTTCCGCGATGTTCCAGCGGGTCCCTTCTACGGCTTCAACCGACCGGGGACTGAAACATCGGAAGGCGTCATCCAGAACTGGTGGCGGCAGGGCATGATGGGCAGCGCCAAGGCGCATTACGAGGGCATCAAGGCTTTCTCGGAAACCGACTTCACCGAGGACCTCAAGGCGATCGATGTGCCGACGCTGGTCATGCATGGCGACGACGATCAGATCGTTCCGATCGACGATTCGGCGCGGCTTGCCGTCAAGCTCCTGAAGAACGGCACCCTCAAGGTCTATGAAGGGTATCCACATGGAATGCTGACGACCCATGCCGATGTCATCAATCCTGACCTGCTTGCCTTCATCAAGGCCTAAAGGGCTGGCATGATCCGCGGCGTCTCGGTTACCGCGGACCGTGCCGGGACAAATCTTGGTGCCCGCACCGTGTTGATCGCGGTGCGGGTTCTGTCGTTCAGGCGTTTCCCTTCGCGGTTTTGCCAAGTGCCCCCATCAACCGGTCGATGAAGACGCGTACCTTGGGTGCGACAAGCTTCGTCGTCGGGTAGACGGCCCAGATCGCCAATGTCTCGGGCGCCGCATCTTCGAGGCGAATGCGTATCAGCCGACCTGCATCGAGATCGTCGGCGATATTCCAGTCGGAGAGCAGGGTGATGCCGGCACCAGCGAGGCAGGCCGCATGGCATCCTTCGATGCTTGTCGACGAAAAGCGGCTCTGCAGCCGCACATGCCTCTCGACCCCGGCGCTCAGAAAGGTCCAATGGCTGACGCCGTGCAGCGGCAGGCATTGATGATTGATGAGATCGCCACTGGTCCGCGGGCTCCCATGCTTTTCGACATAGGATGGGGAGACGACGAGGGAACGCGGGTTTTCGGCCAGTTTCTTGGCGATCAAACTGCTATCCTTCAAACGCGCGATGCGGATCGCCAGATCGATGCCCGACGCCACCAGGTCAGGCATTGTGTCGCTCATATCGAGCGAGACCTTGAGCCCCGGGTGATCATCAAGCAGCGAAGGCATGAGCGGAGCAATCAGCTTGATCGAGAAGGCAACCGGCGCCGAGATGCGCAGGAGACCGGTCGCTCCGTCGCCGTCACCCCTCAGGAGCGTTCGCGCCTGCTGTTCGGTTTCGAGCAGATCCTGGGCATAGGGCAGAAAGGTTTCGCCCTCTGGCGTCAGCGACAGGGACCGGGTCGTGCGGTGCATCAGCCGGACGCCAAGCGCCTGCTCCAAGGAGGCGAGCCGCCGGGTCGCGATCATGGGGGAGATGCCAAGCCGCCGCGCGGCCTCGGCGAGGCTGCCGCCGCTTGCCGCTGCGGTGAAGACGAGGACTTCGTCGAAGTTCATTGTATCGAAATCCGATATACTGCTATGTATTATGGCGACACTACAGCGAATTTCGATAAGGCGATAGATCAAGCCCATCTCTCCAGTGAGAAGGGCAAGTGAAATGGTTACCCACGAAACGGCGCATTCCGGCCTCGGTCGAACCCGCCTCTACGCCATGGCCGTCGCCAGCGGCATCGCGGTCGCAAACATCTACTACAATCAGCCATTGCTGGGGCTCATCGAGGCCGAGTTTCCTGGCGAGACGGTCGTCGGCCTGCTTCCGACGGCGACGCAACTCGGCTACGCGCTCGGGCTGCTGCTTCTGCTGCCGCTCGGCGATATCGTCCGGCGGAGACGTTTGATCGTCGGGCAGTTCCTGGCGATCGCGATAGCAGCGACCGCCGCTGCTTTGGCCCCGTCGCCATTCTTGCTGATCGCCGCCTCGGTGCTGCTTGGGGCCAGCGCCACCGTCGCGCAGCAGATCGTCCCGATCGCTGCGATGTTGTCCACGCCTGACAAACGCGGGGCGGCGATCGGCACGGTCATGGCCGGCGTTTTGACCGGCATCCTGCTCAGCCGCACGGTCTCCGGATTTGTCGGGGCCCATGCCGGCTGGCGCGAGATGTTCTGGGCAAGTGTGCCGCTCGCACTAGCAGCTTCGTTCCTGATGTTTCGGACCTTGCCGGATCTGCGCCCGGCATTGCGTTTGCCCTATCGCGAAGCCCTGGCCTCGCTCGCCACTCTTTGGCGGCACGAGCCCGCGCTCCGTCTCGCTTCGATGGTGCAGGCGGCGCTTTTCGCATCCTTTACGGCATTCTGGACCGTGCTCGCGCTTTATCTTGCGACGCCGCGTTTCAATCTGGGCGCCGATGCCGCCGGTCTGTTCGGCATTGTCGGGGCAATCGGCGTCTTTGCGGCACCGGTCGCCGGCAGGGTGGCGGATCGGCGGGGTGCGCTGTCCGTCGTCTGGTTCGGGGCGGCTCTGACGCTCGCTGCCTGGGTCGTACTCGGAGCCTGGGCCTCGATCGCCGGACTGGTGGTTGGGGTCATCGTGCTTGATATCGGCATCCAGGTCGCGCTGATTGCCAACCAGCACATCATCTATGCGCTCGAGCCCGCGGCGCGCAGCCGTATCAACACGGTCTTCATGACCAGCATGTTTCTTGGGGGAGCGGCGGGCTCGGCTCTCTCCTTCGCCGCCTGGAGCTATGGCTCCTGGCCGGGCGTCAGCGCACTCGGCCTCGCGCTTGCGGTGCTGGCGCTGGCTGCAAGCTGCTTGCTCGACGAGCGGCCAGGCTGGAGACCTTGCGCTGAGGGATGAACCTAGGGAGCATGCTTCTTCGGCCGGCGGACGGCCCGGATCGTTCCGCTCCCGCCGCCGCCGCAGAAGAAGCGCTCGCCGCCATCGGACTCCAGCCCCGAGACACCGGCGCCTGATGGCATCACGATCCGCTCGAGCACCGACCCCGTCTCGGGGTCGATGCGCCTGAGGTCGCTGTCGTCGCCTTCCCAGGTGCCGTGCCAGAGCTCCCCGTCGACCCAGGTGACGCCCGTCACGACGCGCTTGGATTCGATGGTGCGCAGGATTGCGCCGGTTTCGGGATCGATCTGATGGATCCTCCGACCCCGATGCTGCCCGACCCAAAGGGTTCCCTCCGCCCAGGCAAGGCCGGAATCGCCGCCGCCGCCCGGCGCCGGGATCGTTGCCAGCACGCGGCCGGTCTCGGGATCGATCTTCTGGATGCGGTCCTCGGCGATCTGGAACAGGTGCTTGCCGTCAAAGGCGGTACCGGCATGCGCCGCGACATCGATCGAGCGCACCGGGTTCCCGCTTTCGGGATCGAGGGCATTGATCTTGTCGCCGGAGGCAAACCAGATGTTCCGGCCGTCGAAGGTGACGCCATGGATGTGGTCGGCGCCAGGGAAGGGGCCATATTCGCGGAGGATTTCGGCTTCGGATCGTTTCATGGTCTCAATCCTAATCGCTTGGCAGTGGACCGGGGAGTAACAAGACTGTCGGGAATGTCGGCACGGGCGGGATCACCCAGCGTCGCGCCCGCCCGTGGCCAACCGGCAGCACCTTGCCTTCCGAGGAGAGGTCTTCGAGCGCCCGTTGCACTGTGCGCGGGCTGGCGTCGAGCGCGATGGCGAGAGCGGAGCTCGACCATGCCTCGCCGTCGCCAAGAAGCGCCAGCATCGCCGCATGCCGATCGTCGACCGGCGGTGCAAGCACCACGACCGCGTGGTCGCCACGCGGAGCCAGCCGGAAGCCGTCGCTGGTCGCGCTGATATCCGCGAAAGCGCGGAGTTCGTCGCGAAGCCGGCCGATCTCGACCCTCAGTCGTGCCCGGTGGGATTCGTCGACATGTTTCGCGCCGAAGGCACGGGCGAGCAAGGCACGCCGCGAGACATCGGCCGGCCACGCCTCTGCGAGAGCACGCGCCAGAGCGAAGAGCACTGGCCGCGTTGCAAGCGAAACGGCGGAGGCTTCGCGCCGGACGATGTTTCGGCACGCATCGACCACCAGGGTACCCGAGTTGAACAGGGCTTCGACGTCGTCGAGCAGCAGCAGGCGCTCGTCTCCCCTGGTCAGAAGCCGGGCCGCCGGCGTCTTCAGGACAAGCGCTGCGCCTTCGACTTCCGCGACCAGCGCCGCTATGCCGGTTGCTCGCGCCGCTTCAGCCGCCCGGGCGAAGGCGCTGGCCGCCGAAGCGGTTTGTAATCGTCGAACGGCGATGCCGGCAATCGCGAGCTCGTGCGTGGCTCTCGCCGGCGGTGTCAGCCGGCCTGGATCGACACCGGCAAGCATCTGTTCGGCCTCGTCGAGACGGCCGATCAGCAGCAGACGGCGGGCGCCGAGATTGCGGGCGTGCGCGGCATTGAGGTGGTCGCCATGATCTTCGAGCGTCGCGCGGGCTGCGTCGAGCGCCTTCATCGGCCAGGAGAGATCGCGCGAGACGATGGCGATCTCCGCTTCGGCAACGAGGCATCGCGCGCGGGCCACGGCCTCCTTCGGGCCGAAGCCGCGCGCCGCCGCCTTCAACAGCGTCTTGGCGCGGCCGAGATCTCCGAGCTGAGCCATCGCGATGCCGCGGAGCGCCAGCGCCGGCGGGTCGTCGCGCAAGGCGACCCGCTTCAGCACGCCGAGCAGGTCACCAGCGGCCAGCGCCTGGCCTGCCGCGGTAATCAGCGAATCCATCGAAATCCCGTCACACTTGTCACTCCCCCAACAGTGCTTAGGCCTCTATCTATTGCTCGAACGGCACGGGACAACAGAGAGGACCTTCGAGGCACAATCAAGTGGGTTGGATCCAAACGGATTGAAGGCATGCCGCGAGCGACGCCCAGGCGAACCTGCAATAGTTACAAAATTCTGCAAATTTCGGTGTCGGCTTTCCGCTGGCGCTTGCGTCTTACAGGAACCAGCAAGAGGAGGTGCTCTGCACTTCCAAACCTGCTGCGCGATCAGTTTGCACGTTATCGGCGCTGCCGGCAGTCGGGCGCCACCAAGGAGATTGCAATGAGCAATTCGTTTTATCGTTGGGTGATCGTGGCGGCTGGCGGCCTGCTTGGCTGCTTGGCGATCGGCGCCATGTTCTCACTTCCTGTTTTCCTGCTGCCGATCTCGCGGGATACCGGCTGGTCCGTCACCGGGGTCTCCAGTGCCATGACCATCGGCTTCCTGGCGATGGCTTTCGCCAGCATTGCCTGGGGCAGTCTCTCCGATCGCTGGGGTGCGCGGCCGATCGTGCTCATCGGCTCGGTGCTTCTGGCCGCCAGCCTGATGGCGGCCAGCTGGGCGACCTCGCTGATCGCCTTCCAGGTCGTCTTCGGCGTCGTCGTCGGCACCGCCACTGCGGCGATCTTCGCGCCGATGATGGCCTGCGTTACCGGCTGGTTCGATACGCACCGGAGCCTCGCCGTTTCGCTCGTTTCGGCCGGCATGGGCATGGCGCCGATGACCATGTCGCCGTTCGCGGCATGGCTGGTTTCCGGCTACGACTGGAGAACTGCACTGCAGATCATCGCCGTCGTCGTCGCGGTCATCATGATCCCGGTGTCGCTTCTCGTTCGCCAGGCGCCGGCACTTGCTGTCGGTGCTGCCGCGGCCTCTCCTGAGGAAGAGGCGCAATCGACGATGACGACGAGCCAGGTGCTGAAATCGCCGCTCTTCATTATCCTGCTGCTCACCAACTTCTTCTGCTGCGCAACGCATTCCGGCCCGATCTTTCACACGGTGAGCTACGCCATCACGTGCGGTATCCCCGTGATGGCGGCTGTGTCGATCTACAGTGTCGAGGGGCTCGCTGGCATGGGCGGCCGCGTCGTCTTCGGCCTGCTCGGCGACCGCTTCGAGGCAAAGCGCGTGCTGGTTCTCGGGCTGCTGGCGCAGGCTTTTGGGGCACTGGCCTATGTCTTCGCCGCGGGGCTCGGCTCATTCTACGCTGTCGCCGCCCTGTTCGGCTTCATCTATGCCGGCGTCATGCCGCTTTATGCCGTGCTTGCCCGCGAGAATTTCCCCCTGCGGATGATGGGAACGGTCATCGGCGGAACGGCCATGGCCGGCAGCCTCGGCATGGCGACGGGACCGATTGCCGGCGGCATGATCTATGATGCGCTGGCCAGCTATACCTGGCTCTATGTCGGCTCCTGGGGCATCGGTCTCGGGGCGTTCCTGATCGCGCTCACCTTCCGGCCCGCACCGCGCTATCAGCAGGCGGTCGCTGCGGCGTGAAGCAGTGCACTGAGATCGACGAGAAAGGGCTCCACCGGAGAGGTGGAGCCCTATCGAGTTGAGCTTTCATTTCGAGGACGGCTGCGCCCGTCTTAGCGATCGTCGATCCTGGCCGTTCGTGCGCCGACATGCAGCGCCCGGCCGGCGCCCACGCCCATGATCGCCACGCCGATGCCAAGGGCGATGAAGAGAATGGAGCTGGCCGCAAAGCTGCCGGTCCAGCTGCGGATGAAGCCGACGAGCAGCGGGCCGATGGCGGCGAGCACGTATCCGACGCCCTGGGCCATGCCCGAGAGATGGGCTGCGACATGGGAGTCGGGCGAGCGCAGCACGATGAGGGTCATCGCCGCGGCAATCAGGCCACCTTGGCCGATACCTTGAAGAACGGCCCAGACGAGCACCGTCGACAGCGGCGCGAAAAGGATGCCGATGAGGGCAATGACGGCAGCGGCGGCGAGTGTCACGCAGACGGCGCGCTGGTCCCGGCGGCGGACGGCAAAAGACGGCACGAGCAGGCAGGTGACGACCTGCATCATGATCGAGGCCGAGACGACCGCGCCGGCGGTTGCGGCATCAAGGCCGCGCTCGCGAAGGATCGGCGCCATCCAGCCGAAGACGCAATAGGCCAGTGCCGACTGCAACCCCATGAACAGGGTTACCTGCCAGGCGAGGCGATCGCGCCAGAGGCCGACAACGCGGAAGCCGCTGTGGCGGGCCTGCGCCTTGCCACGCAGCGCCTGTGGCGCCCAGATCAGGAGCACGATCAGAGCTGGCACCGCCCAGGCTGCGAGCGCGCCGGACCAGGAGCCGGCGACATGGTGCTCGATCGACAAAGTGAGGCCGGCGGCACTGGCCGCGCCGGCGCAGAGCGCCATAGTGTAGAGGCCCGTCATCATCGCGGCCCGGTCGGCGAAGTCACGCTTGACGAGGCCTGGGAGGAGGACGTTGCCGACCGCGATCGCCGCACCGGCGGTAAAGGTCGCGAGGAACAGCAGCGGCACGGATTGAACACCGCGCAGGCCCGTGCCGAGCGTCAGAAGCAGCAGCACGCCAAGAAGCGTGCGCTCGGCGCCGAAACGTTGCGCGAGTTTTGGCGCAAGCGGCGCGAAGATGCCGAGGCAAAGCACCGGCAGGGTGGTGAGTACGCTGGCGCCTGCGGTCGACAGGCCGCTTGCCTGCATCACCTCGGGCAGCAGCACTGAGAGGCTCGAAAACAGTGGCCGCAGGTTGAAGGCGATCAGGACGAGGCTCACGCCAAGAAGAACACGGGCGCTGCGGCTCAAGACAGGCGGTTGCGGCGCCGGCAGGCTGTCGGCCTCGGCATCGATGAGCTGGTCTTCGAGGTCCAGTGGCTCGGCGGTCTCGGCCTTGTGGGGGTCACGAAAAGTCTGGTTCATTGGGTAAGAAGCCGATCAAGTTCAGCGAGGACGGGGGCCATGAACGCCCGGGCGGAGGCCGCGGCCTGGTCCGGATCACCGGACGCGATGGCCTCGACGATCGCCGCATGCGCCCGGTCGTCCGGTTCGGGAAGGTCGCCACGAAGGGTCGAGTGGATGGTTTCGAGGATGGCCGAGGTGAAGAAATCATAGAGCTCGACGATCGCTTTGTTGCCCGATGCCTCGACGATCGATCTGTGGAAGGCGATGTCGCGTTGGCCAAAGGCATCGCGTCCTCCATCGGCCACCGTGCCGCGGGCGCCAAGCAGCTTGAACATGCGTTCGAGGTCTTCCGGCGTATGACGGAGTGCCGCCAGCCGCGCCGCCTCGACGTCGAGTGCCGCGCGTGCTTCCCACTGGTCGCGCAGACCGGTGCGCTTGACCCGGTCGAGCGCGCCCGAGGTGTCGACGGTTGAGCGGACATAGGTGCCGGAGCCCTGGCGGGCGTCGAGAAGGCCCTTCGAGATCAGGACCCGAACGGCTTCACGCACGGTGCCGCGGCTGACGGCGAGTAATTCGGTGAGTGCCGTTTCGTTCGGAATGCGCTCGCCGACTGCCCAGCGGCCGCTGAGGATTTCCGTTCGCAGGCTTTCGGCTGCGCTCTCGGTGAGATTGGTACGATTGATCGGCTGCATCGTCTGCTCATCAAGTCATCAGATGATTTGATGGATAAGCCGAGTTGACGCGCGAGTCAATGGGGCCCGGCGGCGGCCAGGGGCAGCGAGCGGCACGAGCTTTCTCTGAAGCGCGCTTTGTCGACAAGGTGCCAAAAATGCTGGCTTGATGTCATCAGCATCCCGCTCTCCGGCGAAGTCGCTGGAGGCGGAAAGATGCTATAGAACCAAAGTGCTAGAGCGTCCTCATGCGTAAAGTTGAACGCACGGCGCTCTGTCGTTGAACCGGCGCGATACAGCCGGACCGCCGACCTCAGTTGAGCCGGAGATCGAGGCCAGGATGCAGTTTCTTGAGGTTCGGCAAGGATTTCGATTGCCACGGGATTTCGGAGGTTCCGCGCACCGTCAATTGCACGTTCGGCCGGTTGCGCGCCTCGATCGTCAGTTTGGCGAGCAGGTTGATCCCTGACGAGTTCAGAAACTGCAATTCGGTCAGATCGATCGTGATGTGCTCAGGCTCGGTTTCGAGCACGCCCATGACGGTCGAGAAGATCGGGGCATAGGCTTCCGTTCCCGGCAGCCGCATCGTTCCTTCGAAATGGATGTCGTTGCCTTCGGACCAAACGCGATACTCTTCTACGTCCTTGTTTTCCATGTTCATCGGCTCATCAGTTCGAGAGGGCTGGGACTGCAATGGAAGCATAGGTCTCCAGCGTGGTTTCGCCATCTTCTCCGAGGGCACCAAAAACCCAAGCGAAACGAACACCATAATCGCTCATCAGTGTCAAAAGACCAAGCCCCGAGCCACTTTTCCCAAGCCCGGATGCATTGGCCTCGATGCGCTCGATGAGAAGGTCTCCGGGGTCGCCGGTAGCGATTTCGGAAAGCAGATGCTGGAAGCGCACCGCCGCTTCGTTGTCGATCACGTTGGACACTTTCGTGCGGAAGCTGTTCGCTTCGAGAGCGGCTTCGAGGACGATTTCGCCGGACGCCCGGAACTTCACCGCGTTCTCGACCAACTCGTTGGTGAGATACCCGATATTGTGCCGTACCTCCCTGTAGGTGCTGCGTGAGGCGCGGTATCGCAGCGCGGCGAGTTCAGCGACGAAATCCGAAGCCATGGCGCAATGCTTCCAGCTGAGATCGAGCGGCCCGTCGTAGAGGCGTAGCCGCGTCATTCTCTGGTGGGCACCAATCGTCAGGTCCGCCAGTCCGTAGAGCGTGGTCATCTGATCACCTGTGTCTCATGACGACGAGCGTGATGTCGTCATATATCTTCTGCTCGCCGATATGCGCCATCAGGTCTTCGAGAATACCCACCTTGGCGTCCTCGGCGCTGTGGCCGTAAAATTGCCGGGCGCTTTCGCACAGCCGTTCGATCCCGAAAAGCTCGCCCTTGGCGTTCATCGCCTCAGTCACCCCGTCGGTGTGCAGGACGATCATGTCGCCGCGGCTGAAGGAAATCTCGCGCGTCGCGACGAAAGCCGAAATGTCCGGTTCGAGGCCGATCGGCAGACCGAGGTCGAGCGTGTCGATCCGTTCGATTTCGGCGCCCTCGCGCACCACGATCAGTTCCTCGTGCTGTCCGGACAGAGTCATGCGGCCATCATCGTAATCGAGGAAGGCCAGCGACAGGTGCTTGTCGGTGTTGGTTCGCACGATGTTCTTGTAGATGGCGCGGTTGAGGCGATTGAGGAACTCTTGCGGGTCCATGTCGCCGGCCTCCTGCAAGGCCCGGGCGACGGACTGCACCATCAGCATCAGCACGCCGCTTTCAAGCCCGTGGCCGGTCACGTCGCCAATGCCGATCTTCAGCCGTTCGCCGTCGCGCAGCACGTCGTAATAGTCGCCGCCCACCTCGTCGGCAGGCCGCATATAGGCGGCGATTTCGAGGTCGGCAATTTCCGCGAGTTCGCTGGCCTTGGGCAGCACCATCATCTGGATCTGCTTGGCGACGGCAAGCTCGGCGCCAAGGCGCAGGTTCTCACTGCGCAACTGCGTGTTCAGTGCTGAAATCTGGTGATTTGCGTCCTCAAGCTGGCTCGTGCGCTCGGTTACCAGGTTTTCGAGGTTCTCGGTGTGGTAGCTGATCTCTTCCGCCATTCGGTTGAAGGCAATGCCCGCTTCGCCGACCTCGTCGCGCGTCGAAATTGGGACGCGGACGGAATAGTCCTTCGCCTCGATGCGCGTCGCCGCGCCGGCGAGGGCGCTGATGCCGCGGGTCACGCGCTTGGATATGCCGAACACCGCGGCGGTGACGAACAGCAGCGAGGCGAGCAGGGCCAGGATCTGATAGATCAGGATCCGG
Source organism: Ensifer sp. ENS10 (assembly GCF_014852025.1). NCBI lineage: Bacteria > Pseudomonadati > Pseudomonadota > Alphaproteobacteria > Hyphomicrobiales > Rhizobiaceae > Ensifer > Ensifer sp. ENS10. Next base: position 13,339 of record NZ_JACVAS010000016.1, read on the forward strand.
TTCGCCGCCTCGGAGATCCCCGCTTGCGCCGCAAACAGCGAGGCGTAGATTTCCCGTTCGGGCACCACGATGCCGAGCGACATGGTCTCGCGGCGGACGGGGCCGGACAGCCAGAAATTCTCGGGCTCGAGCTGCTTCAGGAGAATGAGATAAGGCACTTTCTCGCCGGCCTCGTCGAGCAGCACGCGCTGAATGGCGCCGTCGACGCCGAGCGGCAGGTCTGCGATCGCTGGCTGTACGCTGCGACGCAGCGAACGCTCGAGTCCGGTGACGCCTTGCCCGCCGGTATCGCTCGATCGTTGCAGGCCGATGACCTTTTCGCCAACCGGATTGATGGCAAGCACATTGCCATCAGACATCGCCAGGAAGCCGAAGCCGCTGTCGGCGACCTTGACGTTCTCGACCACTTCGGCGAGTTGATCGAGTGTGATATCGGCGCCGGCAGCACCGGCAACGCTCTTGCGATCCTGCGACCAGAGTGGCTGGAAGAAGCTGACGATCAGCTTGCCGGTGATCGCGTCGGTATAGGGGGCGGTCTGGGTGGTGTCGTTCGGTACCGGCCGCAGGCCGGGGTTCTCTGCCCACTGTTGCCAGGATTCGTAGATACCCGGAAAGAAGAATGTCCAGAATTCCGCCTGGTTGTGGCCGGGATAGAGGCGATCGAAGGTCTGCGCCTGCTCCGTATAGGGCGCGGTTCTGAAGATCGGTCGTTCGCGCGGACCGATGTAGTACATCTGCAGCTTGGAGCTGCCGCTTGCGAGCAGGCTCGGTGCGACGAGGTCGAGCACGGCGCTGTTTTCGATGTCGGCCTGGACTTCCGGCAGCGGGCGATGGTCGGGCCCGAGAAGATATCCCCAGACGCTGACGACCGATGGGGCTCCGGGCAGGTTCTGTGCCCAGCCGCCCTTGGCGTCGTACGCTACCGAGATTGCGCCGGGTGCTGCGCGCGCCAAGGCGTCGCCAACTTCGGTTTCTCGTGCCGGGTGGTCGATTTGCCCCTGCAGGACACCCGCCAGCGTGCCGACGTCGGTATGCACTTGGCCGATAAGCAGGTTGACGCGTGCGACAGTCGATTCCGCATAGGACCGAATATAGTCCTGGTTGGCCTTTTCCAGGCCCTGTCCTACCTCTGTCGCGGCATCGCGCGAAAGCCTCTGAACGTTCCAGAGCGCGAGGCCGCCGGTGACGAGGAGATCGAAGAGCACGGCGCCGCCGACCACCAGGACGAATTTGGCGCGAAACGATCGGAGCCCGAACCGGCGGCGTTGTTCGTCGACGGCGCTCATAGCGGCTTCCGTCCGGAAGCGGCCCAGATCGGCCAGCCGGCATAGCCCTTGGGATGCAGCGCCGCAAAGATATGGTCCCGGAAGCCCTGGCGGAAGCGCTCGATGAACTCGGGCGGGTCACCGCGCTTGACCGCCATTTCGCCTGCATAGACATTTTCCCAGGCGGCGATCATGTCGGCGAAGTCCTGCGGGTCGCCGTCAAGATTGGTCACCATGAAGGACTCGACGAGGATGTCGTCAAAACCCGCTTCGGCCAGATAGCGCCGGCTCTTCGGTCCGAGTTCCACATCCATCTCGAAATGGCTGAACAGTTTGGCGACCTCCGTGTAGGTCCACTGGATGCTGTTTGCCCGCGGCTCGCCGAGGCAGTGCGAGTTCTTTTCGTTGGTGATATAGACGCGTCCACCGGGCTTGCAGATCCGGTAAAGCTCCTTCAGCAGGAGTTCCGGCTGATTGAAGATCTGCAGCGAGTGGCGGCAGGTCACGAAGTCGAACTGGTTATCCTCGATCAGCATCTCCGACGCATCGCCGAAAGTGTATTCGATGCCGGTGACGCCGAAGTCGGCGGCCACCTTGCGCGCATAGGCGAGGCTTGCCCGCGAATGATCGAGTGCCACGATCCGCCCCGGTTCAAATTCCTTCTGCACCAGAACGGCGAAGTCACCGATGCCGCAGCAGATATCGGCCATGGCGATGCCGGGCCGCATGCCGTGCCGCGGCAGGATGTCTCGCTCATGGCGCCAGGTCATCTTCGTTTGCGTCCGCAGGATCGGAATGAAGCTGGTGTCCTCGACGAAGCTCTGGCCGGGATAGAACATCGAATCGTAGACCTCGACGGAGATCTGTGGCTCGATCGTGCTCAAATGCCGGAACATGCGCGTCGTCCAGCCGACGACGCTGGAGGTGACGACGATCAGGCGCAGGTCCGACCGTTCCCGACAGGCATCGAGGGCGACCCGGATAAAGGCCTGGAAGGCCGTGTTGTTCATCTGGATGAGGCGCTTCACGTCGATATAGAGAACGCCCTTCACCGCATCGATCGCTTCCCTGAGCGCATGAATGCTCTCGGCGATCTCATCGATCGATCGCGGCCTGATCGTTCCGGCGAGCGAGAAGACCTGGCTGTTCGGATCGAAGGCGACTTTGAAGCGCTGAGTAAGGCCCGCCGCGATCAACTCACCATTCCTTCAAGAGGCAAATCCACCACCAGGGTGATTGCCGAAGCCGCGTCCTCGTCGAGCCGAAGGCGGGCGTCATAGTTGACGGCCAGGTCCAGCAGCACCGATTCCCGGCTCGGGGCGAGATCGTTGGAAATGGCATCGAGATAACGGGCCTCGGCGTCGCTCTCGCGGGTTCTCGATACGGCTTCGCGATAGAAGCGCGCCTGACCAGGCGGGCATGGAAAACTGAGCTGAACCCGTTCCGTGACGCCTTGGCGATAGATCGACAGGCCGATCTTTCCGTCGGTCGTGCCGCCGCGAAACGAAACTTCGAGAAGCTCGTTCAAAGCGGAGGAGAAGAAGTTCGAATGCCGCACCGGATCGGTTCTGTTGTGGCTGATCATGCGGGCGAGGTAGCTCGAAACATGATCGCAGTGCTGCCAGTCCGACAGAAATATCTCCATCTCCATATCGAACTGCAGCAAGGGCTCGAAAGCCGTCCCCGTGGTCTTATTGACACTTGCACCCATGCAGCAATGTCCTCCGCCCGAACTCTGCCACGGCCATACGGCACTTTCTATAATGATTTCTAACCACGCAACCCCCGGATTTTGCACGTGAACAACCCAGGTTTTGCGCCGCGCGTCCCGCCGCGCAACGCACGGATGCGCCTAGAGCGTTGCCATAGCCGACGAGCGGCGAAGATAGGCGCCAATGGCGCCCGCCGGCATCGGCATGCCCAGGAAGTAACCTTGCAGCCGGTCGCACCCCTCTTTCCGCAGCCAGACCGCCTGCCCGACCGTTTCCACGCCTTCGGCGGTGACGCGCATGCCGAGGCCATGCGCAAGCCCGATGATCGACCGAACGATCGTCTGGCTTTTTTCGTCGCTCTCGAGGTCCTTGATGAAGTAGCGGTCGATCTTGATCGTATCGAAAGGGAAGTTCTTGAGGTAGCTGAGCGACGAGTAGAAGGTGCCGAAATCGTCGAGCGAAATCTGGATACCCAGCACGTTCAGGGTATTCAGCGTGTCCAGGTTGTTGGTCGTGCGCTCGAGCAGGACCGATTCGGTGACTTCCAATTCAAGCCGGTCGGCCCTGAGGCCCGCCATGTCGATCGCTTGGGCGATCCGGTCCGTCAGCCCCTCCCGCAGGAATTCGGCCGGCGAAAGATTGACGGCGACGGTGAAGTGCGACGGCCAGGTTGCGGCCTGCCGGCACGCCTCTTCCAGCACCCATTGGCCGATCTCGTTCATCAGCCCGTCGGCTTCCGCCATGGGAATGAAGACATTGGGGGGGATGACACCCACCAGCGGATGGTGCCAGCGCACCAGCGCCTCAAATCCGACGATCGAGAACGGCGGTTCGACGAGTGGCTGGTATTCGATGGAAAACTGCCTGTCCTGAAGCGCCGTGCGCAGGCTGCGACGTAGCATCTCCCGCTGTTCCAGCACGATCAGCATCGAGCGGCTGAAGGTCTTCGACCGGCCGCGGCCGTCCTTTTTTGCAGCATAGAGCGCGATGTCCGCGGCCTTCATCAGCTGCTCGATCTCGTTGCCATCGTTGGGGGCGATGGCGATCCCGATGCTGGCGCCGACGAAGACCGCAATGCCGTCGATCGTAAAGGGTTCATTGAACGCCTGGATCAAGGCTTCCGCCAGATATTCGGCATCCGTCGGCTGGTCGCTGTGGCGTTGGATAACGGCGAACTCGTCGCCCGCAAGGCGATAGGCGACCTCGCCGTCGCGAAGAGCGCCACGGATGCGCTCCGCCGCCATCTTGAGCACGGCGTCGCCGGCGCCGTGGCCGAGCGTGTCGTTGACCGGCTTGAAGTCGTCGAGGTCGATCTGCATCAGTGCCAGCTTTTCGCGCGGCGTCGGCAGGATGTTTTGCAGGTCGTCGCTGAACTGCCGGCGATTGGGCAGGCCCGTCAGCACATCGTGCGTCGCCTGGTGGAGAAGCAGCGCCCTTTCGCTTTCGCCATGGCTGCCGACCTCGCGGCGCGTCGAGCGGCCACCCGTTTCGAGCACGCCAATGCCGCGCAAGGCGCGGAAGACCAGAAGCGTGCGCCGGGATTTGGTGGTTGCGTCGATGACTTCGACGCTGCGGGGCACACCGTGCGCGATCACGGACTCGACTGCCGCCTTGGAGGCGGGAGCAAGCAGTTCGGGATAGAGATGCCACAACGTCGCATCGACCAGCGTGCCGACTTCGTAGGTTTCCTGGAGCGCCGGCGAAGCGCTCGTCAGATGGAAGGCCTCGTCATAGAACGAGAGGATTTCATCGGCGTTGGCCGCGCCCGGATCTTGCACTGAAGCTGAAGCAGACAAGGTTGCATCAGTGTCCTGCATACTTGCCTTTTCCTTTCTGTTGCGAACTCGCCCGGGGACAGCAAGCGGTCCCGCCTCCCGCAGACACTGCACGCGCGGCACTTCGGCGTGGTTCGTCCTTCTCCAAAGCTACCGCGTGACGTATCCGGGTCAATGCCCTTGCCGCGCGCCGAAAACTACCTGTGGAAACCTCGTTTCGGAACATGGCGGGCTCCGGCGCGGTGCCGTTGCCCTGCACGGTTGTATATAAGATCATTCTTTTATCATTTACCATCATTGCATGCAATTTGGCGCCGTTTCGACGGGAAGCCGAAAGCTGTTTCAGCCGCGATCCCATTGCAGGACAGCCGCTTGGAGCACGCTTTGCGGCACAAGGGTGTCCTGCCTAGGGTCGACGAACGGCTGATTTGGATGGGCAAACGGAAGGAACGTCTCTCTCAGGCGCGGGTTAACCATAAACGAAGAAACCGGGGGATTGGGGGACTGTTCTTCCTCCATCCCCGGTTCGGAAGGGCAGTTCGGCGCCTCGCGCGCTCAGGGATTGGCCGCCTGTATCAGCCGGCCGATTCCTTGGAGCGGGTCAGTGCGTGCTCAAGATCACGTCGGTCTTCTGGAAGGTCCGGACGTCGATCAGGCCCTTGTCCGAAATCCTGAGTTCCGGAATGACGACGAGGGCCAGCAGCGAGTGCTGCATGTAGGCGTTGTTCAAGTGGCAGCCGCAGGCGCGCATCGCCTCGACGATGGTCGCGGCCTTCTCGGCGACGATCTCCGCCCGCTGATCCGACATCAGGCCGGCAACGGGAAGTTCGACCAGAGCCAGCTCGCGGCCTTCCTTGATGACGACGATGCCGCCGCCGACCTCGTGTAGTCGGTTGGCGGCCTTGGCCATGTCCGCCTTGTTCGTGCCGACGACGATCATGTGGTGGCTGTCATGCGCGACCGTGCTGGCGATCGCGCAATCGCTGCCGTAGCCGAAGCCGGAGACGAAGGCGTTGACGACGTCCCCGGTGCCGCGGTGGCGTTCGACGAGCGCGATCTGGCAGATATCGTTGGCCCTATCCATCTGCACGAAGCCGTTTTCGATTGCGACCTCGGCCTCGAGCGCGCGCGTCGGCGCCTGGTTTTCGACGACGCCGATCACGTTCACCCGCGCCCTTGTAGCGCGTGCATTGGACGGGATGTCGAAATCCGCGGCGGCCAGCATCCGGCCGAGATGGACGGTGTTGCGGGCGCTTTCCGGATAGACATAGGCCGGGATGTCGCGCACCAGCGTCCCGCCTTCGGCCATGAGTTCGCCGCGGGCAAACACCATCTCGATCGGCAGGCCGGCAAGGTCGGAGGTGACGATCAGGTCCGCCCGCCGGCCCGGCGCGATCGATCCGAGCTCGCGCTCCAGGCCGAAATGCTGGGCGGTGTTGAGCGTTGCCATCTGGATGGCGGTGATCGGCTTCAGCCCCTGTGCGATCGCGTGGCGCACCACGCGGTTCATGTGTCCGTCATGAACTAGCGTGCCGGAATGGCTGTCGTCGGTGCAGAGCAGGAAATTGCGCGGATCGAGGCCGGATTCGGTGACGGCCTTGATCTGTGCGGCAACGTCGTACCAGGCCGAGCCGAGGCGCAGCATGGCGCGCATGCCCTGGCGAACGCGGGCGATCGCGTCGTCCACCGTCGTGCCTTCGTGGTCGTCGGCCGGGCCGCCGGCGGCATAAGCGTGGAATTCGCGGCCGAGATGCGGCGAGGCATAGTGCCCACCGACGGTCAGCCGCGCATCCTGGGTCGCGGCGATCTCGGCCATCATCTTCGGATCGTTGCCGGCGACACCGGGGAAGTTCATCATTTCGCCAAGGCCGATGACGTTCGGCCAGGCGAGCGCCTCGGCGACATCTTGAGCGGAAAGCTCGGCGCCGGCGGTCTCAAGGCCCGGCGCGCTCGGCACGCAGCTCGGCACCTGGACGAGCACGTTGACCGGCAGGCTCTGCGCTTCCTCGTTCATCAGCCGGACGCCATCGAGGCCGAGCACGTTGGCAATCTCGTGCGGGTCGATGAACATGGTGGTCGTTCCGTGCGGGATCACCGCGCGGGCAAATTCGGTGACGGTGACGAGACCGCTTTCGACATGCATGTGGGCGTCGCAGAGGCCGGGCACCAGGTAGCGGCCGTTCGCATCGACGACCTTGGTGTCGGCGCCGATCGTGTGGCCGGCGTCCGGGCCGACATAGGCGAAGCGGCCAGCTTTGACGGCGATATCGGTGCCGGGAATGATCTCGCCGGAATAGACGTTGACCCATTTTCCATTGCGGATCACGAGATCGGCCGGCTTGCGGCCCATGGCAACGTCGACCAGTTCGGGTGCGGTTCTCGACCAGGATTGAAGCATGACAGTTTCCTTCGAATGGGCGATGTCGGCGCCCTTCCATCAATGGGGGCGCCGAAGGATTTGCTGAGTTACTGGGTCTGGGCGACGAGCGCTGCGGCAAGCAGCGCGACGAACCACATGACCGGTCTTACATCGCCGGCCCGGCCGCAGACCAGCTTGATCAGCACATAGGCGATGATCGCAAGCGACAGGCCGAGCGTGATCGAGAAGGTGAGCGGGATCAACACGATCGCGAGGAACGCCGGGATCGCCTCATCGAGCGCGTTCCAGCGGATGTTGCTGATCGGCTCGGACATGAAGAGCCCGGTCAGGATCAGGACAGGTGCTGTCGCAACCGCAGGCACCAGCGACAAGAGCGGCGACAGGAAGAGGAAGGGCAGGAAGAGCAAGCCCGCAACCAGCGCGACGAGGCCGGTCCGGCCGCCTTGCTGGATGCCGGCGCCGGATTCGAGATAGACCGTGGCCGGGCTGGTGCCGAGCGGCGCCGAGATCAGTGCTGCGATCGCATCGACATGCATCGATTCGCGGATGTTTCGCGGCATGCCGGTCTCGTCCTTGAGGTCGGCGGCTTCGGCAAGGCCGAGGAAGGTGGACAGCGCCTCGATGAAATTGGTGAACAGGAAGACGAAGATGAAGGGCAGGTAGATCAGGTTCAGCGCGCCCAGGAGATCGATCTGGCCAACGAAGCTGAAATCCGGTGCGGCGGAGAAACCGCTCCAATTGACCAGCGTGTGCACATCAGGCGCCTCCGGCCAAAACGCGCTGCCGTCGCCCCACCAGCGGCCGATCGGGATCGCGAGGATCGTGGTCAGGATCATGCCGGCCATCATCGCGCCAGGAACCCGCCGCACCACCAGCGCGACCGTCAACACAAAGCCGGCGATGAAGGTGAGCGTCACCGGGTTGAACTGCGTCAGGCCGACGATCGTATCGGGATTGGCGACGATGAACTTGGCGTTTTCCAGGCCGATCAGCGCGATGAAGAGGCCGATGCCGCAGGCGATGCCATAGCGCAGATCGACCGGGATCGCCTCGATGATCGTCTGGCGCAGATTGAAGAACGCCATGACGGTAAAGAGCACGCCGGCCCAGAAGACGCAGCCGAGTGCGACTTCGAGCGGCACCTTGGCGCCGACCACCATGGTGTAGGCAAAGAGCGCATTGATGCCCATGCCGGGCGCCACCAGAATGGGGCTGCGCGCATAAAGCCCCATGGCGCAGCTGCCGATGAAGCTGACGAGCACCGTCGCCGTCACCCCTGCCGAAAACGGAATGCCGGCATGCGCAAGGATCGATGGATTGACGACGATCACGTAGGAGGCTGCGAGAAACGTCGTAAGCCCTGCAAGGATTTCGGTACGGACGGTGGAGCCGAAGCGTGAGATCTGGAAGTAGCGGTGGAGAAGCGCGTGAAGCCAGGATCCCCCCGGGCTAGGTGCCGCCTCCACGGACTTGTTCTGAATGTTCATTTTGTTCCCGTTTTTTGAAACGACGGAGGGGGCCGGCATGACCGGCCCCCTCCTTGAGCATTATTCCGCAGCTTCCGCGCGCTCGTCTCCGCTTGCGGGCGAAAACGGCGAGATCACCTTCAAGCCCACGCAATCGACGACGCCAAGGTCGGTGATCGCGTATTCCGGAATTGCCGTGATCTGCAGCACGAACATGTACATGAAAGGCCAGGGCAGCGGGCACCCGAGGGCTCGGGCCGCATCGTCGAGTTGGTCTTCCAGCGCCGCCATCTCGGCCGGTTCGATGTCGGAGACGATGCCGCCGATCGGTAGGTGCAGGAAGGCCTCGACCTTGCCGTTCCTGACCACGACCTGGCCGCCATTGTTGGCGATCAGGTGGTTGATGGCGACGCGCATGTCTTCGAGGTCGGCGCCGATGCAGATGATGTTGTTGTCATCGGGCGCGGTCGAGCTGGCAATCGCGCCTTCGCGCAAGCCGAAGCCGGAGGTGAAGGCGACCGGGCGGTTGCGGGTCTTGCCGTAACGTTCGACCACGGTGACATACTGGACGTCCTTCTGGGGGTCGGCGAAGACCTGGCCGTCCTTGACGGCAAGGGTCACGTCGCGACGGGTGCGCACGAAGATCTTTTCCGGCGTGACGGCGATCGCCAACGCCTCGGCCGTGTCGCCGGCGCCGTCATAGGCGACCTTGAGGTCGCCGGGCTGAAGCTGTGCGACCTTGACGGAGTTGAGCAGGGCAACGCTGCGCACCGGCGGCGTCAGCTCGATCGCCATCTTGCCGTCACGGGCGACCACTTCGCCCTTGGCGACGACCGTCTCGATGTTGAAATCGCGCAGGTCGTTGACGAGCAGGATGTCGGCGGCGCGGCCGGGCGAGATCGAACCCACCTTGTCGTCGATCCTGAGCGCATCGGCCCCATTGATCGTTGCCATCTGGATTGCTGCCATCGGCGAAATGCCTATGGCGATCGCCATGCGCACCATGTTGTCGAGATGGCCGCGCTTGAGGATGTCGCTTGCCACCACGTCGTCGGTGCAGAAGCTGATGCGCCGCAGCGCCTTCACGCCCATTTCCGTGACGATGCGCAGGTTGTCGGCGAGGAAATGGGAGATCGAGGATTCACGCACAACGACATGCATGCCGGCCCGCAGCTTTTCGAGCATCTCTTCCGGCGTGTAGCTTTCGTGATCGGCGCGAACGCCGGATTGCTGGTAGCCGTTAAGCCGTGCGCCGCGCGTCATCGGGCAGCAGCCAAGCACCGGCAGTCGGCTCTTCTCGGCGAGTTCAAGCGCCGCCAGCACGTCGGCGTCTTCTTCCTGGATGAACTCGCGCACCGTCTCCCAGATGCCGACGCATTCCGGCCAGTGGTGTGTCGCCTGGTGGTCGGCTGGGCTGAAGTAGTGGCCGACGGTCGAGCGCGGCATGGTGTAGGGCGTCTTGCAGGGCGCGCCCCAGAAGACTTTCAGCGGCGTCTGCTTGGCTTCATCGAGGAACTCGCGTGCCGCAGCCGGCCCGCCGACGACGATGATCTGGTCGAGGCCGGTGACGATCGAGGTCGTGCCGAGCGGAACGACGGCCTTGGCAAAGCTCGTCAGCGACATCTTCGAGCATTCGACATGCAGATGCCCGTCGATCATGCCCGGCGCGAGATATTTGCCCGTGGCGTCGACGATCTTGGTCTCAGGGCCGATATAGTCGGAGATGTCGCCGACGGCGATGATGCGTTCGCCATAAATGGCGACGTCGGCCTGATAGATTTCCTCCGAGACGACATTGACGAGGCGACCGCCCCGGATCGCCAGCGTTGCCTTGCCGCCGGTGCCTGATGCGGCGCGAATGAATTCTCTGATATCGCTCACTGGAACCTCTTCTCCCTTAGCTCCAGTGAATATTCCCAATTCCCATCCGTTTGCACAATGGGCCGAAATAGGCTAATTTCTGGACATATCATCCAAGATTTTGGACGAAATATGGATCTCTCGCTTATCGACTGCTTCGTAAAGGTTGCGGATTCCCGTTCGATTTCAGCGGCTTCCAGGCGGCATCGGCTGCCTAAGTCGACGCTCAGCCACAAGATCCGTCAGTTGGAGGACGAGTTCGGCATCGAGCTCTTCGTGCGCGAGGGGCACCAGCTGCATGTGACCGATGCGGGCGCCGAATTCCTGCGCTATGCACGGCTCATCCAGTCGAATTGTGACGATGCGGCAACCGCGATGGCGGAGATGCGCCAGGAGGTGGCAGGCACGCTGAGGGTCGGCTCGACAGGCGAATTCGGCACGACGATCACGTCGGAACTGCTCTACGCCTTTCGCCAGCAGTATCCCCAGGTCAATCTCGACGTCGTCTTTCTCTCCTCGCGTCGGCCGTTTTCCGATGTCACCGAACAGGCGCTCGACGGTATCTTCCACTGGGGCGAGCCGTCGGATGTGGATTACATCAGCCGGCGGCTTTCGGTCTCGTCCTATGGTCTCTTCGCCAGTCCGCAATACATCGCCCGCCACGGACAGCCGGAAAACCCGGACGAACTTGCCGGTCATCGCGGCCTCGTCTTCCGCCAGCCGACGCGGCTGCAATCCTGGTACCTGACGAGGCCTGGCGAGGACGAGGTGGACCTGCTACCAGCAGCCACCTGCACCACCAACGACTACTGGACGATCAAGTATTTCGCGGTGGCAGGCGAGGGCATCGCCTACCTGCCTGACTTCTTCGTCGAGACCGAGCGGCAGGCCGGCCTGCTGGAACCGGTGCTTCGCGACTGGCGCTCGCCGCAGACGGCGATCAACCTCATCTATTCGCGCCGCCGGCACGTGTCGAAACGCTTCAAGGCCTTCGTCGATTTCTGCATCGACTTCTATCGCGATCGGGATCGGGTGAAGATCCCGCGCTATTACGTCGAGCGGGTCAGCCTTTGACGCTGGTCGTCGCCTAGCGAAGCAATGTAGGCAGCATGCTCGCGCCATCGACATTGCCGCCGCAGAGCAGCACGACATTGGTCTGGCCGGCGTATTTTTCGGCGACCTGGCGGAAGCCGGCGAGCGCGAGGGCTGCAGCCCCTTCGACCAGCATATGCTCGTCCAGAAGCAGGTCGCGCATCGACGCTTCGATCTCCGCTTCCGTGCAGGTCACGACCTCATCGATGACGGCCATCGATAGCCCAAGCGTCACGCTGTCTTCATCGAGACCACCGGCGACCGCTTCGGCGAGCGTGTCGAGATGATCGGTTTCGACGACGCGGCCGGCTCTCATCGACACGGCGAGCGCCGCCGAGTTCGCGGCGGAAACGCCGATGACGCGGGTGTGCGGGCTGAAACTCTTCAGCACCGAGCCGATGCCGCTGATCAGCCCGCCGCCGCCCATGGCGACGAAGACATTGTCGATGCGTTCGGCCTGTTCCAGCAGTTCGAGCGCAATGGTTCCCTGTCCGGCGATGATCTCACGATCGTTGTAAGGCGAGACGTAGACACGCTTGTCCGATGCGGCCAGCCGCTGGGCTTCCTGTTCGGCGAGCCCTGTTTCGCCGCCGTGGAGAATGACATCGATGCCATAGGAGCGGATGCGTTCGAGCTTCGCCGCCTTGACGATCTCGGGCAAGACGACGGTCAGCTTCTGACCGATCGCGCTTGCCGCATGGGCAGCACCGATGCCGTGGTTGCCGGAGGAGGCGGTAATCACCCGCTGATCCCGCGGCAGCGACGTCATCTTGCTGATGGCACCTCGGATCTTGAAGGAGCCGGTCAGCTGCAGGTTCTCCGCCTTGAACAGCACAGTCGAGGATGTTTGCCGTCCGACTGCGCGCGAGGGGATCAGCGGCGTCTCATAGATGAACGGACGAATGCGCTGGCGCGCCTGGACGGAGCGAGCTGCTGTTTCGAAGATATTGGTGTTCACGGTGTTGTTCCTTCCATACGCCCGAGCAGGCCGAGTTCATCGAGGACGGTTCGGGCGATGGCGATGTCCTGCGTCGCGATCCCCGTCAGGTCGGCGATGGTGATGTCCTGGTCCGAGCCTCGGCCTTGTGTTGCACCGGAAAGCACTGCACCGAGCGCCACGCAGTGGCCTTCGCCGATCGATCCTGCCCGCGCAGCGGCGGAGAATTCGCCGTGATCTAGGCATTGCTCGGAGAGATCGACGAAAAGCCGATCGGCGCGGGCAACGAGCGCGATGTCGAGCTCCTGCTTGCCCGGCGCATCCGCACCCATGGCGGTGATGTGCGTGCCGGGAGCTATCCAGTCCGACCGGATCAGCGGCTCTTTCGAGGGTGTCGTCGTCACGATCGCATCGGATTGGCGGCACAGCGCTTCCAAGTCGGTTGTCGCCTCGATGGAAAGATCAAGGTCCGCAAGATCGGCTCGTACTGCGGCTATCTTTTCCGGTGACCGTCCCCAGACGGTGAAATGAAGTTTTCGATCCGAGAGCGCGGCGAGCGCGCGGATCTGGATACGCGCCTGCGTGCCGGTGCCGACGATCCCGACCGAGCGGGTGTCGCTGCGCCACAAGGCCATGGTCGCGATGGCACCGCCGATGCCGGTGCGCAGATCGGTCAGCAAGCCCTTGTCGTCGAGCACCGCGACCACGTCTCCGGTCTCGGCGGAGATTGCAACCATCATGCCGTTGCTGGATGGCAGCCCCCTGGTCGGGTTGTCATAGAAACCGGACGCGATCTTCACGACGAAGATCGGATCGCCTTCGATGTAGCCGTACTTGATATGGCAATCGGCATTGCGGCCGTTGAGCGGCAGGTAGCTGACCGGCGGCAGGTTGGCGCGGCCATCGGTCACGGCAATATAGGCGTCGCTGATCGCCGGGGCCGCGAGTGTCAGCAAGGGCAGGCTCGCGAGTTTTTCGCGGTCGATGACGATCATGGTGCGCTGCCCCCGCTCAGATATTTGTAGACGGTCGCCCGGCCCATGCCGAGGATGCGGGAGATGTAGGAGGCGGCGTTCTTGCCGCCGAAGGCACCATCGGAGGAAAGGGCGATCACCAGCGCCTGCTTGTCGGTCCGGCTCATGGCCGAGATCGTCAGCCTGCGGGACGCCGTCCATTGCTGGACATACTCGTTGACGCGCTCGTGCCAGTCCTCCTTGAACAGGCTCTCCGGCTTGTCGGTGACCGGCACGCGGACAAGCGCGTTGAGCGTGCGGAGCGCCGCGTGGAAGTCTGAGACATCGGCGTTGATGCAGAGCACACCGATCGCCTTGTTGGTCATATCGCGCAGCACGGCGCTGATCGACTTGATCGAGCGGCCGTCCCAATTGACCTTCTCGTAGGGGCCGATGATCCCGTCCGCTTCCTTGAAACCGATCTCGCTGAGCAGCGAGGGTTCGCCGATTTCCCGCTTGGAGAAATTCCCTGCGATATGGATGACGGTTTCGGTTGCGAGATCGTGCAGCACGACTTCGGCATAGGGCTGGAACAGCAAGGCAATCGCGTCGCAGACTAGGATATGCGGGCGGAGTTCGGGGTTCACGGCCTTCCCTTTCTTCAGGAACCGCCCTTAAATCACGTGTAGACTAAAATGTCTATATTGGACTTAATGTCTGCGAATCTTGAAAACCGCGACGGTGGCGTGCGATGATATTCGCACGCCGCCGTCGATGCTGCCGTGGGGATCAGGTTTGGCGCACGCAGGTGATGCGGGCGCCGGAATGGGCTCAGCTTTTGTAGGGGTCTCCGCGCCAGGCGCAGAGCAGGTGGTCAAGTGACAGCTTGCCGGGACCGGAGGCCATGAGGCCGAGTGCCATCGCCGCCCAGGTGATGTGGATGGGCCAGCCATCCGGCACGGTCAGCTGTACCACTGCGGTCATCACCAGCAGGCCGAGTGCGGCAAAGCGGGTTGCCAGACCGAACACCAGCAGGATCGGCAGAAGGATCTCGGCCGAACCCGCGGTAAAGGCCATGGCGGCTGGCGCCGGATAGGGGTAGGGCCCGCCGGGAAGATGCAGCTGGAACTCCGACCTGAAGAGCAGCACGGCGACGTCGTTCAACTGTAGGAAGCCGTCCCACTTGCTCATGCCGGACCGGAAGAACGGCACCGCCAGGCCAAAGCGCAGGACGAGTTGCGCGAGCCAGAGAGGAGCGAGCGCGCCGACCGCCCGGTTCGCACGGCGGGCCCAGTGCGACAGGTCGGTGGCATTGACGCTGTTTCGGGAGCTGGATGCGGACATCATGGTTTCATCCTCCGTAATGAATGGCCGAAAAGGCGCCGGCCTCGAGCGCCGTTGCGATGACGGCGGCAAGGTCGAGCGAGGGATACTGGCTTGCTGCTTCCGTTGCCGCCGTGGCCAGGGGAACGCCAGACAGCAACCGGACGAGCAGAATGTCGGCTCCGGGTGTGAGGTTGCGGACAGCCACCTCCAGTTCCGGGCGGGTGATCAGCGCGCTTTCCGGCGCCAAGGTCTCGATGCGGTCGACCGGTCCGCTCGCCCGGTTGACGGCAAAGATGGTTACGGCCGGATAGTCGGAACGGACGATCCGGGTCGCCGGGTGCGCCTCGAAGACGGCGTCGCCGAGCCGGTTCGGCGGAACGGCGGCGAGAGCATCGGGCGTCAGCGCCGGCCTATCGGCGGCGTGATAGGCATCGAGCCAGGCGCGTTCGATCCGCGCCACATCGGCAAGCCAGGGCATCGATTGCCCGTACTCATAGCGGGCAATGAAATCGGGAAAGTCCCGGCCGTACTCGAAGAGCAGCGGCGAGGTCGGTGGCGTTTCTCGCACATGAAAACGCGCCATGGCGCGAAAGAAGGTTTCGCCGGTGATACGCTCAGTCGCCGGAAAGGTCGCCGCCAGCGCCTCGATCAGGCTGACGGTGACGTTGTTGCGGTAGACGTTGAAGCGCTTGACCGCCGCCTTGCCGTTCGGGCCGGAGACCAGCGCCGGCGTCTGCTGTTCCGGATCAAGAAGCGGCGGCACGAAGCGGGCGACATAACTGCCGGCGGCGCCAACGGGCGCGGTGGGTATTCTGCTAGGCGCTTGCACGGAACTTCTCCCGTGACGTCACCTGCGCATGGCGGTCGAGGATCCGTTGTGCGGCCGTGGCCTCGCGCTTCAGCACCGGCCAGTCGGGAATGGCGCTGTCCCATTCGATCAGCGTCGGGATGGGGCCGGTCCGGGCGATGACCAGCTCATAGAGTTTCCAGACGGCATCGGCGACCGGCCCGTTATGGCTGTCGATCAGCAACAACTCGCCCTCGTCGTCCTGCTGTTCCGCATGCCCGGCGAGATGGATCTCACCGACATGCTTCAGCGGAAAGTCCCCGAGATAGTCGAGCGCGGAGTAACCCTGGTTGGTGGCCGAGACGAAGACGTTGTTGACGTCGAGCAGCAGCCCGCAACCGGTGCGTCTTACCAGTTCGCGAATGAACGCCGTCTCGTTCATCGTCGATTCCCGGAAGGTGACATAGGTTGAGGGATTTTCGAGCAGCAGCCGGCGGCCGATCGTCTCCTGGACCTCGTCGATATGATCGGCGACGCGAGCGGCGGTCGCCTCGGTGTAGGGCAGCGGCAAGAGGTCGTTGTAGGAGGTGGTTTCGTGGGTCGACCAAGCGAGATGCTCGGAGACGAGGGCCGGTTCGTAGCGTTCGATCAGGTCCTTGAACCGGGCGAGATGCGTCTGGTCCAGCGGTTGCGGCCCGCCGATCGACATGCAGACGCCGTGCAGCGAGACTGGAAAGTCCTCGCGGATCCGGGCAAGTGCTGCATGCGGCGCGCCCCCGGCACCCATGTAGTTTTCCGCGTGAACCTCGAAGAAACCGCCCGGCGCATCGTCGGCAAGGATCGCCGGCAGGTGCTGGTGCTTGAAGCTGGTTCCCGCCAGCCCGACGATTCCATGTTTCGGCAGACGCTGGCTCACCAAGGCAAACCGGCCGCCGTATCCTGTTGAAGTGCTCATCGCCAATCCTGTTCCATGCCCGTGTGGGGTTCGGTGGCGGGCGATTGCATGCCTTGGCTCACCACCGTTTGGTGAACGTCCGTGCGGAACGGGAAGCGGTTGCCCGCTCCCGTTCAGCTCTGTGATGGATCAGGACGGCATGTCGCGGGCGAGCGGCTGCGGCGAACCCTTGCGGCCGTCAGGCAATTCCATGGTTGTGCAGGTACCGCCATCGACGAACTTCCAGGCGTTGCCCTGATAGTCGACCGTGGACGTGGCCTGGCAGGTCGTGCCCGGTCCGGCGGCGCAATCGTTGTGACCCTTGAGGGCGACGCCGAAGCACTTTTCCTTGCCCGCATCCATCGCGCTCTTGACCTGTGCTTCGGTGAGCGGTGCCGCGGTCGCGAGCGTCGACAGTGCGGCGGCAACCGCGCTTGCGAGCATTGCGCTGCTGATCGTGGACTTCATGGACATCATTCTATCTCCGTGTTGAACTCATCCCGTGCGTCCTGTCTCAGGCGCACATCAGGTCTTTCGTCGCGGAGACAGGGGACGTTACATAACGTTGGCAACACGCTTTCGTGATGCGTTCGCGAGCGGTCACGATGATGTCAGCCGGCTTGACAGCGCTGCCCATGCGAATTTGGGATGAGTGTGTAACAAACGCCTGGAATCAGCGAATGGGGAGGAAAGGCGCGGGTGAGCGGCGCGGACGACGAACATCTCGCAAGACTGCTTCGCCAGGCCGTGGCCGGTGACGAGAAGGCCTATGGCGACTTCCTGCGCGATGCAGCGCCTGTGATCCGCGGTTGGGCGCGGCGGTGGACCGTGGGCGGCGGCGTCGATGCGGAGGATATCGTCCAGGAGGCGCTGCTGGCGGTGCACGTCAAGCGTCATACCTGGCGAGACGATGCGCCTGTTATCCCTTGGCTCCATGCGATCGCCAGGCACAAATTCGTCGATGCCGTCCGGCGGCAGGCCCGCCGCCCGACGGTGGGCATCGAGGAATATGAAGAAACTCTTGCGAGCGTCGAAACCGAAAAGGCTCGCGATTGGGAGATCGGCCGGGCGCTGGAGGGCCTCGCACCCGGGCAACGGTCGGTCGTCAACGCGATCTCGATCGAAGGCTGCACGGTCGCCGAAACGGCGCAGAGACTGGATATGAACGAAACGGCGGTTCGCGTGGCGCTTCACCGCGGCCTTGCGGCAATCGCCCGCCGATTTGGACGAAGCTGACATGGACACGAACGATCTCATCAAGGCTCTTGCAGCGGATACCCGGCGGCCCGGATTGTCCATGAACACCGTGTGGCTGGGCGCCGCAAGCGGGGCGCTCGTGCTCGCCGGGCTCGTCTTCTTCATGATGCTCGGGCCGCGGCCGGATATCGCCGCCGCTGTCGAGACGCTGCGCTTCCTGTTCAAGTTCGTGGTCACCATTGCGTTGGCGGCGGCGGCCTTTGCCGCGATGCGGGTCGCCGCCTGGCCCGAAGCCGAGTTGCGCAAGCTGCTGCCCTATCTCTGCATTGCGCCGGTTCTGGTGCTCGTTGGTGTCGCGCTGGAGCTGATCGCCCTGCCGTCTGATACTTGGGCTGCAAAACTGATCGGCACCAACAGCCTGCTTTGCCTGACCTTCATTCCTCTGATCGGCTTGGCGCCCCTTGCGCTCTTCCTGCTGGCGCTGCGCCACGGCGCACCATCGCGGCCGGCGTTTTCCGGTGCGCTGGCGGGGCTTGCCGCCGGAGGCATCGCTGCGACATTCTATGCGGCCCACTGCCCCGATGACTCGCCGCTCTTCGTTGCGACCTGGTACACGATCGCGGTCCTTGGCCTGACGCTGCTTGGAGCCATTGGCGCGCGTTTGGCCGTCCGCTGGTAGCAGCGCCGGCCAGCCTCCGATCGGGCCGAAGCGGTGGCGCAAACAAAAAAGGCCGGCAAGGCCGACCTTTTCCCGTTCGCTGCGTCACACTGCCAGTACATCCGTGGTCAGCGTTTTCGCGCGAGCCGTGCCGGGAGCCTTCGGTTATCCCTCGGGCTCCACGGGCAATCCGTTGACGTCTATGTGTGGTGCCGCCGTAAGAGTTTCAAGCCCCCGTCTGGAAACCTGACAAGCTACGGGGCACGGCTAGCAGTGAATGCTGACACCATGTTCGCGCAGCAAGGCGACGAGACGCCCGTCCGGCAATTCATCGGTCACAAGCGCATCGATATCGGCAAGCGAGGCAAGGCGCACCGGCGCGCGCCGGCCGAACTTGCTGCTGTCGACCGCCAGGATCACGCGCGCGGCTTGCTGCATGGCGGCCGAGACGGCGGCGACTTCGGCATGGTCGTCGTCGCCGACGTCGCCGTCCTGGTCTATGCCGCTGACGGAGATGATCGCGACGTCGAACTGCCGCGACCTTCGGCGTCAACTACACCGGGCAGATTGCGTCGGGCGTCTCCGACCACGGCGTCAACGCCAAGCTCAAGGTGAGCTTCTAAGGCTCACGCCGAGCATTGCAAGGGCTGACCTTGCTCGAGGATTGGAACGCCGCGCGGCAGGGCGCGGCGTTCTCGACGTTCGCGATCTGCGTCCAGCGACTGTTGCAAACCGGCCGCAGCCGCGACGATTGGCGCCATGGCAAGATTTCTGCACTTGGCGGTTGCGCCCGATTCGCCTATAGGTCGTCATCCGGCAACCAATCAGGGAGGTTTCAAAAGATGCCAGCTTTTTCTTTCTCCCTACGGGGCGGCGTACAGTTCTGAGCTGGACGCAGAAGGGCACCTTCGCCTTTCCGTCTTTTCAGGTCGGAGTTCGTTTCGCTGACCATGGCCCTTCCTCCCCGGAGGACGCTGCCAAACCAATGATGCCGCATCGGAAGCTGGGTTCCTTTTTTCGGCATACTCCGTTTTAAATCAGTTTTGAGGCCGATGCACGGGCATCGGGCAATCGTTATGGCTTTTACTCGTTTCGATCTGCGCGGCGGTGCGTTCCGCAGCGTTCTTGGTTTTACTTGGGTCCATTGGAAGCGGCAGCCGCTGCGGATCAGCGTCATCCTTGGCATGGTTCTGCTGTCGACGCTCGCCGACGTCCTGACGCCGCTCTATTCCGGCCGGCTTGTCGACGCCATCGTCTCCGGTGGGGCAGCCGATCAGCTTGCCTGGAATGCGGCGATCGCGGCATTCTGGATGCTGATGGCGCTCTCGCTGGGCGCGATCATACTCAGGCACTTCACCTTCCTGGGCGTCACCGATCTGACGCTCAAAATGATGGCCGACATCGCGTCGGCAGCGTTCTACCGCATCCAGCGCTTTTCGACCGACTGGCACGCCAACAGCTTTGCCGGTTCGACGGTGCGCAAAGTGACGCGCGGCATGTGGGCACTCGACCTGTTGAACGACACGTTGCTGGTCGCGCTCTTCCCGTCCGTCGTGATGCTCGTCGGTTCGACGGTACTGATGTCGTTCTACTGGCCGATGATGGGCGTCATCATCGGCATCGGCTCGATCGTCTTCATCGTCGTGACGATCCTCCTGTCGCTTGGCTATGTCGCGCCGATGGCGAGCCTTGCCAACCGATGGGATACAAAACTCGGCGGTGCGCTGGCCGACGCGGTGAGCTGCAACATCGTCGTCAAGGGTTTCGGCGCCGAAGGCCGTGAGGACGCACGTCTTGCCAAGGTCCTTGCGAAGTGGCGGGACCGCACGCGCCGCACCTGGATACGCGGCACGACCAACGGCACGACGCAAGGGGCCATGCTGCTCATCCTGCGCGCGGCGGTGATCGGCTTTGCACTGCTATTATGGTCGCGCGGGCAGGCAACGGCCGGTGACATCACCTTCGTGCTCACCTCGTTCTTCATCCTGCAGGGTTACCTGCGTGAAGTCGGGCAGCATATCCGCAACCTGCAGCGCTCGATCAACGACATGGAGGAGCTCGTCGACATCCATGGCCAGCCGCTCGGCATTGAGGACAAGGCGGACGCCAAGCCGATCCGGATCACCGATGGTCGCATCGAGTTTAGGGATGTCACGTTCCACTACGGTGCACACCGCAAGCCGCTCTATGATCGGTTCTCGGTGACGATCCGGGAGGGCGAGCGCGTCGGTCTTGTCGGGCATTCGGGCTCGGGCAAGACGACCTTCGTCAAGCTGATCCAGCGTCTGCACGACCTGAAATCCGGGCAGATCCGGATCGACGGTCAGGACATCGCTTCGGTGGCGCAGACGTCGCTGCGTCAGCAGATCGCGATCGTCCAGCAGGAGCCAATCCTGTTCCATCGCTCTCTGGCGGAGAATATCGCCTATGCGCGACCGGACGCCACGCAGAGCGAGATCGAGAAGGCGGCGAAGCTCGCGAGCGCCCACGACTTCATCACGTCCCTGCCGAAGGGCTACGGCACACTGGTGGGCGAACGCGGGGTAAAGCTCTCGGGCGGCGAGCGGCAGCGCATCGCCATCGCCCGTGCGTTCCTGGCGGACGCACCGATCCTGATCCTCGACGAGGCGACCTCGAGCCTCGACTCGGAATCGGAGGTGCTGATCCAGCAGGCGATGGAGCGGCTGATGCTCGGACGCACGACGCTGGTGATCGCCCACCGGCTGTCGACGGTGCGGGCGCTCGACCGGCTGCTGGTGTTCGATCATGGGCGGATCGCCGAAGAGGGCACGCATGACGCGCTGATCCGCCTCGACGGCGGCATCTACCGCGGTCTCTTCGAGCGCCAGGCGCTGGAACTGACCAAGGGTCTGGTGCTGAACGACCAGTAAGCCGCCCCTGTTGAAGGCGCCTTCAAGTCCTTTCGCCGCGCGCCTTTACCGGGTGCGGCGAAAGTCTATCGATCTATCGGCTGAGCCAGCGGTCGATGCCGCGGGCGGCGGCACGGCCGGTGGCGAAGCAGGCGGTCAGCAAATAGCCCCCGGTCGGCGCTTCCCAGTCGATCATCTCTCCCGCAACGAAGGTGCCGGGCAGTGCCTTCAGCATGTAGCTTTCGTCGATCGAATCCCACTGAACTCCGCCTGCCGAAGAGATAGCTTCGGCGATCGGCCGCGGGCGCAACAGCGGTATCGGCAGCGCCCTGATCAAGGCAGCGAGATCAGGTGGACCCATCCGGGCGGCTCCGGGCGCCAGTTCGCGCAACAGGGAGGCCTTCACGCCTTCGAGCCCGGCTCCCTTGCGCAGGCGGTTTGAGAAGCTGGTCTTGCTGTCGAGGCGGCCAAGGTCCTTTTCCAGTCTCGCAACGCTTCTTCCCGGCGTGAGATCGACCACCAGGTCGGCCTCTTCGCCGCGCGCCAGCCGATCTCTGAGGGCGGCCGCATGGGCGTAGACAAGGCTGCCTTCGATGCCGTTCCTCGAAACGACGAATTCACCAGGAACCGTCCCGGCCGCGGATGTGGCGGTGACACCCTTGAGGGCGGCACCCGAGAAGCGGTCGCGGAAGGTTTCGCTCCAGTTGACGTCGAAGCCGCTATTGGCGGGTTGGAAACTGGCGACGGCCACACCTTTCTCCTGCAGCCAAGGGAGCCAGCCGGCGTCCGATCCGAGGCGGGGATAGCTCGCGCCGCCGAGTGCGAGCAATGTCGCATCGGCACTCACAAGCTTTTTGCCATCAGGTGTGTCGAAGGCGAGCTCGTTGCCCTCAAAGCCTGTCCAACGATGTCGGGTCAGGGTCCGGACCCCACGACCTTCCAGCGATTTGAGCCAAGCGCGCAGCAACGGCGACGCCTTCATGACCTCCGGAAACACACGCCCCGACGAGCCGACGAAGGTTTCGGTTCCGAGATCTGCCGCCCATTGCCTTATCTCGTCGGGCGTGAAGGCATCGAGCGCCGCGCGCAGCCGCGGCGAGGCGTCACCGAAGCGTTCGGCAAAGACGGCGTAGGGTTCGGCATGGGTAATGTTCAGGCCGGATTTTCCGGCGAGCAGGAACTTGCGCGCGACCGTTGGCATGTTGTCGTAGACGGTGATCGCGTGGCCGCGCTCCGCCAACCCCTGCGCCGCCATCAGCCCGCTTGGCCCGCCGCCCACAATGGCGATGTTCTTTTGTCCCATGCGCTTGCCCGGTCACAGATTCCATGTCGCCGCACTCTTGGCCCGGCGGCGCGCGGCGCGCAACCCCGCGCGACGTGCGCTCAGCGGCGATTGGAAGCGTTGAGCTTCCGCTCGAGCCAGAGGCTGTAGCGCGAACCGGTGAAGCAGATTGCGAAATAGACCAGCGCCGCAAAGATATAGGCCTCGCTGTAGAAGCCGAGCCAGATCGGGTCGGTCGCCGAAGTCTTGGCGGCATTCAGGAGATCGTAGATGCCGATGACGGCGAGCAGCGAGGTGTTGAGCACGATGCCGATCGAGAGGTTGACGATTGCCGGGATGACGGCAATGAGCGCCTGCGGCAACACGACCAGCCGCAGCATCTGGATCCGGCTGAGGCCAAGGGATAAGGCCGCCTCCTTCTGCCCGGAGGGGATCACCTGCAGGCCGGCGCGGATGACTTCGGCGAGATAAGCCGAGAAGAACAGGGTAACGCCGATCTGGGCGCGCAGCAGCTTGTCGATGGCAGCACCGCTTGGCAGCGCCATCGGCACGATCAGCATGGCGACATAGAGAACGGCGATCATCGGCACGCCGCGTAGCACCTCGATGAAGGCAATTGCCAGGCACCGCACGATGCCCATGTCCGATTGGCGGGCAAGCGCCAGCAGCAGCGCGATCGGGAAGGCGAAGGCGAGGCCGGCGATCGAGACGGTGAGCGTGATCGGCAATCCGCCCCAATGATTGGTCGACACCGGTTCCATGCCGGCTGTGCCCGCCATCAGCAGCCAGATCACGACAAGGGCCAGCAGCCAGACCGGTACCAGGCGGAAGCTCCAGAAGCGGGGAAGGGCAGAGACCGTGAGCAGCGCCGTGATGAGAGTGAGCACCAACGCCGGTCGCCATTGCAGCGGGGGCGGAAAGAAGGCGAAGAGCATGAATCGAAACTTGGCACCGACGAAGGCCCAGCAGGCGCCGGCCGTCTCTGTTGCGCAATCGGCCGACGTGCCGGACCACACGGCATCGACGACGGCCCAGCGGAAAAAGGGAAGTGCGAGCCAGAGCATCGCCGCGAGCGTGGCAAGCGTGACGAGGCCATTGGCCCAGCCGCTGAAGAGGCCGTCGCGCCAACGGTGCCAGTCGGGCGCGACGGGCGGCGCAAGTTCGATCTGGCTCATCGCTTTCCTTCCTCGCGCAGAACCACGCGGCGGTTGTAGAGGTTCATGACGGCCGAAACCGCAAGGCTGATGGTCAGGTAGACGGCGGCGATGATAATGATCGCCTCCAGCGCCTGTCCTGTCGTATTCGCCGTCGTGTTGGCGACGCTGACGAGGTCCGGGTAGCCGATCGCGACCGCGAGGCTTGAATTCTTGGTCAGATCCAGGAAGCTGGAAATCATTAGCGGCGTAATCACCCGAAGCGCCTGCGGCAGCACGACGAGGCGCAGGATCTGAGCGGGTTTCAGCCCGAGCGCCCGGGCCGCCTCCCATTGACCCGATTTTACCGACTGGATGCCGCTGCGCACGATCTCGGAGATCGAGGCCGAGGCATTGACGACGAGGCCGATCAGCAGGGCTGCGAACTCGGGTGTCAGCGACAGGCCGCCGCGAATGTTGAAGCCGCCCTTGGCGGGGATTTCGACAGAGGCCGCGAAACCTAGGGAGGTGAGGGTGAGGTAGCAGAGGGCAAGCGCCCCGAGCGCAGCACCGGCCGACTTCGGCAGATAGAAGGCTGAGCCTGCAAACAGGCGACGGCACAGGACGAGCGCGGCGAGGACAGCCAGCACCACCACCGAAAGCCAGACCACCGCTGGCAAGCCTTCGACCGAAAGCGAGGGAAGATAGACGCCACGATTGCTGAGATAGATGCTGCCGAGGAAAGAATAGGCGCCGCGCGGCGGCGGCAGCGCGTGGATGATGGCGCTCCAGAGAAAGAGTTGCAGCAACAACGGCGTGTTGCGCAAAAGCTCGACATAGGAGTGAACGAAGCTGGCCAGCAGCAGGTTGCCCGAGAGTCGCGCGATGCCGAGCGCAACGCCGAGCACGGTTGCAAGCAGGCAGCCGACGACCGCGACCTTGATCGTGTTGGCAATGCCGGCGCCAAGCGCGCGGGCATAGCTGTCGCCGGCGGAATAGGAGAGCAGACTCTCGCCGATCTCGAAGTTCGCCTGGTGAGAGAGAAAGGCGAAGCCCGGCGTCAGCCCCATGCGGTGCATGCTGTCGGCGGTGTTCTGACCCAGGCATGCGAAGAGCAGGAGCACGACGACGAAAAGCAGGCCTTGCAGCAGTGGCAGCGGCCCGATCCAGGTGCGCAGCCGCGAGACAGGTCCGGGCCCCGAAGGGCCCGGTCGGCTATGGCGTGTCATGGGAAAAACCATGAAGCGGCTCAGCGGAACGGCGGCGAGTAGAGGAGGCCGCCCGCGGTCCAAGGCTGGTTGTAGCCGCGTTCGAAGTTAAGGGCCGTGCCCTTGCCGACGTTGCGCTCGAAGATTTCGCCGTAATTGCCGACGGTCTTGACGATGTTGTAGGCGAACTTCGGATCAAGGCCGATCGCTTCCCCAAGCGAGGGATCGACGCCGAGGAAGCGTTTGATCGCAGGGTCCTCGCTCTTCAGGAACGTATCGACATTGTCCTTGGTGATGCCGAATTCCTCGGCCTGGATCGTCGCATAGACGGTCCAGTTGACGATTTCGAGCCACTGGTCGTCACCGGCGCGAATTGCCGGCGCCAGCGGTTCCTTCGACAGACGCTCCGGCAGAAGCACGTAATCGTCGGGCTTCGAAAGCTGCGTGCGCTTAGCGGCAAGGTCGGTCGCGTCCTGGGTGAGCGCATCGACACGGCCGCTGTCGAGCGCCTTCAGGAACTCGCCGGTTTCTTCGATCGTGACCGGCGTGAAGGCCTTGCCCGTCTTGCGGAAGAAGTCGGCGATGTTGAGCTCGCCGGTCGTGCCGCTCTGGACGCCGATGGTCGCGCCGTCGAGTTCCTCGCCCTTGCTGACGCCAAGATCCTTGCGAACCAGCAGGCCCTGGCCATCGTAGAAAACGACAGGACCGAAATGGAAGCCAAGCTTGAAGGCGCGGCTGACGGTCTGGGTCACGCCCGAAAGCAGGATGTCGAACTCTCCGGACTGCAGCGCCGGCAGGCGCTGCTGCGGCGAGGAGTTGGTGAACTCGACCTTTTCGGCGTCGTTGAAGACGGTGATCGCGATGGCGCGGCCGAAATCGACGAAGAAGCCCTGCCAGCGGCCGCTGCTATCGGGCGAGAAGAAACCCGGCGTGGTACCGACGCCGACCTTGATCACGCCGCGCGCCTTGATCTTGTCGAGCGTTTCGCCGGCAAGCGCTGACGTGGCGATGAGGCCGGCCGCCAGCGCTGCCGTCGCGGCAAAGGCTTTTGTGAAAAGTTTTCGGTGAGTGAAATGTCGCTGCATGAAGGCCCCCAAGCCATAAAGGAATGTCACTGCGCATCCACGGCAGAAGCGCCCGATGCGTGCTGAAATAATTAAATCTATAGAAATTATATAATAGGTATTTTTGTGCGAAATTGACGCGCGGCCCGAAACAGATTTCGCCGCCTCGTTTTCGCCGGGAACGTTTTTGACAAGCGGGTGGTTGGCTTGCGCGCGTGGCGGCGCGGTCCGCTCGCCTGAAGCTGCGCGACCGGGCCTCCCGGTGCACTCCAGGGCTGTACCTCTTGTTGAGATCGGCGGAAGTTCCTAGGTTCCGCCGATCGATTGGTTTATCTCGTTGGCGATGCGGCTCTTTGCGGAAAAATGGTGGAAACGGGTAGGATGGGGCGCGCCGACATCGGTCGCCCTGCATCTCATCGTCGTTTTTCTGCTGTTGTTCGATCTGCCGCTCGAACTGCCGAAACCTCCGAAAGAGCAGACCGTCAACGTTGAGCTCGTTCCTCCCCCTGAGGCGAAGGAGGAGAAAAAGGCCGAACAGAAGAAGGCAGGGCCGAAAAAGGGCGAAGAGAAGAAGGCCGAGCAACCGAAGCCGCAAGCCAAGCCCAAGCCCCAACCGAAGCCAGAGCCGAAGTCGAAGCCGGAACCCAGGCCGGCGCAGCAGTTACCGCAGTCCTTCGCCTCCGCCATGGCCAAGACCAAGCAGGACAACAAGGAGGCCGAGCTGCCGCCGGCTGCACGGGACACGGTAAAAAAGACCGAAACGTCCGAGCCGGCAAAGGCGGTGGACGACAAGGCAAAGCCAGCGGACGAGCCGCCAAAGGTGCCCCCGGCGGAGAAGAAGGAACCGGTGAAAGAGCCGAAACCCCTGTCGGCTCTGGCTGTGCCCGCAAAGTCATCCGAGAACGCCACACAGAAGGCGGATGAAAAAGCCGCCTCGACGGTGGCCGAGGCGAAGCCTGAGCCAAAAGAAACGCCTCAGGCCAAGCCGCAGGAGGTCAAGTCGGAACAGGAGACCGCAAAGGCAAAGCCGGCCGATGCTGCGGCAAAGGTCGAACTCAAGCCGGTTCCGAGCAAGATGACCGAAGCAAAAGAACTGTACTCGGCAAAGTCGATTGCTGACCCGCGGGTGAAACAGGCGCTGATCAACCTGCCGGTCAAGAGGCGCATCCTGCAACTGTGCAATCTCGAGGCGCTGGAGCAGATCCGCAGCCAACGACCGGATACCCCGCCGGAAGGGCTGGTGCCCTTCGGACCGAAAGGCGGCTTCATCTCGAAGAACCGGATGGACGCGAGCGGCGGAGCCTATCAGAGCAAAGCGAATTGGTACGACGTCGATTTCAAATGCGTCGTCAATGAAGAGGCGACAGAAGTGACCTCCTTCAGCATCGCCATTGGCGACGCGGTGCCGAAGACAAGCTGGAGGGAGCGTCGTCTTCCCGGGAACTGATACTCCAGAGCGGATCCGGATGTTGACTTTTCTTGCCTGCCGAACCCCTTAAGGCCCGGCAGGCGCAGGTGCGAGTTGCCACTCCCGCCCTGATCTTGGTCGGCTACTCCGCAGCCTGCAGCGTCCGTTCGCGATAGACGGAGACCAGCGACGTGCCGAGCATTGCTGCGACCGCGGCGAAAAGGAAGACGCCTGCGGGTCCCTGAAGTTCGACGAGAAGGCCGCCGAGGATCGCGCCTGTGGAAATGGCGATCTGGAACGTCGTGAGCGTTGCTGCTCCCGCACCTTCGGCCTCGTCGCCGGCGGCGCGGCTCAGGAACGATTGCACACTGACCGGCAGCGCGCCGAACGCGAAGCCCCAGGCGGCCGTGGCAACAATGGCGACGGCGGGCAGTACGCCGGCAAGCGCCAGCGTCAGAGTGGTGACAGCGACGCCGGCTGCGGCCGACATCATCGACAGCCGCGTGCTGCGCTCGGCCAGGAACCCGCCGGCAATATTGCCGAAGAATCCGCCGATACCGAAGGCGAGCAGGATCGCCGTGATCGCCTCGACACCGAACTGCGGCACCTGCTCAAGGAACGGGCGAACATAGGTGAAGCCGGCAAAGTGACCCGTGACGACCAAGAGGATCGTCGCAAGGCCGAGCCGGATCGCCGGACGCTTCAGTACGTTGAGGATCGTGTTGAGGCCGGTCGTCCCGACAGGCGGAAGGCGGGGAACCGTCAGCGCCTGCACGATGAAGGTGACGATGCCGACGCCGGCAGCGAGCAGGAAGGCATAACGCCAGCCGAGCGTCGCGCCGATCCAGGCGCCGACCGGGGCCGCGCAGACCGTCGCGATCGACACACCCGACATGATGATCGCCATCGCCCGCGGCATCAGCCGGGCGGGAACGAGCCGCATGGCGAGCGCCAGCGACAGCGCCCAGAAGCCGCCGAGCCCGATGCCGAGCAGCAAGCGCGCGACAAGCAGCATCGGAAGACTTGAGGCAAAACCAGCGATCAGGCTCGAAATCACCAGAAGGGCGGTCAGGGTCAGAAGGACGTTCCGCCGGTCGAAGCGCCCGGTGTAGACGACGATCGCCGGACCGGCGATGGCCGCGACGACGGCCGTGGTGGTGACCGACTGACCGGCCGCGCCGACGGTGACGCCGAGATCGGCGGACATCGGCGTCAGAAGACTTGCCGGCAGAAATTCCGCCGTGACCAAGCCAAAAACCCCAAGCGACAGGGACACGACGGCCGCCCACAAGGGCTTTTCTCGCTCATCCGCATGTCCCGTGGGCTTGGCGACAATACCATCCATGACTTTCATCTCCATTGTGGTTCGGATGAAAATATGCATGGCCAACTGGAGTTTCTATGCTAGAAAATCCAAAACACTATGCCGTTTGTCCAAAGCTGGAGTGGTCCATGACTGATGCGCTCACTGACATCCTGCGCGGCCTGAGGCTCGACGGAGTGGAATATGGGCGTTGCCAGCCCTGTGCGCCATGGGCAACCTCCTATCCCGCGCAGGAACCTGCGCGTTTTCATTTTCTCGCATCCGGTTCCGCCCATCTGCAAACGCCCGACGGCGCCTGGATGGAGCTTGCGCCGGGCGATGCTGTGCTGTTGCCGCGCGGTGACGCGCATGTGCTTGCCAGCAAGCCCGGCCTTCCGGCGATCTCGATCCGCGATCTGCCGAAACGGCAGCTTTGCGACGGCATCGTCGATGTGCAATGTCCCAATTCGGACAGCCAGAACCTTCTGTTCTTCGCGGTCATGCAGTTCAACGTCGACCGACTGCATCCTCTCCTCCAGCTGATGCCGTCCGTCATGCGCACGAGCGATCTCGCGTCGAGCGAACCGTCGATCCCATCGCTGCTCGATACCATGACGCGCGAGGCGGCGATGCAGCGCGTAGGTTCCGGCGGCATCCTGGCGCGGCTTGCCGACGTGCTGACCGCAACGATCATCCGTGCTTGGGTAGAACATGGCTGCGGCACCGCGACCGGCTGGCTGGCCGCGGTCCGCCATCCGGAGGTCGGTCGCGTTCTTGCCGCCATCCATCTCGATCCGACCAAGGACTGGTCGGTGCCGGAATTGGCAAAGCTCATGGGCGCATCGCGCTCGGGTTTTGCCCAGCGCTTTGCCGATACGGTCGGCGAGACGCCGGCCCGCTACGTGGCGCGCATGCGCATGCACCAGGCGCATCAGTGGCTGCGTGAAGGAAAGCGCGTGGCCCATGTCGCCAACCGCCTCGGCTACGATTCCGAGGCCTCGTTCAGCCGCGCCTTCCGCAAGATCATGGGTGCACCGCCAAGTCATTCGCGAAGCCTCACCTCGGCGATGGAGCAGGCCGCTTCGTGACCTGCGCCGCGCGCTGACGTCTCAGAACTTGACGGCGCGATCGGCCCTTGCGCCATGATCCCGGGCCGTCGATGTATCCGCCGGCGTTGCAGGCTACTCATGAAACTATTCCATTTTTGAGATGCCGTTTTGCCAACGATAAAGGTAGGGTGCCCCGCGACGAAACGTCTGTTTCGCGATCGGGTCGACGGGCAAGGAAATGACGGAAAAAATGGTAGATATCAAATGCTTGCGACTTCGGGACCTCGGCTTCCGGCCGGGCGTCTATGAACCCGGCCCGTTGAATGCCATTACCGATGTCGAGGGCGTCGCGGTCGGTCATGCCACCGTCGTCGAGGGGGATCGCATCCGCACCGGCGCGACCGCCATCCTGCCGCATGGCGGCAACCTGTTTCAGGGCAAGGTGCCCGCGGCGCTTGCGGTGCTCAACGGCTTCGGCAAGTTCGCAGGATCCACCCAGGTCGAGGAGCTCGGTGAGCTGGAAACACCCGTCGTTCTCACCAATACGCTGGCGACGGGACGGGCCATCGAGGCAATCAACCGCTGGACGCTGGCGCAACCGGGCAACGAGAAGGTCGTGTCGCTGAACGCGGTCGTCGGCGAGACCAACGATTCCCGCCTCAACGACATTCGTGCCGGCCGCCCGACGATCGACGAGATCGGCGCGGCCCTCGGCGCCGCGAAGACTAGTGCCGTGGAGGAGGGTGCTGTCGGCGCCGGCGCCGGCACGGTGGCCTTCGGCCTCAAGGGTGGCATCGGAACCAGTTCGCGCCGCGTCAACGCGGCCGGGGAAATCTTCACGCTCGGCGTGCTCGTTCAATCCAACTATGGCGGGCGGCTCACCGTCTGCGGTCGTGCCTATGATGCGCCGGCGGCACACGACCGGGATGGATCCATCGTCATCGTAATCGCCACCGACGCGCCGCTCTCCGCGCGCAATCTCAAGCGTCTCGCCGAGCGCGGCTTTGGCGGCCTTGCCCGCACTGGGGCAGCACTCAGCAACGGCTCCGGCGACTATGCGCTTGCCTTCTCGACGGCGCCATCCGTTCGTCGAACGAAGGCACGGCGGGCAGCGATTGCGGATTACCCGGACCTTCCGAACGACCTGATGTCGCCGCTCTTCGAGGCGGCCATCGAGGCAACCGAGGAGGCCATCCTCAATTCGCTGACCATGGCCCGAACGACGCACGGCTTCAACGCCGCGAACGGCAAGCCGAGCACGGTCGAAGCGATCTCGCTCGAAAGGCTTCGCGCCCTGAGCGAGCCGTGATCATTGCGCCTGGATCGCGAGCGGTGTGGCGATCCACGGCTGCACACCAAACCTAACTCTTACGGAGCCCCCATGCCCCAGCTGCCCATTCGTACAGTCTATCTCAACGGCGAGTTTCTGCCGGAGAACGAGGCGCGCCTCTCAATCTTCGATCGCGGCTTCCTCTTCGGCGATGGCATCTATGAGGTGACCGCTGTTCTTGACGGCAAGCTGATCGACAGCGCGCCGCATATGGCCCGGTTGGAACGCTCGGCGCGTGAAATCGATGTGCCGCTGCCGGTGTCGACCGAGGAGATCGTCGCGATTGAAAAGCGGCTGGTGCGAGACAACGATCTTGTCGAAGGCATCGTCTACCTCCAGCTCACCCGCGGCGCCGAAGACCGGAACTTCCTGTTCTCGGAGGATATCAAGCCGACGCTACTGCTCTTCACCCAGGAGAAGACACTGGTGGGCGTCGCTGCGACGGAGAAAGGCCTTTCGATCAAGACCGTGCCCGACCAGCGCTGGGCACGCCGCGACATCAAGAGCGTGTGCCTGCTGCCGCAGGTGATCGCCAAGCGCATCGCTAAGGCCGAAGGCTGCGACGAGGCCTGGATGATCGAAGACGGCTTTGTCACCGAAGGCGCTTCCTCCACCGCCTATATCATCACCGAGGACAACCGCATCGTCACCCGCGGCAACAGCCAGGCGACGCTGCCGGGCTGCACGCGGCTTGCCGCACTGGCGCTGGCGCGCGAACAGGGGCTGACGCTGGAGGAACGGCCGTTCACGCTCGACGAGGCGTTGAACGCCCGCGAAGCCTGCCTGACCAGCGCCTCGAATTTCGTCGCGCCGATCACCCGGATCGACGGCAAGCCTGTTGGCTCAGGTGCACCAGGCCCGATCGTCAAGCGTCTGCGCGAGCTCTATCTGGAGCACGCACGGCGGACGGCGATCTAGGTTGCGCCGTTTCTGGGTTGTCGCCTAGGCGACAGCCTCAAGGCTCTGCCAGACACGCCCGACGATCGGGCGGCGGTTCTCCCTGGCGCGATAGAGGCGGATCTCGACGCTGATGTCCCAGCGAGGCTCGGCTGCCCGGACCAGGGAGCCGCTCGCCAATTCGTCCGTCATCAGGCTCTCGGGAACCCAGGCGATGCCCCAGCCGGCTTCGGCCATGGCTTTCAATCCCACGGACATGCTGCCTTCGTGCACCCTTTGCGCCGGCGGCAAATTGGGGCTTATCAGCTCGTCGAGGAGTTGGCCGAAGAAGGACAACTTCTCGTAGCTCAGATGCGGAAAGGGCTTCGCCCCGCCTTCGAGTAGGTGCTTTGGCGCACCTGTCTTGCTGGCGGCCGAGACCGGAAGGATGCGTTCATGACCCAGCACGCGATGCTCGAAGGCCTGTGGGTCGAGCAGGTGCGGAACCTGGGTGTGTGCGTAGGTGAGCAGGAAGTCGCATTCGCCGTCCACGAGCGAGTTGAGGTTCTCCTCCATGCTGCCGGAGTCCGGACGAAGCCTGGAGAAGAGCGGGCCGATCTTGGCGTTGACGCGGCTCATCCACTCCGGAAAGAAGGTGAAGGAGAGCGTGTGCAGCGCCGTCAGCTTGATGGTGCGGGCGTCGGAGCCCTCTTCCTGCTGGAGATTGCGCCTCGCCTGATAAAGCTGTTTCAGCGTTTCCTGCGCCACCGGTACGAATTTCACGCCGGCTTCGGTGAGGCGCGAAGGATAGGTCGCCCGGTCGACGAGCGTTGCGCCCAGCCAGGCCTCCAATTGCCGGATGCGGCGGCTGAAAGCGGATTGGGTGACGTGACGCTGGTCCGCCGCCTTGGAGAAGTTCAGCGTGCTGGCGAGTGCCAGAAAGTCTTCAAGCCATTTGATTTCCACGACATGCACTCCGGAAGTCCAGTCCGCTCAGCCAGTCGCCGCGGGACAGGCTTCTTTGCGGCAGCGCCCACGTGTCATCAAGAAAAATCAGGCGCGGCGGCGATATTCGATCATGCGGGCGCGGCTCGAAACCAGTTCGAGGCGGTCGGGCGCAAGCATATGCAGGCAGATGCGCTTGACCCACGGGCCGTCGTTCAAGGTGAACAGGAAGCGGCCGTTGCCGAGTGCATTGAGCGTCCTGGCCTGACGCACAGGGCCGATGCCCATCAAGACCGTGCCGTTCTCGATTGTGAATTCCGCGCCCTCGTCCGAGTGCCAGACACCGGAAAGCGACGCCGGAACCGGCTCATGCGCCGCCGCCGGAAGGAAGCGCCTTGCGGCATGGCCGACTTCGCCGACAAGGGCGGAACCATCCCGGCGAAGCCGCAGGGGTGATGAGGCAGAGCGCGACGAGACCCAGCCTTCGCCGTCGTCATAGAGCGTCTCGTCGGCATCGAGATAGGTGCAGGTGCTGCCCTTGATCTCGATCCACCAGGGGCCGGTCTCCGTCACGTAGAGACCGTCGCCGAGATCGGTCACGGGAGCCGGTAGTGTGAGCCCGGTGAGCCCCGCCATGCTTTCGAGCGCTATCTTGTAACCGTTGGTATCTTCGCGGTTGGAAACGACGACGAAGCCGGCGTGTGTTTCGGGATCGAGCAGGAAATAGGTCTTGTAGCCGGGGTGTGAGCCGCCGTGGCCGACGAATTCACGCGGGCCGAGCCAGGACTTGCGCAGGCCCAGGCCGTAACCCGTCGGTCGCCCGTCGGCAAGAAACCGGGTCGCCTGCAATTTCTGCAGAAGACCGGCGAAGCGACCTTCGTCGCCGAGCAGGGCCTGCAGCCAAGTGGCGAGCGCCCGAGCGCTGCCGGTCAGGCTACCCGACGCGGAAATGTGCAGGCCGGCGGCGGAAAGCTGCCAGCTTTCGCCGGAGTGCCAATAGCCGGGAACGAGGTCCTTCACCGGGTCGTTCCAGACGTCCGGCGCCTTCAGCGCGATACCGAGTGGCGTTGAGAGCTCGCGCTGGACGAAATCGTCGAAGCCGAATCCCCTGCGCTCCAACGCCGCTTCGACGAGGCGATAGCCGGTGTTCGAATAGGAGACCTCGGTGCCTGCCGCGAAGTTCAGCCGCTCAAGGCGCGAAATGTAATCGAGCAGCGCTCCGGCCTTGGTTTCCGTGTAGACGGAAAGGCCCAGTAGCGACAGGCATTCGCGTGTATCCGGCAGGCCGCCGCTCATGTCGAGCGCCTGTCCAACCGTCACTTCGGCAAGCGGCGAACGCAATTCCTGAAGGTGTTGGCCGAGCGGATCGTCGAGGCCTATCAGATCGCTGTGCGCGAGCACCATTGCCGAAAAGACGTGCTTGGTGAGGGATGCATAACGCACGACGCTGTCGACCGTGAACGGCGCAAACGTGGCGAGGCTCTCGACGCCGCCCGCATGCGAAAAGCAGATTCCGGATGCGTCGAAACCGATGACGCCGCCGCCCGGCTCGTCCGCCGCCCATTGTCTGGTCAGGCGTCTCGCGGTTGCTTCGGCGGCTTGCCAATCCAGCGATGCCGGCTTCGTCATG
This sequence comes from Ensifer sp. ENS10, assembly GCF_014852025.1. NCBI lineage: Bacteria > Pseudomonadati > Pseudomonadota > Alphaproteobacteria > Hyphomicrobiales > Rhizobiaceae > Ensifer > Ensifer sp. ENS10. The sequence continues at coordinate 47,779 of NZ_JACVAS010000016.1, forward strand.
TCCATTCTCCGTCCTGTTCGCGGGGTGTTGCCGCGCGCGTTTTCTGACTAAGCACGACAGCAGCATGCGCTGCCAATTCCATTTCCGGCAGGGCCTATGCACGGTTTGCATTTGCCCGGCATGGCTGCATTGGGCTAGGGCGGCAGGGAAAAAGGGTGCGGTTCCCGCACCCAATGTCTATGGTCCGTCCGCGACTATCTATGAGTCGCGCACAGGACAACAGGTTGAGAAGGCGATCCAGAATTGGCGACCCAAGCGAAAATCCCGGTCTTTGACGGACATAACGACGTGCTGTCGCGGCTTTGGCGTTCGCCGGGCGGCGCGCCGGAACGCCGCTTTCTCGACGGCGCCGATACCGGACACATCGATCTCGACAAGGCGGAGACGGGCGGCCTTGCCGGCGGTCTCTGTGCCGTCTACGTGGCTTCGCCGGGCCTGGCCAAGGACGGCAGCGGCGACTTTGCGACGCCCGATCGGGAAACCGCTCTCGAAGCTACTCTCGGTATGGCGAGCCTGTTGATGCGGATCGAGCGCCAGTCCGAGGGGCGGCTGAAGATCTGCCGCAGTGCTGCCGATATCCGCGACGCCATGGCCAAGGGCGCCTTTGCCTCGGTGCTGCACATCGAGGGCATCGAGGCCGTCGGTGCCGATCTCGACGCGCTCTATGTGCTCCATGCCGCCGGCCTGCGCACGCTTGGTCCCGTCTGGAGCCGGCCGAACATCTTTGCCTATGGCGTCCCTTTCCGTTTTCCCTCTTCGCCCGATATCGGTCCGGGCCTCAGCGAGGCCGGCAAGGATCTGGTTCGCGCCAGCAACGAGCTGAAGATCATGCTCGATCTCTCGCACATGAACGAGCAGGGCTTCTGGGATATCGCCGCGCTGTCGCAGGCGCCCCTGGTGGCGTCGCATTCCAACGTTCATGCGCTCTGCCCGCACAGCCGCAACCTGACGGACCGTCAGCTCGACGCGATCAAGGATACCGGCGGGCTCGCGGGTATCAATTTCGGCGTCCTGTTCCTGCGCGCCGACGGCGTCAGGAACCCGGATACGCCGCTGACGCTGCTCGCCGATCACATCGACTACATCGTCGAGCGTATCGGCATCGAACACGTCGCGCTCGGCTCGGACTTCGACGGCACGACGATCCCGGCCGCCATGCGCAGCGCGGCCGATCTGCCGCTGCTCGTCGATCTCCTGCGCACACGCGGCTATGACGACGCCGCACTTGCGAAGATCTGCCACCGCAACTGGATCCGCGTGCTGGAGACGACCTGGGGCGCGTGATCTCCAGCCGGAGCCGCGTGTTTCAACCGGTTCGCGCCTTTCGCCGTTTCAACGCGGCAACGGAACGCTAGGTTCTTGATGTGATCGGCAGGGCTTCGAGCAGCACGCCGATCGCCGCATCGACGACGGCTGTGCGGCGATCCCTGGCGAAAAGCCCGTATTGGACGGCAAGCGGCTTCGGAACGCCTGACGAAGCGGGGAGCGCCCGCATCGTGCCCGCTCTCATGGCTTCTGGTGGAAGCAACCCGATGCCGAGCCCATTCTCGATTGCGGCTTGAAGCGCCGTGATGCTCTGGCTCGTAAAGGTGATCCGGTGTTCCCGGCCCTGGTCCGCCAGCGTCTCGATCATGCGCCGGCGCCAAAGACAGGGCGCTGCGAAGGCGACGAGGTCGACCGGCCGTGTCTCGTCGAACGCATAGTCCGTGGCGCAGACCCATTGCAGTTCGACGTTCCAGGCGGTGAGGGCGTCGGCCGTGACCACAGAGGTCGGCACGACCATGATGTCGAGTTCACCTTCGGGCCAGGTCCTTCCGAGCGCTACGCACTGCTCCACCACCACGTCGAGCCGGATCTCCGAATAGCCGCGCCGCAGCCGCCCGAGAGCCTCGGGCAGCGCCGTCGTCGCCACTTCCTCGGCAAGCCCGACCCGCACGCCACCGCTGAGATCGGCCTGTCGCAGCCGCGCGGCCGCTTCGTCGCCGAGCGCCAGCATGCGGGTCGCATATCCCAGGAACAGTTCGCCCTCGGGCGTCGGCACGACGCCGCGACCAGTGCGGTTGAAGAGTTGGCGGCCGAGCAGATCTTCGAGCCGGCGCATCTGCATGCTGAGCGCCGATTGGGTGCGGCCGGTCTGGGTAGCGACGCGGTTCAAGCTGCCTTGTCGACAGACCGCCACAAAGGCGCGCAGCAGGTCGATGCCGATCCGATCAGATATCATAATCTTTGAACTCTGTTGTCATCGATATCAGTCTATACGGGGAACTGCCGTGTGGCTATTTATCAGGTGTGAGAACAAAGGAGCGCTCGATCCGCATGCCCAAGACGAGCAAGCCGGCACCCACCATCGACTAGGCACTGCCACGGCCCTGCGGCCACGATTCCCAACCAGAGGAGCAAATCCATGAAAGCAATCCGCGTGCATCAGCACGGCGGGCCTGACGTGCTCGCCTATGAAAACGTCGAACTCGGCGAACCTGGCCCCGGCGAGGTCCGGGTGCGCAACCGGGCGATCGGCGTCAACTTCGTCGACGTCTACCTGCGCCGCGGCTCCTACCCGCCACCGCAACTGCCGTTCATCCCCGGAAAGGAAGGGGCGGGTGAGGTGATCTCGGTCGGGCCTGATGTCGAAGGCTTCAAGCCCGGCGATCGGGTCGCCTATGCCGAGGCGCTCGGCGCCTACGCGCAAGAGCACAATGTGCCGGCCCATTTCCTCGTGCATCTACCTGACGATATCGACTTCGAGACGGGTGCGGCGATGATGCTGAAGGGCCTGACGGCGCAATATCTCCTGCGCCGCACCTTCCGTGTCGAAGCTGGCCACACCGTCCTCGTCCATGCGGCTGCCGGCGGCGTCGGCCTTATCCTGACGCAATGGGCGAAGCACCTCGGCGCAACGGTCATCGGCACCGTAGGCTCACCTGAAAAGGCCAGGCTGGCGCGGGCCAATGGCGCAGACCACGTGATCGACTACAGCAGTTCGGGTTTCGCCGACCATGTCCGCGAGATCACCAAAGGCGAGGGCGTCGATGTCGTCTACGACGGCATCGGCAAGGCGACATTCGAAGGTTCTCTCGACAGCCTGCGCCCCTTCGGTCACTTCGTCAGTTTCGGTGCCGCCTCCGGCCCGATCCCGCCGTTCGACATCACGACGCTGGCGATAAAAGGATCGCTTTACGCCACGTGGCCGCTGCTGCCGGCGCACCTGGCACGCCGCGAGGACGTGCTTGCCATGAGCAAGGATCTCTTCGACGTCGTCGCGAGCGGCGCGGTCAAGATCCCCGTCCACGCGCGTCTGCCGCTTTCGGAGGCGGCCGAGGCGCATCGCCGGCTCGAGGGACGCCGGACGACGGGTGCCATGGTGCTGTTGCCTTAGCGTTGGGTGGCTCGACCTGTCGGGCCCCAGACGCTCCTAAAGGTCACGTCTTGCTGGTGGCAGTCAGCCGGTTGTCGGCCCGCGTCACCGCAAGGCTGTCGGCAGGGCTTCCCGACGGATCTCCGTCGCCGAACACATCCATGGTGCAGGTGTGCAGAATGGTGGTGGGCTCTTTCGTGTGGTTCCACATCGTGTGGGTGCGCAGCGAAGGGAAGTGGGCGGAATCGCCGGCTTCCAGCACCATGCGTTCGCCGTCCACCTCCAGCGTCAAAGCCCCCTGGAGAATGAAGAAGATCTCTTCACCCTCGTGCGACATCGGCTCGCTGCGGTGGCCCGGCGGTTCGTGGATGATGGTGCTTCTGAGTACATTGCCGGGGAAGGACGCGGAGAGGCGTTCGTAGGAGACCGCGTTGCCGCGTTCTCCGCCGAGCCCATAGATCGGCCGGTGTTCGCGGCGGGTGAACGGTGTCGCCACCTTCGGTGGGTTGAGGAAGCTTCCCGCCTCGACCTTCAGCGTCCGGCAGACGGCGATCAGCGAGGTCAGTGACGGGACGGTGATGCCACGCTCGATCTGCGAAATGAAACCAACGGAAAAGCCTGCCTCGTCGGCGACCTCCTGAAGGGTCATCTTCAGCGTCTTGCGCCGTTGGCGCAGGCGATCGCCGAGCGACGGCGCCTCTGCCTCGCCGGTAGATGCGCCGCTGGCATGTTCCGTCGTCACTGTCTGTTCCCCTTATAGTCTCTCCTCAAGCTAGGGCGCGGCCCAATTTCCTGTCAATCGCTTTTAGGTATCCTAAAAATCATCCGTGGCTTCAGAAAAGCTGGCTCGGGCAGAGAGACGATGAGGCAGTCGGCAAAGGCGTGTCAGTTGCTGCGCGGCGGCTCGACGGTCGCCGCCACGATTCGGCGCACCACCGGGAGGGCAACGAGCAGGCTCGGGAACGCGACGAGCCAGGAGAAGGCCCAAGCCCTTACCCACAGCGCGAGAAGGTCGGGCTGAAAGCCATTGCCGGCGGCCGTTGAGACGAAGGAGACGATGCCCGACATCAGGGCTGAGAGAACCAGCGGCATAACGATCGGCTGGTACCGGTGAGGAAGCTTCTTTGGCATAGGAATACTCCGGGATTTTGAAGAGAAGGAGAGTGGCTATCGGCCGGCAGGAACGGCGCCGGACGGACCTTGCCGCGAGGCCCGTGCCAACTCGCGGATGAAGCTTAGAAGGCTGCGGGGTTCGCGCTGAAGCGCCGCGCGGAGCGTCAGGCTGTTTCCACCGAGACCGACATCCGAGTAATGGGCATGCACCTTGGCCAGCAGTTCCAACTGGTGGTCGGTGTATGTGGCCGCGATCGGCTTTGCCCATTCGTGAAACCCGATGTCTCCGGCAATGATCGGCCGCCCGAGCGCCCCGGTCATCATCTGGGCGATTTCCTCGCGGTTATGCCGTCCGTCGGCGCAGAGCTCGAGCGTCGCATAGGCGAGGCGGTCTTCGGTCAATGCAATTGCCGCAACTTCGGCAACATCACGGTAATCGACACGGGCGATACGCGCCGTCGTCGGGAACGGCTCGGCGAAGGTGCCGGTTGCAAGCACACTTGGCCAGGCCGGGCGGAGGTTCTGCATGAAGTTCGCGGGATGCAGAATGGTGTAATCGAGCGGTGACGAATAGAGCGCGTCCTCCACCGGCATCTTGGCCGCATGGTTCTTCAGCCGGACATGGGTCGGCTGGATGACCGAGGAAAAGACGAACTTGCTGACGCCGGTACGCACGGCGGCATCGACCATCGACACGCCCATCGCCGCTTCATCCGGGGCAAAGGCAGGCCCGATATGGAAGACGCCGGCAGCGCCTTCGAGTGCCCGGTCGAGGCTGCCGCGCTCACGCAGATCGCCGATCGCGATTTCGGATGCGCCCAGCGATTTCGCCAGCGCGCCATGCGTCTCATCGCGGATCAGGGCGCGAACCTTGGCGCCGCGCCGCGCCAGTTCCGGAACGACGAGACCGGCAAAGCGACCGGTGGCGCCGACAACGAGGATCGTATTGGAGCGCTGGTTCATCTGGGTCTGCCTTTCGTGCCGCCGAGAAGTGATGACTTCAAGCTAATGAGGCACAAGGCGGCGGACAATCGACGTGAAATGTGATTTATTCTCCCGGAAAACGGGATTATCGCATGAGCCGCATCGAAGATCTGGAAGCCTTTATGGCGATCGTCGAACAGGGTAGCCTGACGGCGGCTGCGAAACGGCTGGGGCGCCCGCTCCAGACCGTCAGCCGGTCGCTCGCCATGCTTGAGGACGACGTCGGTGTTGAACTGGTGCATCGCACGACCCGCCGCTCGATGCCGAGCGAGGCGGGCGAGAGCTTCTATCAGCGCATCAAGCCGGCGGTGGAGGAGATCCACGAGGCGCGCGAGGAGGCGGCGCAGCGCCGGTCCGAGCCGTCAGGCGTGCTGCGCCTCGGGGCGCCCAATCTGTTTGCGCCGCGGTTCCTGATGCCAATCATCGCCGAATACATGGCGAAGTATCCTGCGGTCGAGGTGGACCTCGACCTTTCCGATGCGTTCGTCGACCTCGCCGGGAGCGGGCTCGACCTCGTGGTGCGGATCGGGGATCTCGCGGATTCGGGACTGACAAGCAAACGCCTGGGTGCGCTTCGCCGGGTCGTCTTCGGTTCGCCCTCCTATTTCGCGCGCTTCGGTCGGCCTTCACATCCGCTGGAACTGGCCGAGCATCGTTGTGTCACGCGCACGGGCGACGAGCGACCTGGCGCCTGGATGTTCACCATCGACGGTCGGGCTCGTGCGGTCAAAGTCACCGGCGCGTTTCGCACGAATTCGATGAACACGATCTACTCGGCGGTGGAGGTAGGTCTCGGCCTTGGCTACTCTCCGCTCTGGCAGATCAAGCACCTGATCGACGCGGGCAAGGTCGAAATCGTCCTTGAAGACTTTGAGCCCGCTCCGGTGCCGATCCACGCGCTTTGGCTCGAGGGGCGGAGCCCTTCGGCAAAAATCCGTTACTTTCTCGATCTGCTCGGCGAGCGGCTGAAGCTCGACCGCCTTTAGAGCGGGCGAGGCCGTTTCTCTGCCGGCACCGCCCTTAACGTGTGAAGCTGCCTATTTCGCGAACTTCTTGGCGCCGGCGACGCAGACCACGATGGCGCCGGTGGTTGCAAGCATGGCCCAGCTCACCGGCTCTCCCAGAAGCGTCGCTGCAAGTGCCAGGCCGAAGAAGGGCTGCAGAAGCTGCAGTTGGCCGACGCCGGCAACGCCGCCGAGCGCGAGGCCGCGATACCAGAAGACGAAGCCGACGAGCATGCTGAACACCGAGACATAAGCGAGGCCCGTCCAGGCGCCATGCGTGACCGTCGCGAAGGAGGAAGGCAGCGTGAAGAGCGTGAGCGCGAGCATGATCGGCAGCGACAGGACCAGCGCCCAGCAGATGACCTGCCAGCCGCCAAGCTTGCGCGAGAGGCTGGCGCCCTCGGCGTAGCCGAGGCCGCAGAGGATGATGGCGCCGAGCATCAGGAGGTCGCCGATGGGCGACGCGGCGAAGCCCTGGACCAGCGCGAAGCCCACCACTGCGGCGCTGCCGAGGGAGGAAAAAAGCCAGAAAGCCGGGCGTGGCCGCTCGCCGGCGCGCAACACGCCGAAGATCGCAGTCGCCAACGGCAGCAGGCCGACGAAGACGATCAGATGCGCCGAGGTCACGTGCTGCAAGGCCAGGGCGGTCAAAAGCGGGAAACCGAGCACGACGCCGAAGGCGACAATCGCCAGCGAAACGAGATCGGCCCGCGCAGGGCGCGGCTGACGGAAGATGAGAAGCAGCGCGAGCGCGAGCAGGCCGGCGATCGCCGCGCGCGCCACCGTCAGAAACACCGGATCGAAATCCATCACTGCGACACGGGTCGCAGGTAATGATCCGCTGAAGATCAGCACCCCGAGAAAACCGCTCATCCAACCGTCTGCCGTCTTGTCCATCGCATTCTCCTTTTTCGTCTGTATCGGCCGCAGAGGGTGGTCTTTCCAGAGACAATACGGTACAGTTTCGTCAAACTGTAATGGATGTTTGGGCAGTACGGATGACGATGCAGGAGCTTGGGATTGGCAGCGAAACGCTGCTTGAAGGCGTTATGGCGACGATCCGGCAGCGGATCTCGGGGCGCGTTCTCACACCTGGCGCGAAGCTTCCGTCCATCCGCGCCTTCGCCAAGACCATGCGCGTTTCCAAATCGACCGTCGTCGAGGCCTATGAGCGGCTGGTGGCGGAAGGCGTCATTCGCTCGAAACCGGGCGCGGGTTTCTTTGTCTCGGCGCCGCTGGCGCCCTTGTCGCTGGCCGAGATTGGGCCGCGGCTCGACCGGGCCGTCGATCCGCTCTGGGTATCGCGCCAGGCGCTGGAAACGGGCGACAACGTGCTGAAACCGGGCTGCGGCTGGTTGCCGCCGAGCTGGATGCCGGAGACGGCAATCCGCCGCGCGCTCAAGTCCGCAGCCAGGCTGGAGGCGAGCGGGCTGACGGACTATGGAACGCCGCTTGGCCATCGGCCGCTGCGCCAGCTTCTGGCACGACGTCTCGGCGAACATGGGGTCGAGGCGTCACCCGATCAGATCATCCTGACGGAATCGGGAACGCAGGCGATCGACCTTCTCTGTCGCTTCCTGCTCGAGCCCGGCGATACGGTCGTGGTCGACGATCCCTGCTATTTCAATTTCCATGCCTTGCTGCGCGCCCACCGGGCTGAGGTGGTGAGCGTGCCCTATACGCCCTCGGGGCCCGATCTGGAAAAATTCGCCGAGGTGCTGGCGGCGCATCGGCCGCGGCTCTACATCACCAATTCCGCTCTCCATAACCCGACAGGCGCGACACTCTCTCCTGTCGTCGCCCATCGGCTGCTCAAGCTTGCCGAGCAGGCGGGGCTGACGATCATCGAGGATGATATCTTCGCGGATTTCGAGCATACGCCGGCGCCACGGCTCGCCGCCTTCGACGGGCTCGATCGTGTCGTACAGATCGGCAGCTTTTCCAAGACCCTCTCCGCCTCGATGCGCTGCGGCTTCATCGCCGCGCCGCGCGACTGGATCGAAGGGCTCATCGACCTGAAGATCGCCACCACCTTCGGCGGGCCGAGCCTTGCGGCGGAGCTGGTTTTTTCGATGCTCAAGGATGGCAGTTATCGCAAGCACATGGAGGCGCTGCGCCAGCGTCTGGCGCGCGGCATGAGCGAGACGGCGGCGCGGCTCGGTGCCATCGGCATCAAGCCATGGATCGAGCCGCAGGCCGGGATGTTCCTCTGGTGCCGTTTGCCCGATGGTGTCGATGCGGCCGACGTGGCACAGAAGGCGCTACAGCGGGAGATCGTGCTGGCGCCCGGCAACGTCTTTTCCCATGCCGGCACGGCCAACGGCTTCATGCGCTTCAACGTCTCCCAATGCGAGGATGAGCGGCTTTTCGAAATTCTGCCCCTGATCATGCGCCAATGCGGTGTCGGGCGCGCAGGCTGAGCAGACCGGAGTGCTGAAGGCGATTGCTCGTTTTAGAGGCAATCGCCGGCGATTGCTGGGGAAGGGCCGTTGATCTCAGCCTTGCCACTTTGCTTTGCCGCGGAGTTGGGCAGGTTTTGCCTATTTTTTGCGCAACTCGCTTTTTCCTTGCGCTGTTGCTTCTGCTCGCCGGGCCTCCTGCCTGCGACCAAAGGCAAATTTCTCTGGATTTTCGGCGTTGAACCCGAGTTGGCACGATTAATGCTTCTCAACGGGCATCGGTCGTCGGGCAGCCGATCTGGATTGCCCAGCCGCTTCGGAACCCAGCCATTCCTGGCGTCATGTGAGAGAACGAAATGACAAAGTTTAAGCTCGAATACATCTGGCTCGACGGTTACAAGCCCACCCCGAACCTGCGCGGCAAGACCTTGATCAAGGAATTCGATGCTTTTCCGACGCTTGAGCAGCTGCCGTTCTGGGGCTTCGACGGGTCCTCGACGATGCAGGCCGAAGGCAGCAGCTCTGACTGCGTTCTGAAGCCGGTTGCCGTTTATCCGGATCCGGAGCGCAAGAACGGCGTTCTGGTTCTCTGCGAAGTCATGATGCCCGATGGCACGACCCCGCATCCGTCCAACACCCGCGCCTCCATCCTCGACGACGAAGGCGCCTGGTTCGGCTTCGAGCAGGAGTATTTCTTCTATCAGAACGGCCGCCCGCTCGGTTTCCCGGAAGCCGGCTTCCCCGCGCCGCAAGGCCCCTATTACTGCGGCGTCGGTTTCAGCAATGTCGGCGATGTTGCCCGCAAGGTCGTCGAAGAGCACCTCGACATCTGCCTGGCTGCCGGCATCAACCATGAAGGCATCAACGCAGAAGTCGCCAAGGGCCAGTGGGAATTCCAGGTGTTCGGCAAGGGCTCGCGCAAGGCCGCCGACGAAATCTGGCTCGCCCGCTACCTGCTGCAGCGCCTGACGGAAAAATACGGCATCGACGTCGAATACCACTGCAAGCCGCTCGGCGACACCGACTGGAACGGCTCGGGCATGCACGCCAACTTCTCGACCGAATACATGCGCACAGTCGGCGGCAAGGACTATTTCGAAAACCTGATGGCTGCCTTTGCCGAAGCCCGCGCCGACCACATCGCCGTCTACGGTCCTGATAACCACATGCGCCTGACCGGCAAGCACGAAACCGCTTCGATCCACCAGTTCAGCTACGGCGTTGCTGACCGTGGCGCTTCGATCCGCGTTCCGCATAGCTTCGTCAACAACGGTTACCGCGGTTACCTCGAAGATCGCCGCCCGAACTCCAAGGGCGACCCCTACCAGATCGCTTCGCAGATCCTGAAGACGATCTCGACAGTGCCGACCGACGTCGCAAAGCGCGAAGCCGCCTGATTTTCCCTTGCCCGGCGCATACGAGGGCGCCGGGCAAACTCGACTATGTCGCGCCTCTCGCGACGACAAACAAAAACGCCCTGCGGATTGCGGGGCGTTTTTTGTTTTGGAGCGATGCGCGCGTGGTTCCGAGCTTTAGACCGCGCGCACGAAATGATCGGGTTCCACTTCGCGAATCGACTCTTGCGTCGCTGCCGAGCGGCGGCGTGTCTCGTCTGCCTCGGAGGCGCTGACTTGCGCGTTCGGATCGTCGAAGCGGATGTCGGGGTCGGGAACGGCCGAGAGCAACAGCTTGGTATAGGGATGGGCCGGATTGTCGATGACCTTGCCGGTATTTCCCCATTCGACGATCTGGCCGGCATACATCACCGCGATATCCTCGGCCACATAGCGGGCGGTCGCGATGTCGTGGGTGATGTAGAGCAGGCCGAGGTTCATCTCGCGCTTCATTTCGCTGAGCAGATTGAGCACGCCGAGGCGCACGGAAACGTCGAGCATCGAGGTCGGCTCGTCGGCGACGATGACCTCGGGCTTTGCCGCGAGTGCGCGGGCGATGTTGACGCGCTGGCGCTGACCGCCCGAGAGTTCGTGCGGGTACTTCGGCGCGACGATATCGGGATCGAGCTTCACTTGCCGCAGGAGCGCCTTGATCTCCTCCGCGATTGCGGCGCCCTTGATGTCGGGGCGATGCAGCATCAGCGGCCGCTTCAGATGATAGGCGATCGTGTGGGCCGGGTTGAGCGAGGCGAACGGATCCTGGAAGATCATCTGCACCGATCGGCGATAGTCGGCGTTCTCCTTGCTTTCCGCTGAAACGATGGGCTTGCCCTTGAAGAGCAGCCGCCCTTCGCTCGGTTCGTATTCGCGCATGGCGATGCGGGCGCAGGTGGTCTTACCGCTGCCGGATTCGCCGACGACGGCGAGCGCCCGTCCCGTATGGAGCGAAAAAGAAATCGACCGCGCGGCACGCACGGCGCCCGGTCCGTTGCCAAAGGTCTTGCTGACCTTGTCCAAGGTCAAAATGGGTGCGGATGTGCCGGTCATCGAAGAACGCCTCCATGCAGCGAGGGAAAGGAGGCCCAGAGCTTCTTCGTGTAGTCGTGTTCGGGCGTCCGGTAGATGGTGTCGGCGGTGCCCTGTTCGACCAGCTTGCCGGCAAGCATGATGCCGATGCGGTCGCAGAACTGCACCATCAGCCCGAGGTCGTGGGTGATGAAGAGCACGGCGAAGCCGAGCTTGCGCCGGAGCTCGTTGATGCGCTGCAGGATTTCGCGCTGAACGACGACGTCAAGCGCCGTCGTCGGTTCGTCCATGACGATGAGGCGCGGATCGAGCGCCAGGCAGATGGCAATCACGATGCGCTGGCGCATGCCGCCGGAAAACTGGTGCGGATAGTCGCGCATCCGGTCCGGCGAAATATCGACGAGCCGCAGCATTTCTGCAGTGCGGTCACGCGCAGCGGCCCGGCTTATGCCCTTATGTGTCTTCAAGACGTCGTAGAACTGCTGCTCGATGCGCAACACCGGGTTCAGCGAGTTCATCGCGCTCTGGAACACCATCGCCACCTCGCGCCAGCGGAAATCGGCAAGGCCCTTATGGTCGAGATCGAGCACGTTGCGGCCGTCGAGCAGGATGGCGCTCTCCTTGCGGATCAGCGCCGGCGGCCTGTGCAGCCGGCTAATGGCAAAGGCGATCGTGCTCTTGCCGCAGCCGGATTCTCCGGCAAGGCCGAAGACTTCCCCGGGCGCAACGTCGAAGCTGACGTCGTCGACGGCGCGGAAGTCGTTGGTCTCGCCGATATAGTCGATGGTCAGGTTTTTGACCGAAAGCAATGGCGCTGTCACAGGCGGCCCTCCCCGGAACGGATAAGGGCCGACCAGCGGCCGAGGCGGTTGCCGGTGCGCAGCCGCGGATTGGCGATCTCATCGACCGCGAAGTTGAGCAGCGACAGGCCAATGCCGAGGAAGGCGAGCGCGAAGCAGGGCGTCAGGATGTCCCACCAGGCGCCGACCGAAAGGGCAGAGGCCTTCTGGGCGCCATAGAGCATGGTGCCCCAGGAAACGACCTTGGGATCGCCAAGGCCGAGGAACTCGAGCGTTGCCTGGGTGATGATCGCAAAGATCACGCTGCCGATGAAGTTGATGCCGACAATCGAAATCAAGTTGGGGAAGATCTCGAAGGTCATGATGCGCCAGCGCGGCTCACCCATCATCTCGGCGGATTTCACATAGTCCTTCTGCTTGACCGAGAGCGTTTCGGCGCGGGTGACGCGTGCGCCCCAGGCCCAAGAGGTGCCGCCGAGAATAAGCGCGATGACCCACGGGCTCGCCTGGCCGATGAAGGCGGCGAGCACGAGCAGCAGCGGCAGGTTTGGGACGACGAGCACCATGTTGGTGAAGAAGCTGATGACTTCGTCGACCTTGCCGCCGCGGTAGCCGGCGATGATGCCGAGCGCGGTGCCGACGGCGGTGATCAAAAGGCCGGCGCCGAAACCGACCGCAAGCGAGGTACGAGCGCCATAGATCAGGCGTGCGAAGACGTCCTGGCCGATGCGGGTGGTTCCGAGCCAATGGTCGAGCGACGGCGCCTGGTGCGGCCGGCCGACGCGGGCGCTCGGGTCGTAGGTAGTCAGCAGCGGGGCGGCGATCGCCACGAGCAGAATGAAGGCGACGATCAGCGCGCCGACCATGGCCTTGCGATTGTGGATCAGCGGGAAGGAGGAGGTCTTCATGTCAAGCCCTCTTCAGTCGCGGGTCGAGCAGCACATAGCTGATGTCGACGACGAAGTTGGCGACGAGCATCGTGGCGGTCATGATCAGAAGCTGTCCCTGGATGACGGGGTAATCGCGGGCGAGGATAGCCTGGTAGAGAATGTTGCCGAGACCGGGGTAGTTGAACACGACCTCGGTCACCAGCGAGCCGCCAAGCACCGTGCCGATGGCAATAGCAAGGCTCGAAACGGTCGGCAGCAGCGCGTTGCGCGCGGCATACCAGAGCATCACGCGGGTGTCGGAAAGCCCCTTCGCGCGGGCCATGACGATATAGTCCTCGCCGAGCAGGTTGATCATGTTGTTGCGCATGGTCACGGCGAAGCCGCCTGTCAGAACGGCGCAGAGCGTCAGCATCGGCAGCAAGCCGTGATAGATGACGCTACCGAAATAGGTGAGCGAGAAAGCCGGATCGAGCGCCGGATCGGCGGCATAACCGGTCGGAAACCAGCCGAGGGTGAAGCCGAAGGTGAAGACGACGATCAGCGAGGTGACGACGGCCGGCACCGAGGTCGCGAAGATCGCGCCGACGGAAACGATGACGTCGAAGAGGCTGCCGCGTCGCCAGGCGGCAAGAATGCCGAGGAAGGTGCCGAGCGCGAAGCTTACCAGCGTCGCCGTGCCCATCAGCCCCACGGTCCAGACGAGCGCATTGCCGAGAACCGTCGTCACCGGCAGCGGGAAATACTTGATCGAGCGACCGAGATCGCCGCTGAAGATGCTGCCGAGATAGGTGAGGTACTGCTGCCAGAGCGGGCCGTCGACGAAGCCGAAGGTCAGTTTCAGGGCCTGCAGGCTTTCGGGCGGCAACTCGGCGCCGGCGCTCGAAAACATGATCTGCACCGGATCGCCGGGCATCAGCCGCGGCAGGAAGAAGTTGATCGTCGCCGCGGCGACGAAGGCCGCCAGGTAGAAGCACAGGCGGCGTAGCAGAAAGGCCATCGGGAACTCCATCGACTGCGGCCGCCGCATGTGGGCGTCAGGCGGCAGGGCTGTCTTTTTGTCGGACCGTCCGAACGAGCAAAAGCCAGGACGGTCGCGTGGCGGACGAAGGGCGTCCGCCACTGTTTCCGGATCAAGACAAGGCGCCCTCCCGGAGCATCGTCCGTGAGAGCGCCGCGCCTGCGATCGGGTTACTTCACCGGTTCAAGCGCCAGCAGGTGCAGGAGACGCGCCGGGTTGTTGCGGGTGATCGACGGGTTGACGAAGGGGTTTTCCGCCGTCGCCCAGCCCTTGAAGCGCTTAGTGTTGTACTGGTACCAGTTCGGGTTGTTGAATACCGGCATCATGGGCATGTTCTCGGCGACGACGCGTTGTGCCTTGTTCATCGCTTCCTTCTGCTTGATCGGGTCAGCGGTCTGGGTGAACTCCGTCAGCAGAGCCTCGACGTCCGGATTGAACCAGCGCTGCGCGGTGAAGCGGGTCTTGCCCTTGTCCGAAGCGCTGAAGGCGCGCTTGTAAGGGTAGTAGGGCGAGGCCGATGCCGGCAGGCTGTTGATCGCCGCGTCGAAGGTGCCGTTGATGAGGTTACCGGTCCAGACAGCCTCTTCCGGCGTCTCGATCTTGGCGTCGAGGCCGACCGCCTGCAGGCCTTCGGCCGCGATCGTCACCGTGTCGATCCAGTCGGTCCAGGAGCTCGGCACAATGATCGAGAAGGCGATCTTGCTGCCATCCGGGTTGTCGCGGAAGCCGTCGCCGTCCTTGTCGGCATAGCCGGCTTCGTCGAGCAGCGCCTTGGCGGCGTCGGCATCGTACTTGCCGTATTTACCGAAGTCGGCCGCAACCGACGGATCGGCCCAGCTCTTGTAAAGTTCGCCCATGCCGGCCGGGTCTTCGTTGAGCGTCGGATAGCCGTAGCCGGCGACGTCAACCATGGTGCCGCGGTCGAGCGCCATCGAGGCGGCGCGGCGGAACTTCACGTCGTTGAAGGCCTTACGATTGTTCTCGTTCGCGGTTTCCTGGTTGAACAGGAAGGCGACCATGCTGCTTGGCGAGTACCAGAAGTGATAGTGCTCCGGGTCCTTGGCGACATAGACGTTCTCGATATCCGGGATGAAGGAAACGCCCCAGTCGAGCGTGCCGGAGGCCGTCGCCGTCAGGATCTGGTTGTTGTCGGCGAGCTGCGGGAAGCGCACGCAGTCGATCTTCAATGTTGCGGCATCCCAATAATGCGGGTTGCGGCACTGGTCGTAGGTCTGGCCGGTAAAGCGCGGGATCTCGGTCAGCGGGCCGCTGCCGACGGGCGTCTCGTTGGCGAAGGTCACCGGCTCGGCGATGTCCTTCCAGACATGCTCCGGAACGATCGGCAGCTGCGCCAGCTGCTCGGCTGCGAGCGAGCTCGGATTGGCGAGCATGAAGCGCACCGTCTCAGCATCCACGGCCTCGACGCCGGTGATGAAGGTCCAGATGCTGACGAAATCAAGCGCCGGGAACTTCTTCAGATAGTCGTAGGTGAACTTGACGTCGGTCGCCGTCAGCGGCTTGCCGTCCGACCACTTCAGGTTCGGCCGAAGCTTGAACTCGATCGACTTCAGGTCGTCGGCAAGCTTGAAGCTTTCAGCCAGGCGAAAGACCGGCTTGTTGCCGTCGAAGCGATTGAAGACGACGAGCGGCTCGTAGATGAAATCGAGCGTGCTCTGGCGCGCCGAGGTCTGATTGAACGGGTTGAAGTTGCGTACCCAGGTGGTCGCCGGCTCGATGTTGGCGGTGAGCACGGTCTGGGCGGCCGCCGGGCCGGCGAGGAGGGCAAGCGCGGTGGCTGCGCCGAGAATGGATTTTTTCACGGTAGTTCCCCTTTTGATTTTCGGATTGGTCAGGCGACGAGGGCGCTGTTGAACATGTCCTCGACTTCCGCATGGGCCGCGCGCACGTCGACCTTCAGCGTGCCGAGACGGGCCTTGCCGGCGTCGATCCGCTTCTGGGCGGCGGCGGTCAGCGGACTTGCCGCCTTGGCTGCCGCTTCGCTTTCAGCGAGCGTGCCGTGGCTGTGGAGCGCAATGTCGAAACCGGCGTCGAGCACCTGGCGGACACGCTCTGGCAGCGTACCGCGAAGCGATTCCATGAAGATGCAATCGGAAACGAGAACGCCGTCGTAGCCCATGTTGTTGCGGATGACGTCGTGCATGACCGGCGAGATGGATGCCGGCAGCTCCTTGTCGAAAGCGGAATAGACGACATGGGCGACCATGGCCCAGGGCGTGTCGCGAAGTGCTACGAAGGGCTTGAAGTCGGTAGCGGTCAGCGTCTCGCGCGAAGCATCGACGATGGGCCGCTCCTTGTGCGAATCGAGCGTCGCCCGGCCGTGGCCCGGGATGTGCTTCATGACCGGCATGTTGCCGGTCTCAAGCAGGCCATCGACTACCTCACGGCCGAGCGCTGCGATGAAGTCCGGATCGGCGCCGAAGGAGCGGGCGCCGATCACCGAGCTGGTGGTTGCAAAAACGAGGTCGAGCACCGGCGAGCAGCCGCTCGTGAGACCAAGTTCGCTCATCATCGTGCCCATGGCCTGGCTCGAAAGGCGAAGCGCCTTCTTGCCGAGGGCGACATCGCGGCGGGCGAGCTCGGCGAACTCGCCGAAGGAGCGAAACAGCGGCCAGGGGCCGGCGTCGAGATGCTGGACGCGGCCGCCTTCCTGGTCGGTGAAGACGGGGGCATCTTCGCGGCCAACCGCTTCGCGAAAGCGTTCGATCAGCGCCCTTGTCTGCGCGGGTTCGCGCTGGTTGCGGCGGCCGACGAACAGGCCGAGCGGATTGGTTTCGCGGAACAGAGCGAACTCGTCGTCGGAAAGTGTGGGATTGGGAATGCCGACAAAGAGGGCAAGCGGGGTCGAGGACATTGGGAGGCTCCGATAGTGGAAATTACTTGGAAGGGCGGCGCAGCATGCCCTGGTAGATCCCCTTGTCGGGGGCCGGGATCGGCACGGCGCCGACGGTCTTTGCGTAGAAATCGACGGGGCCGGCATCGCCGATGAAGGCATAGGCGTGGCCAAGGGTCTTCATGGTGTCGAGACAACTGGAGAGCAGCGCCACGCCGATACCCTTGCCACGGCTTGCGGGATCGACGCCCGTCGGGCCGAAAAAGCCCGGCGCCGTCGTGTCATAGCAGGCAAAGCCGACCAGCTTGCCGTCGTCCACGGCAATGAGGCATGCCACGGGGCGGCGCGTGAAGGCGACAGCCACCTCGCTTGCCCAGGTCTCGCTGAAATTCTCCCGCACCCAATCAATGACCAGGCGCATTTCCGGCGGCAAGGCGGGCCGAATGGTCGCCTTGTCGGTTTCGGTTCTTCGCTCGAGTTCGCCAAGGATCGGCGAATACAAGCTCACCAGCATGTCAGGCATGTGCTCCTCCACGTATTCCGTTATTAAGGAATTGCTGCCTTTGTAATGCAATAGATGGATCCAACCCGACCGGCTTGTCAATCGCCAATCGCCAGATTCGCGGTGCTATCCTCTTTTCGCGCCATCAGACGTCGACCGATGAAACGTTCCAGCGGTGCAGCCTAGGACCGCGTATCCCGGCCGGCCTCGGGTGCATGGCTGCGGTAGCGGTGCCGGAAAAATGGCGGCCAAAAGAGCCGAGCAAAGCGCTTCGCTCTGAAGATTGCACGTTTGTACAACTTTGTTCTTGGGTTGTTCGAAATATATCTTGATTTACAAAAACACTAAGTATGAATATTCGCGCTCTCATGAAGTGCATGCTTAAGAAGAGCTCGCCATTTTCGATCGCGACCAAGTATTTCCTGAGAAGAAAAGTATTGTTTTTCTGCGTGGGCGGCGCAGGTTCTTGTCCCGCTGCCTTTATGGCTACTCCGCCGGACGCGTCAGGATGAACAGCGCAGGAAGCGCCATCGACGCCGCGACGATCGCGGCCAGCGTCAGGCTTGGATTGCCGAAGAAAACGAAGAGTCCGAAGCTAGCGGCCATCAGGCTGACCGCACCGGTTTTGGCGCGCTTGGAGATGGCGCCCTTTTCACGCCATAGCCGCAGCGAGGCCCCGAAGACGCGGTGATTGAGCAGCCATTGCTCCAATCGCGGCGAAGCGCGAGCGAAGAGGCCCGCCGCCAAAAGCAAGAACGGAGTCGTCGGCAGGACGGGGAGGAAGGCGCCGATGACACCCAACCCGACCATCAGCCATGCAATACCAAGACAGAGGATACGAAGGGCGGGGTTCATACGATGGCTCCGGTGAGCGTCATGCTTCGGATGTCTCGACGATCGGCGTCGTGGCCGCCTCGCTCGGCGGCCAGCGGCGAAGCGCCTCGGCTCCCAGCTCCGTCAGGGCATAGATGCCGCGGTCGATCCGCTCGAACCAACCATAGACGTTGCTGAGCAGGATCTTGGCGGCATCCGGTGCGACCGGGCGAAGGTCGCGCGGGCGCTGCTGGCCGCTCTGCAGGGCGGCCGCACAGGCAAGCGCCTGCTGCCGATAGGCGGTCATGATCGGCGAACGGGTGGCACCGCCGGCGGTCGGGTCGCCCTTGCGGCGGCGGTGCTCGCTGATCAGGCGCGACCGCTTCCTGTTGTTCTTGCGAGGCATTACCGCGGAGGCTGCGAGAATGACGTCGACCATGCCATTGTCGGCGACCGCCAGCATGCCGAATCCGAGCCTGCGGCAGAGATCGCGGAACCGGCGATCGCTCTCCCGCCCCTTGCCTTTGGCCGAGACACGGGCGGCGATCCACACCTCGTCGCCGGCGGTGGCGCGGTCGACGGCCTGCAGGATCAGCTCGAGATTGAAGCTCAGCTTGAGCTCGCAGATGACGACAAGCGGCGGCTCGTCATCGCTGAGCGCCACCATGTCGCAGCCGCCGATCTCGCCCTTGACGCTGTAGCCGCGGGTTTCGAGAAAGCTCTTGATCGGCTGATAGAGGGTCGTCTCCAAACCCGGGAATCCTGTTCTGGTCGAAATCGGGGAGGCTCAAGCAGTGACGCATCATTGCGAAAGGAGACTAGCAGATAACCCCGATCGCCGGACTTGTCATCACGTCGCAGCAGGAAGGAGGGCTGACCTCGTTGCTCCGAGGATCCAACCGATGCAGTAGCAACCTCGCTTCGTCCTAACCTTGTGTTGTGCTATTATTCTCGAATGGACTCCTCTTCGGAGGCGTCGGGCATGCGAGGTTTTGACGACGGATGTTGCGAATCCTCACGCTGTTGTTTGTTTTGATCTCGTCATTCGCGTTTCCAGCTTCGCCGCAGGCCGAAAACGATCGGGTCGCCTTGGTGCTGCATGTCAACGGCGCCATCGGCCCGGCCACGGCCGAATATGTCAGGCGCGGCTTGACGAAGGCGGAACAGCGCCGCCTTCCGCTGGTGGTCTTGCAGATGGATACACCCGGAGGTCTCGACACGTCGATGCGCGAGATTATCCGCGCGATCCTCGCTTCCCCCGTGCCCGTTGCAAGCTACGTTGCGCCGAGCGGCGCGCGTGCGGCGAGCGCCGGCACCTATATCCTCTATGCCAGCCACATCGCGGCCATGGCGCCGGGAACGAACCTCGGGGCGGCGACGCCGATTGCGATCGGTGGTGACATGTTCGGTCAGGGGAAGGATGGCGATACCAGCAAGGACGGCGGCAAGCAGCCGGCGGCTCAGAACGCCGCCGAGGCGAAGCTCGTCAATGATGCCGTGGCCTATATCCGAGGACTGGCCGAACTGCGCGGGCGCAATGCCGACTGGGCCGAGAAGGCGGTGCGCGAGGCTGCAAGCCTCTCGGCCGAAGCGGCCGTCAGGGAGAAGGTCGTCGATTTCACCGCCGCCACCGTCGCCGATCTCTTGCAGCAGGCAAACGGGCGCTCCGTGCAAGCGGGGCAACAGGAGATCGTGCTCGATACGGCGGCGCTTGCCGTCGAGGACTTCGTGCCCGACTGGCGCACCAGGCTGCTTTCGGTCGTTACCGATCCCAATATCGCGGTCATCCTGATGATGATCGGCATTTACGGTTTGATCTTCGAGTTCCTGTCTCCGGGGTCGGTGGCGCCGGGCACCATCGGCGGCATCAGCCTGTTGCTTGGGCTCTATGCGCTTTCGGTGCTACCCGTCAGCTACGCCGGCATCGGACTGATCCTGCTTGGCATCGGCCTGATGGTTGCCGAGGCGCATTCGCCGTCTTTCGGCGTGCTCGGCGCCGGTGGCAGCGTTTCACTGGTTCTGGGCGCGGCAATCCTCTTCGACACGGATACGCCGGGCCTGCAGGTCTCCTGGTCCGTGCTGGCGGCGCTTGCCGTCGCAAGCTTCGGCTTCAGCCTGCTGGTCGCACGGCTGGCCTTCAGCTCACGCCACCACGCGGTGGTGACCGGCGGCGAACAGATGATCGGGATTGCGGGCAAGGTCGATAGTTGGACAGGCGCCGCCGGCTACGTCATCGCCCATGGCGAACGCTGGCAGGCGGTGAGCACGGAAACGCTGTCGAGAGGTGAAGATGTGAAGGTTGTCGGGCGGAACGGACTGACGCTCGAAGTGGTGCGCGAAGGTCAAAAGGCATAGCGCTCCGCGGGTCCTATGGGCGCAGGCGAAAGCGTCCGGAATGGAGGAATGGTCATGGACATGTTTGGGAGCCTCGCTCCTCTTGCCGCGTTGTTGGTGCTTGTCATTCTCGTTATCGCCTATTCGATCCGGATCCTGCGTGAATACGAGCGCGGGGTGATCTTCACGCTCGGGCGGTTCACCGGCGTCAAGGGACCGGGGCTGATCCTGCTGGTGCCCTATGTGCAGCAGATGGTGCGGGTCGATCTCAGGACCCGGGTGCTGGACGTGCCGAGCCAGGACGTGATCTCCCATGACAACGTTTCAGTTCGGGTCAGCGCCGTGATCTATTTCCGGGTCATCGATGCGGAAAAATCGACGATCCAGGTCGAAGACTTCATGATGGCGACCAGCCAGCTGGCGCAGACCACCCTGCGCTCGGTGCTCGGCAAACACGATCTCGACGAGATGCTGGCGGAGCGGGACCGGCTGAACGAAGACATCCAGAAGATCCTCGACAGTCAGACGGATGCCTGGGGCATCAAGGTCGCGACCGTGGAAATCAAACATGTCGACATCAACGAGAGCATGATCCGCGCGATCGCCCGCCAGGCCGAGGCCGAGCGCGAACGGCGCGCCAAGGTGATCAATGCCGAGGGCGAGCAGCAGGCTGCCGCCAAGCTGCTCGAGGCTGCCGAGATCCTGTCCAAGCAGCCTCAGGCGATGCAACTGCGCTATCTGAGCACGCTCAACGTCCTTGCGGGCGAGAAGAATTCAACTGTCATCTTCCCGTTCCCCATGGAGCTCGGCCGCCTGTTCGGGCTAAAGGCCGACAAGCCGCCCGGTCAAACGTGAGCGCCGCGAAGGCGCTCAGGCCGCCGCCGCTTCAAGATTGGCGACCTTCATGAGGTCGTCGACTGCGCCGGGCGCAGCCGCCAAGACCGGAGACCAATGCGTCAAAGCCTCGCCGCGCGTCGGGAAGGGCAATGTCCAGCCGCCGGCTTCGTTCACCAGGCAGTAGCCACCGAGGCAATCCCAGGCATGCATATAGGGCTCGTAGTAACCGACGAGGCGACCGGCGGCGACATAGGCGATCATCAGCGCACCGGAGCCGTTGCGCATGAAGTTGCCGCCATTCGAAAGCAGACGCTCGACGATGGCACCCATCTCGCCGGGTTTCACCTGATCGTTGGCGCCAAGCCCGGTGACGGCGTTGCGGATCGTGCGCGTGTCGTCGAGGCGAAGCGGCTTGCCGTTCAGCGTCGCGCCGCGGCCCGTTGCCGCCGCGTAGACTTCCTGATGGCAGGGCGCGTGGATCACGCCGATGACGGGCTTCTCCGCATGCACGACGGCGATCGAGACGCACCAGTTCGGCATGCCGTTGACGAAGGGCGTGGTACCGTCGATCGGATCGAGCACCCAGGTGAAGCCGGATGTGCCGTCGAGAAGACCATGCTCCTCGCCAAGCACGCCATCATCCGGAAACGCGGCGGCGATCTTGTCGCGGATCAGCGTCTCGACGTTGCGATCGGCGATCGAGACGACGTCGTGCGCGTCGCGCTTGGTTTCGATGACAAGCGTTTCCCGCTTCAGGAAATAGTCGTAGGCGAGCCGACCGGCCTCCTCGGCCATGGATTTGGCAAGCGCGAACCGGGCGTCGAGGCCGGCAATTTCAGCAGTCATGCAAGTGTCCTTCTCGTATCCAGTTGTAAAAAGTCATGCGTCAATCAAAGCGAGGCCCCGGTTGCGGAAACCGATCGCGACCTCCGTTGCCGGAGATAACATGTCCTCGACCGCCTGATCGACAACGAACAGGAGGCCGGTAGCCGTTTCGACCTCGTATTCGACATGGCCGCCGAGATAGGCAGCGCTGCTGATCGTGCCGGAAAGTGCTGCGCCCTTGGCCGGCGTCAGGGTCACCGCATTGGGACGCACTGCAAGCTTCGACGGCCCTGGCCGAGCGGTCTTCGAGGGCAGCCGATGTTCGAGGCCGCCGATGCGGATCGTCGCCTGACCGGCTTCGGCGGCGGTGACCTCGCAAGGCAGCACATTGGCCTCGCCCATGAAGTCGGCGATGAAGGTGGAGGCGGGCGTCTCGTAGAGATCGCGTGGTGCTCCTTCCTGCGCGATCGCACCATCCTTCATGACGATGATGCGGTCGGAAACGGCAAGCGCCTCATCCTGGTCGTGGGTGACGTAGACGGCGGTGAAGCCGAGCCGCTGCTGCAACTCGCGGATTTCCGTGCGCACCTTGCGGCGCAGGCGCGCATCGAGGTTCGACAGCGGCTCGTCCAGCAGCAGCACTTGCGGTTCGAGCACGAGGGCGCGGGCGACGGCGACACGTTGCTGCTGTCCGCCGGAGAGCTCCGCCGGGAGCCTTTGTCCGAGGCCGCCCAGGCCGACGAGCTGCAGGCCTTCCTCGGCGCGCTCGCGCGCCTCCTTCTTCTTGATGCCGGAGGATTCAAGGCCATAGGCGACATTGTCGAGCGCCGACATGTGCGGGAAGAGCGCATAGGACTGGAACACCATCGAGACGTCGCGCTCGTTGGCCGGAAGCATGGTCACGTCCTTGCCACCGATCAGGATCTTGCCGGCGGAGGGGTGCTCGAGGCCGGCAAGCATGCGCAGCGTTGTCGTCTTGCCGCAGCCGGAAGGCCCAAGCAGGGTCACGAGTGTACCGGGCTCGATGGTGAGCGACAGGTCGTGGATTGCAGTGAAGGCGTCGAACTGCTTGCGCACGTTCTGAAAGACGACCGAGCCGGTGCGCGGGGTGCTCATGTGGGTGCTCATGCGGTTTTCTCCTGGGAGATGGTGGTGGCGGCTGGACGGGCGGGGGCGGCACCGAGGACGCGGTTTTCGCGCCTCAGTTTGCGTTCGCCGACGAGGAGTTGCAGGCTGGTGATGACGGTGATCATCACCAGGATGAGGGCCGAGGAATAGGCGATCGCAACACCGAACTCGCCGTTTTCGACAAGGCCGACGATATAGGCAGTGGCCATGTTGTATTCGGCGCTGACGAGGAAGACGACCGCGCTGATCGAGGTGATCGCCCGGACGAAGGAATAGACGAGCGCTGCGACGATCGCCGGCCGCAAGAGCGGCAGGATGACCTTGCGCAGCGTGCGGAAGCTGGTTGCCCGAAGCGTCAGCGACGCCTCGTCGAGGCTCTTGTCGAGCTGGCTCATCGCCGCTATGCCGCCGCGCACGCCAACCGGCATGTTGCGGAAGACGAAGCAGGCGACGAGGATCAGTGCCGTGCCGGTCATTTCGAGCGGCGGCAGGTTGAAGGCGATGATGTAGCTGATGCCGATGACGGTGCCGGGAATGGCAAAGCTCAGCATCAGCGCGAACTCGAAGACATCACGGCCGGCAAAGCGCTGGCGCACGATGAGGTAGGCCGTCAGCAGCCCGACGAGTGCCGTCAGCGGTGCGGCGAGCAGCGAAATCTCCATGGTCGTCCAGAAGGAATTCCAGGCAACACCGGTCCAGGCAATCGCGCCGTCTACGACGGAAATCGAGAAAGCCTTGGCGTAGTGGTCGAGGGTCAACGAGTTGTCGAGGCCCCAGGTCTTCACGAAACCGCCGAAGAGGATCATGCCGTAGACGACGACGGTGAAGATCATCCAGGGGATGACGATGGCGTGGACGCCGATCGACAGCGAGCGTGGAAGCGCGCTGTGGGCGCCGGAGTCGCCCTTGCCGGTGACGGTCGAATAGTTCTTGCCGGCGAGCCAGTAGCGCTGAGCCAGGAAGGCGGAAAGCGTGAAGCAGAGCAGAATGATTGCGAGAACCGCTGCGCGGGACGGATCGTTCTGGGCGCCGACGACGGCGAAGAAGATTTCGGTCGAGAGCACGCCGTGGCTACCGCCGAGCACTAGCGGGTTGCCAAAATCGGCCATGCTTTCGATGAAGCCGATGAGGAAGGCGTTGGCGAGGCCGGGCTTCATCAGCGGCAGCGAGACGTTCCAGAAGGTGCGCCAGCGATCGGCGCGGAGCGTCTGCGACGCCTCTTCCATCGATGGGCTGACGCCTTCGACGACGCCGATCAGCACGAGGAAGGAGATCGGCGTGAAGGAGAGGACCTGGGCGATCCAGATGCCGGTAAGGCCGTAGAGCCAGCGGCCGGGCTCGATGCCGAAGGCATCGGACAGAAACTCGGTGACGACGCCGGCGCGGCCGAAGAGCAGCGTCAGCGCCAGGCCGATGACGAAGGGCGGGGTAATGATCGGCAGGATAGTCAGGAGCCGCATGCCCTTCTTGAAGGGAAAGCGCGTGCGGGTGGCCACAAGCGCGAAGGCAAGGCCAAGGAGCGTCGAGCCTGATGCGGTCATCAGCGCCAGCCACAGGGTGCGCCAGGCGACGCCGCAGCGGCCTTCGCCGATGACGCAGCCCAGGCTCCAGATCGAGCCGTCCTGGATGTTGCGAATGAAACCGTCAGGCTTGAACGAGCCGTCGAAATCCTGGACGGAAGCTGCGAACATGCTGCCGACCGGATAGAAGACGAAGACGATGACCAGGGAAACGAGCAGCGAAATCGCCGCAACGATGAAGGCGTCCCCCTTGAGCACGCCACGCTCCGCAAGCCCGAAGGCGAAGAGCAACACGAAGGTGAGTGCCGCGATCACGGCGCCGGCGCCCATCGAGGGTTGACCGTCGGAGAGAGGGCCGAACAGGGCCTCGGTGATCGTCCAGGTCCAGCCGGTGAAACCGATCGCCAGTCCCTGAAGCGCGAGAAAAACGACACCGGCGGCGCCGGCGATCGCGAGCACCAATCCGCGGCGGCCAGGGTCGCGGATAAAGCGTGCTGCCGCCGAGACGGCCAAGAGCAGAAACGCCACGCCAAGCCAGGCGCGGCCATGGGCGAAGATCTGTGCCAGGCCGGGGGCGACGGCGGGGTCGAATGGGAAGCTGGCGAGCCATCCAAGGCCGAAGAAGCCACCTTCGATGCCATACCAGGGGACCAGCAGGAAAGCGGCCAGTCCGAGCCCGAGTGTCAAGTCGAGCCTGCGGTTGCGATGTTCCATGACGGTCCTCGCGTGATTTGAGATGAAAATGGTGTGCCGTTGGGCCGTCCCGATCAAAGGCCGGAGCCGGCAACCGGGCGTCTATGCCAGGCGGTGCCGGCCGGATCGCTTTTCCGGCCGGCTGATCCTGCGATCAGTTGGCGCTTGCGCCCACTTCGCGATCCCAGCGCTCAAGCAGCGCCTTGCGCTTCTCGGCGTCGCCGAAAGTGGCGAAGTCGTAGTCGATCAGCTTGATGTCCTCGAACTTCGGTGCTTCCTTCGGCACTTCGGCCGATTTGTTGGACGGGAGCTGGAAGGACTTGGCCTCCTTCATGCGCGACTGCACGTCGGGCTTCAGAGCCCAGTCATACCAGGCCTTGGCATTGTCCAGGTTCTTGGCGCCGCGAATGATCGACATCGAGCCGATCTCGTAGCCGGTGCCTTCGCAGGGCGCGATCGACTTGACCGGGAAGCCTTCGGCGGTCTGGGCGACGGCGTCGTGCATGAAGACGATGCCGAGGCCGGCTTCGCCGCGCGCCGCCGCCTTCACCGGTGCGGAACCCGACTTGGTATATTGCGCAATGTTGCCGTTGAGCTTCTTCAGATAGTCGAAGGCCTGGTCCTCGCCCATGATCTGCACCAACGAGGCGAGCGCGGTATAGGCGGTGCCGGAAGAGTTCGGGTTCGCCATCTGGATCTCGCCCTTCAGCGAGGCGTCGAGCAGGTCGGCCCAGCACTTCGGTTCCTTCAGGCCCTTCTTTGAGAAGATCTCGGTGTTGTAGCCCCAGCCGAGCGCGCCGGCATAGACGCCGACCGTGCGATAGCCCGAGCCTTCAGCCTGCTTCTTCGCCCAATCCTGAAGCTGATCGAGCAACGGCGACTTGTATTCGAGCGTCAGGCCATCGGAGGCCGCCTGCAGATGCGGGTCGCCGGTGCCGGCCCACCAGATATCGGTCTTCGGGTTGCGGGCTTCGGCGCGGATCTTGGCATAGGTCTCGCCGGACGACAGGCGAACCATGTTGACCTTGATGCCGGTCTCCTTCTGGAAATCGCCGGTCATCTGCTCGCAGATCACCACGTCTGCCGAGCAGATGAGGTTGAGGCTGCCGGCGGCTTGAGCCGGCAGCGCGGCGAGCGCCGTGCCGGCAAAAAGCATGAGGGAAAGGGTCGTTGTTTTCATTGGGGCATCCTCCTGTTGCCTTGGTTTATGCGGGCGCGAACGAGACACGGCGCGGCCATCGGCCTGCCCGCCGGGCAGCACGTTCACGGTTTCGGATTTGTGGTTTGCTGGAGCGAGATGAGGATAAGTCTGTGCGGTTTTCCGCTCGCATCTCGCTCAAGTTTATTCGGCCCGGTCAGTTCGTCGTGGTGATCTCCGCGTCGAACCTTTTGAGCAATCGACTTCGTTCTTCCGGCGAGCCGAAGGTGGCGAAGTCGTAATCCACCATTTTGATCATCGAGATATCGGGTGCGGCGAGCGGCAGGTTCGAGCGCGCAT
This sequence comes from Ensifer sp. ENS10, assembly GCF_014852025.1. NCBI lineage: Bacteria > Pseudomonadati > Pseudomonadota > Alphaproteobacteria > Hyphomicrobiales > Rhizobiaceae > Ensifer > Ensifer sp. ENS10. The sequence continues at coordinate 74,763 of NZ_JACVAS010000016.1, forward strand.
TGGACGGCACCTGGTTCTGTCCGGAGGCCGCCCCCGTACCCTGACCCTCCGGGCTCAAGGCGAAATCGACGAAGCTTTTCGCGGCCTCCAGATGCCGAGCACCCTTGACGATGCTGACGGCGCCGATCTCGTAGCCGGTGCCCTCGCAGGGTGCGACGATAACGAGGGGCGAGCCCGCCTGCTTCTGCGTGACGGCGTCGTGCATGAAGGAAATGCCGATCAGCGTTTCGCCGCGCGCCGCCGCCTTCACCGGAGCGGAGCCGGCCGTCGTGTATTGGTCGATGTTGCGATTGAGCGCGGACAGGAAACGGAAGGCTTCGTCTTCGCCGAAAAGCTGTACAAGGGTTGCAAGCGTGGTGAAAGCGGTGCCGGAGGAATTCGGATTGCCGCTGCGGATGCGGCCGCGATAGGCGTTGTCCGCAAGATCCTTCCAGCAGGTCGGTGCTGGCAGCTTCAGCGCATGCAGAAGATCGGCATTGTAGGCAAAGCCAAGCGCCCCGGCATAGATACCCGCCGAACGGCCGCCGGAAATGGCGAAGAAGTTCTGCGCCCAGGGCAGCATGTCGCGTTCATGCGCCGGCTTGTAGGGTTCGAGCAGGTTCTCGGATCCGGCCTGCAGATGGGTGTCGCCCGTGCCGCCCCACCAGACATCGACGGTCGGCGCGTCTTTCTCGGCCCGCAGCTGGTTGAGGATGTCGCCGGTGCTCTTGCGGGTCATCGAGATTTCGAGGCCGGACTTCGTCTCGAACGCCGTCTTCATCGTCGCGCACCACGCTTCGTCGACACCGCACAGCACGGTGAGTGCCGGCGCCGTCATGCCTGTTGTGGCGGTGCACAGCCACAGGGCCACGCACCCGCCGATAGCGGTGATGCCTCTCACGATGTCCTCCCATTTGGAACGCTGCCGTTCCAATCTCCGCAGTCAGGATGTCGATATTCCCCGCCTGCCGCAATCGGAGAATGGTTACCGTTCTTACAGCCTTGGGCGCTCTCCGCGGTTTCAAAATTACAAAGATTACAAATATGACAAATCACATAATGTGAGCTGCTTTGAACATTGGGACGGCCCCGCCTATGATGGGGGCGGGAGGACGTGCATGCTGAGTGAGAGGATACGGATTCTGATCGTCGAGGACGATCCGGACATGGCGGAGCTTATTTCCGATCTGGTGGAGGCAGAAGGTTGGCTACCCCTGACCGCGCCGTCGGCGGAGGCGGCGGCCAATGTCCTGGCGCGCGAGGCGGTGCATCTCGTGCTTGTCGACCACAACTTGCCGGGCACTTCGGGCCGCACCTTTGCGCAGAGGCTGCGGGCACGCACCAATATCGGCATCGTCATGGTGACGGCGGCAGGCAGTGCTGCGGACCGGGTGCTGGGATTGGAGACGGCGGCGGACGATTATGTCGTCAAGCCGTTCGAGCCGATCGAGTTGACGGCGCGCATCAAGGCCGTCCTACGCCGCACCTATCCCTCGCTCAAGCCGGAGCGGGAAAGCGAGCGTGAGACCGAGCCGGCATCGATGAAGCTCGGCGACTGGTCGATCGATCTCAGGAGCCGCCGGGCGATTTGCCTGAACGATCCTTCGAGGTCGCTGACGAGCGCCGAGTTCGCTCTTCTGGAAATCCTCGCGGAAACACCGAACACGCCCGTCGGCCGCGCGCAGATACTCGACCGCCTCGGCGCCGAAAGCGACCGCTACATCGACCGCAACGTCGATGTGCTCGTGCTCCGGCTCCGGCGCAAGATCGAGCGGAATCCGGACCTGCCGCGCCACATCAAGACGAGACGCGGCAAGGGATACGTGCTCGATACCGACGACGGCGAGTCGAAGCCGTGATCGTTCGCCCTTTTCTTTCGTCGATTGCCTTCCGGCTCCCGTTCGCTATCGCCTTCATCTGCGTGCTCGTCTTCGGCCTTGCGACGGTCGCAGTTTTTGGTCTGCAACGGGCGCGCGACGAGATGGCGGCCTACGGGCTGCAGGCGTTCACCAGCCTTGCCAAGGCCTCGCTCGTGTCGCGCCAGGTTTCCGATCTTGTGTCGAGCGCGCCGTTTCTGATGAACGCCACTTCGCCCTACCGGGTTTCGAGCGAAAGCCGCTCGGTGGTCGCGCAGGTCGATGCGCTGTTGCGCGCCATGGCGCCGCAGAACGGCGATGCGGCGGTCAAAGGTTTTGCCAGCGGGCATATCGTCGAGCTTCTGGAGACCATCCGCACGCAGACGATGACGCTCGCCGGCGACGCGGAATCGGCGCAGCAGCACAAGGCCGAAGCGGCAGCCGCGCTTGGCGAGATCGCGACCGGCAGCGGCATGGCCGATGCCGATTTCCGCCGCCGCCTCAATGGGATTGTGCAATCGGCATCCAACTCCGACAGCCTGTTCCAGCTCGGCGAATTGCGCCGCCGCTATATTGCCGAAACGGTGCCGCGCCTTGAGCATGCGGCGCCGGATATCCGGGTTTCCGCTACCGAACTCGCGCCCTATGAACGGGTCTTCGAAGCGCAGACCCAATATCTCCTGGAGATGTTCGCCATTCGCGCGGCCGTCTCGCGATTGCACACCGTTTCGCGCGACCTCTCGCATGCGACAGAAACACAGAGTGAGGCCGTCGCCCGCGGCCTCAACGACGATCTCGTTTCGACCTCGAATGCTCTGAGCCGCCTGCTCGTCATCGTCGCCGTCGCTGCGCTGCTCGTGCTTGTCATGGCGATCTTCTCCATTCGCTCGGTCATGCGCGTGTCGCGAGGCATCGTGTCGCTGTCCAACGGCATGAACGCTCTTGCGGAGGGGCGCCGGGACGTCGATACGCCGACCTACAAGGGGACGGAGACCGAGCTCGTCCGGCTGCTCGAAGCCTTCAGTGCCTTTCGCGAAAGCGTCGAGCGTGTCTCGCGGCTCCGACGTACGGCCGAGGCCGCCGCACGCACCATCCGCTCTACCTTTCGCAACATGAACGAAGGCATCGCGCTCTTCGATCCCAGCGGCAAACCAATCACGATGAACCGTCGCGTCATGGAGCTCGTCGGCTGGCCGGGCTCGGCACGGAAGCTGCCGCTTCGCAATTTCGTGAGCCCGATGCCCGAGATCGACCCGGCAATGCTGCCCGCCGATCGGGAAACCGGCACGCTCGGCGACCGACTTGTGCTGCGGCATCGCTCCGACGCGGGCCGCGTGACAGAGGTTTCGCTGTCGCGGCAACCCGATCGCGGCATCGTGTTGCTGGCGCGGGACGTGACCGACATGGATCGGCAGGAGGCTGAAGCGGCAAAGGCCCAGCGGCTGGATGGCATCATGCGCATGACGCACCAGGTGAGCCACGAGGTCGGCAACATGATCGGCATCATCACCGGCAGCCTGGGGCTGCTGGAACGGGATACCGGTTTCAACGATCGGCAGAAGCGTCACATCGCCCGCATTCGCAAGGCGGCCGATCGCGGGCGTTCGCTTGCCAGCAGCATGTTGTCCGTTGGCAGCCAGCACCCGATCCAGCCGGGCGCACTCGAGGTCGGCGCGGTGTTGCGTGGCATGGCGGATGTGCTGGAAATCGCCGTCGGGGAAAGATGCCGTCTCGCCTTCGAAATCGCCGACGGCCTGCCCAATGTGCATCTCGATGCCGCCCTCTTCGAGCAGGCGATCCTCAATCTCTGCCTCAATGCCGCCGCCGCGATGCCTCAGGGCGGGACGATCCTGATCCGTGCTGCCAGCATTGACGCCGATGTCGTCGTCGCCGTCGCCGATGAGGGGATCGGCATGTCTCCGGAGGCCGTGGACAAGGCGTTCGAGCCGTATTTCACCACGCGCGACGAGGAGGGCGGTGCCGGTCTCGGGCTCGCCGTCGTCTATGGCTTCGTCCGGCAAAGCGGGGGCGACGCCCGTATCCTCTCCCAACCGGGGAGGGGAACGACCGTCGAGCTGGTCTTTCCGAGCTGAAACGGATGTAGAGCGTCGGCTGCGGGTCTACGGATTTCGCCGCCGCCCGAGCCGTTGGAAGGCGGCATCGATGCGTTCGCCATTGTCGGCGAAGACCGCCCAGAGCCACGTCATCAGCCACAGCATCAACAGCCAGGCGAGCACGACGTCGGAGAGGAAGTGAGCACCAAACACGATCCGGTTGAGCGAGAAGGCGAGGATCAGCGGGATGAGCGCGATGATCGCCAGGCGTCGCCACTGAAGGGGCAGAAGCAGCGCGAGTGCTATGAGGGCAATCGCCGTTGCGGATTCGCCGGACGCGAAGGAACAGCTGCGCGAACAGGCGCTTGAGACTTGCCAGGCGGGCGTGAACGGCAGGGTGCCACCGAAATCCGTGATGTCGTAGGGGCGGGCGCGGCCGATCAGCCGCTTCAGGGCCTGGATGAGCAGCCCGGGGCCCATGGCGTAGTAGGTGAGAAAGAACAGTGCCTTGTGCGGCCGCAGTAATCGGCGGCGCGGTGCAATCGCCTGCATGATTAACAGCGCCAGGACGCAGGGCAGAATGCAGAAGGACAGGACGCGATTGAAGTCGCGAAGTGCCCTGAGCGCGGGCTCTCGGGAAAGCGGGAAATCACCTGCCGCGGACGCCGCCCAGCGCGAAACGACGAGATCGATACCGGGAAAGGCCATAAAGACAAAAGCCGCGCAAATGGTCAGCGCGCCAGCAACGGCGATGGGCTGATCGTTAACGCGGGCACGGGCTTGCCCAGTCCATTGACGTGGGCTCGCGCGCAACCATCGGATGCTGTTTGAAGATACTACTGTGGAGGGAAAGAGGCTGGGCATGCCGGTCGCTCGCAGATTGTCGGTGTGTGCGGGCCGGACATTTGCTCTGCTTTGTCAAGGCTAAGTGGAGGATCAGGGAGAGCTTGACGCGCAGAGCCGGGCGGTTTTTGACTACACCTTTTGGTTGATGGCGGGCGGCGCCACCTATCAGTGTGCCGGACGCCTCGGTGCCGATTGTCAAGAAACAGCGGAGATTTGTCGGGGGCTCTATCCGGAAGGCCAGGTAAAGGGCGGCAGTGCTGTGCGGGCGAATTGCAACTCGAATCTATTCAGCCCATAAGCTGCTGATCACAACATCGGGCCAGGGAGTTGCTTTATGGTCGACAAGGGTCTCATCCTTTTGGCGGAGGACGAGCCGGAGATCGCGCAGATACTCGACGCCTATCTGGTGCGCGATGGTTTCCGGACGGTACGTGCCGCCGATGGCGAGACGGCGCTGACGCATCATGCGGTGCTGTCGCCCGACCTGGTATTGCTCGACGTGCGCATGCCGAAGCTCGACGGCTTCGAAGTCCTCGCCCGGCTTCGACGTGAGGGCAATACACCGGTCATCATGGTCACGGCGCTGGCCGAGGATCTCGACCGGCTGACCGGCCTGCGGCTCGGCGCCGACGACTATGTGGTCAAGCCGTTCAACCCCCAGGAGGTGGTGGCGCGCGTCAACGCGGTGCTCCGGCGCACCCGCAACGGCGCCGGCGCGACGGTGCTCCGCTTCGAGAACGTGGAAGTCGATCTCGATGCCCATGTCGCCTTCGTCGAGAAGAGCGGCCGCCGCCACTCGCTGCCGCTGACGCTCAGCGAATTCCGCATCCTCGCCCACATGATCCGCCGCCCGACGCATGCCTTCGAGCGCGCCGATATCCTCGACGCCTGCCTGCCGGACAGCGATGCGCTGGCCCGAACGGTCGATACCCATATCGCCAATCTCAGGCGCAAGCTCGAGGATCTGGGCGCCAGCGGTCTTTTCAGTGCCGTTCGCGGTGTCGGCTATCGCTTCGTGGAGCCAAGATGAAGATCAGCCTCTCGCGCTTGCCCCTCGGCATTCTCACGGCCCTGGTGACGATCGTCCTGCTCATCATCAGCGTGTTCATCATCTATGCCGGCGTCGACTACATGGAGCCGCGGCTGGAGGCGCGGCTCTTGGAGCGGATGCCGCCGGAAGCGGCTCAGGCCTATACCGATTTCAATTCCGGCAAGCTGCCGAGCCAGGAATCGCTGCAGAAACTGCTTTCGACCATGCCCGAACTCGAGGAGTGGGCAAACTGGGAGGTGGACAAAATCATCCTCGGCTTCGGGGCGACCGCGGTGACCTTTTGCGGTCTCGTCGGCTACTGGCTGGCGCGCAAGATCAGCCGGCCGCTCGAGGTGCTCGCCCAGGCGACGCAGAATCTCAGGGCGGGCGATTTCGCCGTGCGCGTCGGATCGATCCGCAAGGGTGCCAAGGAGGTGGCAACGCTCGTGAAGACCTTCGACGAACTGGCGGCCGAGCTCGAAAACATGGAAAGCCGACTGCGTTTCAACACGATGGCGGTCGCCCACGAGTTGCGCACGCCGCTGACGATCCTTCAGGGCAACCTTCAGGGCATGGCCGACGGCGTCTTTCCTCTCGAACAGGAGAGGATCCAGCAACTCTTGCTCCAGGTGGAGGGGCTTTCCGCCCTGGTCGAGGACTTGCGCACCCTTTCGCTCGCCGCCGGCCAGAAGCTGGTCACCCAGTGTCAATCGGTCGATCTCGCTGCCGAGGCCTCCCAGGTTCTCGGCGCGTCCTGCACCTTGCTGGGCTCCGCCGGAATGTCGGTCGAGACGGCGCTGGAACCGGTCCGGGTCTCGGGAGATTCGCAACGCCTGCGCCAGGCTCTGCTGGCGCTGATCGAGAACGCCACGCGTTACGCAGCCAGTGGCGGGGTATTGCGGTGCGAGACGGGCCGACGCGGCGCTGACGAGGCCTTCATCCGGTTGCTGGATCGCGGTCCAGGACTGCCGGACGATGTCTCGACCCATTCGATCGATCTTTTCTGGCGCGGCGATGCCTCGCGGTCGCGGGCAACGGGAGGCACCGGTCTCGGTCTCTCCGTGGTGCAGGCGATCGCCAAGGCGCATGGCGGGCGGCTGGAATTCGCGTCCCGCGCCGGCGGTGGCGCCGTGATCACGATCGTCCTGCCGCGCGCCATCCCAGCCTAAGGCCCGGCGCCGGCAGTGCCGCTTCCTGGCGCCGAGCGCGGAGGGCGTCAGCTCCTCCGGACGTCGCGCCCGGCCCGCAGGTACCGCGCTCAATTGCCGACCACTTCTCCGCAAATCCTTGACAGTCCACGGGCAAACCGAGGCTGGCCGAATAATCCGGCCGGCAGAGTTTGCTCTCAAGGATTGCACCATGTCCCTGGAAATCAGGCAGGAATACAGCGTCGATCTACGGTTGTCATCTCAGGATAGTACAACGTTTGGCGGTGAGCCGCTATCGTCTTCCGGACGCTCGGTTTCTGGGCCGGTCGTCAGAGATCGGTCGCAAGCCAAGGTATCGATCCTGGGTCACGTCCTGAAGCTCGGCCTCCGGGTGAGCCTGAAACGCGCCGTCGTCTTTTCGATGCGATTTGTGCGCCACCCCTTGCTTACGGCGCGCTGGATCGCCTTTCTCGGCGAGTTCGGCGAACGCTATCGTCTGGGGCTGCCGCACGACGATCTCGTGCGCAAGTCGATCCCGACCTTCTTCCTGCACGGTGCATCCTCGCCAGAGCGGCTCGAATTGATGCTCAATCATTTCGACGTTGCAAGCGAAGTCCTCTCGCGCCGCTCGCTGATGGCGCTCTGGCGCGGTGGCACGCTGGAGATGGGAACGGTCTCCGGTCGCAGCGAAAACTATCGCATTCAGCTGCAATTGGCGGATCATTGCGGTGCCCGCCACGAAGGCGCCTTCGCAATCCGGCTTCGTCGTCAGAGTGACGAATACACGCTTTGCACGGTCGGTTTCGTCTTCGTCCGCTGTAACGACGATACATACAGCCTTGCGATGGGCGGCATGCAGGGGCCGAAGGGCGAAGACGCGAAACGAGCGCTGATAACGGCAACACGCGATCTTGGCGGTCTGCGCCCCAAGGATGCGGCACTGCTCGTCCTCCAGGGGCTGGTGGCGGAAGGCCACACGGCCTCAATCCATGCGGTTTCGAACGAAAGGCATGTGATCAATCGCCGTCGCCGCAAGCGACGGAAGATGATGATGGCTGATCTCGATGCCTATTGGTGCGATCGTGGTGGGGTGCCGTCCGAGCCCTTCGGTTTCCGTCTTCCCGTTGCCGACGGCAAGGCTGCGCCCGAGGGCAACCGACGCGACCAGAGCAAGCGGGCGTTTCGCGACATCGGCGCCTGGTTCTATTGAACCGGGCGCATTTCGCCCGCGACCCTCGGCTTTTCTTTAGCGGTTGACACAACGTACGGTGGCGTAAGTCGAATCACGGCTGGAGATTGGCCTATGTCGACCGTTGCCTCTGGGAAGAAAAAACCGCTTTTCACCGGAGGCTGCCTCTGCGGAGCGATCCGTTTCGAGGCCAAAGGAGCGCCCCGCAAGCCGCACACGTGTTCATGCATGACGTGCCAGCGCCATTCGGACGCGCTGACGTTGGCGTGGGTCGAATTCGACAAGGACGTGATTGCGTGGACCGGTCCGGGCGGTACCCCTTCGGTCTACCGCTCGTCCGACTATTCCAGCCGCGCCTTCTGCCCGGCCTGTGGCAGCAGCATTGGGGCGATCGACGATGCACCGGTCGTTGCCTTACTACTCGGCATCTTCGACAAGACGAATTCCGCCGACTTGATCCCGGCCGTTCACAGCTACCGTTCCGCACGGCCCAAGTGGTGGCACGTGGAGGCCGTGAAGCCCGCGACTTGATGAGAAACGGCCAGGCTGCAAGTCGTTGGCGCGCCGGGTAGGCTGCGCCAATTGTTCTAGACCAACCCCTCGGCGGCGGCGGCGATGGCGATGATCCCAAAGGAAATTAGGACCAGGCCGGAGAGGCGCGACACCCAGGCGACGAAGCTGTCCGGCAGCCGTGTTCGGGCAATCGCCACCCCGCCGCTCAAGAAGAACCACCAGCCGAGCGAGCCTAGGAAGACGCCCACGACGACGATGGCGGCGCTCAACGCATCGCCTGCTTCGGCAAGGCCGAGGCCGGCAAAGATCGCAGCGAAGGAGAGGATTGTCGCCGGGCTGGTCATCGTCAGGAAAAAGGTGGCGATGGTCGTGCGGACCAGATCGCGTCCGCCGACGTCGGCCGCGGCCGTCACCGGTTTCGGCCGCAATCCGCTCCAGCCGAGCCAGATCATGAACAGTCCGCCGGCGAGGCCGAGCGGTGTTGCGATCATGGAAAGCACCGCCGCAAAGGCGGCGAAACCGATCGCGGCAAGCGCTGCATAGGTGGCATCGGCGGCGGCTGTTCCCAGCCCACCGGCGACGCCCGCCCAGAAGCCGCGCTCCAGCGTACGGTTGATGCAGAGCGCTCCGATGGGGCCGAGTGGGGCCGCGACCGCGAGACCGACCAGGAGGCTTTTTCCAAACAACAATGTAGACATGGGCATAGGGCTCCGGCCGCGGCATGGCTCAATCCATCCAGATCAAGGATGGAACATGTGCGGCAGTTCAAAAATGTTTCAGCAGTCTTTACGCGTCCGTTCAGGCGCGCGATGCAGTCGTTGCCAGGCTTTCCCGCACGGTCGACAGCGCGATCACCGTTTCGCTTCGCGCCAGGAACCGCTGGCGCTTCAGTTCGGCAAGGAACGGCTCAAGATCGCCGAGCGACGGCATCCGGACCTTGACGCAATAGGACCAGGCGCCAGTGACGTGATGGCATTCGGCCACGGCCGGATGATCGGCCATGAAGGCGCGGAACGCCGCCTCGTCCGCATCGGGCGCCAGGCCGACCCAGACGAAGGCAAGCACGTCGAGGCCAAGCGCGCGATGGTCGACTTCCAGCGTGAAGTTTCGGATCACGCCATTGGCGACGAGCCGACGAATGCGCTCGTTGACGGCGGAGGGCGAAAGCTCCACCGCAGCGCCGATGTCAGTCAGCGACCGCCTCGCATCTTCAGCGAGAATTTCGATGATTTTTCTGTCAATCGCATCCATTGCCAATTAATACGTGGAATTTAGTGGCCTGTACAGATGATTTTGTTGTTTAGAAGTGCTGTTGGCTGAGAAAGCACTGGTCGGGCGGCCTATTCGATGTCCTTTAGTGCATCGAGCGGGCCGGTCAGCGCCGTTCGCGGCTGCACCAGTTCGGGCTGGATGAGGTGGATCCGCGGCTGGGGCCGGGCCTCCTCGATGACGTCGAAGGCTTTGGTGATCATGCCCTCGACGTCCTGGCGGATCATGATGACGGGGAAGGGCAGGAAGGATGCGAAGGGATCGTAATCGTAGCAGCCCACGACGAGGTCGGCGAAGTTCTCGTGCGGATGTCCTGCCATGAAGCGCAGCAGGCCTTCGAAGTTGATCGACGAGTTGACGAAGAGGCCGCGCGGCAGTTTGCCGTGCTTTTCGTAGAAGGCCTCGAAGGCAAGCCTGGCATTGTTCGGCGCATAACCGGTCGGCTGGATGCATTCGTCCGGATCGGCGCCGAGCAGTTCGTTTTTGACGGCGCGGAACCCGCGAATACGCTCTCGGCTGGCATGGTCGTTGCGGCCGCCGAAGAGGTAGAGTTCATGCGGTTCCAGCGGGCCCGTTGCTTGGAAGTGACGGATGATCGCCTCCGTCAGCATCCGTCCGCCCTCGTAGTTGTCGCTGATGACCGAAGGAACCTTGGTGCCGGGCAGGTCGATGTTGATGTGCTTGAGGCCGGCCGCCTCGCAGACCTCGTGCACGCCATCGGGATCCGTGGCGCCACAGATGAAGAGTTCATCGATCGAATAGGAGATCAGCGTCTCCGCGGTCTTGCGCTCCTCCTTCGGATCGCGGCTGGCGCTGACGACGATTGGGCACTGTCCCTTGCTTCTGACATGCGCCTCGAAGGTTTGCGCCATCGACGAGAAATAGCGGTTGTCGTGGATCGGTAAGAGCAGGCCGATCAGGCCCGAGCGCGAGCTGCGCAAACCACGCGCCTGGCGGTTGGCCGTATACTGATGCGTTTCAGCGAGGTTGCGGATCAGTTCCGCCGTGCTTTCCTTGATCCGGCGCTTCTGCCAGGTGCCGTTCAGGACTGCACTTACGGTTGAGGGTGAACTCCCCGACAACACCGACAGGTCGTAGATCGTCGCTTTCTTTTTGCTGCTGCTGGTCATCGTTTTCTCCCTTGATCGTTTTAGTGCCGATTTCCCCTTGACGAAAGATTAAGTCTGCACAATAGTTCTTGCACCATCGATTGTGCAAACAAGAAATATCGATTGTGCAATTTGTTGGTGCCGTCTGAGGAGGCGGCTGTCAGGGAGGCGAGGAAGCACTTCGCCAGTGATGGTTTGAAACTGGAGGCCGGCGCTTAGATGGCGACCGGGCGCGTTCCTTCTTGGGAACGAGTGGAGGAGAGACATGATCAGGAATATTCTCGTCGCCGCCCTGGCGACATCGATGGCGCTTGCCAGCTCTGCGGCTGCCTTTGCTCAAGATGCCGGCAAGGTCGGCGTCGTAGTCAAGATCGGTGGTATCCCCTGGTTCAACGCCATGGAAGCGGGCATCAAGGAGCGCGGCCAGAAGCTCGGCATCGACGCCTTCATGGTCGGCCCGACCAGCGCCGACCCGGCGCTGCAGGTGCGCGCCATCGAAGACCTCATTGCACAAGGCGTGAAGGTGATCGGCGTGGTGCCGAACGATGCCAAGGTGCTCGAGCCGGTGCTCACTAAGGCCAAGGAAAAAGGCATCATCGTCATCACCCATGAATCGCCGAGCCAGAAGGGTGCCGACTGGGACTTCGAGCTGGCATCCTCGACCGGCTTCGGTGAGGCGCATGGCAAGCTGCTTGCCGAGAAGATGGGCGGCAAGGGCGAATATGCCGTCTTCGTCGGCTCGCTGACCGTGCCGTTGCACAATGCCTGGGCCGATGCGGCGATCGCCTACATCAAGAAGAACTATCCGGAGATGATGCTGGTCGGCGACCGCTACGGCGTTGCTGAAGACGTCGATAAGAGCCGGTCGACCGCACTCGACCTGATCTCCGCCCATCCAAACCTGAAAGGCTTCCTCGCCTTCGGCAGCCAGGGTCCGATCGGCGCTGGCCGCGCCGTCGAAGAACGCCGCAAGGTCGGCGAGATCTTCGTGCTCGGTCCCTTCTCACCCGGCCAGGGCCAGAAGCTGGTGAAGTCCGACGCGATTTCAGGCGGCTTCATGTGGAATCCGAAGCAGGCGGGCGAAGTTTTCGTCACCCTTGCCGACAAGTTGATGAAGGGCGAGGAGGTCAAGGACGGCGACGAGATCGAAGGTCTCGGCAAGGTCAAGCCCGACTTCGAGAACCGCAATATCATCGTCGACCAACTGGTGCCGATCAACAAGGAGACGGTCGCGGATCTCGCGGCCATGGGCCTCTGAGGTCCAAAGTTTAAGGGTTCTCCCGGCTGCTGGGCCGGCTCCGGCCGGCCTGGCAAGTCCCTTCAACGGTACAGGAGCGGGCTGAGGAAACGTGTTTGCGGTTTTCCGCCCGCATCCCGCTCCAACTTAACGTGATTTACGGGCACAGACACATGCACCAGCTTGCGACCGCGGGAGGAGGCGAAAGGCCGCTTTTGTCCCTGCGCGACATCAACATGACTTTCGGTGGCGTCCGAGCGCTCAAGAATGTGAGCTTCGACGTGCGCCCGGGCGAAGTTCATTGCCTTGCCGGCGAAAACGGCTGCGGCAAGAGCACGCTGATCAAGATCATCACCGGCGTCTATCGCCCCGCCGATGGCGCTTCGATCGAGTTCGATGGCGAAACCTACTCCCACATGTCGCCGGTGACGGCGCAGGACCGCGGCATCCAGGTGATCTGGCAGGATCTGGCGCTCTTCCCGGAGATGAGCGTTGCCGAGAATATCGCCTTCCAGACGGTGCTCGGTCGCTGGCCGAAGCTTGTCGACTACGGCCGCATGCGCCAGATCGCGAAGGATGCGCTCGCCCGCCTCGGCGTGACGCTCGACGTCGATCTGCCACTCAAGGAATACGCAATCGCCCAGCGCCAGATCGTGGCGATCGCCCGGGCTCTCGTCGGCGAAGCGAAGCTCGTCTTCATGGACGAGCCGACCGCATCGCTGACCCAATCGGAAACCGATCACCTGCTCGATATCGTTCGCGGTCTTTCCGCCTCCGGCGTCGCCGTCGTCTTCGTCAGCCATCGGCTTGCCGAAGTGCTGGAGATCTCAAGCCGGATTACGGTGCTGCGCGATGGCGCACTGGTCGGCGTCTACCCCGCCGCCAGCATGACCCAATCGCGCATCACCGAGCTGATGACCGGCAAGACCTTCGACCAGCAGGTGCGTGCGAAGTCGCGCGATGGGCAGCCGGCCGTGCTCGATGTGAAGGGACTGTCGCGCCCTGGCCAGTTCGAAGATATCTCGCTGACCGTGCGCCGTGGCGAGACACTCGGGATTACCGGGCTGCTTGGTTCCGGGCGCACGGAACTGGCGCTGACGCTCTTCGGTATGCTGAAGCCTGCATCGGGTTCGATTTCGATCGAGGGCAAGCCGATCCGCTTCTCCTCGAACCGCGACGCGATCGAGGCGGGCGTCGCCTATCTCTCGGAGGACCGGCTCTCGCTCGGTCTCATTCAGCCGCAGCCGATCGCCGACAATCTCGTCATCAGCTCGCTCGATAAGGTCCTCTCCGGCGGCCTGCTCTCGGAAGAGCGCAAGCGCAGCCTTGTCGGCCGCTGGATCGCCGATCTCGGCGTCAAGATCGGCCTCCAGCAGGATGCGATCTCGACCCTTTCCGGTGGCAACCAGCAGCGTGTGGCAATCGCCAAGTGGCTGGCAACCGATCCGAAGCTTTTGATCCTCGACGCTCCGACCGTCGGCGTCGACGTTGGCGCGCGCGCCGGCATCTTCGACATCGTCGCCCGATTGGCTGAGAGCGGGCTCGCGATCATCCTGATCTCCGACGAGGTGCCTGAGGTCTATTTCAACGCCGACCGCGTTCTGCACATGGCGCAGGGCCGCATCGTCGGCAGCTATGATCCGCGCACATCTTCGCTCGGTGATATCGAAGGAGCTGTCTATGCCTAGCTTCGTCCGTACCCATGCGACCGAAGTGTCCTTACTGGGCGTCATCATCGCGATCTGCGCCGTTCTATCGGTCACGACGGCCAACTTCTTCTCGCTCGGCAACGCCTTCGACCTGCTCAACATCAGCTCGGTCAACATCATCTTCGCCGTCGGGCTGCTCGTGGTGCTGATTGCCGGCGGCATCGATATTTCCTTCGCCGTCGCAGCGTCCGTGGTGCAGTACGGTACGGCGATCGCGCTCGGCTGGATCGGTGGCGGCGGCTGGGTCTCGGGGCTGTTGATCGCCGGGTCGATCGGCGTCCTGCTTGGTGCCGTCAACGCCTTCCTGATCCACCGCTTCCGGGTGATCTCGATCGTGGCGACGATCTCCACCTTCAACATCTATTTCGGCCTGTTGATGTTCTTCACCAAAGGCGTGTCGATCTATGACCTGCCGGACTGGCTGACGGACCGCGTCGTCCTGTTCGAACGCGAGATGCCTGATGGAACCTGGATCGAGATCACCCTGCCGGTGCTGGTGATGGCGATCTGCGTCATTGCCACCTGGGTACTGATCACCCGCACCACCACCGGCCGCCAACTCTACGCCTTCGGCGACAATCCAGAAGGCGCCCGCCGCTTCGGCATCAACATCGGCGCCATGCAGTTCATCGCCTTCGGCTGGCTTGGCCTGATGGCCGGCATCGGCGGCCTCATCCAGGCTCACTACGCGCAGGAGGTGGTACCGAATGCACTCTATGGTCGCGAACTCGATGTGCTCGCGGCAGTCGTCCTTGGAGGCGCTCGCCTTGGCGGCGGCAAGGGCTCGGTACTCGGCTGCGTGCTCGGCGTGCTCCTGATCTCGATCACGCAGAACGGCCTCAACCTGATGGGCGTCTCGCCTTTCGCCTTCAAGATGATCATCGGCGCCATCATCCTGGTCGCGATCACGCTCTCCAACACCAGCATCGAACGGCTGTTGCCCTTCCTCACCCAGAAGGGGACCGGACGATGAGCGCGGTTGTCGATCGCATAAAGAACCTGCTTGGGCCGGAAATGGCGGGACCAGGACTGGCTTTCCTCGCCGTCATGCTGGTCTTCGGCATTGCCTCGCCGCAGTTCCTCAGTGCCGCCACCTTCGGCTCAGTCGCCTTCCAGCTTCCCGAACTTGGGCTTCTGACGCTCGCCATGCTGCTGCCGATCCTGACTGGCGGCCTCAATCTTGCGATCACGTTTACCGCCAACATCGCCGGGCTGACGCTCGCCTGGGTCCTGCAAGCGAATGGCGGGGTGGATGCGGGTCTCGGCGCCTTCCTGCTCGGTTCGGTTCTGGCGATCCTCGTCGGGGCAGTGAGCGGCGTCGTCATGGGGTTGGTGATCGCCTTTACGCGCGCTCACCCGATCCTTGTTTCGCTGTCGATGATGATCTTCCTGCGCGGCCTCGGCGAGTTCCTGACGCGCGGCGGCGATGTCTCCGGCTTTCCAGCCTTCCTCGGCCCGCTTGGCCATGGCTCGTTCCTCGGGCTGCCGATCCCGCTCATCGCCTTCATCGTCTGCGTGCTCGCCTGGCACGTGCTGCTTTCCCGCACCAAGCTCGGATTCAACACCTACATGATCGGTTCCAACCTCGAGGCGACACGCTATTCCGGCATCAACACGCGCAAGGTGATCGTGCTCGTCTATGCGCTCTCGGGCGCCATGTGTGCGATCGCCGGCATCATCATGCTGGCGCGCTTCAACTCCGTGCGTATCGGCCACGGCGAAAGCTACCTGCTGATCACCGTGCTTGCCTGCTTCCTCGGTGGCGTCAATCCGTTCGGCGGCTTTGGCCGGGTCATTCCCGTCTTCGTCGCGCTGGTTGTGCTCCAGCTTCTTTCCTCCGGCCTCAACCTCATCGGTGCCAACCAGCATCTGGCGACCGCCGTCTGGGGGCTGCTGCTTGCCGGCGTCATGGTGCTGCGCTTCGTGGCCACCAAGTTCAAGATTTCATTTGTCAGAAAGGAAACGTGACCATGCAGGGTTTTGGCGTCCATACGAGCATGTGGACCATGAATTGGGATCGTCCCGGTGCCGAGCGCGCCGTCGCCGCGGCGGTGAAATACGGCGTCGATTTCATCGAGATCCCGATGCTCAATCCGCCGGTGGTCGACACCGCCCACACCAAGGCACTCTTGGTGAAGAACAAGCTGCGCGCCGTCTGCTCGCTTGGTCTGCCCGAGCACGCCTGGGCATCCGTCCGCCCCGATGCGGCGATCGAGCACCTGAAGGTGGCGATCGACAAGACGGCCGATCTTGGCGGCGAGGCGCTGTCAGGCGTCATCTATGGCGGCATCGGCGAGCGTACCGGCGTGCCGCCGACTGAGGCCGAATACGACAACATCGCTCGCGTACTGACGGTAGCCGCCAAGCATGCGAAGACGCGCGGCATCGAGCTCGGCGTCGAGGCGGTCAACCGGTACGAGAACCACCTGATCAACACCGGCTGGCAGGCAGTCGACATGATCAAGCGGGTCGGCGCCGATAACGTCTTCGTCCACCTCGACACCTATCACATGAACATCGAGGAGAAGGGCATCGGCACCGGCATTCTCGATGCGCGCGATTTTATCAAATACATCCATCTCTCCGAGAGCGATCGCGGCACGCCCGGCTACGGCAATTGCGCCTGGGACGAGATCTTCGCGACGCTTGCCGCCATCGGCTTCAAGGGCGGCCTCGCGATGGAGAGCTTCATCAACATGCCGCCGGAGGTGGCCTATGGCCTCGCCGTCTGGCGTCCTGTCGCAAAGGACGAGGAAGAGGTCATGGGCAACGGCCTGCCGTTCCTGCGCAACAAGGCCAAACAATACGGTTTGATCTAAAGCGCCTCCGCGTGCGTTTGGGTTAGGACGGGAGGGTCGCAGCATGTCAGTCGCGGCAGACGAGGAAGCCGGTGCGGTGGCCGTGCTCGATGTCGGCAAGACCAATGTGAAGCTGAACGCGGTCACGGTCGATGGCGTCGTCCTGGAAACGCTGAGTGTGGCCAACCCGGTGCTGCCCGGTCCGCCCTGGCGACATCACGATCTCGCAAGCCTCTCCGAATGGATCTTCTCTAACCTTGAAGCGCTTGCCAGCCGTCATCCGCTGCAAACCTTCGTCGCCGCCGGTCATGGCTCTGGCGGCGTCCTCGTCGGCGATGACCCCGATGCGACGGCTGGTGCCGCCCTGCCGATGATCGATTACGAGCAGCCCTTGCCGGAGGCGATCCGGCAAGGCTACGCGCCGCTTGCCGGTTCCTTCTTCGACCGCGGCAGCGCGATGATGCACAGCGCCACCCATCAGGCGCGCCAGCTCTTTTGGATGCAGGAGCACGCGCCGGGTGCTGTCGATGCTGCGTGCTGGTATCTGGGCCTGCCGCAGTATTGGGCGTGGCGCCTGTCGGGCGTTGCGGTATCCGAGGCGAGCTTCCTCGGCGCACAGTCGCATCTCTGGAACGTTGCCGAACGCCGCTTTGCGCCCATTGTTACCACTCGCAGCTGGCAGCGGTTGATGCCGGATTTCGCCGACGCCTGGCAGGTCCTCGGCCCTGTGCGTCCGGAGCTTGCCCGCCGCCACGGGCTGCGGGACGGACTGCGGGTGCTGGCGGGCGGCCACGACAGCAGTCTCAATCACTATCGTTATCACGCGGCCGGCTTGACCGATTTCATCGTCGTTTCGACCGGGACCTGGATCGTCGGCTTTTGCGGCCGCACGGCCCTCGACCGGCTCGACGAGCACCGCGGCATGACGCTGAACAGCGACGTCTTCGGCAAACCGCTCGGCGGCGTGCTCACCATGGGCGGGCGCGAGTTTTCGCACGTGGCGGGCAGCGCACCTCCAGCGGCCCCGGTGCCCGACGATGTCGTGCTCGGCCTGATTGCCAGACGTACCATGGCGCTGCCGTCCTTCGGCGACGACGACGGTCTCTTTCCGGGAAGCGCCGGCCGCGGCCGCATCAACGGGCCACCGCCGGAGACGCCGGTCGAGCGCAAGGCGCTGGCGCTGCTTTACTGTTCCCTGCTGACCACGGAATGCGTCGAGGCGTTGGGGCCGGGGCCGCTGGTCGTGCTCGACGGAAGCTTCCTGCGCGATCCCCTCTATGCCCGCCTCGTTGCGGCGCTCATGCCAAACCGGCGGGTGCGCTTCAATCTCGATGCCTACGGCGTGGCCTCCGGCGCCGCACTGCTTGCAAGCGAAGGCCAGCGCCAGCGTCCGGCTCCGCTCTCGCTCGCCGATCCGGGCGACGTTTCGCATCTTTCGCCAGCTGTCGCCGTCTATGCGTCGCAATGGCGGGCCCGGGCGCGCACCGGGCACAACAACAGTTTCACTCGCGACTTCGAAAGGACATATCGATGACCAAGACAGACACGCTGTCGTTCCGCCGCGAGATGGTGGACATCTGCCGGCGGATGAATTCGAGCGGCATCAACCAGGGCACTGCGGGCAACATTTCGCTGCGCACCGATACGGGTTTCCTGATCACGCCCTCGTCGCTGCCCTATGAGACGATGCAGCCCGAAGATCTTGTCGAGATGGATTTCGACGGCACCTATGTTGGCCTTCGTCCTTCGTCGGAATGGCGCTTCCACCGTGATATCCTGAGGGAACGCACGGATATCAACGTCGTGCTGCATTGCCATTCGGTCTATGCGACGACGCTTGCCTGCCATCACAAGACCATTCCCAGTTTCCACTACATGACCGGCATTGCCGGTGGCACGACGATCCGCTGTGCCGAATATGCGACCTTCGGCACCCAGGCGCTCTCCGACAACGCGCTGGTGGCGCTCAAGGACCGCGTTGCCTGCCTGCTTGGCCAGCACGGCCAGATCTCACTCGGCAAAACGCTCGAATCCGCCCTGTGGCTGGCCATCGAGATCGAGACTCTATCGCGCATGTATGTCCAGGCGTTGACGCTCGGCGAGCCGCCGGTCCTTCCCGATGACGAGATGGAGCGGGTCATCGCCCAGATGCGTCGCATGAGCTACGGCCAGGCACCGGATGGCGAGGGCGTCAACGACGTCGCCCGCCCCCGTGCTGCAGTTTGAGACATCGTCTGAGACTTGCATGAGCCGCCTTGTTCACCCGGTGCCGCGACGGTATCAGGGAGAGCGAGCGCGGCAGATGCAAGGAGCAAGGCCATGTCGAACGATCACGCGTCCGAGGCTGTTGTCCGCCTGGCATTTCCCGGTTCCATCGTGGTGATGGGTGTATCCGGTACCGGCAAGACCTCGGTCGGTGAGGCTATCGCAGCTGCCTGCGGTTACCGCTTCGTCGAGGGTGATGCGCTGCATCCGGAGGAAAACATCCGCAAGATGTCGGCGGGTATTCCGCTCGCCGATGCGGACCGCTGGCCGTGGCTGAAGGAGATCGGCCGACAGCTCGCGTCGAGTGATGCGCCGGTAGTCGTCTCCTGCTCGGCGCTGAAGCGCAGTTATCGCGATCTGCTGCGCGAGAGCGCCGGCAGGTCCATTGCTTTTGTCTATCTCCACGGCGATCGCGATGTTCTTGTCGGGCGGATGCAGCGCCGAACGGGACATTTCATGCCCGCCTCTCTGCTCGACACGCAGCTCGCGACGCTAGAAGACCCTGTCGGCGAGCCTTTGACCGTAACCGTGGACATCGAGCCTCCGACGCAGGCCGTGATCAATGAGGTGCTCGCTCAGCTTGTGGGACTTGCGAATTGGGGGGGCACCTGAGCGTGGTACGATCCAAAACGGACGTGGCGCGCGAGCGCCCGGTGACCGCCTCACGCACAGGATGCAATCGGTGGGCGCCTCCGGATTTTCATATCGTGCTTGGCTTCGCCCCTCTTTGGAAGGAAATTAGCGGAACGCGGTGCTATCGTCCGACCATGTCGCGGCGTTGATATCATTGCATTCGCCGCGATCCGCGTAGAGGATGGAGCGTTATCGTACGGCCGCTGTGGGAGGAGACCGCGCGGCAGGCACGATGGGAGGATAAACATGTTTCAGGGCGGATTGAGCTTCGCACTTGGCGAGGACATCGACGCATTGCGCGAGAGCGTGCGGCGCTTCGCAATGGACCGCATCGCGCCATTGGCGGATGAAACCGATCGCAACAACGCGTTTCCGATGCAGCTCTGGCGCGAGATGGGCGAACTCGGCCTGCTCGGCATCACCGCTGGCGAGGAGCATGGCGGTGCCGGCATGGGCTATCTCGCCCATTGTGTGGCGATGGAGGAGATCAGCCGCGCGTCGGCCTCGGTCGGCCTCAGCTACGGCGCCCACTCCAATCTTTGCGTCAACCAGATCAACCGCAACGGCAATGACGACCAGAAGGCGCGTTACCTGCCGAAGCTGATCTCCGGCGAATTTGTCGGCGCGCTTGCGATGTCGGAGCCCGGCGCCGGCTCGGACGTCGTCTCGATGACGCTGAGGGCCGACAAGCGCGGTGACCGCTATGTGCTCAACGGCAACAAGATGTGGATCACCAATGGCCCCGACGCCGACGTGCTCGTCGTCTATGCCAAGACCGATCCGGCGGCCGGTCCGCGCGGCATCACCGCATTCCTGGTCGAAAAAGGCTATGCCGGATTTTCCACCGGCCAGAAGCTCGACAAGCTCGGCATGCGCGGTTCCAACACCTGCGAGCTGATCTTTAAAGACTGCGAGGTGCCCGAGGAAAACGTGCTCGGCACCATCGGCGGCGGCGTCCGGGTTTTGATGTCCGGGCTCGACTACGAGCGCGTGGTGCTGTCGGCCGGTCCCCTCGGTATCATGGCCGCTTGCCTTGATGTCGTCGTCCCCTATCTGCATGAGCGCAAGCAGTTCGGCCAGGCGATCGGCGAATTCCAGCTGATGCAGGGCAAGCTCGCGGACATGTATGTGACGGCAAATGCGGCACGCGCCTATGTCTATGCGGTGGCAGCCGCCTGCGATCGTGGCGAGACGACGCGCAAGGATGCGGCGGGTTGCATCCTCTACGCGGCCGAGAAGGCGACGGCGCTCGCGCTCGAGGCGATCCAGGCGCTGGGCGGCAACGGTTATACCAACGACTACCCGGCGGGTCGTCTGCTGCGCGACGCCAAGCTCTACGAGATCGGTGCAGGCACCAGCGAGATCCGCCGCATGCTGATCGGCCGGGAACTGTTCACCGAGACGAGCTAGAGCGGGATGAGACGAAAGCGGCCGAACTCGATCCTATGAGGACCTCATGACCGTTCTGAAATCTCACATCTCACCGTCCTCCGAAACGTTCAGGGCCAATCAGGCGGCCATGGCCGAGGCGATCGTGACGGTCGAGGAGGCTGTGAAGCTTGCGGCCGGCGGCGGCGGCGAAACCGCGCGCGAGCGCCATGTCAGTCGAGGCAAGCTTCTGCCGCGCGACCGGGTGGCCAATCTCATCGATCCCGCAACGCCGTTCCTCGAAGTCGGCATGACGGCCGCGCACGGCATGTACAATGGCGATGCGCCGGCGGCCGGACTGATCACCGGCATCGGCCGGGTGTCGGGCCGCGAATGCATGATCGTCTGCAACGATCCGACGGTCAAAGGCGGTACCTACTATCCGCTGACGGTGAAGAAGCACCTGCGCGCGCAGGAGATCGCCGCGGAAAACCATCTGCCTTGCATCTATCTCGTTGACTCCGGCGGCGCCAATCTGCCGAACCAGGACGAGGTTTTCCCGGACAGGGATCACTTCGGCCGGATCTTCTACAACCAGGCCAACATGTCGGCTGCCGGCATTCCACAGATCGCTGTGGTGATGGGATCGTGCACAGCCGGCGGCGCCTACGTGCCGGCGATGTCCGACGAAACGATCATCGTCGAGGGCCAGGGTACGATCTTTCTCGCCGGCCCGCCGCTCGTCAGGGCGGCGACCGGCGAGGTGGTCTCGGCGGAGGATCTCGGCGGCGCCGATGTGCATACCCGCCTTTCCGGCGTGGCCGATCACTTGGCGCGTGACGACGCCCACGCGCTGGCGCTGGCGCGTCGGGCTGTCGCCGCGCTCAACCGGCACAAGCCGCTGT
This sequence comes from Ensifer sp. ENS10, assembly GCF_014852025.1. Lineage (NCBI taxonomy): Bacteria > Pseudomonadati > Pseudomonadota > Alphaproteobacteria > Hyphomicrobiales > Rhizobiaceae > Ensifer > Ensifer sp. ENS10. The sequence goes on from NZ_JACVAS010000016.1 coordinate 96,671, forward strand.
CGGTCGAACTCACGGCATCTGAACCGCCGCTCTACGATCCGCACGAAATTGCCGGCATCGTGCCTTCCGATCTGCGCACGCCCTACGATATCCGCGAGGTCATCGCCCGCGTCGTCGACGGCTCCCGTTTCGACGAGTTCAAGGCGCGCTACGGTACGACGCTCGTCTGCGGCTTCGCCCATGTCCATGGCATTCCGGTCGGCATCATCGCCAACAACGGCGTGCTGTTCTCCGAATCCGCACTGAAGGGCGCGCATTTCGTCGAGCTCTGTGCCCAGCGCAAAATTCCGCTCGTGTTCCTGCAGAACATCACCGGCTTCATGGTCGGGCGGAAGTACGAGACGGAAGGCATAGCCAAGCACGGCGCCAAGCTGGTGACGGCGGTGGCGACGGCGCGGGTACCGAAGGTGACCATGCTCGTCGGCGGCTCCTTCGGCGCGGGCAATTACGGCATGTGCGGCCGCGCCTTTTCGCCGCGCTTCCTCTGGACTTGGCCGAACAGCCGTATCTCTGTCATGGGCGGCGAACAGGCGGCCGGTGTGTTGACGACGGTGCGCAGCGAGGCGCTGAAGCGGGCGGGCACGCCCTGGAGCGAAGAGGAGGAGGCGCGTTTCCGCCAGCCGATCCTCGATCTCTTCGAGCGCCAGAGCCATCCGCTCTATGCCTCGGCAAGACTTTGGGACGACGGTGTCGTCGATCCGCGCAAGACGCGCGATGTGCTGGGCCTGTCGCTTTCGGCAGCGCTCAACGCGCCGATCGAAGACACGCGCTTCGGCCTCTTCAGGATGTAGGGATGAGCTGATGAAGCGCGAGAACATCAACGCCAAGAATGCACCTCAACCGCGCGGCGGCTATTCGCAGGCCGTGCGCCTTGAAGATTTCGAGCGCCTGCTCTTTGTCAGCGGCCAGGTGCCGCTGACGGCCGAAGACGCATTGCCGGAGGGTTTCGAGGCGCAGGCGCGCCAGGTCTGGGCGAACATTGACGCCCAGCTGACGGCGGCGGGTATGACGAAGTCCGACATCGTCAAGGTGACGGTCCTGCTTGCCGACCGCCAGTACACCATGGCCAACCGTGCTGCCCGCCAGGAATATCTGGGCGCGCTCGCACCCGCCATGACCGTGGCGATCGCCGGCATTTTCGATGCCGGCTGGTTGCTCGAAATCGATGTGATCGCTGCGCGATAGGGGCCGAGGATGCCGATGTTTTCCAAACTCCTGATTGCCAATCGCGGTGAGATCGCCTGCCGGGTGATGCGTACCGCCAAGCGCCTCGGCATTCGCACGGTCGCCGTCTATTCCGATGCTGATGTCGGCGCGCTGCACGTGGCACTTGCCGACGAAGCGATCCGCATCGGCTCAGCCCCGGCCCTCGAAAGCTATCTGTCGGCCGAGCGCATCATCGCTGCCGCACGCGCGGTCGGTGCGGATGCGATCCACCCGGGATATGGTTTCCTCTCGGAGAATGCCGATTTCGCCGACGCCGTCGAGGCGGCCGGGATCACCTTCGTCGGGCCATCCGCGCGGGCGATCCGCGCCATGGGTCTGAAGGATGCCGCCAAGGCGCTGATGGAGCAGTCCGGCGTGCCGGTCGTTCCCGGTTACCACGGCGAGCGGCAGGATGCCGACTTCCTCGCGGAAGAAGCCGTGAATGTCGGCTATCCGGTGCTGATCAAGGCGCGCGCCGGCGGCGGCGGCAAGGGCATGCGGCGCGTCGACAGCGCCACCGAGTTTCCGGCCGCGCTCGAGGCGGCGCGCCGTGAGGCGGAAGCCGCCTTCGGCGATGGTTCGGTGCTGATCGAGAAATACCTGACGAAACCCCGGCATATCGAAGTCCAGGTCTTCGGCGACCGGCACGGCAATATCCTGCACCTCTTCGAGCGCGACTGCTCGCTGCAGCGCCGCCACCAGAAAGTGATCGAGGAAGCGCCGGCCCCCGGCATGACCGCGGAAGTGCGGCGCGCTATGGGCGATGCTGCGGTTCGGGCAGCGCAGGCGATCGGCTATGTCGGCGCCGGCACCGTCGAATTCATCGCTGACGTGACGGACGGGCTCTGGCCGGACCAGTTCTATTTCATGGAGATGAACACCCGTTTGCAGGTGGAGCATCCGGTGACGGAGGCGATCACCGGTATCGATCTCGTCGAGTGGCAGTTGCGCGCCGCCGCCGGCGAAGCGCTGCCGAAACGGCAGAGCGAGATCGGCATCGACGGCTGGGCGTTCGAAGCCCGCATCTATGCGGAAGACCCATCTCGCGGCTTCCTGCCGGCGACCGGGCGGCTGACGACGCTGAGCTTTCCGGAAGATGGCGTGCGTGTCGATGCCGGTGTCCGGCAAGGCGACCGGATCACGCCATTCTATGATCCGCTGATCGCCAAGCTGATCGTTCATGGCCCGAACCGTTCGGCAGCGCTGGCAAAGCTCGAAAGCGCATTGAGGGCGTGCCGCATCGGCGGCACGGTCACCAATCTCGACTTTCTGGCGCGTCTTGCCGCCGAGCCGGATTTTCGCGCCGGGCATCCCGATACCGGCCTCATCGACCGTTCCATCGATCAGCTCACGGCAACGAAGGCGCCAAGCGATGCGGCGCTGGCGCTGGCGGCGATCGTCTCCACCGGCGCCCTGCTGCCGGATGGATCTGCCGATCCGTGGTCGTCACTCGGCCATTGGCAGATCTGGGGCGACGCCAGCAGGAACGTCACGATCGAGCACGCAGGCGGCCGGGCGATTGTGACGCTCGCCGCCCGCGGCCGCGACCAGTTTGCGGTCCACACCGGAACGGCGGCTCTGCCTGTGGTGATCCTCGACCGGTTTACCGACGGCGCCCGCGCCGAGATCTCCGGAGCGCAGCATGAGTTCCGCTTCCTGCGCGAAGGCGAGCAGATCACCCTGTTCCTCAACGGTGACACTTACGTCCTGCGCCTGCCCGACGCGCTTGGCACTGGTCATTCCAGCGAGGTGGCCGACGACGAGGTGTCGGCGCCGATGCCCGGTATCGTCAAGCTCGTCCGGGTCCGCCCCGGTGATACGGTCGAAAAGGGGCAGGCGCTCGCCGTCATGGAAGCGATGAAGATGGAGCTTACGCTGTCCGCCTCGCGTGCCGGCGTGGTCGAGAGCGTACTGGTCAGTGAAGGCGAACAGGTGAGCGCCGGCGCCGTGCTGGTGATGCTCCAGCCGGAGAGCGCAGAATGAGCGGAGCGGTGCCTGAGCACGTGACGATCGTCGAAATGGCGCCACGTGACGGGCTGCAGAATGAAAGCCGTATCGTTGCGACTGCCGACAAGATCCGCCTCGTCGATCTGCTATCCGACTGCGGCTATGAGCGGATCGAGGTGACGAGCTTCGTCAGCCCGAAATGGGTGCCGCAGATGGCCGACGCCGCCGAGGTGATGGCCGGCATTGTCAGGCGACCCGGTACGCGCTACGCCGTGCTGACTCCCAATATGCGCGGGCTTGAGGCAGCACTTGAAGCTGGCGCCGACGAGGTGGCGATCTTCGCCTCCGCTTCCGAAACCTTCTCGCAGAAGAACATCAATTGCTCGATCGCCGAAAGCATCGCGCGGTTTCGCCCGATTGCCGACGCCTGCCGTGAGCGCGGGCTTCTGCTGCGCGGCTATGTCAGTTGCGTGGTCGAATGCCCCTATGAGGGGGCGATCGCGCCGGCCAGTGCCGCCGATGTCGCCGGCCTGCTCGATGATCTCGGCTGCTATGAGATCAGTCTTGGCGACACGATCGGTCGCGGCAAACCGGAGGCGGTGGACGCGATGCTGGCTGCAGTGCTGGAGCGCATTCGGTCCGAGCGGCTTGCCGGACATTTCCATGATACGTGCGGCCGCGCGCTCGAAAATATCGCCGTGGCGCTCGACCGCGGTTTGCGGGTCTTCGATGCCTCGGCCGGCGGTCTCGGCGGATGTCCCTATGCGCCGGGAGCTGCCGGCAATGTCGACACGCTCGCCGTCAACGCCTTCGTCACCGGCAAGGGGTTCTCGACTGGCCTCGACACGGCGAAGCTCGAACAGGCCGCCGCTTTCGCGCGGACCTTGAGGACAAGATCATGACCCTCGAAACGATCCGGATCGCGACCGACGCACGCGGAGTCGCGCGGCTGACTTTGGCACTACCGCAGAAGCACAATGCGCTTTCGGCGAAGATGATCGGCGAACTTACCGAAGCCGCTCATTCGCTTTCGGACGATCGCTCGGTCCGGGCCGTCATACTGGAAGCCGAAGGCCGCAGCTTCTGCGCCGGCGGCGATCTCGGCTGGATGCGTGAGCAGTTCGATGCCGATCGGGCGACGCGGGTCGCCGAGGCGACGCGTCTGGCGATGATGTTCAAGGCGCTGAACGAGATCGCCAAGCCGGTGATCGGCCGCCTGCATGGCAACGCCTTTGGCGGCGGCGTCGGCCTCATGAGCATCTGCGATGCGGCCGTCGCTTCGGCCGACGCCAAATTTGGTTTGACGGAGACGCGTCTCGGCCTGATCCCGGCCACCATCAGCCCCTATGTCGTCGCCCGGATCGGCGAGGGCAAGGCGCGGCCGTTGTTCATGTCCGCCCGCCTGTTCGGCGCTGAGGAGGCGCGCGCCCTGGGGCTGGCCACGGTCGTTGCTGCGGCAGATGCCCTGGATGCGGCGGTCGAAGCGGAGATCGAGCCCTATCTGGCAGTGGCGCCCGAGGCGACCGGTCGGGCCAAACGGTTGGCCCGTTCGCTTGGACCACCGATCACCGGGGACACCATTGCCGCGACCATCGAGCAGCTTGCTGATTGCTGGGAATCCGACGAGGCCCGCGAAGGTGTCGGCGCTTTCTTTGACAAGCGCGAGCCATCCTGGCGGCAATAGGCTTTCCTTGAAATGGGCGCCTTTTGAGCTTATTTTGATTACGTGATGATCAAAAAGAGCTCGGATTCTGCCATGACTGTCAGTTTCAATGTTTCTGCCGCCCACTACGGCGAGAGCCACTCGTCCGTCCTCTCCGCGAGGCTGGTTTCCGATCGCCTCGGCGTGACGCTTGCGGAGCTAGCGAAGCTGATCGGGGTCGCGCGCAACACGCTGACGGCGAAATCCAGCGCCCGCAAGGTCGATGCGGCGTTGAGCAACGTCGTGCGCATCCTCGCCATGGCCGGCGAGATGGCGGGGGACGACAGCCGCGCCGTGATCTGGTTCAAGCACCAGCCGATCCCAGGCTGGGCCGGAAAGACGGCCTATGACCTTGTCGGCGAAGGCAAGGCCGACAAGGTGCTCGCCTATCTCGAAGCCGTACGTTCCGGTGTCTACGCCTGATGGCAGGAAGCGAGCCGGTGCGCCTGTGGCGCGCCTACGTCCCGCGCTGGGCGCATGCGCCGCTCTCGGGCGACGGTGCTTCGCGCTTTGGCGGACGGTGGAATCCCCTGGGTGTGCCGACAATCTATGCGGCCCGCGAACTCTCGACCGCCTGGGCCGAGTACAATCAGGGTTTCGTCCAGCATCCGGCGCTGATCGCGCAGCTTGAGCTGCGCTTCGCTCGGCTCGCCGACCTGACGGTTGTCGAAACGCTTGCCGCGCTTGATCTCACCGAGGAGATTCACCGCTGCGAATGGCGCGATGCGCTTGATCGCGGCCTCCTGCCGGAGACGCATCGCCTGCAGCGGGAGCTGAGCGATCGAGGCTTCGATGGCCTGATCTACCCGTCCTTCATGTCACCTGGCGGTACTTGCGTCGCACTCTGGCGCTGGAATTCAGGCGAGGGGGCAGAGTTGAAGGTGATTGATCCCGATGGGCGCTTGCCGAAAACGCCCGCCTCCTGGCTCTGAACCGACTTATTGAGAGTTCTTCCCGGGAGCCGTTCTTCTCCAGTCGTACTCTCAGAGCACCTTACCCGGATTGAGGATGCCGTTCGGGTCGAGCGCCAGCTTGATCCGGCGCATGAGATCGAGCTCCGCCGGACTGCGCGAATGGTCGAGGAATTCCCGCTTCAACGTGCCGATGCCGTGTTCGGCCGAGATCGAGCCGCGATAGCGCCGCACGATCTCGTAGACGATGCCATCGACGATGTGCGGCGTTTCCGCGTCGCTGTCCGGTTGCGAGAAGGCGATGTGCAGGTTGCTGTCGGCGACATGGCCGAAGAAGGAGACGTGGGCGGCCGGGAACCGCGCAGAAAGAGCCTTGCCGCAGTCCTCGGCGAAGCGCCCGATATCGCCGATCGGCAGGCTGACATCGAGATTGATGAGCGACGGCAGCAACTGGTCCATCGCGTGGCCCTCGCGGATGCTCCAGAACGAGCGGCTTTCCTTCTCCGACTGGGCAATCAGCGCGTCGCTGATAATGCCGGCTTCGAGCGCTTCGCCGAGAAGGGCCTCGAACGCATCGCGCTCGCTGTCGTCACCCAGGAGATCCTGTTCGACGATCACGGCGAAAGGCGGAATTTCATCAAAGAGCCTTTGCTTTTCCGCCTCTGCGTTGAAGCGGAAATAGTTCTGCCACATGGCCTCGAAGGCCGAGAGCCCCGGCAGGCGGCGCTGGCAATGTGTGAGAAAGGCAACCACATTATCAAAGCTGTCGAGGGCACAGAGCGCCGTCAGCCGGCCGGCTGGCAGTGGCCGCAGACGGAGGACCGCGCGGGTGATCACGCCGAGCGTTCCCTCGGAGCCGATGAAATACTGTCGGAGATCGTAGCCGGTGTTGTTCTTGATCATCTTGTTGAGCGACGAGATGACAGTCCCATCGGCCAGCACGACTTCGAGGCCGAGCACGTTGTCACGGGTGACGCCGTAGCGAAGCACACGGATGCCGCCGGCATTGGTGGCGAGATTGCCGCCGATCTGGCAGGAGCCGCGGGCACCGAGATCGATGGGCAACAGGAATCCGGCGTCTTCTGCAGCGCGTTGCGCAACCTCGAGCGGCGTGCCGGCGCGCACCGTCATGGTTCCTGCCTGCGGGTCGATCTCCTCGATGCCGGTAAAACGTTCGAGCGAAATCACCACCGCGTCGCTGCCGGCATTGGCGCCGCCGGCAAGCCCGGTCAGGCCGCCCTGGACGACGACTGCCCGGCCGTTCTCGTTGCAGAGGCGGAGGACTTCGGCGATCTCTTCGCTGCTTGTAGGTCGGATAACGGCCTTCGGCAGTTCGCGGCCGGTCAGGCTGGCGTCACTGCGATGGCGTTCGCCAATCTCTGTTCCTGTCAGGACGATATCGCCGAAGGCTTGTTTCAGGTCGTCGACGATCGTCATGCGCTTCTCTCCGTTTCCGAGGCCATTGTCGGCCGCGGGCGTCCCTGCTTAGCGCATATCGAAGCAAACCGAAATCGGCCGGCGAAGCTCAAGCGCGCTTCGCCGGCGTATGGTCGGTGATGAAGTCAAGTGCCCGTGCGGGCAAGTTCGAAGGCTACGGTTTCACCGGCTTCCTCGGCCGCCCGCTGCCCCACATCTATTTCTGCCTCTACAGCCTGCTCTCTGTTGTCTCTGAAGAGTTTCCACTTTGTCGGCCGGAAGGCGATGCGGCTGTGGTCGCCGGCGGCGGCGCGTTCGGGCGACAGCTCGATCTCGACATGCGGATGGTTGCGGCC
>NZ_JACVAS010000017.1:0-91757 GCF_014852025.1 Ensifer sp. ENS10
GACCGATCATGGACAAGATCATCGAAACGTTCTCTCCCTTGCCAGCCTTTGCCCGGCAGAGCTTCACCTTTGATCGCGGCACGGAGTTCGCCGGCTTCAGGGCTTTGGAAGATGGCATCGGCGCGCGGAGCTGGTTCTGCGACCCCAGCGCGCCGTGGCAGAAAGGCGCGGTGGAGAACGCCAACAAGCGCATCCGCCGCTTCATGCCAGGCGATACCGACCTTGCAGGCGTGTCGCAACGCAAGCTCATCCAGCTTGCTCGCCATCTCAACGACCAGCCGCGAAAGTGCCTCGACTACAGAACACCGGCCGAAGTGTTCCGGGCACATTTGCAAGAGGGACGCTGAACCCCTACCCTGAAAATCGGCGTGTTGCACTTCAGTTAGGATCTCCCTGGCTATTTAGTAATGCGACAGTTGGGCCAGTTAGAGATGCGACAGTCGTCGCCCCGTTCTCCCTCTTGTCCTCGCCGCTAACAGCACGTCGACAAGATTGCCTCGCCGCGAGCGTCCTCACTGTTTCGGGGTCAGGCCATCGAGAAGGAAATCGAGGCCCTTCCTGAAGGTGCCGTCCCAATCGTTGTCCAGCAACAGCCGCGAGCGCTCGATCGTCGGATAGCGTTCACTGAGCTGCGTAAGGCGCTGCTGCGCGGCCGCTTTGTCTTCGTCCGATCGGTCGAAGCTCGCGAGCGTGACGGTGGCGCCCAGGACATGGTTCCAAAGCGACCAGATTGTCACGTTTAGATCCGCGTCTGCGACACCGGCTCTGGACAAGGCCGTGCCGAGCAGCTCCAGACGGCCGAGGACGTTTGCGCCAAGTGCCCGGCTCGGCAAAAGCAATGCCGACCAAGGATGACGCAGCATGCTGGCGCGCCAGTCTTCGAGCATATGGACGACTTCTGAACGCCAGTCCTGGGACTCACCTGTTTGCCAAGGGCCGCGATATTCGAGCACCGAGTCGAGCGCGAGATCGAAGACATCCTCCTTTGTGTCGACGTGCCAATAGAGGCTCATCACCCCCGAGCCGCAGCGATCGGCCAGCCGACGCATCGTCAACCCGTCGACGCCTTCAGCGTCCAGCAGTTCCACCGCGGTCGTTACGATACGTTCTAGAGAGAGCGAGGCGTCGCTACGCGGTTCCTGCCCGGGTTGGCGTTTCACATTTGCCCGTGGTGATCGTTTCGTCCGCGTGCCGCTACTTTTGGCCGCCATTCCGTCTTCCTCGTCAATCAGTCCATCGAATTTGGCCGGAAACACGATGAATGTCGACCCTCGCCCGTTGACTCGTACGCTGTACGATGCAAATAAATCGTACAGCGTACGAGTCGTTCGTCAATGATCGGGCTCATGGTCAAATCATGCCGGCGGGAGAGCCGTGCTCATGGCGTTGGGAGCGAGAAAATCATGTCACGCACAGTCAAGCATGTGCTTATCGGAGGGCTAATCATCATGAATATCGGAATCCCCAGTGCGGCAACGGCGAATGAGAGCAAGCTGACCATTGTCAATCCCAAGACCCTCTACGACCCCACGCCGAACGGCTATAGCACCGCGGTGGTCACGCCCCCCGGTGCTCGGGTGGCCTACATTTCCGGACAGGGCGGCCAAGACGGCACGGGCGCTTTGTCACCCGACTTCGCCGTTCAGGTTAAGCAAGCCTATGCGAATTTGCGCGCGGCCCTTGATGCGCTCGGCGCACGCCCGGATCAGGTCGCCAAGCTCACGATCTTCGTGGTTGACCACGACATGTCAAAGCTTGGCGTATTGACCGAGAACGTCAAGGAAATGTTCGGCACGGCGCTGCCGGCACAGACCCTGGTTCCCGTTCCCAAGCTTGCCCTATGCTGTTCGAGGTCGAAGCCGTCGTCGTTCTGCAGTAGGAATGCGCGGACAAGGTCCGCGAGAAATTGTCTATAGAGCATCGCTTCCAGCGGGGCGTGAGATGCAACCCGCACCGCTGGACTTGCGCCCTGCCCTGGAACGACGCACCCGAGCGACGCAATCAACGAGGCGCTACCGTACCTGTCTGAAACGTACGGTCGGCCAACCGTGGCAGCATAAGTCGAAACGCAAGGCTGCGGGCACTTTGGAACAGGATCAGCGCGATCCATAGTCCGTCATTGCCGAAGACAGGCTGTAGGACCGCCCAGGCTGCAAAGTAGATGACCAGCGACGCCACCATCAGGTTTCGCATCTGTCGCGACCATGTGGCGCCAATGTAGACGCCGTCCATCTGAAAGGCGACGATGCCGAAGATCGGAAGTGCTGCGACATAGGGCAAATACCTATGCGCGAGCGCGGACACGCTCTCCGTTGGGGCGGTGATGCCGATCACCCAGTCGCCGGCGGCAAGCAGCGCGAGTGCCACAAGACCGGCGAAGACGAAGCCCCACAATGTCGTCAGTCCCACCGCACGATCAAAGGCCGGCCGATAGCGTGCGCCGACCGCGCGGCCGGCAAGCTGCTCCGCCGCTGTTGCCACCCCGTCGAGAAAAGCGACGCCGAAGAAGTAGAAGCGTAGAAGGATCGTATTCGCCGCAAGAATCTCGATACCGAGCATGCCGCTCTGGCGCGTGAAGAAGGACAGGCCGATCAGAAGCGCGAAGGAGCGGATCATCATGTCGCCATTGACCGAAAAGGCGCGACGGAAAGCAGCAAGGTTCGGCAGGTTCCATGCGGTTCGGTCGGTCTTCGCCCAGACGAGATAAAGTCCAGCCAGCGCAGTAACCGCCTCGGCCACCAGCGAGGCGGCCGCAACACCCGCCACGCCCCAGCCGAGGCCCAGGGCCCAGTAGATGCTCAACGCTGCATTCAGCGCATTCAGCAGGGTTTGCAGGATCATGCCCCAGAGCGCGTCGCCACGTCCGATGATCCAGCCGAAGACCACGAAATTGAACAGCACGAAGGGTGCCGACCAGACACGCCAGGCGAAATAGGTGGCGGCCGCCTCGGCGACCTTTCCTTCCGCTCCCATTGCGGCAAGGCCAAGCGCGCCGAGCGGCTTCTGCAGCGCGAGCAGCGCCAACCCCGCGACGAGCGCAATAATGAGACCGCTGGCGAGCATGCGCTGCTCTTCGCGCCGGTCACCCGCCCCTAGCGCCTGCGCGGTGAAACCTGTGGTCGCACCACGCAGGAAGTTGAAGGTGACGAAGATGACGTCGAAAATGACGGTGGAAAGCGCCACGCCCCCGATCAGGGCCTCATCGCGCAACTGACCAATGACGCCGGTCGCGACGAGCCCGACGAGTGGGCTCGACAGATAGGCGATCATCATCGGCAGCGCGATGCGGAGCACGTCGCGATGGGTGATGTCGAAGGGGCGGACCGTAAAGCCCGCGTGGTCGGAAGGCGCGTGTCCCACTCAATCCAGCCGGTGCGGTTCGCCGAGCGTATGCATCAGCCGGTTGGCCCAGCCGAAGATCGCGACCGCATGAATGAGATCGATAATCTGGAGGTCGTCGAGACCGATCTCGCGCAAATGGTAGAACTGGTAGGCACCGACATTGTCGGGATGGGCCGTAAGGTCAACACCGAAATTGAACAGCGCCTGCTCGAATTCCGGCAGGTTCGCGTCGAGGCCGCGGTCATAGATTTCGTCCACCACCTCCGGCCGCCTTTCGAGCTGGATGTAGCGAGCCGCGTGGACGGACGCGCAATAGATGCAGCGATTGACGAAGGAGGCGGCGAGCGCTCCGATCTCCCGCCCGCCGCGGGAGAGCCCGCCCTCGCTATACATGATGTCGTTGAAGAGCGGCGTGCGCTCCTTCAAGGTTTCCGGCTCGTTGGCGAGCACCAGGACATAGTCCGAGATCTTCTTGTTGGAGGGCGTGATCTTCAGCGCATCGAGCTGTTCGACCGTCGCCGTTTCGACATCGACCGGTTTGACATAGGGCTTCCAGTCGAGGGGCTCGATGGTGAATTCGTGTACGGGTTGCGACATCTCAGTTGTCCCTCAGCATCTTGAGGCCGGCCACCACCAGCACCTGATAGTTCACGAAAGCGATGAGGCCGGCGAGCGTAACGATGTCCCGGTCGTCGAGCCCTGCGGCGGTGAGCTTTTCGATGTTGGCGCGCGTCGCCTCCTTCGGGGAAAGCGTGACAAGATCGACATGGGCGAGGATCGCAACAAGGCGCGTATCCGCACCTTCGGCCCCGTTGCCTGGATTGGCGATCGACACCAGGGCGGAGCCCCCCTCCTCACTCTCGAGCAATTCCCGGAAGTGGGCGGCGAGCTCCTGCGACTTCCACAGTGCCGCCATGCGTGCGGCAAGCGCTGCCCTCAGCGCATAGGAGAAGTTGCGCGCTTCGGCGGGACGAAGGGCCGCCTGGTAGCTCGTCTGGCTCAGGTGCTTCAGCTTTGCCCGCTGTTCGCGCAGCGCCTGAAGGTCGGGGAAGCGATCAAGGCCTAGTACGGTATCGATCACGTCGTTTGTCGATGGAGCGGTCATTGGCTTTTCCAGTCGTCTGAAATTCGGAGGGGTTCATGCCGTCTTCTGTGCCGGCGTTGGCGCATCGGCATCGACCCATTCGGTCCCGTCGAGTTCCGGCTTCTCGTAGGCGATGAGCGCTTCCCAATGGTAATCAACGTCACGAATGAAGAGCGAGGCGGCAACACCGCGCGCCAACCACAGGGCGCCCTCGCTAATGGCAGGGATATCGCCGCTGACCTTGCCGACGCTGACGGATGCGCCGTAGTTGAAGCAATGGATATCCATCAGCCAGGGTGCTGCACCCGGCTCCTTCTCGGTGAAGGAGAAGTCTCCGTTCAGCCAGGGGAAGCGCCCAAGTCCGGGGTTCTCCTCGCCTGCCGGCGGCGTATAGCGGTGCTCCCAGCAGGCGATCTGGTCCTGATAGGGCGCTAGCTCGCCGCGGCTCCATGGATCGATGGTGAAACCCGTGCCGAGAATGACGAAATCGGTGCGGAAGACGCGGCCGCTGGTGGTGGTGATGACGACCTCGCCGCCCTCCTCCTTCATCGACCGAATACCGCAGTCGAAGTGGAAATAGGCGTTCGCATGCCGACTGACGCGCAGCGTCGAGTTGTGCGGCGCCGGCGTCTGCTGCTTGGCCGCATAATCCATCAGGCGCCAGCGCCATTCCGGTGAAATCTCGGCAAAACCTGCGGTGACCCCGTAGGAGCCGATGCCCATCAGCTTGTTGACCGTCGGCATCTCCTTGCGGCGGGCGAGAAGGCGCACCTCCCCTGCCCCCTGCTCCAACGCTTCTGCCGCATTGTCGACCGCCGAAGCGCCGACGCCGATGACGACGACGCGTTTGCCCTTCAGTCGATCGAAGTCGATGTCGTCGGCCGAATGCGCCCAGGAGGTATGCCGCTCCATGCCCCTGACGAAGTCGGGAATAGTCGGCTCACCCAGACCGTCGCGGCCGGTGGCCATCACCAATTTGCGGGTGACGATCGCAGGCTTTGCCCCACCGGCGATTTCAAGTTCCAGCAGCCCGTCGGCGCGCGGCACGACGCGGGTGACGTGCGTGTCGTTCTCGACCGGAATGTCCATCACATCGCGATACCAGCGCAGATAGTCCATCCACATCGGGCGCGGAATCCGGAACAATTCCTCCCATTCCGCTTCGCCATGGAGTGCCGTGAACCAGGCACGGAAGCTGAGCGAGGCAACCCCGAGCGCCGGGCCAAGAAGGATCTTCGGCGAGCGCAGCGTTTCCATGCGTGCGTAGGTTACCCATGGCCCCTCGAAACCCCTGGGCGCACGGTCGACGATGCGCAGATTGGCGATGCCGGCGCGCGTCAGGGCATGCCAGGCGACAAGCCCGCACATGCCGCCACCAATGACGACCACATCGCTCACCGGGTCGCCGGCCGAGGTGGTGACGAGCTTCGACCAATTGGCTGGCGGGTAGTTGAGATAGCTGAGATCCTGCCTTACCCGCGCGTTCAGCTCCGCAAGCCGTTGCTGTTGTTGTAGATTGTTGATCATCCCGGTCTCCAGTTCAATTCGCCAGCAGGACGGCGTCCCGGTCGCGCCAGCCCACCCACACGTCGTCACCCTCGATATGCGAAAGCGCGACGGGATCGATCTGGACAAGAAGGCTGCTGCCGTTTTCGAGAGCGACGGTCAGCGTGGTGTGCGCGCCCTTGAAGACACGCTGATCGACGCGTCCCTTGAGCGCCGGCCGTCCCTCGGGCTTGCTCGACAGGCAGTAAAGCGCCTCCGGCCGAAGCGCCAACGTGGCGCGTTCACCGGGCACGGGCGACGTCCCGTTCACGTCCGCGTGCACGACATTGCCGCGCCATTCGACAGCAGCGATTCCGTCCGAAACAGAGACGACGGCACCCTCGAGGAAATTGCTCTGGCCGATGAAATCCGCGACGAAGCGGCTGCGGGGCCGGGCATAGAGCTCATCGGGGCCGCCCATCTGCTCGATCCTGCCCTTGTTCATCACGACGATGACATCGGACATGGTCAGCGCCTCCTCCTGGTCGTGGGTGACGAAGATGAAGGTCTTGCCGGTCTTCTGCTGGATCGATTTCAGCTCGATCTGCATCTGCTGGCGCAGCTTCGCGTCGAGGGCCGAAAGCGGCTCATCGAGCAGCAGCACGTTCGGATCGGGCGCCAGCGCCCGCATCAGGGCCACGCGCTGGCGCTGTCCCCCGGAGAGCTGGGCGGGCATGCGCTCGGCATGGTCCTGGAGCGAGACAAGGGAGAGAAGCTCGGTGACCCGTTTGTGGATCGCCGCGTGCTGCATCCCCTTCAATTCCAGGCCGAAGGCGATGTTGCGGCCGACCGTCAGGTGCGGGAAAAGCGCGTAGTCCTGGAAGACGATATTGACGTTGCGCTTGTTGGGCGGCAGGTGCGAGATCGGCTTGCCTTCGAGATAGATCTCCCCTGAGGTCGGGCTATCGAAACCGCCGAGCATACGCAGGGTCGTCGACTTGCCGCAGCCGGACGGGCCGAGCAGCGTGACGAACTGGCCCGGCTCTATCGCCAGGTCGAGATCGTCGACGGCGGTAAGGGCCCCATAGGATTTGTTGACGTTCTTGAAATGGACGACAGGCTGCATTCGCGTCAGCTCCTGGAACGGCGGGTGAAATGCTCGGCATAGATGCCGATGGCGGTGGTGACGACGAGAACGATCGTTGCCATGGCGTTGATTTCCGGCGACATGCCCCCTTGCACCTTGGCGAAGATCAGCATGGGCAATGTCGGCTGGTAGCCGCCGAGGAAGAAGGTGCGGACGAAGTCGTCGATGCTGGTCAGCACGCAGAAGATCATGCCGCCGAAGAGCGCCGGCATCAGATAGGGGATGGTGACGCGGAGGAAGGCGATGAAGGGATCGGCACCGAGATCGCGCGCCGCATCCACGAGATTGGCCGGCATCGAGCGCAGCCGCGTCAGCACCATGATGACGACGAAGGGCACGGCATGGACCGTGTGTGCCAGGATGATCGCGAAGGTGCCGGTCGGAATGTCGACGGTGCGGATGAAGATGCGCATGGAAATGGCGTTGATCAGCCCCGGCACCACGGCGGGCAGACAGGCGAGCGCGAAGATGACCGCCTTGCCCCAAATGTTTTCCGCCGAAACGAGAAGCGCGATCCAAACGCCGATGATCGTTGCCGAAACGGTGGTGGCGAGCGCGATGCCGATCGAATAGAGCGAGGCTTCGAGGAACTGCTTGTCCTGGACCACCTTGGCGTACCAGGAAAGGGTCCAGTTGCCGATCGGGAAAGCGATGAAGTTCGCGTCCTTGAAGCTCATCGCCGTCATCAGCGTCAGCGGCAAGACCAGATAGACGGCGAAGATCCAATAGGACGCGCCGAGCGCTGTTTTGGGGAGATCGTTGAAATAGGTTCGCATCGGCCCGCCCTTACATCAGCCGGACCGAGCGGCCGCCGACGATCCGCATGAAAAGTCCGACGGTCGTCAGCGACACCACGAGCATTATCATCGAGAACGCAGCGCCTTCCGGCCATTTGTCGTTCGACCCGTGGAACAGCGTCGCGATGACCTCGGGGAAAATGACTGAATTCGGGCCGCCCAGCAGCAGCGGCGCGGCGAAGACGCCGACGGCGGTCAGATAGACGAGGCTGCAGCCGGAGACGATGCCGTCCTTCGAGAGCGGCAAGATGACCCGGCGGAACCGTTGGAAGGGTCCGGCACCAAGATCGGCCGCCGCCTGGATCAGCGGCGTCGGGATCTTCTCGATCGCCGAATAGAGCGGCAGGAGCATGTAGAGCGCAAGCAGATAGATGACGCCGAAGCTCAGCGAAAAGAAGGTGTAGAGCATCGGGATCGGCCGGTCGATGAAGCCGAATTCCCTGAGGAGCACGTTCAGCGCTCCACGATTGGCAAGCAACATGATGACCGAAAAGGTACGGATCAGCTCGCCGGCCCAGAAGGGAATGAGCAACAGCAACAATGCCCGCATCCGGTTCTTCGGCTGCACCACCTTCGCGACGTAGTAGGCGACGGGATAGACGATCACCAGCGTCGAGATCGTGACCACCGCGGCAAAGACCAGGCTGCGGACGAAGGGCACGAAATAGAGCCGGTCGGAAAAGAAAAGCCCGTAATTTGCCAGCGTGTACTCGCTGCTCTTGTCGGGTTGCGGCGGATAGTTGGCGAGAAGGCTGATATTGGCCATCTGCAAGATCGGCCCGATGTGCAGCATGGCGATCCACAGAAGCGGCACGCCCGCAAGCACGGCGAGACGCACACGTCGGCTGTCGACGAGAAGCCCGATCGTGTTGCGATAGAGTCCCGAACTCGCCGCCCTGCCGATCCATCCGGCGTAGCGCGGTGCCGTCGGCAAACCGACGGATCGCGGTTGCGTTGTCGTATCCAGCATTCTTTTGTTCCCGGCTCTGGAAGAGTCCATTTTTTATGGGTGACCGGCCGGAAGACCGGTCACCCAGAAGGCCGCAGTCAGGCTGCCTTGATCTCCGCAGCGGCCTTGTCGATCATGTCGTTCTTCATGTCGCGGTTGATCGAGCTGAAGAACTGGATGCGTTCGACCTGCTCGGGCGGCAGCGACAGGGCCGCGCGCTCCTTGTCGTTCAGCACCTTGTCGACCCCGTCGAAGGCCGAAGAGAAGCCGGACTGACGGGTCATCGCCGCGCCGATTTCCGGCGAGGACAGGATCGCATCAAGGAAGGTGTAGGCGGCGTCCGCGTTCGGCGCGTTGTTGACGACGTTGAACGAATAGAGGAAGCCGAAGGTCCCTTCCTTGGGCACCGAGATCTCGATCGGATGGCCGTCCATGACGAGCTTGGCGGCCGGCCCGGACCAGGCCTGCGCCAGATAGATGTCCTCGTTGACGAACATCTGCTGCAGCTCGGAGCCCGCATCGTAGTATTTGCGCGCCTTGTCCTTGTGCTGGATCAGGAAGTCACGCGCCTGGTTCGTTGCGGTCTGCGCTACATCGGGCTTGTCGCCATAGGTCACATAGTCGCCGTCATTGCCCTGGTAGCGCATGACGATGGAGAGGAAGTCGCTGACGATGTACGACGTCAGGTTCTTGTTCTCGTCATCGAACATGATGCCCCAGCTATCGGAGGCCTTGGCGTATTCCGTGTTGCGTACGAGACCCTCAAAGCCCGCAAGCAGCGGCACGCCGAAGGTCTTGCCGTCCACGGTGAGCTGCGGCGCACCCTTGTAGGCGGCGGCAAGCTTGTCCCAGTTCTTGAGCCGCGCGGTGTCGAGGGACGCCAGCAAGTTGGACTTCATGAACTGAGACAGGCGGTGGCCGGTAACGGTCACGATGTCCGTGGAAGGCGTGGCACCTTCGGCGGTCAGCAGGTTGTACTGCTTTCCCTGGTCGTCGGTCAGCCGGATGCGGACCTCGATGCCCGTATCCTTCTGGAACTGGTCGATGAAGGACTGCGGTACGAATTTGTCATAGGTCGTGATGTTGACGACCTTACTCTCAGCAAAGGCGGGACGGATGATCGATGGCGCGGCCAATACGCCTGCGCCCGTCGCCAGCAGTTTCAAAGTCGAGCGGCGGGTTACGTCCAAATTTTTCATGTCGTTCTCCTCATTTTACGAGCTCAGTTTTCGTTCTCGGGCGTGTCGAGCTTTTGCTCCCCTTTATTTCGCTGCCGGTTGTCCGACAGCGTGCCATCGCCGGCATTTCGGCCGGCGAAGGTCTTTTCGGCGATGCGCGCCATCTGTCGCGGATCGTGGACGGTGAAATCCGGCATGCGCTCCGATGCGATCCGCGCGATGCGTTGAACCAGTTCCTGGACGCCGGCCGAGAGCGGGCGCGAGGCCGCCGACAGGATCGCCCAAAGGAAGGGAATCTCGACATCAAGCGGGCGAACTGCGACGGGCGCCGATTGCAGGCCATAGGCCGTCGCTGGCTCGATGATCGCGACGCCGAGCCCGAGCGATGCGATCTGCACGGCATTGTTGGCCGCATTGGTCGCGATGACGCGATTGGGCCGCACGTTGGCCGCCTCCAGTGCTTCATCGACACGGCGGCGCAAACGAAACGGATTGGCCATGGTTATGAGGGTGCGTCCGGCGAGGTCCGCGATCGAAATCACGTCCTTCGCAGCCAGAGGATCATGCGGCGCTACCGCGGCCACGCAGCGCCCCTCGAAAAACCCCTGCACTTCCAGCCCCGGCTGATCGGCCGGCAGAGAGGTCACGCAGAAATCCGCAGTGCGCGCGAGCACCGACTGCACGGCCGCTTCCGCCGGCATGCTGCGAAGCTGGATTGTGTGCGGCAGAAAATGCTCGGGTAGTTCCGCAAGCGCGATCGGGATGATGCCACTCGCAAAAGCCGGCGTTGCGGCGATCTCGATCGGCTCGGGTTCCTTGCCGGCAATCGCCTTGGCTCGATTGCGCAGGTGGCCGATGCCGCTGAGAAAGCGTTCGGCATCTTCGTGGAAGGCAATCCCCTTGTCGGTCGGGGAGATCTTAGGTCCATTTCGCTCGAACAGCGCAAATCCAAGCGACGTTTCCAGATCCTGAATAAGCCGCGTCACCTGCGACTGCGATCGGTCAAGCATGCGGGCGGCGCCGGTGATGCTGCCTGTCGACATGACTGCGAGAAAGGCCTCGAGATCGCGAACTTCCATGGACTATCATGCGCCCCATGCATTGTGACTGACTCATACTGCATAAAACGCATTCTATGCGCTAGTGACAAAAGACAAGTTTCTTTGTTGGAGCCGTTCGTAGAAAATCCGCTCAGCCGGCTCCTAACGGGACACATCGGCTCTTGGTCCGTTTCAATGACCGCGAGGGCCGATCTGCGAGAGCGACGGGAGCGATTGCAGGGAGGGGTTTATGCGTCTCGGTGTTCTCGGCGCGGGTGCGATCGCTTGCGACATGGCGCCTTTCCTCGCCAAGGCCGGTCATTATCAGTTCGCACAGCTCCTTCGGTACGCTCTATCTGCCGCGGCGGCTGGCACGGAGGGCGTAAGCTTACCCATCAACGTCTGGGGCATGACGCTTCTGACCGGCCGTCAGCAAGCTGACCAGCCTTCTCTGCCGCATCGTCGGCCAACCCGCATCGTTGCTCGAGGCCAGCCTGTTCTCGGCGGCGATGGGCCGCAATCTCGTGGGCGACAACGACCTTTTGCCCGACCTCGCGCTCGACAAGCTTTCGCCGACGGCACTGATTGCGCTTTGTGAGGAATGGCCGTCCGCGTAAAGCGACCGCCCAAGCGGCGTGCTTTGGTCGGGCGCCCCGGCCGGGCCAGCCGAGACGGCCATAATAACAGACCTTGCGGCTATTGCCCGCTCAAACGCTCCGCCACCCAATCGGCGACGAGCGGGCGATAGAGCCAAGGGATGTTGTTGCAGACGTGGTTGCCCTCCTCGAATATGTGTAGCCCGGCTCCACGAGAGCAGATGTCGGCACACTTCGCCGCTTCGGAGGATGGGAAGATCCTGTCACGGCCGCCGTGAAGAATGAGAGCCGGCACAGTTGGCGGAGCGCAGCCCCTAAGCGTAAAGCAATCCGCGCGCTCGCGGACGTTCTCGCCGCCAAGTGAGAAGCGCATGTTGTCTCGATAGACTTGCGGGAGTTCGCCCCAGAACCCGCCGAGATCGAAGAAGCCGTTGATGGAGACGATGCCAGCCACGGTCGGGACCGACGCAGCCGCACGCAGGGCGAGAAAACCGCCGAAGGCCATGCCGACGAGGGCGACCTTTCCCGAAAGTCTCGGATGCGCTTCTACCGACGTGATTGCCGCCTGAACGGCCGGACCGATATCCGGGCGCAACGCTCCCATCGAACGCCCCTCGCCCTGCCCGGGACCGTCGAGAGACATGGTGGCAACACCGCGGGCATGGAAATGCCGCTCGAATGCCGGAAACTCCTCCTTGGTCGAATCCGAGCCGGGGATGATCAGCGCCAGCGGATAGCGGCTTTCTCCCTTCGGGATCCGCAGGGACGCCTGCAGGACCCCGCCTTCGAACGGTACGGCGATCATCTCGGCCGGCGGATCGAGCAAGGGAGCGGCGAGGCGGTAGAGTTCCACCTTCCGAGCGGCTGCCCTCGCCTTGGCTTCAAGGTCCTCGAACGCCATGAACTGTCCGAAATGATAGAAAAGGCTCGCGCGGGCATAGGCCTCGCCCGCTGTTAAGTGGCGACCGACAGCAAGAGCCATATCGCCGAGTTCGGCCTGACGCTCGCCCTCTTCGCTCCAAGTCGAAAGCCATTTTTGCCATACTCCGGCGCGCTCGATCACCGCGCGCGCCGTCACCGACGGTATCCCGGCAACCTCCATGCGCGGGAGCCAGTGCTCGACGACGCTGGCCAACCGGTTTTCACTCTGCACCATGCACGTCCTCCCGTATGCTGAAATCTTCATCGAGCCGAACGTCACCGATCACCATTGCTCCCGGCGCGATACAAAATCGACCGTCGCTGGGAATGCGTGGCTCACGCACCCCCAGCCTGTACCGACCCGATGACCCCATCAATGCTCTCCACCAGTCTTCGGCGACGCTCTCAGGTCGGCATGGCGAGCAGGATGGACGCCGGCGCATTGGTGCGGTTGACGAGCGCGCGCGCCTCGCCGGGTGCCAGCCGGCAACTGTCGAGAAAGCCGAGCGTGGCGCTCTCGGTGCCGGTTTCGACCGTCACCTCGCCCGCAACGACGATGTAGATCTTTTCGACCGTGGCGTCTTTCAGCGAGGTATGGCCGCCAGGCAGGAGGTGCGACAGGCCGATCCAGATCGTATCGGTCGTCGTCGCCTCCTTTCCCTGAAGCCGCAGACAATGCATGCCGTAATGCTCTGCCGCCTCGTATGGCTTGGCGCCGCCATAGCGTGTCACCTGCATCGCCCGCTCCTTAAGGTACCAGCAGCACGCGCTCGGGCGTGCCGCGCAACACCGAAGCATAGGCCTTGGCGGCATCGGAGAGGCCGTAGACGGTCGCCGGATTGATGGGGAACGGCTTGAGCTTGCCCTCTTCGAACTTCGGTTTGAGCCTGTCGAAGATGCGCGCGCCCTCGACGGAAGACAGTGCCAGCGTGTCGATGCCGATATATTTGTGGCGGCCTCGGAAGAAGTTGAAGATATCGAAAGGCACTGCGCGATCGAAGGTGGAGATGAACACCTGTCGAGCCTGCTTCGCCATCGCGTTGTTGGCGATTTCGAAATAGGGGCTGCCGACCGTGTTGAAGACGATGTCGGCGCCGTGGCCGCCGGTCTTCTCGCGCACGATCGCGGCGACATCATCCTTGGCGCTGTTCAGCATCTCGACGGGCGCGTTGCTATGCGCCAGCAGCGGCTGCTCGTTGTAT
The DNA here is from genome assembly GCF_014852025.1 of Ensifer sp. ENS10. Taxonomy (NCBI): domain Bacteria; kingdom Pseudomonadati; phylum Pseudomonadota; class Alphaproteobacteria; order Hyphomicrobiales; family Rhizobiaceae; genus Ensifer; species Ensifer sp. ENS10. Next base: position 13,742 of record NZ_JACVAS010000017.1, read on the forward strand.
TCGACCGCAAAGACCTTGGCCCCCGCCATGGTCGCCAGCTGGATGACCGCCTGCCCGACCTTGCCATTGCCGCCGCAGACGAGCACGACATCCGTCGGCTGCACGCCGCCGGCTTCGCGCAGGCCCTCATGGGCCGTGATGAAGGGCACGCCGATCGAGCCTGCTTCCTGCATCGTGAAATTCGCGGGCTTGGCACGCACGGCCTTCTGATCGAGCACCATCCATTTGGCGTGGCTGCCGTCCTGGGTGATGCCGAGCTCGCCGCCGCCACCCCAGATCTCCATGCCAATCATCGACGACGGTCCTTCGCGCACTATGCCGCCGAAATCGCGACCGGGCGTGCGTGGCCAGACGGCGTGCGGCATATGTCCGAGGGATGCTTTCACGTCGCTGGGGTTTACCCCTGCGGCCATGATCTCCACCAGCACCTGGCCCGGTCCCGGTCGCGGGACTGCAACGTCGACGACGTCGATCTTGAGATTGTCGAGATCGGGGGATTTTTCCGTCACCCTCAATGCCCGGGCGATCTTGGCGTCCACCTGAATGTTCATTCTATGCCTCCTTGGAGATGTCGATGCTTATGCGCGCAGTCCGAGGATCTCACGGGCCTGGGAAGGCTCGGCGATCCTTCCGCCGAGCTTCTCGATCAGGTCTCTTGCCCGTTCGACCAGTTCGCCATTGCCTTTGGCGAGCACGCCCTTGGCGATGTAGGAGTTGTCCTCCAGGCCAACGCGAACGTGACCGCCGAGCAGATAGGCCTGGACGGCCATCGGGAACGACATTCGACCGACACCGAACCCGGTCCAGACGGCGTCGCCGGGCAGCATTCGGGCGGCGGTCGCCATGACGTCGGTGGTCGACGGGAAGCCGTACTTGACGCCGGTCACGATCGTGAACATCGCCGGCGACTTCAGCACGCCCGCTTTCAAAAGGTCCTGTGCGAGCTGGATATGCCCGGTATCGAAGACCTCGAGCTCCGGCTTGGAACCCGCCTCGTTGATGATGTCGGCCATGATCTTTACGTTGGCCGGCGTGTTGATCACGACTTCCGACCCGAAGGTCATGGTGTTGAGATCGAGCGTGGCGATGTCCGGTTTCAGCGCGACGATGTGCTCGACCCGCTTTTCCGGCCGCATCAGCGTGGTTCGTGGTCCGGCGACCGCCGGGTTCTCGTCGCTCGGGTGATAGCGTCCGCCCGGCCCGGTCGTCACGTTGAGGATCAGCGCCGTGTTTTTGGCCCGTATGCGCTCGACGACCTCGCGGTAGTATCCAAGCTCCATGGAGGGCTTCGCCGTAACCGGGTCCCGCACGTGAATATGCGCGATCGCCGCACCGGCATCGGCCGCTTCCAGGCAGGAATTGGCGATCTCCTCGGGCGTGACGGGAAGTGCGGGGGTGTTCTCCCGGGTCGTAAGGTTACCCGTGACCGCACAGGTAATGATGACGTTCTGCTGCATCACAGACTCTCCTTCCCAAGGAATGATCCATTTGATCCGTCAGCCATGATGCGCCACCACCTTCTTTCCGGAGATCGGAGGCACCGGCAGGATCGATTGGCCCTCCACCAGTTTGAAGTGATAGTTGCAGCTGTAGAATGGCGCCTGGGCGCCCGGAAATCCGGAGTCCGGACTGTCGTGCCGGAAGAATTTCCCGACAATCTGCTGTTTCGCGCCGAAAACAACGTCGGTTAGCAGGGCTTCGTGACTGTCGGAAAAGATCTGGGTGACGAGAGTCTTGTAGCTGGGTGCCGAGACGATGAAGTGGATGTGGGCCGGACGCATCGGCGCCCGCTTCTGTGCCCGCAGGAGGTCGCCGACCGGGCCACCGGTTGGAACCGGATAGCCTGCCGGTTTCACGGACACGAAATGAAAGTTTCCATCGCTATCCGTCGTGAGCCGGCCGCGAAGGTTGAAGTCGTCCTGCGTCTCGTCCTGGTTCTCGTAGAGCCCGACTGGGGACGCCTGCCAGACATCGAGGGTTGCCCCCTCGACGGGCCGACCGGCGGGATCCGTCACACGACCCGTGAAATAGAGCTTAGGCCCAGGCGTATCGGAGCGCGCGATGCAGTCGCCGTTCACACATTTCGGCGCGCCACCGCGATAGAAAGGCCCGAGAAGCGCCGACAGCGTCTCGCCCTGCGTCCCGTCGATGTTGATCAGATCGATGAGCGTCGATGCGCCGAGCACGTCGGCGGCAAGCACCGTTCGTTGTGGGCCTCGTTGGTCGCCTGTCCGAGCGCCGTGATCCAGCGCAGGGCGTATTCGAACTCTGCCTCTGTCGGACGCGTCTCCAGCAGAAATGCATGCAGATGGCTGACCATCGCATCCATGAGCTGTTTGAGCCGCGGATCGTCTCCGTGCGACATGGCGGCAAGCACCGTCGGCGCGACGTCGGTTTCCTTCGAGATCAGTTTTTACTTCGGGGCTGATATGGCTGTTCATCCTGTTCTCCTTTCCGCATCACTGGCCTGACTAGGAGACCCGAAGTTCGGGCTTCGCCGACCTCAGGTGCGGGTATTTTTCGGTCAGCAGCGACCCGTAGTAGTAGGTCTCGGTGAACGCATCGGTTGCGCGGATGGCTTCGAGCCAACGCTGGATCGCCGGCGCATCCGCCCACATCGAGGAGAGACCGATATCGTCCATCCGGACGATCACCGGCATGATCGCGATATCCGCCAGCGTCATCTTATCGCCCATGATCCACGGTCCGCCATTGTCGGAAAGCCAGCTCGCCATGCGCTGAACACCGCGTTGCAGGCGGCCGAGCGCTTCGTTCATTTCCTGCTCCGGGAAGCCGGTGCGCCCCATCTTCATCAGGAACTCGCGACGAAGCGGCTTTGCGTCACAGACCGCCTGGAACTCCTCTGCCGTCATCGCCTGGTAGTGCGGCAGGAAGGCGAGGTTGTAGGAAGGCACCCGGATCGCCGGCGTCGGTACTTCGTCGATGAAGCGCATCATCGCCCGCATCTTCGCCGCTTCGAAGGCGTCCCATGGTCGAAACGCACCTGGGAGAATGTCCTCGAGATAATCCATGATGACGGCGGAGTCGGTGACCGCACGGCCCTGGTGAACGAGCGAAGGCACCACCCCGTTCGGATTGATCGCGAGGTATTCGGGTTTCAGCTGATCGCCGTTGAACAGATCGAGCTTGTGCTCCTCGAATGCGAGGCCCTTCGCGTGCAGAACGTATCGCACCCGTTGGCTGCACGTCGATTGAGGAGCGTTGTAGAGAATGAAGTCCTGCATGGTCGCCTCCATCAATCCCAGTCGAGGACGCGGGGCAGCTTGCCCTTGCGGGCCAGCGTCCCGATCACGCCGTTGGGGAAGAACATCAGTCCCAGGACCATGACGAAACCGGTCGCCATGATGTTGATCTCGGACGCGCCGAGCGTCGCCACGAAGATTTCGTTGAAGGCGACGATCAGAATCGCACCCACGACAGGCCCGGCAATCGTGCCCTTGCCGCCGAGGATGCACATCAGCACCAGGTTTGCCGAAACGAGGATAATCAGGAAGATGTTCGGCCGGAGATAGGTGAGGTATTCGCCCCAGACAGCACCCGCCATGCCGACGAAGAATGCCGACAACGCGAAGGCAAGGACCTTGTAGAATCGGGTGTTGATGCCGGCGCTCTCCGCCTTGACCTCGTCCTTGGAGAGCGCGCGCAGGCCGAGCCCGAACTTGGAATGCTTGATGCGATAGGTCGCCCATACGGTGAAGGCAGCCATCAGCACAAAGGCATAGTAATAGGGCAATTTGGCAGTCTCGACCGGCAGGTCGGTAACCGGCAGCGACAAGCCATTGGCGCCGCCGATGAACTCCCAGTGATCGAACAGGATACGGGCGATCATCAGGAGCGCGATGGAGGAGATGATGAAGCTCGGGCCGCGAACCTTCAGCGTGATGAGGCCGATGAGATAACCGCAGACGGCAGCCACCAGCCCGGCGAGCGGTGCCATCAGCAGCGATGAGATCCCGTATCGCGCCAGGAGCACGCCTGAGAAATAGCCGCCGATCGCGAAGAAGACCGCGTGTCCGAGCGAGATGTAGCCGGCGAAGCCGCCGATGATGTTCCAGCCGCTGGCCATGACCGCATAGGAGGCGGTGAACAGCACGAGATGCAGCAGGTAGTTGTAGTTGCCGGTCAGCTGCAGGAGCGGCAGGGCGAGCAGGACACCGAGCACGGCCACGGGAAACCATGTGGCGCGGGTCTGGTCATGCTGGCGCGCAAGCTTCTGATTGTGAATGCGACGGGCCTCGAGCACCGAGCTCGCGTCGGCTTGTTGCAGGTTTGCGGCCATTATGCCAACTCCGGTTTTTCGCCGAACAGCCCCTGGGGACGGATCAGCAGGATGACGAAGAGTGCGAGAAAGAAGGTCATTGTCGACCAGGTGGCGCCCACCCAGGTGCCGACGAAGGCGGCGACGACCGAAAGAAGGAGCGAGGCGACGACGGTGCCGAGCACGCTGCCCATGCCGCCGAGGACGACGACCGACATCAGCATCGCGATCCATTCCCACTGCTTGGCGGGGAAGAAGCTGAAGACGAAGCTCACCAAAGAGCCTGCAGCGCCGGCAAGCCCGATCCCGATCGCGAAGGCCACCATGCTGATCAGGTTGACATTGACGCCGAGAAGCTCGGCAGCCTCACGGTTCTGGGTCGTTGCGCGGATGGCGTAGCCAAGCCGCGAGTAGTTGAGGAACAGCGTCAGCGCACCGATGATCGCCAGCGACACTACCCCGGCATAGAACTGCCCCTTCGGAATGAACAGGCTGCCGATGAAGAAGGCATCCGTCGCGTAATCGGGCGAAGTCACGCGCTGGGTGTTGGTGAAGGCGGCACCGAGGAAACCTTCGACGATCATGGCCAGTGCGAAGGTCAAAAGCACTGTCATTTCCGAGTAGCGCGCGCTTTTTGCCTGGCTTTCGAACATGAGGCGGTAGAGAAGCACGCCGATTGCAGCCATGATCAGTGCCGCGATCGGCAACGTCGCGATCGGGTCGAGACCCCAAAGCTTGAATGCCCAGTAACTAACATAGGCGCCGCAGATGATCAGTGAGGGGTGTGCCAGGTTGACGATGCGCATGACGCCAAAGACCAGCGAAAGACCGGATCCCATCAGCGCGATCACGCCGCCAAGGGCGAGGCCGAGTATCAGTATCTGAAGAATGTCTGTCATCATGTCCTCCGCTACGCGACCTTGCGGCCGCCGAGGTAAAGTTCCTGGATGCGCGGGTCCGCCAGTACCGCTTCGGCCGGCCCTTCGAAGAGGGTGCGGCCGAGGTCGAGGACAACGCCCCAGTCGGAATTCTTGAGGCCCATCATCGCGTTCTGCTCGACGAGCAGCACCGTGACGCCCTCCTTCGACATCATCTTCATGATGTCGAACATCTCCTGGACCACCTTCGGCGCGAGTCCGAGGGAGGGTTCATCCAGCATGACGATGTCCGGCTTGACGATCAGCGTCCGCGCCATGGCAAGCGTCTGCTGCTGGCCACCCGACATGGTTCCGGCATGCTGATCGGCCCGTTCGCGCAAGACCGGGAAGCGCTCGAGGATTTCGTCGATGCGGCGGTCGCGCAGTTTCGTGTCGTCGAGCACGTATCCGCCCATGCGCAGGTTTTCGCGCACCGTCATCTTCGGAAACAGCGCGCGTTCCTGCGGCACAAAACAGATGCCCTTGCGAAGGATCTGGTCCGGGCGCAGCCCGTTCAGACGCTCGCCCTTGAAGACGACATCACCCTTGCGGATCGTCAGCATGCCGCAGATTGCCTTCAACAGCGTGGACTTGCCGGCGCCGTTTGGGCCGATGATGCAGTGGACCTTGCCAGGCTCGACCGTCAGACGGGCGCCATCAAGGATGGCAGGGCCGTCGCCGTAGCCGGCAGTGATGTTGGTGACTTGCAAAAGATCGTTCATCAGGCCGCTTCCTCTTCCAGTATGCCGCCCAGATAGGCTTCGAGCACATGCGGATCGCGACGCACCACATCGGGCGTGCCGTCGCAGATCACCCGCCCATGCGCCATGACGACGACGCGGTGCGAAAGCCGCATGATCAGGTCCATGTTATGTTCGACGATGAGGACCGTCAGCCCCTTGGCGTTCAGCGCCTTGATGTGCCCGACGATCTCCTCGAGCAGCGTCGGATTGACGCCGCCGGCCGGCTCGTCCAGCAGGATGATCTTCGGATCGGCCATCAGCAGCGCGGCCAGATCCATCAGCTTCTTCTGGCCGTAGGACAGGTTGTGCCCGTCCTCGTAGGCAATGCGGTTGATCCCGAGGAAATCGAGGATCGACATCGCCTTGTCCCGCTCCTCCGCCGAGATCGCGGGCCGAAACAGCTCCGTGAACCCGCGGCAGCGCGCCTGGACGATCACGTTTTCCAGCACCGTCATGTCGGCGAGATTGCGTGAGATCTGGAACGTCCGGCTAAGACCCTTTGCGGTGATCTTGTGCGGGCGCAGATTGTCGATCCGCTCTCCGTCCAGCCAGACCTCGCCGGAAGTCGGAACAACGGTGCGGCTGATGCAATTGAAGGCCGTGGTCTTGCCGGCGCCGTTCGGACCGATGAGTGCCGTGATCGAGCCTTTCTCGACCGTGAAGCTTGCGCCATCCACGGCGCGAATTCCGCCGTAGTGCTTGCACAGGTTCTTAACCTCGAGCATGCGCGCGATCTCCTTTCAGTAGATATCTCAGTAGTAGATGCCTGCCGATCGGGAGGGCGCGCCGCAGGCGGAACGCCCTCCCCTATCTGGCAAACGGTCAGAAACCGGACTTGGGATAGCGGAACGGCACGATACCCTCGAACTGACCGGTCGGGTAAACGAAGGTCAGCTTGCCGTCCTGCCACTGCGTCATGATGTGCGCCTTGTCGACGGGTAGGCCGAGATCGTTCCAGCTGAAATTACCGAGAACCGTCTGAACCGGCTGCTCCTTTGTGCGGCCGTGCAGCCATTCGCCCATCTTGGCGTTATCCGTGGTACCGGCCCCGACGATCGCCTGCTCGATGCCCTGGCAGACGGCGAAGGGAATGGCGCTGTCCTCATCCGGCTCGACGCCGTATTCGGCTTCGAATGCCTTCACGAAATCCGCATTGTCGAACGGCTTTCCGGCGAGCGTACTCTTGAAGGGAACATCCTTGTGCCAGGTGGTGTGGATGACGACACCTTCGGCCGCATCCTTGCCGACACCCTCGATGAATTCCGTCTGCGCGCCCTGGCTGAGATAGACGAGCTTCGCTGATGCACCGACGGTCTTCAAGGCGCGCATGAGCTGAACCGCTTCTTCCGCAGAAGCCGTCAGGCCGACGATCATTTCCGCGCCGGAGCGCTTGATCGAATTTGCAAGGTTCAGCCAGTCATTGAACCCTTCTTCGGGCCACTCTTCCTCCATCACCACTTCGATACCGGCTTCCTTGAAGTAACCGGGAGCGAGGTCGGCGATTTCCTTGTCGTTGGCCGGATCGATCACCTCCTGGCCGAGGAGGCCGGTGGCGATCGCGTTTGCGAAGAAGTCGTCCGCGTGGACGACCGCGACAGTCTTCGGCGCATCCGCCGGGTCCTTGATCTCCTTAAGGAGGCCGATCACGTCCTTGCCTGTATATTCGGCGGCATTGACCTGGAAGTAGAAGAGGTTCTTGTAGCCCTGGGCATAGATCCGGAGTGCCCCGCCCGAGGGAACCGGGTGAACCATGTTGTACTTGGACAGAACGTTGCCGACCGGAAAGGTCAGGCGGCTCGAAAAGGTGCCGTAGACGGCATCGACCTTGTCGACATTGATGAAGCGTTCGTACTGGTTGATGGCCGTTGCCGGATCAGAGCGATTGTCGCTGACAATCAATTCCACCTGCTTGCCGAGAATACCGCCCGCTTCGTTGATGAGCTTGTTGCAGAGCTCATAGCCCCGCTTGTGCTTCTCGCCGCTGACCGAAAGGCCACCGGTAATCGGCAGTGACGCTCCGATCCGTATTGTTTCCGCAGCGCTGGCAACGGTGCTTGCTGCAAGCACACTGATGGTTGCTGCCGCGATCAGCCGATTGATTCCCATTTCTTCTCCTCCCAGAGGTTTGCGTGCAATCGTTTGCATTCGAGTAAAAGACAAATCGCCCAGCTCCGCCGGACGCCACGCACGCCGTGTGTTCGATCGACGGCAGGGCAGCTCCTCAACTCCTTGCCGAAAACCAAGTGTGCAAACGATTGCACGTCCGCGATTATGCGTACCGCTTGCGCTTTGTCAAGCGCCCATGCGAACGATTGCAAAACTCCTGGCAAGATTTTAAATGGAGGAGCGAGGTGATACATGCAAAAGAAACGAACCACCCTGAAGGACATTGCGCGCGCGACCGGCGTTCACGTGTCGACCGTGTCGCGCGCGCTTGATCCCGCTGAGCGAAAGAGCATCACGCCGGAAGTCGTGGCAAAGATCCAGGCGGCGGCGGAACGGTTGGACTATCGCCCCAATCGCATTGCCTTCGGGCTCCGCACCAACAGGACGATGACGGTCGGCGTGGTCATCCCCGACATCACCAACCCCATCTTCCCACCGATCCTGCGCGGAATCGAAAGCGTTCTGGAACCGCTCGGATACGCGTCGATCATCGTCAACACCGATAGCGAACGCGAGCGGGAAGTTCGTCTTCTCGAAGTGCTCAGGGACCGTGGCGTCGACGGCCTCATTCACGCGGCGGTGCTCAGAAGCGATCCCTCAATTGCCAGAGCCGCCCAGGATGGTCTCTCGGTGGTGACGCTAAACAGACGCGTGGAACGTTCGAACATCCCCTACGTCATCAATGACGAGGACATGGGCATCTGCGAGATGCTGCGCCACCTGGCGAAGCTCGGCCACCGGCGGATCGCGCATCTTGCCGGACCGCAGGATCTCTCGACCGGCCAGCTGCGCCTCGCGGCGTTTCGCAGCGCCGCCGTGAGAATGTCGATCGACTTCGATCCGGAACTCATCGTTACCGCCATACGCTTCGACGAAGACGAAGGCGCCCGCTGCACGCGCGACCTGCTTGCCTCCGGGCACGATTTCACGGCCGTGCTCTGCGCAAACGACCGCCTGGCGCTCGGCTGCATCGACGTTCTGCGAGAGAATGGCCTCGATTGCCCGTCGGACATTTCCGTCAGTGGTTTCAACGACATGCCATTCCTCCATCTGGCGCGTCCACGGCTGACAACTGTCAGGATCCAGCAATACGATGCCGGCATCACCGCCGCGTCGATCTTGCTGCGCCTGATGAATTCCGGCGCAGACGACGATATCCCCTTGGAGACCGTGTTGCCGGTGGAACTCATGGAGCGCGACAGCACAGGGCCGGTAGCTGCGCGAAGTCGCTGACAATCGTTCCCTGCCGAACGGTCGCGCGCTGGTTGTCAACAGTGTCGGATTTCATTGGAGAGCCCCTCTCCTCTCCAGGCTCAAGCCTTATGGCGTATCCGCGGTCCTTGGTTGGAAAGACAGTTCTCCTTATCGGCGGAAACGGTGCGATCGGCGCCGCGACAGGGCGCCTGTTTGCGGAGGCAGGCGCAACGGTTCTCATCACCCATACGCCGAGCGAACAGAGCGTCTTGAGCGCGGATGCGGCGCATTCTTCCTTTGCAAACGCGGAACGTCACGCGCGCTACGCCGCCGACATCACGGATTCCAGCGCCCTTAGCGGCCTCGCCAGCACCATCGAACAGAAATTCGGCCGGCTCGATATCCTCGTCAATGCGGCCGGTTTCACCAAGCCAATCGCCCACCGGGATCTCGATGCACTGACCGACGAACTGATCGACGACATTTTCAAGGTAAATTGGCGAAGCCAGTTCGCAGCCATCCGGGCCTTCGCCCCTCTGTTGAAAAAGTCCGGCGATGGGCTCGTCGTCTCCATCTCGTCGATCGCAGCCTTCACCGGCATAGGGTCGAATATCGCCTATTGCGCAGCCAAGGCTGGTATCGACGTCATGACCAAGCCCCTCGCCCGCGTGCTGGCGCCGGAGGTCAGGGTGCTTGCCGTTTCTCCCGGCGTCGTCGACACGCAATTCGTTTCTGGGCGGGGTTCGGGCTTCAATGAGAAGGTCGCGGCCTCGACCCCGCTCGCCCGCATCGGCGAGGTCGACGATATTACTGCGGCCATCCTGGCCTGTGCGACGTTGCTCGGTTTTTCCACCGGTCATATCATCCAGGTGGATGGCGGTCGCGCGCTCTGACGCAGCAGCAATATCCGCGCGATGGAGCGACGGGGCCCGAAAGCCCGGCTCCGTCACCGTGTTCAATGTCTGGTTCAGGGAGAGCTCAGTCCCTCGGCGGCCAGATCGGAATGGTGCCTCTGCCCGAGGGGAACCGCACATTCTTGGAGCGCGTAAACTCCCGCAGAGTTTCCGCGGCGTTTTCCCTTCCAAAGCCGCTTCCCTTCTGACCGCCGAAGGGGGAGCCGAGGAAGGCGCGGCCATATAGTTGTTGACGAAGATCATGCCGGCTTCGAGCCTGGCCGCACTCTTGCCGGCGTGGGCTTCGTCGGTCGTGCAGATTGCCGGCGTCAGGCCGTACTCGCTGTCATTGGCGATGCGGATTGCTTCTTCCTCGGTAGAAAACCGCATGATGCTGGCGATCGGGCCGAACATCTCTTCGCGCCAGGTCGGGCGTCACATCGGCAAGGACCGTGGGGGCGACCCCTCGGTCGGAAGTTTACCCTGGGTGACTAGGCGGGCTCCTTCCTTCAGCGCGATATCGAGATAGGCCAGCACCTTGTCGCGGTGCTTCGCATCGACCATGGCCCCAATATCTGTCGCGGGGTCAAGGCCGTCACCGACGACCAGCTTCTCGGTCGCACGTGCAAAACGCTCGAGGAACTCGTCATGCAGCGCATCGTGCACGAGTATGCGTGACGTCGACGTGCATGCCTCGCCCTGGTAGAGCGCGACATCGATCGTGCGGATGCCGATCGTTTCGGCTCCCTCGAGGATCGAGCGCGGCAGTCGCTCGCCCGGGCTCATGTCCCATTCGCGCTGCCAGTTCGATCGAATGAAAGGCGTCACTGCGTCGTCGACGAACGCGCGGCAACTGTCGCGCATCAATCGCTGCTCCTGGGACAGGTGAGCCGTCATCGGCGTGAATCATTTCTCGCTCCCTTGGTTCTTCTGGCGGGTTCCTCTTCCTGCCCTCAGATTCGTAGCGTGCTGCCTCGGTGCCAGTGAGGTTCTCACCGTGCTCTTTTGGTGAACTATCGTCCAATTCGACGTGGATTTTCTGCGCGGCATCGGAAGCATTTGAGCGATGGGCTCCGTCTCAATCGCTCCACTCCCTCAGATTGCCCCGACGCCCGCGGATAACGACGGCGTGCAGATGGGGCCGGGCTACCAAAGGAGGCGCGCGAAGAACTCATGAAAGTCGCGCTTTTCGCCGCAGAACGGCGCATCCCCATCGAGATCCATGCCTATACCGATGACGCCGCAAACGCGATCCTCGACGTCTTCGAAGCGGTGCACAAGACGCATCCGTTCAACGACTTGCGCTGGTCGATCGCCCAACACCGGATCGGAACGGACGCTCGACCGGATGCAGAGGATGGGTCTCGCCTATACCGTGCAGATGGGCCCTATTTCGAGGCCCCTGCCATCAGGGAAGCGAACGGTGCCGCGGTGGCCGCGGTCTCGCCACCGACGCGGCTCGCAATCGACAAGGGAATCATGGTTGCCGGCGGCACGGTCTGGTACGACGAGAGTGTTGGACATATGCCAACCAGCCTGATCCATGATGAGGACGGCATACGCATCGTCGGCGACATGACGGGCAATTTCGGCCAAATGCTGTGTCATGGCGTAGGTGTCGCACCATGGCATGACCAGCGCTGCCGCTTTCCCAAGCTTCGGGCAGATGGCGCCGAAGATGTAGGCTGATCGGGTTCGCTGGTCGTGCGGTGCTGCGGATCGCGTTCCACGCTTCGATCGTTGGGCAACAGATCGTTTAACTTGTAGGCGACTTCGGTCCTGTTTGTCGCCTTGACCTTCTTCATAATGTTGCGGATATGAACCTTGACGGTGCTTTCGCGCAGGTTGAGTTCATAGGCAATGATCTTATTGGCCTTGCCGCGCCGCAGCGCCTCGACCACTTCGGCTTGGCGGGAAGTGAACATACCCGCCAGCGGGTGTGGGACCGTGTTGCTCGACTCGAACAGCTGGTGCATTGCGAACAGACAGCTGGCGGGAACGAAGACCCCGCCAACGAGAGCAAGATAGATCGCTTCGATGCAGACATCTATCGTGACCGAGGAAGGGATATAGCCCTTCGCGCCGCATTCGAGGGCTTTCATGATCTGCGCGAGTTCGTCCGTATCGGCCAGCACGATGACCGGCGTCGACGCGAATTCGGACGAGAGCCGGCGGATCTCCTCGGCCACATCCCGCTCGGCAATATTTCTGCCCCCGATATTCAAGAGAATCGCCGACAATGGCGGGTATTGCCCGCGATGCTGCCTCCATTCCTCAATTGATCCAAAGGCCAACACGAGCAGGTCCGTCTTGTGAGCAACAATGCTCTGCGCGAGGCATTGTCGATCGAGCGCACGGGTGTCGATTATCACAAGCAGGCGCTCCCGTTGAGGTTCCGCACGCACGCTGACAGCGCCGATAAGCTCATTGAATGGGGGATAGTCAATATCATTTTCTTTCATACGCCTTGCTCCCGGGATCTTGGAGATAGTGGTTATACTGCCCTCCGCCTTAAATATTATCGTCGCCGCGCAACAGTACTGCCAATCGCCCTCGGCTTGTACTAACGGATTAAAGGAATACTCGGCGAATACGCCAAGCCAAACTACCGCAGAAATTCTCGGCGGTACTCTACTGCCTAAAGAATAGCGTACTACAAAGGCTGGCGACAGAACACATACAAATTGGGGCGCTGCGAGTGAAAAAAGAAGTAGATTACACGATACTGCGGTGAAATTAGTATTATATATGCTACTTGCGTAGTAGAGGTCGGAACAAGAATTGTTTCCCTCAAACACGCGGCCTTTATCAACCAAAAATAGCAATAACCTTGATAGCCAACGACTTCCATGCGATTCTTCGGGCATGATCCGAAGGAGATGAGAATGTCGGAAACGATGCTTGCAGCGCTTACCAACATTCGGACGGCGGAAGATATGATCGTGGCCTTTCGCGATGAGGAGCAGTGTCGGCGATTGCTGGAAAGCATGGTGTGGCCGGCCGGAAGAGTTTGCCCTGCCTGTGGCTACAAGCGCTCGATCGCGATCGCCGGGCGCGATATGGGCAAGCGGCGTGCGCATCCGGGTCTCTATCAATGTTCCAGCGGCGGATGTCGGTTCCAGTTTACGGTGACGACACACACACCGCTGCATTCCACAAAGCTTCCTCTGCGTGTCTGGCTGAAGGGCATGTGGCTGATGCTGCGAGGCCGAAAAAGGTCTACCGAATACCCAGAAGACGCCTGTCATGGTGATCGTGCAGCGACCAGATGACGTCACAACCGGCGCCAATGTGCGCGAGTGACTCTATGTCGACGACTCCGTCGAATAGGCCGTTCGGACCCGGATCGAGTTCGTACAAGGCCCTCGTGCCGGCGTCATCGGAGAAGTAGAGGTGTTTGTTGATCGGGTTGTAGGCGACACCGGTCGGGTCATCGGAAAAGGCGAAGGCGGTAAGCGGGCTCAGCAGCGCCCCATGATCAGCAGTGGGTTGGCGATGTAGGTAACGCCTGAAGAGTCGGTGCTGCGCGTCGACTAGGTCGAGGTTTCGGTGGTCCTCACCAAGGTCGTGGATGTCGGCAACTGACGAGGCGAGTCGCTCGTGACGTCTAAACTGAAGGATTCCACATCGCTGAATCTAGTCACTTGAAATCTCTCTTGGCAGGCCCGATCGCCACATCGCTAATGTGTCCGAGGGGACTGTTGTCATGCTGGTCGGGCCCGTCAAAGCGGCCAAGCATTTAAAGCGCCGCAGGCCAGCCGAGTGGGGACCCAGGCATGATAGGAAATGAGGCAAAGCGGACCCATTTCAAATCAGGACTAGTCCTGAAGGGTGACAGGCATGGGGGGCCTCCTACCCGCCTTGCCGCCCCGCCGCTATGTTGGGCGGCGCTGGAGCCAAGCTGGGGCAAGGCTCATGAGGACTTGCAATGCCGACCTGCCATCGTGACCAAGGAACAACGCTGGTGCGCACCAGCACAACAGCGCGCTGGCAGGGGCCGTGGTAAGCACGATCATTCCCAGCAGGGAGAGCGGCGGCGTGTGAAGTTCTCGCAATAAATTCGCAAACATCCAGGCGCCGCCTCCTACCGTGACCGCTAGCGCCACGCCGGGTAGGTGCGCGACGGCAAAGTCCGACCACTTAAGTCCCGTAAGGCGGAGGCTGAGCTGCGCCATGAGAAGGAAGTTGCTCGCCACCGCTATGACGGCCCCAAGCGCCACTCCTGTCACACCCCAATGTTGCCCGATGAATGAGCCGGCCCCGACTGCGAAGGCGAAAACGGCTTGCCGCCACGCGCGGGCGTATACGGCCCCGGTTGCCCGGGTAATCGAATCACTGAGCTTGTAACTGGTGCGGAATAGCATTCCCGCCGCCAGGATCTGAAGCGGGAGTACCGCGTTCTCCCATCCCGGGCCGAGCAGCACCTGTACCAGTTCCGGCAGGACAGCCATTACCACCACGCTGGCGGGAAGCACAAGCAATGCACAGGACGCGACTGCGCCGCGAAATGCGCGTGCCAATCGCGCCGGCTCCTGCTGGATCAGCGCCATCGTCGGAAACAAGACCATATCGAGGGTCTGGCCAACAATGACTGCGGGTGCTGTCATCAGCTGCGATGCGAGCGCATACAGCCCCAGCGACTCAGCTCCTAGCCAACGCCCTACGACCGCTTTGTCGGCCTGACCGGCCAGGTAATTGAATATGCGAGCGATGGTAAAGCCACCTCCAAAATAGAGCAGGTGTCCGATCGCGCGTCGTTCCAGCAGAAGCCGTTTCGGGTGCGGCTGTCCGATGAGCAGCGCAAGCATGCGCACGAAATGCTGGCACACCAGGGCGCCAATAAGGGCCCAGATCCCAAGCCCCCGCCAGGCTAATAGGGGACCGACGAGAACGAACCCGATCGCAAAGGCGCCCGCCTCGATACCCGCGAGCCACCGAAACCGCAACGCGCGCTGGGCCGAGGCCTGCGCCACCATCGATATTCCACGACACAGGAATACGGCGCAGGCCGCGCGCACCACGGGAGCAAGTTCGGTTAAGCGGAACAGGTCCGCGATAGTTGGCGCTGCCCACCAGACGAGCCCAGCCATGGAAAGGCTGAAAATGAGCGACAGGGTGAACCCAACACGTAGATGGGATTCTTCCACAACAGGTCGCTGCACAATCGCCTGAGCGACGCCCAGACCTTCGAATATTGCGGAAAAATTAATGACGACCAGCGCTGCGGCATAGAGCCCAAACTCACTCGGAGCAAGCAATCTGGCCAAAACGATGAGGGCGACGAGTTCCGCAACGGCTAGCCCGCCCATAGAAAGGCCAGTCCACATCAGGCCAATCGCGCTGCGCGCTGCCAAGCCTCGCCGGTCACTCGTCAAGACGCGTTTCCTTCTTGGGAACAGGGGGGGACAAGTGATCTGCCGTGATCGTTTCTGGCCAGGTAAGCCGGGCAACGTAAGCCGCAACAGGTCCACCGGGTTGCCCCCAATTGCTCGCCCAAATGATCTGCGAGCCATCAGGTGAAGGCGATGCATGCGCCTCGCTCAGATAGTCGTGTTTCACACTTCGATGATGGACGATACGCCGGATTTCGCCCCTTCCGTCAATTTTTAATGCGACGATTTCCCCATACAAGGGCGTCGTTCCGCTTCGCCCTGCCCGCTCGTGTGAGCCGCTGTATGTCAGGAATACCCAGCCCGGCCGGTTGATGCTGCGGGCTGATGCGTGCTGCGCAAAGCCGGGCGGTGTCAGGACCGTCACCTTACCGTCTGAGAGGCGCCTCTTGATGACTTGATATTTGTCCGGCTCGCTCTTGCTTATTCCGACATAGACATCGCTGCCGTCGCTGTCGATCGTCATGTCGCCGTGGCCAGGTCGATGATGCTCAGGCCAGTGCTGGATCGGATGGCCGTCAAAACTGAAGATGTCGGCGATGTCACTGCCGTCAGGCATGTCTTCATGGCAGAAGATGTACTGGCCCGAAGGCGAAATGGTGCAGTAGTTGTTGGTGCCCTCATGATCAAGCTGGATATCGGGGTATTTTGTCGCCGATCGTATGTCGTATGCAAAGGCGACCCGTTCGCCAGACGGTTTGACAGCCCGGATCACCAGTCGATCACCATTGCGCGAAAGGTTGTTCTTCCCGGGGCCGAATTCCAGTTTTCGGTACTCTGTGGGAGCATAGATCGTCATCCGCTCATCGCTGCGCACTATCCAGCGAAATATCTCAGTATTGCTGACGCAGATCATTTGCTCAGGATCTGTCGGGTGCCATTCGCACACACCGGACGGGCGGCGCTGGAACAGCGGCCGATAGTTCTGCCCGTCCAGAAAGCACAGCCCCGGACAGCCTTTTTGGACAACCAGCAGACTCTGATCGGCATTCCATGCCTGCGCGCTGGAATAGCGATGCCTGCAAAAGGCCGGATCACACGCGATGCCCGTCATGAGCTCCTTGCCCGGATCCGTCACTCGAACGAAAGGAGTACCAAATACTGGATCGGTGCTCCGCTCGAGATAGCCAGGGGCAGCCATCTCTGGCACCGCGACCACCCGTGTGTCCGCCAGATTGTCGAAGGCAAGCACCTTGCCGCTGACCGACAGCGCCAAGATCGAGCCCGTCAACAAAATCAATCCCAGCAATCTGGGCTTGCCTGGGTTCATTGTGGCCTCCGGCGGTCTTTAGGGGTTGCTGCAACACTCCCATTAAAATGCTGGCGCAGCGTTGTGGATGTAAATACCCCCTTAGTGGGTAAGCAGCGTTGCGGCCTAGCCCTTTTTGGGCGTCGTCAGTATCCAATTTGCACATTCCAGACCGAGGCGAATGTGAGAAGATCGGGCCGTCGGCTCGTGCGCCCGGAGGCCAAAGGGCGGGCACTTGCTGCTTTGGGTTTGGTCTAATCAGGTCGTGTCAATGATTAATGATAGACTGCTCGCATTTGGACTGTTGTTGTCGACTGCGACGCAGCTCCGTCTGCCCGGCACGCCTTGGGGAGCCGGCGAAGCGCTGCTCACGATATGGATTATTGGAGCGCTGGCTGACCTCGCCTATCGGGGCGCTCCGGCGCTTACAAGGCCCCTTTCCCATATGCTGCTATTCTGGGCGGTGTTCACCTTCGCCCAGAGCATAGGTTTGCTTTTGGGATTGGCCACAGACAATATCTATCCATCGGGCGCCCTGCACACCGGACAAGCTTACGCCTTCGTGGCTATTTTGTCGCTTCTCTTAGTCATTCTCCCTGCTTGGCGGCTTCACCGCGTGGCGTGGACATTCTCGGTCGGCGGCGCCGTCGCGGTCATTCTGTTAATCGCCGGCGGCTATGGCATGGTTCCCATGCCAGGCCTTGGCTTTTGGGAGTGGAACCGGTTCATTGGCTGGTCAATGAATCCAAACCAATTTGGTCTTCTATGCACTGTCCTTGTGCTGCTGTCGCTTCAAAGGGCAGAAGCGGCGGCTCGCCCGCACACCAAAATTTTCGCGCTTAGCTGCATGGTCCCTCCTTTCATTGCCGGAATTCTGACCCGAAGTGACTCGTTTACCGTGGCCATTGGCTTTGCGGTACCGCTTTTCGTGGGGAGCAAGTTTCTAATCAGGTTCATGCGCGCCGAGCGTCACCCGTCTCTGGTCATGACCGTCGCCTGTCTGATGATCCTGTCACTTCCATTGCTGCTTGCGTCCGTAACCCCGTTCACTCCGAAGATCGCGGAGAATGCGCGCCAAGCGATCGTCGAGACCATGTCAGAAAATGATCAAGCTGAAGATCGATTTCGACTCTGGAGTGAAGCGGTGGATATTGGCCTGAAATCAGGAATGTTGGGCCTCGGACCAGGCCCGCATCTTCTCGGAAAGCGGACGAAACTACCGCCCCCTGAAAAGGCAGAAGCGCATAACACTGCCCTCGACTTGATCACTCAGGGCGGCATCCTAGCTGTGCTGATCTTTTTCTGGATCATTACGGCGGCACTCATCGCTGCCTACCGGGCTGGGCTCATAGCGCTGGCAAGTCTGATTTTCTCGCTGTTCGTATATTCCAACTTTCACCTGGTTGTTCGTCACCCGATTTTCTGGTTCTCGGTCGTGCTCGGTCTCGCGGCCATGCACTCAGTCGCACCGCGAAAGTTGACGAGTGCGCGACCGCTCGACATCAGCCCCAGCGCCCCTCGCACCCGAGCCTAAATCAACTGACGAATATTCGCTCGCAGCGCTGCCAACGACGATTTACGGCCCCAGACGCCCGTCCCGTCTGCTTCCCCGGCGCCATCCACCAAATTGCACTCGTGGTGCCACTACAGCGCCGTGCATCTACAGCGACCTTTTGCGCGTTTGATAAGACGCGCGGCGCTGTAGGCGGTGTACGGGATCGTGTCGAGTGCGTCTTGCCTGCTCCGCCAATACTTCATGCTTACATTCGGGCTTAGTGAGCGGCACTCTTCTTGGGTATTCAGGTTTGCCAAAGCCAGCTTCCTGCCGGAAAAACCTTCTCACCCTTATTAGCATTAAGTTGATCGTTAGCCGGCGCGCTAGATTGGAAACGGCAAGGGGTCAAACTCGCCTCAGAGGCGGGTTTCGGAGCTGTGGCATCGGCCTGTTGAGCGGAGGGAGTCCATTGATGAAAGCCGTAATGCGATGTGGCGGTCAGGGAACTCGCCTGCGCCCGTATACCATGGTCCTCCCGATGCCGCTGGTGCCGGTTCAATCACAGCCGGTGCTCGAGTTGCTGCCGTCTGGCTCGAATTTGGCCGTATAGACGATTTCCACACCGCCCAGGAGCTCGATTGAGGATGTTCAGTCGCCGTCATTTGACGTCCATGCAGCCTAAAGCCTATCTCGCTGGAGCAGCCGGCCCCGAAACAACGTCGGCCCTCCCCCCACCGAAGGAGCCGATACGTCGCCTGCTCGCCTCGCTGGACCGTATGGGGCTGCGGTACTGCCACTGGAAGAGCAATCTGCGGCTTGGCGAGAGCCTTGCGGGCGAAGGGGATCTCGACCTGCTCATCGACCGCCAGGACGCCGCCGGCTTCCAAACCGCGCTGGTCGAAAGCGGGTTCAAGCTCGCGGTCTCAGCGAACGGGGCCGGACATCCCGGTGTCTTCCACGCCTTTGCTCTGGACCCCGATGCGCCGCAGCTGCTCCACGTGCACGCCTATTTCCAGATCGTCACCGGTGACAGTCTGGTCAAGGCCTACCATCTCCCGGTGGAATCGGCGCTACTGGCCAATACGCGTCGCTTGCACGGCGTTCCTGTCCCCACGGTCGAGGCCGAACTGGTGCTCTTTGCGCTCCGAATTGCGCTCAAGCATACCAGTCTTGCGGAGCTGTTTTTGCTTCAGCGCCACTACGACCTCGTGCTGCAGGAGCTGAAATGGCTCTGTGCAAGCGCGAACAGTGACAAGGCCGAGGAGCTCTGGACGGCCTGGTTTCCGGGTGCGCCTGTTTCGCTTCTTCATGACCTGATCGAAGCCATCGCCGAGCCGCGGGCCATGGTTCGCCGAATCCTGCTTGGTCGTCAGGTAGCGGGCCAGCTCCGTGGCTGGCGACGGCTCAACACACTCTCGGAAGCGCTGTCACGCATGCAACGTGTCCTACTGTTGCTGCTGAGGCGTCGCCGCAGGCTTATCCCTACGGCGGCAGGGCTCGTAATCGCTTTTGTCGGTCCCATGGGCACGGGAAAATCCACCTTGAGTCTGGCCTCCGCCCGCATTCTGGGCCATCATTTCGATGTCCGCGCCGTCCATGTCGGCAAACCTCCCGCGACGTTCGTTTCGCTCCTCCCGCGCCTCATCCTTCCTTTGGCCCGGCGGATCCTGCCCGGTCACCGATCCAGCGCGCGTGCGGAACGTGAGCAGAAGCAAAACGTGCCGCCTTCTTTGCTGAATACTCTGTGGCTCACTGTTCTGGCCCACGACCGCCGCGCGCTTCTGAGCCGTTGCTGGCGCTATGCCGCCGCGGGGTCGATTGTGATTGCCGATCGTTACCCTTCCGCAACCCTTGGCGCGGTCGACAGCAGTCGGTTCGATGATGAGGCGCTTGCGCGGTGCGGACGTGGCCCGAAGCAGTGGCTGATGAGGCGCGAGCGGGCGCTCTACACCGGGCTCCCGCAGCCGACGCTTGTCATCCGTTTAACTGCGCCGATCGAGACGTCGCTGAGAAGGGACGCGGTTCGCATTAAGAAAGAAGGACCCGATCCCGCAGCCGTAAAGAGGCGCAGAAAGATCGAGATGGAGACTGAGTTCCCCAATTCGCGCGTGATTTCCGTCGATACGGACCAGCCGCTCGAGGATACGGTGAAAGCCGTGATGCAGGCTCTGTGGAGTAGTGTCTAACTGTAGCTGTGGCCGGGGGTGCCGATGTCTATTCTAACGTCACACGAACAGCGGACGACCGAGCAGGTCGACCATCGTCTACGGATCGTTTTCGTGATTTCGCGCGGAGACGAAATCGGGGGGGCACACATTCACGTGCGCGATCTATCCACTGCGCTTCGTTCCAGAGGTGCGGAGGTGACGATTTTGGCTGGTCGCGACGGTCGGTTTGCCAATCACCTCAGAGAGTGTGGAATTCCCATTCATTGCATACAAAACCTGCATCGCAGCGTGGGGCCCTTCCAGGCCGTGAAAGCTGTACTTGAGATCCGAGAACTATTACGTCAGCTTCGCCCCGACATCGTATCGACGCACTCTACCACTGCGGGCCTGCTTGGTCGGATTGCCGCATACAGTCTTGGTATTCCGGCTCTGTTTACCGCCCACGGCTGGGGTTTCACGAAGGGGCATCCATGGATCCAGCGTGTTATTTTTTGGCTGGTCGAATGGGCCGCAGCACCGCTTGCGTCTCGTATCATCACGGTATGTGAATCTGACTTCAGTGCCGCCGAACGGAGCTTCCTGACTCGCAAAGATCGGCTCGTGGCAATTCCGAATGCCATGCCCGACGTCAAGGAATCGCTTCGCGCCCGACCGGAAAGATCGCCACCCAAGATTGTAATGGTGGCACGCATGGCCTGGCAAAAAGACCATGCGACGCTCTTGCGCGCTCTTGCGCAGTTAACGGACCTCGATTGGCAGCTGGAGCTGGTTGGTGACGGGCCCTTGCTCTCCTCTGTCGAGGGGCTTGCCGCCTCGCTGGGGATCGCGTCGCGCGTTCGCTTTGCGGGTTATCGGCAGGATGTGGCAGAGCGTTTGGCGGATGGGCAGATATTTGTGCTCGCTTCCAATTGGGAGGGATTCCCGCGCTCGATCCTCGAGGCTATGCGAGCGGGGCTGCCCGTGATTGCGTCAGACGTTGGAGGAGTGCGCGAGTCGGTTCGCGAGAGCGAGACCGGATTCGTTGTACCGCGGGGAAATATTGATGTCCTCCGCGACCGTCTGCGCTTGCTTATTGCGGCTCCACTGTATCGTCGCCAGATGGGAGAGGCCGGACGGGCTTGGTACGAGAAGCGCTTCTCCCTCGACCGCCTGGTGGCGGAGACAACTGCTGTTTATGATTCTGTGCTTTCGGATTCGTGAATGGAAGTGGGGGCCTCGGTGGCAATCCCCTGTCGCCTCCGTGGGTACGCCGCCATCTTGAACTTCGCGGGTTCAAGCAGAAATAACGCAACGATGGGGAACTGAGTGCCATGGCTATCGATACGCGCTACGACGGACTAAAGACGGTGATCACTGGAGCCGATGGATTCATTGGTTCGCATCTGGCGGAGAGCTTGGTACGTCAGGGTGCAAAGGTCACCGCGCTCAGTCTCTACAACTCTTTCGGGCAAAGGGGGTGGCTAGATGATACCCCCGCCGAGCTTCGCCAAGCCATGAATCTCGTGGCTGGCGATGTCCGCGACTCCCATTTCGTGCGCAAGCTGGTCGACGGCGCAGATGTCGTATTTCACCTCGCCGCGTTGATCGCGATCCCGTACAGCTATAGTGCGCCGCAATCCTATGTGGACACCAACATAACGGGCACGGTGAACGTGCTCGAAGCTTGTCGCGCAGGCGGGGTCGGCCGGATAGTCCACACGTCCACCTCCGAAGTCTACGGCACCGCGCTGTTCACACCAATCACCGAAGAACACCCACTTCAAGGTCAGTCACCCTATTCCGCCAGCAAGATTGGTGCGGACAAGATGGTAGAGGCCTATGCCCGATCATTCGAGACGCCCGCCGTCATCATGCGCCCCTTCAACACTTACGGGCCGCGTCAAAGCGAGCGCGCCGTCATCCCGACAATCATCCGGCAGGCCCTCCAGCCGGAATCGAAAGAGATCCGGATTGGTGACCTTAGCCCGATACGAGATTTCAATTTCGTTGACGATACTGTCAGTGCGTTTCTAGCCATCGGCCGAGCGGAACAGCTGGAATGGGGTGCCGCTTATAATGCAGGCTCGGGGTTTGCAGTTACCATTTCTGAGACCGTCGAACGCATTCGCGAACTAGTGGCTGGGCCCGCCAAACCGATAATCGCGGAAGACGTTCGCAAGCGGCCGGCTGCATCGGAAGTGATGGCCCTAATCGCCGACTCGGATCGTTTGCGAGAGTTGACGGGCTGGGCGCCTCGCGAAACGCTCGACAGCGGCCTCGAAAAGACGATCGAGTGGTGGCGCTACCGAATCGCAGCCGGGCGGGTTCGCCCCGAGTTGAGCTATCTGACGTGATAGGCTTGGCCCTCGCCGCTTTACGAGGGCAATGGCTTCCAGCGCCATTGCTTCGCCATTGCGCAGATGCGGCGTGGCCTTCGTGACCTGACGGGCGATGCGGTTGGACCTGGCATTGCGCAGCTCGTGCGGTGCGACGAGGAGACTAAGGAACGCAGGTCGCTCACTTGTCTCACCGCCACGCATGCCCTGCCGGGGTTTGCCACCGCCGCCATGCCGCTGGCTGCCGTGGTCGCCTGGCCCGCCTATTGCATGTCTCCTTAAATCGCTCTCGATTTAAGGAGACAGACATTGCGCCAATTCAAAGTGCTACCGCGAATTTTGCGCGTCTGATAAGACGCGCGGCGCTGCAGTGCCGAGCGCACCAGGCAATGGCGCAAAGCTCACGACAGCCGCAACTGAAGTGCTAAGCGACAATGAGCCAATCATTGCCCAAGTCGATTTCGATCACGCGCCCGTCATTCACATGGCTGTTCCCGTAGTCGGCGACATAGAGATTCATCTTACCCGGATCGTCATTGGGATCACTGCTCGGCGCGAATTCCAGGTCCTTGATCTTGGCGCTGGTGTCGCCAATCGGGTTACGGTAATCCTTAAGAAGGTCGATGGTCTGCAGGATGTTGCCGCCGCGATCGACAACCCAGATATTCTTGCTAAAGCCGCCGCCCACGAAGAACACGTCGTGCTGGGCGTCATAGGCCAGCGCCTCCGGATCCTTGATTATCGTGGGAAGAGTGATCCTGGAGAGAACCTGGCTGAATGCCTTGTCGGTCTCGACGATCGTACGGGAAGTCCCGTTGGCAATGAACACGTTGCCATTGTTCGGGTTGACGGCGACGTCCTCCGGATCGTCACAGTTGAGGGACTTGACCGACAGCGTCCCGAGCCTCGCTGTCGGGTTCTTCGGATCGACCCAGTAGATCGAGTACTTGTCATCGTCCGTGATGAGCAAATGACCGGTGACCGGGTTGAACGCCAGACCCGTCGGCTCCTTCGTGAAGCCCGCAAGACTGAGCGACTTCTCCAGGACACCACTCGTGCTGATCTGGAACAGATTGTTCGCGCGAAAGAATGGACTCTCATCCACTTCCGAATCGGAAAGGAAAAGCCCCTGGCCTGGCACATAGGCCAGCCCTGACGGATCCGAACTGTTGATCCCGCCTGCCTTGATGCTGGTGTCAATGATGTTGACCACGGTCGGATTCGCAGGCGGGCTGGTATCATTGTCGGCGATACTGCCCGTTCCCGAAGAATCGGCAAGGGTGAGCGCCGTGCCGCTCGTGACGAGCTTTGCCGAGTTGATCAGGACCTTGAAGGACTCGGTATTCTCCACGATGGTGTCGTCGCGCAGATTGATGGTGACTTCGACGCTTGTCTGCCCGGCCGGGATCTCGACCACGCCACCACTCACGCCCACGAAGTCCTCACTGGCTGTCGCCGTGCCGTCTTGCGTACTGTAGACGATGCGCACCGCCTCGGACGCCGCCTCCGACAGCGTGATCATGAACTTGATCGTGGCCGTGCTGCCTTCCGTCTGCGGGTTGGGCGCTCCGTCCGTGATGTTGACCACGGTCGGATTCGGAGGCGGGCTGGCATCATTGTCGGCGATACTGCCCGTTCCCGAGGAATCGGCAAGGGTGAGCGCCGTGCCGCTCGTGACGAGCTTTGCCGAGTTGATCAGGACCTTGAAGGACTCGGCATTCTCCACGATGGTGTCGTCGCGCAGATTGATGGTGACTTCGACGCTTGTCTGCCCGGCCGGGATCTCGACCACGCCACCACTCACGCCCACGAAGTCCTCACTGGCTGTCGCCGTGCCGTCTTGCGTACTGTAGACGATGCGCACCGCCTCGGACGCCGCCTCCGACAGCGTGATCATGAACTTGATCGTGGCCGTGCTGCCTTCCGTCTGCGGGTTGGGCGCTCCGTCCGTGATCGATATCTGCGGCGGTGGTGCTGAACCGCCAGACCCGGAAATCGTGAAGCGGTCGGCGCTCAGGAGGCTTGCAATATCCGTATCGAAGGTGGCGATCGCGATCCCGGCGGCGCCGCCGGCACCATCTCCGTCCCACATCAAAGTCCGAGTCCCACTCGAGTAGATGAACTGCCCGTGAGACGTGCTCGCCTGATTGCCGGAACTCACAATGGTAAAGTAGTCGCTCGACAGTTTCCCATTGGTCAGACCGCTGCCCTCGCTCAGGCCGTAATCGGCGGCGAAGAATCCAAGTCGGTCGTCCGCGTCGAAGTCCACCACCCGGTCCGTGCTACTGACCGCAGCTGGACCGAATAGGAACGTGTCGGCGCCGCCACCGCCAGTAAGTATATCTTTTCCCCCGTCTCCAGTCAGGACGTTCGCAGCGGCATTTCCCTTGATCTTGTTGTCGAGTTCATTGCCTGTTGCGTTGACGGCGTCCGTTCCCGTCAGCGTCAGGTTTTCAAAGAACTTGGGAAGGGTGAACGTGACGGAACTCTCGACCAGGTCGATTCCGCCATCATCGATGCCGTCGTTGTTTTCATCCTCGCTGATCACATCGCCGACATTATCGATCCTGTAGCGGTCGTTGCCTGCTCCGCCGTACATGGCGTCCGCGCCGGCCATGCCGTCGAGCAGGTCATCCCCACTCCGGCCATAAAGGATGTCATTGCCATCCTTGCCGTAAAGCCTGTCGTTTCCCCCCTTGCCATCGAGCAGATCGTTTTCAGCGCCGCCAGTGAGGTCCTCGCCAGCATCCGTGCCGATCTTATCTACCATAGCTAGTTCTCCTTTCTGCAACCGGCTCCGAAAGCCGCTATGGCGGGGGCAGCTCTTGCATCACCCGCGGCAATTGTTTCCGCAGTGAGCGTTGCACTCGGTCAAGCGGTGCCGGACGCGACCGATGAAAACGGCTCTGTTTGCTCCGTCAATTCAGCGTCGCGGGTACAAGGCGATTTCGCGCTAAGTCAGGTCATCGCGATCCGTGTCCCTTCTTCAAGATGATTTCGTCCGCGATCGTCTCAACGGCCATTGCGAGGGTGTCTTGGTCCCACCAACTCACACGCATCGAATGCCGGCCGCGCGCTTTCAGCAAATCATCAATCATTGAGGAGATCTCAATCTGCCGAAGCGATCTTTGGATGTCGCTCTCGAACAGTCGCTCAAACAACCCTTGACGACGCAGCCGCTTTTCAAGGCGCGCCTGCAGCACTTCGCGCGGCGTCTCCACGCGAATGAGCAAATCGGGCGCCGGGACAAGCGATAGTCCTCGCGACAGAGCACGCTGGCTTACCGCACCGGAAAAGAGGGCGAGCGAGCAGAGCGAATTCATAAAACCCTGATCGAAGATGACGACGCTGTCCGAGGTCAGCGCCGCGCTCCAGGAGCCGCAGATGTTCCGCAGATAACGTCGAGCCCGGATGGCTCTGGTCCAGCTCTTTGGCGGCAGGATCTCCATCAATTGCTCGACGAGTGGGTCGATGGAGACCCCTGGCACCAGCGCGTCCAGAGCGGTGAAGACTTTCGAGGCGCGGGCCAAGGCTGCGGGCAGCGCGGAGGACGGCTTAGTCCCAGCTCCTGGTGGCTCAGAACCTTTTTCTGCAGGACGCGAGCTCCCGACGAGCTGCACCGCGATGCCCCTAGCATCGAGCGCCGCCTCGAGGGCTCGGGCAAGGGTCGTCTTCCCGGAAGCAGCTGGCCCGAAAAGCTCGATGATGATGGTGTTGCGCCTTGGCGCCGTCGGTGTCCTTGCCCACAGCGATGGAATCGCGCCGGGATTGCATGCTCGCGAGGGGATCGGGCTTTCCGCACCGAGGAGCGCGCCCGAACACCACTTTTCACGAGGCACTGGCGTTGCTGCTGTCCGGTGGGACGATCCCTGCGTCGCGTCCGCGGGACCCTGCTCAAAGGGCCTCTGCGGAGTTACCCAGCTCATAGTTGCATCCTCCTCGCGCGGCTCCAGCTCGAAGGTGGCGATAGAGCGCCTTCCGTCACAGGCGCCTGGCTGGTCCGCAGCGTGGGCAGCTGCGTCGGAAGCTTGGTCAATGTTGGATGGAGGCCAGCCACCGCCATGACTCCGCGAACAATCCACACTAGGTCCTTGAGCATGGTCTTACGCGGGTAATATTCGAGATCGAGACAGGCCTTCAGCGGGAAGATCACCTCTCGATAAACCTTAATCAGGTCGGTATTCACCGGGTACAGGCTCGCCTCATTGCGAAACGCTGCCTGGCTGGGACCGAATATTCCAGGCCTATAGTCCAAGATTGCCCGGTGCTTGTCGTCGAAGCAGTCGGCAAAAGCGAGGCTCTCTGGCCGCGGGCCGACAAAGGCCATATCTCCCCGGAGGATGTTATAGAGTTGCGGGAGCTCGTCGAACTTCGTTTTTGCGAGTAATCGTCCAATTCTGGACGTTCGACCGTCATTATTGACCGTCAATGGAAGGCCGAAGGGGCTGCAGTCCGCACGAAATTTGCGAAACTTGTAAATCTGAAAGTGCCTGCCGCCCTGTCCAAGGCGCACCTGCGAGAAGAACACCGGACGGCCGCTCTCCGCGATGATCGCCACGGCAATCAGCAGCATCACGGGGCTTAGAACCGCCAAGCAGACGGCGGCGAACAGAACGTCGAGGGAGCGGGCAATCCAGCCGATAAGACGTGCTGGCGGACGGTCGTCATGGCTCATTACGTATCTCCTCACATTTGTTTCGTGACGTCCTTCATGCCTGCGCAGCAGCGGCCAGAGCGGCGACTACGCGCTCGACGTGACCGTCATCCATGCCGGGATGCAGCGGGAGCGTCAGCTCGCGACGAGAGAATTCCTCCGTCTTCGGGAGCCGAAGGTCGGGTAGCTGAGATCTGTAGAAAGAAAAGTCGTGAACAGGCGGGTAATGGATGCTCGTTTGGATGCCATCGCTTCTCATGGAAGCGATGATCCGATCGCGGTCGGCTTCGGCCGGCAAGACGACCGGCATGATGTGATGAGCCGAATCGCAACCCTGCAGGCTGGGGACGAGGATGGTCGGGCAATCGGCTGCCAGAACTTCTGCATATCTGGCCGTCAGGACGCGCCGGCGTTCATTCCACGCTGTCAGGCGACCGAGTTGAACCAGACCCATGGCAGCCCGGAGTTCGTCCATTCGGTAATTGTAGCCGAGCATGGTCACGTCGTAGCGCGGCGCGCCACTATGGTGGCGCTGGAATGTGCCGCTTGTCATCCCATGACTGCGCATTTGTCGGACTCGCTCCAGAAGGTCGGATTGAGTCGACACCACCATGCCGCCTTCTGCGGTCGTCATGTTCTTGTTGCCGTAGAAGCTGAAGGCAGCTGCGTCGCCGAAGGTTGCGGCGTCCTCGAGGCCCACTGCATGCGCCGCGTCCCCAATGAGGAACAGGCCCCGCCGGGAGGCGAACTCGCGCCATGCGCTGCGCTGCGCGACACAGCCAGCATAGTGCACGACAATGACAGCCTTCGTTCTCGGGGAGCACTTTTGCGCAGCGTCCTCCAGGGACATCAGCGGCATGGCGAGCGACTCGATGTCGACGAAGACAGGCGACGCTCCAGTATACAAGACGCTGTTGGCCGTCGCCACGAATGTGAGCGAGGGCACGAGGACTTCGTCGCCTGGCCCTATCCCCAGTGCATGGAGGATAAGATGAAGTGCGGCGGTGCAAGAGCTGACTGCCACGGCATCGTCCGTGCGATGCCGCTCGGCGAAGGCTAGCTCGAAATCGCGTACACGCGAGCCCATCGTGACCCAGCCGTCGTCCAAGACTTCGGAAACGGCGACCTGCTCCTGACGCCCCAAGATTGGTCGCGCGACGTAAATCTCTGAGCGATCGTCGGCCCCGCTGCCGGCACGCGCCGTTGCGGCACCTCCGCCCGGGGCGGCCGCATTCAGCAGAACAGCCTCAGGCTGCGTGGACGCGTTCAAACGGTGGTGACTGGACATCCCAATCAAGCTCCTGAGCGGTTTGGAAATCTTCGATCCGGCCAATGTCGAGCCACATGCCCTCGTGAATGTAGCTGTGGGTCGGAACGCCTCGCCGAAGGAGGCACAGGATCAAATCATCGAAGCCGAATGGGACGCCAGCAGGAATGTATTGAAGCACCGAGGGCTCCATGCAGTAGACACCCATGCTCACAAGGTTCGAGAGTATCGGTTTTTCCTTGAAGCTGGTGATCCGCCCGTCATGTGCCTCGATGACGCCGAAATCCATTCGAGTCTGCCGGTGCATGGTAGCCACCGTGAGTATTCCGCCCGTGCTGTGATGGTACTGCGCGAACGCACCGAGGCTCAGATCGGTAATGACATCCCCATTGATCACCAGGAAGCTGGTGTCGAGTTCATCGCGCAGCAAGCCGAGTGGCCCGATCGTCCCCAGGGGTGCCGCTTCATCCGTATAGCGGATCCGGATGTCCCACCGCCGCCCGTCGCCACAGAAGCTCTTGATCAGCTGGCCGAGATAACCGGTGGTGATATAGACCTCTGTCAGGTCGTTTCGTCGAAGCCATTTCAGCAGAAGCTCAAGTACCGGCTGAGAGCGGACTGGCATCAGCGGCTTGGGTAGCACCATAGTGTATGGTCTCAGGCGCGTTCCCTGACCGCCACACTGGATTACGGCTTTCATCGAATCTCTCCCTGAAGTTGACTCGGTACTGCCTCAAAATCCGCGTTTGCAGAGATGTGACAGATCGATGACAGGAATCTAACAGTCGATCAGTCCTCGGCAATTGCGCATAAGGATAGAAGGCAGTCGAACGGCAAAGCCATACTTTGTGGAGCATCCTTTTGTGGAGCCGCTACCCAAGCGGGGTGACCGCTCCAAAAGGGGTATTACTTGGACGTAAACTCTTAAAATCACTTGGTGTTTTTCGCCGTCGTGATTCAAGATTTCCGAATGAGGGAGCCTCTATGACGCGTCGCCGCTACGAACTCACCGATCACGAATGGTCGATCCTGTCGCCGCTGTTGCCCAACAAGCCCGCGGGGTTCCTCGGGTCGATGATCGGCGAGTGCTGAATGGCATCCTCTGGCGGTTCCGAACGGGCTCGCCCAGGGCGGAAATCCCGAGCGCTACGACCTGTGTCCGCGTTCACCAGCATGCGGCCACGGGAAAAAGGGGATGGAGATGATGGCGGCATGAGACGTTCCCGCGGCGGGCTTACGAGCAAAATCCACGCGCTCGTCGGTGCCGAAGGTCGCCCCGTTACCCTGCGCCAGACCGGCGGACAGATCGCCGACTGCACCGAGGCCGCCGCGCTGACGAACGAACTCGGCAAGGAAGACATCCTCCTGGCCGACAAGGGGTATGACAGCAACGCCATTCGGGCCAAGGCCGCCGCGCGAAAGGCCTGGGCCAACATCCCGCCGAAGACAAACCGCAAGGCTCCTTCGTATTCTCGCGCTGGGTCTATCGGCAGAGGAACATCGTCGAGCGATTCTTCAACAGGATCAAACAATTCCGCGGCATCGCAACCCGATACAAGCGTCCCGAAACCCTCGCCGCCGTAAAGCTCGTCGCCACGAGAATATGGTGTCGACGGCTTTTAGATAGCCCTTATTTTTCTAAGGCTTGCTGAGGCGGCTTGATCAGGACGGATATCAATCACTGCTGGTACGGTGAGGTCTGCTGCCCTGCACTCGTTGCCCACAAG
The DNA here is from genome assembly GCF_014852025.1 of Ensifer sp. ENS10. Classification (NCBI taxonomy): domain Bacteria; kingdom Pseudomonadati; phylum Pseudomonadota; class Alphaproteobacteria; order Hyphomicrobiales; family Rhizobiaceae; genus Ensifer; species Ensifer sp. ENS10. Next base: position 44,199 of record NZ_JACVAS010000017.1, read on the forward strand.
GCCGCCTCGGTCCGGTTCTTTATCCGAAGCTTCCGCAAGATTGCCTTCACATGTACCTTCACGGTGGCATCCGAGATCTCGAGCTTCCTGGCAATCTCCTTATTGGAGTTTCCCCGACTAAGTGACATCAATACTTCAATTTCTCGCGACGAAAGATTAGGCGCCAGGGAAATTATATGAGTTGAATCCCCGTTGTGACCATTGTTTTGGTTGTGCTTCGGCAAGACATACTCCTTTGTGATAAGCGATGTCTTGACCGGAGCGGGGGGAGGGAAAACAGGTTCGCCGAGCAGGACCAATTCCAGCGATTTCACCATGGCTTCGACGCGCATGCCCTTGTCAATCAAACCATGAACACCCGCTTGGACGGCCTGGGTGACTACAGCTTCCTCAACAGAGTCCGCCATTAGAACAACAAATGACTTTGGAAATTGCGTTTTGAGCTTCTCGACGTCCGCTTTAAATCGGCAGATATTTTGCCCCACGTCTATCAAAAACAAATCGACTTCCTGACCCTTTTCTATCAACTCCCACAACTGGGCCATATTGGCGCATTCGATTTGTTCTTTGAATGCCGTTCGTGCAAATATTCGTGCCAGCCCTGCGCATACAATGTAGTTCGGCTCGACGATTGCAAAATTCCACGTTTTCTTCTTGTTCACGTTGCACCCCCTTCCGGAGAGAATTTTTCAAATAATTCCTCATGTCAAAAAAGAAATGGTACCACATACGCGCAGCGGGGCAATCAACCGGGATAGCCCCAAAAAGTCAACGATGACGTTTCAATGGTCATCTCTAGGGTTGTATACATAGCACAATGGATTTACACTTATTCGCCAATGCCCTTATACTGTTACCGCTTTTGACGTAGATATTGCCCAATGCCGGAAAGCAGGCTCTTGCTCGACGAGCGAGTTGTCGATGCGGCCACCGATGGCAAATAAAGCGACCGCGAGATGGGCACGGGGGTTGGAAGAGCTCTCGGTCCGACCGCAAACTTTGGCGAAGCGCTGCGTCTCGCCGTCGGCGGCCATCGCAAAGCCTTAAGGTCCTGCCGCAAGCGCTTCGACCACGGAAATGGACAGCGGTCCGGCCAACACCAGCAGGTTGACGAACTCACTCAAGTTGGCGGCAGAGATGAAATGACAGCGGCCATCGCCGAGCGAAGACTCGGCCTCTTCGTCTATCCGCGCCCCGCTCGAGCATCGATCCGGAAGACCAAGTAGAACTTGAGGGATTGAGAGGTTATTTCGCGCTCTGGGCATATTGAGGCCGGTCAATGCCAAGTGCGCCGACATCAGTGCCCGTCGATAAGGACCCTTGGCGTAACGCGACTTCCACGATATCGCCCGGCTCGACCTCTTCATCATACCCCGCTTCAAAAGCGACGGGCTTCATTTCGATCCTGCGAAAAATGGTAACCGCCGGGCTGGCCTCCTGGCTGGCCTCCTGGCCGCGCGGGACGGCGATGCCAGCGAGGTCCAATTTCGCCCGCAGACTCTTTAGGCGGGCATGTTCGTCGGCCAGTTTCAGATCTATGGACCGCAGTTCTTCATGGATGCCGAGCCGGCGCTGGTCCTCGAGCTTTTCCAACGACCGGCGCGCCTCGTCCAGCCGTCTGCGCATCTGCATGAGCTCGCTTTCCGTTTGCAGCCGGCGCGTGGATGAGAAAAGCACCGAGCGTCGGGCATCCACTACCCGCAAATTGGTGAGTTTGCCTTGCCGTAGAAGTTCTTTCGCGGTCTCGTAGACTTGAGTGTCCTCGCGTTCGCCTTGAGTCTCGAGTTCGACGCGTTGGGATAGCGACTTGATCTGCTCCTCAGCAAGAGCCGCGCTCCGGTCCAAAAAGGCCCGCTCGCGATCGAAATCCACCTGCCGAAGCTCACGAATCTGCTTCTCGGTCGCCAGAATGCGCGTCAACGCGTCTTCAGGCACCGGTGCGGCTGGAATTGATGTCTTGTCGAATTCGGCCGTCTCGCCGAGCTCGGTGCGGAACCTCCAGGCGCGGACGGCATGGCCAGCCAATGTGAGCCAGCTGGCAATGTAGTCGCTCTGCAGCGGGATCGGATCGTATTGCGGCAGCGTGCCGGTAGTCATAATCGGTGGACGGAGCCCGCCCGCAGACGCGATCGCCTGGCGTACCGTCATCCGTGGCTGGAAACGATGCTCGCCGGTCTGAACAACATCTCCGGATACCCATATCGGCGCATATTGCACGATTGCTGCCGATACATCCTCGCGTTCAACCGTACGCGTCAACTCCCGACCATCGGAGGCATAGAGGGTCAGGAGCCGGCTGGTGTAGGCAGCCTGAATAAGTTCGCGAACATTGGCCAACGTGACGCCCTCGACGTCGAGCGTGCCGATGGTCGGAATTGTGATGCTGCCATCGAGCTGAACCGGCGCGCGTTGGCCGAACTGCGGAAGCCCAGCGAGCGAGACCTCGATCACATCGCCCGCATGCAGCCGGTACTCGGAGGCCTCCGACCACGACAGCCCCAAGGCCATTGCTACTGCGGTGCGGGCCGCCAGACCAAACAACTTGAAAAACGTGCGCTGTCGGGGACGAAGGACCATCGGCGTACTCCAATCTGAAGATTTGCTGGAGTCAGTGCATCTGGCCGGCAGACTGGCCCGGCGCGCTTCACCAACATCATCTAAATGATCGCAAAAGCCCCAATATCAATAAATGGAGAATAGGTATGCTCATTCAGGCAGAGCGACATAAGTGGGTACGCCACAAGCACCATGATTAGGTAATCCTCGCCGAATCCTTACTCAATTTGCATCAATTTACGCGTTGTACAAATAATGAAATTCTGTACGCTGGAAATGTTCTGAATGGGTGGGTGAGCACTCGCATCCCCATCATCGCATTTGCCGTCGGCTAGTCAAGCAGCCGAGAACGGGTGCTCCCGGGTGGATGGAATGGTTGAGGAGTGGCACGACACAGGCTACCAAGGTCCCCTCGCCGACCAACGGCGTTGACCGTGGTGTTGCCCACCCGCTCTCGGGCCCGCTCCTCCGTGGCATCCAATGTCTTCTCAAGACGCTTTGATCGATGCCGACGAACCGCAAAATTAACAAGAGCGGCGCCTTCGCGCCCCTAATCTCCAGGACGAGCAATGACCTACGAAGAAGACCGTACACTCCATCTCTTCGATCTTGTTGCACTGTTGGGACGGCGATGGAAGCTAGTCGCCGTTTGCGCCGCGAGTGGTGCGTTGATGGCCATGCTGATTGGCACCAGCATCCCGGCCCGCTATACGGCGAAAGCGCAGTTGCTCGTGGCGCGCTCGGAGTCCGGGCCGGAGGGCTCTTTCGATGAGGCTGTCGTCGACACCCACGTGGAACTCATCCTGTCGCCCAGCCATCTGCGTGCGGTGCAGAAAAGCCTCGCCGAGGATCCCGGCACCAGCGGTCCCGCAACCGTTGCGTCCCCGCCCCCGTTTAGTGATCGGGCGCAGCGGCCATGGAGCAAGATGCTTTCAGACGCCATCTTTGGTGCAAACGACGAGCCGCCCTCCGCCCCAACGACGGGTTCATCGGGAGAAGCCGTGCCCGAAGAGTCGGAGCCCATCGATTTCGAGGACCTCCAGCAAAACCTCAATGTTTATAAGGAACAGCACTCACGTGTAGTTGCCGTAACCTTCACTTCAGAGAATCCGCAGATGGCCGCAGTCATTGCGAACCGAGTGGCCGAGATGTACGTAAATAGAGGTCGCGACCGCCTTCAGGCGCGGCGTGAGCGGCTGGAGAAGGAACTGGCCGAACGCATTCCTTCCGCGCGGGCCGCTGTCGAGCGTGCGGAAGCAGCCGTTCGTGACCATCGAATGGCCTCAGGACTTATTGACCAGAAGAGCGTCGAATCGATGGATCAGCAGATTGCCGAACTGAGGCGACAGCTCGCAATTGATCTGGCCAGACTTGGAGAACGGGGAGTGCGTCTCTCAGCCTTGCTGACCCAACAGGATCAGGAAGGGCCTCGCGTCGACGTTTTGAGTGACGGCCAGTCCGCAAATGCCTTCCCACTCGCTACGGAGGCCGAAACAGACGCAGCCGATACCCGTCACCAAGCAGTTTCGTTACAGCGTGAAGAGTTGAGTCGGCTCCTCGATGAGGTCCTTGCCGAACTGCCCTTCGATCGTAGGGCGCTTGGGGAGCGCCTCCACCGCACTCGGGAACGCCTCGATTCACTCGACCAATCTCGGGAAACACTCCGCGAAGCTGAGGCAAAGCTGCGCGAATTGGAGCGTGAGGCCACTGCATCGGCGCAGCTATACGAGAGCCTTCTGCGGCGACAAACCGAAATCTTTGCCCAAGACCGAATTCAAGAGGAAGCACATATTGTCTCTGCTGCATTGCCACCCGCATTTCCGAGCTCGCCTTCGGCGGCCCTGTTCGTGCTGCCGGCATTCGTTGCCTTTGGCATCGGCGGCGGATTGACGGCTGTGCTGTTGGAGCGTTTCCACCGTCGCGTGCGCAGCGAGCGCGATGTCGAAGAATCGGTTGGAGTACCGTGCATCGGGCTCGTGCCCAACCGCTTCCGGATGAGCAGCGCGCGACGCGCGTTGATTGACGATCCGTTCAACAGCTATGGCGAGGCGGTTCGCTCAGTCGTGGCGACGGCCCTGTCGCGACGGCGTATTTTCCCGCATCAGGGCCGAGTCCGTGATTCTGCCGTCTTCGCCATCACATCGAGTGACAAGGACGACGGAAAGACCGCGCTTGCTCTTAGCTTTGCCCTGAGTGCGGGCACGATTGGGCGGAAGGTCCTGCTCATCGATCTTGATTTTCGCAACCCCAGCATCGCGCATAGTCTTGAGGGATTCGGAAAGGACAGGGCGACGTATTTCCGCGAGGAAACGGTACCCGCTGAGGAAATTGTCAAGACGATCGCCGAGTTCGGAATCGACTTTCTCCCGCTTTCCTGCAGGCGGGAATATGCTCTTTCGTTCCTTTCAACAAACCAGCTTACAATCATGCTGGACAACTTCAAGGACCAGTATGATTGCATTGTGATCGTAAGCCCACCGCTCCTTGGTGCAACGGAAGCACGCGTCATTGCTTCCGTTGTAGATAACGTCATCCTTGCACTGGAGTGGAGCGCTACGGAGGTCGACGTCGCCCGCCGCGCGATAAGTCAGCTCGGACATGTCGGGATCAAAGATGCACACGAGCGGGTGTTTGGCGTACTGACGCAAGTTAACATGCGAAAGCACCATTTCGGATTCTCTATTCGGCGTGGTGAGGTCAAGCACCTTCTGACTACCCGTACCTCTGGTGATTGATGTCTTCGCAGTATCGCGCTTCTCTCCGGGCTCGGCCTGTGTGGCCCTCCCATTATGCGACCAGAAGAATGGGGCGGAACAATCCAATCGGCGACCTGATCGCGATGAGCGAATATAACAGACAACCACGCGAGCTTACCCCATCCATCGTACTGCGGAGGACATCTTTCCACTGGCGGCGGAATCTTCTTGTCTCCTCTGGCGCTCTCGTCACTCTGGTTGCTAATTAAGCAGCAATAGGCAAGCTCTCCCTCTTCGAATTTGACCTTACCGACCAATCCGACTTTCAGGCCGAAGTTTCGCAACAATCCGCGAATGTCATACTCGATGGCGATGGCTTTTTCCTGCAAGAGTTTGCGCGCGGTCAGCAATGCCCGGTGCTTCTGGCTCGTCAGTGTCTTCACATGCACAGGCCAATAGAGATTGACGCGCATCATCTGGGCGATTCCACGCGTATCATTGCGGTCCGTCATATTTGATTGAGCTTCAAAAATGCCTTGGCATGCCTGGTCTCAATGCAGATCACGGGTAATTCTGCCTTAGCCAGTCCTTCATAAAACCATTGCGACAGTGGTCGGGCTTCAAGACCGACCCGCTCAATCTGCCACTTCGGATCCTTCATCACCAAGATCAAATCTTCGGGGTGAGTAGCAACCTTTGTCTCCCGGCAAATCTTGCCTGTTTCATCAGGGAGCTCTCAGCCTGCGAGGGCTTCTTTGGACGGTTAAAAAACGAGATGTACTACCACCGGATCAATACGACGCTTGACGACTTCATGCAGCAAGTGGATTCCTATATCTGGTGGCACAATCAGCATCGCACAAAAATCTCACTCGGTGGCCTTAGCCCCGCGGAATACCGCCGGAACCATGCTGCGACGGCGATGGAAGTTGATCGCAGGTTCCGCGCTGTGCGGCGCGCCGATGTTGGAAAATCTGAAAGAAGCTACGCTTGCATAGTGATCGACAGTCCATCCTTGCTTGAGGCAACTGAAGCCCGCGCCTTAAAGATGTACCACAGCGCGTGCTCGGCGTAATAACGCAGGTTGAGGTGCGAGAGCACGCCTTCTATCACCGATAAACTTCACCATCGATGCGGTCCGTTGATTTCTGGTCCCGGGGAGCGGAGCGGATAATTTCCTATTCCCGGAAAGCGCGCTCAATCTGATCTGTGAGTGGTTTCACTAAGTAGGAGATGACCGTGCGATCACCAGTAAGCAAGAACGCTTCTACTGGCATGCCGGGCTTGAGGCTTTCCGGTTTGAAGGAGCCACGCTGACCTTTATCGAGCTTGATTCTCACGCTGTAGAAGGACAACCCATTTCGCTCGTCTTCGACGAGGTCCGGTGAAACGGTTAGTACATGTCCCCCGATTTCGGGCGTGATCTGCTGATTGAAGGCCGACAGACGCAGGTGGACTGGCTGGCCGGGCTGGACTTGGTCGATGTCTTGAGGCGCGATGCGCGCTTCCACCGCCAACTTGTCGGCAATGGGGACGATTTTCATGATCGGCTCGCCCGCGGCAACAACGCCTCCTACCGTGTGGATCGCAAGTTGATGTACGCGTCCGGCCTGAGGCGCACGAATGTCGGTTTGCCTCAGAAGCTGATCTGCGGCGATCTTTCGTTCTTCCAACCCCGCGATTTGGGCCTCCGTATCGCGAAGTTCTTTTGCGACGTCGCTGCGCCAATTCTCCTGAATCTGAATGACGGCTATTTCGGTTTCGCTAATCTTGCCCTTGGCCTCGGCGATCGCAGCGATCAGCTGGCCGCGGCCTCCCAGGAGCTGCGCTTCCTGGCGCTCCAACTCCAGCAGTCGTGAGTGCTGGACAAGCTTTTTCTCCCACAGGACTTTCACGCTGCTGAGTTCGTCGCGGACCAGACCAAGCTCCCGCTCCTTAGCCTCCCGTTGAGACTCGAGTCCCGCTATCTCCTTTGTGAGCTGGCCAATCCGCTCCCTGCGTTGCTCGATCTCTGCTTGATAGGCCGCGCGGCGCAGTGCGAACAATTTCCGTTCCCCTTGGAGGACCTGCGCCACGTGGGCGGCGGAGGAGCGCCTCACAATATCCTGGGGAAAGAGGATCGCTTCAGCACCTTCGCGCTCTGCAGTCAGGCGCGCTTGTCGGGCCGAGAGTTCGTCCAGGCTCTTAGTAATGACGGCAAGGTTAGCGCGAGTGACCGTGTCATCGAGGCGAACCAAGATATCACCTGCCTTAACCTCGTCGCCATCACGCACGTTGATTGCGCCCACAACGCCGCCGCTTAGATGTTGCACCGCCTTCACGTTGGATTCAACCGCGATATGTCCCGGGGCGATCACGGCACCTGACAACCCCGTCGTCGCGGCCCATGCGCCAAGCCCGCCAAACAGCAGTGCCACGATCGCCGCGCCGAGGACGATGTGCCTGCGCAGGGAGATATCGTTCTGCGTGGGCGCGGATACACCCTTCGCAGGAGCGTAGGCCGCAGGCAATGTCGGCCGATCAATTCTGCCCTTAGCACTTGCTGTCAAATGGCTTTTGTCCTTAGTCAACAGATTAGCGACGCCATGCGCGCGCTGAGCCCAGTCGCGAATACTCATCATCCGGACGCCCTTTCCCCCGCTGGAATCGCTCGAATTGATCTCTCGGGCGCAAGCCGCGTCTGCTCCCGCAAAATCATATCCCGGGATCCGAAAGCTTTCTGGCGGCCGGACTGAAGAACGAGCAAGAAATCGACACCCGCCAGCGCGCTCGGGCGATGGGCAATTATGATGACCACGCCTTTGCGGCGTTTCACGGCAAGGATCGCCTGGTTCAGTGCATGCTCCCCATTGGCATCGAGGTTCGAGTTGGGTTCGTCCAGAACCACGAGGAAGGGATCACCATACAGCGCGCGAGCCAGTCCGATGCGCTGCCGCTGGCCTGCTGAGAGCGATGCTCCGCCTTCGCCGATCTCGGTCTGATATCCGCCAGGCAAGAGCAGGATCGTCTCGTGCATGCCCGCGGCCTTGGCGGCCGCGATGATGGCCGCTGGATCCGGCGCGGGATCAAAGCGAGCGATGTTTTGAGCGATCGTGCCTCCAAATAGCTCGACATCTTGTGGTAGATACCCGACATGCCGCCCCAGCGCGTCAACCGGCCACTGCCCGATCGCGGCCCCGTCCAGGCGGATCTTGCCATACGCTGTCTGCCAGACGCCGACGATCGCCCGCGCCAAGGACGACTTACCCGAAGCACTCGGACCGATGATGCCGAGCGCGGAGCCCGCGGTGAGCGAAAATGCAATATCCTGAGCGACAAAACGGCGCTCGCCCGGAGGAATGACGCCGACACCTTCCACCGAGAGTTCCGATTGCGGCGGCGGCAGCTGCAGTGCATCCCCGGCGGGAGGAACCAGCGCAAAAAGCTCATCCAGCCGGCGCCAGCTTTGTCTGGCGGCAAGAAATCTTTTCGAATGCGCGATAGCCTGTTCGACAGGCGCCAGGGCCCGCGCCGTAAGAATTGAACTCGCGATGATGATACCGCCAGTGGCCTCCTGGCGGATCACCAAGAACGCGCCGGTCGCTAGCACGAGCGACTGCAGCATCATCCTGAGGCCCCGCGAAAGCGCCCCGAAGGAGCCGGTGATATCGCTGGCCCGTATCTGCGCCTGCCTGTAGTTCGTGCTTGCATTGTTCCACAGCGCGGCAAGATTGGATCGCATCCCCATCGCTTCAATGACTTCGGCGTTGCGCATGCTTGCCAGTGCAACGTTGTTGCGTGCCTGAGCATAGCCCGACATTTCAGTTGCCGGACGGCGGACCGTTTTTTCCGTGACGACGGTTACCGCCAAAAGCAGGATCGCACCGATCAACGCTGCCGCGCCCAGCCAAGGATGGAAAGCGAAGCAAAGCCCGAGATAGAGCGGCATCCACGGCAGATCGAAGAGAGCGGCGGGACCGCCGCTCGACAGGAATCCGGAAATTTGGTCGAGGTCTCGCACTGGCTGTAGGCCTTCGCCCGAGTTGCCCCTCATCAGGGGCAACTTCGACATCACACGATAGGTCGCTTCGTTCAGGCGCTCATCGAGTCCGCTGCCAATACGTGCCAGCACGCGGCCGCGTATGGCGTCGAGCGCGCCCTGAGAAACGTAAAGTATTAAAATTAGGAAGATCAGTGCGACGAGTGTCGGCACGCTGCGGCTGGGCAGAACTCTGTCATAGACCTGCAGCATAAAGATCGAGCCGGATAGCGTCAGCACGTTGAGAAGACCGCTGAAGGCCGCCACCACGAGAAAAGCCCGTCGAAATCGCCGCAGACAGGCAGCTAACTCGGACTTCGCCCCTGACGTGCGGAGCATTCCTAAACCGGATTGTGACATTTCCGTCCCCTCAAACAACTGCATGTGTGAGCCCGCGATGCGGGCCTTCAACACTACTGGCGCTTGGTTAGTTTTCTGATCGGCCAGCGGCACGCATAATCCCCTGCCTGACCTTCGCCGCCCGTGCGAATGTCAGCCACAGATACTCAAGCGTTTAGCCGTGGAGTCACTCACAGCAACGGCGTATTCTCCTCCAGAAACCAAATGAATCTGGAGGAGAAGTTCCACCGTCCCCATTGGCTGGGAGTCTAGAGCACGAGGTCACCCGAGGTCAGGTTGACCTCGCCGTGAAGCCAGAGCGTGAACTCAGCCTGAACGTCGGTGTCTACGTTCCCGCTCACAACGGTTGTGTCGGAACCGGCATCGTAGGACACCTTAAGCTGGCCGGGAGCGTCGCTGAAGTCGCCCTGGATCAGATGGAAGGCCTGGTCGCCCGTCAGGTCCCTGTTTGCGTCGATTGCTGACAGTTTGATCTTGTCGCCGGCGGCGAAATCCATGATCGTGTCGACGCCGCCGTTCTCGCGCGAGTCGCCGAGGCGCTCCAGGAGGAAGGTGTCGTTCCCGCTGCCGCCCCACAGCTTGTCGACGCCATCATTGCCCCTGATGACATCGTTTCCGGCGGACCCTTTCACGACATCGTTCCCATTGGCTCCGTCGATGATGTTGTCCAGCCCGTTGCCGATGATGGTCTCACCGTCGCTGGACCCCTTAAAGCTCACGCCGTTGAACGAAGCAGGCTCGGCAGCGAGCGGGGGCTGTTCGGCTACCGGCGGCTGTTCGGCTATCGGCTGCTCGGTGGCAGGTGAATCGGGGGTAATGCCTTCTTCACCGCTGTGTCGCTCGATCCACTCGGTTTTGGCCTCCTGCCAATAGTCGCGCGCCGCCTGGCCCTGCAGGACCGTCCACCCTTCGGGAGGCATCGGGTAATCGTCCGGGAGCGGTGTGTCCGACAGATTCAGGAAGACGTTGCCTCTGGACTCGACGGTGTTGTTCCAAGCGTCTTGCATGCTGCGGTAGCTGTGGTGCTCAACGTCCTCGATGGCAAAGACCGTGTTAATGAAGCGCAGGTTCGGTGTGAGCTCGCCGTCCGTGGCAGAGTCGGTCTTGATCATCGAGGAGTGCGTCATCTCACCCTCGTAAAGGAAAGATTGCATCCGCATCAGCACGCCGTCCAGCGTGACAGTGTTGTTATGGCCGTCGACAGGGCTTGACGACGATGGGTCTACGCTGATGCCACCGAACACCCCGTCGAAAAGGCTGTCACGGATAGTGCCCGTCTGGAGGCGGTCGTTCTCGACCGCGTCGTCGCGGGCGTTGGTGACCCAGACGTCCTCGATGAGGAAGTTAGGGCTGTCCCAAGATACGCGGACAGCGTCCCACGTATTCGTGATATGCCAGTCGCGGATCACGACGCCTGGCGTGCCCTCTGTCCTGATGCCAGCCGAGTTGCCGTCGTTGTAGACGTCACGCCAATCACCGGTCATGTCGACTTTGCCGTTGATCGTGCCGCCATCAAGTATCGCACCCGGTGAGTCGTAGACCATAAAGGGGTACGGACTGCCGTCGCTCCCATCGTTGTCTTGTGTCCAGGATGCATTTTCGGCATCGATCAGAGTTCCCGCGGCAAGGCCGGAAGCCTTGTAAGGTTTGGAGCCGTAGTCTCCGGTCAGCGTAATTGTAGTCACTATGAAAGTTCTCCAGTTTCCCTCTTTCCCCAGGAGTGAGTGGGGAGGCAATACACGGCTGTGATTTGCAGCCGCCCAATTCGTATATTAGCGGAGTATGGCAAACCTGCGGCGTTTCCGATCACCTTGGTCGCACTCGCGGGATCATGACGCACGACGCACCTCCCGGGTCCGGCGCAAAGGCATGATAGTGCACGACGTTCGCCTTCGGTTCGTTGGCCAGCGGTGCATCCACGACCGGCGCAGCGGCCGGCAATTCGGCGAAGCGCTCGCCGTCGCTGTTTGGGCACGAGCCCCAATCAGGCCACAAATCTCGACCTTTGCGGAATGTCGCCATAGGGAAAGCCTCGATCACCATCGCCGTGATCGGTCACATTCCAGGCATGGACATCAATTGGGTTGCGTTCTCGGAGTGCTTCCCACTCCGACTTGAGCGCCTTTTCCAAGCTGGCAATCCGGGAAGAGAGCGCCTCGATCGGTTCAAGGTAAATGCGTCGGTCTCCACGGCGTCGTCATCCTCGATGATCTGCTTCAGCGAAGCCAGGTTCGTCAGCGCCACTTCCAGTTTTGCACCGACCGATAGAGACACAACAGGCCCGCCAAGGCCGTGCCACTTGCTTCGGACCGCGGTCAGAAAGTCAAGTAACCCATGTGGCTGCGGCAATAGCCCTAACAGGCAAATTGAAGCGTGCCGGCCAGGAGAACACAATGCCATAGGCTTGAGTTGATGTTGCTCGCACTGGTCATCGGGGTCGGAATGACAGCTCTGGTAGATGCCCTGCTGGTGCAGTTTTGGATCCTGCTACCGGACAGCGGTCCGCGGATGACCGCTGCCCCTCGTATGTCGGTCGCAGCTTCCGAGTTCGTCGAAAACTAGCAATGGAAGGCTTAAGGCAAGTAAAATGTGCGGGATCGTCGGGATTGTCGGGCACTCGCCCGTTGCGCCACTTATCGTGGACGCTCTCAAGCGGCTGGAATATCGCGGCTACGATTCTGCCGGTGTCGCCACTGTTGAGGGCGGGCAGCTCGCCCGCCGACGTGCGGAAGGCAAACTGGTCAACCTCGAGCGCCGGTTGCAGGCCGAACCACTGGGCGGCACGATCGGCATCGGGCACACGCGCTGGGCCACGCACGGCGTCCCGAACGAGACCAATGCCCATCCGCATTTTTCCAGGGATGTGGCGATTGTACACAATGGCATCATCGAGAATTTCGCGGAACTGCGCGCGGAACTGATCGCAGATGGTTTCGAATTCGCTTCGGAAACCGATACCGAAGTTGTCGCCCATCTGATCTCGCGCGAACTGGCGCGCGGCACGAAACCGGTCGGGGCCGCACACAATGCATTGAAGCGGCTCGAGGGCGCCTTCGCGCTGGCAATCATGTTCCGTGGAGACGAGGATCTGATCATCGGGGCGCGCAACGGGCCCCCGCTTGCGGTGGGCCACGGCGAAGGCGAGATGTATCTGGGCTCCGACGCCATCGCGCTCGCGCCCTTCACCGATTCTATCACCTATCTGGAGGATGGAGACTGGGCTGTCGTGCAGCGTGGCGGCTTGCAGATATTCGACATCAGCGGCACGCCGGTCGAACGTAAGCGGCAGCGGTCGATCGGCTCCTCCTTCCTGGTCGACAAGGGCAATTACCGGCATTTCATGGAGAAGGAAATCCATGAACAGCCGGAGGTGATCTCGCATACCCTTGCGCATTATCTCGACTTCGCCCAGGGAAAGGCCAAGCCGGTCGATCTGCCATTCGATTTCGCGAAGCTCGACCGTATGGCGGTTTCGGCCTGCGGCACCGCTTATCTTGCCGGCCTGATCGGGAAATACTGGTTCGAACGCCTGGGGCGGTTGCCGATCGATATCGATATCGCATCCGAGTTCCGCTATCGGGAAATGCCGCTGTCGAAGTCGAGTGCAGCCCTGTTCATCTCGCAGTCCGGCGAGACTGCCGACACGTTGGCATCGCTACGCTATTGCCGCAGCGCCGGCATTCCGATCAGCGCAATCGTCAATGTCCGTGAATCGACGATCGCGCGCGAATCTGACTGCATTTTCCCGACGCTTGCCGGGCCGGAGATCGGCGTCGCCTCGACCAAGGCCTTTACCTGCCAGCTTTCGGTGCTTGCAGCGCTCGCGGTACGTGCGGCCGCAGTGCGGGGGACCATCGGCGGGGAAAACGAAAAGCGGCTCATCCGCCAGTTGTCGGAAGCGCCGCGTTTCGCCAGCCAGGTGCTCAAGCTCGGAGAGCAGATCGAGAAGGTCGCGCGCGAACTCACGCAGGTGCGGCATGTGCTGTATCTGGGGCGCGACACCAATTATCCGCTCGCCATGGAAGGCGCGCTCAAGCTCAAGGAGATCTCATATATCCATGGCGAAGGCTATGCCGCGGGCGAACTGAAACACGGCCCCATCGCGTTGGTCGATGAAACCATGCCTGTCATCGTCATCGCGCCGCATGACCGGATTTTCGAGAAGACTGTCTCCAACATGCAGGAGGTCGCAGCCCGCGGCGGCAGGATCATTCTGATCACCGACCGGAAGGGGGCCACGCAGGCAAGCCTGAAGACGATGGAAACGATCATCCTGCCCGACATGCCGGAGATCATAGCGCCGATCATCTACGCCCTGCCGATCCAAATGCTGGCCTATCATACCGCCGTGCACATGGGCACCGACGTTGATCAGCCGCGCAATCTGGCAAAATCCGTCACAGTGGAATAGCTCTCGCGCAGGACCGAGAGCCGGTGGGCGGGGCTGCTTATCGGACGCGCTCATATGGAATACGATGCCACCAGGCACGCAGTGCAATGCGTATCCAGCCGCTCCAAGATAGACCTGCCCGATGGGATTGAGGTCCGGGCTCTAGGGCGGCAGGAAGAAGAGGCGTGCCTCCTTGACGGCGCGGCGCACGGCTTATCCCTTGTGGCTGCCGAGATTGTCGAGGATTACGATGTCGCCCTTGGCGAAACTCGCCGTTGATCGGCCCGTCGACGACCCAAGGCGCATCGATACGGTCGCAGCGCAAAGCAGCGATGAAGGTCATGGTTTTCCAGTGGCCGTGCGGGACCGGTGCAGCGAGCCGCCGGCCGCGCGGCGCCCAGCCCCGCAGTGGCGCCATATTCGTCTTGATGGTTTCATCGAGAAAGACCAGCCGACAGGCTTCGGAGCCCAGGGGATAGCTTCGTTGGCATCATTGGCAAAATCCTCCTTCAAATGACTTCTGAAACAGGATCCGGCGCGACAAACCGCTCAATCTACTGGTCCCGGAAAGCCCGCATCATCTGATCCGTCAACGGCTTCATCAGATACGAGAGCACCTTGCGCTCACCGGTCTGGATGAAAACCTCGACCGGCATGCCGGGAACGAGCGCTAGCTGGCCGAGTCTCTGCAATCCCTCCGGAACCGGGGTGATGCGCACCACGTAATAACTCTCGTTGGTGCGCTGATCCCGCGTGATGTCGGCGGCGACCCTGGAGACCACTCCGATAAGCTCAGGCGTGCTGCGCAGATTGAAGGCGGTGAACCGAAGCAGGGCTGCTTGGCCAACCAGAAGCTGGTCGATGTCTTGCGGAGCCACCTTTGCCTCGACCGTGAGGGCGTCAGCATCAGGGACAATCAGCATGATCGGTTCCCCGGCACCAATGACACCGCCGACGGTGTGCACAATCGACTGATGAACGGTACCGCTCGCAGGAGCACGAATATTGATGCGCGCCAGCTGATCTTCGGCCGTGACGTTTCGCTCCTCGAACTCGGCTATCTTGGCGTCGACCTCGCGCAATTCGCGTCCCGTCTCGCTCGAGAATTCCTTATCCAGTTGCAGGACCTGGAGCTCCACTTCCGCGATCGCTCCCTTTGTCTGCGCAATGCTCGAAACAAGCTGGGCCCGTTCGCCTTCGATCCGCGTAGCTTCGCGTTCATAAGCCGTCAGCTTGGATATCGGCACCAGCTTCTGTTCAAAGAGGCTGCGAACCCCGTCGAGCTCATTGTTGACCAGCTCGATCTCCCTAGCCTTGGCCACTTCCTGGGCCGAATGGCCTTCGATCTGCTTGCGGTACTGTTCCATCCTTTCGTGAAGTCGTGCCTTGTTGCCGGATCGCGCGATCCGGCGAAGTTCGAACAGTCGCTTTTCGCCGGCAACCAGCGCCGCCACCTCGGGGACGCCCATCCGGCTCGCAAGCAATGGAGCGAGCGTCATCTCTTCGCCGCCATCGCGCTCGGCCTCGAGACGGGATTTGCGGGCGTAAAGCTCGTCCAGGCTCTTGGTCACGAACGCGAGATTGGCACGGGGAACAACGTCGCTAAGCCGGACCACAACATCGCCGGCATTTACGTGGTTGCCGTCACGCACGAAGATCTCGCCGACGATACCTCCGGTGGAGTGTTGCACCTTCTTCTCATTATCCTCGACGACCACCGCGCCATGCGCGATGACCGCGCCCGAAATGTCCACGGTTGCGGCCCAGCCGCCGACGATGCCGGCGAGCAGGGTGATGAACGTCACCCCTCCCATGAGATTGCGTCGAATGGACCGCCGGTTGCAGTGCGTCGACCGAGTATCTGCCATCTTTGCGCCTGCCTCTTCTCGAGCGCTGTCAATTCGGCCGTTTCGGCGAGATCGAAACGGGCTTCGGGTTGGCGTTGTTGGCCGGCTGCAATGGCAAGAGTTTTGCCAGGACCCGTTCTCGCGGCCCGATCATGTGCATCTGTCCTTCCTTCATCGCCAGAACGAAGTCCAACTCAGAGAGGATGTTCGGTCGATGCGTCACGATCACGACAATCCCGGCGCGGGCCTTGACCCCCCGGATCGCCTCGGCAAGCGCCATTTCGCCTTCAACGTCGAGATTGGAATTCGGCTCGTCGAGGACAACGAGGAACGGGTTCCCGTGGAGCGCGCGCGCGAGCGCCACACGCTGACGCTGTCCCGCCGACAAAGCGGCGCCGCCTTCCCCGATCTGGGTCTCGTAACCGTTGGGCAGGCTGACGATCAGATCATGGACGCCCGCCGCTCGGGCGGCGGCAACGACGACGCCAGGGTCCGGGTACGGGTCGAAGCGGGCAATATTGTCCGCCACCGTCCCCGCAAAAAGCTCGACATCCTGGGGCAGATAGCCCACGTGTCTGCCGAGTTGTTCCGATGGCCACTGATCGAGCGCCGCGCCATCCAGCTTTACCCGCCCCGCCAGGGGCCGCCATGCGCCGACCAGCGCGCGAACGAGGCTCGACTTGCCGGAGCCGCTTGGTCCTATGACGCCGATCCCCGAGCCGGCATCCAGATTGAACTCGATGCCCTGGACAACAACCCGCTGCGTCCCTGGCGCGCCGATCACGAGCCGGTCCACGGTCAAGCTCGATCTCGGTGCCGGAAGCGCCATTGGCTGCACGTCCTGGGGCAGGCGGGCGAGCAGTTGCCCGAGCCTGCGCCAGCTCTGGCGTGCACCCACGAAATTGCGCCAATGGGTGATGGCAAGGTCGATAGGGGCAAGCGCCCTGCCGACCAGGATCGAACCTGCAATGATGATCCCGGCGGTCGCCTCGCCATGGATCACGAGCCAGGCACCTACGCCTAGCATTGCGGACTGCAGCATCAGCCGCAATGCGCGCGAAGCGCTACCCAGGCCGCCCGTGACATCGCTGACACGCTGCTGCTGGGCGAGGCACTGGCGACTTGCGTCCCGCCATTGGTCATGGAGGCGCCTCCCCATCCCCATCGCCGCGAGGACCTCCGCATTGCGGCGACTCGCCTCGGCGAGGATATTGCGGCGGGCGCCCGTCAAGACCGCCGCGCTCGCTGGCCTGCGCGTGAGTATCTCGGTGGTCGCTGTGAGGAGAACCAGTATGATTGCGCCGCAAATGGCGGTTATCCCGAGAACCGGATGGAAACTCCAGATGATTGCCAGATAGAAGGGGAGCCACGGCAGTTCGAAGAACGCATTGGGTCCCGGCCCCGAAAGAAAGGAGCGGATGCTGTCGATATCGCGCTGCGGCTGCAGCCCGTCGCCCTGATAGCCGACCAAGAGGGGCAGCCTGGTTATCGCGGTGAAAACACGTCCGGAGACCGCCTCGTCCAGTTCGGTGCCGATGCGGGCCATGATGCGACCACGCACGAGGTCGATGATGGCCTGCCCGACGAAGAGAATGCCGGCCAGTATTGCCAGGCCGACCAGCGTCGGAACGCTGCGGCTCGGCAACACGCGGTCATAAACCTGCAGCATAAAAAGCGCACCGTTCAGCATGAGGATGTTGCTCACGCCACTGAACGCCGCAACACCGGCGAGCGCTCCCTTGCAGGAGCCAAGCGCGCTGGCCAGTTCCGAGCCCGCTGCCGGATTACCGGCAAGGGAAATGGGCCGCGCAGCCGCCGATGGCTGTGGCGAGGGTCCCGTCCGCTTCCGCCGTGCCGGCCCGAATAACAGCAACAGGCCGAGACTTCCGATCATCAGCCAGAACGGGAGCCCGTCCGCTGCGCTCTGCAGGTCTTGAAACAACAAAGGATCGGGCAGGTACCCCGTCAGGGCCGCAAGCGCGCTACCGCCGGGATCGCCGATTTGATGAGGCAACAGCAGAGCCAAAGGTCCGACCTGCGCGAGAGCGATGAAGATCAGAACCATACCGGCAGTCTGCCACTTTGTGAGGCTGCGTCGACGACGGCTATAGCGCGGCCTTTTCCGGCGCCATCCGGCTCGCAACAGCGCCGATCCACCGGGCTCTGCGAGGCGAGGCTCCGCGCGCAGATGGCCCGCCAGAACCACCAGTGCGGTTCCGACAAACATCGTCAAAGCCGGAGGGATGAGATCCAAGATGCCGAGCTCCGCGCCCCCGGGTTCGACACCGTCGGGAAGATAGATCCCCAAGGGCTCCGACAGCGCCTTGACTGCAACGAGAAGATCAAGAAACCGCGATTGGACGAACCAGGCAAATCCAAACAGCAGCAAGACAAAGCCCACGCCCGTGCCGAGCCGGGCGATTCGCCGCACCTGTTTATCTCCCTTGTCTTTTGCGGGCATCGCGCATGAAAATTTGGACCGGATCGGTGGCATCGAAATGATCGCCCATCAAAGCAGCAAGTATTTCGACAAAGAGCGCGAAGAGGACGTTCGAATAGACCTCAGACCCGCTGCATGGCCGCGCCTTACCTGCGCGCTGCAACACGCCAAAGTATTCTCCTCGGAACCGCCGCGAAGCAGTCGGGTCAACACATGCACGATCTTCATTTGCGAATACCTCCACTAACCTGTGTGCCTGAGACGACGCCTCGACCGGGAGCCCGCGGGTCGAAAAAGGAAGGTCCGGATTTCAAGAATGCGCTGCAGCCCGGCTTTGCAGGGGATCATTTTCGTCCCTGAAAAGGCTAGATCGATGAGCGCGCGCGCTGCATCTCATGAGGCGTCTTTGCGAAGCGGCGAAGCCTTCTACAAGGACAACCAGATCTCCTTGAAAAGCTCCCGCTTGACACTCTCAGCGCTAGCGCTGGCGTCGATGGTCCTGATGTCGTTGTCCAAGGCCCGCAGTTCGGCCATGAGTGCCAGCCGCGCGTCGAACCCCTCCCTGGTAATTTCTCCGGGCTTTCGCGCCTCGGAAACCGAATAATCGGAGACGAGATGCAGCGTCAGATGCGGCCTGCAAGAATCCATCCGCTCGTATAGCTTCTTTTCAAGCCGCGCCAGCATGCCCACGCCAGGCGCGGATGAGAGATTTGGCGGTATCATCGGCCCGTCCAGATATCCGTGCCGAAGCTTCTGTGGCCAGCGGTCGCTGATAACGATCATGCCGCGCATTGCCCATCGATGCGCACGGTTCACAACGGCGTACCGTTCGATTGCGATCAGAACTCCCCAGAGCGCCAAACCGACCGATAGTATCCTTCCCATTGCGCGGCTTTCCCGGCCCTCGGTCCGGATCATCGCCTTGAGCTCGCGCCGGCGGTAAAAAGCCAGGCGCTGCAGCCCCTTGCGCAACCGCCATCCTCTTCCCTCGCCGGTGCCGACATAAACCTGGGCGCAGCCGAACTTCCATCGAAATATCCGTGTCAGCAGGCTGACCTGCGTGCTCTTTCCCAGTCCGTCCGGAGCGACGAGCGCCACCACGACCCCACCGGCCCAGGGCCACCGTTTTGGCGGTACGGCGCCGGGCATGACGCGACCTGCGAGCCTCAGGGCGAGATAGGAGGCCTTGCGCACGAAATGAACCGCAGCATCCGCGATACCGCTGGCTCTCGAGAAGCCGCATCTCTGCCGGAGCGAAAGCCTCAGTCTTGCAAGGTCGCCGCTGTGCACCAGAATACCGTCCTCGCTCGGCCGAATCCTGCAGCTGACGCTTCTGCCACGGCCAAATTTGTATTCAATGATGTAGGAATTCGGTTCGCCGGGGGCGGGGGACAGGCGCGCAAGTTGCTCCTTGCGACTGCCACGTATCGCCACCCAACGTTTCCACGGAAGCGTCCACAGACGGAACGCGAAGCGGGCGATCGATATCCGAACCTCGTCCTCAGGGGAGACGACGGGGATGGAAATCCCCCCAACGAATACATGCTCCCACCGCCCGACCGCCGCATGATCGAAAGCCAGGTAGCGCTTGCGAAACTCCCAGCCGACACGAATTCCGACGTGGAGGTCGAGATGGAGATAGGCACCGCATGAAAAATCGGCAACGAACCAATCCTCTCTGCCGGCGCAAACATTGTCGTAGCAAGAGAGGCTTACCCCGCGGCGACCATGCAACTCAGCCATTATCGAACAGAACATCGGGTAGTCCTGCTTATCGAGGAGCACATCCAGATCGTCGCAGCCGGCGACCGCCTCAGGCAGGCTCGCGAGATCCTGGATAATCCCGTATCTCACCCCTGCCTCATCCAGGGCGCGAAACAAGGTTGCCGCCACTGGAAACGCGGCAGCCGTATCGGCTGCGTGCAACGGCGCGATTGCGTCCGAGCCAGCTAGGTCCATGCCTGGTACGTCATTCTGCTTGTCCGCCGCATCCACGGTCAGATTCCGGCGCCCAGCGATTACCTGATGTGGGTTCATATCGTGCTCCCGGGCCGCTTGCCGACCATGGCGCGCGCCGTGTTCGAAGGAGTGACGGTAATGTGCTTGTCCGGGCGGGCTTCGCTTCGCGATCTCTGCATGAAGCGCATGTGTGGCCATTTTGCCAAGGGGACGTCTACTGCGGATTTCTTCGCAAGCTGCCGCACTTAGGGTGAGTCGTGTGACTGCGCCCCCACACCAATAGAAACTATACCAAACAAGAACAATACTCTACATTAACATTCATGTTATAAGCAATTGATCCCTATCAATATACATAGGAACGGATCTATTCATAACATCAATAAGTATTCTTACTGCTCCAGACCGTCCAACATAATCCAAAGTACCAAGCTGGTCCGCAAATGGCCCATTCGTGACCCGTATCTTCTGCCCTGGCTCCAAAAGACTCTTCGGGTGCAGGAACCCCTCGTCATCGGTTGCTGACAGGAGGGTCTCAATGACGCCGAATGGAACCGGAATCGGCGCGCAATCTGTCATGACGAGCTTGCGAACGCCCACGGTGGAATTGATTGGCGACCACCTTTGCTCGCGAATATCGAATGATACGAACAGGTAACCTTCAAAATATGCGGAACAAACCGGTCTGATTTTGCGCGCATGCCGGACAGTTCGCCGTCTTTTCGGCAAATAGGTTCGGAAGTTTTGAGACGACAGGTGTCGTTCGGCCAGGACTTCGCAGTGCTGGTGCGTCTGAACCACATACCAACGTGCACTACGCGCATCCTGGCTGTCCAGTGGTTCCGCTACCGAACTTTCCATTTTTAGCATACTCAACCCTCTGAATGCAGATGGGCCGCCACAAGCAAATAAAATCAACAATTTTGCATGGCCGCGCTCATGCCCGTGAACCATCCATGTTCCGCCACCCGTTGTCGCGAACATCCATGAACATTGCACACCGAGGCGCCAGCCACCCGAGAATGTATCAGGTTCGCGGACCTGCGTGCCATCAGCACTAGAGCGTAACAGGCTGGGAGCAAGTGATTAGCAGATAGATACTTTTTGCCGATCAACCCTGCAAAAAGGCGCAGGCGCATACCACCGTAGTGGAGCGAGCTTACGACGGATTAGACGGATCGGCCCGCTGATTACAGACTTTCAAATGTGCTATTTCTCAAGCGGATTACCGGCTTTGTGAGGCCGAGTTGGGGTGCACCATGATTTTTGCCCCTCTGGCGCGGCTGCCGGCAGAGTGAAGACACGGGGTGCGGTCGGCAATTATGACGCGGGAAGGCACGGAGGAGGCCACGACGATGACCTTACTAGAAGCGAATGAAGGAGCTGTCGTGCAAGTTTCCCCTGATGGCGTGGCGGCGGGCCTCGTGACCCAGGCCCGGCTCGTACGCATCCGTGGGCAGAACATCCTGTTCAGCCCAACCCAGCGCGCCATCTTCGCCCTTAACGACACGGCCGCCGACATCTGGCGCTCGTTGCAGGAAGGCACTTCACCGGATGCTATCCCGCGCAGGATCATGCGCGGTCACGTTGATGCCCTCGATGCGAAAGAATACGTTCAAACCGCGCTAAGGGATTGGGAGCGCCTGGGCCTGATCCGGCCACACGCACCATCGGCCTCCGCTTCGCTTCACAAGCATGTGGTCCAAACGCTGGCCGTGGCGGACCGTCGCATCCGGATTGTCTATCCAGCGACCCATGCCTTTCCGGCAATCACCGTCTTCAGGCACCTCGAAGTCCAGCCGGAGGCCACCGACACTCTCCTGGAACTGGTCGAGCACGGGGATCGGATCCACGTGTTCCGGAATAGTGACTGGCTTCGGACCTGCTCCCCCGAGGAGATCCCCACCGTGCTGAAGGGGGAGTTGCTGTCCGAAGCGCTCGAGCATGGCATCTATGAACTTGCACTCCACGCAGCCGCCCTCTCCTCAGGCGAACGCCTGATCCTGCTCTGCGGCGATCCCGGTGCAGGCAAGACGACGCTGACATTGGCCCTGGCCCAATCGGGCTTCGGCTTCGTCTCGGATGATGTGACCCTTTTGAACTGCGGCGGGCTTGGCATCGGACTTCCCTTCGCCGCCGGCGTCAAGCCCGGCGCATGGCCTCTTCTTGCCGGATACTATCCCGAGCTCGCTGCAGCACCGATCTTCAGGCGCCCCGATGGCAAGCGAGTGCGCTACATCGTGCCGAAACACTTTTCGCCGGTGTCGCAGGCCCCCCGAGCCATAGGCTGGGTGATCCTGCTTAACCGCGACCGCGGCTCCCGTCCCAGTCTGGATCCGGTCGATGCGGTCGGTGCGTTGCGCGGCTTGCTCAACGGTGCGTTTGCGCCCGGCCGAGATCTCGGCAGCACCGCCTTCGAAATGCTGACACAGGTTATTGGATCGGCCAGGACCTGCTCCCTCACCTATTCCTCGCTGGAAGATGCGTTGGAATTGATCCGGGGAGCTTGCCGGTGATGCGTGCCGACACCGCTCTTGACGCCCTGGTCTCCGGCCTTCAGGGGCACCTCGTCGCCGATGTCGACTGGCAAGCCTTGATCGCACTGGCGAACCACACGCTGCTCACGCCCGCCCTATTCTCCTCGCTCGCCCAATCGGGCCAGATCGAGCGGCTGCCAGGCGACGTGCGCGATTATCTTGCCTTTATCGATGACTGCAATCGGAACCGGAACCTGAGCTTGAGGGCACAGTTGATCGAGACCGTCGCCGCGTTCAACAGCCGAGGGATCGTTCCGATTCTGCTCAAGGGAGCCGTTCCGCTCTTTGTTTCCCCGCCCGGCCGGTTGCCCAGCAGGATGACGAGCGATCTCGATATCGCCGTGGAAGCGGGCGAGGAGGCTGCCGCCAAGGGCTGCCTCGAAGAGCTTGGCTATCGTGAGGTGCCGGACGTTCGTGGCATGGCGCGTCCGCAGGATGCGGGCATCCTGGAACTCCGGCGGTATCGGCCGGACGGATTCGGATGCCCCCAGCCCGTCCAACGGGATGGCCTTCGGGTGAAGATTCCTTCCCTTGAGGCCCGCGCAATGCACTGGATCATGCATGACCTCCTCAAGGAAGGAGATTACTGGCGCGGAAGAATCGATCTGCGGCACCTGCACGATCTGGCACAACTCGCCGAAAGCGAACAGTTGGATTGGGCGGCGCTGCGCACGGCAATGCCAAACAAAACCACCCGGAATGCGCTCGACACCCAACTGCTGACCTTGCACCATTTCTTTGGGACGAAGATTCCGGCAGACGCCGCAGGGCGCCCGATGCCCCGCCTCCAGCACTGGAGGCGCATCTATACGGTCAGGCATCCTGTCTCCGGCGCTCCGCTACGCCTCGCCGGCAACCTGGCATGGGGCCTCAGCCGGCTCACACGTTCCCTTGAGCTGGCGCGTCGCAACCCGATCGAACTGGTGCGTCGCGCAGGCCTCATCCTTTCGAATAAGGGGCTACGCTCAAAGATTTAGGGATCAAATCTAAGGTCTGGATGGTTCCTACACGGACAGGATGTATACTGTTCATGAGTGTTTCCAAAGGAGCCAGGGCAATGGAGAAGAGAAACGACTCAGAAATGATCCCTGAGGGACTGGAAACTGAAGCGCAGGCTCGAAGAGATTTTCTCAAGAAGGCCGGGCGTTTTGCCGTTGTAACACCTCCGGCGATTACCCTCCTCCTTGGTACGAGCCTGAGTTCGCGCGCCATTGCCAAGTCCAATGGCACACGTCCCGGCTGGGGTTTTGGGGACAAGAACCATACCCACAACGGACCTCCGGGTCTCTGGAAGCGGTTGGGCGGCTGATCGGTGGTCCTTCGCCTCACACTCAGTTTTTGATCATCTTCTTCCACGACTTGGTGTCCACCTATTTTGGTGGACACCTTATGCGTCAGCTTACTCAAGAGAAGACGGCGCGGGGAATTTCGCGCTTGGCGTTGATTTTCCTTGGACGCCGCTCTTTCTGAGCGTGATCTTCCTTTTTCACCCAACGCTCTCGGATAGGTCGCCAGCGGTGGCGGGCTCGTGCTGATCGTCCTGACATTGGCAAACCAGTTGCGTTCCCGGACACCCGCCTCGGCCCATTGGCCGGGAAGCCGAGGCGCCGGGGCAGAATGCCGAGGCGGTTCAGGTTCTCGGAATGCGCGAGGCTGCGGTTTGTGATGGTCTCCCGATTGTCCAAGGAAAAAGGCTATAATATCTCGATAAGCGCCTTTTCGCGCGTCGCCATTTTCAATCCGAAGGCGAGGCTTGATGTTTTCGGCGACGGGCCAGAGCGCGAAAGTCTAGAGAGACTTGGTCAAGAAACTCCGCCTTAATTGAGCCTGGCCAAGGAGCTGCCACGGCACGACATTTTCATCCAGGCATTCGCGCATCAAGGAAGGGTCGCCGGTGTCGATCGTCGAGGCGATGGCCTGCACTTTACCAGTCATCGCCACTGCGATCGGCGGAATTGCCAGCCAGGTCGTCCCTGGGCGGACAGGATACCTTGTCTCCGAGGGCGACGTTGCCGGCATGTCGGTGGCGATGCAGAGATTGGCGTCGGACCCGGCGCTGCGTAAGCAATTGGGAAGCGCAGCCCGCACGCAGGCCGTCGCTTATCATGACTCCACGACGAAGGCGCGGCGCCTTGGCGAGTTAAGCGTCCGCCGGTCGGCAACAGCATGATTGCCGATGTCCGGCGGTGCGAGCTTAGGACAGCGAAATGGCGGCGGCTCGACGAGCAACGGGATCTACGGATTTCGAACAAACCTGCACTGCAACATCCGTGGCGTCGAGAACGGCATAACCGTCTTGGAGCCGGCCCTTATCCAAGACAACTAATTCATAGGTAGTAATTCTTAGGTAGGCGCCGCTAACGGTGGCAGCGATGTTCAGATCTTGCACAGCACGTTGCCAACGAGGTGATGTCTCACGTTCCAGCCTCGGTTCCGTCGATCATGGGAACGCGAGAGCTTGAGAGCTTGGCGCCGCGGTGGCAACAGGAGCAGGTGCGGTGAACCACGGCCGAGAGGTGAGAGTGCTTCCCGGCGCCGATCTTACCCACAAGTGTCTACGCCGCTGCCGATCTCGTGGGGTTCGGCGTTGCGCGCGCTTTCCATTGGTCCCCCGCTGATCGTCTAGGGTAGAAGAGGCGTTCTCTGAAGCGTTCGAGCCCTCGACATGCGAGCTGTCCTTGCGGCAAGGTTTTTACGGCTTGGCTGAGGGCGCAGCTGGAGCCAGCCGCCTTGCCGCACAAATGGAGAGCTTAATCAATGATACCCGATCGTCGGGCAGCGCTTGCTCACTTCGGGCGAGAAATGGTCACCAAACGCTTTAGCCTGCAATGAGCAGCGGATCTGCAACTCGACATCTACCGCCAATCCTGGCCGACCCGCCGAAACGTAGGCTCAGCGATGCGATGCGCTCGGCCCGTCTTTCACTGATGCTCGAAATCGCGAGCCATGATCCGTTCCGCAAGCGGATAAAGAAAGTCCGGGAGCAGACCATCCTGGCCACCGTCTACTCGGGCAACTGGCCCCCGACCCACGGAGAGTGAAACTCTTGTGCCCTGTTCCAGCCGAATGCACAAACTATTTCAGCGCCGCCTGACCTGCCCCTGAGAATTTCCTCCAGAATGGATTAGGCTGTGGTGACGAATTAACCATTTGGGATTCCGTTTTGGGGGCAGATCAGATTCAACGCTGACTTTTGGAGGTTGGCGATGGATGGTGAGGTTCTCAGGGATGATCAGTGGGAGCGGCTGAAGCCGTTTGCGCCCGGCGGTCGCAAAGGCAGGCGCGGCCCGCGCAGCGACGGGCGCCGGTTCTTCGACTCGGTGTTGTGGCTTGCCCGATCGGGTGCCCGCTGGCGTGACATGCCCGAAGACCGCTTCGGCCCCTATTAGACAGTCAAACGGCGTTATTACCGCTGGATCGAACAGGGTGTGTTCGACCGGAGGTACGGTGCAAAAGGCGGATGATCAGTTGCTGACGCGCGAAGAAGCGCTTCGTCTCTATACGCGAAGCGCCGCATGGATCGGCTTTGCGGAAGAGGATCGCGGTACGCTTTCCGCGGGCAAGCTCGCCGACCTTGCCGTGCTCGACAAACCGCACATGACCATGCCGGTGGGCGAGATCGACACGGTCCGCTCCGTCCTGACCCTGCTCGGCGGCAAGGTCGTGCACGACGCGGACGTCATCAAGGCAGCCAGACCATCACCGCCAGCGGCGGCGGATTATCCGGGGGCAATTAGGATGAATTCGGCAACCACGAATACGGACTACGGTCGAACCGTGGCCCGAACTCTTCGGAGCCGAGAACGATGTGAAGCCTGTCGGCGCGGCAGGCTTCCGCATGTGGCTATCGGCGGAGCGGCACTTGGCCAGTTTTCTAACCCCATTTACGCATTTGTCTAATCCTTGACGGCTGCGTGCACTGTGAGACGCTATGACTTCACGGTTGTAATGCGTGGGGGTATCCAGTGAAATTCTCAAAGGCCAAGAAGAAACATCCCGGAAAGATGCATAAAACAGTTGGTGCGATCGGTCGTTACGACGAAGGCTTCGTCAGCGGCGGACGCGCCACCCCCGGTTTCTCTTACCGGGGAAGATGGCTCAACGAAGGATGCCCGGGCACCTTCGAGACATGGCTGGTCAACAAAGGCGTCATGCCCAAGGTTTAACAGCGACGCCCGGACGGCATTTCCATGGACTGCGCCGTTCGGTGTGGTGCGCCATCTTGCGCCTCAGTTGCGCGCAGCGCTCTGTCACGGAAGCCTTGCAATCCGGCGACACCCGCGTTGCGGAACGTCCTTCGCCGGCGGGAAATCTCGCAGGCACTCTCACGCGCTATGTTGAGTTTTGCGCCGGACGAGCAGCCTTTCCAGCGCTTCGTCGACCAAGGCAGGAATTCGCGTCGGATCGTCCAGATATGCGACTTCGAGCAGGCCAGCAACGACCGCGGGATCATCCGCCGGCAGCTGCGTTGAAGCAAAAACGAGACGGACCGGGTTCGCGGAGTTAACATGCGCATTCGGGATGGAAGGATCGTTGAGAGCCCGCGATACGTGAAGGGATAGAGCCCGCCCTCACCGCCCTTCGGGCATCCTGCGGGGCGGGCGCGCGCGTCCAATTAAGGCGACCTGGGCTTCGGGTGTCCGGCGTAGGCGCATCTGCAGACGAGCGGTCTCAAGCCGCTCCGCGGTGAGATCAGTATCAGGCACACGTTGTGGAGGCTTTCACTGAGCGGACGCTGCAACTTTTGCGCATCGTGCGTGGCCAGGCAAAACGAAAAGTTTTGCATCTCTAATATTCGCGATGCTATGGTTCATTCGTTTGGCCCTCTTGTTCGGCGCGGAATCGTTGCCGGCTGGAGGAGGCATAGTCCGGGGGCCCGAGCATGGCATTTACTCTGCCTCGCCTGCCTTTGCTCGCGAACCTGGAAGGTTACCGCGTCGGATGGCTACGCAACGATATCTCCGCCGGACTTGCAATTGCCGCCGTTGGCCTTCCCAGCGCCATCGCCTACCCGGCCATAGCCGGACTGCCCGCCGAAACCGGCCTCTATGCCAGCATCACGCCGCTCATCGCCTATGCGGTCTTCGGCCCGTCGCGCCAGCTCATCGTTGGTCCGGACGCTGCCACGATGACCGTGTTGGCAGCGGTTCTGACAACGGTATTCGCTACATCCGGCGCGACGGTCGACCGCGTGACAGCAGCCGCGCTGCTGGCGCTGATCGTCGGCATCCTATGCCTGATTGCGCGCCTTGTACGGCTCGGGGTGCTGGCGACCTTTCTGTCACGCCCGATCCTGACCGGCTTTTTCGCCGGCATCTCGCTGTCGATCCTGGTTGGGCAGATCAAGCGCTTTACCGGCGTCAATATCGAGTCCGAGGGCTTGGTATCACCTGTGCTCGAACTCCTGCGGCAAGCCGGTTCGATCCATTGGCCCACCCTGGCGTTCGCCTTGGCCTGTTTTGCACTCTTGCAAGTGGCCCGCATCTATCGCTCGCCCATACCTGGCCCGGTAATAGTCGTTTTTTTGGCTGTGCTGCTTTCCTTTCTCTTTGACTTCGAGGGACACGGAATGGCGGTCGTCGGCGACATACCGCAAGGGCTGCCGTCGCTCGTCCTGCCGCGCATTGGGAACCTGCCGATTGATGCCTTGCTGACCGGCGGAGCCGCCATCTTCCTCGTCAGCTTCGGCTCCGGTGTCATTGCCGCGCGTAGTTTCGCAACGCTCGGCGGCTACCGCGTCGATCCGAACCGTGAACTGACGGGCTTCGGTGCGGCAAACTTCGCCGCCGGGCTGTTCGGCACGTTTCCGGTCACGGCTTCGGATTCCCGCACCGCCGTCAACTTTGCCGTCGGCGGTCGTTCACAAATCGCAAGCCTGGTCGCGGCCGCGACCCTCATGGCGGTGCTTGTGTTTCTCGGCAGCGTTCTGCGCATCCTGCCGATCGCCGCGTTGGGTGCGATTCTCGCGGCAACCGCACTCAGTTTGATCGACCTCGAAGGCCTGAGGCGCATATGGCGCGTCAACCGGATCGAATTCGTATTCGCTCTGATCGCCTTGTGGGGACCGATCGGGCTCGGCGTCTTGAACGGCGTGGTCATCGCCATTGCCGCAACGCTGATCTATCTGCTGCTGCAGGCCATGTATCCGCACGACGCCCTACTCGGCAGGATTCCTGGTCGGGACGGCTTCTATAAGCTGCATCGCGCACCGGATGCACGTCCTGTGCCGGGCTTCGGCGCCTGCATGATCCAGGACAGCCTGCTTTTCTACAATGCGGACTATGTGCGGGAGCGCTTGACGGCCATTGCCGACGAATTGCCGCCGCCGGCCCATTGGCTGGTCATCGATGCCAGTGCGATCCCCCAGATCGACAGCACCGCCGCCGAGATGCTCGGGGAACTGGCCGACGAACTAAAGGCGCGCGACATTGCGCTCGGCCTGGCGGAATTGCACACGGATGCCCGCGCCCTCCTCGACCGGGCGGGCATCATCGAAAGAATTGGCCCGAGCATGGTCTTCGAGGGCATGGAGGACGCGCTCGACGCCTACGAGGCCCGATACGGCGAAGGTAAGACGGCGGACGGGGAAATCACTGCGAACTCCGACGCCATGAAAACAGCGCGCAGTATCGAAACGGGAGGGAACGATGGGAAAACACGAAGGCAAGAAAAAGAATAAGGAAAAGAACGGCGCCGCTGCCGAAGCAGCGGCATCAGAGGAACGATCATCCAGTGGTTACGCCAAGGAACTCGCCCGGCTGCAGGAAGAGATCGCACACCTGCAGGCCTGGGTTAAGAAGACCGGCGCCCGCATCGTCATTGTCTTCGAAGGACGCGATGCCGCTGGCAAGGGCGGCGTGATCAGGCGGTTTACCGAGCGCGTCAGCCCCCGTGTCTTCCGGGTCACGGCCCTGCCCGCGCCAACGGAGCGGGAAAAATCGCAGATCTACATGCAACGCTACATTCAACACCTGCCGGCGGCCGGCGAAGTGGTGATTTTCGACCGGTCCTGGTACAACCGCCCGGGCGTGGAACGCGTCATGGGCTTTTGCTCGGATGACAGCGCCCGACGTTTCCTCGAACTCGCACCCCGCTTCGAAGCGGCAATGGTCGAAAGCGGCATCGTCCTGCTGAAATACTTCCTCGATGTCAGCGAGAAGGAACAGGAGCGCCGGTTCCGTCAACGCATCGCAGACCCGTTGCGCCAGTGGAAACTCAGCCCGATGGATGTCGAATCCTATCAGCGCTGGTGGGACTACACCCGGGCCTATAACGAGATGATCCGCATGACGGACACGGAGTATGCGCCCTGGTGGATTGTACCGTCAGACGACAAGAAGCGGGCGCGGATCAATTGCATCTCGCATATTCTCGCCTCGATCCCCTATGAGCGCGTGAAGTTTTCCGAACCGGACCTCGGCAAGCGCCAGAAGCGACCGGACGGCTTCGCAGACGACGATCACATTCGCAGAACCGTACCTGACGTTTTCTAAGGCTGATAAGCCCGCGCCTTCTGGCGCGGGCTTACAGAAACGGTTGAGCGTTCCCTGATAGTAGGAATGCGGAACCACCGATGCCGGCGGGTCATTCGACACCGGGTATGGTCGCGCCTAAAGCGCGTCGCGATCTTTCAGATTCGCTCCTTGCGCTTTAAGTTCTTGATATTTCAAATGTCGTTGTCGCAAAACCGCTGCGCACTTTTGCGCGACAAGCTTCAGGCCTTGTCCGGAGCCCAGTTCAGGAAGAACCCGACATCGCCGGGCACACCGCCCGGAAAGTTGATGATCATCGCCTTCAGCTTATAGCCCTGCGGCTTGCCGTATGTCTGATAGCGATCGAAAAATTCCTTCGCCTTGCCCTGCAGGGTCTGCGGCCAGTCACGGTCAGCGCTGTTGATGGCGCGTCCGCTATCCGTGCAAAGCTCGGAGGGGAAGCTATAGACCAACGCCTCGAATTTACCGGCCTTGACGGCGTTTGTGACAAGGCGGCGGACGATACCAATTTCCTCTTCCGTCACATGTTCTTTGAGAAAATCAGCGGCAAAGTCGGCATGCTTCTGTTCTTCGAGGGCTTTCAGCCGCCGCTCCTTGTCCATCTCCTCCATTTCGCGCTGGAGCATCTGCTTTCTCAGATCTTGGGCGCTTAAGGGCTTTGCGGTCGGGTCTAGATCTTTTTTCTCAGGCATCGTGTCGATCCACTTCAGGCAAATGGGAACACTGTGGCGGGGCACACGCTTGCCGTGCGCCGTATGCCAAAGACGTCCCGCAGGTACATCCAAGGGAACCCGATCGGCATACCAATCCGGGGACGAAGCATTTCGAATTCGAGCCGCTGCCTGTCCGAGGGCTCTCTATTTATTGATCTTTCTCACCACCAAACGGAATAGCCGATGCGGGCCAATCCCCCACAAGGCTATCCTAAAATACTACAACCGCAAGAGGACGGTGACAATTCGGAATGAGCGATGATATTCACGCGGAACTCCAAGACAATCACGTTTCACCGCCACATTTTCAACCACCGAATACGCCCCTGCTACCGATTGCCTGCGATAGCTCGTGCCCAGACGGAATGCCAAGTATCTGCAGCAGCTTCGGGTCGCTCTCGCTGAGGCGGCCCTCGATCCATCGTTTCGTCCAGTCGTAAGCTTCGACGTAGAGCTCGGAATGCCGGCTCCAGTCCATGAACCCGATTGCGCTCGAAATTGGCGGGGAGACGAGCAGGTCGCATTCACCGAGCATGACTTCTTCCGGCCTGTGGGCCAGCACGCTCGCCGTGATCACCTGGATCACGCTCGGGACCTTCGGCAGGTTGGCACGACCGAAGGGTGTGAGCATCCGCACCGCCAGTTCGGACGCTCCCGGAATACTGTCATAGTCGACATGATGCTTCCGTGGTCCGTCGGATCCCAGGCTCGCGACCACATTGGGGCCGGTTTTGAGTTCTTTCATCTGCTCCAGCGGCAGATTGTTCATGATGGCCCCATCGACAAGCATATCGCCTTCGGCCGTAAAGAACGGCGGCAGGACGCCGGGGATCGAGCCTGACGCCCTGACAGCCTGCCAAAGTTTTCCCCGGCGATGGACATGCGCCTGCCGGCTGCTGAGATTGGTCGATAGAGCGAAGAACGGAAGCCAGAGGTCCTCGATCAGAACGTCGCCATATTCCGCGTGCAGCGTGCGGTCGAGCACCTTGTGATCGAGCAGCGCATATTGCGGCAAGGTGAGGCGACGAAACGCGCGGCTCTTGACGAAGATGAGGTGTGTTCCCCGATCGATGGCGTCGGCGTCCAATCCGCTGGCGAAGCCAGCCATGATAGCGGCTCCGGAACTGGTGCCGCCAAGATAGTCGAAGGACGCACCCGCCTCGACGAATGCCTTGTAGACACCGATATGCGCGCAGCCGAGCGAGCCCCCGCCGGCAGCGACAAAGCCCCTGGCCTTACCTGAGAGGAAACGGGCCAGACGTTCGACATCCAACCGATCTTCCAGCGAAACGTGGTGATGCTGGCGAACGCCGGGCCGTGCGTCGAGCCAGGCGGCAGTTCCGGTAACCGTTGCCGCGCGCGTCCGGTGAACAAGCACAAGCCGAAGGTTGGACGGCGTATGGACCGAGAGCGCCAACGCCTCGCAGGGGCTGAGGCCCGGCGGGTCGGATGCATCGGCAAACAGCAGGACGTTGTCAGCCTGGCGGATACACACACGCGTCCAGTCGCTTGGCTCGTCATCGGCGACATAAACGATGATATCCGCCTTGATCTCGAGATGGTTCAGCCAGTCGAGCACCGGCTGATCGTCGATCGGAAGCCTGGCGAAGCGGTCTTCGAGATCCCTTCGCGTCAGGAACACGGCCCGCTTGTCCGCAGCAAATGCGGTACGGAGCTGTGCGATGAAATCAGGGGAAATACGACTGCTGCCCGCAGGAACGATCGCCAGCGTCCGAAGCCTGCAGGGATGCTTGGTATGCGCCGGCGCTGGAGACTGCATGGCGAACCGGCGCGCGAGAAACGTCGTCACCGACTGGCGCAGGCTGGGCAACGCCTTGGCAGCCCTCTCGAACTGGTCGTCGCGAATCTCGAGTACGATGGAATCACGCGCTGCAATCACGGTGGCAATACGGGGCAGCGCGGCAAAGAAGCCGACCTCACCGACAAGCTCGCCCTGGCCGATCTCGGCGACAGGCTGGGCAGTTCCCTCCCGGTGCACCGTGAAGCGGCCCGACAGAACGACGAAGAACCGGTCCGAGCGGTCTCCCTCACGAACGAGAACTTCGCCGCGGCGCAAGATCCTGCGATCGGAGTTGGCGGCCAAAGCCTCCAATGCGGACAAAGACGTCTGGTCGAACAACAGCGTCGCCGATAGCAATTTGGCAGCAAGGGAACCGGTGGAGTCCATCGAACCTTCCTTGATACAGCGTCTGTCGACTTTAGCGGTTTCGGCAGGAATTGCCGAACAGATTTGGTGCGATCCGCCATCGACCAGGAGCGCGCTGTGCTCAAACCGTCCACGCGCGGCGCGTTCGGCCATCGTGCCACAAATTAGATGAGATAAATGGCGCAATATATTGTTTAGATAGGTATATTCTATTTTTCGGTGAGGCCGATCGCTGCCATGCGGACGAGAAGCAGCACGCTTCCGGCGCGCCAGAATCTTTCCCTGCATAACGCTCTGTCGGCCTGGGATTTGACGAGAATGAGCTGGGATAACGATCTCGTACAGCAATCGATAATATCTATAAACATCAGAATAGTATCGTCGTTAACTCATGCAAATTGATAACTTTTCGAGATGACCGGGCGCTCGATCAAATCGCGTGAAGGTCAATCCTAACGCCTGGCCTGGGTATTGCTCGCCTCGTCCCGTGGTTCGACGTCCGGCCTTTGGTGGGGCATGGCCCGCGCCTCGATGGAGCCGATGACGAAGAGGACAGAGAAGGCGGAGGCAACTGCAAAACCGGCAACAACCCACTGACCGAAGCCCACCGCAAGACCGATGGCCCCCGCGAGCCACAGGCTGGCGCCAGTCGTTATCCCCTGAACTTCACCCCTGGAAAGCACGATGGTACCGGCGGCGAGAAAGGCGACGCCCGCCGTCACCGCTTCCACAACCCGCAACGGATCGAGGCGGACGCGATCGTCGAAGAAACCCCCGAGACGGACGCTTTCGAGCGAGATGATGCCGAAGGTGCAGGCGGCAAGGCAGACGAGCATATGGGTCTTGAGCCCCGCCGGCCGCGCCTTTGCCTCGCGCTCGAAGCCGATGACGGCACCTAAAAACAGCGCACCGAGGATGCGCGCAAATATGACGGGATAGGGAATCTGTGAAGGCGGGAACAACTCGGCAGTGATCTGATCCATGCGGAACCAACGCGAAGCCTTCGCATTGGTTCCGCATGATGGCGTCGCGCCTCACCCAGTGCGCGGTCGCCAGGAGCGGCCTGTCCCCACCCCGCTCCGAAGCGTAGCCAGGCGCTTAGTTTCCGAGCGCCGCCAAGGCGGCATCCAGGCGCTCCTGCGCCTTCTTCGGATTCTTGGCAGCCTTCACGGCGTCAAGGTTGGCAGGAGCGTCGCCGACCTGGACAACGCCGATCATGCCCATGCCGTAGTGCGGCGTGCATTTGACGGCGTAGACCCCGGGAGCGGTAAAGGTCACCTTGTAGTTTTCATTGATCTTGCTTTTGAAAGCTTCGGCGCCATCCGGGATCATGCCCTTGATGGATTCGACATTGTGCCCCTTGTCGGTCGGGATGAAGGTGACCGTGTCGCCGGGCGCAACTTTCAGCGACGCCGGCTCGAACACCATCGCACCGTCCTTGCCCTTGTTCAGCATGTGCACTTCGAAGTCTGCGGCGGCTGCAGGTGCTGCGACAAGCATTGCCGCGATGGCGATACCCAATCCGCTCTTGATTGCATTCAACATCGTCTTCTCCATTTGAGCGACCAGCCCGTGGCTCGGGTTGTTCGAGCAGAGAAATAGGCCCGCGCTGCCCCCTCTACTTTGATGCGCGTCAAATTCGCAGCGCTTTTCTAACGCTCGTTGACAATACATAGGATTCCTATACTAATGACACCATGAGCAACGAACCTGGCAATACACCCACCTTGGTCGGCCGGATTGGTGACGGGCTATCGCGCGTGGCAACGGCCATGCGCAGCGAGGCCTGGACGGCCGCCGAGGCGATCGGCCTCAATCCGACGCAATTGCAGATACTTACCTTTCTCGTCGCCCGCGACCGGAGCGGTATGCGCGTCAAACAGATCGCCGCCTATCTCGGCGTCAGCCAGCCGACGACGACGGATTCGGTCAATGCGCTCCTGCGCAAGGGGCTTGTCGAGAAACGGGCCGACCCCAACGACGCGCGGGCCCTTTCAGTGGCCGTGACGCTGCAGGGCGAGGCCGCGGTTCGCCAGGCCGGTCAACTGGCATCGGCCACGGAGGACGCCATCGCGAGCCTCTCCAAGCTTGAGCAGGAGGACCTGCTGATGCATCTCGTCAGGATCATCCGCCGCCTGCAGTCGGCTGGCGCCATTCCGGAACAGCGCATGTGCGTCAACTGTCGCTACTTCCGCCCCCATGTCTACGACGATCCGAAGGCACCGCACCATTGCGCCTTCGTCGATGCCGCATTCGGGCCGGCGGAGTTACGCGTCGACTGCGGTGAATTTGAAAGCGCCGACGATGCGGACCGGGACGCTGCCTGGCGGGTTTTCAACCGCGGCGCGGCCTGAAATGAGAATGAAAGGAAACACACGCGCCGGCAGCCGAGCCCGGCGCAAGACCGAGCGAGCGGCCATGCTCTCGCCACCAGCTTCAACATCGGAGCCCGCGAGCACCGTTCTCAGTACCGCGAGCGGGTGCCGATGATGTCGGCGCCGGTCCGACGACTGCCATCGGCGGACCGGCAATTTTCTCCCTCCACGCAAATAGAAAGAGAAAACCATGAGCAGAATTAATCTAGTTGACCCCAATTCGGCAACCGGCGCCAGTGGCGAGTTGCTTGGCGAGATCCGCTCCGCCTTCGGCATCGCCCCCAACATGTTCCGGGCGGTCGCCAACTCGCCGGCTGCCCTTGCCAGCATGTGGGGTTCTTTCGGCGCGCTCGGAAACGGCCGTCTCGGCGCCAAGCTCGGCGAGCAGATCGCCGTTGCCGTCGCCGACCGCAACGATTGCCACTATTGCCTGGCCGCCCATACCGCGCTTGGCCGCAAGGCCGGGGCGACCGCGGAAGAAATGGCGAATGCGCAACGGGGCAAGTCGTCCGACCCGAAGACGGCGGCGGCGTTGACCTTCGCCCAAAAACTCGTCGAAGCACGCGGCCACATCACTGATGCCGAAGTGCGGGCGCTGCGTGATGCCGGTTACGACGATCAGGATGTCGTCGAGATCATCGCCCATGTCGCGCTCAATCTCTTCACGAACTACATCAACGTCGCGCTTGCCGTACCGGTCGATTTCCCCGGTGTGAAGCTCGTTCGCGAAGCGGCCTGACAAGGCGGCCGGACGGCAGCGCCCGTCCGGCCATCTCCGGAGATGACAATGAACAGCAACTATCGGATCGCCGCCCCGGAACTCGCCGTTTCGACCTGGTTCAATACGCCTGCGCCCTTCAGCCTCGAACGGCTGCGCGGCCGGGTCGTTTTCCTCCATGCCTTTCAGATGCTCTGCCCCGCCTGTGTATCGCACGGCCTGCCGCAGACTCAGCGCGTCAAGACCGTCTTTCGCGAGACCGACCTGCAGGTCATCGGCCTGCATTCCGTGTTCGAGCATCACGCGGTCATGACGCCGGACGCGCTCAAGGCCTTCATTCACGAATACCGCCTAACCTTCCCGATCGCCGTCGATCAACCATCGGATGAAGGGCCAATACCGAAGACGATGGAGCGCTACGGCATGCGCGGCACGCCAACAGCGATCATCATCGGCCGTGACGGTCACGTTGAACATCATCGCTTCGGGATCGAAGACGACATGGTCATCGGCGCCCGCCTTGCCACGTTGCTCGCCGCGCCGATCCCGAATTTCGCCGCAGCAGGTCCGGAAACGCTCGGGTGCACGAGCGACGGCTGCTCGGTCCCCGACACGCATGATGGACGCCGCTAGAGGAGACGGATGATGACTGCAAAGAAGGCCGTTGCCGTGCGGCACGTGCATTTCGAAGACCTTGGCACCTTTGCGGCTCCGCTGCACGCGGCAGGGTTTGATATCGAGTATCGAGATGTCGGCGATGCAGACTATCTTTCGTTCGATCCGCCCGAACCGGACCTTCTCATCGTGCTCGGTGGCCCGATCGGCGTCTATGAGGATACGACCTATCCTTTCGTTGCGGACGAGGTCGCGATGCTGCAAGCGCGTCTTGCTGCCGATCGGCCGACCGTTGGCATTTGCCTGGGTGCGCAACTGATCGCTCGAGCGCTCGATGCTCGCGTCTATTCCTCCGGCATCAAGGAGATCGGCTTTTCGCCGCTGAGCCTCTCTGCTTCAGGCCTCGCCTCACCTCTCCGTCATCTCGCCGACATTTCCGTGTTGCACTGGCATGGCGACACCTATGACCTGCCGCCCGGCGCTGACTTGCTGGCGTCGACGCCGCAGATCGCACAGCAGGCTTTCATGCGTGGACGGAAGGTCCTCGGCCTGCAGTTTCATCCTGAGGCTGAAACGGGTGCTGCCTTCGAACGCTGGTTGGTCGGCCATGCCTGCGAATTGGCGGCAGCAGGATTGAGCGTGCCGGATCTTCGTGCCGATGCCCAGCGCTTCGGCCCCGGTCTGAAGCGCGCCGCCGCAGCGATGATTGGCGATTGGCTGGAGCAGATCGATGATTGATCGGCAGCCGATCACGCTCGACGCCTTGCTCGTCGGCAGCCTCGCGCCGATCGACGATCGGGGAACCCTGAGCGGTATCGACAAACATCCGCTGGACGGCGCCGTTGAGCTCTGTGCCACTGGCTTTTCCGGCGATCATCAGGGCGATCTCAAAAGGCACGGCGGTGTCGACAAGGCCGTACATCACTACCCGCGGGATCATTATCGGGCCTGGACGGACGAAATCGGCTTCATACCGCTGTTAAAACAGCCGGGCGCCTTCGGCGAAAATCTCTCGACCCTGGGCCTGACGGAGGGCGATGTCGCGGTCGGAGATCGGTTTCGCCTCGGCGGCGCCCTTCTGGAAGTGAGCCAGGGCCGGCAGCCCTGCTGGAAACTGAACCGTCGCTTCGGCTTGCCCGACATGGCGCGGCGCCTTCAGCAATCCAGCCGCACCGGCTGGTACTATCGCGTCATCGAAGCCGGACTGGTTTCGGCCGGCGAGCGAATGCACCTCGTCGAGCGCCGTCATCCCGAGTGGACGATCGCCCGGCTCTGGCACTTTCTCTACGTCGATACGCTCAATCGCCACGCGCTTGAAGAGATCGCCAATCTTGCCATTCTCCCGTCTAGTTGGCGGGACTATGCGGCCAAGCGCCTGCAGACGCGCATGGTCGAGGACTGGTCGCGGCGTCTCGATGGTGAAACCACGCCGGTCAATGGCTAGCAGCGCCGCGGACGGTCGTTACCGGCCTTCGCTGGATTTTTGCCACGGAAGCGACACGTCGGCCGCTTCGCTCAGGCTTCAGCAGCATGCCTGCAATCTCTTCGGCGACGAAAATCGCGTGATCGTTGACCTGTGGCAGGCCCATGAGTTCACCGAAGGTACCGCGCGCCAGCGGTCCGGCAACGATCAGCGATGGCTCAGCCGTGCCGTTCACCCCGATCGCGCGGCTTGCCTCGTCGCAGGCGAGCCCCAAACCCACGTCATCCAAACGTAGCCATCCCTGTGAAGCAAGGTCTGCAAGCCAGCCCTGGCTCGAGAGGATGCCGGTATGGGCCGGGCCGGTCGTCACCACACAGGCATCGAACAGCAGGCGCTCCCGGTGACCGGTGTGTCGGTGACGGATATCGACGGCGATGACATGACCGCGTCTCTCCACCTCCTCGATCGAAGCTCCGAGAATTCGGAGCCGCCCTTGCTCCAGCCCATGCAGGATCCTTCCATCGATCTGCGGCGCCACGCGAAAACGGTGAACGTCCCAGAAGGGACGCAGATGGCGCACGAGGCGGCGGCGCTCCGCCACCGGCAGGGCCCGCCAGATCTGGCCACCCTGGCTGCGAAGCGCGTCGAAAACCCCATGCCAGTTCGTACCGATGTCTGCCGCGTCCTGCACGGCACGTCGGACCCGCTTCAGTAGTTCGAGCGCGGTTCGCACCGGGTCGCTGGTGAAATCGCCGAACGGCTCCTGGGGCACTGCGGCATGGCCGCGTGACCGCAAGCCCCGGCGTGAAAGGGCGACGACCGGCCCGCGATGGTCGGCGAGCCCCAGCGAGGCAATCACGTCGGCTGCCGTCAGCCCGTTTCCGACGACAAGGACGTGATCATCGGTGCGGATGCAAGCCAAGGCACCTGCGACCGTGGAATCGGTCACATAGCGCGGGTGGCCGTCAAGTGCCTGATCCAGGCGCCGGGGGGCACAGGGCGCCGGATGGGTGGTGGCGATAACGACGATATCGGCCAGCAGTTCGGTGCCGGCTGAGCTACTCAGACGCCAACGATCCCCGTGGCGCTCGATATGCGCGACACGTTCGCGCCGATGCTCGACCCTTCCACTTTTCAGGAACGGTGCGACGAACTCGCAGACGTAGCGACCAAAGACCGCTCGGCGCGGATAGAGATTGCCATCGACCGCCAGAGCCTCGGGATCGCTGCGCGGTTCACCTTTTGCAGCCATCCAGTTGAGGAAATCGTCGGGATCATCGGGGATCAGGCTCATGCGCGCGGCCGGCACATTGATACGGTGCGCAGGATTGTCCGTGTCATAGGCGAGGCCCGCGCCGAGGCGCGCCCGCGGCTCGAAGACGATGATGCTCGCGCCGTCGCTTGCTGCGTTCCGCGCGAGATTTGCAGCGACCGCCGCACCGGTGAAGCCGCCGCCGACGATTGCGATCACGGTTCGGCGCGTCGGTCCTGTCACGATTGGGAAACCTTCAGTTTCGGACGATGATCGCCGGCAATCGTCTCGCCAAACGGCCCGGTGTTGATCGACGCTTCGCGGGCCGGAACCGCATGGGCAAGCGGCAGGTTCGGCAGCACCAGTTCACCGAAACGATAGGCCTCCTCCAGATGCGGATAGCCGGACAGGATGAAACTATCGATGCCCGCCTGACGGTATTCCTCCATGCGAGCCTTCACCTGGTCGGGGTCGCCGACAAGGGCCGTGCCCGCGCCGCCGCGCACCAGGCCGACCCCGGCCCAGAGATTCGGAGCGACTTCAAGTTTGTCCCGTCGGCCGCCATGCAGGCGGCTCATGCGGCTCTGACCAACCGAATCCATACGCTCGAACACCTTCTGTGCGGCGGCAATCGTGTCGTCATCGACATATTGTATCAGTTCGTCAGCCGCCTGCCATGCCTCCTTGGCGGTTTCGCGCACGATCACATGAAGGCGGATGCCGAAGGTCACGTCCCTGCCCTCGGCATCGGCGAGCGCACGAACTTCGGCAATCTTCCTGGCAACGTCCTCGACAGGCTCGCCCCAGGTCAGGTACTTGTCGATCGTGCGCGCCGCCACTTCCTGGCCCTTGCCTGAGGAGCCGCCGAAATAGAGCGGCGGATGCGGCTTCTGCACCGGCTGGAACAGGAGCTTCCCGCCCTCGATATCGAAGTGGTTTCCCTTGAAATCGACTTCTTCGCCGCGAAGCACGGCTTTGTAGATGTTGAGGAACTCCTCGGTCAGCTCGTAGCGCTCGGTGTGCGAGAGGTGGATACCGTCGCCCTTGTTTTCGATCGGGTCGCCACCGGTGACGACGTTGATCAGAAGCCGCCCATTCGAGAGCCGGTCGAGCGTCGCCGTCATGCGCGCCGCCAGCGTCGGTGATAGAAGGCCTGGCCGCACCGCAATCAGAAACCGCAGTTTGTCCGTGAGCGGCGCTAGTGCCGAGGCTACCACCCAGCTGTCTTCGCAGCTGCGCCCCGTCGGGATGAGAACCCCGTAGTAGCCGAGCGAATCGGCCGCTTGAGCCACCTGCTTCAGGTAGTTGATATCGACATTGCGGCCGCCGCGCGCTGTGCCGAGATAGCGGCTGTCGCCATGGGTCGGCAGAAACCAGAGAACATTGATCTTTTCGGGGATTTTTACGGGCGCAGTGTTCATCGGCAAATGCCTCCTCGTAAGTTCGTTTCGGCAGCCATGATCGCCTTGCCGACTGCAAAAAACATAAACTCTATAAAATTTATTGACAATCAAAAATCAGGCTATCATTTTTGATGCGAGGAAAAATTTTTCTCGTATCGCCGGTTTGCGATCGGGAATTAGGCGAAATTTTCGAGGGACTGGCCATGACGATCGCGCTCGCCGCATCTCCAGCATTCGACGCAAGTATTCCAACCAGCAACGGCTACGAGCCGATCACGGCGCCCGCCCTCAAGGTGGCGATGCGCAATTTCTCAGGGGGCGTCTCCGTGATTACTGCCGGCATCGGGGACGACCGGACGGGAGCTACCGTCACCTCGGCGACGGCGTTGTCGGTGGACCCGCCGACCATGATCGTCAATATCAACCGGACGTCTTCGACCTGGCCGATCATCCAGCGCTACCGGCATTTCTGCGTCAACGTCCTCTCGCGAGAGCACCAGAGGGTGGCGGAGCGCTTCTCCGGCCTGGATGGAGCCAAGGGCCCTGCCCGCTACGAGGGAGCCGACTGGGTTCGGCTGGCAAGCGGCGCGTCAGCGTTGAGCGGGGCATTGGCCGCGATCGACTGCGAGGTTGAGGAAATCATCGAGCGCCACAGCCACGCCATCATCCTCGGCCGGGTCGTGGCGATCAGCGCGGGCTCCGGCGAGCCGATCGTCTACCACAACGGCCGCTACGGCGGCCTTGATCTCTAGCCTCTCGGCAAGGCCCCGGCAGGCGCACGAAGCTGCGCCGAAACGGCTCTATTTTGGAATGGGACCACTGCGGTTCAGAGAAATGCGGAAATAAATTATCTATATAAAATCCACCTTTTTAATCAGCATTGTGATGAGGCTCCGCAGCGGGGCCAGGACCCAACCGTTGAGGAGCACACAATGACGATCCGCAGACGCACCCTTCTTGCCGCAAGTGCGGCCCTGCTTCTGGCCAGCCAGGCCACTTTCCCCGCTCACGCCGCCGAAACGACGCTGACAATCGGTTACCAACCGATCGTCGAGCCGTCTCGGGTGCCGCAGGCGGATGGCACCTACGAAAAGGTCACCGGAGCCAAGATCGCCTGGCAAAAGTTTGATGGCGGCGCCGACGTGATCGCCGCGCTCGCCTCCGGGTCGATCGACATCGGCTATGTCGGCTCGTCGCCGCTCGCCGCTGCCGCCAGCCGGCAACTCCCCCTCGAAACCATCTTCGTCGTCGGACTGATCAGCGAAGCCGAGGCCCTCGCAGTCAAGGGCATCGACAAGCCGGAGCAGCTTGCTGGCAAGAAGATCGCGACCCCCTTCGTTTCGACGGCGCATTACAGCCTGCTCACGGCCCTGAAACACTGGAACATCGATCCGAAGTCGGTCGAAATCCTCAACCTTCGCCCCCCGGAAATCGCGGCTGCCTGGCAGCGCGGCGATATCGACGGCGCCTATGTCTGGGATCCGGTGCTCTCCGAGATCAAGAAAACCGCGACCGTGCTTGCGACCTCGAGCGACGTGGCGAAATGGGGAGGTCCTACCTTCGATGCCTGGATCGTCAGCAAGAAGTTTGCCGAGGAGCATCCGGATGTCGTGACCGGCTTCGTCAAGGTGACCGGCGACGCCTATGCGGATTACCGCGCAAGGCCGGAAAGCTGGAACGCCGGTTCGCCGCAGGTGGAGAAGATCGCCCGCCTCACCGGTGCAAAGCCTGAGGAGGTGCCGAACCTGCTCAAGGGCTACTATTTCCCTTCGCTTGAAGAGCAGGCAGGTTCCGATCTCTTGGGCGGAGCGACGGCCAAGGCCATCGCCGAGACCTCGGCCTTCCTGCTTGAGCAGGGCAAGATTCCCGCGGTGCTTCCGGATTACACGCCCTACGTCTCCGCCCGATGGGCGCAGGAGGCAGCGAAGCTCTCGTTCTGAGACCCGCCCCGTTCGATAGCTCGCCCGTCTCAAAGAGCCGGGCGAGTGTCCGACGTGCCACCCAATATGGAACAGCAGGATGTCCGTTCTTTCCCTCGAAAAGGTCACGCTGCGTTATGCAGCTTCCGACAGCAGGGCCGCCCCTGTTCTCGCTTCCATCGACCTCAAGATCGCCCG
Organism: Ensifer sp. ENS10; assembly: GCF_014852025.1. Classification (NCBI taxonomy): domain Bacteria; kingdom Pseudomonadati; phylum Pseudomonadota; class Alphaproteobacteria; order Hyphomicrobiales; family Rhizobiaceae; genus Ensifer; species Ensifer sp. ENS10. The sequence continues at coordinate 87,278 of NZ_JACVAS010000017.1, forward strand.
CGACGAATTCGTTGTCGTCATCGGCCGCTCCGGCTCGGGTAAGACCAGTCTTCTCAATCTGGCGGCTGGCTTCGTGGCGGCAAGCAGCGGTCAGGTCTGCGTCGATGGCCGGCCAGTTGCGGGTCCGGGTGCAGATCGGGCCGTGGTTTTCCAGGACGATGCGCTCTATCCGTGGCTGACCGCTCTCGACAATGTCGCCTTTCCGCTTCACCTGCGCGGCGTTGCGAGGCCGGAGCGGCTGGAGAGAGCGCGGAGCCTCCTCAACCGGGTCGGTTTGCCCGATGCGGCGGACCGACACGTCTGGGAGCTCTCCGGCGGCATGCGCCAGCGGGTCGGTATCGCCAGGGCGCTTGCCTCAGACCCGAAGTTCCTGCTGATGGATGAACCGCTCGGCGCACTCGACGCACTCACGCGCAGCCGGATGCAAGGGTTTCTTCTCGATGTCTGGCAGAAGAGCGGCGTCGGCGCACTCCTGATCACCCATAGTATCGAGGAAGCGCTTCTGCTCGCGACCCGCATCATTGTGCTCGCGCCTAATCCCGGGCGCATCGCCAGCGAGATCGCAACCACGTTCGGTCGTGATCTTCTGACCGGTGTATCGCTCGCCGAGATACGCAGTTCGCCTGCGTTCCGGCGCTTGCATGACGAACTGACCGCTCTCATCCATGCCGAAGACGAAGGGATCGCCGCATGAGCCTCTCGATCGAAAGCGCCCCGTCGACGACGCATCAACCGCGGGGCATCGTCGAGCAACCGGAACGGGGCACGACGAGATCGCCGCTACCGCTCGCCTGGATATCCCTGGCGACGATCGTCGCGTTGCTTGCCCTTTGGAGCCTTGCCTCAAGCTATGGTCTCGTCTCGACGCTCTTCCTGCCCTCGCCGCTCGCCGTCTACAAGGCTCTGCAAAGCCTCGCCGTCACAGGCTTCGTCGACGCGACCCTCGCCCAGCATGTAGGCGCCAGCCTTCTGCGGATTTTCGGGGCTCTTGCAGTCGCAATCCTCCTCGGCGTGCCGGGCGGTATTGCCATCGGCACAAGCCGGCTCGGGAAAGGCATCCTCGATCCGATCGTGGAATTCCTGCGCCCCCTGCCGCCGCTCGCCTATTTGCCGCTGGTGATCATCTGGCTGGGAATCGGCGAGGCCTCCAAGATCGCGGTCATTGCGCTCGCAATGTTGCCGCCGATCATTCTGTCCACGGCGACCGGCGTCAAATCCACCTCGAGCGATCACATCAACGCGGCCCGCGCCTTTGGCGCGTCGCGGCTGCAGGTGCTACGCCACGTCATCCTGCCAAGCGCCCTGCCTTCGGTCCTGACCGGGACCCGGATTGCGCTTGGTGCAGGCTGGTCGACGCTGGTGGCCGCCGAACTTGTCGCGGCAACGCGCGGCCTCGGCTTCATGATCCAGTCTGCTGCCCAGTTTCTGGTGACCGATGTGGTGATCGCCGGCATTGTCGTTATCGCGGCCGTCGCTTTCGTCTTCGAGATAACGGCGCGCCTGCTCGAGCGATGGCTGGTACCGTGGGCGACACGACGCTGACGCCCCGGGAGATCGCGTTGTACCGTCACCCGGTTTTCAGCGTCACGCGATGTCGGGTGGCGATCAATCGCGCCGCCGCATAGGTCTGAGTCACGATTTCGGGCACCAGGTCGATGTCCGGCAGGCTGCCGACGCCGAGCGGTCCGATCGCATAGAGGTTACGCGTCGGCTGCCCGGCGGCCAGAACTTCGCCAGCCGGGCTGACGGCAATCCCAAGACTGAGTTCGTCCGGCTCCGCCAGGCCACCGGCAAAAAGGCTCTGCATCAGCGGTGCCCGAAGGTCCGGCGCCGAGCAGCGACAGTCGATCACCTGATCGGCGGAAAGCAACGTCTCCTCGCTCTCACCCGCCCAGCGCACCATCAAGCCATCAGGACGGCGCTTGCCCGCCCAGCCCTTCCGAATGGTGGTTTGCCCGCCGGCAAGCTCCTGCTGGAGCCGCAGGTGCAGGGGCGCCGGCAGGCGGTTGCGGTGGCTGTCATAGATCGACCGAAGGTGCCGGTTGAACCGGTGCTTTTCCTCCTCAGGCAAAGATTGCCAGAGAGAGCGAGCGCGCCTGCGCAGGCCGTTCATGGCCGCCTGCCAACCAAGGCCGGAAGCTTCCGCCTCCGCGCAAGCCTGCCGGACGAAGCGAACGATATCGCCGAGCCGGGTCGGCATCGGCTCGACAGGGAAGGTCGGCGCCGCAGCGAGGCGCGTGTGTGGCTGCGGCAGAAAGCCGTGCCGGGAGAGAATGGTGATCTCGCCGGCAAAGCCGTTGTCGCGCAATTGCAGCAGGCGGTCGACCACCCGAACGCCGCTACCGAGCAGGACCGTATGACGCGGCACGACGAGGCGGCGGGCGCGCACCAGCGGCTTCTCCTCCTCGGCGATCTCCATCTCGCCCTGGCGCAGGCCGAAACCGGTTGCCAGCACGACGGCATCGCACTCCACCGTTGCTTCCTCCTGCACCACCAGGAAGCGGCCATTGGCTTGCTTGCGCAGCCCCAGTACCGCCTGACAGGAAAGCTGCATCGAAATATCGGGGCGGCGGGTCAGCGCTTCGGAAAAGCGCTGATAGACGTAGTCGCTGAAGATGCTCTTCGGCACGAAGATCTGCTGAAAGCCGGGAATTGCGGCGGAAACCGCCGCGCGGAATTCGGCATTCGCCAACAGCCACTCATTGAAATCCTCCGGCTGGCCGGCGGCGACCGAAAGGTCGCGCACTCGGCTGTTGAGGATCTCGCCACTCTGGGCGGCGGCCAACACCTGCCCGCCGCTGATCGTCGGCTGCGGATCGAAGAGGTGGACGTGGAACGCAGTCCGCACCGACTTCATCAGCGCAATGGCCATCATCACGCCGGAAAAGCCTCGGCCGATGATAGCGATATGCGGTTTGGCTCTCGCAGCGGCTCCCTCGGGAGCGACCTTCGCAAACAATCCATGGACAGTCATCTGCACTCTCCCATGGCCGGTTCTCCCCGGCGAAGTCTCAAATGCATGGCTGTTTCGGTTCGGAACGCGGACACCGACCGAATTGTGAATATTGCCGACCAAGGTCTCGATATACGACATAGTCGCGGGGTCGGGAAAACATAGCGCCCGCCGCGGCAGCGGCCGAGCCCGTATCCGTTGTTCTGGTTGGCCTGGCACTTTGGTGCATGGTCATCCCTAGACGGCATACTCTATAAAGTTAGTGCGCTATTAGAGCGCGAAACGATCTGAACATCAAGTGCCATGTGGAAGAGCCCGTCGGGCTAGCTCTCCTTACAGGGCTTCAGGCCAGGCCGCTCGGCACGGGTGAGCGGTCCATGACCTCAAGTTCGATCGGTTGCGCACGCGCCGGCTCCCGGCGCGCGATGCCGTTCAGCACGCGCAACAGATCATAGCCATGCGACCAGCGGCCGAAGCCACTGGCGATATTGATATGGCCGGCATAGCCAAGGTCGACGAGACGGCTCCCCCATCGTGTCGAAACGTGCCGCAGGCGATCGAAAGGCATATAGGGATCGTTGAGGCTACCGACGACGAGGCTGGAAAAAGGGAGCGGCAGGTCGGGCATCGCGCCGAAATCGATGGCGCCGGGATGCAGGCGATCGGTGGGGTCAAGGTCGCAGGGCGCAACAAGCAGTGCGCTGCGCACATGTCTTGCCAGGGGACGCCGCGCCAGGTTGGCAACAAGAACCGAGCCGAGGCTGTGGGCCACCAGGTCGACGATTCCATGCCGGAGGATTTCGCGTTCGAGAGCATCGCGCCAATCATCGAGCCTCGGCCGGTTCCAATCGACCTGTTCGACCAGTGCGGCATCCGGGTGATCTCTCAACCAATGGCGTTGCCAGTGTCCCTCGTCGGACCCGAACAATCCCGGAATGATGAGCGTTTTTGCCATGACATCAATCTCTTGCGAAGGCGATCCGGGAGTTACAACGACCCGTTGCAAGCAGGTCCGGTTCTGGATCGACTATGCGCAAGCGACAGATGGTGGAGAAGCAAGGAATGCCTAATATCTATAAATTCGATAGTATTTATTTTCTTATCTGAAGTTCACGTCCACACGATCGACAATCCGGCATGGAACTATATTCGCAGTAGAGTGTTTCCATCGACGCGGCTCAAAAGCGAAATCAGTTTCCTTGTGACCCGTCCCAGCGTCAAAAAATTGCGTTGTTGGAGCCCGTGAAATTGTTAGTTTGGCGCCGAAATACACCGGCGCTCTGACAAGCCGGCCAACCGGCGACTTGATGATCGGTTTGGATGAGGGGATGGCGCGACCGTTTGCGGTTGCAGGGCTGAAAAGGTGACTGGAATTTGACGGACCGACGCAATGGGAGCCGCTGGCGATTTCGCCAGCCGAGTGTTTTGCCTGGCTTTGGGCTGTCGCTCGGGATCACGCTGAGTTGGCTGGTGCTGATCGTGTTGATCCCGCTGTCGGGGCTGGTGTGGCGGGCAAGCGGGCTCGGC
>NZ_JACVAS010000018.1:0-88296 GCF_014852025.1 Ensifer sp. ENS10
TGTTCGAGGGCCGGCCGATTGCCTTATGCCGGATCGAAGCCGCACCGCCGGTGTTGATCCGCTCCAGCAACCGACGCACCTGGCGGGTGCTCAGCTCAAGCACGCGCGCCGCCGACGCCAACGTCATGCGTCCGGCGGTCACTTTCGACAAAATCTCGATCCGCTGCAGGTCACGCTCGCTCATCGCAATCAATCCCATCCGCAATCTCCCAGGTCAGCAAAACCCGGGGAGAGTGACATTCTTACTTTGCAGAAACAGGACACTTTAACTTTGCGGCTACACACAAAGATCGCATAAGATAGATTATGGAACTATCGGATATGCCGGAAAACATGGATTGCGGCTGGTCCTTGCCTTGCCGCGCTTGACCCGGCCTTTCCGGCCTGCTTAGCGTTCCAGCACCGAAGCACCACTTTCAAGGCCAGATGTGATGAGCGAATTGCGCGTTCTTTCAGATGCTTTCATTCCAGAACTGCCAAACCGCTACAAAGGCAAGGTTCGCGAAAACTACGATCTGCCCGATGGCAACCGTATCATCATCGCCACGGATCGGCTGAGCGCCTTCGACGTCATCCTGACCTCGATCCCGAACAAGGGTCACGTGCTGACCCAGACCGCGCGCTACTGGTTCGAGGAAACCGCCGACATTTGCCCGAACCATGTGGTCAGCTATCCGGACCCCAATGTCGTCATCGGCAAGCGGCTCGACATTCTGCCGGTTGAGGTCGTCGTGCGCGGTTATCTTGCCGGCACCACCAGCACCTCGATCCTGACCAAGTACCGCAACGGCGAACGTGAGATGTACGGCATCACCTTGCCGGACGGCATGCGCGACAACGAGAAGCTGCCGCAGCCGATCATCACGCCCACCAGTAAGGCTTTCGACGGCGGTCACGACGAGCCGCTCTCGGCCGAAGCGATCCTCGAGCAAGGCCTGCTGACGAAAGAGCAGCTAGATACGGTCTGGCAATATGCGCTGGCCCTGTTTGCCCGTGGCCAGCAGCGCGCCGCCGAACGTGGCCTGATCCTCGTCGATACCAAATACGAGTTCGGTACCGACGAAAACGGCACGATCATTCTTGCCGACGAGATCCACACGCCCGATAGCAGCCGCTATTGGATCGCCGACAGCTACCAGCAAAGCTTCGAACGCGGCGAACGCCCGAAGAGCTTCGACAAGGATTTCGTGCGCGCCTGGGTCACCGCGCGCTGCGACCCTTACAAGGATCCGATCCCGGAAATTCCAGTCGATCTCATCGAACAGACCTCGGCGGTCTATATCGAAGCTTTCGAGACGATCACCGGTCAGCGCTTTGTCCCGGACCTTTCGGGCGCATCGGTTCTGGAGCGTATCCGCACCAATCTGGCGCCTTATTTCTCCAAGTGAATCCGTATATTAGATAAGAATGCTAATCTGATTTACGCGTCACCAGACGTCGGATCGCCGACGTCGAATTCGAGCCGCATCATGTCGTAGGCCGGCTCGATATGATCGGGCGTTTCGCCCTGAACCGTGTCGTAATCCAGCGGCACATGCATGTGCGTCAGTACCGCCCGCTTCGGCTGCAGTCTGGCGATCCAGCCGAGCGACTGCACCAGCGACAGATGGCTCGGGTGGAACTTATACTGCAGGGTGTCGAGAACCAGCAGATCGAGACCGTCGAGCTTGGCGACGGTCTCGGCGGGAAAGTCGCTGACATCGCTGCAATAGGCAAAGTCGCCGACCCGGAACCCGAGCGAATGGATGTTGCCGTGAAACTGCATCAGCGGCCGGAACGGGATCGGCCCGCCGGCACCGTTGATCACCACAGGCGATAGATCGTCGGGAATGATCCGCGGCTCGACGATCGGTGGGTAACCGCTGCCGGGCGGTGATTCCAGGCAATAGCCGAATCCCTCGCGGATTCGCCCCATCGTATAGGCATCGGCCCAGATCGGCACCCGCCTCCGGTTTTCAATGACATAACCGCGCAGATCGTCGATGCCATGCAGATGATCGGCATGGGAATGGGTGTAGAGCACCGCATCGATGTGGTGCACCCCTGCTGCAACCATCTGCGCGCGAAAATCCGGACCAGTGTCGATGACGACGGTCGTCTTGCCACCATCGGGCGCGGTCTGCTCGACCAGCAAAGCGGCGCGCATGCGCCGGTTCTTCGGATTGTCCGGATTGCAGGCGCCCCAGTCACCGGTGATGCGCGGCACGCCCGGCGACGAGCCGCAGCCGAGAATGGTGAAGGCGCGCCGGAACGCCACGTCAGACCCTCGGCATCTTGGAGAAGATGCGGAAGGCGTTTTCCGTGGTGATCCTAGCGATCTCCTCGTTGCTCACACCGATCGTTTCGGCGAGCACGGCAGCCGTATGGGCGACATAGGCCGGCTCGTTGCGCTTGCCGCGGAACGGCTTCGGCGCGAGATAAGGCGCGTCGGTCTCGACGATCATCCGGTCGTGCGGCACGGTCTTGGCGATCTCGCGCAACTCTTCGGATTTCGGAAAGGTCAGGATGCCCGAGAAGGAGACGTAGCCGCCGAGCTCGACGCCGATACGCGCGAGGTCAGGGCCGGACGAGAAGCAGTGCAGAAGGAAAGGGAAGGCCCCCTTCCCTGTTTCCTCGGTCAGGATCGCCGCCATGTCTTCGTCGGCCGAGCGGCTATGAATGACGAGCGGCAAACCGGTTTCGCGCGCTGCGGCAATGTGCCGGCGCAGGCCTTCGACCTGGGCGTCACGCGGAGCGTTGTCATAGAAATAGTCGAGACCCGCCTCGCCAATCGCGACCACCTTCGGATGCACCGACAGCTGGACAAGATCTTCAGTCGTGATGTCCAGTTCCTCATCCGCATTATGCGGATGCGTGCCGACGGAACAGAAGACATTCGGATAGGCCTCAGCGATCGCAAGGATCGTCTCGAACCGCTTCACGCGGGTCGAGATCGTGATCATCTGCTCGACACCCGCCTCATGCGCCCGCGCGACGATGGCGTCACGCTCCGCTTCGAAATCGGGAAAATCCAGATGGCAATGGGTATCGATCAGCATGCTCAAAGTGCCTTATTGCGCTTCCGGTGCAATGTAGCGCGGGAACACCGGCTTCGGCGCTTCAAGCGGCGTGCCCGACACGAGACGTCCCGCCTCGCCGAGGGCTGCGAAGTCGCGCTTGTCGGCGGGCGCCGCCACCAGGTCGAGCAGCTTTGCCGACGAGTCCGGCATGAAGGGCTGCAAGAGGATGGCGATCTGGCGCACCACTTCCGCCGTTACATAGAGCACGGTTCCCATGCGGGCCGGATCGGTCTTCTTCAGGGCCCAGGGCTCCTGGCCGGCGAAGTAGCGGTCCGTCTCGGAGACGACGGCGATGATCGCGGCCAGCGCCCGGTGGATCATCTGCTTGCCCATCTCGTCGCGCGTGATCTCGTGCAGCGCATCTGCGGCCGCCAGCATCGCCTTGTCCTCGTCGGTCAGGGTACCGCAGACCGGGACCTGGCCGTCGCAATTCTTGACGATCATCGACAGCGAGCGGCTCGCCAGGTTGCCGATGCCGTTGGCGAGATCGGAGTTGATGCGGGTCGCGATCCCCTCCTCGCTGTAGCTGCCGTCCTGACCGAAGGAGACTTCGCGCAGGAAGAAGTAGCGGATCTGATCCAGACCGAAATGCTCGACCAGATTGAACGGATCGACGACGTTGCCAAGCGACTTCGACATCTTCTCGCCCTTGTTGAGCAGGAAGCCATGGGCAAAGACGCGCTTGGGCAGCGGCAGGCCGGCCGATATCAGGAAAGCCGGCCAATAGACTGCGTGGAAGCGGATGATGTCCTTGCCGATCACATGGATGTTGGCTGGCCAGAACTTGGCGCGTGGACCCTTGGGATCGTCGAGATAGCCGGTCGCGGTGATGTAGTTCGTCAGCGCGTCGACCCAGACATACATCACGTGCGCCGGGTCGTTCGGAACCTTGATGCCCCAGTCGAAGGTGGTGCGCGAAACCGAGAGATCCTTGAGGCCCGATTTCACGAACGAAATCACCTCGTTGCGGCGTTCGGCCGGACCGATGAAATCAGGATTTTCCTCATAGTGCTTCAGGAGCTTGTCCTGATAGGCGGAGAGGCGGAAGAAGTAGCTCTGCTCCTCGACCCATTCGACGGGCGTTCCCTGCGGGCCGTAGCGGACGCCATCGTCGCGCAGTTCGGTCTCGTTCTCCTGGTAGTAGGCTTCGTCCCGCACAGAGTACCAGCCGGCGTAGGAATCCTTGTAGAGGTCGCCCGCCTCGCCCATGCGAATCCAGATGTCCTGCGACGCATCGTGATGGCGCTTCTCGGTCGTGCGGATGAAGTCGTCGTTGGACGCATTCAATAGCACGGCCATCTTCTGGAATTCCGCGGAGTTGCGGTCGGCCAGTTCCTGCGGAGTCACGCCTTCCTTGCGTGCCGTCTGCTGCATCTTCTGGCCGTGCTCGTCGGTGCCGGTCAGGAAGAACACGTCACGTCCATCTAGGCGCTGGTAGCGCGCCATGGCATCCGTCGCGATCAACTCATAGGCGTGGCCGATATGCGGCCGGCCGTTCGGGTAGGAAATCGCGGTGGTGATGTAGAAAGGGGACTTGTCTCTCATAGGCGGATTCGATCTATCTCGGATTAAGCTACGCACGCTCTTAGCGCATACGCCGCAAGGAAGAAACATGCGATCCGTGAAAAGCCCGGTCGGAGAGGTCGCCGCTGGCGCTGCCAGCCTTGCATAATCCGCATGCGCGACCTAGAACAAAACAGAAACAAACGAAAGAGGGTGAATCATGCTGGAGCGACTTGGCAGCCAATTTGAAACCGCCTCCGCCGGCTATGCCGGCGCGCACGGAATCGAGCGCGACCCCGACTGGTTCATCCTGAAGATGCAGGAGGAATTGGGGGAGTTGACGCAGGTCTGGAACAAGCTCAGCGGCCGCGGCCGACGCAACGGGAAATCAACGGACGAACTCAGGTCCCTGATGGCCGACGAGACCGCCGACCTGCTCGGGCATGTGCTGCTTTTCGCCCACCACCACAAGCTCGACCTGCAGGCGGCAATCGAGCGCAAGTGGCGCTTCCAGGCGGCGCTATAGCGCCGCTTTCAAATCGTCGAGCAGCGACAGGATGGTCTGCTTGCGGTCGAGATTGTAGGCGTCGCTGACGGTCAGCCGCTCGGTCACGGAAGCCGAAAGCCGCGCGAAGCGCTCGGCGCGCACGATGTCTCCCGCAATCGCGGCCTCCCGCGCGTCGCGCATGATGCGGTCACTTGCGAGAGCCTGGAAGAATTCGAAGATCGTTTCACTGTCCTTGCCCGAGAGCACGTCGGCCAGCTTGTGCATGTCCTTGCGGACCGCCGGGCCCTGCCCTGCGAGGATTCCTTCGAATGTCGCGGCAATTTCCAGTCCGCCATAATTGATGAGCTTCAGCGCTTCGGCGACGCTGCCATTGGCGGCCGCGACGATGCGCTCGGCGTTCTCGCCTTCGAGATCGAAACCGAGATGCGCCAGAGCCTGACTGAGCGGCGCGACGTCGAGCGGCTTCAGCCGCAGCGGCAGGCAGCGCGAGCGGATCGTCGGCAACAGTTTTCCGGGCGCATGCGTCAGCACCAGGAAGAGCGAGCGGCGCGGCGGCTCCTCGAGGATCTTCAGGATGGCATTGGCCGCATTCCGGTTGAGGTCGTCCGCCGGGTCGATAATGACGATGCGCCAGTTGCCCGTACCTGACGTCTGGCTGAAGAACTTGCCGGCGCGTCGGACCTCGTCAACGGTGATCGCGCCCTTCGCCCTGCCCGTCTTCTCATCGATCGGGCGGCTCAGGTGCAAGAGATTGTGCGAGGCGCCCGAGGCGAGCTGCCGCCCGATGGCGGAAGCCGGATCGGGATCGGAAATCGCTTCAGGCGCTTCCGCGGGTTCCGGATGTTTCAGGATGTGATGCGCAAAGCGAAAGGCAAGCGTCGCCTTACCAATCCCCTCCGGCCCTTCGATCAGGATCGCGTGGTGTCCCTTGCCGGAGCGATAGCTCTGCGCCAGGAAGCTTTCCGCCTGTTCGTGGCCGAACAGTCGATTGTTCTCGGCGGGCGCGATGGCGCCATCCAGGACGCCGCCTCTTTCCGCGCTCATGACACGACTTCCTCGGTCGACGTGTCGGTGCCGTCGCCATGCGGCAGGAGGGCCTCGACGAGGGAAAGCACCTCGGTGGCGATGGCCTCGACAGGCTGCGTCGCATCGACGACCCGGCATCGCTCGGAATCGCGCCTGGCGATATCGAGAAAGGCGTCCCGCCGTTTCTCATGCGTCTCCAGCTGCTCCTTCTCGAAACGATCAGGATTGTCGTCCCCGGCGCGGCGTTGCGCCCGCTCGAGGCCGATGCTCGCCGGCAGATCGAAAATCACGGTCCGATCCGGCACGACACCGTTGATCGCCACACGCTCCAGACTTTCGACGAAGCTTTGCTCCAGGTTGCCGGTGATGCCCTGATAGACGCGCGAAGAATCCATGAAACGGTCGCACAGCACGATCGTACCCTTGTCGAGCGCCGGCCGGATGACCTCTTCGACATGATCGCTCCGGGCCGCTGCAAAGAGGATCGCCTCCATCCTGACCCCGAAGGCCTCCGCGGCTCCCGAAAGAAGCACGTGGCGCACCGCTTCGGCGCCGGCTGAACCGCCAGGCTCGCGTGTCGTCAGCACCTCGTAGCCGCGCCCGCGCAGGGATTCGGCAAGAAGACGAAGCTGCGTCGACTTGCCGGCACCTTCCCCACCTTCGAATGTTACGAACAGACCTTTTTTCAGCGACACCATGCGTTCCCATATCGGCATGCGACCCAGGTCACGATGATTTCAGGTCGAATCGACCTGAAATCATCGTGACCTGTTCTAATAAGCTAGAGCGGAACGCGGGCAGAAAACCGCGCACACTTTCCTCATTCCGCTCTGGCCCTGTTTAACCGATTGGTCCGCCGTGTGAAACCGTCAGGTGGCGATGAATTGGCAGGAACCGCCCTCGCCGCAACCAGCTGCGGCTAAATCCAGAAAAACAGCAGTTCCTGCAGCGCATCGAGAGCACGGCTGGTCAGCGTGCCCTGCCCGACGGCGTTGGCGGTCTTGACCGGCACTTCGCGCAGCAGCTTCTCGCCGTTCCACAATTTGACGACGCCGACTTCCGTCCCCGCAGTCACCGGCGCCCGCAAGGGCCACTTATAGACGATCCGCGCCGTCAGCCGTTCCGGATTGTCGACCGGCAAAAGCACGTCGACCGGACCGCCGGCAACCAAGGCGACGTGGGCGGCATCGCCGCCATAGACGGCCGCTTCGCCAATCGCCTCCCCGTCGGCAAAAATCCGCTTCTTCTCGAAGGCGGTCATTGCCCAATCGAGCACCTTGCGGCTCTCCTCGATGCGCTCCTTGTCGGTTTCGAGACCGCCCATGGCGAGATAGACCCGGCGGTCGCCGCGCTGCAGCGAAGCGGCCAGGGAGAAACCGAAGCCTTCGGCAAAGCCGGTCGCCAGGCCGTCCACACCGATATTGGCCGCGATCAGCGGGTTCTTATTGCGTTGCAGGATCTTGTTCCATTCGAACTCCGGCTGCGAATAGAGCCTGTAGAGATCGGGATGTGCCTCGTGGAGGTGCCGAATGAGCGTTACCAGTTCGCTCATCGTGATCTGGTTGCCGGGATCCGGGAGCCCAGTGGCATTGCGGAACGTCGCAACCGGCATGCCAAGCTCGCGCGCGCGCGCCGTCATCCGCTCGGCAAAAGCGCCCTCATTCCCGGTCATGCCTTCAGCAAGGATAATGCAGGCATCGTTGGCAAGCTGGACCGCCACACCCTGCAGGAGGTCGGCGACGCGGATGCGGGATTTCAATGCGGCAAACATCGTCGAGGTGCCGGCGGGCGCACCGCCGGTGCGCCAGGCGTGCTCGGACACCTCGAAGGTGGTTTCGGCGGAAAGCTCGCCCTTGCCGAGAGCCTCGGCCACGACCTCCATCGTCATCAATTTGGCGAGCGATGCAGGCGGTATCGGTTGATTTTCGGCGCGTGAGAAAAGCACGGTGCCGGTTTCGGCATCGACAAGCAGGATCTGCTTTGCCTTGGTATCGAAAGCGGGCGCCGGTGTCTGCGCGAATACGGCGCCTGTAAACAGCGCAACGCCGAAAAACACCGCCGAAAACATCTTCATGCGCATGGGAAACTCCGGTTTCCCCTTGGGCATAGCAGCGTGGTCATTTTGGCACAACGCCGCCTGCGGTTAACGGACAGAGCCGCTTGCTTTCTGGCGCTCGGCGTAATCGACAATCACTTGGGGGGTAAGCTGCTTCCGGTCGACCATAATTGCTTCAAACGGCGACTCGGCATCGCTGACGCGGACTTCGACGTAAGCTGCAGCATAGGCCATGTTGCCGTCGGGCATCGGGATGAACTCGGGCCGCTCACGCGGGATCGGGCCGATTTCCGGCAGCATCACGAACTCGTTCAGCGATTGCGGCTGGGCGAACTGCGGCACGGGAGCTGCGAGCGCCGTCACCGGTTCGCCAACATCGAGCGAGGCCTTTGCGGGGACGGTGATCGTGCCATGGCTCTGTTTGCGGAACGGCTCGTTCGAGGCGACCATTACGCCGGTCTCGATCTGGCCTTCCGGCATCACGCTCGGGCCACGTTCGCCCTTCTGAACGTAGGACGCCATCAGATAGGGCATGTCGTTGCCTTCAAGCGGCGCGCGGCCGACATATTGCACGCGCACCTGCGCGCTGCCCTTGCGCTTGATATCGAGCATGTCGGCCGTCTTCGAGGAAACGTCGATGATCCGGCCGAATTCATAGGGGCCGCGATCGTTGACGCGCACAATGACGGACGTACCGTTTTCCATGTTGGTGACGCGCGCGTAGCTCGGCAGCGGGAACGTCGGATGGGCGGCCGACAGATGGGCCTTGTCATAGACCTCGCCGTTGGCGGTCAGGCGACCATGAAAGGCCGAGCCGTACCAGGAAGCCGTACCGGTCTTGTTGTAGCCGAAGTCTTCCCTCGGCTGATACCACTTGCCCTTGACCTGATAGGCCTTGCCGACCTGATAGCGTCCGCCGCCCTTGGGGATGTTGTTACCGGTGGCAACGCGCGGGCTCGCCTTCACGCCGTAAACGGATTCGGCGAAGTATTCCTTGCTCCGCGGCTTCTTTTTGATGCTCGACGTGGATCCGCAGGCCGCGAGCGTTACGCACAGCGCAGGAATTGCCGCAAGGCGCAGTCCCTTGACCAGATATGCCGCATTTTTACTGGATGTCATCTGTCCCACAACATCGATCGAATAAGCCGTACTCGAAACCTTCCGCTCGTGCCCCCAGCGGAAATCTCGGCGTCCCGAAACGGAACAGTCGATTAAACATGACAGCAACAAGGCGAAAATGCGAACTCATCCACAGATCAGCGCCGGATTTCATGCGTTATGGTTTACAGATGGTTACCGGCAAAGCGTGCCCGCACGCTCCAGTCCGGCCATCGAGAAAATCTTTCAGCGACGCATGTTAAATCTTGCAAAGCGACGGGGCTTCGCGCAATAACGCCGTGCCCGGTAAGCAGTTGACTGCGAGCTCAGGCAAGGACAGGTGGCCGAGTGGTTTAAGGCTCTGGTCTTGAAAACCAGCGTACGGGAAACCGTACCGTGGGTTCGAATCCCACCCTGTCCGCCATTTTCCCAAGAAATATAGTCCGACGATGGACCGCCATCCCTGGCGGTGCTTCATTTTAACGAGCGCTTGTCGGCAGGCGTCAGCGCCGTGTGGTTCGCCTCGGGCAGACGACGACTGGGCCCTCCGCCTTTCACTCAAGCCGCGGGTTAGAGGCTGAACGGATCACGCGCTGAGCGCTCCCGCTCGGCGCGTTGAACGGATCGGCCTTCTTCTCCTTGGATTTGCGGCCCTCGCCGGCGATGATCTCATCCACGGCCCGCTGGCATTTGAGGAGTTCTTCCGCCAACGTCCTTTTGCGCACGAACCCCGTCAGGAATTCCGCATCGGTGACGTTCACGAAGAGGAACTCGCCGGTCTCGTCGCCGGCGGCGGTGGCCGCCGCACTCCAGGGATCGCCCTTGCAACCTGTCGAGACGGAGACATCTTCACAACACGGATTTGTGCACGCCGGCAGCGAGGCCGCGACCTGGCGCAACCGAAGCGATTGCGACGCGGCCGGCGCGCCGGGCTGAGGCGGCTTTGCCGCTGCGTGCCCCTGGCGCAAAACGGCCACAGCCTGCACTCAAAGAGCTGTTGAACATATGGCAGTGATCGCCAAGCTTGCTGGACTTCGGAACGAAAGCGCGGTTCACATCGTTAACCGCCCCGTAGTCCCACCCTTGCATCAAAGTGGACGATCACCGTGCTTGCCGCCCTGCTTCTCGCTTCGATAGTCGCATCGCCTAATATGCCTGACGTCAAGCTCAGCGCTGCCACGGTGGACGAACTTCAGACCGATTTCGAGAGCGCCGTGCCGTGCCATCAGATCGATGGACGCAAGGTGTGGAAGGGTGCGATCGCGTTCTACATCCAGTCGTTCGTCTATGATGGCGACAGGCCGGTCGCGACCGATGCGGCGGATGCCGTACTTCCAGAAGACAACAGCGCCGAGACGGTGAAGGAATTCGAAGACGCCTGCGCCGCCACGCAGCCCGCCTAGCCTCTTTGCACAAAAACGCTCGCGATTCGTTCGAATCGCCGTGCCGTCGCGCAATGCGCTCCGCCGCCGCCCTCCGTTTGGGCACGATCATCGCCCAAATCCGCTCTGCTCCCGTAAAAGTGACCAATCGACACGCACAGACGCGCCAATTGTCTGAATTCACGGAATTTTAGGCACTTGCGGAACACATATGGAACAGATAGTGTCTGTTCTTGATTTGTTTCACGCCTCTGGGAGCGACGTGCCATGCTGACCCGCAAGCAACAGGAATTGCTTCTCTTCATTCACGAACGCATGAAGGAGTCGGGCGTCCCACCATCATTCGATGAAATGAAGGATGCGCTCGACCTGGCGTCGAAGTCCGGCATTCACCGTCTGATCACGGCACTCGAAGAACGCGGGTTCATTCGCCGTCTGCCGAACCGGGCTCGCGCGCTCGAGGTCATCAAGCTTCCGGAAGCCTACGCGTCCAGCCAGCAGCAGCCCCGCCGCGGCTTCTCGCCCAGCGTGATCGAGGGCAGCCTCGGCAAGGCGCCAGCGGCCGCACCGCCGAAGCCCACGCCCGTGGCCGACAACACATCGGTTTCCGTGCCGGTCATGGGCCGCATCGCTGCCGGTGTGCCGATCTCGGCCATCCAGAACAACACGCACGACATTACCGTTCCGCTCGACATGATCGGCAACGGCGAACACTACGCTCTCGAAGTCAAGGGCGACTCGATGATCGAAGCCGGCATCTTCGACGGCGACACCGTGATTATCCGCAATGGCAATACGGCCAATCCCGGCGATATCATCGTGGCGCTCGTGGATGATGAGGAAGCGACGCTGAAGCGCTTCCGGCGCAAGGGCGCATCGATCGCGCTCGAAGCCGCGAACCCTGCCTACGAAACAAGGATTTTTGGGCCCGATCGGGTGAAGATCCAGGGCAAGCTCGTCGGGCTGATCCGCCGCTACCACTGATTCCGAGGGAAACTTGGCATCCGACAGAGCCTCGCCACCGCTTGCGGCGGCGAGGCTCTGTTTATTGAAGGCGACCTGATGCGCGTCCAGGGCGGCTATTAGCGCCTTGATCTCGTCTCGGCTAGGTATGTCGACGCCAATCTCCAAGCGGCCCTTCTGGCGCCTCTCTGCACGTCTCTCGCGGCCTTTCCGGCCGCCGCGCATGTCCCGCACCGGATTGCGTGTCGCCAGCCCTCGCTCGTTCGCATCGGCAAGGATGGAGCCGAGCGAGGTGATGATTTTCTTTGTCATGGCCGGCGAGCGGCCTTCCTTGCGTAGCCGGTCCTCGAAGTCGCGCACGGCCGGCAACGTCAGCTTCGACAAGAGCGTGCTGCCGATCAGCGGCTTGATATGGTTCTCGAGGTGGTTCTTGCGCTGGTTTGTCGTCGAGCGCTCCAAGCCTGAACTCTCGCCAGATGAGATCCAGAGCGAGCCGGATTTCTCCACCGTCACGGTGTCCCGATCGGCGACGTGCGTTCCCTCTCGGACCTCGACAGAGGCCGTAGCGGCGAACGCGTCGGCCTGCTTCTTAAGCTTGAAGGTCTTCTGGCGCCGTATTCCCTTGGCGTCGACATAATCAACGATCCAGGCGGTCTTCTCTTCGCCCTTAGCGGTCGTCCATGTGCGCTTGCGGACGGACATCGCGGCTCACTTTTCCGGCTTCTTCAAAGGACCATCAGCGTCGTCGGCTCGGCTGTCAGGGTCATTCGCCTCTTGGCTGCCTTTGGCAATTTCTTCAGCTAACAGGCCTGCACGGATGCGCTCCAGCTTTTTTGCCAGCTCATCAATCTCATCCATGAAGCGGAGTTCGCGTGCGAAAGGGTCAGGATAGGCTTCTTCCAAGGTCGCCACGATCTCAGCGTTCGCGCTTCGGCCGCGGCGGTCCGCGGCGGCCTTTACCCGCTTGCTCTCCGGTTCCACGGCTAGCGCAAACGATCTCTCAGCCGCCATCACCGGCATAGCAACCGCTGCCCAGGCGGCAAATACCGGCGTGGTGGACGTCACCCAAAGCTTGGCGATGGCTCAGATGCAGCAGCTTTCGGCGTTGCAGCAGTCGAGCACCAATCTCCGCACCATGGAAAAGGAGTTGAAGGATATCAACGTCGCGCTCAGGGCCGCCTCTGATATTCCGTCGTCGGAAATCTTCGGTGGTCTGCTGAGTGATGCAGCAGGGGCTAAAGCGATCGACAACGCCGCCACGAGCATCGAGAAGGTTATGACTGCTATCGGAAAGGGCGGCACGACTGCGGCGATGGCGCACGAGTCCATCGAGCTTGCGCGTCAGAGCCTCATGGCCTTGGGCGGCGATACCGTGGCCGTCGATCGGCTCATCAACTCCATGGTTGCCGGCTACATGGAAGTGAGACGCCTGGAAGGTGGCATCAAATCCCTTTCTCAGTCGATCATGAACATCCCGAACAAGATCGTCTCTATCGGCATCCAGCAATACGAAGTACCGGCCTCTGGCGGCGGCACTACGGGTGTCAGGGTCCACGGCGGCGAGGCTGATATGAGCTATCAGTCCTACAGCCTTGGCGGCAAGACCATCGGCGTATCGTCTGGCAATGGCCCTGCCGTCCGTACGCAAGGCTATCTTGTCGACCAGTCCGACATTCAGACCATGCTCGAACTACAGGGCAAACGCGCAGCGGGTGGTCCGGTCTCGGGCGGCGATCTGTACCTCGTCGGCGAACAGGGCCCGGAACTCCTGAAAATGTCCGGCGCAGGCAACGTCACCAACGCGAACAGCACGGCGTCGATCCTCTCCGGTGGCCGAGACATGCTCTCCCTGATCGAAGACAACACGTACAACATCATGGCCGAGCTGCGCATTCACACCCGTTTCTGGGAGACAAATGACGACGACAACAATCAGATCCTTGCCATGCTGAAGAAGCTCGAATCCTACGGCGTCAGTTCCTCCTCCTCTGGTGGTGGTTCGCGTTCTTCGTACTCCTCTGGCAGCTCCTACAGCGGCTCTTCGGGTTCGGAAGGCCAGAGCCATTTGGACCCGTTCGCGCCCTATTACTTCAACGCTGCGCGGAACAACGCCGGCCGCGGCGGTGACCGATATGATCCCGTCGCCGATGCGCTGATGAACGGCAACACGGAAGCCTTGCGCGGTCTCAGCGGTGGCCCGACAGAGGCTCTGAGCCGGGCACTCGGTGCCATCAGCGGCTCGGGCGGCCCTTCGCTCCTTGACCGTCTGAAGAAGCATGCGGGCTTTGCCACGGCGGTCAGATCATGGCCGGCGAAGATCAACGAATCGAGTTTTTCAAGCGCCGTCGGGAAAGAGTGATCATCGTCGACGATACCAACGTCTCCGATCAGCGCGGGGCAGCGGCGTCGGCTGCGCGGTCTGAACATCCGATCCAGATCGTCAACCACTTCAACGGCGGTAATGTCGGCAACGACCTGTCTCGGCGAGCTATGGCCGATCAGTTCCGTAACGCCGTCAGACAAGCCATGCTGGAACGGTGACGCCCATGAGCGCCCCACTGACAGAAATCGAAATCGAAGACGTCGGGATCATGCGACTGCCGAATATGTGGCAGTACGATCGGATCAGGGCGATGCCTCCTGGCCACAACAAGGCCATTGCGCCGGCAGCATTCGGCCTCGGCATGACGATCCGGCAGTTCAAGAGGTTGCCAGTTGAGAAAGCAACGAGAGGCAATCGCGGCTTCATATCGCCTAACAGAGCCGCCCATTCCCGCTGTCCAGCCAGAGCAAGCCCGTCGGCGCATCCCCAGGCGCAATGAGCGTGTATCGAAGGAAAGGATGATCGAACTTGGCCGGGAACTCCTCGCCATCAAAAAGAGGCTCCCCACAGGCCATTTTCAGCCGTGGATCAACGAGAAGAGCGGGATCTCCTACCATGCAGCACTGCGGTTCATGCGCGCAGCGAAAGAGGCAGACCGGCAATAGCGATCGATGGCGGGCAACCCGAACCTATGAGCGGTTGATCAGATTGTTATACTCAACCTCAGCGGCGGCCTTTGCCTCATCGACGCCCCGAAAGCGCTTCGAGAGTTCCCTTGCTAGGACTGTAACCGAGTAAACATCATTATTGATTTTCGTGTGCTTGTGAGTGCCAAGAGTATGGACTTCAGCCACAATCTCATTGCCCACTCGTCCGCGTCTCACCTTTGCGTGTCTGCCCTTTTCCCACTCGATTGCCATTATCTTTCCCCCATACTTATCCGCATCAGGACTGTTTGAACCCAATCCAACGGTGCGCCAGCCCCTCGTCGACGAGTTGAGAGCCGAGCGATTGACCGCCGCGGTAGACTTCGCGCAGTTTCCGGCCGTATTTGTCCTCGTCACGCAAGCCGGCCTTGAGACCGAAGGCGCCGGCATTCAGAAGCGACTGTAGACGGAACTTGGCTTGCTCACCCAGCGCCTTCTCCTCGGCGCAACGCGGCTCGCTGATCTCGGGCGTGTCTATGTCCGCGATGCGGTACTTGGTGCCTTCGAGCCAGAACGTATCACCGTCCACGACGCACGTTGTTCGCACGCTCGATGTGCATATGGGGAAGGATGCGGAAATGGTATCTTCCGGCGGCACGGTTGCCCAGCCGTAGGCTCCACCTATCACGACGCCAGCTAGAGGCAACACAAACACCCAGGGCGATAAACCGCTTCTCGGCGCCGCCGTGCGTTTGGTCGAATTGAATTTGGTGGACCTCCCCACAGCCTCAGGCGACGCTTGAAGCTTGCCTGTCCCTTTTGAAGGCAGGCTTTTATCAAACACGGAATTGGCGACAAGTATCGCGCAAACTACCACGCCACCTATGAGCAGCGCGAAGGGCGAACGACCTCCGCCACCGCCTCCCCATCGCCCGCTACGACGGCGCGCCTCAGCGTCTTTTGGAAGTAAAAGCAGAAGTGGGCCGAGCACTAAAGCACGGCGCCTTAACTGGGATGGTTCGCGTAAATCTGGTCCCCTCAAACCAACTGCAGATTTCCCTGCTTTTGAGCGATCGGCGGCTTGGGCCCCTAGCGCTTGTTTTGGTAACAAGACAGTTCCGCCTGGTTACGGAATTCGGCAACCGCCTCTTGCTGGTTTTCCTCGACTGAAAAATCGGGCTTCTGATAGGCCATGATGATTAGCAGGCGGGCGAGAGGTCTCGTTGCTTCATCGACACCGTCAATGCTTTGCATCAACGTGGACATCGGAAAATCGGCTTGACGTTTTGTCATGATGACTCGGGCGAGTTCACCAACATTGGTGCAGAACTCATTAGTGTCGGCCTTGGCTGATGTCGCCAGTGCAAAGACACAGGTCGCGGCAATGCATGCAGTTAAAGGCCTCATGGTGTCCCCCCACGCCCTACAACCGAGGGTCTTAGGTTCGCACAGCGCACGTATTAGTCAATGGTAAAATATAGGCAACAAAAAAGGCCGGGCTAAACCCGACCTTCCGAGAACCGGTAGCGGGTGGTTCTGGTTCCTCCGATGAGCCTCTTGAAACCCATTGGAGATACCGCAAATCAAGCTTTGTCGTCACTTGACGCGAGCCAGACGCTACCGGCAAGAGGGATTATACTCCTCCCCTAGCTCATTGCCAAATCCTTTGAACGCATTTGCGCCAGGGCGCGGTCGGGCGCTTTGGGCTCTCCTACAGCAGGAAAATGCTCGGGCAACGGACAGCCTATGTCAGACACCGGGCGCCATGCTGGACGGCGAAAATCCGCCTCCTGCACGGGGATTTTGAGGGCGGCGCTCAAACTCCCACATGATATCCTGCGAGGGAAAAATGGGAGGGTGAACGCGATGCCATACACTTACCGGTGCAAGGACTTCCCCGGTATGGAAGCCTGTCCAGGATCATTCACGGCCGAGACTGAAGCCGAGCTTTGGAAGCACATCGAGCTTCACGGCGCGACCGCTCACGGTGAAAAGCCGGAGCAGTGGTCCAAGGAGGATCGCGAACAGGTCGCAAAGATCGTCTGCCAGTCGTAAGGCAGACGCCGCAAGCAAAGCAGGGGGATCTACTCACTGCAACAAAAAAGGCCGGATAACCCGACCTTTCGTGATCGCCTCCCGCCGCTGCCAGTACATCCGTGGTCAGCAGGCGAGAGGGACCGTATGCCTTCAATATAGGTTTGGTTGAAATTTAATCAAATCCCAAAAGTCGGTTATTGGACCGGCTCCGAGATGAGCGCATTGGCGATGTGGCCGGTCACGGTGCTGTGATAGAAGCCAAAGTGTTGAAGTTGGAACTCACCATCATATCGACCGTTCGAAAGCCCTGCCCTTTGCAAATACACCAGCAAGTCGTCTGGCGACTTGTGGCAAGATAGGGTCTTCGTCCACAGATACATCTCGGTCAGACGATCGCCCGCGATGCTCTTTGTCAAGCTCTCGAAGAGAGAGACGCAATTCTCGGAAATGTCGGCAAGATGCATCACTGCATATTCAGGCGAACCCGTTACCTTCGAGATGCGTGTCCCATCCGTCGTATTCATTTCGCCCCTCAGCCACTCCAGTGTCTGGGGTGAGTTTCGCGGAATGCGGCTATCGAAACTTTTCCAATAGGCTAGTGCAGCCTCCGCCAGTGCTTGCCGATCCGCTGCAGGCATGGGTTTTAGGCCGAAGCGGGTCGCCTGCATTGCAGCAATGTCGAGTTCTTTAGTGCTGGCCTGCGCAATAATCGGCAGGCTGACCACAGCGAGCAGTGCAAGAAGTCTTTTCATCTTCCCAGTCTCACTCCAGGGCCGCCGGCAGCGGATGCCTCGCCATCGGCGATGAAAACGACGCCGGCCTCTTCCATCGCGTTCCTCATCTTGTCGACGCTGCTCACGCGAGCATCCTGACCGGACTCGAAGCGGTTGACCGTGTTTGCTCCCACGCCCGCCTTTTGTGCGAGTTCCTGGGTGCTCCAATTGAGGGCTGCACGCCCCATTCGACATTGATTTGGCTTCATGTGGTGTTTTTATCACCATTTCCTGTTGACAGCAAATCGGCGATGATATTATCGTTAATGGTGTAAATATCACCATTTGGAGTGACTACGATGCTTGCTCGATCGATTCAGGCAGTCGCCGAAGGCTTGCCTAGAGACAGACTTGTCGAAGCCGTTGATCGCCTCTGTGGCACCCGAAACCTTGCCCAGGCGCTGATCATGGCGGCAGAGGGCACCACCGGATGCGACGAAACCGAAATCAACGCGATCTCGCATCTGGCCTACACGCTCTCCCAGGAAGTCCGTAAGGCCAACGATCTGATCTCCCTCGCGCTGAAGGAGTCCCACCAATGACCGCGATCAGCAGAAGAACCCTTTTGGGCGGCCTTGCAGGTACGGCCGGCGGCGTGATCGGTACGGCGATTCCCTTGCCGGCGCCAGCCGCTGACACTGCGAGCGTTCTCACGCCGCCGACCCGCAAAGAGCTTGAGCACTATTACGCCTTCCTCTGGGCAGAGCACTGCGCAGTCGCGGAAGAGCTTGGCGTCGACGTGATGGACAGCTTTGTCGCCCACCGGAGCGGTGGACGGGACGTATACAACCAGACATGCAGGCAGCAGCCCCCAAGCGAGCGCGCTAAGGCGGTCCTAGCCAGCGCTGGCTTTCCTGCGGGGGGCTAAGCGATGTCCGACGTCCAAACAGTCCAAAGCCTCATAGACGCCCACAGGGCCGCTATGGCGCGCTACTACGGCCTGCCAGGCGGCGACGTGCCCGATGACGTCGTCGCCGAGATGATGCGATCCGGTGAGGCGCTGTGTGCCTACCGGTCGGTCACGATCGAGGGAATCCACCTCAAGGCCGAATACATGATGGCTTGCTTCGTCTTCGTCGGCGGCGAGGATGGAGATCCAGATTTTACGCACGCGCAGTTGGTCAGCGGGTTTCTGCCGGCGGCTACCTGATTCGTCAGATGCTTAACGGCGCCGAAGCGGCCTTATTTGGGCTGGAGGGCCTTTTCGTCTTCGATCGCCCGGAGCAAGGCATCTATTGCTTGCTGAGTCTGCACAAACTGGTCGCGCCAACTCTCAGTTTGGCCCCGGTTATAATCGCCAGCCAATTTAGCAGCTAGAGCCCTTCGATGCTCTCGCGCTTTCTCCAGTGCCGAGTCCAAGGTCTTCAGATGCTCGCCTGCCATTTCCCAAGCCCTCTATGTCGCGTTTCATGTCGCGTGGAGTAGCCGAGTGTCGCAGAAAACCATTTGAAATCAATCGTACTGGCTTGCAACATGACGCGACATGGAAGCGGGGATTTCCCCGCCTCGACATCGCTACAACGTGTTGATTTCGTTGGTGAAAATGTTTGGAGGCCTCGCCCGGAATTGAACCGGGGTACAAGGATTTGCAGTCCTCTGCGTCACCACTCCGCCACGAGGCCTCACAGCTCGGATAACCGAGCGTTGGCGCGGATTTAGAATGATTGCAGAAAAACCGCAAGAGGCATTTTCCGAAAAACGCGTCGTCGATTTGTAAGACGGATACTTTCCACAGAGCGATCGCGAACCTCCGCCGATCGCATCTGGGGTGGCCTCAACACCAGGGCGTCGCGTGTCCTGTCCACGGCCGCACCAGCCCCTCGGATACGAGCACGCGCCCGATGGACTGGTCGCCGCGGGTAACCAGCCGCAGCTTTTCACCGGCCTTGGCATCCTGACGACCGCTCGCCGTTTCCAGCTTGAAGTCACCCGCGTTCAGCAGCTCGCGCAGGCGCTGCTTGGCATAGAAGCCGCGCGAACGTTCCTTGTCGCAGCTTGCCTGGCGAATACGCGGCGCATCGACGTCTGCCACGCGGATCGTTTCGCCATGGTACAGGAAGGTGGCGCCGTCGATCACGCAGTTGTCGTTGCGAATCCCGCAGAAATAAAACTGATCCGTGCGAACGGATGCCGTCTTCACTTCCTCATTGGGCCGCACCACGGGTGTCGGCGCCTTGGCGCCGACGTCGACGGACGGCACCGGAGCGGCGAGGGCAACTCTTGTCATCGGATTCGGCTTCTGCTTCTCCGCCTGCTGCGCGGGACGCGCGTCCGATTTCTGCGCGACACGAACGGGCTTCGGCCTCGACTCGTGTCGGGACGTGAACGCGACCACGTCCGATACCACCGGCCAATGCTGCAGTTCGGCGCGATGATCGTAAGCGACCACGCCGCCGACAGTGAGTGCGGCGGCCAGATACCACGGCGCCATACCGCCTTGTTTGCCCCTGCTCCGACCGGAATTCCGGCTTCGACGTTTCGTAGTGGCTTTGGCCATGCGTCCCCATCCTGATTCGCGACTGCATTATGCGTTTGATGGGTTGCCGAAAAGTTTTCGGCGGCCTCCCTCAACAAAGGGTTCAGCCGCTTCGGGGCGGGTGCTTTGACCGCAATAGCTCCGGTTCACGAGCCGTTCGAAGAATCGGCTCGTCCGCGCCAGCGCGCCCACCAAACAGCCAGGCGACGCCGGCGACGGCGGACGGATGGGATATCGTGCGAAAGCACGATGAGGCCCAGCGGTATCATCCAGAAGCCGAGCACCGGCAGAAAGCCAAGAAAACCAAAGAACACCAGAAGCGAGCCCAACAGGATACGCAGCAGTGGCGATTCCGGCAGCGTGATGCGCCACTTCCCGAGCACGATCTGACGCGTCTGCGGATCAATCCCGAAATGCGGCTGCTTCCTGTTTTTATTCATCATTCCCTATCCGGCATCTTTTCCCACAATTGGGGACTTCTCCACAGCCTCGCAACCGAACTTGTCATTTTTTTTGAAAAAACCGCTTGGCAAATCGGAAAAGCATGCGTATTAGCAGCCTCACTTCTGAAGCGCACAGCGAAACAGCGGCGCGGATGATCCCTGGTAGCTCAGCGGTAGAGCATTCGACTGTTAATCGACAGGTCGCCGGTTCGAATCCGGCCCGGGGAGCCAGTTTCAAAAAGAGCCATTTGCAGAAAATGCGAATGGCTCTTTTTCATTTTGCACCTAAGTTCCCCCGGTGATCAATCCCAGTCCTAGACGGCACCTATGACAAACGCGGCGCCCATCATCGTCTGGTTCCGCAAGGACCTGCGCCTTGGCGACAACAGGGCCCTTGCGGCTGCGGCCAATGAGGCTGCCGTCATTCCGCTCTATATCCGGGAGCCGAACGAAAGCGGCAACGGTCCGCTGGGCACGGCGCAGCAATGGTGGCTGCACCATTCGCTGGAAGCGTTAGGGGCTCGACTGGGCCGGATCGGCTCGCGACTCATTCTCCGCTCCGGCGACCCACTGGACGTCCTCAGCGAAGTGTCGCGCCTATCGGGAGCGAAGCGTGTCCATTGGAATCGCCGCTACGACCCGTGTGGCATTGCCACCGATACGGCCCTGAAGAAAGCACTCGCAGCTCAGGGCATCGCGGCCGAGAGCTTTGCCGGGCAATTGCTGCACGAGCCCATGCGCTTGTTGACGACGACCGGTGGGCCCTATCGCGTGTTCACGCCTTTCTGGCGCGCGCTCGAAGCGAAGGTTGAGCCGGCTCCACCGATCGACGAGCCGCAAAAGATCGCGACGCCGGAAAGCTGGCCCCCTTCAGAACAGCTTGACGCGTGGTCGCTTCTGCCAACGAAACCGAACTGGGCAGCGACGTTCAGCGAAATATGGGCGCCGGGGGAAAAAGGCGCGACCACTCGCCTCGACGAATTTATCGACGAAAAGCTTGCAGACTACAAAGTGCGCCGGGACCGTCCAGAGGCTGACGGCACATCCCTGCTCTCTCCTCACCTCGCCTTCGGAGAAATCTCGCCGGCGCAGGTCTGGCACGCGACGCAGGGAATCGAGACCGATGGCGGTGAAGGTGTTGCCACCTTTCGCAAGGAGATCGCCTGGCGCGAATTCTCCTACCATCTGTTGTTTCACTATCCCGAACTCCCGCGTCGCAATCTCGATCGCCGGTTCGATCGTTTCCGCTGGCTGGACCATGACGGCGATTTTTCCCGCTGGACCAAGGGCTTGACCGGTTTCCCGATCGTCGACGCCGGCATGCGACAGCTCTGGCGGCATGGCTACATGCACAATCGCGTGCGCATGATCACCGCCTCGTTCCTCATCAAGGACCTGCTGATCGACTGGCGGAAAGGCGAGCAATGGTTTCGCGACACCCTCGTGGATGCGGATCCGGCCAACAACGCCGCAAGCTGGCAATGGGTCGCGGGGTCGGGCGCGGATGCGGCGCCGTTCTTCCGGATCTTCAATCCTGTTCTCCAGGGCGAAAAGTTCGACCCGGATGGAGCCTATGTGAAGCGATTCGTCCCGGAACTTGGTCGGCTGGAGCCACGCTACATCCATCGCCCCTTTGCGGCTCCGGCTGCCGTGCTTTCGGGCGCCGGCATCGAGCTTGGCGCAACCTATCCAAAGCCGATCGTCGACCACGCCATTGCGCGGGATCGGGCGCTTGCAGCGTTCCGCGAGATCACAAGCCCGCCGAGAGAACCGTAACGGATACAGGCCCCCGGTAGAAATCCATGGTTGGCGTCTCGGGCGATTGCCGCTAGGCTCACCTTACGGATGCAACAGCTGAGGGGGTGGTGTATGCGTGAGCTGGAAGCAAGTCTCGCCGCGTTCAACGGCGCACAGGAGCTTTCCGCCGAGAATCTCTCGATGGTCCTGCGGGATTTCCCATTGAAGGCACGCATGGTGCTCAGCGCGCTCGTGCATCTTCAGGCCGGGACATTGATGCTCACGGTGCCGGATGGCCGCAAACTGGTGATGAGGGGCAAGAGAGCGGGCCCAAGCGCGATCCTCACCTTGAACAACTGGAACCTGCCGCAACGCGCCGTGACAGGCGGCACGATCGGGGCGGCCGAAAGCTATATCGACGGCGACTGGGACAGTCCCGATGTCGGCGCTTTTCTCGAGCTCTTCCTCGTCAATGCCGAGATCGGCAAGCACTTCCCGAACCGGGCGCGTGGCCTGCTTCATCTTGTCGAAAAGTTCCTGCACTGGCGCAACGCGAATACGAAAACCGGCGCACGCCGCAACATCTCAGCTCACTACGACCTCGGCAACGCCTTCTACAGCGAATGGCTGGATCCGAGCATGACCTATTCGTCCGCACTCTACGCCACCGGCGCCAACGACCTCCGCTCCGCGCAGGCGGCCAAATATCGCGCACTGGCGGAAGCCACCAACCTGCGCGCTGGCGACCACGTGCTGGAGATCGGCTGCGGCTGGGGCGGCTTTGCGGAATTTGCAGCGAGCGAGATAGGCTGCAAGGTGACCGGGTTGACGATCAGCCGCGAGCAACTGGCCTTCGCCCGCGAACGCATCCACCGGGCCGGCCTTGCCGACCGCGTCGAACTGAAATTCCAGGACTACCGCGAGGAAAGAGGCACCTATGACCGCATCGTCTCGATCGAAATGTTCGAGGCGGTCGGCGAAAAGTTCTGGGCGACCTATTTCTCGCAGCTCAAGCAATGCCTGAAGCCCGGCGGCAAGGCCGGCCTGCAGATCATCACCATCAAGCCCGAAGCCTATGAGGAGTACCGCTCCAATCCGGACTTCATCCAGAAATACGTTTTCCCGGGCGGAATGCTGCCTACGCGCGAACATCTCATCGACCTTGGCGGCCATGTCGGCCTGCGCATGATCAACGATTTCGGCTTCGGCATCGATTACGCCCGGACACTCGGCGAATGGCGCGAGCGCTTCTGGTCGGTCTGGAACAGGATCGAGCCGTTGGGCTTCGACTTGCGCTTCAAGCGGCTGTGGGAGTTCTATTTCTATTACTGCGAAGCCGGCTTTCGCGCCCGCAACATCGACGTCCGCCAGATCGTCTTCGAATAGGAACGCGCATGGCGCGTCTTTACCGCGTCACGCGTAGCGCTTAAGAGGCGGTCGTTCCAATTCTCTTTTGAAGGTTCCGCATGCGCCTTGCATGGTTTTTCCTCGCGCTCGCCATCGCGACCGAAGTGGTGGGCCTGACGGTGATGAAAGCCGCCTCTTCGAGCGGCTCTTATCTCGGCCACATCGTCATGTATGTCTCGATCGCGCTTTCCTACGTCTTCCTGGCCAAGGCCGTGAAGACGATCTCCGTTGGTGTCGCCTATGCGATATGGGAAGGTTCTGGCGTCGCAATCATCACGCTGGTTTCCGTCTTCGTCTTCGGCCATGTGTTGACCGGACGCGAAATGCTGGGGCTTTCGATGGCGATCGTCGGCATATTGCTCGTCAATGCCGGCGAGCGCCACGACGAGGACGAAGCCGCGGTGGAAGGTGCAGCCAATGAGCGCGCCTAGCATCTACTTCGCCTTGGCCGTGATGGCAGGCATCCTCGATGTCGCCGCCAACCTCGCCTCGACGAAATCGGAAGGGTTTGCCCGCCGCGGCTGGGGCGCCCTCTCCATCCTGCTGGTGCTTGCCGCCTTCGCGCTGCTTGCCGAGGCGATCAAGGGCATGGAACTCGCTATCGCCTATGCCGTGCTTGGCGCGACCGGGATCTTCGGAACGGCCATCTGCGGACGGCTGCTCTTCGGACAGAAACTGAAGCCGATCGGCTGGGTCGGGCTTGGCCTCATCTTCGGCGCCGTGCTGGTGCTTCACACGGCCTGACGCCGACGCTCGCCGGAGCCGGCGTGCTTCTTCGCTTCTCTTGCCTCGGTCACGACACCCGTCAGCCGCCTGACAAGAGCGAAATAGAGGCTATAGGGCAGCAGACGCATGAGCTTCACCGCATAGGTGAAATGCCGCGGAAAGGTGATTTCGAAGCGTCGGGACTTCAAACCCGCGATGATGCGATCCGCCGCCTGTTCGGAGCTGACGAGAGCCGGGCGCGGAAAGCGGATTCGTGCGGTGCCGGGCGTATCGACAAAGCCGGGGCAGATGATCTGCAGGCGGATGCCGATCCGATCGAGATCAAACTTCAGGCTTTCGGCCATATTGATCAGCGCCGCCTTGGAGGCACCGTAGGCGGCGCTGGTGGGCAATCCGCCATAGCCGGCGACGGAAGACACGATGGCGATGTGGCCGAAGCCCTGCGCCTTCATATGCGCGACGGCCGGCAGCAGGCAGTTGACCACCCCATTGAGATTGACTGCGAAACTCTTCTCGAAGGCTTCGCGATGGAGATCATCGCCTCGCACCGGGACGGCCACTCCGGCATTGAGGATCACCAATGACAGATGGCCATGATCGTACTCGATCGCAGCCAACACGCGCTCCATGTCCTTTGGGTCGGTGACGTCGCCGTCGAGAACCGTGATCCTTCCGTCACCCGCCGCCTCATGCTGCAGGTCCACCAGCTTCTCGTGACTTCTGGCGGTGACGACCACCGAATAGCCTTCGCGCACCAACTTGAGCGCCAGCGCCCGCCCGATACCCGCGCTCGCGCCGGTAACCCAAGCCAGTTTATGTTCGGATTTCGCAGACTGAATACTCATCACTCACTCCTCGGCACGCGCCGGGAAACACGCACGCATCTCCTTGTGGGCGAAAAAGACTTGCCCGGCCCTTCATCGCGGCAACGCTCCTTGTCGCTGAGCCCCACATGCCTTGGAGACGATTTTTGTTCGGGACAGAGCGGCGGCGAAACGCTATTTCTTGCCTGAAGTGCAGGCTGAGCCGAAAACACGCCAACATTTCGGCGGTCCGGGATCGTTGTTGATTTTCGTCAGCCGCCGTTCGTATTTCCCTGGTACGTGTCGCCCTGCCCCGGCGCCTGTCCTCAAACACGAGGTTCTGAAAATGGCCATCCTACCGTCCGTCCTCGAAGCGATCGGCAACACACCCTTGATTCGGCTGAAGGCCGTGTCGGAGGCCACGGGCTGCGACATCCTCGGCAAGGCCGAGTTCCTCAATCCGGGGCAATCGGTGAAAGACCGCGCCGCACTCTGGATCATCCGGCAAGCGGAACGGAGCGGACAGTTGCGCCCGGGCGGGGTCATCGTCGAAGGCACGGCCGGCAACACCGGCATCGGGCTGGCGCTGGTCGGCCAGGCACTTGGCTATCGCACCGTCATCGTCATTCCGGAAACCCAGAGCCAGGAAAAGAAGGACGCCTTGCGGCTGCTTGGCGCCGAGCTCGTCGAAGTGCCGGCCGTTCCCTACAAGAACCCCAACAACTACGTGAAGATCTCCGGCCGGCTCGCCGAGCAACTGGCGAAGACCGAGCCGAACGGCGCCATCTGGGCCAACCAGTTCGACAACGTCGCCAACCGTGACGCGCATGTGGAAACCACGGCGCCGGAGATCTGGCGCGACACGGACGGCAAGGTCGATGGCTTCATCTGCGCCGTCGGCTCCGGCGGCACGCTCGCCGGCGTTGCACAGGGGCTGAAGGCGAAGAACCCGGCGATCAAGATCGGCCTTGCGGATCCGCAAGGGGCGGCACTCTACAACTTCTATACCAACGGCGAACTGAAGTCCGAGGGCAGCTCGATCACCGAGGGCATCGGCCAGGGCCGCATCACCGCCAATCTCGAGGGCTTCACGCCGGATTTCTCCTACCAGATTCCCGATTCGGAAGCGGTCCCCTATGTCTTCGACCTGATCGAGCGCGAAGGCATTTGCGTCGGCGGTTCGACGGGCATCAACATCGCCGGTGCCGTTCGTCTCGCCAGGGAGCTCGGCCCGGGACATACGATCGTGACGATCCTCTGCGACTATGGTAACCGCTATCAGTCGAAGCTCTTCAATCCGGACTTCCTGGCCTCCAAGGGGCTGCCGGTGCCGACCTGGTTGAAGACGTCTTCCCACATTGCGGTGCCATACGAATCAGTTGGATAGGAATGCGATGACCAGGACCGTGACCGCCCTTTTCCGAGACGATTTCTACCTCTCGACCTGCGAAGCAAGCGTCACCGGAATTCTGGAAGATGGCGGGATCGAACTGGATCAAACCTGCTTCTACGCAACCTCCGGCGGCCAGCCCGGCGACACCGGCTTTCTGGAGCGGGCCGATGGCAGCCAGATCGACATCGCGGTCGCCCGTCACGGCGAAACCAAGGACATCATCGTCCATGTGCCGGCCGAAGGGCAGCCGGCACCCGCCGTTGGCGAGAAACTCGTTCTGCATATCGACTGGCCCCGCCGCTATCGCTTGATGCGCATGCACACCGCCTGCCATCTGCTCTCGGTCGTCTGCCCCTTCCCGATTACCGGAGCCTCGGTCGGCGAAGACGAGAGCCGTGTCGATTTCGACATGAGCGAGACGATCGACAGGGACGACGTCACCACTGCGCTGATGAAGCTCGTCGAAGAAAACCATCCTGTCTACGTCCAGTGGATCACCGACGAGCAACTCGTCGCCAATCCCGGCATCGTCAAATCGAAGAATGTGCGCCCGCCTGTTGGCCTTGGGCGCGTCAGCCTCGTTTGCATCGGCGAAAACTCGGCGATCGACAGCCAGCCCTGTGGCGGTACCCATGTGTCGGAAACGCAGGAAGTGGGTGCCGTCCACATCGCCAAGATCGAGAAAAAGGGTAAGGAGAACCGTCGGTTCCGTATCCGCTTCGGCATGCCCGAAGATCGCGCATCAGTTTGAGTAGGGAGTTGCGACTGTGACCAACAACAAAAGCGCCTTTGTCGTATCGGCCGATTGGCTGCAGGAGCGCCTCGGCGATCCCTCGATCCGGATCCTCGACGCCGCCTGGTATCTGCCGGCTCAGAACCGCAACCCGAAGACGGAATACGATGCCGGGCATATTCCCGGTGCCGTCTTCTTCGATCAGGACGTTATTGCCGACCACACGAGTGGCCTGCCCCACACCCTGCCCTCGCCTGAAGCCTTTGCCTCGGCGGTTGGTGCGCTGGGCGTCAGCGAAAAGGACACGATCGTCGTCTACGACGGTCCCGGCATCATGACCGCTCCGCGCGTGTGGTGGATGCTGCGCATCATGGGCGCCAAGAACGTCTACGTGCTCGACGGCGGCATGGACGGCTGGAACACGGAGGGGCGCCCCGTCAGCACCGAGGTACCCTCACCCAAGCCGGCGACGTTCAACGTCAATTTCACCCCGGCGGCCGTGACCTCCTTCGCGCGGATGACGGAAATCGTTGCGGATGGCTCGATCCAGATCGCCGATGCCCGCGGTGCCGGACGTTTCTATGGCGAGGAGCCGGAGCCGCGTGCCGGCATGCGCTCGGGCCATATGCCCGGCGCGCACAGCCTTCCCTCCGGTACTTTCTCGGAAAACGGAAAGTTCAAGGATCTCGCGACGCTTCGCCAAACCTTCGCCGACGCCGGCGTCGATCTTTCCAAACCTGTCGTTACGACCTGCGGCTCCGGTGTCACCGCCGCCATCATCACGCTGGCGCTGCAATCGCTCGGCCACACGGACAACACGCTCTATGACGGTTCCTGGTCGGAGTGGGGTGGTCGCGCAGACACGATGATCGTAACCGGTCGAGAGTGATATCATGCGTTCGCCGAAGCTCGCCTCCCTGACAGCACATGTAACCGAACTCGAGATGACGGCGCCGCCGAAGCAGAGCCTGCCGATGCCCGTCAATATCCAGACCGCCATCCTGCGCGTCTCCGACATTCCGCTCAGCTACTATCGCTTCTTGTACCTGCGTGTCGGCCGCCGCTGGCACTGGACCGAGCGGCTGCGGATGAACGACGAGGAACTCGCCGCCGTGCTCGGCGACAAGCGCACGAGTGTCACGGTGCTCTATGTGAACGGCGCGCCGGCCGGTTTCTTCGAGCTGCACCAGGACGAGGACGACGTCGTCGTGCTCGTCCATTTCGGACTGATGGAACATGCGCTCGGGCTTGGCCTCGGCAAGTGGTTCCTGCTCCAGACGCTGTTTGCCGCCTGGGCGCTGAACCCGAGCAAGCTGACGGTAACGACCAACAATCTGGATCACCCCCGCGCACTGCAGCTTTACCAGCAATTCGGCTTCTCGCCGGTCGCCACCCGTGAGACCACGGTCGAACCTTTGACCGACGATGAACTGCTGACCCTGGCGAAAAATCTCTGACACATTTCGCCCGGCAAGTTCCGGGTGTCGAATGGATCGCGACCGGTGCAATCTCCTGATCGAACAATCAAACCGATCAAGGAGATGCGCCATGACGTTGCGCTACATTCCGATGTCCGACGACGAAGCGCGGCGGATCCGCGAGGGCGGGCCGGATGCCTATGGCAACCGGCCGGAGCGAGAGATATCCGATGGTGATGGCGTGCCCTGTCGGTACTGCCTGCGCAATGTCGCAGCCGGCGAGCCCTATCTGATCTTCGCCCTGCGGCCGTTTTCGTCGTTGCAGCCCTATGCGGAGACCGGCCCTGTGTTCATGCACGCCGAGGAATGTCCGGCGCATGACGGCGATACGCTTCCGCCGATCTTGGCTTCGAGTGTCAGTTATCTGCTGCGCGGTTATGGCGAGAACGAACGGATCGTCTACGGGACCGGCGGTGTCGTTCCGGCGGAGCAGTTACAGGCGCGAGCGGAAGAACTGCTGGCCCGACCGGACGTTTCCTCCGTGCATGTGCGTTCGGCCAAGAACAATTGTTACCAGTGCCGGATCGAGCTGACCTGACCACCAAATTCGGCCCGGCATTGATGCCGGGCCGAAAGCATCGTTCCGTCAGGCGACGCTCAGCACCGCCTCGGGCGCAAAGGCATCATAACCGAGCGCTTCGGCCACCGGCGCGTTGGTGACGCGTCCGCGATGAACGTTGAGGCCGGCACGCAGATGCCGATCCTCGGCAATCGCCTTCAGGCCCTTATCCGCGAGCTGCAGGCCGTAGTGCAGCGTGGCGTTGTTGAGCGCATGCGCAGAGGTCACCGGCACGGCGCCCGGCATGTTCGCCACGCAATAATGCACGATGCCATCGACCTCGTAGGTCGGGTCGGAATGCGTCGTCGCGTGGGACGTCTCGAAGCAGCCGCCCTGGTCGATCGCGACGTCAACGATGACGGCCCCCTTCTTCATGCCGGTCAGCATTTCGCGGGTCACGAGCTTCGGCGCCGCAGCACCCGGAATGAGCACTGCCCCGATTACCAGATCGGCGGAGAAGACTTCCTCTTCCAGTGCGTCGATGGTCGAGTAGCGTGTGTGCACGCGGCCGGCGAAGAGATCGTCGAGTTGGCGCAGGCGCGGGATCGAGCGATCGATAATGGAGACGTCGGCGCCAAGCCCGGCCGCCATGCGCGCCGCATGCAGGCCGACGACGCCGCCACCGATGACGGCCACCTTCGCCGGCAGTACACCCGGCACGCCGCCGAGCAGGATACCGCGGCCGCCATTGGCCTTCTGCAGCGACGTGGCGCCCGCCTGGATGGCCAGGCGTCCGGCAACCTCGGACATCGGCGCAAGCAGCGGCAGGCCGCCGCGATCGTCGGTGACGGTTTCATAGGCGATCGCCGTGACGCCGGAATTGAGCAGACCCTTGGTCTGTTCCGGATCGGGCGCAAGATGCAGGTAGGTGTAGAGAATCTGGCCTTCGCGGAGCTGCACCCATTCGGAGGGCTGCGGCTCCTTGACCTTGACGATCATGTCCGACTTTTCGAACACTTCCTTTGCCGTCGCGACAATCTTCGCGCCAGCGGCACGGTAAGCATCGTCATCCGCGCCGATCCCTGCCCCGGCCTTGGTTTCCACGATCACCTCGTGGCCATGGGCAACATATTCACGCACCGAGCCGGGCGTCAGGCCGACTCTATATTCATGGTTTTTGATTTCCTTCGGGCAACCGACACGCATCCTCGCGTTCCTCTCCTGTTATGGGCTTTTCGCCACTTTTGACGAGGCATTCAGCAAAACACGCCGTGAATCGAATGTCCTTGCAAAGACGAAACCCGGGGCGCATTGATTTCGAAGAAGATTGCGTGAAGTGACGCATGATTGAGGGAAAAAACGAATGAGCGAACTCGATGCCATCGATCATGCGATTCTGCGCATTCTCCAGCAGAACGGCCGCATCTCGAATGCCGACCTTGCGGCGAAGGTCGGGCTCTCTCCGTCCGCCTGTTCGCGACGAGTCGACATCCTGGAAAAATCAGGAACGATCGCCGGCTATCATGCCCGCATCGCCCATAAGGCGCTCGACTACCAGATCATGGTGATCGTCCATATTTCGCTGTCGGGCCAGTTCGCCAAGACACTCGCCGAGTTCGAAGCGGCGGTGAAGCTCTGTCCGAACGTACTCGTCTGCTACCTGATGTCAGGCGAGTACGACTACATCCTGAGGGTCGCCGCCAAGGACCTACAGGACTACGAGCGCATCCACCGCGACTGGCTCTCGGCGCTGCCCCATGTGGTCAAGATCAATTCCAGCTTCTCGCTGCGGGAAGTGATCGACCGGCCGAATGTCGGCATTTGAAGGAATGAATGCAGCCTAACGGCCGACGACGCAGTCGCGGCCCCGTCCCTTGGCGGCGTAGAGCCGAAGATCTGCCTCCGACAGCAGGTTCTCGATCGCCGCCCCGTCGTCCGGCGTCGACGATAGACCGATGCTTGCGGTCACCGGCCGTCCGTCCGGGGTCGAGACGCGATCCGACACGGCAACGCGAATCTCGTCCGCGCGCCGCAAAGCATCGCCATGGGCCATTGCCGGGCAAAGGATCACGAACTCCTCGCCACCATATCGAAACAGTCGGTCGACCGGACGCAACTTCGACTTCACCGTCTCGACCAGCCGCTGCAGGACGCGGTCGCCCTCCTGGTGGCCGAAGCGGTCGTTGACGCCCTTGAAATGGTCGACGTCGATGATCATCAAGGTGACGGCCGCATTGTCGGCACTCGCCGCGCGCAGCATTGCCGGCGCTTCGATCTCGAACCGGCTGCGATCGAGCGAACCCGTCAGCGTATCCTGACCGGACCGTGACAGCAGGTCCTCGTAGCGTTCGCGGAACGTCAATGCATTGAAGATATCGCCAAGCGGCCGGTCCGACATCGCCAGGAACGGATGGCGCGAGGCATTGAGATAAAGTCCGATCGCGATCGCATAGAAGGGTGCTGCCAGCATCTTCGCCATCCAACCACCCCAGAAGACCTCGAAGGGTGCACCGTTCCACCAGCGAAGTGCCGCATAGAAAGCAGCCTGATCGAATGTCAGCACGACAACGCCGCAGATGAGAAATCGGAGCGTCACGAAGCGCCGCAACCACCGGCCCAGCCGCTCGTAAAGCAGAATGATCATCAGCGAATCGAAATAGAGGATGGTCGTGCCCCAGACCATCAGCCAGCCCATCTCATCGATGAAGGCGAGGTCGGCGGACCGCTCCGCCACGATCGCTACGGTGTCGTGCTGGCGCAACAGAAGGCTCAGTGCCACCGTCAGGAAGTTGCCGGCGAGCAGCCCGTAGATCGGCTGGCGAACGGTTGCCGCGTCTTCCTTCACATAGAGCAGCAGGATCATCATCAACTTGCCGGAGAAAAGCACAGCAGAGCCTGGCGAGATCACGCCGAACGGCAATTGCACATAGAAGACTGCGGCGAGATAGGTCTCGATGAAGTGCATGACGCCGAGTGCGGCGACGAAGACGCCAAGCCCCAAACGGGCGCGAAGATGCAGCAACCCGATCATCGCCGTAACGTAGACCAGCGCCTCGCCGACGAAGAGAAGAAGGTTGGCGTTTGGCATGTGCTTGAAAAAGTTCCGTTTCCCGAAGCACGGTTAAACAGGAAGTTTGAAGAAAACTTTAGCGGAACCCGCGGCTGTCAGCCGCCAGAATGCGAAAATCTGCCGCTTTCGAAAATGTCGCCTTTCCGGCATAGTCGCCGCCAACCCACCATGGTTCGCGCAGCCGCGAACAAAACTCCGGATTGCACTCGTCTCGGAAAAACCGGGATCCTTGATAAATGGAGGACCGCATGCCATCGATGACATCCCCGCTCCACCTTACGCGCCGTTCGCTTCTCGCGGGGGCCGCGGCTTCTTCGGCGCTTGTCATGCTGCACCCCTTCTCAGTCCGCGCCGCCGCCAACCAGGCGCATCTCAGAATCATGGAAACGACGGACCTGCACGTGCACGTCTTTCCCTACGACTATTACGGCGACAAGCCCAACGATACGGTCGGCCTTGCGCGCACCGCCTCGATCATCGACGCCATCCGAGCCGAAGCGACAAACTCCATCCTGGTCGACAATGGCGACTTCCTCCAGGGCAACCCGATGGGCGACTACATTGCCTATCAGCGCGGCATGAAGGACGGCGATATCCACCCTGTCATCGCCGCCATGAACGTGCTCGGCTATGATTGCGGCACGCTTGGCAACCACGAATTCAACTATGGCCTGGACTTCATGTTCAAGGTCCTGGACGGCGCGAACTTCCCGCTGGTCTGCGCCAACCTGACGAAGGGCGCACTTGCCGCCAACGGACGTCAGGATGAGCTGTTTCTCAAGCCTTACGTCATTCTCGACCGAAAAGTGAAAGACGGCTCCGGCGCGGAACATCAGGTTCGCATCGGCCTCATCGGCTTCGTTCCACCACAGATCATGACCTGGGATGCCAAGAACCTCGAAGGCAAGGCCAGTGCCCGCGACATCGTCAAGGCCGCCGAAGCCTGGGTGCCACAGATGCGCGAGGAAGGCGTCGACATCGTCGTCGCCCTCTCCCATTCCGGCATCGGCCAGCAGGCCTATGCGGAGAACCTCGAAAACGCGTCCGTTCCCCTTGCCGCCATCGCAGGCATCGATGCGATCGTCACCGGCCACAGCCACCTCGATTTCCCCGGGCCGAAGTTCGACGGCATCGCGGGGGTCGACAACACGAAGGGCCTGATCTCCGGCAAGCCCGGCGTCATGGGTGGTTTCTGGGGCTCGCATCTCGGCCTGATCGACCTGCTGATCGAACGGGAGGGTGGCGCCTGGCGTGTCGTCAGTTCAACGAGCGAGGCGCGGCCGATCTACCGTCGCGAAGAAAAGAAGGTGATCGCCGAGGTCACCGACAAGCCGGAGGTGCTGGCCGCCGCGAAGAAGGACCACGAGGCAACACTCGCCTATGTGCGCACGCCTGTCGGCAAGACCAGTGCGCCGCTCTATTCCTACTTCGCCCTGGTCGCCGACGACCCGTCCGTGCAGATCGTCAGCCAGGCGCAGACCTGGTACATCAAGGACATGTTGAAGGAGACCGAGTACCGCGACCTGCCGGTGCTGTCGGCAGCGGCCCCCTTCAAGGCCGGCGGCCGTGGCGGCGCGGACTACTACACCGACGTCCCCGCCGGCGACATCGCGATCAAGAACGTCGCCGACCTCTATCTCTATCCGAATACGGTGCAGGCCGTCGTCATAACCGGCGACCAGGTGCGCAACTGGCTGGAAATGTCTGCCGGCATCTTCAACGAAGTCAAACCTGGCGCCTCGGACGCGCCGCTGATCAACGGCGGTTTCCCGTCCTATAATTTCGACGTCATCGACGGCGTCACCTATCAGATCGACCTTTCCGTGCCGCCGAAGTTCGACAAGGACGGCAACACGATCAATGCGTCGTCGAACCGTATCAAGAACCTGCAGTTCAACGGGCAACCGATTGACGCAGCGCAGAAATTCGTGGTTGCGACCAACAACTACCGGGCCGGCGGCGGCGGCAATTTCCCCGACATCGCCGCCGACAAAGTGGTGTTCGTAGCCCCCGACACCAACCGCGACGTCGTGGTGCGCTACATCATCGATCAGGGCACGATCAACCCATCTGCCGACGCCAACTGGACCTTCGTGCCACTCGCCAATACGACCGTGACCTTCGACAGCGGCCCGAAGGCCCGGCAGTTCCTGGCACAGGTGAAGGGCGTGACGATCGAAGATGCCGGTGACTCCGCCGAAGGCTTTGCCCGCTTCCGGATCAAGCTCTGAGCTTCAGGCGAACCAGGGTCGGGCCGCCCTGCTTGTGGCGGCCTATCATTTTGAGCGGACGATGCAGATTTAGCTGGTCCGGTGATCCGTACGCAGACCGATGAAAATTAGCACGAGACATTAAGAATGCCCGCTAACCATCTGAGACAATTTAGCTACGTTGCAGGCGGCGTCTGATCAAACCTGACGCGACTGGGCGTCGTCGGAAAACAGCGACGGGCCGGTCTGGTCGATGATCTGGCGTCCCTTGCGCAGAGCGGCATCGATCGCGTCCTGCTCCGAGGTGAAGAGATCGGCGCGGATGAAGCTGCGGGTCTTGGTGCCGCCATCCGCCGAGGCCTTCTCGATGCTTCCAGCCAGACGAAACTGCGAGCCTTCACGCATGGGCGTCGCGCGGATGGTGCATTCGGCATAGACCTCGGTCTTTCCAGGCGCAGCCTGCGTCTGGTTTTCAGAAGAGCCCGAACGGCCGAACAATTTCGAGAAAAACGATGCCATGCCCAAGACTTAGACGCCGCGGCCGACACTGTCAAAGCCTAAGTGCCGATAATCAACCGCAGCGCCCTGATCCGTTTAAATGATGAGATTGGAGAGGATTTCGTTCTCGGTGATGTCCTGGTAGCGAAGCCCCGCGGCGTCGAAGCGAGCCTTCAAGACCGGGAAGTTCTCGGCGTGTTTGGTCTCGATGCCGATCAGAATGGAGCCGAAGTTGCGCGCCGATTTCTTCAGGTATTCGAAGCGCGAGATGTCGTCCTCGTCGCCGAGCAGATTGAGGAAGTCGCGAAGCGCGCCGGGCCGTTGCGCCATGCGCAGAATGAAGTACTTCTTGAGCCCGGCATGGCGCATCGCCCGCTCTTTGACGTCGGGCAGACGATCGAAATCGAAATTGCCCCCGGAGACGACGGCAACCACCGTCTTGCCCGCCAGTTTCTTGGGGCCGAGTACGTCCAGGGCTGCAACCGAAAGCGCCCCTGCCGGCTCCAGCACCACACCTTCGACATTCAGCATGTCGACGATCGTCAGGCAGATTGCATTCTCCGCTAGAAGCATCACCTGATCGGCGGAAAAGCGCCGAAGCGCTGCAAAATTGAGGTCGCCAATCCGTCCGACGGCGGCACCGTCAACGAAATTGTCGACCTGATCGAGGGTCACGACGCTGCCGGTTTCGAGGCTTTCGCGCAGGCTGGGGGCACCGACGGGTTCGCAGAAGATGAAATGATCCGCTTCAACCACGTCCTTGAAATAACCCGTCACACCGGCAGCAAGGCCGCCGCCGCCAACGGGCAGGACAACGAGATCAGGCGTGACACCGTCAGGCAGCTGCCAGGAAATTTCGGCGGCAACGCTTGCCTGGCCTTCGATGATATCGGCATGATCGAAAGGTGGCACCATGACGCCGCCGATCGCTTCGACGTGATCGCGCGCCGCCTTGTAGCACTGGTCGAAGATATCGCCGACGAGGCGGATGGTGATGAATTCGCCGCCAAACATGCGGGTCTTGTCGATCTTCTGCTGCGGCGTCGTCACCGGCATGAAAACGACGCCCGGCACGCCGAAATGACGGCAGACAAAGGCAAAGCCCTGGGCGTGGTTGCCGGCCGAGGCGCAGACGAATGTCTTGCCGGAGGCGCCGGCGCCAAGCGCCTTGCGGAAGAAATTGAAAGCGCCGCGGATCTTGTAGGAGCGAACGGGCGACAGGTCTTCGCGCTTGAGGTAGATGTTGGCGCCGTAGCGCGCGCTCAAGTGCTCGTTGAGCTGCAGCGGCGTCGGCGGGAAGATCTCCCGCAAGGCTTCGGTTGCGGCTTCAACATCCTGCTTCATCGCGTGCGGTCTTCCGTTGAGTTGGCTAGAGCATCCCGCTCTCAAGTGGAATCACTTGAGGCGGACAGATGCTCTAGAATCAAAATGCTAGAGCGTCCTTAGTGCGTTCATCTGAACGCACGGCGCTCTAGTGGCTGTGGCTATTGCACATTGCAACGCCCGAAGCCATCGCTTTGACTCGAATCGGACTGCCGTGAACAATGCGACTGCATCCCGTTAGGCCGGGACGTCCG
This sequence comes from Ensifer sp. ENS10, assembly GCF_014852025.1. Classification (NCBI taxonomy): domain Bacteria; kingdom Pseudomonadati; phylum Pseudomonadota; class Alphaproteobacteria; order Hyphomicrobiales; family Rhizobiaceae; genus Ensifer; species Ensifer sp. ENS10. The sequence goes on from NZ_JACVAS010000018.1 coordinate 36,426, forward strand.
CAACGCTTTCCGGGAAATTGAACGCTTGAACGCAACTCTGATCCGGCATGCTGTGCACATCGCGGCAATCCTCGGCATCTATCTCGCATGCGCGATGCTGGTGCCGGCGATGGTTGATCTCTACTACGGCCATCCCGATTGGCAGATCTTCGCCGCTTCGGCCTTTATGGTCGGCGGGTTGTCGCTTGCGACCTTCATGGCGACCCGCACGGGGCCACCGCCCTTCTCCAAGAAGTTCGGCTTCGTCCTTGTCAACCTGCTGTGGGCCGTGTTTTCGGTGGTCGGCGCGATCCCGCTCTGGCTGTCGTCACTTGACCTCGATTTTGCCCAGGCGCTGTTTGAGTCCGTATCGGCTATCACCACGACCGGAGGCACCGTCATCGTCGGGCTCGACGACGCGCCGCCCGGACTGCTCGTCTGGCGCTCGCTGCTCTGCTGGCTCGGCGGCATCGGCATCGTCGTGCTCGGCCTCTTCATCATCCCCTATCTCAGGGTCGGCGGCATGTCCTTCTTCAAGATGGAATCCTCCGATACCAGCGACAAGCCGTTTGCACGCCTCGCCAGCTTCAGCCGCGCGTTCCTGATCGTCTATGTCGTCATCACGCTCCTCTGCACCATCGGCTACTTCCTGACCGGCATGAACCGCTTCGACGCCATCAACCACGCGATGTCGACCGTCGCCACCGGCGGCTTTTCCACCCATGATGCATCCTTCGCCTATTTCGGCAGCATTCCACTGCTCTGGACGGCGACCTTCTTCATGGCGCTTTGCAGCCTGCCGTTCTCGATCCTGATCGTGCTGGTGGCGCGCGGCCGGCTTGACGCGCTGCGCGATCCGCAGATCATCGTCTTTCTCGGCTATCTCTCTGCCTTTTCGGTCGCAGTGGCGGTCTATCACCGCCTGGCGAATGGCGTCGAATTTCACCTGGCGCTGGCGCATTCCTTCTTCAACATCACCTCGATCCTCTCGACGAGCGGCTATGCCAGCCAGGACTACAGCCTCTGGGGGCCCTTCGTCGTCATGGCCGCCTTCATCGCGACCTTCATGGGCGGTTGTTCCGGATCGACCGCCGGCGGCATCAAGGCCTATCGGTTCATCGTGCTCTTCAACGCGATCCGCTCAGGGCTCAACAAGCTCGTCTATCCCAATGCGATCTACGCCGTGCGCTACGGCAACAGCACCGTCGATGCCGACACGCAGCGGGCCATCTTCCTGTTCTTCATCACCTATATCCTGCTCTGGGTCTTCGGCAGCCTCGCCATGGGTGCGCTCGGCTACGACCTGGTCACGGCGACATCGGCGGTCATCACCTGCCTTTCGAATGTCGGTCCCGGGCTTGGCCCCATCATCGGGCCGGCCGGCAACTTCTCGACGCTCGGCGATCCCGAGCTCTATCTGCTGTCGCTGATGATGCTTCTCGGCCGTCTGGAAGTGCTGACCGTGCTCGTGATCCTGACGCCGGTGTTCTGGAAGCATTGACCATTGGCCGGCCAGCCCTATCGTCTTGACTTGATGCGGCAGATGCCGAAAGTCGGTGTCATCCGGCGATGGGGGAACGTCATGGTGAAACATATTCTTCTTCTGGCGACGCTGAGCGCCGCCACGACACTATCCGGACACTCCATCGCCCACGCCGGACCGCTCACCGACGCGGCGGCGCAGGCGGAGAAACTTGCCGCTTCGGGCGATGCGGCAAAGGCGCGAGACCTGCTTCTCAAGGCGATGAGCGACTTTTCGCAAACGCTGCCCTTCGCGATCGGCAAGGCGATCTTCGTCTCCAAGCAGCCGACTGGTTATGCGATGTACCAGCCGCGAGACGGCTCGGTCTTCAAGGAGGGAGAGTCGCTGATCTCCTACATCGAGCCGATCGGCCTCTCCTGGAAGGATGCGGCAGAGAAGGGCAAGCTCGAGAGCCATTTCACCGTCGACTTCGATATCCTCAATCCGAAGGGTGACGTTCTCGCCGGCCAGAAGGCCTTCGGCGACTTCACCTTCACCGGTTACCTCAGGAACCAGGAAATCTATTCGACGCTGACCATCGATGTTTCCGGCGCGCCGGCCGGCGACTACGTGCTGCGCTTCCATTTCAATGACGTCAACAGCGGCAAGACCGCTAGCGTCGACCAGCCCTTCAAGATTGCCGGACCGTAAGATCATGCCCCATGCAATAACGACTGTTGGTTTCGATGCCGACGATACGCTTTGGCAGAACGAACAGTTCTTTCGCCTGACCGAGGCACGCTTCGCCGAACTTCTGAGCCCCCACACCGACACCGAGCATCTGTCCGAACGGCTGCTTGCCGCGGAGAAACGCAATCTCGCTCTCTACGGTTTCGGCATCAAAGGCTTCGTTCTGTCGATGGTCGAGACCGCGGTGGACGTGACGGATGGGAAAGTCCCCTCATCCGTGATCGCCGAAATCCTGGCGGCCGGCCGCGACATGCTTGTCCATCCGGTCGAACCCCTGCCCCATGTCCAAGAAACACTCAGTGCCCTTCACGGCACCTTCCGCCTTGTCATGATCACGAAAGGCGATCTCTTCGACCAGGAGCGCAAGCTCGCGGCCTCCGGCCTTGGCGATTATTTCGACGCCGTCGAGATCGTCAGCGACAAGAATGCGAGCACCTACGAACGCCTCTTCAAGCGCCATGGCGACGGGCCGCTGAAAAGCCTGATGGTCGGCAACTCTCTGAAATCCGACATCGTTCCGGCCCTCGATGCGGGAAGCTGGGGTGTTTACGTCCCACATGCACTGACTTGGGCATTCGAGCATCACGACAAGCCGGAGAACCATCGGAGATTTCGCGAGATCGACGATCTCGGCGGATTGCCGCCGATCCTTGAACGCTTGCCGCTCTAGGCACGCGGGCTAATTGCCCTCCTGGGGCCACACCACCAAAAGGCTGTTGGCGAGGCGTCGGAGGCTATCGCGACCGCATCCGCGCTAGCGCGTCGAACGAAATCAGCGGTTGTACTCCCTATCCACCGCACTCCGAATCAGCGCGATATACCATCGCGATTTCGTCAGGGGGGAGTGACAATGGCACAAATATTCGGTGCAACAATTTCAATGCTGCTGCTCGGCACGCTGATCGGGTGGCTGCTGCGCAAGGTCTCCGCTCTCAGCGTGCTTTCGTCCCGTCTGGCGGGCTTGGTCGTCTTGGCGTTCGTGGCTCCTGCCATCTACTCATTCAATTCGGGCCGCCCCTATTTCGAAATGTTCATCCTCTGCGGCATCGCCGCGCTCATCGCAGCTGTCGTCTTCTACTTTCTGAAGCCTAAGCAACAGAGCGCCTGAGCGGCAATCCACCTTTCACCTGTCTGATGCACTTGACTGTTCCCCTTGAGTGTTTGATCTAGGGGGCAAAGCGGGCGTGGCGAAACTGGTAGACGCAAGAGACTTAAAATCCCCTCTGCATCCCATCCACTGCGGCAACTATCTCCCAAACCCCTGAGAAATAAGCCCGGAACGCCCGGGTTTCTTTTATTTCTCCAAACCGCTCCACTCAGGCAGGGATTTTGGTGACAAACCCTCCCCTGTGACAATCCTCCTGTGACAACAAAGGAAATACCCATGAAGAAGCTTTCGCTCGTTCTCGTTTCGTCCGTCGCTGCTGTGCTGGCATTCGCCCCAATCGCCGAGGCCAAGGGTGGTTTCCGTGGCGGTGGCTTCCGCTCCTCGTCCTCGTTCAGCAGCCGCAGCTACTCCCGCTCGACCACGACCACGACGACCACCAAGAGCGGTGGCTGGTTCTCCTCGACGCCGAAGACGAAGACCACCACAACGACCACCACGGTGACGGCCCCGTCCACGCCCTCGTCGAAGCTCGCCACGGTCCCGCCGATCAAGAAACCGGCCAGCATCTACACCCCCCGCTATCGCCCGACCTACAACAGCCCCGCGCCGAGCAACGTCGTGGTCAATCAGTCCGGTGGCGGGATGTCGTCGTTCCTCCCGGCCTTCATGATGGGCTGGTTCGCCTCTGACATTGTCGAGGACATCACCGAGAAGAAGGACGAGGTGCTGCCGCAGGTTCCGGCCACGGTCCCGGTCCCGACGCCGAACCCGGCAGCGGTCCCGACGAACTAACCCTTCACCGTCACCGGTCTCCAGATCACCTTCTCCGGTTTCCTGTCGAAGTCGGGGAAGGCCATCATGATCCGGCACTCGTAGGTGTCGCAGGTCTCACATTTGAAGCGCAGCTTTCGAGGATCGCGGTCGAACCCATAGACCCGGCACAGGTCCGACGCTGCGAAGGTCGCCTGTTTCCCACAGCGGCGGCACTCCACCACCACGAACATGTTCTGAAGAGCGGCCTTGCCGAGGGTGTCTATCGAGATCGCCATGATCCACGAGGATACGGAACAGGACGTGAACAAACAATACCAGTAGGAAGATAATCCCATGCTCCACCGTATCCCCACCAAGGCCATCCCGCCCCGCGAAGACCAGATCAAGAACGAGCCCATGTTGTTCTCGGCTGATCCCCGGTTCGCCTATGCCAACGGCGGCTTCTTGACACGGACGGTCCTCGACAAGCTCACTCAGCGCGGCAAGTTCGCCCCTGACGACCATGTCGTGATCGACACCCGCGTTCACATGCTGAAGCCCGGTTGGATACCAGCCATCGGCGGCTGGCACTGCGATGCGGTCCCGCGTGGCGCTGACGGTCAGCCCGAGCTGGATCACCCGGCCATCCCCGGCATCCGTCACTACCTATGCGTGGTCGATAGTGGCACCGGGTCCATGACCGAGTTCCTGACGGCGAACATCGCGGACTACCTCCCCAGAAAGGCGAGACCCGAGAAGAACCTGTGGGGTGAACACTCGGAGCTGATCAACGACTGGCTCGGCGAAGACAACGACGGCGACGACACCACCACGCTCCAGTCGGGCGAAATCTACGAGTTCAGCGCCCGAGACTACCACCGCGCGATCCCGGCGACCGGCCACGGCTGGCGCTTCTTCTTCCGTGCCTCGGTCGAAACCCTGACGAAGGGGCCGCTGAATGAGATCAGGCAGCAGGTCCAGGTCTACCTGCCGAACGAAGACTGGGGGTGGTGATCATGGTGAAATCTGTTACCGCATACCAAGGCGATAAGGTCGCTTCCACCAGGGAGCGGAAGACGCGGAAGCGGCCAAAGAAGACTACTCCGTCTGGGACGGAGGGCAGATCATTGCGTAGGGTGGACGCTCTCTGGTGATGCGGGTGTTTCAATCGCTGCCTTCTCAGTGGCATCCGTCTTGAGATCGGCAGTAAATGCCATTTTACGGAGCCTTGGTAGAGCCTCAGATAGTTGGGTAAACGTCCGCTTGTATTCTTCGATCTCTTCGGGATCGAGAAGCGAACGCTTGGCGCCCGTTAGCACCTCTGTCCGAAGACCCTCAATATATAACTTGGGGTGCTTCAATATCTGCATTTGCTTTTTGAACCGAGTAATGGCTTTGCCATCGACGTAGCTGAGAATAATCGCCGAAAGGCTCACCGTCCAAAACACGATTGTGTGTGCCGTGGTCATCGAGTCAGGATTCTGTGTCCCCAAAATCGAAAGGATCACTCCAATGGTCCACAATGACACTATGCTCATGGTGAAGATCACCACGCCCACCCCGTGGTAGATAAAGTAGGCAAAGAAGGCGTCGCGGCGCTGAAAGAGAGTGTTGTGAATGAGTCGAAGCTCTCCGATCAAGTATTTGGTGTAGCGCCTCTTGTTGAAGTGCTTGATTTTGTAGTCCAGCAGAGGCACCGCTACGGCGCCTATAATCCCCATAATTGATAGAGCCACCCCAACAAGAGGGGTCGAGAAGAACTTGATGATGGTTTCCATGAAGGTTCCCCTTTGAGCTTTCACACAATACTTGGTCGGCAGGTATTCAGACAGGGAACATCAACCAGCAGGAGAATGTATTGAGGGTTCATCCCCAGGAATTTCAGCGTCAGGTCGAGCTGGAGATCGACATGAGCAACCTCGGCGCGGCGCGGTTCGCCTCTCGCGTCAACAAGGAGATCGAACAGGATCGCGGTGGCGAGACCAAAGCTGTCCAATGGCTGATCAAGCGCGACATCAACACGGTATCGGAAGCGATCCGCCAGTTCGTGGCTGATGTCTACTCCGGTCGCCCGGGGCCGAAGGCCGTTGCCGCCAAGCTGGTTCGCGACATGAACCCTGACGTGGTTGCATTCATCGCGATCAAGTCGTGCCTCGGTCGGCTGATGTCGAAGACCATCACGCCCCTGACTAACCTCTCGCTCCACATCGCGTCAGCACTGGAGAATGAAGCTCGGTTCGAACGCTTCGCGATCCTGAACCCCGGGATGTTCGCTCGGTTGGAGAAAGACCTGACCCAAGACGGGGCCACCGAGCAGCACAAGCGGAAGGTCCTGATCTACGCCATGGGCAAGTACAACATCCCGTGGGATCGCTGGACCCGGAGCGACTGTGTTCTCCTCGGTTCGAAGATGGTCGAGATCGTCGCGAACGCCACCGGCCTGATCGAGTTCAGCCTAAACCAGACGGCCTTCACCGGTCACTACAAGGACCAGCATCAGGTCTTCCTGACCGAGAAGGCATCGGATTGGGTCAACAGTAGCCTCCTCCGGGGTGAACTCATGTTCCCCTACTACATGCCCACCATCATTCCACCCAAGAAATGGACCGGGCTGACAGGTGGGGGTTACCACTCGGATGCCGTCCGTCCGCTCGATCTCGTGCGCCGTGCCCGTAAGGAGCACAAGGAACTCCTGTTGGCCTCGGACATGACCAAGGTCCTCCGGGGCATCAACGCCATCCAGAACACGCCCTGGCAGATCAATCGTTCGATCCTCGACGTGATGAAGGAGCTGATTAAGGCTGGCTCGGGCATCGCAGGGACGGTCCCGCTCAAGGATGTCGAAATGCCGTCCAAGCCGTTTGACATCGACACCAACCCAGAGGCCCTGCGCCAGTGGAAGTGGGATGCCCGGGACGCCCATGCGGCGAATTACCGGCGACGGCAGGATCGACTGATCCAGCACGGTCTTCTCGAATTGGCGGAACGCTTCAAGGATGAGGCAGCGATCTACTTCCCGCACAACCTCGACTTCCGTGGTCGGGCCTACCCGGTCCCGCTCGTGCTGAACCCTCAGGGCTCTGATAACGTCAAGGCGCTGCTCCGGTTCGCCGAGGGCAAGCCTCTGGGTGAAGACGGGGAACGCTGGCTCGCGATCCACGGGGCGAACTGCTTCGGTGTCGACAAGGTCTCGTTCGAAGAGCGCGAGGATTGGGTCACCGCTAACACCAGCCGGATTGTCCGTTGCGCGTTCACACCCCTCGACGATCTCTGGTGGACCGAGGCCGATAAGCCATGGTGCTTCCTCGCGTTCTGCTTCGAGTGGGCTGAGATGCTTCAGTCGAAGCTCGACGGTCGTGAGTTCCTGTCGCACATCCCGATCGCGCAGGATGGCTCCTGCAATGGACTGCAGCACTTCTCCGCAATGCTCCTCGATAGCATCGGGGGTCGCGCCGTGAACCTGATCCCGGCAGACAAGCCGCAGGACATCTACCAAGCGGTCGCCGACCGAGTGATGGACAAACTGCGCCTAATTGTCTCCACTATCGGAGAGGTTGCCTTTGTGGAAATGGAGGAGCCGACCGAGGAGGACGCGAAGAAAAAGAAAGGGCCGACCCGGGAGGAACTCTCTCGGTGGTCCTATGGCTGGCTGGCCTTTGGCATGGACCGCAAGATCACCAAGCGTCCTGTCATGGTCCTGCCCTACGGCGGAACGCCCCGGTCGTGCCTCAAGTACATCGAGGAGTCTGTCATGGAGAAGATCAAAGGTGGAAAGGAACACAACTTTGGTGACGAACTCAAACGCGCAATCTCGTGGCTATCCAGCCTCGTCTGGGAGAGCATCGGAGATGTTGTGGTTGCCGCCAAGGACGCCATGGGCTGGCTCCAGAAGACTGCCCGACTATCCGCCAAGGCCAACAAGCCCCTCCACTGGCAGACGCCTTCCGGCTTCGTGGCCTACCAGCTCTATCCCGACGTCAAGCTTAAACTGATCAAGACGCGCATCAACGGCGCAATCGTCAGGCTCAGCAATTATGAGGAGACAGATACGGTCAATGGCTCAAAGCAGTCGACCAGCATCAGCCCCAACTACGTACACTCCATGGACGCAGCAGCCATGGTCCTCACCGCTGCCGAACTCGCCGAGGCCGGGGTCACCAACCTCGCGATGATCCATGACAGCTACGGTACCCACGCCTGTGACACGACCTTCCTCAACACGGTCCTGCGCAGGGTCTTCGTGGATATGTACCGGGCTCGACCACTACAGGCTCTCCGCGAGGAGGTCCTGATGCAATGCCCCGACATCGCTGATGATCTGCCCGAGCTTCCACAGGATGGAACACTCGATCTGCAACAGGTCATGAAGTCCGAGTTCTTCTTCGCCTAAACCTCTCCACACACGGAGAGATTGCCGACGTGGAACAATAGGGACAACAGTAGCGATTTCACCAACGAAACAGCAAACCAAGGATTTCTGAAGATGAACCAAGGTATCACCATCCGCTTCGGCGCAGCTCACAACAGCCTGTCGCTCGACACGGGCCCGTCCTTCGACATGTCCACCATGGACAAGACCAAGCGCTACGAACTGCGCCGCGCCCTGATCGAAGGTCTCAAGCGCCACGGCTACTTCGGCAAGAAGGAACAGCGCCGCGCCCACTTCCGCGCTCGCCAACAGGCCGCAGCATGACCCCCACGAACATCCTCCTGAACCACCTCGGCTTCAACGGGCGGTGGCACACGGCCTCGGAAATCTTTGAACAGACTGGGATATCCCCGGTCGAAGTCAGGCAGATCGCCGGGGACAACGGCAGCAAGATCATTGGTGGTCCGAAGGGCTACCGCCTCGTCACCGCCGCCACACGTCACGAGATCGAGGCCGCATGTCGGAGCCTCCGTTCCCGGGCCGCAAAGATCAACGAACGCGCTGCACTACTGGAGACCACACTGGCATGACCCAGCTCGCTTTCCTCCTCGCCATCGTCGGCATGACCTACATCGTCTTCAGAGACCGAGGCCCCCATGCACCGGTTTGATCGAGACGCCTTCAACTCGGCCAATCCCAAGGTCGTCGCCGGGGCCACACTGCAGACCCTCATGGGTTTGGAGAACCACAAGCCTCACGTCCAGATCATGGCGGCAGCAGCCGTCTTCCTCTCCCTCGCTGAACATATTGGTATTCCTGCTCAGGAAGCCTTCGCAGCGACCAAGAACCTCATCAACGACACTGAGGGAAAGCGCACCGAGTTCCGCGCCCTCGACGCATATATGAAAGGCGAAATCTTCCATGGCTAAGTTCATCGCAGGTCAGACCGTTGTTTGCATCGACGCCAAGAGCAAGCGCTACCTCACCGAGGGTAAGAGCTACGTGGTCATTGAAGCGTCGTCGAGCGGCCGCAGTGTTTTGGTCAAGGACGACAGCGGGGTCCGCCGAGGCACACTGGCCAGCCGATTCCAGTCCAAGGTCGCTTACGAGCAGGAGAAGATGGAACGCTTCTTCGAGAACGTACCCGCTGGCACAATCATCCCGGTTCCCCGAGGCATGGTAGGCGGACACATGCTCGTCCAGGCTATGCCGAAGAAGGCGAAGACCCCGCGCACCGTCAAGATCGACCCGCTCGACGCCAAGGTCGCGCTGACGAAGATGCTCAAGGAAGTCTACGGCATCGAAGCTACGGTCGAACAGGTGATTGGTTCGATGGACAAGTCGCTTGAGCTGGTGCTCGCGGCATGACCCGGGAACTAAAGGCAGCAATCCTCATCTGGAAGCGCGGCGATCCAATCGACACCTTCCTCCATTCCAAACTCGAAGCTCAGGGTCTGAATGTCCCGAAGCTTGAACGGCGTTATCGCGCCTAAATCTCTCCACAGAAGGAACAATTCCGTAATGGCAAAGAAAGAAACCCCGAAGTACCGCTCCCCCCGTGGCATCGCAGTCTACCCGCGTCTCGACAGCCCGGACACGAAGTACAACACGCACGGCAACTACTCGGCCAAGCTGAAGCTGCCGGTGGCTGATGCCAAGGCTTTCATCCAGAAGCTGCAGGAAATCGCCAAGCCGCACTTCGGTAAGCCCCTCCCCATCAAGAAGAACCCGTGCTGGTTCTACGAGAAGGTGACCGACGAGGACACCGGGGAAGAGACCGAGACCGGCTTCGTCATCTTCAACTTCGTGGCGAAGAACCGCATGGTGAAGGACAAGAAGTCCGGCGAGATGCGCCTCTGGGATCGCAAGCCCAAGCTCTTCTCGGCCTCGGGCAAGGTCGTCAGCAAGGCTCGTGTCGGCGCAGGTTCCGAATACGTGGTGACCTTCGAGGTCTACCTCGGCAAGGACAACGACGGCAATCCGACGATGCAGCTTCAGCCGGTCGCGGTCCAGATTTACAAGCTGGTCGAATACAGCGGCGCTGGTGAGCACGTCGATCCGTCCGCCTACGGCATCGAAGCCGAGGAAGGCGGTTGGGAACCCGAGGAAGACGACGGTTCGGACGACAGCCAGGACGACGGCGACAGCGACGGTTCGGACGCAGGTTCGGACGAGAGCGGCGACGAAGAAGAGAACCACGACTTCTAATCAATGGCCGTCAAGAAGACGAAAGCACAGGTCGGAGCCCTTCATGGGTTCCGGTCTGGCCTCGAAGACGTAAATGCTCGGTTCCTGACCGAATGGAATGTCTCGGTCGCCTACGAACAGTACGACCTGACCTACACGAAACCGGCGACACTCCACCGGTACACCCCTGATTTCATCCTGCCGAACGGCATCGTCGTTGAAACCAAGGGCAGGTTCCTCACGGCAGATCGCCAGAAGCACATCCTGATCAAGAAGCAGCACCCGCAGCTCGATCTCAGGTTCGTCTTCTCCAACCCGAACACCAAAATCTCCAAGCAGTCCACCACCACCTATGCCGTGTGGTGCCAGACGCATGGCTTCCAATACGCCGCCAAGGTCATCCCGAGGGAATGGCTCGCTGAGCCCAACGACCCGGTCAGGCAGGAAGCCCTCTCCAACATTCTCCGCAAGAAACCCGCCAAGAAAGGCACCTGATCATGAAGTTCTTCTCCTTCCGCCCGACGACCGACCGCGCAATCGCTGGCTTCTCCAAGGCTCTCGACCAGCTCGATGCTGTGGTGAGCTCTGAGACCGACAAGCTCCGCAAGATCGCTGGCAAGATCGACAACCTCCGCGATCAGCAGGACGCCGCGATCACCCGCAAGGTCCGCGCCGAGACTATCTCGCGCCGCCTCGCTGGCCTCCTCGCCGACTAATCCAGCCGAACCAGTCAAAGGACACATGCACATGACACTCAAGGCTTCGAACATCTTCCTTCTCACCATCGGCTCGCTCATTGGCGTCCTCGCGATCCTCACCACGGAATATGCGGCAGTCATCACCGGCTACTTCGTTCTGGTCCTCGCGGCGCTTATCGCCTTCGCCGTCGCTATCCATGAAGGTCGTCCTCTCTACACCGTCCGCGAGGGTGTGAAGTTCTTCGTCGGTCTGGGGCTTCTCGTCTGGCTTCTTGCGGTCGTCGCCGCGGCAGCACTGGCGGCATTCTGATGGCAGTATCCATGGAAGAACTGAGGGAGATGGCTGATCGTCTCCCTCGGACGATACGCGAGTGCCGCGACCGATACTACACCGTCGCTCATCTCCCCGAGATCACCCCGACTTCCTACCGTGACCGGAACATCGTCTCGGCGTGGCACATGCAGGTCGACAAGATCACGTTCCACCACCGCGAAGTTCTCGTGGACGGCGTCCGGTGCCTCGCTTGGTACTACCACGACGTTCTCGTCAGGGTGTGCGTCTGATGGCCGGGATGTTCATCGGCATCGCGATAGTCTGGGCGATCATCATCATGGTCATCGTCTTCGCCCTTCTCGCGGAGAGCTATCCACTCCTCGCTTTCGCGACTTTCGTCACCGCCGCAGGTGCGCTCATTGGTTGGTCAGTAGGCAACTAACTCCCGTTGACCACCGAAGATAGCGAGTTCCTTCAGCACGAGCCGTGCCCGAAGTGCCACTCCTCAAACAACCTCGCCCGTTACACCGACGGCCACGCTTACTGCTTTGGCTGCGAGTATTATGAACCCGGAGACAAATCGATAGAAAGAGACGAGGCTCCTCGCGAGAGGAAAGACCTTGGTCTGATCGCCATTGGCGAGCCAACCGACTGGCCGTCCCGTGGCATCACACTCGAAAGCGCCAAGAAATGGGGCTTCACACGATCTGAGCTTGGCGGACAAGTCGTTCGCATCTTCAACTACCGAAACGCTCATCAACAAGTCGCCGCGCAGAAGGTGCGCTTCCAGAAGAAGGACTTCCGTTTCCTCGGGGATACCGGCGAAGTCGGCCTCTACGGGATGCACCTCTGGAAGAACGGCGGCAAACGCATCGTCATCACCGAGGGCGAGATCGACGCCATCTCCGTCAGCCAGGCACAGGGACACAAGTGGCCCGTCGTCTCGGTCCCGACTGGAGCCAAGGGCGCGAAGAAGACCCTCAGGAAGAACCTCGAATGGCTGAACCAGTTCGAAGAAGTCGTCCTCATGTTCGACATGGACGAACCCGGGCAGGAAGCCGTCAAGGAATGCTACGACCTGTTCGTCCCGGGCCGCTGCAAGGTGGCCTCGCTCCCTGAGGGCTTCAAGGACGCCAACGACATGCTCAAGGCCGGTAAGGTCAAGGAGATCGTTGACGCCATCTGGCAAGCCAAGGTGGTCCGCCCAGACGGTATCGTGAACGGGGCCGACATGTTCGACCTCGTGAACACCGAGGACGACCTGATCTCCCAGAGCCTCCCGTTCGTTGGTCTCCAGACCATGATGCGGGGTGTCCGCCTCGGCGAGCTGATCACGCTAACCGCAGGTTCCGGAATCGGCAAATCCGCGGTTGTCCGTGAGATCGCCTACCACCTCCTGTCCTTGGGCGAAACCGTGGGCATGATGATGCTGGAGGAGAACACAAAGCGCACGGCCCTCGGGCTGATGGGCCTCGCCGCCAACAAGCCGCTCCATATCGATCGCTCGGGTGTCACCGAGGAGGAGTTCAAGGGAGCGTTCGACACCACCCTCGGTACCGGACGACTGTTCCTCTACGATCACTTCGGCTCGACCGAGATCGAGAACCTGCTGAACAAGGTCCGCTACCTCGCCAAAGGTTGCGGCGCACGGTTTATCGTCATCGACCACCTCTCGATTGTCATCTCCGGTCAGGAAGACGGCGACGAGCGGCGGATGATCGACAACGCCATGACAGCGCTCAAGGCTCTGGCCATGGAGTGCAACGTCTGCATCTTCCTGATCTCGCACCTGAAGCGCCCGAGCGGCGACAAGGGGCACGAGCAGGGCGCAGAGACCGCCCTCGCCCAGCTTCGCGGTTCTCACGCTATCGCCCAGCTCTCCGACTTCGTGATCGGCCTGGAGCGCAACCAGCAGAACGTCAACACGATCACCTACAACGGCAAGACCTACACCATCAACAATGTGACGACCCTGCGCATCCTCAAGAACCGGTTCACCGGGGAGACGGGACCAGCGGGTTGGCTCCTGTTCGACAAGGAGACCGGGCGTCTCTTCGAGCTGATGGAAGACCCGACCGAGAAGAAGGATGGCGGGGGTGGATCCAGCTTTGACGACGATGACGACGGCGACGCGCCCTTCTGATGCAAGACCACACCAATGAGGCCCTGCCCTCACATCTCAAGGTCTCCCGCAAGGGAGGCCAACTGATCCTCACCACACGCACAGCCACGATCTACTTGGACGCTTCCCGCTGGAAGGAGGTGGTCGCGGCAATCACGGAGGTTTCTAACTGACGGACACATCCTCGGGCGGTTTCGAATGGACCGTCCCGAGTTCACCCACGCTCGTCTTCGACATCGAGTCGGACGGCCTGATACCCGAGATGACCAAGGTTCATTCCTTGGTGATCAAGGATGCGAATACCGGCGAGACCTGGAGCTGTTCCGACAACTTCTGGATCAACCCGGAGACTGACGAGCGAAGGACCTACGTCTCCATCGAGACCGGCCTTCAGATGCTCATGGTGGCTGGCGTCGTCGTCGGCCACAACATCATCGACTTCGACATCCCCGCGATCCAGAAGCTCTACCCGTGGTTCAAGCCGAAGGGCGCGATCCGCGACACCATCGTCATGTCCCGTCTCATGTACGCCGACATGCGGGACGCCGACTTCCGGCAACTGGATAAGCGCAAGAAGGCCGGAAAGCAGTGGATCGAGCTGAAGCTGTTCGGTCGTCACTCGCTGGAAAGCTGGGGCGCTCGCCTCGGTCTCTGGAAGGGCGACTACGGTGACATCCGCAAGAAGGAAGGCATCAAGCTCGGGCTGAAGGGCGAAGCGCTCACGGCCTATGTCTGGGGCACTTGGTCCGTAGACATGCAGGATTACTGCGAGCAGGACGTCGAGGTCACCGCCAAGCTCTGGGAACGGCTGAACAGCAAGGGCTTCTCCGACGAGAGCATCCAGCTTGAACACGCCGTCCGCACCATCATCTCGCGACAGGAACGCTACGGCTTCGCCTTCGACGAGAAGAAGGCCGCAGGGTTGTACGCCAAGCTCGCTGGTGAGAAGGCCGGACTTGAGGGACAGCTCTCCAAGGAGTTCGCCCCGTGGTTCCGCTTCGAGGAAGAAGTCGAGGTCACTTCGTCTCGATCCGTGAAGCGAACCGATCTCGATGTAACGGTCACCGTCCGCAGGTTCTCTCCCAAGACCGGCAAGGAACTGACCCCATATGTCGGCCCGGTGCGCGAGCACTACGAGGTAGGCGCGACATACTCCAAGGTCAAGCTCAAGGCGTTCAACCCGGGCTCTCGGCAGGACATCGCGAACCGACTGATCAAGCTCTACGGGTGGAAGCCCAAGGAGTTCACGTCGGACGGATCGCCGAAGGTAGACGAAGAGGTTCTCAAGGGCCTCAAGTTCCCCGCTGCCAAGACCCTGTTCCGCTACCTGATGATCCAGAAGCGGATCGGCCAGCTCGCCGAGGGCAAGGAAGCGTGGCTCAAGCACGTCCGAAACGGGCGCATCCACGGTCAGGTCAACACCAACGGCGCTGTCACGGGTCGCATGACCCACAACAAGCCGAACGTGGCCCAGGTCCCGAGTTCACGCTCGCCGTTCGGTCACGAGTGCCGAGAGCTGTTCTACGCGACAGCCGGGAAGCTGCTGGTTGGCTGCGATGCCGACGCTCTGGAGCTTCGCGATCTCGCTGGCTACATGGCCGCTTACGATCAAGGCGCGTACATCAAGACGGTCCTCGAAGGGAAGAAAGAGGACGGGACCGACATGCATACCCAGAACGCCAAGGCGCTCGGGTGTGATCGCGATACGGCGAAGACTTGGTTCTACGCCTTCATCTACGGTTCCGGCGACTTCAACCTCGGTGTCATCCTCGGTGTCACGGGGTCGAAACAGAAGGTCACTGCGGCTGGTCGTGCGGCTCGCTCGCGCTTCCTCAAGGCCCTCCCGGCGCTCAGCAAACTGATCGACGCGGTCAAGAAGAAGGCCATCAAGCAGGGCTTCCTCAAGGGTCTCGACGGTCGTCTCCTGTACGTCCGCTCGGAACATGCAGCTCTCAACACGCTCCTGCAGTCTGCGGGTGCGATCCAGATGAAACGAGCCCTCGTCATCCTCGACAACCAACTTCAGGAACTCGGGTTAATCCCCGGTATTCATTACGAGTTTGTCGCGAACGTCCATGACGAGTGGCAGATTGAGGTCGATGAAGACAAGGCAGACCTCGTCGGACGAACGGCAGCTAACGCCATCCGTCTCGCCGGGGAATACTACAACTTCCGATGCCAGCTCGCCGGTAACTACGACACCGGACGCAACTGGGCGGAGACACACTAAGACCTCGCAGAACACCCCGGGCTTCGTCTACGTCGCCGTCAATCCGGCATGGCCCGGGTACTGCAAGGTGGGCCTCGCGCTCAATATCCAGAACCGGCTGCACCAGATGCAGACCAACTGTCCCCACCGGGACTATTCCTTCTTCACCATCAGGGAGTTCCATGATCGCAAACAAGCTGAGGCAGTTCTACACGGCCTACTCGATGGTTACCGCCTACCCGGAACCGAGTGGTTCGCCATACACCCAGAGGAAGCCGCTGGTTTGCTTTGGGCCGTCGCTCGCCGGGATGCTCTCGCAGCAGGACCGGAAGGCGATGCGGGAGAACCTGACGAATAAATACGGCATCACGCAGATTGAGGCAGACGAATGAGCAAGCACGACACGACTGAGTACGTCACGATCCCGAAGCGGGAGTACGAAAGCCTGAAGGACGCTGCCCTGTGGCGTCGATGCTTGGAGGGCGGTGGCGTGGACAACTGGTCCTACTACTCGGACAGCCTCCGCGAGGGCGGCTACTTCGATGAGGAGGACGAGGGATGAGCCCCCTCAAGAAGCTCCTCTGCCGCCTCGGCGCACACCGGTTCATCAAGATGCCGGTCAAGTGCATCACCCTCCCGAACCACCGCAACATCATCGTCTGTGAGAGCGTCTGTTCGCTCTGCGGATACAAAGACGATCTTCGATAGGAGAATTTTTGAGAACACTGCTGATCGACGGGGACATCTTCGTCGTATCGACCTTAGCCACCCACGAAGTCGAGACTGACTGGGGTGACGACCAATGGACACTTCATTGTGACGTGAAGGCCGCAAAGGCATCGATCCTTGAGGCCATCGAGAATATCAAGACCGAGCTGGACGCCGATGACGCGATCATCTGCCTGTCCATGGGCGAGACCTTCCGCCATCGCCTGTCGCCCGACTACAAGGCTGGCCGAGGTCGAAAGCCGGTCGGAACCGGGGAGGTCAAGCGCTGGCTCATCGAAGAGAAAGGCGCGAAGCTCAAGCCCGGGATCGAAGCCGACGACACCATGGGCATCCTCGCGACACACCCGAAGCTCATCAAGGGCGAGAAGATCATCGTCAGCCAGGACAAGGACATGCTCACCATCCCGGGCAAGCTCTACCGTGGTGGCGAGGTGATCGACGTGTCGCCGGGTGAAGCTCGGTATAACTGGATGATGCAGACGCTGACCGGGGATGTCACCGATGGCTACCCAGGGCTCAAGGGAATGGGCAAGGTCAAGGCTGCGAAGCTGCTCGACAAGCTTGGACCCGACGAGGACCCGTGGCCACATGTGGTCGCAGCCTACGAGAAAGCCGGCTTCACAGCCGAGGATGCTCTCCTTCAGGCCCGTCTCGCCCGTATCCTTCACTGGACGGACTACGACTTTAAGACCAACGAGGCCAAGCTGTGGCAACCGTGAAGTCGGACGGGGGCTCGACCTCGTATTACAACATCCCCGAGTATGCCACCGATCTCCAAGACCTCATCGAGTACAAGCGGATGGAGTTCGGGATCGGCAACATATTCAAGGCTTGCTACCGCTTCGGCGGGAAGGACGGCACGTCCAAGAGGTATGACTTGAACAAGATCATCTTCTTTGCGAAGCGGGAGTTGGCAAGGATGGATCGAGACGAAGACGCCGTCATCTCCCCGTAGAAATAGAGAGCTTCAACCAAACTTCAGAAGGCTCAAGCTCAATCTCATAGTAGATGTCCGACGCCGCCAAGCGTACGCGCGACGTGGTGCCGTTATTGGCCGTTTCAATCGCCGAGACCTGCTCCGGGTTGAGGTAAACCCACCCGTCATCACCGAGCTGTTTCAAAGCAACGAAGGTAGTCATGCAGCGTCCTCATATTGCTTGTCGGGCTCACGAAATCCTCGGAAGCGGCTTACGCTGCTGCCCCTGTCCAACGCCCTTCCAGACGTTCGTAAGATCGGCCACGACCTGATCGTAGTCGCCCTTAACGGTATACGCCAAATGGCCATTATTGATCGGGGAGGTTGTGTGAATGACGGTAAAGTTCTTATCCAATGGATGAAGCGAGACTACGTGCTCGGGGTTGATTGCAACTCTGTTATACGGCGGATCGAAGTCCAGTTCGAACATTGCGTACTTAAGGGACATGCGGTTCTCCAGTTTCATTGAACATGCCCACTTAAAGTAGAGGTCGGCGGATTGTTCTTCAAGATAGGGGCAACAGTAGCATGTCTCAGGACGCCCTTGATAAACCCTATGTTTCCCAACAGTTGGTGGAACACTTGGAGACGGTCTACCCGGATCGTCTCACGAGTGACCTACTGACAATGACAGACCGCGAGCTTGGCTCTTTGGTTGGCCGACGCATCGTAGTCGACTACCTGAAGGGCCTCCTCGCTCAGCAAGAAGAGGAGAACATTCTACTTGTGCCCGCCTAAGCGGCCAAAGATCATGAAGGCCGATCCCGTGATCGCGCCACCGCCGCCGCCGACTGATGTCCAGAAGGCTCCGGTCTTGAACGAGGCCACAATCCCGGCTGCATCTGAGGGTGCAACCGCCAGCATCAACCGCAGGGGCCGCTCGTCCCTCGTGATCCCACTGACCAACACCCGGCAATCCGGGGTCAACATCCCCCGATAAGCATTGGCTGAACTCGAGCAAGTCTCGGCCAAGGCTCTCTACGACAAGCTCGTCACCGACCGCAGCCCGTATCTCAAGCGGGCACAGGACGCTGCAGCTTTGACGGTTCCGCATCTGATGCCGCCCGACGGTGTCACCGCGTCAACCGCGTTCGAAGAGCCCTCGCAAAGTCTGGGTGCCCGGGGTGTGCGCCATATTGCATCCAAGGTGCAACTCGCGCTCTTCCCGATCAACACTCCTCCGTTCAAGTACGAAATCGATGACATCGCTGTCCGCAAGGAGAACGAGGCCAACGGTGGCAAGAACGGGGAAATCAACAAGGCTCTCTCCGAAAGAGAACGTGCTGTCGTCTCCGAGATGTACGGTTCCGTGTTCCGCCCTGTGTCATTCGAAGCGTGTCGCCAGCTCATCGTTGCTGGGAACTACCTCCTGTTCATCCCGAAGGAGGGCCGCCCGAGAGGCTTCAGGCTCAACCAGTACGTCGTCGACCGTGACGGCGCTGGTAACGTCCTCGACATTGTCGTCAAGGAAAGTATGTCTCGCGAGGCACTCCCCAAGGAGATCGTCGCCAAGCTCGGCCAGACCGAACAGAAGGACGCCGACCGAGACGCAAACATCGACCTCTACACCCACATCCGCCGTGTCGAAGAGAAGTTCCTCGTCCGTCAGCAGATCGATGACGTGGAGGTGGCGGATGGTGGCGACTATCCGATTGCCGACGTTCCGTGGCTCGCGCTCCGTCTCACGTACATCGAAGGTGAGAACTACGGTCGCGGCTTCGTTGACGAGTACATGGGTGACCTCACGGCGCTCAATGCTCTGACCGAAGCTCTCCGCGACGGTACCGCACAGTCGGCCAAGGTCGTCTGGCTCGTCGCCCCGAACTCCGTCATCAAGGCCAAGCAACTCGCTCAGGCACGGAACGGCGGTTTCGTCACAGGTGAAGCCAACTCGGTAGTCCCGCTCCAGGTCAACAAACAGGCCGACTTCAGCGTGGCCGAGCGCTTCATCGCACAGCTCATCGAGCGTCTCTCCTATGCCTTCATGCTCAACAGCGCAGTCCAGCGCAACGGCGAGCGTGTCACGGCAGAAGAGATCAGGTTCATGGCCAACGAACTGGATCAGGGAATGGGCGGCATCTACTCGCTGCTCTCCGAAGAGTTCCAGCTCCCGGTCATCCGCCTTTACGAGAAGCGCATGGAGCATAACCGCAAGGTTCCTCCGCTTCCCAAGGGTGTCACCAGCGTGAAAGTCATCGCCGGTCTCGATGCTCTTGGTCGAGGTAACGACCTTCAAAACCTCGACGCTTTCATCGCCGGTCTCGGACAATTGTTCGGCCCGGAGGAAGTCGCTCGCCGGATCAACGCTGGCGAATACATGTCCAGACGTGGTGCTGCCCTCGGCATCGACACGAATGGTCTCGTCCGCACCGACGACGAACTTAGCGCTGGCGACCAGAACGCTCAGATGCAGCAGCTCATGGAGAAGCTCGGTCCTCAGGCAATCGCTCAGATGGGCGGAATGGCCAAGGAGGGAATGAAACAACAAGCAGCAGAAGGAGCCCCCGTTGGCTGACGAAACACCGAAGACTGAACCCAAGGCCCGCACCCGGGCCAAACCTGTACCGGCACCTGCCGTTGACGAAACCAAGCCCGTACACATCAGAGAGGACTACTAATGCAGATCGCAGCACCAGCAGCGACGACCCCCGAAGTTACCACCCCGGAAGCATCTCAGGTTGATCCTGCTGCTGCCGCTCTCGCAGCCGCTGCTGAAGCCGCCCCGGCATCGACCGAGGACGCACTCAGGGCCAAGGCTGATGAAGCATCTCAGGCCAGCGCCCCGGCACGACCCGAGTGGCTCCCCGAGGGTTTCGACACCCCGGAAGACTTCGCCAAGGCTTATGCCGATCTGAAGGCTGGCACGACCACGACCGAAGCTGAGACCCCGGCAGCAACCGAGGCCGAGGCCCAGGTCGAAACCGAGACCCAGACCCCGGCACCTGTCGTCGATGTCAAGGCCGTCAGCGCCGAGTTCGCCGAGAAGGGCGAGCTTTCCGAAGCCACCTATGCCGATCTCGCTGCCAAGGGCTTCGACAAGGCGTTCGTGGACAGCTTCATTGAAGGCCAACAGGCTCGCGCCGATGCCGTGGACCGTCGTCTGACGGAAGCAGCCGGCGGTAAGGAGCATCTGGATCGCATGTTCGCATGGGCGTCCACCTCCCTGACCGCCGACGAGATCAACACCTACAATGCCTCGTTCGCCAACGCCGACGTTAACGCCGCAGAGATCGCCATCGGGCAGCTCAAGGCCAAGTACGAAGCGGCTAATGGTCGTCCTGGCTCTCTGATCGAGGGCAAGACCCCTTCACCCACCGCAGACAGCTTTGGCTCTTGGGCCGAAGTCACCGAAGCAATGAGCGATCCGCGCTACGAGAAGGACCCGGCATATCGGGCCAAGGTCGAAGCCAAGATCGCCAGATCCAGCATCTAACCTAAGGAAACCATGGCCTACGTTCTGGGCCGTGGAAGCCTTGCCAAGCTCACTGGTGTCCACCCCGATATGGTCAGGGTCATCAAGCGAGCTATCGAAATCACCCCGGTTGACTTCCAAGTTCTGGAAGGCGTTCGAACCATGGCTCGCCAAAAGCAGCTTGTGGCTCAGGGCGCATCAACTACTATGCGGTCTCGTCACCTCACCGGTCATGCAGTGGATGTTATTCCGCTGATCGACGGTAAGGTTTCGTGGCACTGGCCCCACTACTACCCCCTCGCTGAAGCCATCAAGAAGGCTGCGTCTGAGCTGGGCGTGGTCATCGAGTGGGGCGGTGATTGGACTTCCTTCAAGGATGGTCCACACTGGCAGCTTCCATGGGCCAAATATCCCGCATGAAACTCTCCAAGCGTAAGACCTCCAAGGTCTGGCTTGCGTTAAACACCGTCGCCTCGTTCTCGGCTCTGTTCTTCGCTCTCTTCAAGGGCATGGACGGGGCCGCTATCGCCCTCGCTGGTTTGCCCCCGTTCTTCTATGGGGTCTACACCGGGGTAGGACACATGGACATGCGACGGGTTCTTTCCTCCGTAACACCGACACAAGGACCCGAGTGAACCCCTTCATCCTCAAGTGGGTAGTCCCGGTTCTCCTCCTCCTGACCGTCATGGGTGGCGCTTACGCCAAGGCCCGCATCGACGCCAAACACGCAGCAGAGGTCGCCCAGATCAGGCGCGATCTCGCAGTCGCAGAGCTTGTGATTGCCTCCGAGAAAGCTGCGCGTGAAGCCGATGCCGTCCTGGCTGGCGCTCAGGCGCTCAAGATGAGGGAACTATCCGCCAAATCCGATGCAATTCAGGAGTACGCCGATGCGCTCGAAGATGCTCGCCGTGAGTGCCTTAGTGGCGCTGACAGTGAGCGGTTGCGCGACCTCTGGCGTTAGCCTCAGGCCGCTCCCGGTTCTCCCCACAGACCTCCGCGTCTGTTTCGACAGTACGGTCGCTGAGCCCAAACCCGGGGCGATGACTAAGTCCGATGTCTTCCGGCTGATCGCTAAGTTGAAGGTGTCGGAGACCGAGAAGGTTGCTTGTGGAAAGCGTCTAATCGCATTCTACGACAACATCTCTCAATAGGGGCAACAGTAGGATCATTCATTTGATCCAGCATGTGTCCTTTCTCTGAACTAAACCCCCGTCGCTCAACCGGCCCTTGAAGCTGGTTAATCCTGAAGAGGCGCACCACGGGGGTCTCCTTTCCTGATCCGATGTTTCTGACTGATCCCGCCTCTTCTTAGAGGGCGATCCACAGGAACCAAGGAAGTCTCACAGTAGATACTTGGCGATCCCGCCGACCTTCCCTTGCGGGGGTTGGAAGCCGGATCATCTCCAATCGTCCGCCTGTGCTGCTCCGAGGTCCTTCAACCTCAGAACACGACAGGAAATTCTTAATGGCAGATGCAGTTGTTTCCCGCCTTGGTCAGGCCAATGGTGCTGGAGACGTCAAGGCAAACTTCGTCAAGGTAGCAACCGGCGAAGTAATCACCGCTTTCGCTCGGACGACTGAGTTCGCCGACAAGCACATGACCCGCAACATCAAGGAAGGCAAGTCCGCCTCCTTCCCGGTAACGGGCCGCACGAACGGCGCTCGCTACCACACCCCGGGCACTCAGGTTCTCGGTACGGTGTTCAAGGGTAACGAACGGGTTATCACCATCGACGATCTGCTCCTCACGGACGCATTCGTTGCCAACATCGACGAAGCCATGAACCACTTCGAGGTTCGCGGCGAAATCACCAAGCAGATGGGCGAAGAACTCGCTCAGGCTTACGACCAGAACGTTGCCCGTGTTGGCGTCCTCGCGGCTCGTTCCACGGCTGTTGTCGACGGTCTCCCGGGTGGCTCGGCACTCACGAACGCTGCCTACCTCACGGACAGCGACATCATGGCTGCTGCCTTCTTCGAAGCTGCTGCAATCTTTGACGAGAAGTTCGTTCCGGCCTCGGAGCGCTATGGCTTCGTCAAGCCGGTCCAGTACTACGCCTTGGCTCAGAACACCAAGGTCATCAACAAGGACTGGGACGGTCGCGGCTCCTACGCTGACGGCAAGGTAGTCAAGATCGCGGACATCCCGCTGGTCAAGACTGCAAACCTCCCGAACGGCACCAACGTCGCTACGGGTCCTGCAGCTTATCAGGGCGACTTCACCAAGACCGCCGCTCTGATCATGCACAAGGGTGCAGTCGGTACGGTCAAGCTCCTCGATCTCGCGATGGAGACGGAATACATGGTCTCGCGTCAGGGCACCCTCATGGTTGCCAAGTACGCGGTCGGCCACGGCAAGCTCCGTCCCGAGTGCGCTATCGAGCTGAAGATCGCCTAATCGGCACTCACTCTTCCCAACCGGGGTCCTTCACAGGGCCTCGGTTTTTTTGTTTCAACCACTGGAGAACCTTAGATGGCACTGGGGCTTGCCCCTCTGACAGAGCTTGATGCTGTCAACGAAATTCTCGGAACCATCGCCGAAAGCCCGATCAACTCCCTCGACGCCGAGGTTGTCATCGACGCTTCCCTCGCGATGCAGATACTCAAGACCACCTCTGCGGAAGTCCAGACGTCTGGCTGGTGGTTCAATCGGCTGGAAGGCTACGAGCTGGTCCCCGATGTCCGCAAGGAAATCCAACTCCCCCCGAACGTCCTGAAACTCAAGGCATCCGGCGAGACCACCTCGAAGGTCGCCCAGCGTGGCCTCAGGCTCTACGACCTGACCAACAAGACCTACGAGTTCGAAACCTCGGTCACCGTGGACCTGATCCAAGGTCTCGACTTCGAGGAAATGCCTTCGTCCGCCCGGGTCTACATCACGATCCGCGCCGCTCGGAAGTATCAGGATCGCTACTTTGGCGACGACTCGACGCACTCGTACACCAAGCAGGATGAGCTGGAAGCGCTCGCCTCGCTGAAGAACGAGGACCTGGAGTTCGATGACCCGAACATGCTGGAAGACAGCCAGTTCGTCACGGGACTGCGGAAGCCCTAATGGCTCGCATCTCGGGGTCTATCCCGAACTTCGCGAATGGTGTCAGCCAACAGGCCATGGCCCTTCGTCTCGCCACCCAAGGCGATCTTCAGGTCAACGCATATTCCACCATCATCGAAGGCAACAAGAAGCGTCCGCCGACCGAATATGTCGCGGCTCTCGGTGGCATCCTCGACGGCGCACCGCTGTTCACCCACCTGATCCAGCGCGACGGGACCGAGCAATATTGGGTCTTCATGACCAAGTACGGCATCCGCGTGTTCGATCTCAAGGGCATCGAGAAGACGGTCAACGCGCCAAACGGCTACGGCTATCTCGCGCATAGCGCCAGCCTCAAGACGGCTCCGTTCCGGGCCACTACGGTCGCCGACTACACCTTCATCGTCAACCAGACGAAGGCCACTGGTCTCGGCTCAACGACGACCCCGGCGTTCAAGAGCGATGCGATCCTCAACATCCAAGCCGGGAACTATGGCCGCACCTACGTCATCAAGATCGACGGCGTGATCAAGGCTCAGTATCGGACACCGGATGGCGACAGCGCCGCTCAGTCTCCTGCGGTTGACTGCAGCTTCATCGCCGAGCGTCTACTGAACGGTAAGACCATCGCGCTCGAAACCACGGTCAACAGCCAGCCGAACGGGAACTGGACGTGGAAGACCACGGACAAGAACCTCGTAGCCGAGGGCATCACCCCGGCGAACGGATGGACGACCAAGGTTATCGGCTCGATGATCTACATCCAGAGGAACGACGGAACGACCTTCCGTGCCGAGCTGGACGACGGCTACAACGGCAACGCTTCCAAGGTCATCCAGAGGGAGACGCAGGACTTCCCGTCTCTGCCGCGCCAGTGCATCCACGATACCGCTGTGGAGATCACCGGAGCGGCTGGGAACCAGTTCGACAACTACTACGTCCGGTTCGACGCGAAGAACGCCGATCACCCGCATGGTGTCTGGAAGGAAGTGCCGGAACCCGGGATCAAAACCTCGTTCGACGCCTCGACCATGCCCCATGTCCTCATCCGTGAGGCTGACGGCACGTTCACCTTCAAGCCAGCAACGTGGGACCTCCGCAAGGCTGGCGACGAGAAGACCTGTCCGCAGCCGTCCTTCGTCGGTGCCAAGATCAACGATGTGTTCTTCTTCAAGAACCGCGTGGGCTTCCTCTCGAAGGAATCCGTGATCATGTCCCGGGCCGGTAGCTACTTCGACTTCTGGAGAGCGACCGCGACGACGCTGCTCGATGATGACCCGATTGACGTGGCCGGGGTTGGC
Source organism: Ensifer sp. ENS10 (assembly GCF_014852025.1). Taxonomy (NCBI): domain Bacteria; kingdom Pseudomonadati; phylum Pseudomonadota; class Alphaproteobacteria; order Hyphomicrobiales; family Rhizobiaceae; genus Ensifer; species Ensifer sp. ENS10. Next base: position 61,789 of record NZ_JACVAS010000018.1, read on the forward strand.
GCCGAGGTCTCGATCCTCCACTACGCCGAGCCCCAGTTCGACCGGCTGGTTATCTTCTCCGACAGGCGGCAGTTCATCCTCATGGGTAACGAGCTACTGACCCCGAAGACGGTCTCGATCCGTCCGTCCACGGCTTTCCCGAGTGCCCCTCAGGTTGCGCCCGTGTCGAGCGGTCAGTCGATCTTCTTCGCCATGGACCGTGGCTTGTTCACGATGATCCGCGAGTATTCGCTTGAACCGGACACCGGCAATGCGGAGGCCGATGACGCCACCTCGCACGTTCCTCAGTACATCCCAGGTGGACCAACGCTCATGGCAGCGGCCCCTCAGGAAGACCTACTCGCTGTCTACTCGCCCTCGGCCAGGAACAGCCTGTATATCTACAAGTACTACTGGGCGCAGGATCAGAAGCTTCAGTCGAGCTGGTCTGTCTGGGAGTTCCCCGGCGTCACCTCGATCCTGAACTTCAAGTTCATCGACAGCAAGATGCTGATGGTCGTCAACCGGAATGGTTCCGTCTTCTTCGAGACGATGGACATCCAGCCGGGGGCCGTCGATCCGGGCGGTCAGTTCGTGGTCAACCTCGATAGGCGTATGCTCGTCACCAGCAAGACTGGCCGGGTCTACGATCCTTACGACAAGAAGACCGTGGTTCCCGTTCCCTTCGATCCGTCCGGTGGTGACTACGCCTGTGTAACAGGGGCAACTGGAGGAAGTGCTTCACCGCACGGCCTCGAAATCCAAATCCTTGAGAAGGGCGTCGACACCATCACGCTGGCCGGGGATTTGCGACAGGAGAACCTGTATTTCGGCACTCGCTACACCATGCGCTACCGACTGTCGGACATCTTCATCCGTCAGCCGAGCCAGAACGGTGGCAGCTCTGCCGTCACTCAGGGCCGACTGCAGCTCATCAAACTGATCCTGCAGTACTCGAAGTCCACCTTCCTTCAGGTCGAGGTCACGCCCCTTGGCCGCGCAACGCGCACCTACGTTCACAATGGTCGTCTCATGGGCGATCCCGAGAACCGGGCAGATGTTGCCACGCTCAAGGATGGAAACTTCGCCGTCCCGATCCTTACCCAGAACAACCGGGTGAAGATCGAAATCGTCAACGACAGCTACCTCCCCTCCTCCGTCATCTCGGCGGAATGGATTGGGGAGTACGTCCAGAGAAACCGGAGAATTTAACACTGGTCATCATTCGCAGGGCCGAGGTGGCGGACGCCGTCTCCTTGGCTCCGCGCCTCAGGGCAGCAGATCGTCGTGAATGCCTCGCGCACCATGGGATCGACCCGAAGTTCCTCCTCCCGTACTCCATCACCGAAGGAAGCCATGCGTGGGCCTTCGAGCATGACGGGAAGTGCATTGGCCTGTTCGGCGTCGAGCCGGTGGACCAGCATCCGAACTTCGGTCTGGTCTGGATGGTCACCTCGGACGACATCTTCCGTCACAAGAGACAAATCCTGCGTGATAGCCCGGTCTGGCTGAACAAGCTCCACGACCTCTATCCGCTCCTCGGTAATCACGTCGATTGCCGCAACCGGTCGCACATCCGCTGGCTCAGGTGGCTTGGCTTCTCCATGTTGAGGGTCATCCCCGAGTTCGGCGTCGAGCGGCTTCCTTTCATCGAGTTCGCAAAACTGAGGTCAGAACCATGTGCGTAGGCGCAGTGGGTTTGGCTGTGGCTCAGTTCGCTATGAGCGCCGCAAGTTCCGTCATGGGCTTTCAGGCTCAGAAGCAAGAATATGAGGTGCAGCGACAGCACTACGAGAATAACCGGATCGAAGCCAATCGGGCTGCGGTCAACACCATGGCCTCCACCCAGAACCGTATCCTGCAAGAACAGGCGGCGGCTTCGGATGAGGCGCAGAAGCTCAACATCGAGAGCGCCAAGGGTCGAGCCACAGCACAGGTTGCTGCCGGTGAGGCTGGCGTTGCTGGTCTGTCGGTCGACGCCCTCGTGGCCGACTACTACGGTCAGCAGGGACGCTTCGAGCGGACCCTCGACAATAACCTCCAGATGCAGACCGACTATCTCCGTGGCGAGATGGATGCGACCTCCGCTCAGGCGGAAAGCCGGATCAATTCGGTTGCTCAGGGAACACCTCCGTCATTCGCTGATGCGGCCCTCCGTGTCCTCGGTGGCGGTCTCGACGCCTTCACGGGCTACAAGCGCAACAAGTTAGCAGGAGTTTAACATGGCACAGGGCCGGGTTCAGGCACCGGAGCTTCAGAGCAATATCGCTCTGCGTCCCGCTCCCATTCAATCAGACACATACGCCGCCCCGGCCCGACCGGCGCAGGACAACAGGATGGCGTCGCTGGCTCAGGCCCTCGGCGCTTTCTCCACCAGCATCGGCAACTACGCCCAGACGGTTCAGCCTTCGAAGGAAGACCGCCAGAGAGCCATCTGGGCAGCCGAGCGTAGGATCGAGGGCATGACCCTGCCGGAAGTCCGTGAGGCCGTGGATAGCGGTCGCCTTCCGGTCTACGCCGACAAATGGGCACAGCAGTCATCCAACGCTATCGCCGGGGGCAAGGCCGGGTTCGTGTTCGCGACCGAGCTGAAGGACCAGATGACCCGGGACTTCGACTGGGACAATGGCGATCCCGACAAGCATATCACCGACGCGATCAACGCCTACATCGACAACAGCCCGTACAAGGATGATCCGAACTTCGGTTCCAACTTCGTGAAGAATGCCTCGGCGCTTCGTGAGTGGTCCGTCAAGTTCAGGACCGACCGCAAGACCCAGCATTTCGTCGAGGGCCAGCAGCAGTCCGCCTTCGATTATCTCGACACCTACATCCGCTCTCAGGCCGAAGGTACCGAACCGGGCGAACTCGCGAAGAACCTGTTCAAGCAGCTCCCGCTCCTCGGCAAGGAGGGCACCCTCGGTGTCAACGCGGAAGCACTCGAAGGTGAGGTTCTGAACGTCGCTCGGCGCATCGCCGGCACTCACCCGGAAGTCGCCCTGGCTATCATCAATCACACCCGCAAGGGCCGCGATGGGATGGACCGATCGTTCGCCGGGGATCAGGACAAGCAGGATGTCGTTCTGCAGATCAGGGCTCAGGCAGCGAAGGCCATCGGCGATCAGTACGAGACCAGCGAGAAGGAGCGCATCAGCAACTTCAACGTCGAGCTGTTCCGTGCTGGCAATGGCGACCAGATCGTTGACCGGACGATTAAGACCCCGGATGGACGCGAGGTCACGCTCACGGCTGAGAACCAGCGCAAGGCTGTCGAGGAAGAGTACGGGCGTCAGTCCCAGCTCATTGCCAAGGATCGCAAGGAGACGCCGCAGGAGACGATGTTCCGTGAACTTCGGGACTACCGTCGTCAGGGCATGACACACCCGGGTCTGGAGAAGACGCTCACCGGCATGGCCGACATGGCGTCCGTCGAGATGATCGGCGATCCCGAGAGTAAGGCATCCCTGATGAACAAGCTGAACGTCTACCGGCAGCTCCGTCAGGAGAGCAAGAACTCGGTCATGGCCTACACCAAGGAGAAGGACCGCGATTTCGCCGAGGCGTTCGTCGAGGGCACCGACTTCCTGAAGATGTCCGACGACGCAGCTCTGGATTTCGCCATCAAGGTCACGCAGCCGCTCGATGCTTCGGGCCGCGAACAGGTGGCAAAGTACCAGCGCGAGATCGACAGTGAGCTTGGCAACCTGTCCACCAAGAAGGGCTGGTTCGGGATCGAGTGGGATAGCGACCCTTCGAACTTCTCCACGGTCAAGACCAAGGTCACCCAGCTCGCCACCAAGATCGTCGCCGCAGGTGTTAAGCCGAAGGATGCGATTGCGATGGCAGCCAACGCGGTCAAGGCGAACACGCAGGTCCACAATGGTACGCTCCTTGATCTCAATGGTCTGGACGTGCCGGATCAGTTCCCTGAGGCTGTGGATGAGGCTCTGGTCAAGTTCATCGCCGACAATCCGAAGGTCATCGAACGCTCCGGGCTCGAACCGGAAGACCTGACCATCGTTCCTCTCGGGGGCGATGTCTCGGGTGGACGCTTCAAGATCGTCTCGAAGGATAACGTCGCGATCCCGGTCTACAACGACAGGCAGGAAGTCGCGGTACTCACGCTCTCCGGCATCCGCAAGACCTGGGCCGAACGCAAGGCCGATGAAGATAGGGGCAACCTTAGGCAAGACGTGTTCGATCACTCTGCCGAACAGAAGGGTCTCGTCTACGCTGTCGACAAGGACGGTTCCAAGGCTTGGGTCGATCCCAAGACCAAGGAAGTCTACTCGTTCCAGTACACCGCCAAGAACTCCTCTCCGATCTGGAAGAAGACCGGTAAGCGCTATGGCCGCGCCGTTGTCACCAAGGATGACGGTGGGTTCGTGCTGAAGGGGTACGAGGGTGGACAGTTCTGGGGTCGCCTCAGGGGATCGGACCTCAAGAAGCACCGCGAAGAAATGAAGAAGTGGGAAGACGATCACGACCGTGCCGCAGCAGAGCGGCGCAAGTTCTGGGGGTCGTTACTCCCCAGCATCAAGGTCGGGAACACCGTCCTCAACGACTAAACCAAAGTTCGGCCTCGGATAATCTCCGGGGCCTTTTTCATTTAGGAGAACTCATGAACCAAGCCCTCGCAGCAGCCATCGTGGCAGAGGCAAAAGAACTGGGTGCGAACCCCTACGACCTCGCCACGGTCATGTCCTACGAGACTGGTGGCACCTTCGACGTCTGGAAGAAAGGTCCGACGACGCAGCATGGCCAGCACATCGGCCTGATCCAGATGGGCGAGACGCAACGCAAGGACTATGGATACTACGAGGGAATGACGGTGGAGGAAGCCGTGAAGGCCTCTGGTCGATACCTCCGTGACCGTGGCTTCAAGCCGGGTATGGGGCTCCTCGATATGTACTCGACCATCAACGCCGGTCGCCCGGGGCTCTACAATCGCTCTGACGCGAACAACGGTGGTGCTGCTGGCACTGTTCGGGACAAGGTCGAGACCCAGATGGGCGGTCACCGGGCAAAGGCGACGGCCCTCCTTGGTGACATCGTTGGTCGCCCCGAGGAGTGGCTGGCGCAGAACCAGATGAACCGCTCCGTCGAGCGCAGCGACCTGACCACTTCGACTGAGGCCCAAACACCTCGGTACGAACCACGAGCCAACCCGCTGGCCGGTGGCAAAATCCCGTTCGACCTCACGAACCAGAACAACTTCCCGCCCGAGGACCGCGAGGAGCGCAGCGTCGGCGAGCTGTTCAACGCAGCAGTCAACACCGAAAGCACGACCGCTTGGCTCTTCCAGTCTCCACCCGAGACCGACCGCAACCCGGCCTTCCAGCTAACCACGGATCGCGTGGACGCTGACATCAAGTCGATGGGCGGCGATGCAAAGACCTACGGCCCATGGCTTTCCAAGGCGCACTCCGAGGAGAACTATCAGTCGATCCTCGAAGCCGCGAAGAAGGACCTCAGTGAGGTTAGGATGCTCAACGAGGCTGGCTTCACCGGCACGGCGCTGCGCATGGGCGTGGCAATGCTCGATCCGGTCGAACTCGGGGCTGATGCTCTGGCCGCTTCGGTCGCGCCACAGTTCGTCGGTGCTAAGAGAGCTGAGCGAATGTACCGCGTCCTGAACGCCGGTATTGCCGGTGGTGCCGGTGGCGCTGCCGCAGGTGCCGTGGGCTGGTCCGTCAACCCGCATCAGGATGGCACGGACATGCTCTACAGCTCGGTCTTCGGTCTGGGCGTGGGTGGTGTCGTCGGAGCGCTCTCGCGCAACCCTGCGACCCTGACAGAGGCTGTCCGCTTCCAAGCTGTCGCCGATCAGGCCCGTCGTTACGCCGATGGTGAACTCCCGGGCGTGAACATGGCTGGATCGACTGGTGCAGCTCGGGCCCCTGAGCAGCAGAAGTTCCTAAACGATGAAGCTCTGGAGTTCGTGGGTGACGACGAGATCGTGAAGTCTGCCTTCCTCAGCGCTCGTGTCGATCTCTATGCCCAGATGGACAAGTCTCCGAACACCCTGACCCGGATGGGCGCAGGACTGGTCAACGATGGTGTCGGCAAGAAGGGTGGCGCGATCAACGGCATCGCTGCTTCCGAAGAGCAGGATCGCATGTGGAAGGTCTGGGCGACCGGCTACATGAAGACCTACCGTCCCGCGCTCGATGACTACCTGTCGCGGAACTCGAAGGGCTACTTGGATCGCGCTCGCGCTGAGCGGGATTTCAACAGCCAGGTCTACGACTATGTGGTGGATCGACGCCCCGGGCGCTCGGAACGCTACGACGCAGCCGTGGTCAAGCTCGGGAACCATCAGGCGGCTCTCTACAAGGAGATCGGCGAGACGGCCCAGAACCCCTTCGTCCGCGAGGGAATGACCGGCGATGGCGTCTCTGGCTTCGAGCGGTGGTCTGCCAACCCGCATTACATGATGCGTAAGTGGGACAACGACCGTCTCGTCATGATCAGCGACGAATACGTCAAGGGCACCGTCGAGGACCTGATCGCTGGCTCAATCCGCAAGGCCAACGCCGACATGGAAGAGAGCCTGATCCGCAGCCTGTCCAAGGGCTTCACTCGGGCCATCACGAACCGTGCCCACGGACTCGATGATGCCGCTGTGAGGGCGATGGGCGGTGACGACATGGAAACGCTCATGGAGGTCCTGACGCTCGACGGTGGGCTCTCTCGGGCTGATGCCGAGGCTGTCCTGCACCGTTTCAAGAAGACGAGTGACGGCGGCAATGACGCCCGGGCCAAGCACAGGCTCCTGCTCGATGAGACCTTCCGTCTCCCCTCGGTCATGCGCAAGGACGGCACTCTCGATGAAGAGGGTCTCGGCGTCCTCGATCTCATCCATCGTGATGCGTCGGCGAACTTCCTTGGCTACGCTCGGCACATGTCGGGCGCGATTGCTCTGTCCCGCTACCGCGTCAAGGACCCGAAGACTGGCGAATTGCTGGTCAATGGCTTCAAGAGCGATGGCGAGTTCGATCAATACAAGCAGCTCGTCCGTCGTCGTGGCGCTGAGCTGATCGCCGAAGGCAAGACCACGAAGGAGGCAGTGGACAAGGACATCGCCAACCTTGACATGGCCTACAGCTCAATCCGCGGTCGTCCTGTGCATCAGGGCGAGAACACGGACTTTGGCTGGTGGTCCCGAGCAATTCGCAAGATGAACTTCTCGCGGATCATGAACCAAGTCGGCTTTGCTCAGATTTCTGAAATCGGGGCAACAGTAGGGACGCTTGGCTTTAAAGCAGCGATGTCGCAGGTCCCAGCAGTTCGGCGCATGATGGGCCAGAACGGCGAGACTATACTCAAGTCCGGTCTCGCGAACGATCTCGAAACTTGGGTTGGCGTGGGAACCGAAAGGCTCCTGCACCGGAACAACTACCAGATCGACGAAATCACCGGGGTTACCGAGCAAGGCGCTGGCCGGTGGCGGGACAAGATCGACCGCAGCTTGAACAGCCTGAACAACGTCACCTCCGAAGTCTCGGGGATGCGTCAGGCCACGATCATGCTGGAGCGATGGACCGCAGCCTCGGTCGTCCAGAAGTTCGCCGACATGGCAGCTAAGGGCGGCAAGGGAATGTCCGAAGCGCGTCTGAATGATCTCGGGCTCGACCCGGAGATGACCCAGCGCGTCATGAAGATGTTCAGCGATCCGGCCAACTTCGAAACTACCAAGGGCCTCATCTCGGGGAGCAAGGTACTTCGGGCTCACTTCGGGAACTGGACTGACAAGGAAGCTCGCGAGGCTTTCCTCAGTGCCACCGACCGGCTCACCCGACAGATCATCCAGAGGAACGACATTGGGAACATGATCCCGTGGATGTCCTCCCCTGCGGCCAAGCTGCTCATGCAGTTCCGGTCGTTCATGGTCGGAGCTTACACCCGGCAGACCCTCAAGTCGCTGCACTTCCGTGACGCTCCCGCTCTGGGCGCGGCAGTCGGAACGATGGCGATGGCTGGCGCTGCCTACGTCGCACAGACCAAGGTGCAATCCATTGGCCGTGACGACAGGTGGGCCGAGGATCGACTGTCCTGGCAGAAGATCGGCGCGGCGTCCTTCGCTCGTGCTGGTGTTTCGTCCATCGTCCCCATGCTGGTCGATACGTCCCTGTACGCCGGGGGCTTCGATGCAGCGTTCTCGCACACCCGAACGACCGGTCAGGTCTCCAACATGTTCTTCGGCAACCCGACCACGGGTGGTCTCGATGACATCGTTCAGGCTGGCCGAGCAGTCGCTGGTCTCTTCAGGGACGGCGAATGGTCTCAGGAAGAAGCCCGGGCAATCCCGCGCATCCTCCCGTTCGGAAACATGGTCCCCGTGGTCATGAGCCTGAACGCACTGATCAGCGACATGCCTGAGTTCGCACCTCGGGATCGCAACTAACGTCAACTGAGGGGGCTTCGGCCCTCTCTCTTTTTCAAAAGGAACTATGGCAGCAGTAATTCACTCCTTCGTCGTTTACACCGGCGATGGGAGCAAGAAGAAGTTCACGTTCAACTTCCCGTACCTTTCCCGCGATCACATCAAGGTTCTGGTCGATGCAGTTGAAACCGGCGCTTACTCGTGGACCGGCACGAACGAAGTCACGCTGACTACCGCCCCGGCAACGGGCAAATACGTCACCATCAAGCGCGTCACCCCGAACGCAAACCTCCTGTCGAAGATCACGGACGGCTCTACGCTTCGAGCTGAAGACCTGAACCGACAGGCGCAACAGGCGATGTTCTCCGCGCAGGAGGCCGCTGACGAAGCGACACTCGCAACCGCGAACACTCTGGCCGCTCCCGATACGGACGCCGGTCGTGTCCTCCTCAAGTTCCCGACCATTGAAGCCCGAGCGAACAACGTCCTCGGCTTCGACGCCTTTGGTCAGTTCCGTCCGTTCACCTCGGCTGACATGCCGAAGGGTCCTCCGGGGGATAAAGGCCCAGTGGGCGACCAAGGTCCTCTGGGTCCGACTGGAGCCACTGGTCCTCAGGGTCCGATTGGTGAGACTGGCCCGCGTGGCCCAGAAGGTCCGCAGGGTCCTATCGGCATCGTTGGTCCTCAGGGCGCTCAGGGCATTCCCGGGATCATGGGGCCGCAGGGCTCGCAGGGTATCGTCGGTCCTCAGGGTCCGCAGGGTATGCCGGGTCCGACTGGCCCTCAGGGTCCTCAGGGCACCATTGGTCCTGTCGGTATCCAAGGTCCTCAAGGTCCTCAGGGGCCGGAAGGTCCTGTCGGTAAGTCGTTTGACCCTGACGCCTCTGGTCCGACTGGAGATCGAGCAGCCTACAACGCCGAGCCGAAGAACTTCTCGTTCATCGATACGACCACTGGCACCGTCTACTGGAAGCTCTCCAACGATGTCGGCGATTGGTCGGTCGGGGTTAACTTCGGTCGTGGTCCGCAGGGTATCCAAGGTCCTCAGGGCGTTCAGGGTATTCAGGGTCTTCAGGGCGACGTTGGTCTCGGCCATACGGGCGACTGGAACAGCACCACGGCCTACAACTACCGGGACGCCGTCTACTCCCCAGCACAGGGCGCATCGTACTTCTGCGTTGCTCCTCACACCAACAAGCCGGTCACCGACACTGGCTACTGGCAGCTCATCGCCGCTCGTGGCACTCAGGGCATCCAAGGTGTTCAGGGTCCGCAGGGCGTTCAGGGACCGAAGGGCGACACCGGCAACACCGGCCCTCAGGGTATCCAAGGTGTTCAGGGCGTGGTTGGTCCGAAGGGCGACATTGGTCCGACCGGCGCGACCGGAGGCACCGGCCCTCAGGGTCCGATGGGTCCGACTGGTCCTCAGGGTCCGATTGGCCCGACAGGCGCAACCGGCTCCAAGGGCATGAACTGGCGTGGAGCATGGAATAGCGCCACCGCTTACGCCATCAACGATGTCGTCTATTCCGACGGCTGGTCCTTTATCTGCATCGTCGCCAACTCGAATAGCTACCCCCACAGCTATAACGGCACCCGCTGGAACTTGGTTGCCAGCAAGGGAGACACCGGCCCTCAGGGACCACAGGGTCCGACCGGCGCTACCGGCCCACAGGGCAACACCGGAGCGCAGGGTCCACAGGGCGCTCAGGGGCCGCAGGGCTGGACTGGCGCTCAGGGGCCGCAGGGTCCGCAGGGACCGGCTGGTGGCTTCGACATCTACACTGGCGGCAACCACTTGGAGACCAACTTCCCGATTGGTCACATCATCGCGGTGTCCTGCAACAACGGTGAAGGCATTCGAAACGCCAACTACGTCGTCGAGATTTGGCACGCCAACAACGGCCAGTACGCGACGGAATCGCTGGGTGGGACCGGCGCAGCTCTTGCTGGGACTTGGCGCTGCCGGGGCTTCTCGGACGGGGCCGCGCTGCGAACCGTCACCATGCAGCGCATGGGCTAACAGAACAGGAGAATAAATGACAGTTGAACTCAGGGACATCATCTCGGTGTCCCTAACCAAAACGCCCGGGGTCTTTGGTGTCGCATGTGAAGCCCGGATCGAGGGCGTTGACGAATTTATCGCCAAGCACATCTACCGACCGGATGACCCATATGGCCTGAGCCCCCAGATCAAGGAATGGCTCGCTGAAAGGCCCGACTTCCCGATCAGGCCCTATGTCCCACCGCAGCCTCCAACCCCTGAAGAACTCCGGGCCAGGATGGAGCCGCTCACACGTCGGCAGCTCCTTCGAACCCTCTGGGAAATCGGCATCGCCGAAACGGACATCGACGCCAAGCTCGCAAACGACGCCGTGGGCCTGATCGAGTGGCGCAACGCCAACACGTTCGCTCGGCTACATCCGCTCATCATCTCTGTCGCTTCTGACCTCAACCTCCCTCCCGAACAGGTGGACAGCCTGTGGGACTTCGCTCTCACGTTCTAACGGGGGGGCCAACCATAGAAAGATCAATGGAACACACCACGACGGCGGTGGCGGCTTCGGCTGTCACCACTCCGATCTGGTTGCCTTGGCTACAGACTGCCTCAGAGACCGCTGCAACGATCGCTCCGATCCTCGGTCTCGTCTGGCTCCTCATCCAGATATTCGCCAAGTCAATCGAAACCTACCAGCGCATCAAGGACCGCAAGAATGAAGACTGACAAGTCCAAAATGGACGGGCTCTTTGACAAGTTCGCTGAGCTACTCGCCGAAACCCTTGAAGAGGGCAAGGCCGTAATCGACAAGGACACCGGAGAGATCACTCGGGTTACGCCCGACGCCGCGACCCTGAACGTTGTCCGACAGTTCCTCAAGGATACCGGCACGGTTCTCCAGCCCGGTACCAGCCATGAGGCCGTAGAGCGCCTCCGTCACCGTGAACTCCCGTTCGGCGGCGAAGAGTACGAAGAACACCCTACGCACTAACCCACAGCGGCCCTGTGGCGAGCATCAGGCTTTCCCGGGGCCAATCGATCCCTTTTCGTTCTGGGCGCACTCCTGTGCCCGGAATGGGAACAATTGTGCCCTCCAATCCCCAAGGTGAATGACCAAGCAAATCAATGGCCTGAAATCAGGCACGACCCTGAGCGGTGCCGATCCGCTTCTCGACTTCCGAAATTTCCTCTTCCTCGTCTGGGTGCATCTGAACCTCAAGAAGCCGACCAAGGTTCAGTACGACATGGCCCACTACCTCCAGCATGGCCCGAAGCGCATGGTCATCGAGGCGTTCCGTGGTGTGGGCAAGAGCTGGGTTACCTCGGCCTTCGTCTGCTGGCTTCTCTACTGCAACCCGCAGCTCAACATCCTCGTCATCTCCGCGTCGAAGCAGCGTTCCGACGACTTCTCGACCTTCACGATGCGTCTGATCTTCGAGATGGACATCCTCGCGCATCTGCGCCCGGGTCCTGACCAGCGTTGCTCCAAGGTCTCGTTCGACGTTGGACCGGCTCGAGCCTCTCACGCTCCCTCGGTCAAGTCGCTCGGCATCACCTCGCAGATCGCCGGTTCCCGTGCTGACGTTCTGATCGCCGACGACGTGGAAGTCCCGAACAACTCCGACACCCACCTCAAGCGCGAGAAGCTGTCCGAGCAGATCAAGGAGTTCGACGCCGTTCTCAAGCCCGGTGGCCGGATCATCTACCTCGGCACTCCGCAGTCCGAACAGTCGATCTATAACCTACTGCCCGACCGTGGCTATCAGGTCCGCATCTGGACAGCCAGGTATCCCGACCCCGAGCGCCAAGCCAAGTACGGCGCAAGGCTCGCCCCGCTCATCACCCGAGAGCTGGAGAAGGAACCCGACCTCGTCGGTGAACCGGTCGATCCCGAGCGCTTCTCGATGCAGGACTTGGACGAACGCGAGCTGTCCTATGGCCGCTCAGGCTTCGCCCTGCAGTTCATGCTCGACACCAGCCTGTCGGACGAAGACAAGTATCCTCTCAAACTCGCCGACCTGATCGTCATGGGGCTGAACCCTGCGAAGGGTCCGTCAGAAGTCGTGTGGTCTTCGGCTCCCGAGCTGACACACGAGGTGCTGCCCACGGTTGGCCTCCCCGGCGACCGCTACTATCGCCCGATGTTCATCTCGAAGGACTGGGTGGACTGGGAAGGCTCCGTCATGTTCGTTGACCCCTCGGGTCGCGGTAAGGACGAAACCTCGTGGGCCGTCGTCAAGATGCTCCACGGAATGCTCTTCGTCACCAAGATCAACGCCAAGCGCGGCGATGGCTACTCCGACGAGACGCTCCTGACGATCCTGCAGGACGCCCGGGAGCAGAAGGTCAACCTGATCCTGGTCGAGCCGAACTTCGGTGACGGCATGTTCGCTCAGCTCCTCAGGGCCAAATCCCAAATCCACTATCCGGTCACGGTGGAGGACGCAGGGTGGTCCAAGGTGCAGAAGGAAGCTCGCATCATCGACACCCTTGAGCCGATCATGAACCAGCACAAGCTCGTCATCTGTTCCTCTGTGGTGGAGTGGGACTACTCGTCCACGAACTCCTACTCGCAGGAAGACATGAAGAACATGCGGATGATGTACCAGATGACCCGGATCACCCGGCAGCGTGGCGCTCTGGCACACGACGACCGTCTGGACGCTCTGGCTGGTGCCGTGGCCTACTGGAACGAGTTCATGGCTCGCAACACCGACAAGGCCGTGGCAGATCGAAAGCAGGAGCTGCTCGACGCCGAGCTGGCTCGTTTCATGGACAACGTCCTCGGAGCATCTGACGATGCCCCTCGGTGGTTCTGAGACACCCCTGATCGAATAGGGGCAACAGTAGGTATGCCCCGGGTTCCTCTATGGTTATAACTTAGGTATCACCTGAGAGAGATAGCTCAAGGGGAACCCTCAGTGGAACCTGAGTGTCCACCTGGGAGACTTCAGTCAAGACCAAGGTCCTCACCAAGGTAAGGGAGGAGGAGGAGTGATCCTCTCCCTCTCACTGATGCCTAACCACAGGGCCACGCTTGTTTGAATGCCAAGCCGACGACACTGATTGATTTCTTGTGTCGATGCTGCGGGTTGTCGCGGAGCCACTTGCACACCACGTCACCCATCTGCTGGGTCGATGCCTCGTTCGGTATGCAGGAGATAAACTCTGCTCCCATCGCAAACATACCGTCAGCCGCACCCTTGACATACATCATGCTGGCGAACCTGTCTGAACGACACATGTCGGAAAGGTCTTGACCGTTAAGGGCCAGGGCCTGGGTGTGGACACTGGCAGACATGAGTATCGCCATGGTGAAGGTGAAACGACGCATGATTGCTCCCGTTGAACTGAGGTTGCGCCATAGCATCACCCCGGAATGTTGGGTAGAAATTTCTGAGCCACCCAATCAGATCAGCGGCTGTCCGCGTGCCCCCCCGGCACCCCCCTCGATCCACTCGCGTTCTCTCTTCGTTCACGGTCTCGAATGGCCATTGTCACAGCTTTTGTCACACCGCAGGGCTCAACACCCTGAGAAACAAGGGTTTGCACGGGGATACCTAATCGCCAACCCAGACAATTGCCGCAGTGGAACCGAGCATTAGCACGGGCATTCCATAGATGGAACAAGTGTTCTGTCTCGTGTCAGCCCATCGGTGTATCTCATGTTAAGTCAAAGGTTCATTAGAGCGCCCTAACTGACAAGATGGCAGAATTTGACCCAGCGACGGCCTAACCGACGGTCGGCACCATAGGCCGAACCGTGGTCAAACCGAGGGGCCCATACGTGTGCTCTATACCGCGCGTAACGCATCCCGCTCGTGCTGATCCGGTCCAAAGGCGATTTCCTGAGTGATAACGGGGGTTTAGACCCTGGCTGACCTCTCGTAACCCATTGATCCGACTCGATAATTCCTGCTGATTTGGGTCGCTCCATGTGGTCATTTATTGCCCAAACGGGATGATTTACAACCAAAGGCATTCAAGAAAAACATGTGTTAAATCAACCACTTGAAAGAAAATTGCTGCCTCATCTATTTTTTTCGTTGCCGCAGTGGAGCGTATTGAAGATAACTAAATCACACCGAACGAAGCGACTGACGCAGCGGCTCGGTGGGGCCCAAGGGCTCGATGCAGCGACTGCCTTCCTGCCTCACGGCGACACGGGGTCTCTGAGTTCTTTGACAATCAGCGATCCGCTCTGGTCGGCCACCACGGTCAACCCCCAGCGGACAAGGAATGAACGGCAATCGTCCGCTTAGCAAGGCGGCGCACCTACCGAACAGTCCGAAAGCATCCTCCCATCGCGGTCTACCCTTCCAAGGCAAGGGTTCACTGCAGGACAGGACAGCAGAAGACTGAGGTGCGCTTTAGAGGCTCGGCCAGCGATTGCGGGGCAAGGAAACCGTGCTCTGATTACGCCTCAAAAGGCAAACGGAACCAACGAACTACCTAAGGCGCTGTCCTTAGTTGGGGGCCAGGGTGAAACCTGAGCTTCCAGCCAATGACAGACAAATGCACCGCTACAGGTGCGTCTGGATTGATCCACCAAGACAACATTTCCACTACAGGAGAGTATGACCATGTTTCGTGGCACCCTGATCCGCTCTGGCAACAACGCAAAGACGGTCAAAGGCGACGGCGAGTTTGAAACCGCCATCATGTACCTTGCGCCATTCACTCTGGCTGGCACCAACGTCTGCCCCATGGCTGAGCAAGCCGGGTGTGTCGCTGGGTGCCTCAACACTGCCGGTCGCGGGGCTTACAACAATGTCCAGCTCGCCCGGATCGCCAAGACTAAGCGTTACCTGTCGGATCGCATCGCATTCATGCAGGAACTGGCTCTCGACCTTCAGCGGTTCGTCGCCTACTGCCAGCGCAAGGGGGTGAAGCCAGCGGTTCGCCTCAATGGCACCAGCGACATTCAATGGGAAGTGGCGCATCCGGTCACCCGGGCTCTTGCACAGGGCTACTGGAAGTTTGCCAACGTCTTCGAAGCCTTCCCTGAGGTGCAATTCTACGACTACACCAAGGTCTACAAGCGGGTGTATCGCGCTCTGCCGTCGAACTACTCGCTCGTCCTGAGCTATTCCGAGGCGAACCCGGCGTATGCCGACAAGGTGATCGCCGCAGCTCTCGACACTGGCGCTAACGTGGCAGTCGTCTACCGCAACAAGGCCACCCGTGACGCGCTGGTCTCGCCATCGCTCGAAGGCCGGGGCGGCGTCATCCAGAACAGCCTCCATGGCACCGGCGAAAGCCTGAGCCGCGAAGTCTTTAACGGTGACGACACCGATCTGCGCTTCCTCGATCCGACTGGCGTCATCGTCGGGCTCTACGCCAAGGGCCGCGCCAAGAGGGACACCTCTGGCTTCGTCGTGGGCTAAAGCATCCACTAAGGCAACAGTTCCACCAGCGGCACGACCTTGGGCACCTCCAGCCGGGTCGTGTCGCGGTGCTGAGAGACGACACATGATCATCTATCGAATTGAACACGGGGAAAGCGGTCGGGGAGCCTTCGCGGCAGGACTGGCCAGAACCCACGACGAGTTTAGCGGAAGCGATCACTCGGCCTACGACCACCCCGGGCCAATCGGCGAGTGGGATACCGAGCTGCACAGCCAATACATGCGGGGTGAGTTGGACAGCCACTACTTCGGCTGCCGCAGCAAGACGCAACTCCGCTCATGGTTCCGGTCATCGCCGGGACGCCGCGCCATGGCGAAAGCCGGGGGCGTGATGGTCACCTACGAGGCTCCCCGCGAAGCAATCGCGATGGGCCGCACCCAACTCGCTTTCGACATGAACCGGGCGACGAAGCTCTCGTCGGTCCCCGCAGACCAATGGTGAGGACCATGGCAAATCGCAAGTACCACACCCTCGTGTCCGTCGATGGCTCACCCGGCTGCAAGTGGGGGATCGAGTTCGGCGACTACGACCACGACACCGTCTGGGATGAATACCTTGAGATGCGCGACCGAGGTTGGAAGCGCAGCGAACTCAAGATCATCACAACGGGTGAAACTCAGGCCGAGATCGACGCTGCCGTCGCCGAGCTGAACAAGGACATCTGAGCATGTCCACCTACGTCATCACCAAAGATGCCGCCACGGGCAAATGGTTCATCAACCACCAGACACCCGGCTGGATCACCCCACTCAGCGGCCCTCACCCCAAACGCAAGAGTGCAATCACGGTCGCACGGCTTCTCGCCGGTCGCCGGGGAAAGGTAGAAATCAAGTGACTGAGCGCGAGAACTACACCCACCTGCAGGTCGAAGCTGCGCTGTGCCTCTGGGAAGCGATGCTCGAAGCGAACACCCGTGGCTGGTCCCGTGACCCCGAGAACGAGCGGCGGGACACCACCCTCGGTCCCCTGCCCGACCGCGCAGCCTCCTTCTACCAGACTTGGCGGAACGTCGGGGCCGTCGCGATGCGTCACATGGCAATCCACCTCGCGGAGCACCTCTGCGACACTTGGGACGCCATGACCCAGGCAGAACAGGAAGAGTGCATCCCCTATGATTGGGAGTTCGCACCGGCCTTCCTCGGCGTGATCGAGTGGGACCAGTGGGGCACTCCGGTGTACCCAACAGACCCTCGCGACATGGCAGACGCTGTCCTCGCCCTCCAGCGCCGGGGGAGCAGCCTGTGATCATCACCGACGTTCAACTCATGGACGCCCTCAAGGCCATCTTGCTGGCGTTCCTCTTCGTCTCTGGCTTCTGCGCATGGCTCACCGTCAAGGGGGCCGCAGAATGAGCCGCTATCGTGCGCCCATGACACCTTGGGAAGACTACCAGTACCGCTACGGCATCTGGCACACGGCGGCTCGGGCGGTCGTCCTGGGCCTCGCGATCATCTCGATCATCAAGCTCGTCTAATCGGGCTTGTCGTAGATCGGACGCTTCGTTGGTTTCGTGACGCTCTCGAACGACCCCGAGCTGATCCTGACCGGATACTCGGCGCCCCGAAACTCCACCCTCGGCACACCATCGTCGTCGATCCAGACGACCTCACCACGGACGACCACGAGGTCGCCCACCTCCACCTTCGTCGCCATTTCACCACTCCAGCCCTACTCGTAGGAGCATAACTCCATGATCTCGATCTTCGAAGAGTTCTTCACGAAGGCCAGAGCCCTCGCCTTCCTTCGGGACTATCACCGCAAGTACCCGGGCCGGGTCTTCGGCACCAACGTTCGTCTCGGTTTCGACCGCCTTCAGCAGTGCTGGAAGGTCACCGGCCACCGCTTCAACCTCAAGAACAACCAGCGCCTGATCGCTGCCTAATCCCAGAACGGAGAAACACACATGTCCAAGACCCTCGTATCCGCATACGCCGCCTTCCAAGCCCTCGCCATCGGCACGAAGTTCTGGTTCCGCCAGATCGACACCACGCAGCATGTCGGTGAGAAGCCGGTCGCCGCTCTCAAGATCAACAACTACGATGTTGCGATCCTCGACGCCTCGTTCGGTTGGGGATTGAGCGCAAGCGATCTCAGGGGCGTGTCGCAGGAACAACTCGCGCTGATCACCAAGTCCGACGCTGGTCGGTACCTCGGCTGGACCCTGTTCGAAGACGGGAGCAACAACCTGAAGGTCTGGACCACGGACCCGACCGTGAAGAAGCCGCGCGTCAAGAAGCTCAAGCCGAGCCTGATCGGACAGCGGTTCACAATCATGTCACTTCCCGAGGGTATCAACCCGGAGATCAAGGTCGGCATGAAAGGCACGATGGCTTCCACCGGTCATGAGACCCCTCTGGTTGTCCTCGACGGTCACTCACGGCTCGTTCACATTCATGTGAGCCACCTCGGTATCCACAAGCGCCGCCCGAAGATGACGATGGACCGTCTGCCTCCCCAAACCCGGGAGGTTCTGGCCCTCTTGAAGTCGAAGGGATCGCTCACTGCGATTGAAGCCGGTGGTGTCATCCGCGCACGGTCTTTGGCTAAGCGAATCAGCGAGTTGAAGGAAGCTGGCGTGGCGATCCTTGCGGAGACGAAGTACGACCATACCGGGCAGCGCTACGCTCGCTACCACCTCCGCGCTGCGGCGTAAGCTCGCACCTAAGGGTGGACCTTTAAGGTTAGATGCAAGGAATGGTTAGGCAATGCCTTTGGACGGGGGTTGCCTACCCACTCAACCTCTAATACAGGGTTTACCTCTCCACTGGCGGGATAATTCCACGAATGGAGCATTTTAAAATCGTAAATGGTGAGCTATGCCGCATACACAACTCAAGACACACGTCCGCTCTAATTGTCACGACGATATTCCCGATCCCGGGGGCATCGTGAAGGTCACAATCCACCTCTCCTACCCACGGCGGCGCCCCCCGGATGTCTGCTCACCTGTTTACGCAGCGCAGATACAAGAACATGAAGATTTCCCAGTAGGTTATGAGACAGTCCTCGGGTATTTTGAGAGGACGAACCCTGAAGCATTCTCCCTTTTGTACGACCCCAAAGAGGACCTCTTGGAGGACGAGAAATGGATCGAATGCCGGTGCATGACGGCGGGGTTATTGATTTTGAATAGAGGCGACATCAAGGCGTTTCCTGTCGAAATGCTGTCGCGTCGACTGGGTTGACGGTTGACAACTGTCCCACCAGTGGAAATATTCCCTTAGTGTAGTATTGATTTTTCAGAGGGGCCGAACCAATGACGAACAACGTCGTGAATATTGCTGAGAACAATAAGAACGCACGGAGATTGATCTCGATTATCGAGGAGTTCCGGAAGCTCGACCCGGAAATCCAAGCGCAGACAATCACGCTCTTCCTCTTGGTTGTGGCCCGCCCTGGGATCACGATGAAGGAGCTGGTCCAGCAGACGGGACTGGCCTCTTCGTCGGTTAGCCGCAACATCTCCGCTCTGGGAGAAAGACACCGCAACGGGGAACCGGGCCACGGGCTGGTCCGGGCCTATGAAGACCCTCAGGACCGCCGCACGAAGCGGGTCGATGTGACCGCACAAGGTCGCCGGGTCTACGAAACACTTATCACCATATTAGCGGGAGGTAGGCCGGAATGACGGTTCGACCACGTGGTAATGGCTATCAGGCCAACCTGATGATCAACGGCAAGCGCTATCGTCCGACTTTCGCGACGGAAGCTGCAGCCATCACTTGGGAGAGCGAGGCGCTTCTCGCGGCCAAGCTCGGCAAACCCATCCCGAACCCCACGGTCGACACTCTCGGCAATCGCGGGTCTGCCCTCAAGACGCTCGAAGATTTCTGGAAGGTCACGAAGAAGGATCGCTGGTCGGACAAGACCAGTGGCGAGAAGCTGGCGCGGAACGCCGAGTTCTTCATCGACTGGAAGGGGCGCTCGACCCCGATCAAGGATGTCACCTCGCGCGACTTCTACGAATACGTCGACTACCTCCGCAACGATCTCAAGAACGACAACGCCACGATCAATCGCAAGATGTCATCGGTGAAGGTCATCTTTAAGAAGGCCGTCCACGAGCGCGTAATCGATCAGGTGCCCTATGTAGAGAAGTTCAAGGAGACCTCGGTCGGCAGTATCGACTTCCTCGACTTCGGCGAAGAGGACCCGCTGATCCGCCAGCTCGACCACCACGGTTGGCAACGCCTGTCCCAGATGGTGCAGTTCTTGATCGACACCGGGGCTCGCATCAACGAGGCGAAGAAGCTCACCTACGACGACATCACGGCCAAGCATGTGATCCTCCGCAACCGCAAGTCTGGACGCACGTCGTACATCCCTCCGACTGCTCGGGTTCGTGCCGTCCTGGCCCAGTGCCGGATCGACAGTAAGGACCCTGCGCGACCCTTCGGTGACCTGAATCTCGACACCTGCCGTCGCCACTTGAACGTGGTCTACGAGAAGCTCGGTGGAAAGTACGAGCGGTTCACGCAGCCGTTCCACATCTTCCGGCACACCTGCGCGTCCCGTCTGGCGATGCGTGGGATCGACGCGAAGCGCATCATGGAGTGGATGGACCATTCCAACCTCTCGGTGACCCAGCGCTACATGAAGCTGTCACCCTCGGCGCTCGACGATGTCGCGGCTGCTCTGGAGCCACAAGTTCCAAAGCTTCGTGTTGTTGAGAACGGGTAGCTCTCAGTTGCAACTCTTGGGCGGTCTCCATAAGCTCTCGCTGGAGAACAGTGGAGATCGCTCTAAGTGTCACAAAATTGGCAATGCCCATATTGTAACCACCACATGGTGGTGACGGACGATAACCGCAGCGCGTCCCTCGTGCCCCTCAATGAAAGGTCTGGGACGTTGGGCAATCGCGCGGCCTTACACGTTGTGTCCACATCCTGCTCGAACGCCAATTGTCGTCAGCTTACGGTTGATCTGCGCCTTGGCCGGTCTGAAAGGGTTGGGACGGGGAACCTGTACCTACCATGGGGTAAGGACTTCTTAGTCAGGCGACTTATACCAGAGGCGACACTCCTCAACCTGCCCCCTGAAGTGCCTGAGGAAATACAACAGACATATCGCGAAGCCAAACTGATCGCGCCACTTAGTGGCAGAGCCAGCGCTGCGATGGCCCGACGCTGCGTACAGGGCATTGTTCGGGATTTCTGGGACATTCCAGCAAATAAGCGAGGCAACTTGGGTGCGGAGCTTTCTTCGATCAAAGATCGGATCGACCCCGGTCTCTGGGACGACATTCAGGCTGTACGTACTGTAGGCGACATCGGCGCCCACATGGAGAAGAACGTCAACGAAGTAGTCGACGTCTCGTCGGAAGAGGCTGAAATTCTCATTCAACTGATCGAGACTTTGTTCCAAGACTGGTACATTCAACGCGCAAAGCGACAGCACACCAGCAACTCACTCCGTGAGGTCCTCAAAGACAAACGTTCAAAACAGAAGGCCGCAAAGCAGCGATCTACCGGCGAAACAGGTGAATCAGATACCTCAGAAAACGAGGAGGATGGGCAGCCCGCCTAAGCGGCTTGATCTTGTGACAATTCCGTGTGACAACCCCGGCGTCATTCGACAGCGGACGTGGCGAAACTGGTAACCGCACGAGACTTAAAATCTTGCGTCTTCAACGACTTACGGGTTCGAGTCCCGTCGTCCGCACCATCAATTTAGGGACTTAAAATCTCTCGGCCTTGGCTGTGCGGGTTCGATCCCCGCCGCCCGCACCACTTCAACATCTTGCGCCGCCATGTCTGCTAGCACCTTGAATGGCAAAGTTGTTTCGGCGGTTCGAAAGCCTAGTTCCGGGGAGTATTGAAGATGCTCGGTGAAAACCAACTTTCGCACGGCTCGACGATCCTCAACCTTTCCTGTTTCCCATAGTTTCCAAGGACTTGCCAGAAACGCTAGGGCGGTTCGTAAGGTTGCGTCGAAATTCGGCATCGCTTTCTCTGAATTTTCGATTTTCTCGATAAGTGCGGCCTTCTCCCTCTGAAGATCAATAAGGCGTGCCTCATAGACTTGGACCAACTGAGGATTTGAGGAGTTTGCAATACGATCAACCAGGAGTCCCATTGACTTGTCAGTCGTAGTGACTTCCCGTCGAAGCAACGCGGTGCGCTCTGTGGCATCGTCTGACCGCTTCTCCCATGCCTCTCGAAAAATGGCGGTAGCGATGTCAATGATCTCGTCGGCAGGTGTCAGTTTCTTGAGCAGCACTTCGAACTGCCCATGCATTTCGTCACTGCTAAATGACTTCCTGTAGCGTAGGCACTTCTTGTTTAGACAGAAATAGTAGGGATATTCTGCGTTTCGGCCGCGTGAATACGCTCCTCCCAGCAGTCGACTGCAGTGCGCACATTGAACGGCTTGGCGGAGTGGGAAATGTTGGCTCAGATTAGCGCGGGCCGGTGCCTTAGGGTTCTCATTCAGACGTCTCTGAATTCGCTGATACGTGTCGTATGTGATCAGCCCTTGGTGCCGTCCCTGTCTGATTGAAATTCCCCAGGGCAGATACTCGATCATGCCTGCATAAAGTACGCAGGTCAGCAATTCGGTCACGCGATCAAATTTGACCGTGCCATCTGGTCGTTTCGGATACCCAGGACTTTCTTGCAGAAAGCGTTGCACTTCCGCCTGTGTTTGAAACCTACCACTATCAAATCCTTCGAGTGCTTCAGTCACGATCGATGCGATCGGTTCTCGGGGAACCAAAGTGTTTTGGCCTGCGATCTTCGCAAACTCGAACGCAGGCGGCTTAGAGGAGAAGCACCAGTAGCCGTTTAGTAGGCGTCCCCGCATGCGATTCCGAACTTGCTCGCCATTCTTCTGCCGCTGATGTTGAGACACGCTGGCAAGGAGATTCTCGACGAGGATGTCGTCGGAACTATCACCGAACTCAAAGGAGGGACATTCGAGTCGCGCTCCTGTTGCGGCAATCGCAGCGCGCAGCGTGTGATGGACGGTGATGTCGCGCGCGAGCCGTGTGATATCGTCAATGATTACGATGCATATTGAGCTGCGATTTTTTATCAAGAATTTGAGCATAGCCCCGAAACCCGGCCGATCCCTTGTTCCACCTGATCGGTCATCAGTGAACATCACAGACAGAGCGGGATAACCGCGATTTCGTGTGTAGTCTCTAATGCGGGCTTCTTGTGAGCCGAGGCCGTCTCCTTCTTTGACTTGCTTCTTCCCCGAGACGCGGGCGTATCCTACCGTCAAGATGTTTTTGTCCGACATGACCTTGTTCTCCTCTTATTTGAAGTGTTCTTTGTTTGTTTCGGACCGCACGGGCCCGACGTCGTTGTCCGGGTCGCTTCCAACGGTTCAGGTCAGCCGCGGCTGTGGATGCGGATGGCGCATTGGTCGGTTGAATAACCATCGCTTGTTGGACGGCATCGACCCCGAATGCACGATCAACAAAGCTTTCCATGATCGCGCCTAGAACCAGAAGCAGATCGTTCTTGGCGCACGGCGTTCCGCCTATCCGCTCCAACAGCGAATGGAATGCCTCTGGAATGGGTTCAGTCTTCCTCATGACCTCTCCCCATTGAATAATCGGTTAGCTTTTGGAGGGCAGTTTGCTCGGCTTCCCGCGCGGCCTCGTCCCCCCACACAACACCGGTGTTGATGAATTCAATTTGGATGCCCGCGCCAGTCAGGCGAGACGCTAACGCCGTCAACAATTTCAAGTCCCGCGCCAGACGACAGTCATCGGTGGTCAAAAGAACGTCAAAGGTTGGCGGCGTACAAGTCGCCTGACTTAATAAGTATGCCAGACCGGGTCGCGACAACGAGCTTCCAGATCGCCCAGCGTCACATGCTTTCCCGACGACGACATACGAACGGTCTTTTGCATACTTTCGTAAGCGCTGAAGTTGCTCATCTGCTCTTGCGGTAGGTGCATGCTGGGCTTCGGTAGCAGACCTGGCATAAAGAAAACGGCTTATCCCTCTAGCTCCGGTTTAACCATATCTTGATGTTCCGGCGGCAGGGTCTCGCCAAGGCACACGTCCTGGTTTAATCCGGGCGAATGGCCCACCAATCTGTCTTCAGATGGCGCTACGACCGCCCGCTTTCGCTGGAGCAGTTCCAACTGCGATTTCCTGATGACCACTCGTGCGCGGCCTACCTTGCGAAGAAGCGCTGGCCCGACGGCTTCGTGTGTCCGCACTGCGGTTCAACGAAGGGCTGGAAGCTGAGGTCGAAGCCGTGGGTATGGGAATGCGGCGGCGAGAAAGCCGACGAGCACGAAGAGCTGACCCCGTGCCGCAAGCAGACCTCGGTCATCGCTGGCACCATCATGCACAAGACGCACCTTCCGCTGCGACAGTGGTTCCTGGCGGCGCATCTTGTGACGACGCACTCGAACGGTATCTCCGCGCTGCAGCTCCAGGCCAAGCTCGGCATCGGTTCCTACAAGACGGCGTGGCTGCTCCTGCACAAGCTGCGACGCGCCATGGTCAACCCCTACCGTGAGAAGCTGGGTGGATATGACGAGATCGTCGAGATCGACGAAACGAGCATTCCTTTCCGGACAAAGGACGAGCCTGCGGGTGGCGGTCAGGGCCGCAGCCCCATCGGCAAGCTCAACGTCATCGGCGCGGTGGAATGGCGCGACGAAGGCAGGTCGGGCCGCATCCGGCTTGAGCCTATCCGCAGCAACGGCAAGGAGTCGCTGCATCCTTTCGTCCTGCGAAACACCGCTCCCTACACGACGATTTTCACCGACGGTAACCAGGCCTACCAAGGTATCCCCGGCCGCAAGCATGCCTCGAAGGTCGTCGGGAAGCTGCCTGCACATCTATGGTTCAAGCGCATACACCGCGTCTTCTCGCTGATGAAGCGCTGGATGATGGGGGTCTACCACGGCGTCCGCCGTCGTTACCTCAACATCTACCTCCAGGAGTTCGTCTTCCGCTGGAACCGTAGGCGGCAGTACCGCGCGGCCTTCGACAGTCTCGTCGCCATCGGCAACGAGGTCGGTCACGCCAGTCTCCGCGACATCGTCGGAAGGCCTCCTGTCCTCAAGTCACTCATGGAACAGGTGCGGGATGGGACGGAGGTGGATCGGCGACAGGCTTATCTGGAGGCCCTCGCCAAGGGCGTTCCTGAAGTGTACGCACGTCGATTGCTCGATCCCGAGTATGTCGAACCGGAACGGCGGCTCTATCGGCGCAAATCGCCGCCACGTCCCGTCCTGGCAAAATCGCGGGCGGCATTCGTATTCGCTACGTACTGAGTGAAACAACAGGGGCAAGCAGCAGAGATGAAGAGCTGGATGACATCGGTAGCCATGACCGTGGCCATTTCTGCCGTCGTTGTCGTCGTCATCCTCGCGATGACGGCACTGGCAATGTTGACGTTTCCTATTGTCGCTTTGGTCAGGGACGACGAGATCGCAAGAGAGCCGCTGGTTATTCTCCTATCGATCTGGCTGGTTCTGGCTTCTTGCCTCGGTGGTGGTTTCACGCTTTTCGCTATCAAGGATCGGCCCTGGCGGCGCGGCGCACTCGCAGCCTCAACGACGTGCCTGCTCCTCGGCGTCCTTGGAGCAGGCGTTGCCGCCTATGTTCAAGGAACCCGCGATTACCGCCCAATCAACACAGCCGAAGAGGCCCGCCCTTGGCTGGAAAGACTTCTCAAGCAACGGGCACGCTCCTCTCCTAAAGAATTCAAGATCATCGATTTGGATCGGCAAATCCGCAACATCCTCATCCACGGCCCGCAAATGTCGTTCGACCCGGCAACGGCTCGCTACGTCGAGTTCGAGTTCGACACGGGCTGCGGAGAAGTCGTCCGCCTGACAGCTATGACGGGCACCGGAGAAGGGGACAATCTTACACCGATCAAGGCGAGTTGCGCCCGCTAATCATCGGTCCGCTTTTTGTAACCAAGTCGACTCCATAAAGGGCAGCTTCGGGACCACAAGCTAACGCTTGCGCCATTTGCTACCGAATAGCAGCCCCTCTCGGCACCCTCCTGCGACTCAGATAAGGTGCAATCCGGCTTCAAAAATCGCGATTCATACAGCCCATAGTTGCGCTATATCTGGGGGTTCCGGAGCTAACGGGATAAGCCATTAAAGAAATGCATTAATAGGACCAATCTCAGGACACATACAGTTCCTCCCCGCCGCACATTGAAGCGGCTTCGCTTACGGATTGCCTGTTTTCGAGATATGCGATCACCTATTGCTCAGGATCGTCCCCGAATGCGCGATCATTCGAGGCATTCAACTCGCGCTCAGGAGAGGGTAGACGCTGCGGCACAAGCATTACTATGTCGAGCGCCGCTCGTGGACCGCGCTTTCTCTGACGGAGGACAGCATCTCGGCGTCGCGTCGCTGGGTTGACATTCGATCGCCGGCGGCCGTCCAAGCCTCTCTCGCGGGCGCTTAGGAGGCAGTGCCTTCCTATGCGATTTGACTCGGACCCTCGCATTGCCGACCCTTTCAAGTTGGGTGCCCCTCTCACTTTGAGAGTTCGACGTTCCTACTTTCGTATTGCAGGCCTATGTGTGTTGCGTTGACCGACCGGTCCGACGATTGCCTTCCAGTCTGCATGGCCGTCGTTGCCGTCATTCACGTAAATCTTTATTCGATTTGTAAGCGGTTAGCTGACGGCGTCTGACCTGAAGTTCCAGGGCATGAGGGCTTCGATTTCGGATGCGGGCCAGCCTTGAGCGATGCGGGTCAAGGTCTGCGAGAGCCAGTCG
Source organism: Ensifer sp. ENS10 (assembly GCF_014852025.1). Classification (NCBI taxonomy): domain Bacteria; kingdom Pseudomonadati; phylum Pseudomonadota; class Alphaproteobacteria; order Hyphomicrobiales; family Rhizobiaceae; genus Ensifer; species Ensifer sp. ENS10. The sequence continues at coordinate 88,281 of NZ_JACVAS010000018.1, forward strand.
AGCGGATTGACGCCAT
>NZ_JACVAS010000019.1:0-84246 GCF_014852025.1 Ensifer sp. ENS10
GTGGCAGAAAGGCGCGGTGGAGAACGCCAACAAGCGCATCCGCCGCTTCATGCCAGGCGATACCGACCTTGCAGGCGTGTCGCAACGCAAGCTCATCCAGCTTGCTCGCCATCTCAACGACCAGCCGAGAAAGTGCCTCGACTACAGAACACCGGCCGAAGTGTTTCGGGCACATTTGCAAGAGGGAGGCTGAACCCCTACCCTGAAAACCGGCGTGTTGCACTTCAGTTAGGATCTCCCAAAAGTGAACATCACAGCAACAAGCCGTGCAGGACTCGTGGGGAGCGCGATTCTGTCCGCCTGTAAGGCGACGCCCCCGCTTAAGTCTGTGAACGGCAGTATTGCGCCCCCATTTCGGACGTTAAAGCCAGTTTTGCCGAGCTCCGAAAGCGGACACAATCGCTTTTGTCTGTGCTCAAGGAACACCGCGAAATTCAACTGTAGCGCACGATCGGGTGTTAAGGTCGCTGTTGCACTGCTGCTGAGGCGTATTTGGTTTGCCCTGTCGGCAGTTATGGCGATTGCTCTCTGTCGATCCTCGCCGTCCTCCAGTCGCGCCACGGAGGCTGCCATGCAGCCGGGCGACTGTTGGCCGACGAAAAAGAGAATTTTCAACGTAGAAAACTGCTAAGATACAGTTCCGGAGTCAGTAGCCCCACCAATCATGGAACGCCGCCTGACCGCAATATTGGCCGCCGACGTCGTCGGTTACAGCCGCCTTATGGGCCTCGACGAGGCGGGGACACTCGCAGCGCTGAAGACGCACCGCCGCGAGATGGCGGACGCCAAGATCAACGAGCATCAGGGGCGCATCGTCAAGGTCACCGGCGACGGCATGCTGGTCGAATTCCCGAGCGTGGTGAATGCAGTCGCCTGCGCTGCAGACATCCAGCGCAGGATGCGCGAGCGCAACGTCGACGTGCCCGATGACCGCCGCATCGAATTTCGCATCGGCATTCATCTCGGCGACATCATCTTCGAAGACAACGACATCTACGGCGACGGTGTCAACATTGCCGCGCGCATCGAGAGCATTGCCCAGCCGGGCGGCATCGCCGTGTCCGGCTCCGTTCGCGACAATGTCGGCAACCGGCTCGACCTCGCCTTCGAGGACAGGGGCGAGCAGACGCTGAAGAACATCGACCGGCCAGTGCGGGTCTATAACGTTGACCTCTTCCAGCGCACCCCGCCGCAGGGCGTAGCAACCGGCGCGGCGCCCAAGGCAGCGCTGGCAAAGGAAAAGCCTTCGATCGCCGTGCTGCCCTTCGACAACATGAGTGGCGATCCGGAGCAGGAATATTTCTCCGACGGCATTACGGAGGACATCATCACCGACCTGTCGAAGATTTCCGGGCTCTCGGTCATCGCCCGCAACTCCGCGTTCACTTACAAGGGCAAGTTGGTCGACATACAGGACGTATGCCGGCGTTTCCATGTCGCTACTGTACTTGAAGGAAGCGTGCGCAAAGCCGGACAACGCGTGCGGATCACTGCGCAGCTTATCGACGGCAAGGATGGAACGCACCTCTGGGCCGATCGCTACGACCGCGACCTCACCGACATCTTTGCGATCCAGGACGAAATCACGCACACAATCGTCGAGCAACTCAAGGTAAAACTGCTGCCGGAAGAAAAGAAGGCGATTGGACAGGCGCCGACCGCGAATGTCGAAGCCTATACCAACTATCTCAGAGGCCGCGAGTTTTTCCACACGCGCACCAAAGGATCGCTGCAACTGGCGCGACGCCTCTTCGCCAGGGCGGCTGATCTGGATCCCAACTATGCGCGCGCCTATGCCGGGATCGCCGATTGCGATTCGGCCCTGCATGCCTGGCACGGTGCGGAGATCTCGCTCGAGGCGCTGTTGGCGACCTGCGCCAAGGCGCTGGCGCTTGATCCCAGCCTCGCCGAGGCACATGCCTCGCACGGCCTTGCGCTGTCGACAAACGGCCGGCACGGCGACGCGGTCGCCGAATTCGAACGCGCGATCGCGTTGGATCCGAATTCCTATGAAGGCCATTACTTCTATGCCCGACACTCGTTTGCAGAAGGCGATCTTGAAAAAGCGGTCGAACTCTACGAACGCTGCGCCGACATCAACCCCGACGACTATCGATCGCCGCTCCTGGTCATGAACGCCTTGCACTCGCTCGGTCGACACGACGAGGAGGCCAAGCTGGCCGCCGTGGGGCTCGAGCGGGCGGAACGCGCCCTCAGGCAGCATCCCGAAAATTCCGATCCCGCCCAACTCGGCGCCATCGCCCTCATTGCTCTTGGCCAGCATGAGCGGGCCAAGGAGTGGGCAGATCGCGCTCTGGCGATCGATGCCGACGACAACAATGCGCTGTACAACGTTGCCTGCGTCTATTCGCTGCTCGGCGAGCCAGATCACGCAATCGACCTGCTGGAACCCTACCTGCAAAAGGTTGGGCCTCATATGAAATCCTGGTTCAAGAACGATTCGGATTTTGATCCCATCCGAAGCCATCCACGCTATGCGAAACTGCTGGAACTGATCGATTAGCCATCGAAACGGGCTCGACTGTTTATCCAAGCATTCCGTAGGCTAGATGAGCTAGGCCAATCCGACGTGGACCATGCATCATAAGGTAACTCGGAGACTGATCCTCACCCGGCTCGAATATATCCCGCGAGGCTGGCGTCAAGTATCTTGGCGTGGACATTGAGGATGCACTGGAACGCGCGGAGCACACTGAGATATGAGCACGTGCAGCCCCGCTCATAGTGAGGCTGCACGCGTCGATTTAGCTTTCTCAATTCCAAAGAACGACCGCTTTGCGCCGTCATGTCGGCCGTTGCGGCACACTTTGCCTCCGCCTGGAAGCAGACATCGCGGGGACCATTCTGGAGGTCGTGGTCGCGCCAGAAGCGGAGCTCAGCGCACCAGGTCGTTGACCTTTTGACCCGGAAATACCTGTTCACGAGTAGGAGAAGAGCAGGCCGTCGGACGAACAAGTCCATCCGCTGCGGGACATCATCGGCCCCGACGCATCTCATCGCCAGTGGGCCTCAGCCGGCACGTCACTAATCCGCTTCGTCTCCCTCGGCGAAGCGACGTAGCGCTCCGGGGTCGGCAATCATGATGGAGCGATAGGCGTTCGTCACCCATCCAGCCTTCGAGAAGCGCTTGAGGGCGGCATTCACCTGCTTGCGTGACGCATTGGCCATAACGCCCAACTCGCTCTGGGTCAGCGGAATCGGGGTTTCTTCACCGATCCACGTCGTACGCTGAAGCACAGAGGCGACCCGCCGGTCCGCCTCGGGCTTCTGCAGATCATGGATCACGCGAAACAGGAACTCGACGCTCATCATCAGGATGAGCGCCACGTGATGCACCACTTGCGGGTCGCGCGGGGCCATCTGGTCGATCGCATCTAGGGGAAGATGCATCAGCGTCGTTTCTGTGACGGCCCGAAGCTCGCCCCGCCGCGGTTTTCGGGTGAGGAAGCAGGCTTCACCGGTCCAATGACCAGGAACCCCGAGGAGGATAAGGCGAGGAGAAGCGCCTGATGGCGCAAGGCTGACGCTGACAGTGCCTGCGACGAGCCCGTAGATGCCGCCGGGCGGATCGCCGAGATGGAATACGGGCTGGCCGGGAGCGAAATGCTGCAGTACGGAACGCCGCAAGACCTCGGCCCGGAACGCCTCCGGCAACAGCGGCAGCCAGCCGCGCTCGCTCATGAGCCGATTGGCGTTCATCCTCGTGATACGTGCCACAAAAAAAGCTCATCTTTTGTCCGATTCGGGACAAATACAACTTTTCATTGTTCTACGCTAGCAGCAACGGCAATCACTCGTTTTGCGCCCTGCCACACCACTTCGGCCAAGGCCGTGGAAAGCGTACCGCGGGCAAAAACCCAGTTGGTGCGCGCGACCTTGCCTCAGGGCCTCAGGGTCAGTGAAAAAGGAAAGACAATGATGCGGCCTACCATCACAAAAACCTGCCAGAAGGCACTGCTCGTTTTCGGGCTCTGCGTTGGCCTGCAAGGAATTGCCGGGGCGCAAACCGCCGAGGTCGCGCTGACGCCCGAGGAAACCTACGCAATCGCAAGAGAAACCTATCTCTACGCCTACCCGACCGTCAGCATGGACGTGACCATGCGCCAGGCGACCAACGTGCCGGATGACGCCACAGTCAACATGCGGGCACCGGTCAATCAGTTCGCGCATGCGCGGGCCTATCCGAAGGCTGATGAGAAGGATGTGGTGCGGTTCAATTTCGACACGCTCTATTCGTTCGCTTGGCTCGACCTCTCCCGCGAACCGGTCATCCTCTCGGTGCCGGATACCGAAGGCCGCTACTATCTGCTTCCGATGCTCGATATGTGGACCGACGTCTTTGCCGTCGTCGGTACCCGCACGACCGGCAATGAAGCCGGCACATATGCGATTGTCGCTCCGGGATGGACGGGAACACTGCCAGACGGCGTTGTGAAGATCACCGCGCCGACCTCGGCGATCTGGATAATCGGTCGCACGCAGACCAATGGTCCGGCGGACTACGACGCCGTCCACAAGGTGCAGGACGGCTACAGGCTGACGCCGCTTTCGCAGTGGGGCAAAGACTACGCGCCGCCCAAGAACATGCCCGTCGATGCGTCAGTCGACAACACCACGCCGCCGCTGGTCCAGGTGAACAGCCTCGACGGCGTCGCAATGCTGACGCGACTCGCTGATCTCATGGTCAAGTACCCGCCGCACCCGAACGACTATCCGATCCTGCTGCGCCTCCGCCAGCTCGGGGTGGAGCCGGGCAAGCCCTTCGACGCCGCCAAGCTCGCCCCTCAGACCAGGGACATCGTCAATAAGGCGGCAAAGGAAACGCTCGCCGCATTGCCGGTAAGGATGCTCACCATGACCCCGGCCGAAAACGGCTGGAACATCGGCAGGGAGCATATGGGCGCTTACGGAACCGCCTATCAATGGCGCACGCTGATCGCTCTGGGTGGTCTTGGGGCCAACCTTGCCGAGGACGCTGTCTATCCTACGGCATTTATCGACGGCGAAGGCAAGCCGCTCAGCGGCGCTAACAAATACGTGCTTCATTTCGACAAGGGGCAGACGCCGCCGGCCAACGCCTTCTGGTCCATCACGATGTACGACAAGGAAGGATTCCAGGTCCCGAACCCGATCAACCGCTTTGCCATCGGCGACCGCGACAATCTCACCTACAACGCCGACGGATCGCTCGACATCTATCTCCAGGCGGACTCGCCCGGAGCGGACAAGGAAGCGAACTGGCTGCCGGCACCGAAGGACGAGTTCCAGCCGACGATGCGCATCTATTCTCCGCGGCAGGAGGTTCTCGACGGAAGCTGGACCCCACCGCCCTTCAAGCGCGTGAATTGAGACGCCACTTTCTTAGCGAAGAGTCGAGTTTCCCCACAGGAGGTACAATTGAGGAAAACACTTATCGCCGCATGCGCGTTGATGACGCTCGGAGCGCCGGCCGCCTTTGCGCAGCAGGCGGTTTCGCCGGACGCAGCCCGGGAGATCGCGCGAGAAGCGTATATCTATGCCTACCCGCTCGTCCTCATGGAGGTGAGCGGCCGCGTCTCGACGAATGTCGCCGAGCCACCCGGTAACACCGACGCGCCTGTCAACCAGTTCGGGCACGCGCGGGCCTTCCCCGATCCCTCCTTTACGATCGTCGTGCGGCCGAATGCCGACACTCTCTATTCCTCGCTGGTCTACGACGTGTCGAAGGAACCGCTCATCGTCACCGTGCCGGATTCCGGCAAGCGCTACTACCTGCTGCCCATGCTCGACAAATGGTCGGACGTATTCGCCGTTCCCGGCTCGCGCACCACGGGCAGCGGGCCGCAGACCTTCGCCATTGTAGGCCCGGGCTGGACGGGTGAGCTGCCACCAGGCGTGACCCGCTATGACAGTCCGACGGCCGGCGGCTGGATCGGCGGGCGCGTGCAGACCAACGGCAAGGCCGACTACGAGGCCGTGCACCAATTCCAGAACGAAATGAAGGCCGTGCCGTTGAGCGCCTACGGCAAACCCCACACGCCGCCGAAAAGCGGGGTCGATCCAAAGCAGGATATGAGCTCGCCGCCCGAGCAAGTGGACAATATGGACGGCGCTACCTTCTTCACGCTGTTTGCGGAACTGCTGAAGCAGCATCCGCCGCATGCCAACGACTATCCGATCCTCGACCGGATGAAGCGGATTGGCATAGTGCCGGGCGAAAGCTTCTCGCTCGCAGACAAGTCCAAGGAAATCCAGGATGCGCTGAATGCTGCTCCTGCGGCGGCACAGCCGTCGATCAGGGCAGCATGGCAGAACGCAGGTGTCTCGCAGAATGGCTGGCGCACCAACCTCACCGCCATCGGCACCTATGGGGCGGACTATCTGCACCGGGCAGGCGTGGCCTATGGGGGGCTCGGCGCGAATGTGCCCGACGATGCGATCTACCCCACGGCCTTCCAGGATGCGGACGGCCAGCCGTTCGAGAGCGACAAGCGTTACGTGATGCATTTCGAGAAAGATCAAATCCCGCCGGTGCGCGGCTTCTGGTCGCTGACGATGTATGACGAGCGCCAACTCTTCACCGCCAATCCGATCGACCGCTATGCGATCGGCGACCGCGACGCGCTGGCCTTCAATGCCGACGGCTCGCTCGACCTCTACATCCAGCGGGAATCGCCAGGCAAGGACAAGGAAACCAATTGGCTACCGGCTCCGAAGAACGGCTCCTTCACCATGAATCTGCGTCTCTACTGGCCCATGGTCGAGGCAACGAACGGCACCTGGGGGCCGCCGCCGGTGAAGCGGGTGGACTGAGCTTCACCGATCTGCTGAACACCGACCGATCCCCGTGCGTGACCCAGCCGAGGTTCAGGCTTGGGGACGGCGTGGATCGGAGGCTGCATTTGAGCTGAAGCGGGCCGTCTGAGACGGTTCGCTGGGGTCAACTTGCGACGGTGCCCACGCCAACCCGAATGTCGGCTCTTGAAGGTTCGCTGCCCGAAGCTTCCGGTCTGCTCTCGGCCCCAATTGAGACACTCGGGCACACTGGCCAAGTATCCGCTCCTGACGCTCCTCGGGCGTTCATATCATAGGTAGCAACGCGAACTCTCCACGCGACGACGGGAAGCCGGCCGCACGGATGTCTCCTATCCCTCGCCTTGAAGGCGATACGAACACAGAACCCGTTTGCAAAGCGACGTCGCGAAAACACCGAGCAACAACTCGACGCGCTCGGCGATGCGCTGCCGATATCGCTCCGGCCCTTTCAATGCCGCCGCTTCCCCCTCATCGACCGGGTTCTGAACGCTTCCGCACGATCGGACCGTACTCTCTCAATCTTCGGAGGAATTCGCTCGTCCACAGATCGTCTGGATCAGACACGTGTTGCGCAAATCGATCCATGCCGGTCGTGCCGTAACGGGTTGGCGGCCGGGCGGTTTGCATTAGATCAGCGATCGCGAACAAGATGTGTCGTGCGAACGCGCCCGGGTCCTGCCTGCTGACGGCATTTCGCAGACCCAGCTCGCGCCAGGCCGTCCGATGGTCCTGCCTGGTGTTGTAGAAGTCGCGGGCGATAACCCAGAAGACGAAGTCGACAATGTCGGCAGTCCAACCGTGCGCCTTCGCAATGGCCGGAACGGTCGTGCCCGCAAAGACGTATTCATGTCCGGGATCCACCAGTCGGCCGTAGTCCTTGATCAGGGGAAGTGCCGTACGATCCATGCATCCCAAGGCGTGGACGGCGCTTGACAGCAGCCCGACGCCGTCCGTCGCCACCGAGAACAGGAAGCGGTCGGGTTGGCTGGCCTCCACGAAACCACCGACCAGCTGTCGCAGTGCCGGGACGGCAGTCGGGCAATGTGTGGGAACGTCCGCAAAGAAATCGAACTCGCTGACGGTCCTGTCGTTCGCGACGAACGATACCTGGATTTCACGGTCGACTGCCATACGGTAGATTTCGCCGGTCATCTCCGCAGCAAGAGCATTGATGGCGTCGATGCGACCAGCCTCCGACCAGTCGGCGACCGGGATAGTGATCCGGTTGCGTACCCGCTCCAGTGTATGGACCTTGCAGAGCGTTGCTGCCTCCTGCACGCGCGCAGGGACGCTGAGATCCGGCGCCTGCCACTGATCGTGAGATGTAGGGATCGAGACGATCGCATATGGGTCGGTGTGAAGCCGGCCGTCGAAGATCGCAGTGCCCGTTTCGTAGATTGCCCGCGCCTTGCGGTTAGGAAGCGGCTCGAGTTGCTTGTACCGCTCTGCGATCGGGCAGACGAGGCCCAAGGTGTTAACGCCGTGCCGGTCAAGAAACAGCCGGGGCGAGATCGTGCCGTCGAGGCCGACGCAGGTGAGAAAATTGCCCGTATCCACCCAGAACGCAGCCCCATCCGGCTGCCACCCAACTACGCGCAAGGATTTGGGAAGTTCGCCGTAGTTGTCGACGATCCTCTTCCACATCCTGTCGTCATCTGCGAATTCCGCCGGATAGGCCTCTCGGGGCGGGGCGTCTTCCAGCGGGTCGCCGTCGAAGGCCGCGAGCGTCGTCGAGATCGCCTCCCAGATCGCGCGCCGGGCGGTCATGGGATGGGGCGCATCCGCGGCCGGCGGCTTTACCGGCGTCGCACAGAGATGTGTCTCGTCCGGAAGTTCCACTGCCTTAAGCCACACGGCGGTCACCCGCCGCAACAAGCGCATCGGGAAGGCTTCCCATATCTGGAGGGACAGGCCGTAGCGCGGCTCACCGCCTTTCCTGCCGAACACCTTGCCGATGCTGCTTGCCGGTTCCAGATGGCGGGGAAGCCGCGCATGGTCGAACTTGATCCAATACCGGCCATCCGGGCTTCGGCTCATGAAGAGCACGTTGAGTTTGCCGGGCGTCATTCGCGGCGTCGCAACGAAAGACTGCTCCCGGTCACCAGTCAGGGGGTCCAGAAGCATGACCATGCTGCGTGGCGTCCCACTGGACCCGTCGATGAAATCGATCAGCAACCTGCCGTCTTCGCGTTCGGTTATCTCGCCGGCAAAGCCCGGCAGACCGTCATGGATTGCCTCAACACGGCCGGCCGGGATGTCGATGACGATGAGCCGGCGGCTTTCCGCCTTGATTGAACTGCCTAGCGGTTGCAGCAGATACAGATACCGCCCGCCCCGGCTCGACAGCCGCAGGCTTCGTGAGAGTGGTGTCTCCAGATCGATTTCTGCGTGGATGCTTTGCTGCAGCACACTATGCAGGCGGAACAGACCCGCGCGATTGCACGTCCAGATGTGGTCGGGACCCGCAACACCAAATCCGCCTTCAGGAGCCTCATCGGGCAGGTGAAGCCATTCGGATGCCCGCGGATGCCCGCTAACGCGCAGACAGTCCGAAATCCTTTCGACTTTGAGCATTGCAGCCTCCCGCTTGACAGCCTTCTATAGCGGGAAACGGTTTCAACAACCGTTAAACCTGTGGGTGTAAAATGATCGCGGAGGCCAATGCTGAAATGACCGTTCGTCTTCGCAAGGACTACTTAAGCGCTTCACCGCAATGTCCGGTGTCTGGGAGCGAAGCCGATTGATCGTCGGTCTGCGCGACGGACTTCTGAGCAATGGAGAACAACCCGAAGCGACGCGGCACTTCGCCATGTTCCGCCGGATCTGAGCCGCGATATTTACGGTTTCCATAGCCAAAGCCTGTAGTCGATGTGATCGTCACCCCGTGAATTGCGAAGCTCTGAACGAAAGAATTCCGGAAAGCTGCGGAGATTGAAATGGTGTTTGGAAAACGCAAAAGTCCACCGGTGGCCGCCTTTTCCGTTCCTGTTCCCCGGGACACTATCGCTGACCCTAATGATGCGGATCTCGAGCTCATTGCGACGATCGTGGATTTCGTCAATTACCTCTTCACAGACGGCTTATATCGGCAGGAAGAGTTGCCCCCTCATCTCGTTCAATTGTATCACGCAGACTTCTACGTCGCTCAGATCAACAATGGCGGCCATAGCCAATTCGTTCACAACTGCGGGACAAGGTGGCAGATGATTTTCGCGAATGCGGAAGCCGGTCTGGCAGCCATGGGGGCCACCGGTCAGGCGAACCTGATGCGGGAACTGACCGTATGGACGGCAGCCAATCCCGACAAGGCGTCCGCACAGACCGGCTTCAAGGGAGGCAGGGACCCTGCGCTGGACATTCTGGACGAAGCATTCAACCGGCAACAAGTGGAGAGTCCCGTGGCACCTCGTGCCGCGACCTGGATCAGGAGTTGGTCGGGCCTCAGGCTTGTCGAGCCGGCAGAGCTTCGCAAGGCATGGAACGAGTGTGCACGGGCAAACGCCCGCCGCTTGCATCGACTTTCAGAAACGCGTGTTGGCGCTTTCCAGCAGGTGTTGTCCGACGATGTACACCTCGCCATCGGAATGGCGGTCGACGCGGCGAACGAAACTCTGTTCGAGGGCAGAAACCGGGAGACGATCGAGGTCGACGGGCGCCATCTGGAGGCCTGGATCGTTCAAACAAGCTTCGGATTGCGGGGCGCTGTTTGCGACAGCTCGGGGGTTCGCCTCTACGCTCTCCAACTTGGTGGCGAGGGAGTAACCTGGAAGGCTGCCGCGCTCATCGGGTTCGCGGGCACAACGGATATTGATCAAATGCTGTCGTTCGCCGAGGGAGAACCACTTGCAATGGCCGCCGACCTTGCCCTCAGCCGGGTGAGACCGGATTTCACCGGCTGCATCATCCAGCCATGTGAGCCGGTCGACGGTATTCCAAATCCGATATTCAAGATCGTTGCCGGCGACGAGATATTCATGATGACCAAGAAGGACGCGATGTACGTGCTCGCCGGGCAGAGGCCTGGGGAAATCTACGATCCGATTTCATTGGCAGAGATCGAAGTCCACAAACAAGGTCTCCGCGACAATTGAGCAGTCGCTGGTGAATAGAGGACACTTCATAAGCGCCTCCTTGTGCGATGACCAAGGCGACATCGCGAACCAAAGACGGGCAGACATCGGAAGATCCGATGCTTGCAAGATCACGGCATCCACTCGCGCGCATAATCCGCCGAGCACTCTTTGTGGAAATCCACGACGATACGTGCGCCAACGACCGCACCGTCTCGATGTCAGCGGCACCAGCCGTGGCATAACCTTCAGCCCGCCTTGCGGGCAAACTGCACCGCATAGGCGCCGACATTGCCGGCAGCGCGGTGCATCAATACGCCATCGCTTTCACAGCCGGTCGACGTCGATGATCGCCTGCGCGAAATCTTCCGGCGCTTCCTGCGGCAGGTTGTGGCCGATGCCGCCGGTGATGTTGCGATGCTGATACTTGCCGGAAAACATGCCGGCATAAGCTTTAGGCTCGGGATGCGGCGCGGCATTCTGATCGCCTTCGAGGGTAATCGTCGGGATCGTGATCACCGGGCTCTTGGCAAGTATTTCTTCGAATGCGTCGAAGCGGGATTCGCCTTCGACCAGGCCCAGCCGCCAGCGATAATTATGGACGGTGATATCGACATGGTCCGGGTTTTCGAACGCCGTGGCCGAACGCGCGAAGATCGCGTCGTCGAATTGCCAGGTCGGCGAGGCGGTCTCCCAGATCAGACGAACGAAGTCGCGCGTATTGTCCTGGTAGCCGAGCCGGCCGCGCTCGGTGGCGAAATAGAATTGATACCACCAGGCGAGCTCGGCCTTTGGTGGAAGAGGCTTCTTGTTCATCTCTTGGCTGCCGATGAGATAGCCGCTCACCGACACCATCGCCTTACAACGATCCGGCCACAGGGCGGCCATGATGTTTGCCGTACGCGCACCCCAATCATAGCCGCCGACGATTGCGTTTTCGACGCCGAGCGCATCGAGGAACGCAACCATGTCGACGGCCAAGGCGGATTGCTGGCCGTTGCGTGGGGTGTCCTTCGACAGGAATCGGGTCGTACCGTGACCCCTCAGATAGGGCACGATCACCCGATAACCGGCTGAGACCAACAGCGGCGCGACGTCGACATAGCTATAAATATCGTAGGGCCATCCATGCAGCAGCAGGACCACGGGCTCGTTGCTGGCACCAGCCTCGGCGTAACCGATTTCGAGGTCGACGGCCTTGATGCTTTTCATAGATTCAAAGGACGTGCGCCTGGCAGCTAGGGTGGCGGTGCTCGTCTTCGTGGAGGACTTGTCTGAGCCCGCATGGGCTGCGTCGACGAAGCCAAGTTCGACGGCTGCGGCGGCAGCCACGCTCAACAAGCGACGGCGCTCAACGTTGAATTCTGGGGACATCGATCTCTCCCCGGTCGTGGTAATCACGATGAGAAGAAACGATACGGCTGAGGCCCCTTCCAGTCGATACATTATGCGATCATTTTGGCCCAGAAGGTACATTCCATGATCTCTGGTCCCTCCCTCACGTCGGAGGCCCATCGCCACGTTGAGAGGAGCAGCGCGCAATTCTCGCTCTACGCCCCGGGCCAGCATCAGCATTTTTCATAGTAATCGCCGCAGCCTGCCTAACAGGTCGCGCGGGTCGTCCAGATCAACGATGATCGCATCTTGGGCCCTTGTGGAAGCTGTGACCGTCAGGTCGGAACCGTACAGGTTCGACAAGGTCTTTTCAGTGACACGCGGATCGATGTCGTATAGCCGGATTTCCTCAACGCCGACCACAGCCGTCATGGCCAGTGCCTGGAATTCCGCTTGGGCATAGTTTTCGCCCGATATCGCAAAGCGAAGGAAATAAGAACCGGGGTATTCCCCGACTTCTTCATCGGCGCCCATGCGGCCGTCGGCGGATTCCCGCTGCTCACGCGTGATGGCAGCCGTAATCGGACCTATTTCCCCACGTTGACACTGATCGCGCCAAACCTGCTGACCCGAGGGAGCCTCTCAGGAGCAGGCCGGATCATTCGGCGGCTGTGCAAGTGCAAGCAAGAACGTCGTAACAGCTTTTTCGAGGCTCATCAGATCGTATCCACCTTCTTGGATCAACAGCACCGGCAGATCGAGCCTTCCAAGTATTTCCCCGATCTTCCTGAATGCCTCGACGGTGAGCTGAAGGCCTCGCGCCGGGTCGCTTGCCAGCGCATCGAAGCCGAGGGAGATGATCAGGACCTCTGGCCTGTGGGAAAGTGCCGCTTCAAGGCACGTGCTGAACGCCGCGATATAGGCCACGTCGCCCGTTTCTGCCGAAAGCGGATGGTTCAGAGTGAGGCCCGGGGCCGATCGTCCCCCTGTCTCGTCGGAAAAGCCGGCTAGGTGCGGATAATAGTCTGCGGGGCTCCTGTGCAGGGAGGCGAAGAAGACGAGCGGATCCTCCCAGAATATGTCCTGTGTCCCATTGCCGTGATGGACATCGATATCGATGAGGCTTATCCGCCCGAGTGTGGCCGAAAGCGCCCGCGCCGCTATCGCAGAATTGTTCAGGTAAGTCGCACCGCCGCCGAAATCCCGTCCAGCATGGTGACCCGACGGCCGGCACAAGGCATAGGTGATCCGCTCTCCTGCGCTGATAAGCGACGCTGCGGTGAGTGCCGCCTGTGCAGCCCAATAGGCGGCCTGCCATGTCCCCTCGCCGAGCGGCGTCAGTTGGTCGCGCAGATGGTAACCCGCCTTGGCAATCCGCGACCAATCCGGTCTGTACATTTCGGGACGGGTTTCGAAGACAGCCGGCGCGAGCCACCCGGAACACCCGTCTCCGCATCCCGCGGACGAGAGAAAGCTGAGATAACGACCCGTATGGACGGCAGCGAGCGGCGCCATCCCGTGATCGACGGCATCGACAACCTCGAACCCGGCACGCCGCGCCGCCCGCAACAACGCGTCGAGACGATCGGGCACGTCCCGGCTCCGCCGGGCAACGCCCCCTTCGACGACGGAGCCGGGATTGTGCAACCGATGCAGGCCGGAATAGACCGCCTTCATGTCAGGCCGGGATCAGTACGGCATCGCGGCTGTTCCAGCCGAGCGAAATGGCCTGCAAGGGTGTGACATCCACGCCCGTGCCCGCATTGGGAATTTTGGCGACGAGCGTCGCATTGTCCCCGAAACGGACATGGACCCGGCGATGATCCCCGAGATAGATGACCTCGGCGACGGTCCCGGAGAAGCTATTGCTGCAGGCGGCGGCATGTTCAAGATAGAGGCGCTCCGGGCGCAGGGACACGATGACGGACTGGCCCTTCGAAAAGGCCGCGCTGCTGGAGACGCTGATGACCTGCCCGTCCGCCATGCGAACGCCGTATTCGCCCGCGCTCCCGCCGACGATCTCGCCCATGAACCGGTTGTTTTCTCCGATGAAGCCGGCGACGAAGGCCGTGGAGGGGCGTTCGTAGAGTTCACTCGGCGGCGCAAGCTGCTCGATCTTGCCGGCGTTGAACACGGCGACGCGGTCGGACATGGTCAGCGCCTCGGACTGGTCGTGCGTGACATAGACGACGGTTATGCCGAGGCGCTCGTGGAGATGCTTGATCTCGAGCTGGAGATGTTCACGCAGGTTCTTGTCGAGGGCGCCGAGCGGTTCGTCCATCAACACCACATCCGGCTCAAAGATGATTGCGCGGGCAAGCGCGATGCGCTGCTGCTGCCCGCCCGACAGTTGCGCGGGCTTCCTCCCGCCCATCGCCCCCATCTGGACCATTTCCAGCGCCCTTCGAACGCGGGCGTTCCGCTCCTGCCTGGCGACCTTACGCACCCGCAATGGGTAGTCTAAGTTTTCAGCGACCGTCAGATGGGGAAAGAGCGCATAGTTCTGAAACACCATGCCTATGTTTCTTCGGTGTGGCGGCATGGCTTCCAGCGATCGTCCGTCGATCCGGATACTGCCGGAGCTTGGCGCCTCGAAGCCCGCGAGCATCATCAGGCTCGTCGTCTTTCCAGAGCCGGACGGCCCAAGCATGGTCAGGAACTCACCCTTCGCGATGGTGAGGTTGAGATCGTCGACCACGAGGCTGCGGCCGTCGTAGCTCTTGTCGATGTTGAGGAATTCGACGTAGTTGGAGGATGACATTTTGGTTCCCCTTTTTATCTGTCATTCAGCCGCGTGGACCGCGGGTCGGCGCTGCGCCCAGGGCCGCGCCTCTTCCAGTTGCGCCGCGAGTTGAAGCAATGTCGCCTCGTCGTCGAACCGGCCGGTGAACTGCGTGCCGACAGGCAGGCCGCCGGCTGTCCAGTAGAGCGGCACGCTCATTGCCGGCAAGCCAACCATGTTGGCAAAGGTCGTGAAGGCGAGAAACTCGAGGAAGCGCTCCATGACCGCCTCGCCGCCATGCCTGTCGGCATCGAAGTGGCCGAGTACCGGCGGCGGCGTGCCGAGTGTCGGGGTCAGCCAGACATCGACGTCGAACAGGAAATTCGCCAGCGTCCTGCCCGTCGTATGGAACCAGTTGAGATCGACGAGATAGTCGGCCGCCGAGATCCGAGAACCGACGCCGTAGAGATACTGATTGAAGCTCTCCACCTCGGCCACGAGCCCAGACGGGTCCTCGCCGCGGCTTCGCGCCAGCGCGGTGATCGCGCGTGTCGCGGTCATCGCCCAGAAGCGCTTGTACAGGGTGCGGTAGGTTTCCCCGTCGATCGACGGCGCGCATTCCACGACCTCGTGGCCGAGACTTTCGCAAAGGCGCGCCACGTCGGTCGTCGCCGCCACGCAGTCGGGATCGACCGCGGTGCCGAGCAGCGAGGCCGTCGTGAAGCCGATGCGCAGGCGGCGCGGCTTCATCCGGATCGCATCGGCATAACCGCCCGAAGGGGGAGGCGCGGCGTAGGGATCGCCGGGCATCGAACCCTGTGTCGCGTCGAGGAGTGCGGCGCTGTCGCGCACGCTGCGGGACAGGACATGTTCGTTCACGATCCCGCCCGTGCTGTCGCCGAGATCCGGCCCCAGCGTGATGCGTCCGCGGGAGGGTTTCAGCCCGAACACGCCACAGCAGGATGCGGGAATGCGGATCGAGCCCGCCCCGTCACCGCCATGCGCCGCCGGCACGATGCCCGCCGCCACCGCCGCGCCGGCGCCGCCGCTCGAACCGCCGCTGGACCGACCGACGTTCCAGGGATTGCGCGTCGGTCCGAACAGCTTCGGCTCGGTTGTGCCAAGCGTTCCGAATTCACACAGGTTGGTCTTGCCGAACGTGCTGAGGCCGGCCGCGCGGTAGCGGCGCATCAGCTCGCTGTCTCGGGCGGGCACGAAGCTCCGGGTCAACCGGGAGGCCCCGGTGGTGGGCACGCCGCTCATGTGGCAGTAAAGGTCCTTCACCAGGAACGGGGCCCCGGCGAAAAGGCTGTCTGTGGCCGCCTGCGCCGCTTCCGCGCGCCCTTCGTCATAGAGTGGCGCGATGATCGCGTTGATCGTGGGGTTCACCTTTTTGGCACGCCGGATTGCCGCCTCGACCAGCTCCCAGGCGGTGGCCTTCCCCGACTTCACAAGATCCGCCTGCGCGGTGAGGTCCAGATTGACAAAATCGTCCATCGTCACGCCCTCACGCTGCAAGCCGGTCGGCGACATCGTCAAGCGCCGCCGCTATGCCGTCGACAAGCTGGTCGACTTCCTCGGGCGTCATGACGAAGGGCGGGCATATGGAAATAACGTCGCCCATGTTGCGGATCATGACGCCATGCGCCCGGCAGCGCTGTTCGACCAGAGTGCCGACCTTCAGAGCGGGATCGAAGGGCGCACGGCGCGACTTGTCGGCCACCAGCTCGATGCCGGCAAGGAAGCCGGTTCCCCTGATCTCTCCGACAAGGGAATAACGGGCAATGCGCGCGTCGAGCGCGGCGAACAGACGGCGGCCAAGTTCGGCGGCTCGGCCCGGCGCATCCATTTCCTGGTAGATGCGCAGCACATCGGCCGCCACCGCAGCGGTGACCGGATGGCCGGAATAGGTGAAGCCATGGCCGAAGACGCCGATTCGATCGGCTTCGCCGGCAATGGCCTGGTAGACATGATCGCCGATCACCGCCGCGGCGATGGGCAGGTAGCCGGAGGACAGGCCCTTGGCGACCGACATCATGTCCGGAACGAAGCCGAGCGCCTCGGACCCGAACCACTTTCCGGTTCGCCCGAAACCGGAGACGACCTCGTCCGCAAGAAGCAGGATGTCATGCTTCGTCAGAAGCTGTCGCAGCGCCGGGAAGTATCCCGCCGGCGGCGTGACGACGCCGCCCGCCCCCATGATCGGCTCGGCGATCATCGCGGCGATGGTTTCCGGCCCTTCCGCCTCTATCAGGGCCTCCAGCGCGGCAATCAGCCGGACACAATAAGCCTCCTCGCTCTCATCCGGCAGGGCGTTGCGGTAGTAGTGCGGCTTCTCCGTGTAGATCACGTTGAGGCCGGGCATGTTGAAGCTCTCATGCATGTGTGGAAGCCCGCCGAGGGCCGCCCCCATGACGGTGCTGCCGTGAAAGGCGCCCTTGCGGCTGATGATCTTGCGCTTGCCAGGCTTGCCACGCGCGACATTGTAGTACCAGGCAAGCTTGATCATCGTGTCGTTGGCTTCCGAGCCGGAATTCACGAGGAAGACCTTGCTCCCCGGAATGGGGGAAAGCGTCGCGATCTGCTCGACGACATCCACCGTCGGGTCGTTCGAGCGGTGATTGAAGGTGTGATAGGTGGCGAGCCTGCGCATCTGGCTTGCCGCAACGTCGGCAAGGCGCTCGTTGCGAAAGCCGAGCGAGGCGCACCAGAGGCCTCCCATGCCCTCGAGATAGCGATTTCCCATCTCGTCGATGACGTAGCAACCCTCCCCTGCCGTGATCATCAAGGGGCCCTCGGCCTCATGCCTGCGCGGGTTGGTCTGTGAATGGAAGTGGTACGCCATGTCGCGCGCCCGCAGCGAATTGTGCAAGGTAGCCTCCGAAACCGTGTTTGATATTTTATAAGTTATAAGTTATCAGAAAGCGCATGCAAGTGAATTTCGCCAGAGGCGAGAAACTTTTTGCGACGTCACGCCGCCGCGGCGAGCGATAAGATATAAGCGATTGGCGGCTCCGGGCATTTTCAGCTAGAGCTGCAAAAAAGATGAGGAGAATTCCCATGAGCGTTATGGAGATGCAGCCCGGCGAAGCGGGCAGCCTGTCCGCCCGGATATACAACAAGGTGCGCGAAGGCCTTATCATCGGTAACTTCGCTCCGGGCGACCGTCTCCTCATGCAGGATCTCGCAGAGCAGCTCGGGACCAGCGTCACGCCGGTGCGCGAGGCCTGCCTGCGGCTCGTCAGCGAACAGGCTCTCGAACTGCGCTCCGGCCGGTTCGTCACGGTGCCTGACCTCAGCCGCGCCCGCTACATCCAGATCAAGCTCATCCGCATGGCACTCGAGGGGCTGGCTGCAGAGCACGCCACCGACCATGTGACCGCCGCCGATCTGACGCAGCTCGAAAGCTTCCACGCCGCCTTCGTGAAAAATGAAAAGGCCGGCAATCTGGAGGAGGCGCGCTCCTCCAATCGTGCCTTCCACTTCGGTGTCTACCGTCTGTCGCGCATGCCGATGCTGGTCGGCCAGATCGAGAGCATGTGGGTCTCGATGGGGCCGATCCTCAACGTCTACTACCGGGAAATCCCGCACGGCTATACCGGCGCGGAGGAACACGACCATCTGATCGAAGCGCTGAGGCTCGGCGACAAGAAGAAGGCCCGCCAGGCCATCGAAAACGACATCCAGCGGGCCTCGCCCAGTCTCCTGCGCTATTTCGAAGAACGCGGCGCCGAGTGAAACCGGCGCCGGCGAGGTCCTAGACCTGCGCGATGCGCGGGGTGCGCAGGCCGGCGGTCTCCCCGCCATCCACGGTCACAACCGTGCCGTTGACATAGGTCGACTGATCCGACAGCAGCCAGGCGACGACATCCGCCACTTCCTGCGGGGCCCCGAAGCGATTGGCGGGGATGCGCAGTTCGAGCTGCTTCTTGCGCAAGGCATCACTCATGATCTTGTCCATCATGCGCGTTTCGATCTGGCCAGGGCAGACGGCATTGAAACGCACCTCGTCGCCGAACTCGAGTGCCAGCGCTTGGGTGAGGCCGATGACGGCAGCCTTCGAGGCGCAGTAAACAGCCAGCCCCTCCTCGCCGGTCTTTCCGGCGATGCTGGCGATGTTGACGACTGATCCCCTGCCGCGCCGCAGGCCTTCCAGCGCGTGGCGGATGAAAAGGAACGTGCTGCGAGCATTGACCGCCAGCACCTCGTCCCAATCGCCCTGCGTAGCGGAAGCGAAGGAAATGCGCTTCGACATGCCGGCATTGTTGACGAGGCCCGAAAGATGGCCCCCGCCAAGGTCGAGCGCACGGTCGATGACGCGCCGGCAATCCTCTTCGCGGCTGACATCGCCGGGCAGGAAGGTGACGCCCGGACTAATCTCCTCGAGCGCCCTGCCCGCCTCCGCATCCCGGCCCGTCGCCACCACCCGGGCGCCGGCCGCTGCAAGCTTCTCCACGCAGGCCCGCCCTATCCCGTGCGTGGCACCTGTTACGATGATCATTCCTTCACCTCTATACATTGGCAGTCGAACGGTTTGTGGCGGCACGCTTCTGGGCCAAGGCCCCGCCCCCCATCAGGACGATGGAGATGATCACGAGCAAGGTCGACATCGCCAGGATCGACGGATCTATATTGTCCCGAAGACCATCGAACATCTGGCGCGGTAGAGTGCGCTGGCCCGGCCCGCTGATAAAGAGCGCGACGACGACCTCGTCGAACGAAAAGACGAAAGCGAAGAGCGCACCCGAGATAACGCCCGGCGCGATGAGTGGCAGCGTCACCGTACGGAAGGCATGGAAGGGACTCGCGCCGAGGCTTGCTGCGGCCCGAACGAGGTTCACGTCGAAGTTCTTCAGCGTGGCGGTAACCGTGATCAGCACGAAGGGCACCGCCAGAACCGCGTGGGCGAGAACGAGGCCTAGGAAGGACGCGACAAGGCCCAGCTTCGCGAAGAAGAAATACATTCCGACGCCGCTGATGACGACGGGCACGATCATCGGCGAGATCACCACCGCCAGGATCATGGACCGCGCCGGAAGTCGGCCGTGCGACATGCCGAGTGCTGCCAGCGTGCCCAGCACCGTGGACACCAGAGTCGCGCCGGCGCCGATGATCAGGCTGTTGAGGAGTGCCGACATCCAGGGCTGCGGCTGCAGGATCTTCTGGTACCATTGCAGGGAAAAGCCCGGCAGCGGATAGGATAGGAAGTTTGCCGAGCTGAAGGAGATCGGGATGACCACGATCGTCGGCCCGATGAGGAAGATCATCGCGAGGCAGCAGAAGGCTATCTGTACGCGTCTCAAGGCAACAGGCATCTCTCACTCCATTCCAACGATGCGGCCGATGCCGACGATCCGCCCGACAATCCCGTAGAGCGCGAGGATACAGGTCAGAAGCAGGACGCCGAGCGCGGCGGACATGCCCCAGTTGATCGTCGTGTTGGCATAGAAGGCCACGAAGTAGCTCAGCATCTGGTCCGATGCACCGCCGACGAGAGTGGGCGTGACGTAGTAGCCGGCGGAAATGATGAAGGTGAGAAGGCATCCCGCGCCGACACCCGGCAGCGTGAGCGGCAAATAGACCCGAAGAAACGTCGTGACGGGTCCGGCACCGAGCGAAGCGGAGGCTTTGACATAAGACGGCGAGATGCCTTTCATGACGCTGACCAGCGGCAGCACCATGAATGGCAGTAGGATATGCACCATCGCGATGTAGAGGCCGGTACGGTTAAATACGAGCTCGAGCGGCGCGTTCGTGATGTTCAGCGCCTGAAGCAGGCGGTTCACCACACCTTCCTTCTGCAGGATGACGATCCAGGCACTCGTCCGCACCAGGAGCGACGTCCAGAACGGCAAGAGCACGCAGGCCAGCATGATCGCCGAGAGTCGACCACCGATGGCAACGATTGCGTTGGCAATCGGATAGGCGACGAAGAGGCAGATCAGCGTGACCAACGCACTGATCGTCAAAGTCCGCATAAGCGTTGAGAGGAACAGCCGCTCCTCCGGCGGCGCCATCTGCACGCCGCCGTTCTCCCCGGGGCGCAGGTCGACGGCCGAGAGCAGGTAGAAGGCCGTCAGCGGTGTGCCGTTGCGCTGGATGACCCGCCAATAGGCAGGGTTGCCCCAGTTCCCGTCGATGGCGAGCAACTGTGTCCTGGCGGGTTGCTCCGGCGCTTTGCGGACCGTTCGGACCGTTTTTGCGAGAAGGCTCCGGAACCCGGTGATCTCGTAGTTCAGTCGGCGACCCGCCTCCGCCATGGTCTTGGGATCGGCACTCGCGCGGATGTCAGCAGCCACAGCGTCGAAGGCCGCATCGGGCGGCGTGCCCATCCCGTCCCAATCCTCCAGCGAGGCGAGCGTCATTGGAAAGGCATTGCGGACCTCGGGATTGTTGATGGCATGGAACAGCATCGTGCCGAGCGGTAGCACGAAGGCGAAGACGATGAAGACGACGAGAGGACCGATCAGAACAAGGCTGCCGATCGTCTGCCGCCGTCTGTCGGCGCGAAAGCCGGTAGCAAGGGCGGACACCCGCCCAGGCCGGCCGTCGGCCGCGCCAATGCGCGGCCCCGGGAAAACAACCGACGTCATTGCGCGCGCCATGTCGCAAATCTCGCCTCGAGCGCCTCGCCGTGGTCGGCCCAGAATTCGGTGTTGAGCGCTACCGCCGTGGCCATGTTCGCCTCGGTCGTGGGAAGATTCTTCGCGATTTCCGGCTTGACGCCGCGAATGGCTGCAAGATTGGTGACTCCATATGCGATGTGCTGCGGGAAGGCTGCCTGGGCACGCTCGGTCGAGGCGAAGGCGACGAACTTCTCCGCGTTCTCCCGATTGGGCGAGCCCTTCACGATCCCCCAGTAGTCGATGCCGAAGACCTGACCGTCCCAGATGAGGGCGAAGTCCTTGCCGGAGGCATTGGCCGCGGCGACACGGCCGTTAAAGGTCGCCGTGGCGACGACGTCACCGGCGGCAAGGCGTTCGACGGATTCCGCACCCGTCGTCCACCAGAGGATCGACGACTTGATCTCGTCGAGCTTGGCGAAAGCGCGGTCCTGGCCCTCATCCGTGGCAAGCACCTCATAGACCTTGTCCTTGGCAACACCGTCCGCGAGCAGTGCGATTTCGAGCGTCATCTTCGCCGTTTGGCGGAACCCGCGCTTGCCGGGCCATTTCTCGACATTCCACAGGTCTGCCCAGTTCTTCGGCCCATCCGCCAGTTTCACCTTGTCGTAGCTCGGTACCATGGACCAGACGAAGGCGCCGACGCCGCAATCGCTATAGGCTTCAGGAATGAAGTCCTCCCTCTTGCCGATCCTGCTCCAGTCAAGTTCCTCGAAAAGGCCCTCGGCGCAACCGGATAGAAGCGTGTTCTGCTCCACCTGCATGACGTCCCAGGAGACGCTGCCGCTGTCGACCATGGCACGCACCTTGGCCATCTGCCCGGAATAGGAATCTTCCGTAAGCACCACGCCGGACGACGTCGCGAAGGGCTCGAAGAAGGCCTTGCGCTCGGCATCCTGCAGTACGCCGCCGGCACCGACGACAGTCAACTTGCCGGCATCGGCGAAAGCGGCGGGAGCCCCCGCCAGGGCGACGAGCAAGCCCAGCCCGCCGAAAAACCCACGATAGCTCATGACATCCTCCCTCATTGTGCAACCCATCGGTTGAAGCGCTGCTGAAGTTCCTCTTCGTGATCCACCCAGAACGGCGTGCTGACGGCAAGCGCACCCGCCATGTTCTCCTCGGCCGTCGGAAGCTGCGGCTTGATGTCGGCGGAGATGCTGTCCATCGCCTTGGCATTGGTCACGCCGTAGACCATCTTCTCGGCAAAGGCCTTCTGCGGGTCGGGGCTGGTCATGAAGTTGACGATGCGGAACGCCTGATCCCTGTTGCCGCCCTTCGGAATGGCCCAGAAGTCCATTGCATAGAGCTGGTTGGTCCAGGACATCTTGAAATGCCGTCCCTGCTGGTTTGCGGCGATGACGCGCCCGTTATAGGCGGAGGTCATCGTCACCTCGCCGGAGGCCAGCCATTCCATCGGCTGAGCGCCGCTCTCCCACCACTGGATGCTCGACTTGATCTCGTCGAGCTTGGCAAAGGCGCGGTCCTGTCCTTCCTTCGTCGCCAGGATGGCGTAAAGCTCCTCGGGCTTTGCGCCGTCGGCGAGCAGGGCGACTTCAAGCGTCATACGCGCCTGCTTGCGCAACCCGCGCTTTCCCGGCCATTTCTCGAGGTTCCAGAAATCCGCCCAGGACGTGACGCCGCTCGTCTTGTCGCCGTCATAGGCGAGGATCTTCGACCAGACGAAGGCGCCGACGCCGCAATCGGACTTGGCCGGCTCGATGATCTCGGCGCTGTTCGGCAGACTGGCCCAATCGAATGGCTCCAGCAGACCCTGGTCGCAGGCGAGGATCATCTCGTTCTCGTCCATCTGAACGACATCCCAGGTGGTCGTGCCCGTCTCGACCATGGCCTTCACCTTGGCGATGCCGCCCGTATAGGATTCCTCCAGTAGCGGCGCGCCGGCTTTCTCCTGAAAAGGCTTGAAGAGCGTTTCGCGCATCGCTTCCTGTGTCGCGCCGCCGAAGCCGACGACGGTCAGGTCGCGTGACAGCGCTGGAGACGCGACGACGAGTGTGGCACTCGTCATCATCGCAAAAAACCGAGTTCTCATGGGTTCCCCTTTTATCTTTGAGAGCAGGTTTGAATGATCAGGCCGCGGCGGAACGCGCGAGGCCGGCCATGGTCGTGTCGATGAGTTCGAGCGTGTCGTCTATGACGGCGCGATCGTGACTCAGCGAGAGGTAAAGTCGTTTGAGCTGAAGCGGCTGGAAGACCTGCCGGCCGGCGATCAGCGCCCGCCGGAAGCGCATGTCGAGATTGTTGTCGTTGCGCAGGAGGTCCGTGTATTGGCGGAACTCGCCGTCAAAGAAGTAGACGAGCCAGACCGAGCCGAAACCGGCGGCCTGCGCCTTCAGGCCGTGCCGCGCTATGATGCCGTCTATCTCGCCGCGGAGATAGGCGCCAAGCTCGAACAGCCGCTCGTAGACGCCCGGTCTCGCTAGCTCCTCAATCGTCGCCTTTACGGCCGCCATCGAGGACGGCGTGCCGTTGAACGTGCCACCCATGAAGACGGCGCCCTCGCCCGTGCGGCCCACCCGCTCCATGATGTCGCGCCGGCCGGCAACGATGCCGATCGGATAGCCGCTCGTTGCGGCCTTGCCGAAGGTCGAAAGGTCGGGCGTGACGCCGACGATCGACTGGTAGCCGCCAAGCGCGTGCCGGAAACCGGTGATCACCTCGTCGAAGATGAGGACAACACCGTGCTCGGCGGTGATCCGGCGCAGGTCGGAAAGGAACTGCCTCTCGGCGATGACCGCGCCCATATTGTGCGCGATAGGCTCGACGATGATCGCCGCGACCTCGCCGGGGTTTTTACGGATGTAGTCCTCGACGGCACCGGCATCGTTATAGGGCAGGATGGCGGTGTGGCGGGCGGCATCAAACAGCATGCCGTCGGACATTGGGTCGTAGGAGCCGATCATCTGGCGGCTCGACTGGCCGTTCATGGCGACATAATCGTGCCAGCCATGGTAGCCGCCCTGGAACTTGATGATCTGCTTGCGCCCCGTATAGGCGCGGGCGAGACGCAGGGCATGGTAGGTTGCCTCCGAGCCGCTGCTGCAAAATGCCACCTGATCGGCGCAGGGGATCACGTTCACGAGGAGTTCGGCCACCTCGACCTCCAGCTCCAGCACGCCGGCACCGATCAGGTCGAGGTTTTCGGCCGTCTCGGCAATCGCGGCAGCGACGGCGGGCGGTCGATGGCCGAGCACATTGGCACCGAAGGCGCAGTGATAGTCGGTGTAGCGGTTGCCATCGGCATCGTAGAGATAGGCTCCCTCGGCCCTGGCGAAGGCGATCGGCGCGCCGAGGCGCCGGCTAGGACTCAACAGGCCGCCGGGTATGACGGCTTCCGCGCGCGCGGCGATCGTTTCGTTGTTCGTCGACATCGGCATTCTCCTTACGCAATGCTCTCGAGCGCCACGGCCCGGATGCCGTCGCCGTCCAGGCGGTAGTGCCTGTAGAGATGGGTGGGGGGTGCGATCAGGCTGTATTCGTCGCGGATGCCGTGCCGGACGAGGCGGGCGCCCCTGCCCTTTTCGGCCAACACTTCGGCGACGGCCCCGCCGAGCCCGCCGAGGATGTTGTGCTCCTCGACCGTCAGGATGACTTTCGAACGGGCGGAGGCCTCGAGGATCGCATCCTCGTCGAGCGGCTTGATCGAATGCATGTCGATTAGCCCGACGGAATGGCCTGCGGCATTCAGCTCCTCCATCGCGCGCTTGGCGCCATGCACGGGATAGCCCGCTGCTATGATCGTGATGTCTTTGCCGATGCCGTGTACGATCGCCCTGCCGAGTTCGAATGCGACGCCGTTCTCGTAGACGACCGGATCGTGCCCGCGGTGGATGCGGAAATAGATGGGGAGCGGATAGTCGACGGTCGCCCTGAGGGCTGCATCGAGCGCCGGCCCATCCGCCGTCGACACGACGGCGAGGTTGGCAATGCTGCGCATGATGGCAATGTCTTCGGTCGCATGATGGGACGTCCCGTAGAAGCCTAGCGAAATGCCGGTGTGATGCCCGATCAGGCGAACCGGTTGCTTGCAATAGGCGACATCCATGCGGATTTGCTCGCAGCACAAAAGCGCGAGGAACGAGGCGAACGTCGCCACATACGGAATGACGCCTGTCGTCGCCATACCAGCGGCAGCCGAGACCATGTTCTGCTCGGAAATGCCGAACTGCACGAAACGCTCGGGATAGCGCTGGGCGAAATCGGAAAGACCGTTCGAATATTGCAGGTCGGCCGTGCCCGCCATGACGGGATGGCCGGCGTCGGCAAGGGCGATGAGCGCATTCGACAGCGTGGGGAGCGAGGGCGCGCGGCGGTTGATCTCGCGGTACTGCCACGAGTCCTTGGAAAGCAGTTGGGTCATTGGGAAATTACCGTGTTCATGATCGTTTCGCGGGCCTTGGCCTCATCTTCCGCGCCGAGATAGCCGAGATGCCAGCCGGGTTCGGTTTCCATGTAGTCGATGCCCTTGCCCTTCACGGTGCGGGCGATGATGCAGCACGGCTTTGTGCGGGCACGGTCGGCCTTCACGGCGCGCAGCAGCGTCGTCAGCGCCTCAAGGTCATGGCCGTCGACGGTGTGAACCTCCCAGCCGAAGGCGCGCCATTTCTCATCAAGCGGTTCTATCGCCATGACGTCGTCGACCTTGCCGTCGAGCTGGTAGCCGTTGCGATCGACGATGGCGATCAGGTTGGAGAGATTGTGCGAGGCGGCGGACAAGGCGGCTTCCCAGACCTGGCCCTCCTGCATTTCCCCGTCGCCGAGGAGGACGAAGGCATTGAAATCACGCTGCTGGAAGCGCGCGCCAAGCAGCATGCCGACGCCGTTCGACAGGGCATGACCGATAGACCCGGAGCTGAAGTCGACGCCGGGGACCTTCGTCATATCAGGGTGATCGCCGAGTGGGCTGCCGAGCCGCGTGTAGCTTTCAAGCCATGCGGGATCGAAGAAGCCGAGATCGGCGAGAATGGGGAAAAGCCCAACGGCCGCATGGCCCTTGCCCATCAGGAAGCGGTCCCGGTCGGTCCAGGCCGGCTCGCCCTTTCGAAGCCGCATCACATCGTAATAGAGCGCCGCAAAGATCTCCGCACAGGAGAAGACCGAGGTGTAGTGGCCCACTTTGGCGATCGAGATCAACCGAAGCGTCTCGAGCCTGATGAAGCGCGCGCGCTCATGAAGGAAGGCAAGCTGTTCGTCGGACAATAGTTCATGGCTGCGCGCCACCAAAAGGTGGCCGCCTGGTGTCTGTCGCACTGACAAGGAATTGCTCCCGCTGTTTCTAACTTATAAGTTATAAGATATAGGAAAGCGGCAACTATGCAACAGGTTTTTGATCCCCATTTCGATGGAGACCTGCCTTTCGCGGACTGCGGCTTTCAAAAGCTTCGCTGGTTTGGTCACAAAATGAACAGTGCAATCCTGCTTCTCGCCCAGTCTCGCTGGCCAAAGCTACAGGCACGTGATTCAAACCCAAAAAATCGCCAGGCTCTTGAAGGGAATCGAACCTTCCGCCCAGGCCTTCGAATGCGATAGCTTCTGGCTCGGCGCCCGCGGAACCTAATCCTTTTGGGCGACTTTTCGCGCGTCCTCCGAGCGTTCTACTATCTTGGCGGGAAATCTGGAGAGGGGCATGCAATATCGCCAAAGGTCGGTGCTGTTCGCAGCGCCTTGGCTAATCATCGGAGCGGCCGCAGTAGTCGCTTCGGGCAGTATAACCGTTGCAGACTTCGAAAAGCCTGAACTGCTGATCGCCGTGCTGTTTATCGGCCTCCTGATCGGCATGGCCATTGAGCAGTTCCTAGCCACGATGAGAAAGCAGGCGTGGCGGGAGAAAAACAGATCACGCTGGGAGGAAAGGCGCAGCCACGAGCGCATTGTAGTGGGACCTTGGCAACAGATGCCAGTTACGGAGCCATCGAAGCCGGTCGACGCCACCGATCAACTGCGTATCGTGATGCGCTCGGATTTCACCATTCAACCGCTGCTGAATAAGAGCGAAGCACGAGTGTTTAGGGAACTCGACAGCGTCGTGATCGCCTGCAATCCTTCTTGGCAGGTAATGGCCCAGGTTTCGCTGGGTGAGATCCTCCGAAGCACCGACGCAGACGCCTACAGTTGCATAAACTCCAAGCGTGTCGATCTGCTGCTCGTGGACAGCAACTGCCAACCGCGGCATGTCATCGAATACCAGGGCGGAGCGCACCATCAAGGCGCCGCGGCCGCGCGTGACGCGGTAAAGAAGGAGGCGCTGCGACGCGCCGGGATCGGGTACTACGAGGTCGTAGCTGGTCAAACGACCCCGTCTGAACTCAGGCGCTTGGTCGAGAAGTTGGTGGACAAGCCGAGTGTCATCTAACGCGCCCTCATCACGCATGCCTGCACGGTCGAGCCACTTCCATTGGAGGAACACATCGCATTGGCTTGATGGAGTTGAGGCAGCCCCGAGATGACCTCCGATTTCGAGGCAGTTCGCGAAAATCTGTATCCGGGAAGCCACGGAGCGATCGAGGACTGGAGGACATTCCCTTGGCACCGTGACCGAGCCAATCGAATTCAGGCACACAAGGCGCATTCGTCGCAAGCCATCGCAATCGACGTGTTCGGCACACTCAAGATGAGCACCGATCGCGACCGCATCCTCGATGCCATCGCCGAGCGTGTGGGAGTGGCATCAGGCGGTCCATGGGCGATAACACTCGAGTGGATGGACAGCGATCGGCTGCTAAGAGAACCGAGGCCCACGCAAGTCGACGTCCTCGCCGTCGGCTCGCTGGCCGCGCTCGTCATCGAGTGCAAGTTCACCGAACCCGGAGGACAATGTAGCCAAACGGCTGTGTCGCGCTCGGGGGAACGACAATGCAACGGAAGCTACGCTGACCAAATCAACCCAGGTAATGGCGTGCGCGCGCATTGCGCTCTTACGGGCAAGGGCATTCGGTACTGGGAATACATCCCAGAGGCCTTCGCGCTCGATCCGGGCGTTGATCACACGCCCTGTCCATTTAAGGGAGACGCCTATCAGTGGATGCGCAACGCCGTGCTGGCGGCAGCGATAGGCAAGCACCGCAAACTTCAAACGGCAGCCCTCGCAGCCTTTGCCGATCACCCCAGTTTCCCGACGGCGCGGAAGGTGAAGCGAGGCTTGGTGGATGCGAGTCTCGCTGGGCAAGCGGCGATCACGCCGATCTCCTACCAACAGATCATTGCGATCGCTTGTCACGTCGGCCTGGACCAAGGACTCTGGAACGGCCTCTCTGCATGGGTCGACCATAAGATCGCTAGGGCGGTGTCGCGAAGATCGGACTGCCAAGAGGTTTCAAATGGATGCTGATATCTGGGATCGCGCCTTCTATGACGACGGCGAGTGGGTTTCCTGGTCCGACGTGGAAGAACAGCTCCGATATCACGAGTGGCGAGCGAAATATCCCAATGCGACAATATCTCTAATCCCGTATTTTCAGGATCTCTTGTCACTGGCAGAAAGCTACCACCTTGAGACAGGTCGTCATCTCAATGTTTACGGAGACATAGGAGAACTCTTCGGCGCCATCACCTACGGAATAAAGCTGAACAAGAACTACGCGCAGGGTGCTGATGGTAGGCTTGGCAACGATCACGTTGAGATCAAAACGATCACCCCGTTCAAGTCCAAGGACGAGGTTTTCGTCAAGGTAGCAGGTAACTTCAGCAAACTCCTCGTCGTGAAAGATCAACGCGGACTTTGAAGTCTCATCCCGGATGGTCCATCGCTCGAAGCTTCCCAAAACGGCGAAACCTCTCCTGAGGATACGATGGAGAGATCTGCCTCACGCCGATTGATGGCTTCGTCAGCGAACACGCCATTCCGGCAGCGGAGCTCGGCGAAATCTCAGAAAAGTTCGGGGCTTAATCCAATCAAGCCGACAACAATGCAATGGCCACCCCCTGCATTACAATCGCGAGCGAAACGCATCGATCATCGCCCTTGAG
Source organism: Ensifer sp. ENS10 (assembly GCF_014852025.1). Lineage (NCBI taxonomy): Bacteria > Pseudomonadati > Pseudomonadota > Alphaproteobacteria > Hyphomicrobiales > Rhizobiaceae > Ensifer > Ensifer sp. ENS10. The sequence continues at coordinate 29,553 of NZ_JACVAS010000019.1, forward strand.
ACATCGCCCGAATAGCAGATTGGGGCTGCTCCGCCGGGCTTCGAATACGCACTCCTGCGCCCGCACCGCCGCCCAGCCCGATCGCGACTTTCCGGGCATGGGCACGAGCCGCTATAGCCGGAAATCGAGTCAGCGATGATGCGCTGTACGATCACGGAATCGGAAATCCGCGGGACTTCGATTGGATCTTCACGAGACGACTCTGCGGATTCAGGTGTATCGCGCTTTGGCTCCGACCGAGGTTTGTCGGAACTTAGGAGATGCGATGCAATCCACCCCTCCCTCCGTGTGAGATTGTCTAGGACACGGGACCATTCACCATCGACTGACAGTAAGCGGACCGGCCGACCCGCATCGTAGCGATCAAGGATCGGAAACTTCTTCCCTGGTCCTTCTCGTAAGGCGACGCGCTTGCCGCGTACGAAAACCGTGGTGGTCACTTCCTCAGTGTCGGCGCTTTCAACCGCTGCAGAGAACCGGCCTTGCTGAGGCGTGGCCGCAGAGACTTGCGCGCTAACTCCGGCCACGGGATTCTGTTCTTGTACGACAATTCTTGCTGAAGGCACCCGCGTCTCATTGACTGCCGCCCGGTCGTCGCTATTTGCGCCGAGCCAACAGATCATTGTTACAGCTACGGCCCCACCAACAAGAAATCGTCGCATGATACTTCCCCGCCCCTGGGTTGTATCATTTAACGCTTTCCGGAAGACGGCAAGCCCACGAAGCAGTCATCCGGGCTCGTGACCGAGATCCGCAATACGTCGCTCCGTTAACCGTTGCGGCTTTTTTGTGTTGCAACTTCAATTTGATCAATGTTCTCTGAATATAAATAGGGCGTGGGAGTATCAATCTTGCCGAGTTTTCCGTTCGGCCTCATTCGCATATGGGTATTCTGCCTGGCCCTTTCGCTTCTGTGTAATCCAGCGCTCGCTGCCACAAAAAAATTTGGTCCCTTCTCGTTTGAGGAGAGTGACCCCAGCCTCATCACCCTCACGGGCGAGATCGACCTCTATTCCGCCCTGAACTTCAGGCGCGCGCTGCATGCATCACAGAAAGCCAGGTTGCTGGTGCTCGATAGCGTCGGCGGCGCTGTCCAGATGGCACTGCTGATTGCCGACGACGTGCATGAGAGGCGCCTCTCCACCTTTATTCCGAAAGGGAAAGGCTGCTACTCGGCCTGCGCCCTTATTTTTATGGCGGGTATCGAACGCCAGGTGGACGGTGAGCTTGGCGTCCACCAGATCTCCAGTGAATCGAACGACCTGGTGAACGCACAGCTGTCAATTTCCGATATCATCGACATGCTCACTCGGTTCGATACGCCGGCGGAAGTCATGACAACGATGTTCAAGACGCCTCCGTCGCAGATGCATGTGTTCTCGAGCGAGGAAATCAGTCGCTACAAGCTCAATCGCAAGGGCGCGGCGACGGCCTCGAACGAGCCAATCCCCACAACTCCGGCCGTCACTCTACCCTCTACGGCAAACTCAACCGGAGGCCCCGCCCCTGGACCAAACAGCGAACAGATTGCCGCTGCCAGCCCTGCGCCGATTGATCCCGGTCCGAGCGAGAAACTGTCGGCGATTGAGGAGTTTGCCCGGAAACCGACGCGTATCGCCGTCTACACGGGCCTTGACCTGTTCGGCGATGACCTCGCTTCAAAGAGGACCGTCGACGTCGCCGAATGCGCTACGAGCTGTCTAGAGATGGACGGCGTCTGTAAAGCTTTCACCTTCAATGCCAATCCGAAGATTGTGCGCGGACCGAATTGCTTTCTGAAGGCAAACGAAGGTCGTGCGGACGGCAACTCGGTCGCTATCTCTGGGAAATTCCTGGCGAGCGCAGACCCAGACCCAACGCCATTTAGCATGGGCACAATCGATCCGAAGAAGGCGCTATTCGAGGATGTCGATCTGCCTGGAGGCGACCTGGGCGTTCGCGCGTCAATCGCAAACGCAACGCCACTTCAATGCCGACTGGCTTGTATCGACAATGACCGGTGTGTTGCATTCACCTACATCAAGAAAAAGAGGGAATGCTGGATGAAGGGCGCCGTCAGCACCCCTCTATTCAAGTCGGGAATGATTTCCGGGGTGAAGAGTTTCCAGACCTTCGCACCGGTGAAGGTCATCGGACTCGACTGACGAACCCATAGGCCCACCTGCCCGGTTAAGCGGATTCACACGCAGGACCGTTACCGGTACGGTCATGTCGTCGGGAATCGAGACGTCCTGGATCCTCTGTGGTGTGGCTCTTCCTACCGGCGGCGTCCTCCCTCTGAGCACTCAGGATCGCCCTAAGCTCATCGACCGTCAGTGGCTCACTACGGCGATGGAGCATCGCGTGGCAGTTGGCACACACTGGTATGAGGTCCTCGATCGGATCGACGATGTATTCGCCACCACATTTATGAATTGGCTTGATGCACGTGGATGTATCCTTCGCCGAGAGCACCATAAGTTTTGCCGAAGTTCACATCGCAAACCTTGCAACTCAGGCCATGGTGTCGAAGGCAGGCCTTGCGGGCGTCGGCATTGCGCTCGTATCCGTTGACAACCACGGTGAACATCGCCCCTTCGCGAAAACCGCTGTCCGGATCGTCGGCATCGATGACCTCTGCGATCGTTTCATAAACGTCCTGGTCAACGGCCACGTACCAGCCGTCTGTGAGAACAACCAACCAACCTTCGGATAGTTCAGGAGTAAACTCAGCGATCGTTGCGGGTGAAAGCTCTCCCTCTTGCGGGTTTCTCGCCACCCCTCGCATAGGGAAGGTTTGAAGGCGGTAGCCTTCGGTTTCAATGAGTCTGATATGCTCGAGAGCCTGACCATATCCGTTATTTTTGCGTCCCTTGGCGCTGATCTCCCAGTTCTTACGTAGGATGCAGCCGAGCCGGTTCTTCTGTTCGCTCTGCCACATACCAAAAATGACAAACCGCTCGCGATGATTGACGAAAGACCAGCTCCAATTCCAATTCTTGCAGTCAGCGCCATGCGACTGGACAAATTCTTTGCGGTTCATACCACCTCCCTCTCCAATTCCGCCTCGCCCGATGGCGGGGCCCCAGGCCTGTCTTTCCTGTCCTCCACAGAAAGGCGAGGCGACAAATTACTGCTTGAAACAGTTCTCTCGATGCCAGCGCAGGAAATGCGGATGTGGCCGTTCAAACGCCCGCGTTGGCACGATCGCGCGTCCAGTCTTGTTGATCAGCCCTTGGATGCTATCTGGATCGTTGGCGTGTCTGGAAACCAGAATGTCGAGGTCATCGGAAAGGCTGATCAGGCCACGGTCGAACATCCAGTGCGCGGTGCCCGACAGGGCGATGCCATTGGTCAGGATATCGGGTCCATTCACCTCGACGGGACGTATGTGCGCTGCGTCGACTTCGGCGCGTCCCCCGCCGTTGATGAGCTTCAAGCCAGTGATTGCACAGCGTTTGTCGTAGGCCTGAACGACGAGGCGGCGGAACAATCGGTCACGAACAATCCGCGACGATAGCTGCATGACGCGATTGCGCTCCTGCTCGAACACGAACGGCGTTTGAGCGCCTACACCAAATCCTTCAACGGAGATCCTGGCGTCCAATTCTCCGGTCCGAGGCAACTCTGGCACTTGCTCATCTAGCCCAATGCCCACAATGCGATTGAAGTCCGCGCTCGAAATAGGCCTTACCGCAGACTGCGCCCTGCCCGATATCCTGCCCTCTTCGTTTAGAACACCGCGCTCGACCACACCTTCTGTTCCGCTGAAAGGAACCGGATTGATGAAGTCGAGATAGCTACCCGGTTCGATGAGCGCGAGATACATGCCCGGTGCCTTCGGGTCTGGGATGACCTCGGCCACCTTGGCAACAGCGAAGTAGCCTCGCGTGGCCGCAACCTTGCGCGGCTCGTAGTAGATGATCCAGTCGCCAAGGCAGGCCCGCACCCGTCCAAGATATTGGCTTGGAAACTGGTACTGTTCTGCCGGGCTGTCGTCGTAGATCGAATCTGAGCGATGAATGAAGACCCCGAATCCCATTCCTTGTGCTTAGCACAGCCTGAGCGCTCGCCGATACGACATCACACGCATCTCTGGGTCGAATTTAGAGTTCGTCTACCACATAGCCTTAGCAGGCCACGCCCCGGCAATCGTGCCGATCAGCGATAAGAATTCTGGATCTCATGAGAACCCAATCTGCTTCATCTCGGCATTTTCAGCGTAAGATTTCTGACTTCTGTGATGTCCGCATCGCCATCGACGACGACGAGCACCTGGCTTTCCGGAGCTCGCCGGACTTTATCGGCGCAAGACACAGGCCGAGCTTGATGCCGAAATCGGGACCGGCGCCCTATTGGAGATTTGCAATGGCGACTAAGCGCAAGTTCAAGAGCGATGCCCTTGAGGCGATCCATAGCGCCGTCGAAGATATGTATGCGGCGGGCACCATCGATAAGGAAACCATGAAGACCTTCGATGAGACTTGCCTGCCCATTCCGCAGGAGCTGACGCCAGGCGAGATCAAGGCGCTGCGCGGGAACAATTATGTCAGCCAGCCAGTCTTCGCGCGCTATCTAAGCACCAGCGAGTCGACGGTACAAAAATGGGAAACCGGCGCAAAGCGGCCGAGCGGCCCCGCATTGAAGCTGCTTTCTCTCGTCCGGAAATACGGTCTCGGAATGCATTCTTAGGAGGACATTGCCGCGGAAGGGCCAGCCGGTCGCAATTAGGCGCCTAGCTTCCCTCACCTACTCGGCCGCGCCAGCGACCGGGCAATGTCGATGATATCGTCCCGAGCGGCTGTTGGATCCTCTTTATTCCAGGCAACTCCAAGCCCGATCTTGAGATCGACGCCCCTCACCGGTCTAAGCTCGAAATTGCGGTTCGGTAGATCCTTCGTCCATTCCGGCGCAAAGCCGATGCCGAGGCCGGCCGAGACGAGTGACACCAGCGAAAAGGTGTCGTCGCAGCTATAAGCGATGTTGCCGGTTAAACCATGGGTCTCGAACATCTCGGAGAAATAGCGTTCGCTGTAAGAAAGGTTCTGGCGGGAAAAGGCGATGATCTTCTCGGAACGCAGATCCTCGATATCGACCTCGCTTCGGAGCGCCAGCGGGCTCGTCTTTTCGACGGCCAGCAGATAGCGCTCATGCGCAATCGAGAAGAAGCGCAACGAGCCGATGTTTTCGACCGGTCGGATGAAACCGAGATTGATCTGGCCGTTTTCGATCGAACGGATGATGTCGCTGGTCGAGCCGCTCCTCACATGCAAGGCGACATCGGGAAACTTCCGGCCGATGCGGGTGAGAAACGCCGGCAGCACGCCGGTCGTCGCCGGATAGACGGTTCCGATCTTGATCGTGCGTGCCGCTTTGCCGGCGACCGAGCGCGCCACCTCGGCCGACAACCCGACATCGCCAATAATCCGGACAGCGCGGTCATAGAACACCTCCCCTGCCCGCGTCAGTTCGACCCGCCGCGTCGACCGCTCCAGCAACCGAACACCCAGCTCCTTCTCCAGCGCCTGGATGTGGGAACTCAACGCCGGCTGAGCGATGCACATCCGCGCCGCCGCGCGATTGAAGTGCAGTTCCTCGGCCACCGCAACGAAATAGGAAAGCTGACGTAGTTCCATGTCCATGCTCCGATTTTCGGCCCACGAAAACGCGAGTGACCCGCTCTTGTGCAACTAGAAATACCCTATTTTGGGGTATCCGAAAATCGGTTTTATTGAAGGCGTCAGTTTTCTCAAACTGGCGCTCTAATTTGTCTTCGTTCCACGCAATTGTTTACGGTCGAATGATCGACGGGCTCATCGCGGCCCGCAAAGCTGCGAACATCACTCAGGTCGAACTAGGGCAGCGTATTGGCCAACGGCAAACGTTCGTTTCCAAGTTTGAACTTGGGGAACGCCGGTTGGATGCTGCCGAGTTCGTGAAGGTCAGCCGCGCGATCGGCGCCGACCCGTTTGAGATCATGCGCAAAGCAGAATTGGACTAGCCTTTGCGCCGGCGCGCTCGCTAACCTGCGGGCAGTTCCCGACGATACATTATGCGATCTTTTTGGCCCAAAAGGTGAACATCACAGCAACACGCCGTTGCAACGCTCGTGGGAGCACGAATCTGTCCGCCCCTAGGCGACGTCCACGCTCAGGTCTGTGGACGGCAGCATTGCGCCTTCATTGCGGTCTCACAGGTCGTTAGTGCGCGCGCCTGAAATCGGACTAGCTCCGCGGCGGCGTCATGTCCCTGCGCGCCATAACCGGTCATTCGTAGCTAAAGGCGGCGCCGTACGGTATACCCCGAGAATCCTAGAATTTTTGCCCCAGCCTCAGCTAGCTCAGCGTCAAACCCAGCGATCTTTTCTGCCGTCGCGGCGACAAGAATCTGTGCGCTCGACCCGAAAGCGGCAGCCTCGAGGAGGAATGATTTGACGTCTTTGCTCTCGATTGCCTGCTGATCTGGTTCATCGAAGGCGATGAAGCCAGGATGATTGGTGTCAAATTTCAAAGCAACATCGAGGAGAGCGAGATAGTAGCTCCATTTCATCCGGATCGCGTCGCTCGCGGACATTTCGAAGCCGAGTTCCCGGTTAACATACTCGCCTGTATTGTCTCGGATAATACCGAACGGCCTGAAGTCTTCGCGAGAAATATGTATCTCAGCGGCGCGGAATGTCTTGAAACTGAAATTCACTAGGCGCTTCTGAAGCCGCTCTTCGAAGAATTCAATCTTGGCGACGTCGGTGTCGCTGAAGTCGTCGCTTTTGACTGCCGCCAATTCCGGTCGTAATCTGTCGAGCGCGTCCGCTATGGACGAAAATCTATCGACCATCCCATCGGCTTCGCTTTGCATCGATTCAAATCTCTTCAGCCGAGCCTGAAGGCGGACGAGTTGCTCAATCGATGAACGGGCGGTCGCGCCAGACGGACGACGAAGTGCTTCACCAAGCTGGCGAATTCGGGTCAATTTCTCCGAGAGCTCCGTTGCGACGGAGTCGTACATCAAGCGAAGGTTATTGGCCTCGACCTCAGAGGCGTTGGCACTGGCTTTGTAGAGATCAATCTGAGATCGAATGAAACGGATGTTCTCCTCAATCGCCATGCCTTTGACTTGGACGACAGGCAAGAGCTCCGCATCGAGTTCTTGGTGACAGGTTGGACAGGTGTGTTCGGATACAGCTCTCCCGAGCCGAGAACCAAATTTCTCCAGCTTTTGGGCGTCTTGGTTGCGCGCGAGGTCTGTCTTCAAGGCGGCGATGCGATTTTGAAAGCCCTGAATTTCACTTCGAGTTATCGCCATATCGCGTCGTAGTTCGTCGACGCGTGTTTCGAGATTGGCAACATCATCCTGCGCTTCGGCAAGCTCACTCCGCAGCGCTGGGACTAAGTCCTCGGTCTGCTGCAGCTCAACCGCCTCCAAGTCGTCAACCTGCGTCTTCGTGTAATCGACGGCCTCTTCGAGTGCGAGCCATTCCTCTTCCAAGTACACCTCTACGCCTATGGACGGCGAGGAAGAGAAGTCTTCGACGGGTCGTGACGGTATGTTTTGAAGGCGGCTGAGATTGCCCAGCCTTGACGTCAGGTGTTGCCGAGCCTGAGACCATTCCGTCTCCAACCTAGCAATTTGCTTCTCCAGCTCAAGCCTCCGTCGCCGTCGATTGCCGACGTCGAGGTCCAGTAAGAATTCCATGACTCGCCGAGCTGTGTCCTGAATTCTAAGAAATGTCGGAAACGGACCCTGGATGGCCGACCATCCCCGCTTCTGTTCGACAAAAAGCGTGGGGAAAATTGCAGCGAGGTACAGTGGTATTTCCCGACCATCGAATGTGGTGACGTCCGGCAAATCCCACCCGATGAAACGAGCAAGATAGTTATGAAAGCCATCTTCGCGTTGCACCGATCCTGGATCATGAAGAAAGAAATCACGCCGGGATTCTGAGCCGTTGGCGTCGGTAATTTTCGCGCGAACCAAACGAGTGTCGGCGTCGCCCCGTACCACACGATGGACCGCCAGAATTTCTTTCCGATTGTTCTTCAGTTCGATTTCGACGGAAGACTTCAATACCGGAAAGGAAGGTCCGTCAGCAACCTCTCTAAGGTATTCCGTCAATACGTGACCAAAAGGCGTCTCAACCCGCGGGCCGAGCATTCGCTCAAGGCCCAGCCCATAGAGGATAGCCTGCAGACTGGTCGATTTGCCGGAGGTATTCGGCGCTTTCACAACGTTGAGGCCGACCTGCAATTCAAGTTCGGTGCCGAATGGGCCTGAAGCAGTCGTAGCGTGGATGAGTACTTTAGAAATCGAGAACTTCATGATCTGCCTTGACTGTAAGGAATTCCGTGACGCGGGCTTCAGTGAGCTTCGACGAAAGGGATCGAATGCGAGCCTTTTCCTGGACCATGATCTCGTCGTCGCCGTCGATCTCCTCTGCCAGCGACAGGCCGATCGCGGAAAGCTCGACCCCAACGCGATTGCTGACCGTTGTCCAATGCAACAGGGTCTCGCCAACCATTAGGTCCAGTGCTCGGCCGAGCGCCGGTTCAACCTTGATACGCCAACGGCTGGAATCCGCCGCGCCTACCAAAATATCGCCGAGCAGATCGGCATCGTTAAATGATCGAGCAGCGTCGTTCATAATATACAGCCTAGCCAGGGACGAACGTTTTGCTCGGCTCTTGTTGAGGATCACGAGGTTCAAGGCGAAGCGCCAAGCAATCCGAAGGTCACCCGGAACGGGCGACGGTCGTTCTCGAAAAGTGAATGGTGTGTGTGGTTGAAGGATTGCCATTACGGTTCGCTATCAAAATCCAATGGGCATCGCATGAGCCAATCACTCAGGGTCCCTGCGGACAGGTCAGATATGGTCGCATGGGCCACCGACGGCAAATCCTTGGCTAATCCCACTTCAATTCTCGCAAGGCTTTCACGCAGATGCTCGCTTGGAGAGGCTGTTCCGGCCGCGCCCAAAAGCTCGAGACGATTCTCTTCGGCGTTGATGGTCTGCCACGCTCGCTCCCATAAAACAGGGTGATCGGTCTTTAGTGTTTCAAGCGTGTTTTCTCGCCGTATGTGGTTCCTGATGTAGGTTTCTCGAAATCCAATCCGTCGTGTCTCGGAGGCCTTGGGGAATGCTCGGCCAAGCTTCTCATCCAGCGTTTGAACCAACTCTCTGTCCTTGGTATCGACCGCTTCGTCGGTCGTCGGCGAGATGATCAGCTCGGGTCCGATGGGCAGCCTTCGGAGTTGCGCGATCTCTTTTGCGAAATCCTCTTGCGATTGAACCAGGGCCTCGAAATCGTTCGACAAGAATGGCAAGCCAAGTTTACGTATTTCAGCCCCTTTAGCACGTACATGAGCGATTACTGCTTTGTCATCGAGGAATGGGCAGAACAATATCCACCTATTGCACTTGAGGTCTGCCAGAATAGCAACGATGACTTGCTGCTTGTCGCGTAGTTTGGGAAGGTCGCGGGTCGCTTTCTGCTTCATCGCACTGCTGGCTTTCGCCGTGTTCCCCGGTTCTTCCGGTGCGTAGCACTGATAGAGACAACCATCTGTCGTAAAAAATTCTAAGCCCGCGTCTCCTCCGACCCTATCCGGCACAATTTGCACGTTCTGTGCGCCATGACGCAGTTGGACTAGAAGGTGCGCGCGGCGTTGCCACGACTTACCGTCCCAATTTCTTTGATACGTTTCGTCAACGGGCCCGCGTTCAAAGGGCTGCTGATGGACTTTCTGGTTCAAGATTTTCCCCGAGCGAATGCCAAAGAACCCGATTTGATCGCAAATACAGTCGGTACCAATAAATTAGTATTCGGTCTGGAATGCAATCACTACGCGTTGAGTTATTGGCTGATTCACAATCGAACTGGCCCATGTATTACCGTTTCTTGTAGGAGGGCAAACATCAGCAACAGGCGACATCCGTGTGCGCCACGATGGCCGTTTTGGACCGATACCGTTGAAAAACTCGGCATTGCGGGCACTTGGGACGCGTGATTCAATCCTCTGAGTGATTTGGCAGGGGATCAGGCGAATGATGGGAACGCAGGCGGCTCCGGCGCAGCTCTTTTACGATTTCAGTCTCGATGAGCACGTGCCAGCCGACCATCTTCTCCGCCGGATCGACAACCACCTGGACCTCGATGGCGTCCGCGCGCAGTTGAAGCCCTATTACAGCAGCACCGGCCGTCCGTCGATCGATCCGGAACTGATGATGCGGATGCTGATCATTGGCTACAGCATGGGCATCCGGTCGGAGCGCCGGCTGTGCGAGGAGGTTCATCTCAATCTCGCCTATCGTCTGTTTTGCCGGCTTGGACTGGACGGCAAGGTGCCGGATCATTCCAGCTTCTCGAAGAACCGCCACGGACGTTTCCGGCAAAGCGATATCCTTCGGCATCTGTTCGAGACGGTGGTTGAGCGCTGCCTGGTACAGGGTCTTGTCGGTGCTGAAGGCTTTGCCGTCGATGCCAGCTTGATCGCCGCGGATGCCAACAAACAGCGCTCGGTATCTAGTGCAGAATGGAGCGCGCAAGAAGCGAAGGAGAATGCAGGCCGCTCCGTTCAGGAATATCTGGCGGTGCTTGATGACGCTGCTTTTGGTGCGGCTTCGCCGGTAACGCCGAAGTTTATTTCCCCGTCAGACCCGGCAGCCCAGTGGACGGGTGCCCATAAAGGCCATGCCTTCTTCGCCTACGCCACCAACTATCTGATCGACACCGACCATGGCGTCATTCTCGATGTCGAGGCCACCCGTGCCATTCGACAGGCTGAGGTTGGCGCTTCGCGCACCATGATCGACAGAACAGAGAACCGCTTTGGCCTGAAGCCAGGCTATCTGGTCGCCGACAGTGCCTATGGCTCCGCTGACAATCTGGCCTGGCTTGTGAAGGAAAAGGAGATTGCTCCGCACATTCCTGTGTTCGACAAGTCCAACCGGACAGACGGGACTTTCTCGCTTGCCGACTTCAATTGGGATGGCGAGGCAGATCGCTACATCTGCCCGGCGGGCAAGGAGCTGGTTCAGTTCCGTCGCACCTACGCGACGCCCCGATCGGGCATCACCAGTGAGGGCACCCGGCTCTATCGGGCCAGCAAGAAGGACTGTGATGTGTGCGACCTGAAGCAGCGCTGCTGCCCGAATGCAGTTGCTCGCAAAGTCCCTCGTGATCTCAATGAGGATGCCCGTGACGTCGCCAGAGCCATTGCCGGCACGCCCGATTACGAGCGTTCACGGCATCGTCGCAAGAAGGTCGAGATGCTCTTCGCTCACCTCAAGCGCATCCTGCGGATGGCCAGGTTGAGACTGCGTGGTCCGTGTGGTGCTCGCGATGAATTCCTGCTCGCAGCAACGGCACAAAACCTCAGAAGGCTGGCAAAGCTTAGACCTTCTCGCCTCCCATCCGCCGCCATGGTGGCATAACGGCCGGTTGCCTGGAGCCATCCCACCGCATCACAACGAGAGACACCTCGCCAACTCTTCGAAAAACCGCGTGCAGAGCGTCGCGGATGCTCAAACTACGAGTTTTTCAACGATATCGACCGAAAACGGACTTTCGGCAAACTGCGGCGGCTTGGCCGCTTTCGTCTCTTGCGTTCGCGAAGCAGTCAGACCGCAGACCGCCCCAATTGAGACGCTCGGATTTATACCGACCAAGACCGTTCCGGCTTCCCGGGCGTTCTGATCAAAGGCGGCAACGCGAACTCTCCATCCGCCTGAGACAACTGGAAGCCGGCAACATGCCGCTCAGTTCGGATGTCTCCGATCTTTCGCCTTGAGGGATATGTACCGGCGGCACGATCGTTCATCCATTGCGAAGCGCGACCACGGCCAGAACTCAGGGAAATTAGGTTCCGATTCCCCCAAAAAGGCCAATCCGCAAGCAGACGAGGTCAGTCGAGCCGACAGGCAGCAATCAAATCCAAAGACTTCACCTATAAGGCTTGGTCCTAAGTGCGAAACCTGGGTCGTCGTTTGACGTCGGCCAAGCTTTGGGGGGAATGATGAAGGTCACGCTGCTTAACGCCGGAACCATGCCAGCCATACTGAATCGCCTTATTCGCGACCATGATGAAATCCAGATCGCAGTGGCTTGGGGATATAATGGGACGCTGGCCGATCGATTGATGGAAAACAAGGAGAAATTCCGCTCCGTTACCTTCGGTTTAAACGGTTTTGCGACCTCACCCGATCTTGTAGAGCGCCTAATCGGCACCAAGAATGCCTTCATCGCCAAAGCAGACAAGGGCATCTTCCATCCCAAGCTCTATTTGTTCCGAACTGGAAGCAAGGCTGAGGCCATCGTCGGAAGTGCCAATTTCACGAATGGCGGTCTGGGCCTTAATCACGAGGCTTGCCTGCACATCGAAGGCTCGGTCAACAATGAGATTTTCGATCAGATACAGAGTGAGCTTTCCGGCTATGACCCACTGAAACAACGTGTCACCCAGGTGCTTGCGGACAGCTATCGCCGACAATTCGAGGCCGCTCGTAAGCGGCGCGGCCAGCGCGATCCCATCCTTCCCGACGACAGGAAGAGCGGGAAGGGCCTCACCTCGTCCTTGGCCAAAATGAATTGGGACGAATTCGCGCGAACGGCAAAACTCGACCCTCACCATCATTTCAAGCGCCGCATGAAACTCCTTCGCGCAGTTCAGCGCCTTTTCGCAAGTGCCGGGCGGTTCTCGGACCTTTCAGTGACCGAATGTAAGGGGATCGCCGGCACGCTCGGCAACGCCGAGAAAGAAGCCGCAGGCCTTGGGGACCATGATTGGGGCTGGTTCGGCTCGATGGGCGGTAACGGCGACTTCGCCGGTCTAATAGCGAAGCAAGACCGCCGGCTTGGCGCCGCCTTGGACTGCATCCCCCGGAAAGACCCCGTAACGTTGGAGGACTTCACGGAATATTGTCGCAAATTCCGCAAAGCATTTGTGGATGCCCAAGCCCATCATGTCGGCGAATACCCTACCGCAACGCGGCTTCTCGCCATGAAACGCCCGGACACGTTCGTTTGCGCGAACGGAAAGAATAAGGCCAATTTGGCGAAAGCTTTAAGTTTCGCGCCGACAACGCTTGCGTTGGAAAATTACTGGGATCGAGTCATCGTCCCGATCCAGTCATCGCCTTGGTATAACGCGCCGCGCCCCGACGGGGATGATAGCGAGTTGTGGGACTATCGGGTCGCCATGCTCGACACGATCTATTACAACGAACATGCCTGACAACGCTTGCCAAGAAGCTAAAGCCTCTTGACGGATAGCCTCACGTTCGTCGCCACTGATCCCGCATAATCGTGTGCCAGGCTATTAAATGGATCCCGATGCGCTAGGGTCAGGACCTATTAATTTGGCTTGAGATGTGATTCACGGTTCCGGAAGGAGACCGTGATGGGTGATTTGGTTTTGCTGAGCGAGCGCCAGATGGCGCGGATTGAACCCTATTTCCCGCTGGCGCATGGCGTACCGCGTGTCGATGATCGCAGAGTGATCAGCGGCATCGTCTACGTTATTAAGCATGGCCTGCAATGGAAGGACGCGCCGAAGGATTACGGGCCGCATAAAACGCTCTACAACCGTTTCATTCGCTGGAGCCGGCTCGGCGTCTTCGACCGCATCTTCGCAGCGCTGGCGGCCGAAGGCCCGAAGCCCGAGCGCATCATGATCGACGCGACGCATCTGAAGGCACACCGGACGGCGGCGAGCCTGCTCAAAAAGGGGATGTTCCCCGTCGTATCGGGCGAACCAAAGGCGGACTGAACTCCAAGCTGCATACCGTTTGTGACGGTGAAGGCCGTCCGATCATCATGGTACTCAGCGAAGGGCAGATGAGCGATCACAAGGGCGCACGTCTTGTGCTTGACGCCTTGCCGCCAGCCAAGACGCTGATTGCCGACCGGGGTTATGACAGCACGCAGTTCCGAGAGGCACTAAAAGAAAAGGGCATTGAGCCCTGCATTCCCTCAAGCCGCAGCCGAAAGATACCTTATCCCTACGACAAGAGCCTCTACCGTCAGCGCCACAAGGTCGAAAACCTCTTCGCCAAGCTCAAGGACTGGCGGCGCATCGCCACCCGCTACGATCGATGCGCACACACCTTCTTCTCCGCCCTCTGCATCGCAGCAACCGTCATCTTCTGGCTTTGATCAATGAGTCCTGAGGTAAGCGACAAGGAGACCCCATCTGGCAGGGGTGATGGACGTCACGCTATGGCAGGCATCTGATTTCTCTGACTGTGAGGATCTATGTCTACGCCTACGGCTAGCCCTAGAATGATCCATATGATTGAGGCGGTAACGGATCGACTTGAGGGTTCTCCCCGCCAGTTGCGACGTTTCTGGTCTGACGAATTTAAGGTGGAGGCCGTTGAGGAGGCTTGCCGGCCTGGAGTGAATATCTCGGCGATCGCACGACGGATCGGGATTACGCCCTCTCAACTCTACCGGTGGCGGCGAGACCTTCTGAACGAGAGCGAGCCGGACCATGTGGCGTCGGCTGAAAGTGGACAGAGATCGATGATCGGGGTCAGCTCTGTCGTCGAGGTGGTCATCGGCGACGTTGTAATCCGGGCCGGTGCTGAGATCGACGAGGCGCATTTGCAGCGCGTTATCCGAGCGGTACGCTCGGCATGATCCCGTCAGGCGTGAAGGTCTTCCTTGCGAGCCATCCGATCGACTTCCGCAAGGGGCCGGACAGCCTGCTTTCGCTGGTGCGGGATGCTGGCAGTGATCCGTTCAACGGAGCGCTCTATGTCTTTCGGGCGAAACGAGCAGACCGGATCAAGATCGTATGGTGGGATGGCTCGGGCGTCTGCCTTTATGCCAAACGGCTAGAGAAAGCTCAGTTCTGCTGGCCACGTATCGGCCACAGCCGCGTCCAGCTGAATCATGCCCAGCTTCTGGCTTTGGTGGATGGTATGGACTGGAAGCGGGTGCGGTCGACGCCAGTCAAACCTCCCGAGATTGTTGGGTAAAACCACTGCGGCGAAGTGAATCAGGTGCCTGAAACCGCGGGCGGATCACGGCAAAATATGCTCTGATCTGACCCATGACGCGACCCGAGATCGAGCTCCCGGATGATGTAGAGGCCCTGAAAGCTATGGTTCTCGCCATGGCCGAAAAGGCAGCCCGCGTCGAGGCTTTGGAAAAGCAGGTTGATGACCTCGAGGCCCGGAACGCTGACGCCGACGAACGCATCGAGCGGCTGACGCAAATCCTGAAGGCTTTTGATCGGGCCCGCTTTGGACGGCGTTCGGAAAAGCTGGCGTCCCCGGTCGATGACGAGCAGCATGCCTTTGTCTTCGAGGAGATCGAGACCGGCATTGCGGCGATAAAGGCCCAGGTCACGAAGGGCCGCGGGAATGCGGACGGCAAGCGTGCACCACGGCCACGCAAGGGCTTCGCGCCGCATCTTGAGCGCGTCGAGATCGTGATCGAGCCGGAAGAGTTGCCGGAGCATGCGGGCAAGCAGAAGATCCTGATCGGAGAAGACGTCTCCGAACGGCTCGATGTCGTCGCAGCCAGGTTCCGTGTTATCGTCACGCGTCGTCCCAAGTACGCCTTTAGGAACGAGGACGGCGTCATCCAGGCCGCGGCTCCCGCACACATCATCGAAGGCGGCATTCCAACAGAAGCACTTCTGGCCCAGATCGCGGTCTCCAAATATGCCGATGGCCTTCCGCTTTATCGCCAGGAAGCGATCTACGCGCGTGACAAGGTCGAACTTGACCGCAAGCTCATGGCCCAATGGATGGGCAAGTTGGGGTTCGAACTCGACATCCTTGCCGATTACATCCTGAACGAGATCAAGAAGGCGGAGCGGATCTTTGCCGATGAAACGACCTTGCCGACACTTGCGCCTGGGTCCGGGTCGGCAAAGACAGCATGGCTATGGGCTTACGCCAGGGATGACCGCACTTTCGGAGGCAGCGGTCCACCGTTGGTGGCCTATCGCTTTGAAGACAGTCGAGCGACCGAGTGCGTCGCACGACATCTGAGCGGCTATCGCGGCATCCTGCAGGTTGACGGGTATGGTGCTTACAGCAAGCTTGTCCGCAAGGATGGAGGCAACGACGGCGTTGTCCTGGCTGGCTGCTGGTCACATAGCCGGCGGAAGTTCTACGAATTGCACGCGGCGAAGAGCTCGAAGGTCGCCACAGAGACGGTCGAGCGTATGGCGAGGCTCTGGGAAATCGAAGAAACCGTCCGCGGCCAAAGTCCCGAAGCTCGTGTCGCAGCGCGTCAGGAAAGTTCGGCGGCGATCGTCCGTGACCTCTTCACACTCTGGCAGGCAACTTTGCCGCGGGTGTCGGGAAAATCCAAACTCGCCGAAGCTCTCCGGTATGCCATATCGCGTCGCGACATATTCGAGCGCTTCCTGACCGACGGCCGTGTCGAGCTCGACTCCAACATTGTCGAGCGAGCTATCAGACCCCAGGCCATCACCAGAAAAAATAGCCTCTTCGCTGGCAGCGACGGCGGCGGCAGGACCTGGGCTACGATCGCGACACTCCTGCAGACAGCAAAGATGAATGCCGTCGATCCGCAAGCCTGGCTTACCCAGACACTTGAGCGCCTCGCAAATGGATGGCCCAGCAGCGATATTGACGCGCTCATGCCGTGGAACTACGCCGCCTGAACGGCCCCGGCTTGTCGCTTACGTCCTGAGCCTAGCTGCAGAGGATTAATTTGAACAGCAGTTTCAGGTTTCAGGAACGAGCGTGCGAGGATTCCGGTTACTTACTAATCTGAGTTTTCTCATGTTGTAGGTGACTTGCTTCCAACCAGCGCTGTCGGCTTGGCCGGAAAACAGCAGACTGCACAAGTAAGCACCTCCATCGCGGGGGCGACCCGAAGAAGCACGATTGCGCAGTCGACCGAAGCGCCTGAACTTTGACTGGTTTCAGCGCCTTCTTCGTAGCCTCGGCGCCGGTCGTACTGGAACTCGTTCGGTCCGGCTGCAATCGGGAAATTGATTGCAACCGCAAAATACTGAACCGTCTCGGTTGCGTATCTCGACGATCTGGCCCACGAGGCAGGTCGGACATTGGCGCAGGGCGGTTCCTTCGATCGTCTCGAACCGGACCTCGTCGCCGGCGATCTCGCAGAGTTCCCGGATGTATCGCGATGGTTGGCGGCTGTCCGTGACCAGGTACACGCCCCGACTAGCCCGTGTCAGCGCGACGTAGAACAGGCGCCTTTCTTCGGCGTACGCGAATGTTTCGGGGCGGGGGATCACCAGGTTGAGCAGCTCGTCGTCTTCGATCCGGCTCGGCACGCCGTAATTGCCCTCGCTGACATCAAGCAGGATCGTGTAGTCCGCTTCGAGCCCCTTCGCCCGATGGAAAGACAGGCCGCAAACCTCAATGTTTGTGAACGTCGGTAGGCTTTCGCGGAACGGATCGACGTGGTTGTAACGCCACAGCACCAAGACCTTGAGCTTGGTGCCCTGCTCGTTCCGCCATTTCGGGGCAATGTCCTCCAAAAACATGTCGAGCCGCTCGAGAAGGCGATGGCAGGGCAATCCGAAGTCGGGCTTGTCCCCTTTGCCTTCGATAGGGATTACCCTTATCGAGCGAGGAACCGCAGCACATATCGATCGCACCGATTTCGTGATCTGTTCCGGATTGCGTTGGACGAACTTCGCAGCCGTCTCCGCAATAAGCTGGTTGCAGCGATACGTCTGTTCAAGGCGCCCCATCCAACTGGCACCAAAGTTTGCCTCGAACTGTGTGAAGATCGTGATGTCCGAGCCCGCAAAGCGGTAGATCGACTGCCAGTCATCACCAACCGCAAACACCTTGCTGAACGCCTTCTGCTGGTTCATCGCCTTGATGAGGTTAGCGCGCGGTTCGGAAATATCCTGAAACTCATCGACCAGGATCAGAGAATACGGGCTCAAATACCGGCCCGTCTGAACCAGTCTTACGGCATCGGCGATCATTGAGTCGAAATCGATCCGCTGGGATTCGTCGAGTTGGCGGGAATATTCCGACGTGATCATCCATACGACACGCGCGAAGAGTTTTGCACGTTCCTTGTCGTGAAGGGTTTTGGCGCGCTCGAGCAGCATTTCCAGCGTGAGGTGACTGGCGCGAATATGCTTGATGCAGGTCGAAATGAGCTTGTGATAGTGCTTGATCACCACCGGCTCGAGGGCTTTGGTGATTTCCTGATAGCTCTTTCGCTCAACTGGGATGGCGCGGCGTGCCAGTTCCGCTTCAAGCGTGCTCAGCATCGTTTCGCTGTTAGCCTGCGCCGAGGTCGTCTCGAAGAAATCAATTCCTTTCCGACGATAGGCCTGTCGTTTGGACTCGGCGTGTTGGGCATAATCTGCGAAAGGCGACGTCCCGTCGGCATTAAGCGCGAAATGCTCGTGTACCGTTTCGGTCAGCGGATAGTAGAAATCGGGATGCACGTGTAGGCGGGTGCCGTCCTCATTTTCGATCTCAATCTGCCGCTCGTATTGGAAGGCGACAGAATGCAGCCATAGCCAGTTGGCGATCTTTTGCTCTTGCAGCGATTTGACGATGACCCCGGAAAGCGATCCGATCATGGCCGCGCCCTTTCTGAGGCGGTCCGACGTATAGCGACGAAAATCCGCGTCAGTGTCGAAAACTGTGGCGGGGATGTCCGCTTTAGGATGAACAACCAACAAGTCGCTCCACATTCTGGCAAACTCCAGGTCCGTCTCGACAAGACCTCGGACAATCTCTTCTAGCACTCTGGTCTCTCCGCCAGGGTGGTCTACCCAGTTCGCAAGCTGGGGCGGGCGTCCATCAACGTCTTCAATAATGCCACGTCCCAACGCATGAAACGTCGTGACGCGACACTCCAGCGCGCTTTCCTCGACTTGGAGCTGTCTTGCAATCCTCGTCCTGAGTTCATCGGCAGCGCTTTTGTTGAAGGCCAGAAGCAAGATTTCGTCTGCACGATAGAGCTTCTTTTCCAACACATAGGCGACCTTGCCGACCATAGTCGCCGATTTGCCGGACCCGGCCGAGGCAACCAGCAGGTTATTGTCTTCGAGACGAATACAGGCCTCGCGTTGCTGGTCGGATAGGGAGCGCCCATCGAGATTATCGAAGAAGAGCTGGAATTTAACCAGCTCGGAGGTTACGAACGTTTCATTGTAGATGTGTCGAACGCCCGGGTCGGTCAGCATGGCGAGCGAAGCTGGGAGTGATTTCTTGAGCCCGACCGGCATCAACTGTGGATCGAGAAGTGGATGCGAGAGGGCTGCTGCGGCGTTGCCGGGCACGCTCGCAATCGCCCGGCCAAGATCGGCTTGCGCGAGATATTGTCGATTGTCTTCTGTTATCTCTCGAATCTTGACGTCCACATCGAACAAACGCTCTCTCTCCGTGCCTATAACGCTGAAGAGGTAGGTGTTGATGAAAGCATGAACGTCTGCGACTAGCTGCGCGGCCGATTCACCACTCAGCCCTGACAGGGTATCTGTTCTGCTCCGTGTTCGGATCTCGACGGTATGCCAGAGCAGAGCCTTGGTCGTGGTGAGGGACACGATATGGAGGCAGCGGAGTTCTTCATCACCATCCTGACGCAGCCTGATGCTTTCGGGCCGCCCGGAGTCCAAGATCAGCTTCCAGTATTTGGAAGAGAACAATCTCGCGAGGAAGCTGGGGCGATACGTACGCGCCCGGCCTGAGAATAAGTTACTTAGAGCCACATTCGATATGCCCAGAACAGCGATCTTCGGAGTCGTGTAGCATCAACATATTGAAATGTTCCAAATCACCCGAGGTTAAAAACGAAAGCCGCACTGTCCCCTCCTGCGATCGGACGCATTGGTGTAGGGGGGCCGCCGGCGCTCCAAGTCGACCGGCAAGACATGCAACAGCAACCTATCTGATAATTTGAAGGGAGCCCGTAAACTTCCCGGCGTAGGTGCAGAGCCTGGATTGCGCAACGTCTGTGACGCGATACTCCGGAAGCTCCGGGACGCCGCCGCTTTCAACCACGCAAGCAAGGACCGGCTGATTGCCGCTTACAGCAGGATTCTGGGTATCTCTGAAGCCAACCTCGTTTGGACCTATCTGAACAAGAGGACGCATGAGGAAGCGGACCGGGACGATTTCGACGCCGAAGTGGTTGAAACCGTCGTTCAGTCTCTCGAAGCGCTGGATGCAATCGAGCTGCGCCGAGGACGGTAGCTGCGCGCGACATGCGATGCTTCCGTGTTGCCGGCGCAGTAGAGTGACAATCCCCTGTCAATCGGCGTCCAAAAATCACCCCTTATCGGCGTCCAATTTTGACCCCCCCAGTAGTGTAGATCAGCGCTTGGCCTGCCCGGCGCTGGCCGGGGTTGCAGAGGGTAGGCCAAGTGCGGGTAATGATCGTCTTCGGCTTTAGCTTTGAGAGCGGTTCTTGAAGCGCCAGGACTCGTTTCCGGTTTCGACAATCTCGCAGTGATGGGTCAGACGGTCGAGGAGCGCGGTCGTCATCTTTGCATCGCCGAACACTGTCGGCCATTCGCCGAACGCCAGGTTCGTAGTGACGATGATCGACGTGCGCTCATAGAGCCTGCTGATCAGATGGAACAGGAGTTGGCCGCCCGCCTGGGCAAATGGCAGATAACCGAGTTCATCGAGGATGATGAAGTCGAGACGGTTGAGATAGTCGGCCGTCCGCCCCTGCTTGCCGCTGCGCGTTTCCGTTTCCAACCGATTGACCAGATCGACGACGTTGAAGAAGCGCCCGCGTGTTCCGTTGCGGATCAGTGCACGGGCAATTGCGATGGCCAGATGGCTCTTTCCGGTTCCCGTGCCGCCGACGAGGACGACATTGCGCTGATCGGCGACGAAGGTGCCGGTGGCCAGGTCCCGCACCAGGGATTCATTGACGGGTGTATCGGTGAAGTCGAAGTCATCGATGTCCTTGGCGAGGGGCAGCTTGGCGATGCTGAGCTGGTAGCGAATGGAGCGGGCCTGCTTCTCGGCGATCTCCGACTGCAGGAGATCGCCGACGATGCGGGGTGGTTCGTGCTGCCGCTTGATGCCGTTGCCCATGACCTCGTCGTAAGCGCTGCGCATTCCATAGAGCTTCAGCGTGCTCATCAGTTCGAGAACCTGTGTGCGTTCCATCAGCTTGCCCTCCTGAGGCTGTCATACCGTGCGCAGTCGGCGACCGGCTCATGGGTCAACCGCAGCGCATCTGGGGTCTGAAGAGTGATTGCCGGAGCCGGATCACGGCTCCGGGCCAGAATGTTGAGGATTACCGAGGCCGAGCAGACGCCGTGATCCAAAGCCTCCTGACAGGCAGCATCGACGGCCGCCAGACCGTCGGTGGGAACACAGCCGAGGATGGTGACCATTTGCCGATCACCGTCATGGGCGCTCTTCAGCCGCCGGCGCACTTTCTCCATCGCGGCGGGCAAGACCCATTCCCGGAACGGCGCGCCGTTGCGCAAAGCACCGGGTTTACGAGCCAGGACAGGGACGTAGTGCCAGGGGTCGTAGACCGTCTCGCCACGGCCAAAGCAACGAGGATGCTCACCAACGTTCACGCCATCCTGCCGGATCACGATCTTCTCGGCATAGGCATGAACCTCGACAGGGCGGCCGACCGCCGTCGAGAGGACGGAGTATTTGTTATTGTCGAAGCGGACCGTGCAGGTCTTCGACACCGAGGCCGGAACGCAGTGGAAACCGTCGAACGGGCCGACATAGTGCACCAGGCTGCCGCGCTCCTCCTCGAACATCTGCCAGATCATCCGCTCGGTCTGCTCGGGATGGCGGTGTGCCTTGGCGTAGGCGATGCACTTATCGAGCAGCCAGACGTTCAGCTCTTCCAGGCTTTTGACCCGCAGGCGTGGGGTGAAGAAGCGTTCGCGCACGAGACCAACCTGGTTCTCGACCTGTCCCTTCTCCCATCCGGACGCGGGCGTGCAGGCGACCGGGTGGACCAGATAATGGCTGCACATCTGCACGAAGCGGCGATTGTATTGCCGCTCCTTGCCAACGAACACCGCTTCGACCGCCGTCTTCATGTTGTCGTAGATGCCGCGCGTGCAGGTGCCACGGAAGAAGGCGAAGGCCTTGTCATGCGCGTCGAACACCATCTCCTGGCTCTCGCGCATGTAGGCCCGGACGAACATCATCCGGCTGTGGCAGAGTCGGACATGCGCCACCTTCACGGTCGTCGTCACGCCGTTGATCAGAATGATCTCATGGCTCCAGTCGAACTGGTAAGCCTCACCTGGCGCGTAGTAGAGCGGCACATAGGCTTCCGCCGTCACGGCTCCCCGGTTCTTCGCCCAGGTCTTGGCATATCGCCGGATCGCGTCATAACTGCCATCATAGCCGAGTGCCCTGACCTCCTCGTAAATCCGGATCAGCGTCAGCCGCTCGCGCGACGGCTTGCCCTCATTGGCTGTCAGAAACCGCTCGATCTCCGCCTTCCAGGCTCCGATCCTTGGCAGCGGTTGCCGTTCTCGTTCATAGGTAAAATCGGTCTCGTCGGAACGCAGTATCTTGCGAACCGTGTTGCGCGACACATGAAGTTCCCGGACGATCTTCTTCACCGACCAGCCCTGCACATGGAAGGCCCGTCGAACACGCGCAATCGTATCCACTCGCTTCAACTCCCGCTCCATCCGCCGCAAAAAGCCGGATGGTCAGATGAAATCTGAGGGGGGTCAAAATTGGACGCCGATTACCCCGCCAAGGGGGTCAAATTTGCATGCCGAAACACAAATCCCCCTCCGATTCGCGGGGCCATTGTTGGTGAAGGACGCTTGAAGCGAGGCGAGAAGTGATCGAAGCAGGTACCGAGCAATCCTCGATGGTGCAGCCAGTCCTACCCCTTGCATCTGCCTGAAGGGCGATCTCCGCCGATTTTACAACGGGGATTGTCTTGCCTGCCAGGAACCGGAATCAAACCGCACTCGGGAAAGCATTCTCAAGCACAATTTCGAGGCCAGACCAGGTGAACCGAGTTATGGCAACTCTGGAAGAATCAGCGCGCGAGGTACCAAAGATGCTAAGGGGCGCGAGTTCATAGAGAGCGACGCGGTTTCGGCGCCCAAAGTTTTGCTGTCTTGGCCACGGAACCTTGCGGCATTTTACCCGTGCCGGCTTGCGTAAATCCCAGATGACGCATCACTTCCGCAACTATCGCTCCGGCACTCGCGGTACCCAGATCATGTGGATGGTAACGCTCTCCCAGGGCCTCCCGGATCATTGGCTCTACGCCGGCGAGCGCCGGCAACCCCTGTTCGACTGCTTCGCGAAGTCGCGTTTGCCCCGCCGGGGACCAAATAATCTCTTCCATCTTGAGATACACTGGATCATGCAGCGTCATACCGCCGGAACGAAGAGGCAGACCAGAACCGTCTATAAGGTCCATAATGGCTTGACCGCCATCATCTCGCTTTCTTCTCGCATTCTCGTAGAGTTGTGCGCGCCGCTCAGGACTCATCGCTTGCAGCGTTCCAAGATCGATTGTCATTTGCATACCCTTTGTGCGAGACAGGAAACCGCGCCGTAGAGTTCCTCGCTAGTGATCGGGCGCGTGTTCCGATCCGATGGCGGCGAGATTGATCGCAAGGCTCCGAGCCAGTGCTGGAGACGCATCGATCCTTTTCAGCATCTTCATGAATGCCTCCGGGTCGGGTTGCCCAAGTCCAAGTCTGTAGTACAACAGATCCTGCAGCATCATCTCCTTACGGGCGGTCTTTAGGCTGAATTGCCAGTCGAACGTGACGCTCACTGGCTTGGCGTGGCGCGGCAGCCACCAAGTCTCCAATCCTGTATGTGTGGATGGCTGCTCCCGCGCAGTTTTCAGCAACTGGCTGAATGGGCTTGCGCTGCTCGCATCCCCTGATACCAGCGCGCGCTCACCATGATCTTTTGCAATTGATCGTCGAACGGTCAGGCTAGCGTATCGTGCGATCCGCCCTTCGCGCTGTTCAAAATCGACGGGGTCGCTCGGAAGATCCCAGTGAACTATGCGATCGCACCATAAGTGGAAATCTAGTCCTTCCTGCCCCACTGACGTAGTGGCAAGCAAGTGTGGCCAGAATGGCGAGTTGAACGCCTTTCTCAGGGCGTCATTGCGCATCTTGCCACCCTTCTTCTTCGAGGCACGCTGTTGTTCTCCTCCGTTAAAAGGGACTACAGCTTGCACGGAGATGCGGTCGGCGACCTTTCCTTTGCGACGAAGCCTTACGCGACCGGGCCTATCGAGGAGGCTTTCTTCCAGCTCCTTCAGTATTTGCTTAGGTCGGATGCCGCCAAGATCGCACAACACACTCATCTGCTCGTCAAGGACGGCCTCAAAACCGCCCTTCAAGGTTGCCTCACAGAGCACTTCCGGATAGCGCTTTAGCTTGGACGAGCGGCCGATTAAACGGGCGAAGGAACGATGCCCGAGATACCCTCGTAGACGTCCCCATGAGAACTGAAACAACGACCGCGTTGCCGCCGCTGAATCTGTCGGGACATTGTGCCGTCTCGCGCACCTCGCTAGGATAGAACCAGGTGCCGACAATAGGTGATCGGCGAGGGCATGGAGCTCCGCCGGTGAAATTTCGGCAATGCCCGCCATTTCGGACCACATTCGACCGCCCTTGCCTGTTTTCGCCTGTCTAGCCGCGCCTAGCAGCCTCTGGAAGCCACGTTGCGATAGATAACGTTCGAGACCACACGCGACCTCCCATATGGGGCGCTTACGAGCCCCGGTTAATCTGACCAACCGGTGAGTTAGGAAGGTTTCAAGATCTCGTCGTGCGCGCCTTCGGACATGCCGGAGTGAGATATCGCTGTCCTTGAGCGGCTCTATCGCGTGAGCGAGTGTCGGCCAGGGCATAAACAAGCCCACGAGGGCGCTACTATCACCCCCGCCAGGCCGAAGAAGAGCTGGCTTTGATCTCTTGGCCACTCCCCGGCGCGCCCGGCCGTCTTCTTCCAGGTGAAGCGACAGGATTGCCGAAATGGCAGTGGGCGCCGCGCGCCATTTGCTGAATAGCAGTGTCTTGCCTGGCGCAAAGCTGTTGTCTGCCCAAGGGCCCTCAAGACGCCACCACGACAGCGTCGGCGGCTGCCAGGGCAAACTCAATTGGCGTGCGTCCCCGACAATCTTTGCTAGTTCGCGAAGTTGAGGATGCGCAGGCGGGTCGCGCCCGTTCAGTTCAATCGGGGGCTGACCAGCCTTCACAATGGTCGGCCAAAGGGCATACCCATGCAATGTCTGGTTCGGATATGGAACCGAGCTCCAAAGGGCCGGGGCCCAGCCTCTTAATTTCCCATCTGCACCCGATATTGATCGCGCGAAATGGCGAAAAATCTCCAAATCGCGGGACTCGACCCTGATTGGAAATTTGGGGCGGTTGAACAGGTCGTCTTCATGGACCAGTGCCCGCTCGGTTCGAGCTATTACCGGCCGGAGAACCGCCTCGATTCGTCTTTTTGCGCATTTGACGGCCTCGGAGACTTCACCGGGCTGGTCGTTGCCACGCAACGCACCTTGATAGGCGCGCATCGCCGATTCGACTTCGTTCTGCTTCTCCCGATTGGCTGTCAAAAAGCCCGCCAAGTCAATTAGAGCGCGATAGTGCTCGACCGGATGCAAGTCCTCGCCGCTCAGGCGCCGTAGTCGATATGGTGTGGCCGACAATAGGAGAATGCCGGGACGCTGTGGGCCGTTAAGTAGTGCTTCGATTAACAGCCCATGTATCCGTGCGCGCTCACGGCGTATCGGCGCTACGCTCATTTCCGGTTGCGGAAGGATCAAGTCCGCATAACGGTGGAATTCGTCGAGGATGATCAGATCTGGCCGGTGCTCGCCCGAGCGAAGTGTCGCGAGCGCCATCGCTGACCGCGCCCGGCCAATAAACTCGGCGATGCCCGTATCGCCCCTCTCCAACCATTCGCGGACAACAACGCTGAATGGTTTTTTTTCGCAGGCAAAAACATCTCGCAGCGCCCGATCAAGGCCCTTCCGCGAAAAACCACTCAGGTCACCTGATGACCCGGGAAGCAGTGGCCTTGATTTGCGCGCCCTATCCAACGCCAACAGCTGTTTGAGCAGAGGCGGATAGGGATCGACTATACGGCGGATGAGCTCGCGCTCTGCCTTCCTTCCAGTTCTGATCCCCGGCTTCCAGCCGGGCAGGCTTGTCTCGGGGGTAAAGGCGTAAATCCGAAACCCGTCGCCCCGTTGAGGAGGATTGGCGGAAACCAGACTGAGTCTGTCCTCACCAAGTGTATACTGTTCCTCTTCAATGCCGGTCAGTTCAATAAATTTCGCTCGATTCTGCCCCACTATTTCGAGACTTGGGCAGAGATAAAGTACGTTGAAATGCGCCCGTTTACCTTTCAAGGCGCGGGCTATCTCCCGCGCGATCATTGTTTTTCCGAGACCCACTTCGTCGGCAATCAGGAACCGACGAGGCCCATTTCCCGAGAGGGTGGCTATTGCCGCCTCGACAGTCGCGCGTTGGAAGGGCTCCAACATCCCTAGTTCTCCATCATCACAGCGGCGATCATCGCCATTAGAAACGGCTCGACCTCATCGAGCTCCTTTAGAGCTGCGATCCGTTCCTCTTCGTCGGGCAAGTCTTCGAAAGCCTCGCGGAAAGACGCCAACATAGTTGCCAAATGCGATACCTTCGCCTCGAAAGCATCTGGATCCCGTGTCCACCTCGCGAGCAAGCTTTCTAAGGTGAAATGGCTTGCAAAGGGATTTCCCTCTCGGCCGCGATATTCGGATCCCTTCCCGATATCGCTCCATCGCTCGCCGCTGGTCGCGTCAACATCGTCCATGAGTGAGCGCAACCACGCGCGAAATCGTGGCGCGCCGATATAGTGAGCAAGCAGTGCGTGGTCACGGCGCGTGCTGTCAAATTCGGCCCATTCGACCCGCTGCGTCCAAGTCCGCTCGATGACGGGATCGCGCCGGCTGCGAACACGGAAGGTGACAAGACTCGTCTGCTCGCGGAGCGGTGGCCTGTCGGAGAGCCGGATAGATGCCATCCCAGTCTCCCAATCCACCCACGTGTCTCGCAATACAAAGCTGGCGACGGAGATTTGAATGACGCTGAGGAGTTGATCAAAATTGGGATTTACCTCGAGGAGCAGGCTGTCCCCACTCTCCCTGAGCACCATGGAACTTTCGAGCAGGCTGGAGACATATTGGTCTAACGCGCGCCGCGCCTGCTCGCTGGCTAGCCGCTCTGGATCATCGGTATCGATACGGAAATCTAGGCTCGTTTGAACGAACGTGTTGAGGCTCTCAGCGATTTCCGGATTCGACAGTTTAACAATGGCAGTCGCTTCTGCATTGGGACCCCGTAAGCCATGGCGGGTCAGGTTCGCGCTTCCCAGCCATAGATCTGCCGTCTTCCGGCCGAGGGTCATGATCAGTTTGGCGTGCACTCCACGGGTGGGCGCATAAGCAAATTCCTCCTCCCCGGCGTTGTGAGAAATGTCCGCACTAACATGCGCCTCTGGTTCCGGCGTTCCAGCGATACGAAATTCAACTCCTTCGAACCCAGCGCAGTCCGAAGCTGCCCTAGCCGTCGTGAGCAGCGTCATTGGAACCGGTATAGCTTTGCGAAGCTCACGCAGCCCCTGCCGGTTCACGAACGGGGAGACGCAGACGAGCTTCTCCGGCTTCCCAGATGTCGGAATGTCAAGAAATGAGCGTTCCTCCCCGACACGTCGCCAGAACAGGCGCCGCACGACCACGCCTGGAGGCCCCCGCCATTTCAGTCTGCCAAGTTCGGCCAATTCGCTCGGAGACCATCGCGCCTCTTGCAGCAGGCCAGCGGCAAGTTCGGCGATATCCCCGAGCACTTGACCGCCCTTCCCTTGGTCTGCAATGAGAAGCAGCCCCGCATCAAGGTCGGTCGATCCAGTCAGGTTCCGACTTCCGATCCAAAAACGCCACTGCGCGCCCACTTTGGAGTCGTAGCGCGCTAGCGCCAGCTTAGGGTGCCAGCTCGCCTTCCGTTCGTCTGCAGACACTGCGTGCAGCATCGTGTCGAGCAGTGGAAGAATGGATCGATGCCTCGAAGGCACTGCTACCCTGCCTAGCTGGTGCATAACGAGCAGCTTTCCCCGGACCCTCTCGAACGCATCTACGAGGCCGAGGGGGCTTGCGTCGAATTCTGCTTCGCCTTGACCACCCAAGCTGAGAAC
Source organism: Ensifer sp. ENS10 (assembly GCF_014852025.1). Lineage (NCBI taxonomy): Bacteria > Pseudomonadati > Pseudomonadota > Alphaproteobacteria > Hyphomicrobiales > Rhizobiaceae > Ensifer > Ensifer sp. ENS10. The sequence goes on from NZ_JACVAS010000019.1 coordinate 57,691, forward strand.
CAGTCCCAGCATCGCTACGAGGTCCAACGAATAAGTGGTCACCACTGCCCTTGAGACAACCTGATCCGAACGCGGGCTGAGGGCAGCATAGATCGAAATTTGATTGGTTCGCTCAAAGCTCATGCCGCCTCAAGCACCTCCGAGATGAGGCCTCGCACCGTTGACCAACGGTAGTCGAGTGGCTCTGCGATGCCCTTGCTCCAATCAGCGCGGCGTGTTTCATTCGACAAATAGGCACGATCATCCTTAAGGTCCTGTTCGTGACGAACGATCGCAGGTTCGATATCGGCAAGCGTATCTTTGTGGCTTACCCACGATTGAATTCGTTTCAGGAATAGATAGAGCCCGGTGTCTAGCGAGGCATCTCGGGTCAAACCTTCCACGTTAAGCTCCAGTACTTGCGAACGATGCGCGTCGATCAATTCTGGCAGCGCGTCGAAATGGACCCTGTCACTACGGTCAAGATCACGATTTCGTCTCTGTTCAACGAGTGCCGAGTACGCAGCGCGCGCTATGCAGGCAAGGGACGCCGCACCCCGCGCATAGGAAAGCGCCGAGCGTTCACGGGGGGTAGCCACTTTTTGAATCTTATCAGACCAGAGGGACATGGGTGTTATGCCAGCCTCGACAAGTTTGCTGAGAAGGGGCGCTTCTCCATCGATTGCTCTTACCGAACGCCATCTGTGTCTGATGTAGGCGGCCTCATCATGGGTAAGCTCGAAAGGTAATCGGCCACGCTTCTGTCGCCAATCAGGAGGCGCGGCCGGCAAGCCGTCGAAGAGGATAGCCGAGGAAGCACGCGCGCTGTCGCCCCCATCTTCGTAACGCACCAATCTCGGCCAAGATCGATGCAAATCTCTCTGGCTAGGTGGATCGTGGCGTTCGTGAACGGGATTAAGCAGGCGCCAAGACCGTAGTGAACTCCAATAGATCCGACTGGCGGGCACCACCGGTAATTGGTTGTCCCGGTACTTCATCCACCCCGAAATGCCCGAGTTCTGAAGCACCGGAACAGTCTGCATCAGCCGACGCGAGTATCGTTCCTCTATGCCCTTCATCATCTCGAACGGAAACGGTTGGCCAGCAGTCGCTTGACGTAACTCTTCATAGGTCCAAGCGACGAAAAAAACATAACGCAGCCGCGCGTGCTGCACCGAAGTTCCGGGAAAGAAGCGATCAGCATAAGCAAAGTGCATCGCCCCGAAACCAAGTTCGTCGCGCGTATCCATCGTTGAGAGCATGTCGAGATATCGTGCTGCAGAGGCACGATCTGACTCGGACAACGTGAACCAGCCAATGGCCGGGTCGGTATTGCGCATCACAAGCACACAGCCCCTTCCCCACAAGGGAGGTTACAAGCGGCCGATCATATTTCCAAGAGCTTAATCAACCTTAAAGCGCGAAAGTTGCGGGCTGATCAAACTGTCGTTTTGCACTTAATCATGAGACTCTCATCGCAACGATTTCAATGAGAAGCCGCGGCACTTAATTTGAGAACGGGCACTTAATTTGAGAGTAGGGCTTGGAATTTGGCAGTTAATGTGAGAACCATGCGGTCGAGACAATCGACGGTGTTCCCGCTATGAGTGATCCATATCCCGACGAAGTCGATGAAGCGCTTTGGGACGAAGCGTGCCGACGCGCTGAAGCGGTTCGGGAATTCCTGAAGCACCGGACTGGCAAAATGACGGCAGCAGAGGTGGCACTGCTCGCGACCGAGCTCGAGACCAGTCGGGCAACCGCGTACCGCCTTATCAAGCTGTTTCGGGCCGGTGGGACGGTCATGTCACTGGTGGACCGCAGGCGCGGTCGACCAGATGGGCACCGGGTTCTTGACGACAAGCGGGAAGAGATCATCCGCAACACGATCAGCCGATACTATCTGACACGAAACCGGCCAAGCGTTTCGCAGCTGGTCCGGGATGTGCAAACGAACTGCCTGTCAGCCGGTCTCCGGCCGCCCCATCGCCGAACGATCAAAACTCGTCTCGAAGACATCGACCTGCAGAAGCGCGCCAAGCGCCGCGGCGAAAATGACATCGTGAAGCAGACCCAGGCCGTTCCTGGGGTGTTTGCCGCCTCCCGACCTTTGCAGGTCGTACAGGTCGATCACACGAAGGCGGATGTCTTCGTCGTTGACGAGGAAACCCGGCAGCCAATCGGCCGGCCCTGGCTGACGCTGGCGATGGATGTCTGCAGCCGTATGGTGACGGGCTTCTACCTCACGATGGATGCACCCTCCCGGCTGTCGACCAGTCTCTGTTTGCTGCACTCCGTCTTCGACAAATCGGCTTGGTTGCGGGAGCGCGAGATCACCGAAGCGTGGCCCGTCGCCGGCTTGCCAGAGACATTGCACGTCGACAACGGGGCCGACTTTAGAAGTCGTGCTTTCAAGCGAGGGTGCGAGGATGCCGGCATCGCGATCGAATGGCGCCCGCCGGCAGAGCCGCGCTTCGGTGGCCACATCGAGCGCCTGATCGGGACACAGATGGGAAAACTCCACCTGCTGCCCGGCACCACATTCAGCAATGCGCAGGAGCTTGGCGAATATGATTCGAAGCGGCATTCGGCGCTCACCTTGCGCGAACTAGAGCGTTACATCGCCCTCGACATCGTCGGCTCCTACCATCAGTCGATCCACAGCAGCTTGGGCCGTCCGCCAATTGCCGTGTGGCGCGATCACGAGGACCAGATTCCGCTTCGACTACCACAAGATCGAATGCGTTTCTGGTTGACGTTCCTACCCGAGCAGGAGCGCACGCTGCGGCCAACCGGAATTCATCTGTTTGGTCTACGCTACTGGTCCGCCGCACTCAGCGCCGACGTCGGGCGCGCGATCCGTCGCCTGCTCGTCAAATACGACCCGCGGGACATGGCTCGTGTCTTCGTCCGGCGGCCGTCGGGCAACTTCGTGGAAGCCCGCTATGCCGATGTTACCTTGCCTTCGGTGACACTGCACGAAGCACTGGCGGCGCGCCGTACGCTGCTGGCGAAAGGACGACAGGAAGTCAGCACCCGTACCATAGTTGGCACTGCGATTGAGCAGCGCAAACTGGTGGATGCAGCGGTCAAGAAGACGGCGGCTGCGCGACGCGGCCGTCCAGGCAGCGCAAAAACGAGGGTGGATGACGGCGGATGGGGCTCGCTTCGCGGGGTCGACTCCAGCAAACCTGTGGACTTTGACGAGGACACGGAGTGAGCTGGCATGAACACCGAACTCTCCCACCTGACCGCGAGCGCCGCGGCGCTGATTGCTGAAGCCGACGAACAGCGCATCCGCGCGATCAGATCGCGCCGCTGGCTTGTTTATCCGCGTGCAAAGCAGGTGCTCGATCGACTGAACCTCTTGCTCGATCATCCACGTGGAACGCGAATGCCATCCATCGCCATTTATGGCGACAGCGGCATGGGCAAGACGATGATCATGAAGCGCTTCCGTGACCAGCACCCGCCAAGCTTCAATTCGGTTACCGGTAAGCTGAAGACACCGGTTCTGGCCATGGAGATGACCAGCCGGCCAGGCGAACGGCGGTTCTACGCCGAACTGCTGACCCTGCTCGGCGCACCGCAGCGGCCACGCGCCGATATCGCGCAGATGGAGCAGGCCGCTTTGCGGATCATGGAAGCGATCGGTGTGCAGGTTCTGGTGATCGACGAAGTGCATAATATTCTCGCCGGAACCTACCGCGAGCAGCGTATTGTCCTCAACACGTTGCGCTTTCTTAGTAACCGCCTCCAGATCTCTCTCGTCTGCTTCGGGGTCAATGACGCCCGCGAAGCCATCGGCGGTGATGTGCAATTGGCCCGCCGCTTCGAGCAGTTTACGTTGAGCCGCTGGGCCGCCAACGAGCAGTTCGAAATCTTGATCGCCTTGATCCTGCGCAACACGCCGCTGCGTCAGCCGTCGGTGCTGACCGCGAAATCGCTGCGGCGGATGCTGCAGATCACCGAAGGCATCACTGCGAACATCTTCCACATTATCAACTCACTCGCCATCGAGGCCATCGAAAGCGGCCAAGAAAGGATTACGGACGCAGCCATCGAGAAATGGGAGCCGGAGTTTGATGCTGAGGCAGCCTTCGCATGATACGGAAACGTCCTCGCGGCAATTTGCCGGTAACACTGGCGCTCCACGCCGACGAACTCCTGTCGTCGTGGATCAGCCGGCATGCCGAGTTCTATGCGGTCCCGCCACTTGTTATGCTTCGGCATTGTCTTCCAGAGACGCCGTCTTTGCACGCGGTCGATCGCAACCTGAACGGTGATCAGGGTCATCCGCCTCGCCGCCATGTTCTCCACCGAACCGGCCACCGTGTGCCGCATGACCTTTTCGAATATCGCGCAATCGTCGCGACGCCTGATTGCAGCCAGGCCGCTGCAGTCTTGCTCAGCCTGTCATCCGGCCAACCACGAACTGAGGCCCGTTCTTCGAAGCCAGCTTCTCGGGTGGCGCATCACCTGTCCGCTTTGCGGCGGCCTGCTCCGGCACCCAGGCGGGCATGACCGCCCCTCTCCGTTCAGCCGCTACCATGGGACCGCGCTCATAGGAGAACGGCTCCTCGACAATGAAGCCGAGCGCAGTGTTCGAACCTGGACATCACCCGCCGAAATCGCGCGCCTTCTGCTGATGCGACGCGTGACGAGACCCATCTCCCGAGGATACGAACCATGGCGATTCAGGGTGCTCGGCGCAATCATTCCAGATCTCGATGATGTCGTCGAACAGAGGAGCCTGCCGACACCGGCTAATCCGATCCTACCGCTGCATCTGCGACCAGCTCTGCTGGCCGGAGTGGCCATCGTCGAGCGGGCCGGACCGGAGATACTCCGAATGCTACGCGGCCAAATGATGGGTGCGAACAAAGCGCGATTCAGCGGCGCTATCGACGAGATCATAACCCATACATGCCGATCAATGGCGTCTTCGCAGTTGCAGTTAATTTGAGAATCCGGCCGCTCAGATTCTCAGCTTTAAATGCTAAACCAAGCCGAAACAGCCGCATTCTCACTTTTAACTGGCAAGCGACAACGGTGCCCGGGGTCGGGCCGGTTGTCTCGCTCGCCTATGTCTCGACGATCGACATTCCCAGCCGGTTCCGCCATTCGCGGGCGGTGGGAGCCGTACTGGGGCTCACGCCGGTGCTCAACCAGTCCGGCGAAAGCAAACGGATCGGTCATGTCTCCCTATGCGGCGATGCCATGATGCGAGCGCTTCTGTACGAGGCGGCGCAGACGATGCTGACACGTGTGGTGAAATGGTGTTGGCTCAAAGCATGGGCAATGGGCATTGCCAGGCGGCATGGCAGAAAGAAAGCCAACGTTGCATTGGCGCGCAGGCTTGCGGTCGTGATGCATCGGATGTGGGTGGACGGCTCAGAATTCCGCTGGACGCGGGAGGCGACGGCCGGCGCCATGCCCGCGTAGAGTAGTCGGTTCTCAGGGCAATCGATGTAAGAGAAATTCAAAGTTCCGCTTCGCAGCGGAAGACGTCCTTCGCGGACGATGGTGATGTGAGTTCGTGGGCGGCGCTATACCGATGATACGTCATCAGGATGCAGCATAGATTGGACCACATCATCTACTGGACCCCATGGTGGGACGGCCGAGGGCCGATCCCGGAGAGAAGCGCGGGCCGCGAAGAGACGTTGAACGCCGCACAAGTGGAAAGCTCGAAAACTGCTTGACCTCACCACGCCGATTAGAGAAGCGCCGCCCAAAGGGCGGAAACCGGGACCGACTGCCCCCGGCAAGCGGTTCTGTGTAATTTTCCCGACTTGGCCCGAAGCACCGTTGCTGCTACCTAAATTTGCAATGAACTGGCGCAAATACTTTGAGCAGCTGCAGCCCGATCGTTTCGACGATTGGACCAAAGGATTGATCCGGACCCTGCTTGAAGGGAAGGATCTCAATCGTCTTGATGCAAGCACACAACGACAGCTCCGTTCGATTCTGGTGGAATTCGAGCGAAAGCAGGAATGGCTAAAGGATAAGGAACCATGCCCGGCCTGCCAGGCAGAAGGCCTAGAGACCGTCGCTAATCCGGATGATGCGCCGATCGTCAAGAACGGTCGGGGCTATCTGCCGACGAAGTGCAGACATTGCCATGGCATGCGATATCTGACCAAAGAAGATCGCAACTCTGACCAGAAACGCGCATCGCTGCACTAGAATGGCAGCAGCGCGCCGTCATCCCTGTCGTTGAGACCACCCGCATCAAGTACTAGAAGCAGTCGGTCTGCTATTCGAATGGTCACGTCCGGAACGCGCCGCCATGCCGGTCGTCCACACCACCCGCATTAGTTCCTATCGGTCTGCTATTCGAGCGGTCACGTCCGGAACGCGGACTAAGCAGACGAAGAATGGAGGCCGGCGCCCCTGCAATGGGTGCCGGCCTCACCACACTCGAACTCCGAAAATCTCCGAAACGTGTTGCGGCCGAGCGCTACAAGAGCGATAATTAGTGCCCGAACGGAATGACGCAGACGGCTTCGCTTGCCGCGGGGCTGGTAGCGGCCCGGGACGGGCAAATCAGGGAATTCGCCATGCACAATGTCTCTCGGCGAAATGGCATTCGCTTCGTTCTGGCGGTCACAGCCGCCCTGTTTGCGACCTCGATGCCCTCTTTTGCCACGGAAGCGGTTCCGCTGGCGATCAAGGGTTATGACCCGGTCGCCTATTTCACCACCGGAAGCCCCACGCGCGGGCTGCCGGAGATTGAGTATGAATGGGACGAGCACCGCTATCTCTTCGCGAATGCCGAGCATCGCGAGCTTTTTAAGGCCGATCCTGTTCGCTACGCGCCGCAGTTCGGAAACTATTGTGCGATGGCGCTGGCCGAGGGCGGGCTAACCGAGGCCAACCCAGAGAACTGGCTGATCAGCGACGGCAAGCTTTATATTTTCGGCAAGCCGGCCCCGATGGGACCCGCGCTCTTCCAGCAGGACCTTGCTGCGAACATCGCGAAGGCCAACGAGAACCGCGCGCTAATTCACTCACATTAGCGGTTCATTCTCTCGGCCGGTGGCAGGTCGCCAGAGACGGGGTAGAGGCCGGCCTTGCGGAATCCGTCGCGCAGATGTTCGAGATCGCCAGAGCTTAGAAACTTGGTTCCGAACTCCTGCGGATCGAAGGTTGGGTCGATGCGGCGTATCATCGTCACGACACGCGCGGCGTCCTCCGCTCGTTCGTCTTGTGCATAGGCGGCCGCCAGCAGGATACGGCTGAAGTTTGCGCCTGCGGTTGTTCGAAGACTAAGTTCCGCCTGTTCGATCGCGGCGTCGTAACGCCGTTTCAGATAGTAGGCCAGGCTCAGCGCAAAGCGATCGATCGCATTGAGATCGGGGTCGATACGCTGCGCCTGCTCCAAGGCCTCGATCGCCGCATCCGTCTGTCCTAGCCACAACAGGATGGTGCCGCGCCCGGCGAGGCCGTGAGCATCGTTCGGATTGATCGCAATGGCGCGCTCGATCTCAACCTCTGCCTGGTTGTATCTCTGACGAAAGAGGTGGATGTGGGCGAGAGTGATGCGCGCGCGCACGTCGGAATCATCAAGGCTCAGCGCCTTGATTGCCAATTCCTCGGCACGGCTCAGGAAAGCGGTTGGCGATTCCGCCCAGCCCATCGAGCTGGCAAGGTGATAGGTTTCGGCGAGTGCCGCATAGGCCGCAGCGTAGTTCGGGTCAAGCTCGATGGCGCGTCTGAGCAAGGCGCGCGCCTCCACATTGTTTGCCCGCGTCGGTCGCTGCAATGCCGGCCTAGCGCGGAGCACGTAGTCATAGGCTGCGAGATTTTCGGTTGGCTTTGCGAACACTCGATTTTGTTCAATCTGCGTCACGCGTATCGCTAGGACTCTGACAATGTCAGTGACAATGATGTCCTGCAGCGCAAACACGTCCGCCAGCGCCTCCTCGAAGCGTGCAGACCAAAGCACTCGTCCCTGCCTTGTGTCGACGAGTTGCGCGATGACCCGTACACGGTCGCCGGTCTGGCGGACGCTGCCTTCTACCAGATAGCTAACAGCGAGACCGCGGCCAATATCCTCGGGGCTTGCAGGCTTTCCCTTGTAGGGGGCTACAGCGTTCCACGACATCACGGTCAGCGCGGAGAACCGACCCAGTGCGTTGATGATATCCTGCGTCAATCCATCCACGAAATATTCACGAGCCGAATCGTCGCTGTGGTTCAGGAACGGGAGAATGGCGATCGCGGGTTTCATGCCGACTTCAGCACTTTTTGTGAATTGATCGCCAAGGCGCAGATTGCTGAGAAATTTCCACTCGGAGCCAAGACCGGTCCACAGCGCGCCTCCAGTAAGCAAAATCATCAAAGCCAGAGCGGCGAACAATCCACGGCGCCGGCGGGTGCGCGCCGGAGCGGCCGTGGCGTCGAGCCGCACGCGAAATACGCGCACCGGCCGAGCGATGTTCTTCAGCTTCTGTTCGCCGATATCCTCAAAGGCAATGTCAAGCCTGCCTTGCGCGTCTTCTTGCACGCGGCCCGACACGCAGATGCCGCCAGGCTCCGCGAGACCCTCCAAGCGAGCCGCCACGTTGACGCCGTCCCCGAAAATGTCGTCACCCTCGATGATGATGTCACCGACATTAATGCCGACGCGGAACTCGATACGTTGTCCTGCCGGCGCCGCGACATTTCGTTCCGCCATGCCGCGCTGGATCTCGACGGCGCAGCGCACGGCCTCGACCACACTCGCGAACTCGACCAGCATCCCATCGCCGGTGGTCTTGACAATCCGACCGTGGTGTTCGTTGATCCTTCGGTCGACCAGAGCATGCCGAAGCGCCTTAAGCTGGGCGAGCGTACCTTCCTCGTCGTTGCCCATTAGCCGGCTGTAGCCGGCGATGTCGGCTGCTAGAATAGCCGTAAGTCGCCGCTCTACATGCTCGGTTGACAATCCGACTCTCCCCCGTGCGCTTCGGCCACCTTTTCCGATAGCTCTGGGCTAAGCACTACGGAACCTACGGCTCCGTAGTGCTTAGCCCCAAGGAGCCCCCAATCGAAGGCGAGCGTCGCGCCCACCGCTGGGGCGGTGGAACCGCGAACGCTATGACCTGCTCGGCCACACCCTCACCGATCTTTTGGCCCGCAACCACATCGGAGCGAAAATGGAACCCGGCCCACATGCGCGCGTCGGCCGCCTGCTTGGCCGCCACGCTCCATCAGCGCGGAGTAGCCCACCGCATCGGCAGCAAGAATGGCAGCAAGCTTGCGATCCACGACGGCGTTCGTTAAGACCACCTATGCCCGAGGAATGCACCATAGCAGAAGTCGGAGGCATTGTATCGCCGCAAGGCCCTTTGCTGTGCATGCACCGGAAGGTCTGGAATGGGCCAAACAGCGGAAATGATTTCCGCTTCGCGCCGTCATGCCGGTCGTCCACACCACCCGCATTAGTTCCTGGAAGCAGTCAGTCTGCTATTCGAGCGGTCACGTCCGGAGCGCGCCAAGGAGGAGACATTGCGGCGTTTGCAAGAATCCCTATTCTGCAGCGTCGTGAACGTGTGAAGCAAAACCGTCGTTCTGGACGACGAGCAGGGGCCAATGGTTTATTTCCTGAGCCACAAGAACGAAGAGATTTACAGCTATACCTACCGCGCTCTGAACGGGGACGTCAGCAAGATACAAGTTGTCGATCTTACTCGGGATAGTGGCGTTCGAGTTCGGCCAGGCTATTCGTATTATGGCAGGCCGTTTGAACCCGTATACGTCCCAACGAAAATCATGCTCTCAGGCCCCAAACGGCCAATTCCAGATATTTACGACGCATTCGGTTTGCTTGTGAGCGCGAAGTTCAGAGACGTTGTCGAAAGTTTCGAACCGAACGTCCACCAGTTCTTTCCAATCGAGCTTGTGTGGGAAGATGGTAGTCATGCCGCCGACCGACTCTGGTTCGTCCCCTGCAATCGCCTGGATACAGTTGACCGCGCGAAAACGACGTTCGAATTCCGCAATGTCTGGTTTCTGGATGGCAGCAAGAAGGAACTTGTCTTCAACCGTTCACAGATCGGCGATCACCATGTCTGGATCGACAAATTCATTGTGATGCCCAACCCGGCAATAAGCGAAAGACTAAAGGCCGAATTGGACGCAGTCGGCATTACCGGCGCACACTATCAGCAATTTCGAGAAGCCGACTGAGGACTGCTTCGAGCCGAATCGGGACGTTGCCTTCACCGATCACCGGCGACTGCTTGGGGACAACTTGCGCAGTATTGGCGGCAGGCAGACACGAAAGTGTCGGCTTAGGGCCGATTTTGTTGAAAAACTCCGGGGTTGCCTGCACTTCAAATCACTGATTCACTTCCAATTTCTAAAGTGGAGCGAAGCAGATGCTGGGACCCAGGCAAGTCGATCAGGCCGCGTTGTTTTACGAGTTCTCAATCGAAGGCCACATCCCCGCTGATCACATGCTTCGCGCGATCGACCGTTTTATCGATCTGTCCGCAGTTCGAGGAGAGCTGGCCAGTTTTTACAGTCACACGGGCCGGCCATCGATTGATCCTGAACTGATGATCCGCATGCTGCTTGTCGGCTATTGCTTTGGCATCCGTTCGGAACGCCGACTGTGCGACGAGGTCCATCTGAACTTGGCGTATCGCTGGTTCTGTCGGCTCGGTCTTGATGGCCGCGTACCGGATCATTCCACTTTTTCGAAGAACCGTCATGGGCGCTTCCGCGAGAGTGATCTCTTTCGGCGCGTGTTCGAGATGGTGGTGTCGCGCTGCATGGAGGAAGGGTTTGTTGGTGGTGAGGGCTTTGCGGTGGACGGCAGCCTTATTAAGGCAGATGCCAATCGCCAAAGCGGTATCGAAGGAGCCACTTGGAGCGCACCGGAAACGGCCAATCGTGCGGTCAAGGAATACGTCGCAGCCTTGGATGACGCGGCGTTCGGGTCAGCGACCGCGGTCACACCGAAGTTCATCTCACCTGCCGATCCGGCAGCTCGTTGGACCGCCGCCAACGGGGGCGCGGCCTTCTTTGCCTATACCGCCAACTATATGATCGATCTCGACCACGCGATCATCGTCGACGTCGAGGCGACAACCGCCATTCGCCAGGGAGAAGTGACAGCCGCCAAGCGTATGATAGAGCGCACCAGACAGGAGTTCGGCCTTTATCCGGCTCGGCTGGCCGCTGATAGCGGATACGGATCGGCGGAGATGCTCGGTTGGCTTGTGCACGAACAAGGCATCGAGCCGCATATTCCGGTCTTCGATAAATCCGCAAGGACGGACGGCACATTCTCCCGCAGGGACTTCACCTGGGATCGGCCGAATGACATCTACCGCTGCCCGGCAGGCAAGGTGCTGACCACCAGCGGTACGATCGTCAACGACAACCAGCTTCTCTACCGCGCCAGCAAATACGACTGCGAGGTCTGCGAACTCAAAGCGAGATGTTGCCCGAAGGAACCGGCACGCAAGGTCCCACGATCAATCCATGAGGGCGCGCGGGATATGGCTCGCGATATCGCCAAGACGGAAGCCTATGTCACATCGAGACGGCAGAGGAAGAAGATCGAGATGCTGTTTGCCCATCTCAAACGCATTCTCAAGCTGGATCGCTTGCGATTGCGAGGACCGAATGGCGCAAGGGATGAATTCCATCTCGCAGCCACCGCCCAAAACCTCAGAAAGCTCGCCAAACTGATCCCGATGCCTGCACCCAAGCCGGCATAACGGCGACGACCCATCACAAAATCCGCAGGACCCGCCATCGCATCAAGGCATCGACTGAGAACACGCCGACTTTTTCAACGAAATCGGACCATAGCGGGCGTTCAGGTCGCCGATCGCCTCGGCGTGTCCGCCCGCCGGAAAATACTGGCCGTCGGAGGATGACGTTGTTCCATCGCCCCACACGCTTGCCAGAGGCAATTGCCTCTGGGCGTTGACGAGAATGGCGTGCGCGGCCGTGTAACCTTCCTCACGGATATGCCAGTCATGCGCCCAGGCAAGCTGGCGCATCGTTATTCCGGGAGAAACATCCGCCATCCTGGTAAGGCCAAGATTGATGCCGTCTGCCAGGATAGCTGTGAGGAGCGCAAGCTTGTTATCGGCCGTCCGACCGCTGCGCAAATGGGTGAAAGCATTGGAAAATCCCGTGCGGGCGTCCACCTCAAGCAAAAGATCGGTGATGCGGATTGCAGGCAGACGGCCTTCCACCTTCGGCTTCAGTGATTTGGCGATGTCTGGGAACATGGCCTTGTGCGGCGTGACGCTGAACCCCGCTCCGGTTAATTCAACATCGTTGAGCTCGCCGGCGGCGGCCAGACGGGACAGGTCCGCCAGCCCATTGTTCAGGATTTGGCGCTGCTGGCTGAGGTAAGTTTCCACGTCGATATCGACAGCGACCGGGAGCGGCCCTTCCTCGCGCATCAGTTCGAATGTCGGCGTGGGGATAAGGAAGCTCTCGAAGGATTGGAAGCGCTTAGCCCCCTCTACCCAGACATCGCCGGCATCAAGCCGGCGTTTCAGTTCGCTGAACAGGCAGAGTTCGTAGGCCCGGCGATCGATCTTGCCATCCTGTAATATGAGAGGCATCCAGCCTTTCGGCGCGAAGGAGATCGGCGACTTGTCCGGAATCACTCGTTTGCCTGTGTGGTAGAGATCGGCGATCACGGATAGCGCCCGCAGGAGATTCGCCGCCACGGCGTGACCGCGGAACACGAGTGTCGACAGGAATTGCGGCGCCAGTTTTCGGATCGTCGGATAGCGTTGGAGCATTTCAATTTTACCATCGATGACATCCGGTGCTATCAGCGTATCGACCGCCTGGACACTAGTCGCAAAGGCTGGCCATTGGATGACCCGTTCGAGCGCTTTGGCGATGTCCTCGCCTTTCTCTCTGGCCTCGATGATCACATGACAGACTTTCGACACGTCCTTCAGTGGCTTCTGTACTTCCCGGACGGATCGGGTGGCGCGAGCGGCCGCCTGGTTATCGGCTCGCCTCGTCAGGATGCCCATGAGTTTCTTGAACATATCGATGGCGCAGTCGGTGAGATGGCGGGAAAGGTGGAGCACCGCCGCAGCCAGAACGGCATGCCGGCGTTCGGGATTAAGGTCGCGCAGATGCTGCGCGCTCATTCGCGTCCCCTCTGCGGCGAATTCGTCAAAGGCCTTGGCTGGAATGCGCTCCATCAACGTCGTCGGCAGGTTCAGAGACCGGAGAAAACGAATGCGCTCGCCAATCCTGTCGAGGTTGATTGCGGCTGGCGACAATGCCGGTGTTCTTGCCCAGGCAAGGACGGTCACGCTAGTCCCCTCACGCCGGTCGAGAAGCTTGTCCAGATCGAGCTTCTGGCCTTCTGACATCCCACCAGCCAAGGCTCGATGAGCAATACGAATGCCGCGCCTGATCGCCACATGAATGATGGCTTCAAGAGCCGGCCGCGTTGGCAGGAGAATTCTCCGACGTCGCAGTTCCTCCACCACCATATCCGCCAATGCATCGGCCTGGCGTAGGGTTTGCGCGGCAGGCGTCAGCCAGCCGGTCAGCGTCCGCACGTCCGCAGGCGCAAAAGAGCGCATCTGCATTCGATCGAAAAGCAGGGCAAGATGCTCGCGTCGTGTCTGCGGGCGCTCGAAATAACGATCGATCTCACGGTAATCGACGCCGATCTGCCGCGCCAGAAACCGCAAGACGCCAGACGGCAGGATCTCGCCGTCCGCAAGCGGCCGGCCCGGATATCGCAGTGTGGCTAGAACACAGGCGAGACCCAGCCGGTTTGATGCCTTGTTCTGCCGCATGACCAGGTCGAGATCCGAGCGGTCCAGCGTATAATGTTTGGCGATCTCCCTTTCGTCATCCGGGATGGTCGTCGCCTGTTGCCACCATGCCTCGCTCAGTAATGCTCTTCGCGCCATTCTCTGATCTTCCGGTTTCGTTGCGGAGAGTGCAGCGAACCGGAAAATGCGTGTCCGACAAACGAACGTTTCGCGGCGTCCCCAGATTTTGTCCGCAAACCTTGCCCTAGAACGGCAAATCGGACAATGTCCGAATTCAACGGGAAAACGGACAAATCGCGCCTTATGACCGCCATAGGCTATGCAAGGGTCTCCACCGGGGATCAGGATACGGCACTGCAACTCGACGCCTTGCGCAAGGCGGGTTGCGAGAAACTGTTCGAAGACAAGGCATCGGGTTTGAAAACCGATCGCCCGGGGTTGGCCGAAGCGATCCGTTACTTGCGCGACGGTGACACACTCACGGTCTGGAAGCTTGACCGTCTCGGCCGATCGATGAAACATCTCATCGAGATGGTCACCGAGTTGGAAGCCAAAGGCGTGGGCTTCAGATCCATTACCGAAAACATCGATACCACAACACCCGGCGGTCGCCTGGTTTTCCACCTGTTCGGCGCGTTGGCGCAATTCGAGCGCGATCTCATCAGGGAACGAACCCGTGCCGGTCTGCAAGCCGCAGAGGAACGAGGCCGACGCGGCGGGCGTCAGGCGGTCGTGACGCCCGAGAAGCTCGCCAAGGCGCGCCAGCATCTGGCGGCCGGGCTCAACGTGCGAGAAGCCGCGGCCCGCGTGAAAATCGGCAAAACCGCCCTCTACGAAGCTCTCAGGGCCGAAAAAGCAACGACATCCACGGTTAAACCAACCTGAGTTCCGGATCGTTCTCAAAAGTCGGACTGGTTCACCACTTTCGTCTCGTGACGCCATCCTGCGCCTCGTCACGACGATCCGCTCGGGTCAGGTCCGCCCGTCGACCCTGCTGGCGAAGCTGTCCGTATTCCCGCGCCAGAATGGATTGGCCCTCGCGCTACGCGACATCGGACGCATCAATCGGTCCATCTTCCTGCCCCAGTGGCCTGATCGGCCCGAAGCTGATTTTGGCCAACTCGCAGAACAGACGCAGAACCCACCGCGATGGATTGACGAAACGCTGCCTGCCAATTCGATACGGGCCAGAGCCTGAAACGCGCTGCGGGGATGCCATGCGGGTATTTGGGCAATCTGGCAGCGCCGCCCGGGACCGTCGGCGGGCGCTGTGACGCGCCGGGATTGGCTTCGAAACAGCTGAGCGCCTGTCTCTCCTGAAGCTTGGGCGGGTCACAGGGCGACGTAACCACCGTCGTCCAATCGGCATTCTACGCGCGGGCTGACGGCGCGGCGATCCATCATCGAACTTCTGCACCGAGGAGATGAACTGTTGTTACGCGTCCTGACGCCAACGAGTGGAGGCTGCAAAAGCCCGAATCCCTAAACGCACCAATCGGGCAATGCAAGGTAAACGCGCAATCCTTTCACCTCATGGATTGACAGGGGATTGCCAAGAACACCCCAAAGCGTTGCTATACGTCTTCGACGGATGTACCTTGCCAATATCTTACGCACAGGCACTTTCTGTGGATCTGCTTGATGTCCGCGGCAGTTGCGGGGACAGCTTAATGAATTGCCGCGGCGTGGGAGGACAGAGAATGATCACGCGGCTTACGACCTCGGAACGCCAGGGTGCCTTCGCGATCGCGATCGCTGTCGCGATAGCCGGCGCAACGATGGCCGCGGCCGGCCGGTCTGACGCCCTCGGGGTCCACGGCGTGATCGTCATGCTGTTCGCCGGAGGCCTCCTCTACCTCGTCATGTCCTCGCTCTTCGAGCCTGAAGCAGTGGAGGACCGGGAGGCATCGTATTACGACGATCCCATCAAGGTGGGCATCGTGCTTTCCATGGCCTGGGCTGTGTTCGGGATGTTCATGGGCGTTTGGGTGGCGGCGCAGCTCGCCTGGCCGGATCTCGCATTCGACGCCGGCTGGTCCAGTTTCGGGCGGCTGAGGCCCACGCACACCACAGGCGTCATCTTCGGCTTCGGCGGCAACGCGCTGATCGCGACCTCCTTCCACGTCGTCCAGCGCACCTCGCGGACGCGCCTGGCGGGCCAACTCAGTCCCTGGTTCGTGCTCTTCGGCTACAATCTGTTCTGCGTGCTGGCCGTGTCGGGCTACATGATGGGGATCACCCAGTCCAAGGAATACGCGGAGGCCGAATGGTACGCCGACATTTGGCTTGTCATCGTCTGGGTCACCTATTTCGTCCTTTACATCAGAACGATAGCCCGCCGGAAGGAGCCGCACATCTATGTCGCCAACTGGTACTTCATGGCGTTCATCCTGGTCGTCGCAATCCTCCACATCGTCAACAATCTCGCCCTTCCGGTTTCCTGGGGGCACGCCAAAAGCTACACGATATGGCCGGGCGTCCAGGACGCGATGGTGCAGTGGTGGTACGGGCACAACGCGGTCGCCTTCTTCCTGACGGCCGGTTTCCTAGGAATGCTCTACTACTACCTGCCGGTCCGGGCGCAGCGGCCGATCTTTTCCTACCGGCTGTCGATCCTGAGCTTCTGGGGCATCACGTTCTTTTACATGTGGGCCGGTTCCCACCACCTGCACTACACCGCGCTTCCCCACTGGGTGCAGACGCTCGGCATGACCTTCTCGGTGATGCTGCTGGTGCCATCCTGGGCGTCGGCCGGCAACGCGCTGCTAACGCTCAACGGCGCGTGGCACCGGGTTCGGGATGACGCGACGCTGCGCTTTATGATGGCAGCCGCGGTCTTTTACGGGATTTCGACTTTCGAGGGATCGTTTCTTGCCATCAGGCCGGTGAACTCGCTGTCGCACTATACGGACTGGACGGTCGGTCACGTCCACGCCGGAGCGCTCGGATGGGTCGCGCTGATTACCTTCGGCTCGCTCTACACACTGGTGCCCAGCCTCTGGAAGCGCGAGCGCATGTACTCTGCGGCTCTCGTCGAGGTGCATTTCTGGCTGGCGATCGCCGGAACTGTGATCTACGTCTTCGCGATGTGGAACTCTGGCCTCATCCAGGGCCTGATGTGGCGGACCTATACCGGGGAAGGCACGCTTGCCTATTCGTTTGTCGACTCTCTGGTGGCGATGTATCCATACTACATCGCCCGCGCTTTCGGGGGCCTGCTCTTTCTGCTGGGCGCCGTCGTCGGGTGCTGGAACATCTGGATGACAGTTCGGTCCGCGCCGCTTGCTGTGGCGCGTGAAGGCGATATGCCCGTCGTCCCCGCCGTCATGCCGGGGGAATGACGATATGCCCGAACTCTTCCATCGCAAGCTTGAGCGTTCCGCGATCGGCTTCGTGATCGCAATCATTGCGGCTGCAAGCGTCGGCGGCATCGTCGAGATCGCTCCTCTCTTCACCATCGACGAGACGGTCGAGGAGGCCCCGGACATGCGGATGTACACGCCGCTGGAGCTCGCCGGACGCAACATCTACATCCGCGAGGGATGCTATGCTTGCCACAGCCAGATGATCCGCACGCTCCGTGACGAAGTGGAACGTTACGGTCCTTACTCGCTGGCCGTCGAGTCCCGGTACGACCGTCCGATGCTCTGGGGTTCCAAGCGCACAGGACCGGATCTTGCGCGCATCGGCGGCAAGTATTCCGACCTCTGGCATGTCGATCATCTCACCAACCCGCGGGATGTCGTTCCGGAATCGAACATGCCCGCCTATCGCTGGCTGGCGCGGACCCGTCTGAAGATGGAGGACCTGCCGCAACACCTTGCGGCGCAACGCGCCCTTGGCGTTCCGTATACTGATGAGATGGTGGAAAACGCCGCGCGGGACGCCTACGGCCAGGCAACTCCCGACACGGACTTTGCCGCCGGTGTTACCGAGCGTTACGGCGAGGAAACGCAGGTGAGCGCATTCGACGGCGTTACCACCCATGTCACCGAGATGGACGCGCTCGTCGCTTATCTCCAGGTTCTCGGCAGGCTAACGGGAGCAGCATACGAACATACCGCAGCTCCGGAGAAGAAGCCGGATCCCGAAAACTGAAGGCGGAGGATTGTCACATGGACCTGGACCACGACGCGATCGTCGCATTCTCCAAGAGCTGGGGTCTGTTCTATCTGATCGCCCTTGCCCTCGGGGTGCTCGTCTACACCTTCTGGCCGTCGAACCGGACGCGCTTCGACCGGGCCAAGCACAGCATCCTCGACCGGGACGACACGCCATGGAAGTGAGTGAACGCGATCCTGTCAGCGGCCGCGAGACGACCGGCCACGAGTGGAACGGCATCAAGGAGCTGGACACGCCCGTGCCGCGCGGCGTCCTCATATTCCTGATCGTGACCCACATCTGGGCAATTGCCTGGTGGTTTTTCGTGCCGGCCTGGCCGCTCGGAACGACCTACACCAAGGGGCTCTTCGGGATCGACCAAAAGACGACTGTCGAGGCTCAGGTCGTCGAGGCCGAGCGCGGCCGTTCCGGCTGGATGAGCCGTATTGCGACAGAGCCCTACGACACCATTCTCTCCGACGAGGCACTGATGCAGACCGTGCGCCATACCGGACGGCAGCTCTTTGGCGACAATTGCGCCGCCTGCCACGGCAGGGACGGAAAGGGTCGGGCGAACTACCCCGACCTCACCGATGACGACTGGCTATGGGGCGGAGGTCCACAGCTTATCGAGCAGACGATGCGCGTCGGCATCAACACAAGGCACCCCGAAAGCCGGATCGGGCAGATGCCGGCCTTCGGGCGGGATCAGCTGCTCGACCGCGAGCAGGTCCGGAGCGTCGCCGCCTATGTCTATTCGCTGACCCACTCGGACTACTCGACGCCGGAAAACGTCGATCGCTTGGAGGCAGGGCGCGAAGTGTTCGTCACCACCTGCGCCGCCTGCCATGGCGAAGACGCCAAGGGAAAAAGCGATGTCGGCGCTCCGAACCTCACCGACTCCTCCTGGATCTACGGCGGCGACCTGGACACGATCATCGCCTCCGTGCACGGCGGACGCCAGGGCCATATGCCGACCTGGGACGAGAGGCTGACGACGGCCGAGATCCGGACGCTCGCGCTCTACGTCCACGACCTCGGGACGCAACAGCCATGACCCGGCGCGCGAAGAGATCCCGAACCAAGTGGCTCCTCTGGGCGCTGATCCCTGCGGGATTGCTTTTGGTGGCCGGGGCGAACGTGCACCTGGTTTACGTCGCCGTCCAGTCGCAACCGGACTGCGTCGAGCACTCGAATTCGTTGGGCGACGCTCATGGCTATCGCGCCGCCAAGCCGGCATGCTGAGGGAGACAAGAGATGGGCGAGACCGACAAGTCATACTGGCTGCTTAGCGAGACGTCGGGCATCGGAGAAACGCGGGACCCGCGCCTTCAGCGAGGGCTGCCGGTCTTTGAGGGGTTCCGCTGGCTCTCAGCGGGCTGGCGGGACTTCTGGACGCGGCCGGCTTCGAGCATGGCATACGGAATCGGCGTCTTCCTTCTATCCGTCGCGTTCGTCTGGATGCTCGTCGCCTTCGGGCTCGACTATATCCTGTTTCCCGCCCTGGCCGCCTTCATGATCGTTGCGCCGTTCCTGGCGATCGGCCTCTACGAGAAGAGCCGGTCGATCGAAGAAGGCACACAGGTCGGCTTTGGCTCCATGCTCTTCGTGCGTCCCCGTGCCGGCGCGCAGGTGATCTTCGCCGGTCTGCTGCTCTTTATGCTGGTGCTGTTGTGGATGCGGGCCGCCGTGCTCCTCTACGCCCTGTTTTTCGGGGTGGCAGCATTCCCCGGCCTTGATCACATCGCCGGCATGCTCTTCGGTACGGCCTACGGCTGGACGATGCTGGTCGTCGGGACGGCAATTGGCGGCCTGTTTGCGGCCTTTGCCTTTGCCGTCAGCGTCTTTTCGGTGCCGATGCTGCTTGATCAGCGTGTCGATGCGCTGACCGCCATGGGCTCGAGCATGAAGCTGGTGTGGAACAACCTCACGCCGATGGTCGCCTGGGGGGCGATGCTGCTCGTGCTCTTTGGAGTCTGCGTTGCGACGGGCCTCGTCGGAATGATCGTCATCTTTCCGTTGCTGGGCCACGCCACTTGGCATGCCTACAGGGCAATGGCTCGTCCCGAGGAACCGGGGCAATGAGCTGCTGTGCTATGGGAACCGAAGCCGGGCTGCTCCTGGCGCCGCAGCCGGAAGCCCGAGAGATCTCCGCACGAGAGATCGTGCTCGCGAGCCGCGACCTCGGCGATGGTATGTTCCAGACGGACCTCTCCGTGCCGCAGGCGCGTTGCGGTGCCTGCATTGCTGCGATCGAAGGCGCCCTACAGCGCCTCGACGGAGTCATTGCGGCGCGATTGAACCTGACCTCCCGGCGCGTCGCCGTCAGGCAGCGAGAGCCATGTGCCTCCGATGATCGAGGCATTGCGGGACCTTGGATACGACGCCTGCCTTACAGAGACGGACGATGGTGGACGCGATCCAGAAATGTCCCGGCTCCTGCGGGCGACGGCGGTCGCGGGCTTCGCCGCCATGAACATCATGCTCCTGTCGGTATCCATCTGGTCGGGCGCCGACGCCGGGACGCGGAACGCCTTCCACCTGATCTCCGCGCTGCTCGCCGTACCCGCCGTCGCCTATTCCGGACGGGTGTTCTTCGTTTCGGCATGGAATTCGGTGAGGAAGCGGACGGCCAGCATGGATCTTCCGATCTCCGTGGGAATCCTGCTCGCGCTGGGACTGAGTCTCTACGACACCTTTGCCAGAGGACCGCACGCCTATTTCGACGCGGTCACGTCGTTGATCTTCTTTCTCCTGGCAGGACGCACACTGGATCATGCGATGCGGCAGAAGGCGCGGACTGCCGTCACCGGACTTGCCCGCTTGCTGCCGAGGGGCGCGATGGTGATTGGAGCGGACGGAAGCCGCGAGTTCCGCGAATTGACGAAGATCGAACCGGGGGACATCGTCTTTGTGGGGCCGGGCGACCGTATGCCCGTCGACGGAACGGTCGTTTCGGGTGCGGGGAATCTGGACGTTTCGGTGGTAAGTGGCGAATCCGCGCCTGAAAGTGCGCACCCCGGAAGCGTGGTTCTTTCGGGGACGATGAGCGTCGACGGCGCACTGGCGGTCCGGGCCGATAGGAGGGCAGAGGATTCCTTCCTTGCCGACATGGTGAGGCTGATGGAGGCGGTGGAGGACGGCCGTGCCCGCTACCGCCGCATCGCCGATCGCGCGGCGGCACTTTATTCCCCTGTCGTTCACCTGCTCGCGCTGGCGGCCTTTGCCGCCTGGATGCTGCAGACGGGCGACTGGCATCGGTCGATCACAGTGGCGATTTCGGTCCTCATCATCACCTGCCCCTGTGCTCTGGGCCTGGCAGTGCGGATGGTCCAGGTCATGGCCGCTCGCCGGTTGTTCGACCTCGGCATCACCATCAAGGACGGCAGTGCGCTGGAGCGGCTCGCCGAGGCCGACACGGTGGTCTTCGACAAAACGGGGACACTCACGACCGGCGTCGTCCGCGTGATCGAGCACACCGTCGCGCCGCGGAACCTGGCCGCCGCGACAGCTCTGGCCGGTCTTTCGAAGCATCCGGCAGCGCGTGCTATCGCCGCGCTGCAGCCTGCCGAAGTTGCAGTCGAGGATTTTCGCGAGATTCCAGGCTACGGAATCGAAAGCCGCATCGACGGAACGATCTATAGGCTGGGACGGAAGGAGTGGGTCTCCTGCGGCGCGTTCGATAACTCGCAAGCAGGCGTGTGGCTTTCGCGCGACGGACAGCCGGCGGGCTGGTTCGCAATCGACCACGAGGTGAGGCCCGGTGCCAAGGCCGCAGTGCAAACGCTGGCAGCCCACGGACTGGCAACCGAGGTTCTTTCCGGCGACCGTCTCACGGAGGTCGGCAAGGTCGCCGCCGCGCTGAACATCACCGAACACCGCCACGGCGTCGTCCCCGAAGACAAGGTCGAGCGTCTGACGGAGTTGGCAGCGGCTGGACGCCACGTCCTGATGGTAGGCGACGGGCTGAACGATGCCCCGGCGCTTGCCGCTGCGCATGTCTCGATGGCACCTTCGTCGGCCGCGGACGTCGGAAGGAACGCTGCCGATCTCGTGTTCCTGGGCAAGAGCCTGGAGGCCGTCCCGCAAGCGATGAGCGTCGCGCGAGCCGCCGCGGGGCTGGCGCGACAGAACTTCGCTCTTGCCGTCGCCTACAATGTTCTGATTGTCCCTGTCGCTGTCACAGGCCATGTCACGCCTCTCATGGCGGCGATCGCGATGTCAACGTCATCGATCCTCGTTGTCGGCAATGCCTTGCGCCTTTCGCGCGCCACGGCCTCGTCCCCACGTTCTAAGACTGTACGCAGGCTCTATCTCAAAGAGGCTGCACAATGAAAGATGTCGTTTGGCTTGTGCCGATCGCCTTGGGAATGGGTAGCGTGGGCCTCATGGCGTTCCTATGGTCGATGCGTACCGGCCAGTACGACGATCTCGACGGGGCTGCCGAAAGGGTGCTGCCAACCAACGCCGCGGACGCTCCCCTTCGCGACAAGACGTGGAAAGGCGATGAGGACCACCACGACATGGAACATACGTCTGATCGACATCGTTTGTCGAAGGGCCAGGAAGAAGGGAACCTGACATGACAATGTCTGCTGACAGACCGTTCGATTGGGTGGCAGGGCTGGCGTGGCTTTCCGGAGTTGCCGTCGTGATCCCCAGTCTTGCTGCGCTGGCCGCGAGCCTTCTGGCGATTGCTTCCGCATTATATTAGCAATGCCGGCGGGCTAAGCGCCGATTTCACGTTGCCGGCGGCTTGGGCATTACCAAACAAGAGAGAGAGGGTAGGAGCGCGACAGAGTTCCTGCTCTACGACTGGCCAGTCACGCCCAGCGAAACGCTCGCTACAGCCGGGCAGATCGATCTTGACAGCTTACGACACGTTCCTCGGCTATGCCATGAACCTGAAAAACGGATTTGGCCAGATCGAGCCCGACTGTGGTAATCTTCTTCATGGAGCGGTCCTTCCTCTTTGTGGCGTTTCAACACGACCACGTTAGGCACTTGATGCCGTTTGAGAAGGGCCGTTCCACCTCATCAGCTTCGGGCCGATCAGGCCCCAGTGGTGGCAGAACCCCGAAATGCGCAGGAACGCGACCGCCGGTCTCAACAAGAGCGAGGCTCAGAACACCCTTGCGAGAGCACTGTTCTTCAACCGCCTCGGAGAACTGCGCGACAGGACCTTCGAGAGCCAGTTCTATCGGGCGTCCGGGCTGAACCTGCTCATTAACGCCATCGTCTATTGGAACACTCTCTATCTCGAGCTGGCCTTCGCCGAGCTCAACCGGGAAGGCATCGCCACGCCGCCCGCCGTGATCAAACACATCACCCCGCTCGGGTGGCAGCATATCAGTCTCACCGGCGATTACATCTGGACCCCGACGGACAGCGCCGATCTCAGGCCACTGCGGCGAGAAACATCTATCCTCGTAGCGTGATCACCGTATGTTCTAAAAAGTCGGACAGATTCACCACTTTCGTGTCGTGACGCCACAACGCCGCGGCAGATGCGTTTGGTCGAGACGGTGCGCGATCTCGTGTGGCAGTTCTACCGGGCGCTGAAGAACGTCAAACGAAAGCCGCCGCCAGCGCTCACTGCCGCATTCCACCGACGCTTCGACCGTATCTTCTCGCTCAGCACCGGTTACGACGAACTCGATAAACTGCTCGCGCGCCTGTTTCGCCGCAAGGACGAACTGCTCAAGGTGCTGGAACGACCGGGAACGCCGCTCCACACCAATGCGTCGGAGAACGATCTGCGCAGCTTCGTCACCAAGCGCAAGATCTCCGGCGGCACGATGAGCCGCGATGGTCGCGTCGCACGCGACACCATGCTCGGGCTGATGAAGACCTGCCGGAAGCTCGGACTTTCCTTCTGGCACTATCTCGGTGATCGCCTCGGCGTTGATGGCCAGGCCATCCCGCCGTTGGCCACCCTTGTCGCGACCAAAGCCTAGGCGCCCTCCCCGACGAACGGGCATCTTGTACTTCTTCAGCCCATGCTATGATCCATGTCGGTTTTGGTTTGGCGTTTCAAACGGTGAATTGTCATACGGCGGCTGGGTTTACCCGAACAACACCGGTAGATTTATCGCTAACGATTTCAATAGCGCCGCTATTCCGCAGCGACTGCGCGCCTAACTCGGACAGCGACGAAATTCGTTACCGGACCTGCCTGAGGGGGACCGCAGGTCAAGTGGAGCGCGTTATTGGGCGGCGGCGCCTCGCCTCAAGACCCGTGGGCCACCTTTTTCCGCTTTAGTGCCCACCGAACACCAGTGTCTGCACCGGCAGCATCAGCGCCTGCAAGCGCAGGATCATCGCATGGACGAGACCGACGGTATCGACTACGTGCAGATAGACCCAGCGGCCAGTGCTGATGTCGGGCGACTCCAGTTCATCATGGCTGTTGGTATACGCATTGACAATGCAGGTGCTGCCCGGAGGCACGTCATCGAGCACGCCGGGATAGAGCGGCTCCATGAAAACGGTCAGCGTGCCGGGCCGCGAAATATTCGCAACATCGATCAGCTGATCGCTGGCGCGAACCTGGCCAGCGGCAATCACGTCCTGCACCTCGGTGACGACGAGTGGGATGATGGTGAAAGGTTTGCCGACGCAGGTCGCCTCGCCGATCATGCCGACCTTGATCACTTGCGTCTCGATCTGACCGAAGCCGGCAACCAGCCATGGCTTGCCACTGTTACCTTCAGGCACCAGAACGCCCGCCGGCCGCAACATTGGATTGACCACTTCGCCGACCCGGAGGGTGAACTGCTGCAGCGTGCCAGACACGCCGGCGCGTACGGTGGTCTTAGTGATATCGACCTCCGCCTGCTTCAGCGCCGCTTCGGCGCTCGCCTTTTGCGAGGGCAGCAGCGACCGGAGCTTGGTTTCCAGCGTCTGTTTGTTGGAACGTGCGGCGGTGAGCCCGCCCTTGCTGCCTTCGAGGTTGACCTGCCGGCGCTCGATCTCGCGCCGTGCGACGACGTTGGGGTTCAGCTTGTTGAGTTCGACCTGGGTGTCGTATTCGTCCTGGGCCTGTTGCACGGCCGCCTGCGCCTGCACGATCGCGCCATCGGCGGCAACCAGTTCGGTGCGCGAAACGGTGATTTCGGCTTCGACCTCGGCGATCTGGCGGCGCGCTACCTCGGCGGCGGCTTCCTCTTCCGAGCTGTCGAGCTTGAACAGGGGCTGGCCGGCCTCCACCTTGTCGAAGGCAGTGACATAGATTTCGGAGACCCGTCCGCTGGTCTCGGGAAGCACCGCGACGGTGCGGAACGCCGCGTTCACATGCGACGTCGACGGATGGAAGTAAAAGATCAGCGTGATCAAGGAGATCGTCAGGAGGATGCAGGCGGTGATCCCGTAGCGCAGTTCGAACCAGACGGAATAGATCGTGATCTCTTTGCCGAACCGCTTGCCCTGGGCATAACGGCGGTAGAGATAGTCCGGCAGGATTGTCAGCATCGAGCATAGCATGAATTCAAACATGGCTCAGGCTTTCCCTCCCACGGACGACTGATCTACAACGGGCACGGATGGCTTGCCACGGCTTCGAGTTCCATCGATGCCGGCGGCGTTTCGATCTGGCCGGCTCCGGTGAGCGGGAGATCGACGAGAGCGGATCATGAAGATCACGGCGACATCGAACAGCATGTCGCTCTCCTGAGCGGTGATGAACGGCGGCAGGTGGTGAATGGCAGTTGGATGGAATGCTGTCGGACATTGCCCGTCACCGAGAGCAGATGGATCAGGAGGTTGCAGATTAGCACAGTCTCAGTAAACGCAAGAGAGACTTGCGGGAATCCAGCTGGCCAGGCCCCGGGAAATCATCTTCGTGATGCCGCGAGCACGTCAATCACCTCAAGGCATCCGGGCTTTCAGAAACCCCTCCCTCTTCGGCGTGAAGCCGTGAGGTTGCCTATCTCATCAGCATCGCCAGAAAATCTGCCCCCGTTACCCCCTCCAGGCGGAATCTTGGCCATCTTAGGCGCTCGTTAACCATATGAATTAACGCCTATAATTTCATTGACAGAAGTTAATGTTGGCTTTGCTTCCGTCATCCGGACGCTGTTTTCCATGCCCTATCACTATCGATAGGTCTCAAGTATCAATAGTGATGGGTTTGGAGGCGCAAATGCCTGATGTCGGTCGTCCGGGATAACCGGAAACGCCTGGTTTTTCGGGCTTCTAGGGTGCCGTAGCCCGGGATGACCGGACTCCCCAAGACGGAACTCGCCGGGCGGCGGCGGCGCACATGGCCCGTCCCCTTTACCGGATTTGAGCTCCGATGCGTTTCAGCGGCCCCCTCCTCTCGTGGGCCATCTCCGAAACCGCTATCTTTCCAGCGTTTCCGCCACAGAAGCCCGCTGGCGCGCGTTTACCACTGTGGATGCCCCGTTGCTCATCCCGGGTGACGATTTGAGTCTGGCGGGCTTCAATTTGATGCATAAAACACGCTTGCAACCGACCAATTTCTCACGCATTCCTTATCTGTACAAAGCCTTTTGAAAACGAGGCCGTTAAAAAGCGATGGCGAAGCGACAAACCGTTAACGTCCAACAGCCACTCAAGCGGCTGATCGGCTACGCCCGCGTCTCGACCGACGACCAGGTCCACGATGCTCAAATCGACGAACTGCGCGCTGCCGGCTGCGATCGGATCTATCAGGAGCATGGCTCCGGGGCATCGCGCGCTCGCCCAG
>NZ_JACVAS010000001.1:0-1441693 GCF_014852025.1 Ensifer sp. ENS10
CTGGCGGGGTGGCTGCACCCGTTCCCATTCCGAACACGGCCGTGAAACGCCCCAGCGCCGATGGTACTTCGTCTTAAGACGCGGGAGAGTAGGTCGCTGCCAGGTCTGCAAAACGCAAGAGAAACAAACCGAAATCTTCTCGACACACACTTCGGCCCTGCCGAAAACGGGCCGCCACCAAGCGGCCCTTTTGTTTTGCTAGGATCGACACGGATAACACGAGACAAATCCTTCCGGATTTGCTCGGCACAGACAAACAACGAGATTTTGCTTCGCAAAACTCGGACCGGACTAAACGGGATTTTGCCTTCGGCAAAACCCGGAAAGAGCGGATAAATCCCATAGGGATTTACCGCGATGGCGCGGGGTGGAGCAGCCCGGTAGCTCGTCAGGCTCATAACCTGAAGGCCGCAGGTTCAAATCCTGCCCCCGCAACCAATAAAATAGCCCGCTTCAAGCGGGCTTTTTTGTTGGTAACGGGTCGAGGATTTAACGCCTCGTCAGGGGCCCGCAGACAAGCAAAAGCCGACGCAGCGGGACAGAAAACTCCAAATCCTGCCCCCGCAACCAAACATCCCAAAAGCCCGCGCGGAGAAATCCGCCGGGCTTTTTTGGCGTTTCTCAACCACCAAAACCACCGTCACCACGCGAAACCACCACGCCCGCAAGCATAAAGCGCGCTGAAACGGCAAACCGCGACGCGATGCCAGACACTTGACCAACCCCTTCTAGCCAGCGGCGATTGTTGTGTTTTGACCAATGAAACCTGACGTCGCTGGGTGGCTAAGCAAGTAGAAGCAAGCGTATGGGCAGAGTGCACGACAGCGAAGCACATCCTGCTGATCGGCCCCTCCAGGCACCCGCTCTGCGCGATGCAGCTGGACAAGCTCTCGAAAATAGAAACTATCGCCATAATCAAAAGGGAGTCGCACCAGGCTCCGAAAATGGCGGGGGGATTCGCGAGCATGGCCTATCAGGGGACTTTGGGTATCGAGCGAACCCGACTGGTCTACGCACTCTTTCTCGTTTGCGCCGGACTGGCGATCCTCGGCAGTCTGCTTGCCGCTTCAGACGAGTCCCCTTGGCGCTGGTTGCACTATCTGACGAAGCCGACGGCGACCTTGTTGCTTTTCGTCGTGGTCCTGCGCAACAGCCCGGCCTCGTCACGCACCTACGGCATGGCAGTCGCCATCGGCCTGCTTTTTGCCGCGGCCGGCGACACGTTTCTGATGCTGCCCGGCGATTATTTCCTCGCCGGGTTGATCTGCTTCCTGCTGACCCATTGCGCCTACATCTTCGCACTCACCCGCGATGCCAAATTTGCGGCCCATCCCGGGCTGTTCGGTGCTTTCGCCCTGGTCGCCTTTGCCGTCGTCGCTGGCCTCTGGACGTCCCTGCCGCCGGAGATGCGCATCCCAGTCATCATCTACGCATTGGCGCTCGGCGCCATGGCCGCCCAGGCCATTTGCCGCCTAAGGCAGTTCTTGGGAACGCCGGCGCAGGCAACCGCGCGGTTTGCCGCCTATGGCGGCCTACTGTTCATGATCAGCGACACGCTGCTTGCCTATGGCCGCTTCCGCTGGCAGATCCCCTACAACGCACTCTGGGTGCTCGGCACCTATTATGCCGCCCAGTATTTCTTCGCCCGTTCGACGCAAGCCCATGACAGCAAACGATAATTCATCCGCGCAGCTTCGCTCCACCTTCGACCGGCTGCGTGGCGCATGGCTGGAGCAGCGTCCAACGACCGAGCAACGACGTGACGACCTGAGCCGGCTCAAGGATCGGCTGCGCGCCCGCAAGGACGAGATGTGCGAAGCGATCAATGCGGATTTCGGCCATCGCGCCCGGCATGAAACGCTGCTCGGCGAAGGCGGCGTCGTGCTCTCGGAGATCGACCACACGCTGGCGAAGCTCAAGCGGTGGGTCCGTCCGGAGCGGCGGAAGGCCGGATGGAAGCTCTGGCCGGCCAAGGCGGAAGTGCGCTTCGTGCCGCTTGGCGTCGTCGGCATCATCTCGCCGTGGAACTACCCGATCAATCTGGCGCTCGCGCCCCTTGTCGCGGCGATTGCTGCTGGCAACCATGTCTACCTGAAGCCCTCGGAGCATACGCCGAAAACGGCAGAGTTCCTGCGGTCGCTGCTCGCCGAGGTCTTTCCCACGTCGCGGGTGGCGGTCGCGCTTGGCGGCCCCGAGCTTTCCGCCAGTTTCTCGGCTCTTCCATTCGATCATCTGTTCTTCACCGGTTCCACCGCCGTGGGGCGCAAGGTGATGGCGGCAGCCGCGCAAAACCTGACGCCAGTAACGCTCGAGCTCGGCGGCAAGTCGCCGGCGATCATCGGAGAAACCGCCGATCTCGCAAAAGCCGCAAGGCGTGTTACGACCGGCAAGTTCTTCAATGCCGGACAGACCTGCATCGCGCCCGACTACGTTCTGATACATGAGAGCAGACGCGATGCCTTCGTGGACTTGCTGAAGCAGGAAATCGCCACGCGTTATCCGGCAAAGCGTCGCTTCGACGATTACACCGAGATCGTCAATGCCGGCCAGCACGAACGTCTGAAACGGCTGATCGCCGATGCCGATCGGCGCGGCCACAGGGTGGTCCCGCTTCTCGATGGGACACAGGACGCGCCCGGACGCCCACGCTTTCTCCCGCCGACAGTCATCCTCGATCCGGATCGCGACAGCGCCGTCATGGGCGAGGAGATCTTCGGCCCGATCCTGCCTGTTGTCAGCTACGCTTCGATCGACGCGGCGATCGGCCATGTGCTCGGCCATGACCGTCCGCTGGCGCTTTATTGCTTCACGCGCAGCGAGGCCGAAATCGAAGCCATGCTCTCGCGCGTCGTCGCCGGTGGCGTCTGCATCAACGACACGCTCTACCAGTTCGGCTGCAACGACCTGCCCTTCGGCGGCGTCGGCGCCAGCGGCATGGGACACTATCACGGGCGCGACGGATTCCTGACATTCTCCAAGGCAATGCCGATCTTGCGGAAATACGATCCGGCGCCGAGCGACCTGGTGAAACCGCCCTATAAAGGCATCGCCGACTGGGTGATCCGCTTCCTTTCGCGATAGCTGCCAAAAATACTGCATGCGCGCTGCAATTTCGCCTTGTAGCTCTAGTTGCTAGAGGTCGTAGCCTTGCTTCAAGATTGCAAGGAGCAGGTCATGGCGAGCACTATTCGAGAAGCCCGTTATCGCGTCGAAGGCATGGATTGCGCATCCTGCGCGACCAAGATCGATACGGCGGTACGCAGGCTGTCAGGCGTCGAGGACGTTTCGGTCTCCGTATCGGCAGGCACGATGTCGGTAAAATTTGCCGATGAGAATGATCTCGCGACATCGATCGTCAGCAAAGTCGGAAAGCTGGGTTATCGTCTGCATCCGATCAATGCTGGCCAGACGCTGGAACGGAAAGCAGCGCATGTGTGCTCCGGCCATGACCATGACCATGATCATGGGCATCACCACGACCACCACGATCATCACCGTGAGGGCCACGCCGGACAGAAGGGCGAAAACGCAGCGGCTGCGGCAATGGGCCTTCATGGCCATGACCATGGCCCGGCGAGCGGCCCGTGGTGGAAATCGGGTAAGGGCAAGCTGACGATCGCCAGCGGCCTGGCGCTGATATCAGCCTATGCGGTCGGCAAGATGGTTCCGGCCACAGAGCCCTGGATCTTCACGCTGGCCATGCTGGTCGGCCTGTTGCCGATCGCGCGCCGCGCCCTTGCCGCTGCCACCATGGGCACGCCGTTTTCGATCGAGATGCTGATGACGATCGCTGCCGTTGGCGCGGTCTTCATCGGGGCGACCGAAGAAGCGGCGATGGTGGTGCTGCTCTTCCTGATCGGCGAGTTGCTGGAGGGCGTAGCGGCCGGCAAGGCGCGCGCCAGCATCCAGTCGCTGACAGCACTCGTTCCAAAGACCGCCTTCGTCGAGCGGGAGGGCCGGCTGGACGAAGTTCCCGCCGAGACGCTCAGTGTCGGCGCTGTCATTCTCGTTCGTCCCGGCGACCGCATTCCGGCCGACGGCGTGGTGCTTTCTGGCGAGAGTGCTGTCGACGAGGCGCCTGTGACCGGCGAGAGCACGCCGGTGCGCAAGGAGGTCGACGACACCGTCGTTGCGGGCACCGTCAACGGTTCCGGTGCGCTGCGCGTGCGAGTGACGGCCGCTGCTGCGGACAACACCATCGCGCGGATTGTCCGCCTGGTGGAGGAAGCACAGGAAAGCAAGGCGCCGACCGAGCGCTTCATCGACCGTTTCTCGCGGTACTATACGCCAGGTGTCGTCGTGGTTGCGGCGCTGGTCGGCTTGCTACCGCCGCTTCTCTGGGGCGGCGCCTGGGATGAATGGATCTACAAGGGCCTCGCCATCCTCCTGATCGGCTGCCCCTGCGCTCTGGTTATATCGACGCCAGCCGCGATCGCTGCCAGCCTTTCGGCTGGCGCCCGGCGCGGTTTGCTGATGAAGGGCGGCGCAGTGCTGGAGAATGTCGGCAAGGTGACCGCCGCCGCCTTCGACAAGACCGGCACGCTCACCGAAGGCAAGCCGAGGGTGACCGACATTGTCGGCTTCGGCCGATCGGAGACCGAGGTTCTGCGCTTGGCGGCGGCACTTGAGCAGGGATCGAGCCATCCGCTTGCCCGTGCCATCTTGGAGCGGAGCGCGGCTGACGGCCTTGTCGTCCCCAATATCGCGACCGTAAATGCGGTCGGCGGCAAGGGGCTCGAAGGGTCAGTCGAGGGTGGCGCATTGTTCTTCGGCTCGCCGAAGGCGGCCGCTGAGCGGGCACCGATAACGGCGGCTGAGACGGCGCGTGTTTCGGCGCTCAACGACGAAGGCAAGACGGTTTCGGTGCTGGTAGCCGGTGGCGTGATTGCTGGTGCCATTGCCATGCGCGACGAGCCGCGGCCGGATGCGGCCGCCGGCGTCAAGGCGCTGACCGATGCTGGTCTGCGCGTCGTCATGCTGACCGGTGACAACCGCCGCACGGCGGAAGCAATCGGCCGCCAGTTCGGCATGGAGGTTCGCGCCGAGCTCCTGCCCGAGGACAAGCAGCGGATCGTCCGTGAACTGAAGAACGAGGGCTTCAACGTTGCCAAGATCGGCGACGGCATCAACGACGCGCCGGCGCTGGCGGCCGCCGATATCGGCATCGCGATGGGCGGCGGCACGGATGTGGCGCTCGAGACCGCGGATGCGGCGGTCCTGCATGGACGGGTGGGCGATGTGGCGGCGATGATCCGGCTGTCCCGTTCGACGATGCGCAACATCGTCCAGAACATCACCATCGCGCTTGGCCTGAAGGCCGTCTTCCTGGTGACGACGATCATTGGGGTCACCGGCCTGTGGCCGGCTATCCTGGCCGACACCGGCGCCACCGTGCTCGTCACCATGAATGCTCTGCGTCTGCTTCGGCCCGTGCGAGCCGCCTGAACAGCTAAAATGCCTCAAAAAGACGACCGGCGGCACATGGTGTCGCCGGTTTTTCGCGTCCAGGTGCCTGTGTATATTCACGCTGGACTCTCACCAGCGATCTGGTGAGAGTATAAGGAGAACTCGATTGAGGGCTTCCGCCCCGAAAAATCGATGATAAACTTATACCAAATGGTAAAAAAATCGCCGGCACGGTTTCTGGGAAGAATGCCGAAGCGGGCCAGTTTGGGGATCGCAAGGCCAATATGGACAATATTGCCATCGAACTGCGTGGGATCGACAAAAGTTTCGGCCCGGTCCACGCCAACAAGAACATCAATCTGAAGGTCCGCAAAGGGACGATCCACGGCATCATTGGCGAAAACGGTGCGGGGAAATCGACCCTGATGTCGATCCTCTACGGCTTCTATCAGGCCGACAGCGGCGAGATCCTCGTCGACGGCAAACCCGTTGCCATCCGTGATCCGAACGCGGCGATCGCAGCCGGCATCGGCATGGTCCACCAGCACTTCATGCTGGTCGAGAACTTCACTGTTCTGGAAAACATCATGCTTGGCGCCGAGGACAGCCAGATCCTCAACAAGGGCATTGCCAAGGCGCGCGTCGAGTTGAAACGGCTGGAGCGCGAATACGCGTTGGAAGTCGATCCGGACGCCGTCATCGAGGAGTTGCCGGTCGGTCTGCAGCAGCGCGTCGAGATCCTGAAGGCGCTCTATCGCCGGGCCGATATCCTGATTTTGGACGAGCCGACGGGCGTCTTGACGCCGGCCGAGGCCGATCACCTCTTCCGCGTGCTCGAGCAATTGAAGAGCCAGGGCAAGACCGTCATTCTGATCACCCACAAGCTGCGCGAGATCATGGCGATCACCGACGAGGTTTCGGTCATGCGCCGCGGCGAGATGGTGGCGACCCGCACGACGGCCGAAACGTCGGTCGAAGAGCTCGCCGAGCTCATGGTCGGGCGCCGCGTGCTCTTGCGTGTGGAGAAAGGCGAAGCCAAGCCCGGCGAGGTCAAGCTCGCCGTCGAGGGGTTGACCGTCAAGGATGGCCGTGGGGTTACCATGGTCGACAATGTCTCGTTCAATCTGCGGGCTGGCGAGATTGTCGGCATCGCCGGTGTTGCCGGCAACGGCCAGTCGGAACTGCTGGAAGCGATCTCCGGCATCCGCCGCGCCGTTTCCGGCTCCGTGCTCCTGAACGGCAAACCGATCGATGTCACCGGGCGCGCCGACCCCTCCGAGCTGCGTGATCGTGGTCTCGCCCATGTTCCGGAAGACCGCCACCATGTCGGCCTCGTCCTGAAGTTCGAAGAATGCGAAAACGCCATCCTCGGCTATCACCATGACAAGCGCTATCTCAACGGCGTCTTCCTCGACGTTGATGCGATTCGCAAGGACGCCGAGAAGCGTATCGGCGAATACGACATCCGCCCGCCGAACCCACGCTTGAAGACCGCGAATTTCTCCGGCGGCAACCAGCAGAAGATCGTGCTGGCACGCGAGATGGAGCGCGGGCCTGATGTGCTGATCATCGGTCAGCCGACGCGCGGCGTCGATGTCGGCGCCATCGAATTCATCCATAAGCGGATCATCGAGATGCGCGACCAGGGCAAGGCTGTCCTTCTGGTCTCCGTCGAGCTCGATGAAATCCGCGCCCTGTCGGACCGCATTCTGGTCATGTTCGCCGGCCGTGTCGTCGGCGAGCGCGATCCTGATGCGACCGAGGGCGAACTCGGCCTCCTGATGGCCGGTGTAGAAGGCCGCAAGGAGGCCGCAGAATGAGCACCCCTTATGCTAAGCTCCCGGGCTGGGTCGAATATGGCCTCATCCCGCTGATCAACCTCGCGGTCGCCTTCCTCGTTGCCGGCCTCGTGGTGCTGCTCGTCGGCGAAAATCCCCTGGAAGCGGCCTATCATCTGATCAACGGTGCCTTCGGCCGAGGCGAGTATTTGGGCTTCACGCTCTACTACGCCACCACCTTCATCTTCACCGGTCTTGCCGTCGCCGTCGCCTTCCATGCCGGCCTCTTCAACATTGGCGGCGAAGGCCAGGCCTATGTTGGCGGCATTGGCGTGGCGCTCGCCTGCCTCTGGCTCGATCAGACGATGCCCTGGTTCGTGGTGTTCCCGCTGGCGATCCTTGGGTCCGCCTTCTTCGGCGCGGCCTGGGCCTTCCTGCCCGGTTGGCTGCAGGCCAAGCGCGGCAGCCACATCGTCATCACCACCATCATGTTCAATTTCATCGCGTCGAGCCTGATGGTCTATCTCTTGACACGCGTCCTGAAGCCGCTCGGCTCCATGGCGCCGCAGACGCGGACCTTCGCCGAAGGCGGGCAATTGCCGAAGCTCGACTGGCTGCTTGCGATCTTCGGACTGAATGTCGGTACGGCGCCGTTCAACGTCTCGTTCCTGCTGGCGCTCGTTGCGGCCTTCTGTGTCTGGCTGCTGATCTGGCGTACCAAGCTCGGATACGAAATGCGCACCATGGGCCACAGCCCGTCGGCGGCACGCTACGCGGGCATGAGCGAGAGCCGCATCACCGTTATCACCATGATGATCTCGGGTGGTCTCGCGGGCATGATGGCGCTGAACCCGATCATGGGTGAACAGGCGCGCATGCAGCTCGACTTCGTGCAAGGTGCAGGCTTCGTCGGCATCGCCGTGGCGTTGATGGGCCGCTCGCATCCGGCCGGCATCATCCCGGCCGCGGTGCTCTTCGGCATGCTCTATCAGGGCGGGGCCGAGATCTCCTTTGAAATGCCGTCGATCTCGCGCGACATGATCGTCATCATCCAGGGCCTGGTCATTCTCTTCGCCGGTGCACTCGAAAACATGTTCCGGCCGGCAATCACCCGGCTGTTTACGATGCAGAGCCGCCGCGCAGCCGTCGTGACGCAGACCAAGGGAGCTTGAAGCCATGGATTTCTTCCACGTCATCGTGGTGCTTCTCGAGTCCACCATCCGTGTTTCCGTTCCGCTGATCTTCGCAGCCCTTGCCGGGCTCTTCACCGAGCGCGCCGGCGTTTTCGACATCGGCCTTGAAGGCAAGATGCTTGGTGCGGCCTTTGCCGCCGGCGCCGTCGCTGCGGTCACCCAGTCTGTCTGGATGGGGCTGCTTGCGGCGATCCTGATCTCGATCGCGCTGTCGCTGGTGCACGGCTACGCCTCGATCACCCAGCGCGGCAACCAGATCGTCTCCGGTGTCGCGATCAACTTCATCGTCGCCGGCTCGACCGTCATTCTCGGTGAAGCCTGGTTCCGCCAGGGCGGCCGCACGCCGGCGCTCGGGGAAGGTTCCCGTTTCCAGACGATCACCTTCCCCTATGCCGACAGCGTCAGGGAGATTCCGATCCTCGGCCCGATCTATTCGGACCTGCTTTCCGGCCATTTCCTTCTGACCTATGTCGCCTTCGCGATGGTGCCGATCAGCTGGTGGATCCTTTACCGCACCCGCTTCGGCCTGCGCTTACGCGCCGTCGGCGAAAACCCGGGCGCGGTCGACACGGCCGGCATCTCGGTTCTCTGGCTGCGTTATCGCGCAGTTATCTGCTGCGGCATCCTCTGCGGCTTTGCCGGTGCCTATCTGTCGCTGGCGATGACCGCCGGCTTCGTCAAGGGTATGACCGCTGGCAAGGGCTATATCGCGTTGGCGGCGCTGATCTTTGCCAAATGGCGGCCGTTCAACATCATGCTGGCCTGCCTGCTCTTCGGTTTCCTCGATGCGCTGGCGATCCGCCTTCAGGGCAATCCGCTGCCGCTGATCGGCCAGGTGCCGGTGCAGTTGATGCAGGCGCTGCCCTACATTCTGACCGTGATCCTGCTCGCCGGGTTTATCGGCAAGGCCATCCCGCCGAAGGCCGGCGGCGTCCCCTATGTCAAGGAGCGCTAGAACCATGGAAAAAGAACTGTTCGAGGCCGCGCGTGACGCGATGGCCAAGGCGCATGCGCCCTATTCGAAGTTTCCGGTCGGCGCGGCGATCCGCGCCGAAGACGGCAAGATCTATACCGGCGCCAACATCGAGAACCTGTCGTTTCCTGAAGGGTGGTGCGCTGAGACCACCGCCATCAGCCATATGGTCATGGCCGGCCAGCGCAAGATCATGGAAGTGGCCGTCATTGCCGAGAAGCTGGCGCTCTGCCCGCCCTGCGGCGGCTGCCGGCAGCGGCTGGCGGAATTCTCCGGCGCCAGCACGCGCATCTTCCTGTGCGACGAGACCGGGGTGAAAAAGACCCTGGCGCTGTCGGACCTTCTGCCGCACAGCTTCGAGACCGAGATCCTCGGATGACCGCCGCCGCTGAACTGCTGAAATCCAGGCTCGGCGGCCTTTCGCCGCGCTATGGCATCGTGCTTGGTTCCGGGCTCGGCTCGCTGGTCGATGCCGTGGACGAAACGCTGCGGCTTTCTTATGCCGACATACCGGGGTTCCCGGTCAGCAGCGTCTCCGGCCATGCCGGCGAACTCGTGGCCGGAACGCTCTCGGGCGTTCCTGTTGTCATGCTTTCCGGCCGAGTCCATTATTACGAACAGGGCGACGCCAACGCGATGCGCCTGCCGCTGGAAACCCTGAAGGAACTCGGCATCGAGTGCCTGGTGCTGACCAATTCCGCCGGATCGCTGCGGGAGGATCTGCCGCCGGGATCGGTGATGCGGATTTCCGATCACATCAACTATTCGGGCTTCAATCCGTTGATCGGCGTGGAAAGCGACGATCGCTTCGTCGGCATGACCAATGCCTATGATGCCGAGCTCGCCGGAAGAATGCAGGAGAGTGCCGAACGCCTCGGCATTCCGCTTCTTGGCGGCGTCTATATGTGGTTCTCCGGCCCGAGTTTCGAGACGCCGGCCGAGATCCGCATGGCCCGCATCCTTGGCGCCGATGCCGTCGGCATGTCCACGGTTCCGGAGGTCATTCTCGCCCGTTTCTTCGGGCTGAGGGTCGTCGCCGCTTCGGTGATCACCAATTTCGGCGCCGGCATGACCGGGGGCGAGATCAGCCATCACGAGACGAAGGACATGGCGCCGGTTGGTGGCAAGCGGCTTGCCGCGATCCTCGCCGACATGATCGCAGCCGACGCGGTGCGCGGGTGACGATGCTTCCGCAGGAAACAATCAGGCGCAAGCGCAACGGCGAACGCCTCGCTCCAGCCGAGATCGCGGATTTCGTCCGCGGCCTGTCGGATGGCTCCATCTCCGAAGGGCAGGTTGCCGCTTTCGCCATGGCGGTCTGGTTTTCCGGCATGAGTCGCGACGAGACCGTGGCGCTGACGCTCGCGATGCGCGACTCCGGCGAAACACTCGACTGGAGCACCATCCGTCGCCCGATCGCCGACAAGCATTCTACCGGCGGCGTTGGCGACAACGTCTCGCTGATGCTGGCGCCGATCGTTGCCGCCTGCGGCCTTGCCGTGCCGATGATTTCGGGGCGCGGGCTCGGGCATACGGGCGGCACGCTCGACAAGCTCGAATCGATACCCGGCTACGATATCCAGCCGTCGGCGGCGCTATTCCGCAGGACAGTCGACGAGATCGGCTGCGCAATCATCGGCCAGACGGCGAACCTCGCTCCGGCCGACAAACGGCTTTATGCGATCCGCGACGTGACCGCGACCGTCGATTCCGTGCCGCTGATCACGGCCTCGATCCTGTCGAAGAAGCTGGCCGCCGGCCTTCAGTCGCTGGTGCTCGACGTCAAGCTCGGCAATGGCTCCTTCATGAGCGATGCCAAGGAAGCGGAGGTGCTTGCGCGCTCGCTGGTCGATGTCGCCAACGGCGCCGGCGTTCGTACCTCGGCGCTTCTGACCGACATGAACGAACCTCTAGCCGATGCCGCCGGCAACGCGTTGGAGATCGAAAATTGCCTGGCCTTCCTCCGGGGCGAGAAGAAGGGCACTCGGCTCGAAACGGTCGTCCTGGCCTTTGCTGCCGAAATGTTGGTGGCGGGGGGCGTCGCTGGTGATGCCGAACAGGGCGAAGCGCTGGCGCGCAAGGCGCTTTCAAGCGGGGCGGCGCTCGAATGCTTCGGAAAAATGGTGCACGCGCTCGGCGGCCCGACGGATTTCGTCGAGCGCTCGGTGGCCTATCTCGGGCGTGCGCCGGTCATCTTGCCGGTCGAAGCGAAGCAGTCCGGCTATCTTGCAGCCTGTGAGACCCGCGAACTGGGCATGGCTGTCATTGCGCTCGGCGGCGGACGGTCGCATCCGGATGACAGGATCGATCATCGGGTCGGCTTCGATGCGCTGAAGCCGCTCGGTACGCGGATCGAGAAGGGCGACCTGATTGCCTTTGTTCATGCGGCCGATCGGGATGCTGCGGACGTAGCCCGTCGGCGTCTGCACGAACTCTATACGATCGATGATATGGAGCCGACGAAGCGTTCGCCGATTCTCGCGAAAATCACCTGACGAGGTGCAGGGCACCGTCCTCGACGCGGAAGGACGACAGCCGGTTCAGGAACGTCATGCCGATAAGCGTGCCGGAGAGCGCCTTGTCCGGCAGCACCAGTGCCTGAACGTCGCGTACCGATATGCCGCCGATCTCGATACGGTTCAGCATCGCCGGAGCCCCTTCGACGACACCATTGGCAGTATTGACGCGAGCCGTGAAGGAAAGCGTGCTTGGTGCAATGCCGAGCCGGCGTGCGGTCGAAAGGTTGATGGCGATGCTGCTGGCGCCGGTGTCGACCAGGCCGCGCTCGCTGCGGCCGTTGATGCGGAAAGTGCCAAAGAAGTGGCCCCTGCCATCGGCGTCGAGCACAACGCTCCGCCCCGCCGCATACTTTGCCGTGGTCGTCGGCGGGGCTGCAGCTTCCTTGGCAGCCGTCTTGTTACCGCCTTGCGTCAAGGCGGTCGTTGCCAAGTGCGGAACCACCATGGCTGCAAGTGCGGCCAAACCTGCCAATGCGAGCAAACGGACGAGCATGGACATCACCCTTCAATGGCATCGGATGCAGCAAACGCAAATTGCTGCGGAGACCGGTCTGCACGCCCGAAAAGGAGGCGCGATCGCTATGGAGCAGTAGACCGCATGACGCCTAAGACGACATAAAAAAGCCGCCGGATACCGGCGGCTTTCTCACGGATTTGCAATCCTGGTTAAGGATCAGGAAATCATTTGGTGCCGTACATGCGGTCGCCCGCGTCACCGAGGCCGGGCATGATGTATCCGAGTTCGTTGAGGTGGCTGTCGATCGAGGCCGTGTAGATCGGCACGTCCGGGTGTGCGCCCTGGAAATTGCGGATGCCCTCGGGAGCGGCCAGCAGGCAGAGGAAGCGGATGTTCTTGGCGCCGCGCTCCTTCAGCTTGTCGATCGCTGCGATCGACGAATTGCCGGTGGCGAGCATCGGGTCGACGACGATGATGAGGCGTTCGGACAGGCTTTCCGGCGCCTTGAAGTAATACTCCACCGCTTCCAGCGTCTCATGGTCACGATAGACGCCGATGTGCGAGACGCGGGCCGAAGGCACCAGCTCGAGCATGCCTTCGAGCAGCCCGTTGCCGGCGCGCAGGATCGAGGCGAACACAAGCTTCTTGCCCTCGAGGACCGGCGAGTCCATTACCTGCAGCGGAGTCTCGATCCGCTCCATCGTCAGTTCGAGATCGCGCGTGACCTCGTAGCAGAGCAACGTCGAGATCTCGCGAAGAAGCCGGCGGAAACCTGCGGTCGAGGTCTCCTTCTTGCGCATGATGGTCAGCTTGTGCTGCACAAGCGGATGATCGATCACTGTAACGCCGTTCATGGCTCACCTTTCCGGATTTTTTGTATCCGTCCTTTTTCCATGGAATGCGTCGTCGCCGCAAGGGTATTGGCCGGCCGGAGAACGTCATCCCCAGCCGACGGATGGCGGCGGTTCCTAGATCCGCGCGAGCAGCCGCTGGCGCGTCGGTTCGTCGACGAAGGCGGCCTCGATCGCCGTGCGGGTCATGCGGTTGATCTCCTCGTCGGTGAAGCCCATCACCGCAGAGGCGATGTCGTATTCCTGAGCGAGCGACGTATGGAAGAACGGCGGATCGTCGGAATTGAGCGTGACGCGCACGCCTGCCTCGTAAAGTGCCCGCAATGGGTGCGAGGCGAAGTCCGGGAAGACCTGCAGCGAGATGTTGGAGCCGGGGCAGACTTCGAGCACGACTCCGGCATCGGCAAGGCGCCGCACCAGATCCATGTCTTCGATCGCCCGAACGCCATGGCTAATGCGCGAGGGGTGCACGTGGTCAAGCGCGTCGCGCACACTAAAGGCGCCGGAGAGCTCGCCCGCATGGATCGTCAGGCCAAGGCCTGCGTCCCGTACAATGTCGAAGGCGCGGGCAAAATCGGCCACGTTGTGCATGCGTTCTTCGCCAGCGAGGTTGAAGCCGGTGACGAGCGCATGCTCCCGCCTGGCCGCGAATTCTGCGGTCTTGATTACGGACTCCGGGCCGAGATGGCGAATGCCTGTGATCAGCATGCGCGATTCGATCCCGGTCTTCTGCCTTGCGGCTTCCATGCCGGCGGCAAGGCCCTCAAGGTAAGCCTTCGCGCCCAGGCCGATCGTGTTGCCGTGGTCGGGCGAAACGATGATTTCACTGTAGATTGTGCCGGCTTCGGCAAGCTCCGTCAGATAGGCTTCGGCGAGCAGTGCGTAGTCTTCCTCGGTCCGAAACAGCGAGGCGATGGCGTCGTAGCATTTCACGAAGCTGGTGAAGTCTTC
The DNA here is from genome assembly GCF_014852025.1 of Ensifer sp. ENS10. Lineage (NCBI taxonomy): Bacteria > Pseudomonadati > Pseudomonadota > Alphaproteobacteria > Hyphomicrobiales > Rhizobiaceae > Ensifer > Ensifer sp. ENS10. The sequence continues at coordinate 14,129 of NZ_JACVAS010000001.1, forward strand.
CCAGACATAGGCCCTGTCACGGATGATCGCGCTGGTGTCGATGCCATACTTCTCGGCCTGAGCTAAAGCCAGCTCAGGCGGCGTCGCGCCTTCGATGTGGCAATGCAGCTCCGCCTTCTTCAGATGCGCGGTCAAATGAGGCTTCTCCCATGATGGCCCGGCGCGATGCCGAGATGTTTGGCGACGGATTCGCCGATATGCGCGAAGGTGTTGGCGACGCCGAGCGAGCGGCTGCGCAGCGACGGTCCGAACATCAGCACCGGCACCCGCTCGCGCGTATGGTCGGTGCCGCGCCAAGTCGGGTCGCAGCCGTGATCGGCCGTGAGGATGACGATGTCGGTGGGCTGCAGGCGGCGGTCGAGATCCGGCAGGCGCGCATCGAAGGCTTCGAGTGCTGCCGCGTAACCGGCGACGTCGCGGCGATGGCCGTAGAGCATGTCGAAATCGACGAAATTGGTGAAGACCAGGCTGCCGTCTTCGGCCTCGTCGATGGCCGCGAGACTTGCGTCGAAGAGCGCCATATTGCCGTCGGCCTTCGTCAGCTTCGTCACCCCCTGGTGGGCGAAGATGTCGCCGATCTTGCCGATCGCGTGAACCGTGCGCCCCGCTTCCGTCAGCCGGTCGAGGATCGTCGGCTCCGGCGGCAGCACGGAATAGTCACGGCGATTGCCGGTCCGGGTGAAAGTCTGCGGGCTGGTGCCGACGAAGGGGCGGGCGATCACCCGGCCGATATTGTAGTCGTCGACCAGGCGGCGGACCGTCTGGCAAAGCTCAAGCAGGCGATCGAGCCCGAAGCTCTGCTCATGCGCCGCGATCTGGAAGACCGAGTCCGAAGAGGTGTAGCAGATCGGCTTGCCGCTGCGCATGTGCTCCTCGCCGTGGCGGGCGATGATGTCGGTGCCGGAAGCATGGCAATTGCCGAGGATGCCGGGAATGTTGCCTTCGCGGCAGATGGTTTCGACGAGCTCGGGCGGAAAGGCATCGCCTTCAGCCGAAAAGTAACCCCAATCGAACATGACCGGCGTGCCGCCGATTTCCCAGTGCCCGGAGGGCGTGTCCTTGCCGCGCGAGACTTCGCTGGCGGCGCCAAAGGCACCATAGACCCGATTGGGCACCGGCATGCCCTTGGGAATCGTGCCGTTGGCGAGCTTTGCTGCGTGAACAAGGCCAAGGGCGGACATGTTCGGCAGATTGAGCGGCCCTTCTCGCAAACCAACCCGATCTGCGGCGCCGGCGGCGCAGAACTCCGCGATGTGTCCGAGCGTGTTGGCGCCCAGGTCACCGTAGGCTTCGGCATCCGGCGCGCCGCCTAAGCCGAAGGAATCGAGAACGAATAGAAACGCACGCGCCATGATGCACCTGACAGCGGAAGCGCTCGCATCGCGCTCCGAAAGCTTCTGGAAGAACGCGACGACGCCGGAGGCGCGCGCCACGCACAATCCCGAAGGGATAGCGCTGCGCACGGCGCAATGCAATTGCGCCGGATCAGTGCCCGATCAGCAATCAGTGCATTTTATAGTTTGGGCGAGACGCGAGTGGAAGTAGGCCGTCTTGGAGAGGTCTATCGTCTTCGCAGTGGCCTGAAGGCTCGGAGCGTAGAGCAGCAACTCGTGCGGCACGGTCAGCTCCGTGCGAATGACAAAGGACTTGTTGGCCGTGAATTGGCCGGGCAGGGTGACCTTCGAATTCACGCTGTAGGGAACCCCGCCGGCCTGATCGTGCGACCAAATGACGGTCCCCTCATTGGTGCTTGAGACCTCGATACCGGTGATCTTCAGTGTGTAGTTCGCGTTCCCATAGGGTTCGAGAATACTCTTTGCGATATTCGGCACCTTGGCGAGGAAGGCTTTGTTGACTTCCGATTGCTGTGCGATGATGTCGGCGACGGCGCTTGCGGCGCGGGCCGTCTTGCCTGCGACCGTAAAACCGACCGAAAGCTCGAACGCACCGAGATAGGTTATGATCAGCAAGGGTGCGACGATCGCGAATTCAACGGCTCCGACGCCGCGTTTGTCCCGCCGCAGCGCGTGAAACATGGCAGAAACCGCCCGAAGGCGCAGGATCTTTTGCTTCGCAATCTGCTTCACGGCAAACCTCACTCGCTCTCGTTTCGGAAGGTGGCGGTTGCCACCATGAGATAGTCCTTCGGCATGCTCGCGCCGGCGGGCCGCAAGTTGGTGACGAACGGCCTGACGAGGTCGGTGATCACGCTCCACCGATAGTAGGCACGCACCACGTTGAAGGTACCCGGACCGCCGGGGGCAAACTTGAAGTCGCCCGTATCAATATCGGTCGAGCCGGCCTTGCGCGGGATGTTCACAGGAAACGTGCTGAGATCCGAGACCGCCCGGACATCCAGGTAGAACTGCGAGGGCTGGTTTGCTTCGGTGGCGGAGCATTTCATCAGGACTGAGATTTCATTGCAGAAGGCCTGGCGAAACTGCGCCTGAGTCATATCCGTGGCCTTCCCCCGCTGGAAGGTAATCTGGCCGGTACGGACCTTGCGCGCCATCGTCTCCGTTGCGTTCGCCAGGAGCTGGTCGCCGTAGAAGGCGGCAAAGGTTTCGAGTGAGGCGAAAATCACCACGAAGAAGGGCAGCGCGAGGATGGCGAACTCGATGCTCGTCGTGCCTTTGCGGTTGCGGATGAAGCGGCGCAGAATGCCTTTTCGCCTGATATCAGGCCCGCTCGCACGTTCGATTGCCTGCTCGCTGCTCATTGTGCCGTCCCATCATGTTACGCCAGACGGGCGGAAGATTATGGAGCAACCGTTGATATTTCGTTCCCGCAAATCATGTGCATTTTAACGAATCGCGGGTCGAAACCCATAAAATTCAGTTGGTGCTACCTGTGGTTTTACGTTCCGCGTGTCGTTCACAATTTGGCGTACAGGAGAGCACGGTGCGCGACGTCTGTTTGTAGACGCGCACGGTGTTGCCTTCATCGATCGACACCAGAATCCGCTCATCGACAATGGCGTTTCCATCCTGGTCGAGGATGACCAGATTGGTCGTGCCAAAATTGCGGCCGGTGATGACGATGGTTCGGGCGTCGGCAACCGTGGCGTCTGCCACTTCGGCATTGCCGATGATGACCTTGCTGACCGGGCGATCGAGTTTGAGCACGCGCGCGTGATCCATATAGACGCGCATCATGTCGTTCTCTGCGCCAGCGGCGACCACCGGGGCGAGCGATGCGATCACGAAAGCAAACAGGGCGGCTCGGCCGGTCGCGAATGGCATGGTCATGGCGGGTCCTTGAGGTGGGTTCACGCCATACTCACCCGTCTTGGTGAATGAACCGTTAAATCCATGATTTCGAGACCGGATAGGCCCCGCGCCGTTTTCTGTTCGTTTACCCAAAAATCAGGGATGCGTCGTTAACCTGTCGGTAACCGCCTTCTTTAAGTCGATGGAAATGCGCCAGGACTAGTTTGAGGCCATCCGATCAACGGCAACAGTTGGCGGAAGTGCTGAACAACAAACGCGAAGTAGGAGAATCATCATGAAGAAGATTTTTGCCCGTCTGATGAAGGACGAGTCCGGCGCGACCGCTATCGAGTACGGCCTGATCGCCGCCCTCATCTCGGTTGCCCTCATTGCTGGCGCAAGCACCCTGGGCGACGCGCTCAACACCACGTTCGACGGCCTGGGCGGAAAGCTCACGGATAGCACGACTGGTAAGCTCTAATCGGTCTGACCGGTTCAAGCGAGGCGAGATTCGCATGGCGAAGATTTTCCGTCGCCTGAAGCGGGATGACAGTGGTGCGACCGCCATCGAGTATGGTCTGATCGCGGTGCTCGTTTCCGCGGCCCTGATTGCCGGCGCAACCACGATTGGCAATACGCTCGATTCCGCGCTCAATGCAATCGGATCGAGTATTGCGACGAGCGGCAAGATCTAATGAACCGGTCTTGCAAGGAACAAATGGAGCCGCTGCAAAAGCGGCTCCATTTCTATCTGGAGCCCCACGGGGAATCGGAGATTGCGTGCGCTCATCTTGGAGGCAGGAACCATGACTGAGGCTGCTATTTTGGTGGTTTTTCCCTTTTGCCTGGCGTTTGCAGCCTTTTCAGACCTGCTGACCATGACGATTCCCAATCGCGTTTCGGTAGTGCTTCTGGGCAGCTTTTTTGTCGTGGCGCTGCTGGCGGGACTCGATCTCGGGGAGATCGGCCAGCATGTGGCCGCGGCCTTGGTTGTCTTTGCCGTGTGCTTCGGCCTGTTTGCTGCAAACGTGATGGGCGGCGGCGACGCCAAGCTCCTGACAGCCAGCGCCATCTGGTTCGGATTCACCCCGTCGTTGACCGCTTTTCTGCTCTACGTTTCCATTTTTGGAGGTTTGTTGACGCTTGCCATCCTGATGTTGCGCCGGCAGGAAAACACGATACTGGCGAGTGGCATCCCCGTTCCGCAGCTCTTGCTGACGGCCAAGAAAATTCCGTACGGCGTGGCAATCGCGCTCGGTGGCTTTGTTGCCTATCCGGCTTCGCCGCTTATGGAGGCGGTCTTTGCGCGCCTTTCTTAAGGCTCAAGCGCGGGGCATCACCTTTCGTTAACTCTCCTCATAAGTAATCCGTTAACTATAATTACACCAATTCCTGATCAATCTGATCCTGGCAATTCTTCGGGGCTCGGAAACGATCATGAAACCGGTTCGCATCATAATACTGGCGGTGGCCGTTCTGTCGGCTGCAATGGCTGGTCTATTGGCGATGAAACTGACGCGCGCACCTGCGCCGTTGGCCGCCGAGCCTCTGATCGAGCGGGCGCCGACCGTCAACGTCCTGGTTGCCAGCAAGAGCCTGCCTGTCGGATCGCGCCTGGCCGGCGATTCCATCCAGTGGATGGCCTGGCCGAAGGACGGTTTGGTTGACGGCCTGATCACCGACGAAAGTCAACCGTCGGCAATCGACGACCTCACCGGAGCCGTCGTTCGCTTGCCGATCTTCAACGGCGAGCCGGTCCGTCACGAAAAGGTCGCAGACTCGTCCAACCGCATCATGTCGTCGCTGTTGCCGGCGGGCAAACGCGCCGTCGCGACGGAAATCACCGTCGCTACCGGTGCCGGCGGCTTCATCCTTCCGAATGACCGTGTCGACGTCATCATGGTCCGCAAGGGCGATGGCGAACTCTACCTGACCGAAACCGTGCTCAGCAACGTGCGTGTTCTGGCGATCGACCAGCAGGTCGAGGAGAAGGAAGACGGCACCAAGGCCGTGGTCGGAACCACGGCCACGCTGGAGCTGACGCCCGACCAGTCGAAAGTAATGACAGTGGCGCAGCAGATGGCCGAGCGCATTTCATTGGCGCTCCGAAGCGTCGCCGATGCACAGGAATCCGACACCGACGCCGCAGACTATCTATTGAGCGGCGACGGTCAGCCGAGCATTCAGGTCATCAAATCCGGGTCCATCGTCAAGAGCGATGGCGCCCTCGGCCAGACACAGCAGTAACCAGGCTAGAATGGGGCATAAGGTGAAACGGAGCGGAAACACATTTCGGGCGTCTGTCGCAGCCGGCCTATCATTCTGCCTGGCGTTTACCGGCATGTATCTGCCGGCGCCGACGGTCGCACTCGCCGCTGCTTCCTCCGTCGTGCGGATCGTTGAAAGCGGCCCAGGCGTCAAGAAGAAGGTCAGTCTCGGCTTAAACAAGGCCGTGGTCGTCGACCTGCCGGCGGACGCGCACGACATTCTCGTGGCGGACCCGTCGCTGGCGGACGCAGTGACGCGCACCTCACGGCGTATCTATCTCTTCGGCAAATCCGTCGGCCAGACCAACATCTTCGTCTTCGGCCCCAATGGCGAGGAGATCGTCAGCCTCGACATCGAAGTCGAGCGCGATATCGCCAATCTCCAGTCCAATCTGCGTCGCTTCATTCCGGACGCCGACATCAATGTCGAGATCATTTCGGACAACATCGTCTTGACCGGAACCGTGCGAACGCCGCTCGATTCCACCCGTGCCGTAGACCTTGCGAAGGCCTTCCTCCAGGGCGGCGAGGCGACCACGCGCAACATCACCGCCCAGGGCAACAATGGCGATGCCGACATCTTCGCTGAAGATCGCCAGGTTTCGCAGATCGTCAACCTCCTGACGATCGACGGCGATGACCAGGTCAACCTCAAGGTCACGGTGGCCGAAGTCAGCCGCCAGGTGCTGAAGCAGCTCGGTTTCAACGGCCGTGTTAGCGACGGCGAAAGCGGCATCGGTTTCCGCAATCCGGCCAACCTCGGGGATGCGATCGGCGTTGGTGTCAACGCCGTGATCAACAAGTCTGTCGGCGGCACGATGATCTCCAGCTACATCAACGCGATGGAGCAGGCGGGTGTGATGCGGACACTGGCCGAGCCAAGCCTGACGGCGATTTCTGGTCAGGAGGCGAAGTTCTATGTCGGCGGTCAGTTTCGCCTGTCGGGAACCCAGGAAGTCACGACCGACGATCAGACCGGCGAAAACAGGGTCACGCGCGAAGTCAACGACGTCGAATACGGCATCCGCCTGAACTTCAAGCCTGTTGTCCTGGGACCGGGACGCATCAGCCTGCAGATCGAGACGAATGTCTCTGAGCCCACCTATGAGGGATCCGTCGTCACTGGCAACGGCACGAGCAAGATTCCTGGCAATACCTTTCTCGGCATCCGCAGGCGCGAAGCTTCGACCAGCGTCGAGTTGCCTTCCGGCGGCTCGATCGTGATCGCCGGCCTGGTTCAGGACAATATTCGCCAGGCGATGTCCGGCCTGCCGGGTGCTTCGAAGATCCCGATCCTCGGAACGCTCTTCCGCAGCAAGGATTTCGTGCGCAACGAAACCGAGCTCGTCATCATCGCGACGCCCTATCTTGTCCGTCCTGTCGCCAGAAGCGCGATCTCCCGGCCTGACGACAATTTCAATCCGGCCAATGATCTCGACAGCTACTTCCTTGGCCGCGTGAACCGCATCTACGGGCGGCCGGAGGCGGCCGCTCCGGCAGGGCGTTACCACGGCAATGTCGGCTTCATCTACAAATAGGTCGGGTCATGACGCTTCGAACCGGTTCCCACCAGAATTCTGAAAGGCCGACTGCCATGCCCCTGAGCACATCCAGCGCCTTCATGCGATGCACGAGCCGCGTGGCCATGCTGGCCATCGCTGGTATCTTTCTTGCGAGCTGCGGGACAAAGGACAATCTCGCTACTGGCTCGATTCCGGACGACTATCGCACGAGACATCCGATCGTGCTCGCCGAAGGCGAACGCGCCATCGACATCCCGATCGCATCGGGCGACCGTCGCCTGACCCAGGGCACGCGCGATGTTATCGCCGGGTTCGCTTCCGACTATCGCAATTCGGCAAGCGGCGTCGTGCAGATCATGATGCCGCGCGGCGCGGCCAACAGCCATGCTGCGCAAGCGATGCGCAGGGAAATCCGCGGCGTCCTGGTTGCTGCGGGCATTCCCGCCAAACGTCTGCTCGAAACGAGCTACGACGCCGGACCTTATGGAGACGCGGCACCGATCCGCTTGAGCTACGTTGCGATTACCGCCCAGACCGCGCCTTGCGGCACCTGGCCGGAAGATCTGAACCTCAACACACTGGAAAACAAGAACTATTACAATTTCGGTTGCGCCTCGCAATCGAACCTGGCCGCCCAGATCGCCAATCCGACAGACCTGCTCGGCCCGCGCCAGACGTCGCCGATCGACGCGGAACAGCGTGGCCAGGTGATCAAGGACTGGCGTGGAACCGACAAGAGCGACGGCCCGGTCGTCATCTTCAACTGATAGCGGCGGGATGAAGAAATGAACACGATCGATTATAAGATCGGCACCGGCGGCGAGGGGGACGAGCCTTTCTTCGACCAAGTGCGCACGGGCGATCTGGAGCAAGTCCGCCCGCTACCGCGGATCTCGATCCACGCATTCTGCGAAACCAATGCAATGCAGCAGCTGATGGAGCGTTGCGGGCGGGACCGGCGCATGGCCAAGGTCAGCTTGCGCATCAACAGCGGCAGCATCGACGCGGCCGCAAACATGTTCGCGACCGTGTCTACCCCCAATCTCATCATCCTTGAAACATCGACCGAACCACGGTCGCTACTGGCCGAGCTTACGCCGCTTGCAGAGGTCTGCGACCCGAGCACCAAGGTGATTCTCGTCGGCAAACACAATGATATCGGGCTCTATCGCGAGCTCATCCGCAACGGCATTTCGGAATACATGGTCGCACCGGTGTCTATGCCGGACATTCTCACCGCCGTTTCGGCGATCTTCGTCGACCCGGATGCCGAGCCCCTGGGCCGAAGCATCGCCTTCATCGGTGCAAAGGGCGGTTGCGGTTCGTCGGTGATCGCGCACAATTGCGCCTGGGGCATCTCCAGCCTCTTCTCGACCGAGACCATTCTCGCCGATCTCGACCTTCCCTATGGCACGGCCAACATCGATTTCGACCAGGATCCGCCGCAGGGCATTGCCGAAGCGGTGTTTGCGCCAGAGCGCCTGGACGAGGTGTTCCTTGACCGGCTGCTGACCAAATGCTCCGACCACCTGTCGCTGTTGGCCGCCCCCTCCATGCTGGACCGCGCCTATGATTTTGAGACCGGTGCGTTCCACCCGATCCTGGAGATCCTGCAGCGCAGCGCCCCCGTTTCCGTACTCGATCTTCCGCATCTGTGGACGGACTGGACCCGCGCCGTGCTCGGAGAAGCCGACGAAGTGGTGATTACCGCGATCCCCGATCTCGCCAGCCTGCGCAATACCAAGAACCTGCTCGATGCAATGAAGAAGCTGCGTCCAAACGACAAACCGCCCCACTTGGTTCTGAACCAGGTCGGGATGCCGAAGCGTCCGGAGATTACGGCGAGCGAGTTCTGCGATTCGCTGGAAACCGAAGCGGCGGCCATCATTCCCTTTGACGCGGCCCTATTTGGCAACGCTTCGAACAGCGGACGGATGATAGCGGAAATCGACAAGAAGGCGCCGGCGGCTGAAACGTTCTCACAGCTCGCGCATCTTTTGACCGGCCGGGTAACGATGAAGAAGGCTCGGCGCGGCGGACTTGGAAAGGTGCTTGCCGCGCTCGGCAGGAAATAGACTGGACATAGGATCACGCAAATGTTTGGCAAACGCGGAAACGAAGGCTTCGGCAAAAGCGGCACCCCGGGTCCCGCCGTTCCGCCGCCCGTGGTTGCTGCGCAACCGATGGCGACCGAGCGGTCCGCGGTTCCGGTTCTCGGCGAAACGACGTCCGCGATCCCGAAGATCCAGCCGGCCGCCCCATCGACGACCCGACGTCGCACAGCGCGAACGGAAGACTATTACGATACGAAGTCGCAGGTATTTTCGGCGCTGATCGACACGATCGACCTGTCGCAGCTCGCCAAGCTCGACACCGAGAGCGCGCGCGAGGAAATCCGCGACATCGTCAACGACATCATCACGATCAAGAATTTCGCGATGTCGATCTCCGAGCAGGAAGAGCTGCTCGACGACATATGCAACGACGTGCTGGGGTATGGTCCGCTCGAACCGCTGCTTGCCCGCGACGACATCGCCGACATCATGGTTAATGGCGCCGGTCAGACCTTCATCGAAGTCGGCGGCAAGGTGCAGGAATCGGAAATCCGGTTTCGCGACAACGCGCAGCTGCTGTCGATCTGCCAGCGCATCGTCGGCCAGGTCGGCCGTCGCGTCGATGAATCGAGCCCAATCTGCGACGCCCGCCTGCCAGACGGATCCCGTGTCAACGTCATTGCCCCGCCGCTCGCCATCGACGGCACGGCGCTGACCATCCGCAAGTTCAAGAAGGACAAGCTGACGCTGGAGCAGCTCGTGCGCTTCGGTTCGGTAACGGCGGAGGGTGCCGTCCTTCTGCAGATCATCGGCCGCGTCCGCTGCAACATTGTCATCTCCGGTGGCACCGGCTCGGGCAAGACGACACTTCTCAACTGCCTCACGCGCTACATCGACGCCGACGAACGGGTCATTACCTGCGAGGACACGGCCGAGCTGCAGCTGCAGCAGCCGCATGTCGTGCGCCTGGAAACGCGCCCGCCGAACATCGAAGGCGAAGGTGAGATCACCATGCGCGACCTCATCAAGAACTGCCTGCGCATGCGCCCCGAACGCATCATCGTCGGCGAAGTGCGCGGACCAGAGGTTTTCGACCTGCTTCAGGCGATGAACACCGGCCATGACGGCTCGATGGGAACGATCCATGCCAACACGCCGCGCGAATGCTTGAGCCGTATGGAATCGATGATCGCCTTGGGTGGCTACAGCCTGCCAGCCAAAACCGTGCGCGAGATCATTGCCGGATCGGTTGATGTGATCATCCAGGCATCGCGTTTGCGCGACGGCTCCCGGCGCATTACCCACATAACCGAAGTGGTCGGCATGGAAGGTGACGTGATCATCACGCAGGACCTGATGCGCTACGAGATCGATGGCGAGGACGCCGGCGGACGTATCATTGGCCGCCACACGTCGACCGGAATCGGCCGGCCGCATTTCTGGGATCGCGCCCGCTACTTCAACGAGGATAAGCGTTTGGCCGCCACCCTTGACGCGATGGACAAGAACTAGGAGCTGCGATGTTCGGCATAGACATCACCGTTCTGGCGCTGGCCGCCCTTGTCGCAATATCGGCGGCGGCGCTCGCCTACGGCCTTTTGTTCTCGCGTATCGAAAGCGAAAAGAAGGCGGAAGGCCGCGTGCGTAAGGTCAGCGCGGCTGAAACGGACCGCGCCAAGGTGAAGGCCGCGCGGGACCGCGTGAGCGAACTGTCGAAGCGGCGCAAGTCCGTGCAGGATTCGCTGAAGGAACTCGAGAAGAAGCAACAGGAGCGCTCGGCCAAGTCTTCCCCTTCGATGAAGGTGCGACTGACCCAGGCGGACCTCTCAGTTTCCTTGGGGCGCTTCTATCTGTTCAGCGCGCTTTTCGGCGCCTTCGCCTTTCTCGTCGCCCTGATCATGGGAGCCGGGCCCGCTATAGGCCTCGGCATAGCAGTGATCGCCGGCCTTGGCCTACCCCGTTGGTTTGTCGGCTTCCTGATCAAGCGACGCTGCAAGAAGTTCCTGGAGGAGTTTCCGAACGCTCTCGAGACCATGGTCCGCTCGATCAAATCGGGCCTTCCTCTCAATGACGCGCTCCGCCTCATTGCCGCCGACGCGCAGGAGCCGGTGAAGACGGAGTTTCGCCGCGTGGTGGAATCACAGCAGGTCGGGTTGAGCGTCACTGATGCCTGTGCCCGCATGATCAATAGCATTCCCTTGCCGGAGGTGAACTTCTTCGCGATCGTGATCGCCATTCAGGCGCAGGCGGGCGGCAACCTTTCCGAAGCCCTCGGCAACCTGTCGAAGGTTCTGCGCGAACGTAGGAAGATGAGGGCGAAGGTCAGCGCGATGTCGATGGAGGCCAAGGCGTCGGCGTGCATCATTGGTGCCCTGCCGTTCATCGTTGCTTTGCTGGTTTATCTGACGTCACCCGCATACATGATGGTCCTGTTCACCGACCCGCGCGGCCACTTGATTATCGGTCTCGGCCTCTTCTGGATGAGCGTAGGCATCATGGTGATGCGCAACATGATCAATTTCGATATCTGAGGGGGCATCGATGAGCACGGGCCTGATCAAGACACTGACCGATCCGAACGTTGTCCTGGCCGTTCTGGTTTCGCTCGCCGTGCTCGCGACTTTTTATTCGCTGATCGTGCCGTTCTTCGAACGGGGCGACCTCGGAAAGCGGATGAAGTCGGTTGCGAGCGAGCGGGAACAAATCCGAGCACGCGAACGGGCGCGGCTTGCTGATATGCAGGGCGGCAGGGCGAGCCTGCGTGGCCAAAACAACGCCTCCATTCGCCAGATCGTCGAACGGCTCAATCTGCGCACGGCGCTCGTGGATGACAAGACGGTCAACCGTTTGAAAATGGCCGGCTTTCGCTCACAGAATGCCCTCAATACCTTCCTGTTTGCGCGTTTCTGCCTGCCCTTCCTGTTTCTGCTCGTCGCCCTCGTCTACATCTTCGGGCTCGGCAACTTTGCCGAGAAACCGCTGATGGTACGTCTCTTCTTTGCGATCGGTTTCGCCTATCTGGGCTTCTACGCGCCGAACATTATCGTCGCCAATGCCGTCTCCAAGCGTCAGGCTTCCATTCGTCGCGCCTGGCCGGATGCACTCGACCTTCTCTTGATCTGTGTCGAATCGGGTGTGTCGATGGAACTTGCCATGCGGCGTGTCGCCGACGAAATCGCAGCCCAGTCGCAGCCATTGGCGGAAGAACTCGTGCTGACGACGGCAGAACTTTCCTTCCTGCCCGAGCGTCGCGCAGCACTTGAAAACCTCGGTCTTCGCACCGGCCTCGAAGAGGTCAGGTCGGTGGTCCAGGCACTCATCCAGGCGGACCGCTACGGCACCCCGATCGCCCAGGCCTTGCGCGTCCTTGCGCAGGAAAGCCGTGATCAGCGCATGAACGCGGCGGAGAAGAAAGCGGCGGCGCTGCCGCCGAAGCTGACGGTGCCGATGATCCTCTTCTTTCTGCCCGTGCTGGTTGCCGTCATCCTTGGACCCGCCGGCATTCAGGTGGCCGACAAGTTCTAGACCACCCTGCGTTCAGACGAACGCACGAACGACGCTCTGGAACCTTGATTCCAGAGCATCTTTTTCGCTTCCAGCGATTCCGCTCGACGCGGGATGCTCCAGCGAATTTCGGAGTGTAACTGAAAATCGTCGTCCGTTACGCCCACTGCTTAGGACAGTGTCGGCTTACGACGTCGCGCGGACTGATGCGCGCTTAAACGCATGCGTTTCTGAGGTGAAATACACCGGAGGAGGGGAGAGCCGCCTGACCGTGCCTCGCCTGCAAGGTGCTCAGTTGGTCTTCGCTTCGTCAGCCTTGGCCAACTGCTTCCACGCTCCCTGCTGGGAGAGCATCGAGCGCAGATAGGCGACGTTCGCTTCCGCCTGCTCGCTGGAAAGCTCCTGCCGGGCGATGGTCTCGGCCTCCTGAAAGCGGCCCTGAAGCCCGACGGCCAGCGCCAGGTTCTGGCGAACGCTGCTGTCAGCACCGGGCTGGGCCGCCGCCGATTTGAGATAGGTTTCGGCGGTGCGGAGATCCTTGGTCAGAAGATAGGACATGCCGAGATTGGAGAGCACCGACGGTTCGTTCGGCTTGAGTTCGAGCGCTTCGCGGTAGCGCGTGCGCGCCTCCTGCGGGCGTCCGAGTTGGTCGAGGATTGCGCCCTCGGCCGATTTCAGCTTCCAGTCCGGACGGTCCGGGGTCTGGGCGCGGCTGATCGTCGCCAGCGCCTGATCGAGCTGGCCGGCCGCGGCCTGCGCCTTGCCATAGGCGCCGAGCACTTCCCGGTCCGACGGATTGTTGATCGCGACCTGCTGCATGACCGCGAGGGCCTGCTCGTTGCGGCCGGTCATACGCAGGAGGTTGGCGTAGTTGAGCCCGGCTTCGCGATCCTTGGGGTTCTTTTCATAGGCCTGGCCAATGCTTTCGGCCGCCGCCGAAAGCTCGGTCGCGGTCATCGACTGAACCGGCGTCGACGTTCTCGAAATCGAGCCCGTGGTCAGCTCCTTCTTCGGCTGATTGGCGCAGCCTGCGAGCGAGAGCGCCACCAGCGCAATCGCCGCGCCCTGGAAGAAGTGAGCGACTTTCAACGGTGAAGTCGTGCGTTTGGCCATGAGTGTCCCCAGCATGCATTCGCGCACCTGAACTTCAGACAACACCGGCGCAACTTTCACTCCAGCAATAATCTGTTAACCCTAACGGAGCGTTAATGGCGCGATTCCATCTCTGTCAGCCGAGGACTTTCATGGCTCCCTATCAGTTCATCGAGCGGCCGTCGCCGTTCAACACCAGCGCCGGCAAGACCCTGCCGATCTTCGCGGTCACGCCGGCGCATATCGAGACGGGGACGATCGATCCGATCGCTTTGGACTGGGCGCGCAAGGCTGGCTTCACGGCCGAATCCGGCGCGGTGCTGTTGATCCCGTCCTCAGACGGCCATCTCGGCGGTGCGCTCTTCGGTCTCGGCAGCAACCCGTCGGAAGCGCCGTTTCTGGCCGGCAAGCTTGCGCGAGCACTGCCGGCAGGCAAGTGGCACATCGAAACCGCGCCGCTCACCGCCAACCGGCTGGCGCTCGGCTATGGCCTCGGTTCCTATCGCTTCGAGCGCTACAAATCCACCAAGGGCGAGCCGCCGACACTGCTGATCCCCGCCGACGCCGATGCGACCGATATCAAGCGGCAGCTCGCCGGCGTCTTCCTTGCGCGCGACCTGATCAACACGCCAACCAACGACATGGGTCCCGAGGCGCTCGAAGCGGCATTCCGCGCGCTTGCCGCCCACTACAAGGCCGATGTCTCGGTGATATCGGGCGAAGCGCTGCTGACGCAGAATTTCCCTCTGGTCCATACCGTTGGACGCGCCAGCGCCGAAGCTCCGCGCCTGCTTGAGCTGCGCTGGGGCAAGAAGGGCCACAAGAAGGTAACGCTGGTCGGCAAGGGCGTCTGCTTCGACACCGGCGGTCTCGACATCAAGCCGGCCGCCTCGATGCTCTTGATGAAGAAGGACATGGGCGGTGCCGCCAATGTCCTCGGCCTCGCGTTGATGATCATGGACGCCAAACTCAAGGTCGATCTGCGCGTCATCGTGCCGGTTGTCGAGAACTCGATCTCCGCCAATGCCTTCCGCCCCGGTGACATCTATCGCAGCCGCAAGGGGCTGACAGTTCAGATCGACAACACCGATGCCGAGGGCCGGCTGATCTTGGCCGATGCGCTCGCCTATGCCGACGAGGAGAAGACTGATCTTTTGGTCGACATGGCGACGCTCACCGGTGCCGCTCGCGTCGCGCTCGGCCCGGATCTACCGCCCTTCTTTACCGACGACGCCGACCTTGCCCATGATCTCTCGGAAGCAAGCCTCGAGGTCGACGATCCGATGTGGCGCATGCCGCTTTACAATGGCTACGACAAGGATGTCTCGGCACGGATCGCAGATCTCACCAATGCGCCGGCGGGTGGTATGGCCGGTTCAATCACTGCAGCGCTCTTCCTCCGGCGTTTCGTCACCAACACCAAGAGCTGGGTGCATTTCGACATCTTCGGATGGGCACAGTCCGAGCGGCCGCATTCGCCGGTTGGCGGCGAGGCGCAGGCGATCCGGGCGCTCTACCATCACGTCCAGAAGATGGCAAAATAGCCTATCGGAACGATTGGCAAGAAAGAAACGCTTGCGTAACGATCCGCCGCTATCGTGGCGGATCAGTTTCTTGCGCAGGAGCCGCCATTGCCGATCGAGCTTACGCCCTCCCAGGCCCTCGGGCTTTGGCATACGGTGTCGCTCGCCCAGGTGCGCGTCGACAGCCGCGACCTGACCCTGCGGCAGCTGGCGATCCTTCTGCACATCTACCTCGTGCCACCGCCCCACACGGTGCGCGGACTGGCGGCGACGCTTGGCGTTACCAAGCCGGTCATCACCCGCGCGCTCGATACCATGGGCGCTCTTGGTCTCGTGGACCGGGTGCGTGACGATATCGACCGGCGCAACGTGATCATCAAGCGCACCGTCGAAGGTGCGCTTTACCTTGAAAAACTCGGCGATCTGATCATTCTTCATGGTCGCAAATTGACCTTGTGAGTCTCAGCCATGTCGCAACTGCCGGACCGTCGTCTCAACGCCTATCGCAGCGATCTCGCCGAAATCGCGCTTCGCGGCCAGGTCGAGGCGGAGCGTTATGTCGAGGGAGAGGTGGCGACGCTCGCCGTGCCGGTCGCGCCGCTCCGTGCCCGCCCGGACGCCGCCTGCGGCACGGACACCGAGGTGCTCTATGGCGAGGGCGTGCGGGTGCTTGATACGGCCGAGGGCTGGGCCTGGGTCAAAGCCGATCTCGACGGCTATGTCGGCTATCTGCCGGAGACGGCTCTTCTGCGGCAGACGACCGTTCCGACCCATATCGTCACCGTGCCGCGCACATTCGTCTACAACGGTGCCGACCTCAAGTTTCCGCATGCCCTCGCTCTCTCGATGGGAAGCCGTGTCGCGGTCATCGGCGAGGCGGAAACGCGTGGCACGCGCTACTTCCTGCTTGAGGGCGGCCGCGCGATCGTCGCCAATCATTGTGCGCCCGTTGGCCACGCCGTCAGCGCCGACTACGTCGCCGTCGCCACCCGCTTCCTGGAGACGCCCTATCTGTGGGGCGGCCGCTCCGGCTTCGGCATCGATTGCTCAGGCCTCGTCCAGACGTCGATGTTGATGGCAGGCCGTGTAGTCGAGCGCGATTCCGACATGCAGGCGGCTCGACTCGGGATGCCGATCTCTCGTGAAGAGTTGCGGCGCGGCGATCTCGTGTTCTGGAAGGGCCATGTCGCGATCATGGAAGACGAACGCACGCTGGTCCATGCCAACGGCCACACCATGTCGGTCGCGCATGAAGGATTGGAAGAGGCGATCGCTCGCATTGGCTGGCTCTACGACCAGCCGACCGGCTATCGACGGCCCTGAAGCAAGCCACGTGCAGGCGGGTTGATTCCGCCGCACCTCGCTTCCGCTAAATCAATAGCCGGCTACTTTGTCGACCACGTGTTCGAGCGATTGACCGCTTTCGAAGCGGGCGATCTGCTGCTCGACATGGCGGAACAACGCCTTGACGTCGGAGGATGCCGCCACATGCGGTGTGACATACACGTTCGGCATGGTCCAGAAGCGGCTGTCGCTGGCAAGCGGTTCCTCTTCGAAGACATCGAGCGAGGCGCCGCCGAGCACGCCATTGTCGAGTGCCTGAACGATATCGGCTTCGACCTGGCTGCCGCCACGGCCGGCATTGATGAAAACAGGCGCACCGAACGGGCCGTTGCGGCTGAGCTTGGCAAACAGGCGCAGATTGAAGATGCCGCGCGTGTCCGGCGTCAGCGGCAGCAGACCGACGAGGAAATCCGTGCGCGCCAGGAACGTGTCGAGCTCGCTGCCGCCGAAGGTCTCGATGCCTGCGACGTCTCGCTTGCTGCGCGACCAGCCGACGACCTTGAAGCCCATGGTGGAGAGCTTGCGGGCGGCGTCCTGGCCAAGCACGCCCATGCCCATGATGCCGACCGTGATGTCTGCGGCTTCCGGCTGGGTCAGATCGCGCCATTCGCGCTTCGCCGCTAGCGCCTCATAGGCGCGGTGCTGGCGCAGATGCAGAAGACATTGCATGACGACCCACTCGCTCATGCGCGTCGTCAGCGTCTGATCGACGAAGCGCACGAGCGGCACCTCGGGAAGCCCGGGAAGCGTCAGCACGTGATCGACGCCGGCGCCGCCGGAGAAGACCACCTTGAGATCCGGCGCCCGCTCGAAGAGATCCGGCGCCGATTTCCACACCACTGCATAGTCGATCCCCGAGAGATCGCGGTTGTGGTGCACGACGTCGGCGCGATTGATCACCTCGCGATCGGGAAAGGCGCCGCGAAGAGCCGCCTCGACCTCCTCCGGAATGAACTTCAGATCGACGATGACGGGGCTCTTTGCGGACATTGCGGGCACTCTACTGGCGGATCGCGGTGAGATTGACGGCTTCGAGGTTGAAGGCCGCTGCCATCAGCGCCTTCGTGTAATCTTCGCTCGGCGCATTGAAGATGCGCTCGGCCGGCCCCTGTTCCACCACCTTGCCCAGGCGCATCACGATCATCTCGTTGGCAAGCGCCCGCACGACCTTCAGGTCATGGCTGATGAACAGATAGGCGAGATCGTGTTTGCTCTGCAGGTCGCGCAAGAGATCGACCACCTGCGCCTGCACGCTCATGTCGAGCGCCGAGGTTGGTTCGTCGAGCATGACGAATTGCGGCTTCAGCACCATGGCACGCGCAATGGCAATGCGCTGCCGCTGGCCGCCGGAGAACTCGTGCGGATAGCGCCAACGGGTCGAGGGGTCGAGGCCGACCTCTTCGAGAGCGGCGGCGACGCGGGCGTCGCGATCGTTCTCCGAAAGCGAACGTTCATGGATCTTCAGGCCTTCGGCGATGATATCGGCCACCGACATGCGCGGGCTGAGCGAGCCATAGGGGTCCTGGAAAACGATCTGCATCCGGTTTCGAAGCGGCCGCATTTCGTTGAAGCTGTAGCGGTCGATGTCCTTGCCGATAAAGGCGATGCGGCCCTTCGACGAGATGAGCCGCGTCAGCGCCAGGCCGAGCGTCGTCTTGCCGGAACCGGATTCGCCGACGACCCCGAGCGTCTGGCCGGCGCGCAGCTTCAGGTCGATGCCGTCGACGGCCTTCACATGGTCGACCACCTTGCGCAGAAAGCCGGCCTTGATCGGGAACCAGACCTTCATGTCGGAGGCTTCCATCACGATCGGCTTCGACGCGTCTGATGGCGGTGGGTTTCCCTTCGGCTCGGAGGCGAGCAGATGGCGGGTATAGGCGTGCTGCGGATTGGCGAAGATCTCGGCGGTCGGCCCGGTCTCGACGATCTTGCCCTTGGTCATCACGCAGACCCGGTCGGCGATCTTGCGCACGATGCCGAGGTCGTGGGTGATGAACAGCATCGACATGCCGTGTTCGTCCTTGAGTGTCTTCAGAAGCTCGAGGATCTGCGCCTGCACCGTGACGTCGAGCGCCGTTGTCGGTTCGTCGGCGATCAAAAGCTCGGGCCGGTTGGCCAGCGCCATGGCGATCATGACGCGCTGGCGCTGGCCACCGGAGAGCTCGTGCGGATAGGCGCTGAGGCGCTTCTCCGGCTCGCGGATACCGACCTGATTGAGAAGCTCGAGAATGCGGGTGCGCGCAGCGGCTCCTTCGAGCCCCTGGTGCAGTTCGAGGATCTCGCCGATCTGCCGCTCGATCGAATGCAGCGGGTTGAGCGAGGTCATCGGCTCCTGGAAGATCATGGTGATGTCGTTGCCGCGCACGTTGCGCAGCTCCGCATCGCCGGCCTTCAACAGGTCCTTGCCGTTGAAGACGATCTCGCCGCTCGGGTGGCTGGCCGAAGGATAGGGCAGAAGTTTCAGGATCGAATTGGCCGAAACCGACTTGCCGGACCCGGATTCGCCGACAAGCGCCACGGTTTCCCCGCGCTTGATCTCGAAGGAGATGTGGTCGACGGCGATCGAGGTGTTGCCGCCCTGGTGAAAGGCGACCGAGAGGTCGCGGACGGAGAGGATGGGATCTGTCATCGTCGCGCTCACCGGAATGTCTTTCTCGGATCGAAGGCATCGCGCGTTGCTTCACCGACGAAGATCAGCAGCGATAGCATCAGCGACATGACGCAGAAGGCCGTCAGTCCGAGCCAGGGCGCCTGCAGGTTGGATTTGCCCTGCGCGATCATCTCGCCGAGCGAAGGCGAGCCCGGCGGCATGCCGAAACCGAGGAAGTCGAGCGATGTCAGCGTCGTGATCGAGCCGGAGAGGATGAAGGGCAGGAAGGTCAGCGTTGCGACCATCGCGTTCGGCAGCAGGTGGCGATACATGATCGTGCCGTTGCCGACGCCGAGCGCGCGCGCCGCATTCACATACTCGAAATTGCGCGCCCTTAGGAACTCGGCGCGCACGACGCCGACGAAGCCGACCCAGGAAAACAAGAGCATGATGCCGAGCAGGATGAAGAAGCCCGGCGGCAGGATCGCTGCAATGATTAACAGGATGTAAAGCACCGGCATCGACGACCAGATCTCGATGAAGCGTTGCATCAGGAGATCGGTCCAGCCGCCGAAATAGCCCTGGACAGCGCCCGCGGTCACGCCGATCACCGCCGAGGCAATGGTCAGCGTCAGGCCGAACAGCACCGAGAGACGGAAGCCGTAGATCATCCGCGCAAACACGTCGCGGGCCTGGTCGTCGGTGCCGAGCCAGTTGAGATTGCCGACGATACAGTTGCGGTCGTTGAGCCCCTCCGGGTAGGCGGAGCAGCGCTCCTCCTTGTCCATCAGCCAGAAGGGTTTGGTGGGCGCCGAATGTGGGATGTTGGAATTGACGGTCTGATAGGAATAGCGGACCGGCGGCCAGATCATCCAGCCATTGGCCTCGATTTCGTCGCGGATGAAGTCGGAGCGGTAGTCGGTCTCGGCAAGGAAGCCGCCGAACTTTTCCTCCGGGTAATCGATGACAACAGGGAAGAGAAGCTCGCCCTTGTAGGAGGCGACAATGGGCCTGTCGTTGGCGATGAATTCGCCAACAAGGCTGAGGCCGAAAAGCGCAAGGAAGATCCAGAGCGACCAGTAGCCGCGTCGGTTCGCCCTAAAATTCTGCCAGCGCCGCTGGTTGACCGGAGACAGCCAGCCGCGCGGGGGCACCGCCACGCGGCTTGTCGGGGAGGTCGTCACGTCCACCATCAGACGTCCCTCCGCTCGAAGTCGATGCGCGGATCGACCCAGGTGTAGATGAGGTCTGACAGCAGGCTGACGAGCAGACCCATCAGCGAGAAGATGAAGAGCGTTGCAAAGACGATCGGGTAGTCACGCTTGACGACCGAATCATAACCGAGGCGACCGAGGCCATCGAGCGAGAAGATGTACTCGATCAGCAGCGACCCGGTGAAGAAGGCCGAGATGAAGGCGCCCGGGAAGCCGGCGATGATGATCAGCATGGCGTTACGGAACACGTGGCCGTAGAGCACCTGGCGATCGTTGAGACCCTTCGCCCGCGCCGTCGTCACATATTGCTTCTTGATCTCGTCGATGAAGGAATTCTTGGTGAGCAGCGTGGTGGTCGCAAATGCCGAAAGCAGCAGCGTGATCAGCGGCAGGGTCATGTGCCAGATGTAGTCGAGTGGCTTCTGCCACCAGGGCAGTTGCCAGAAATTGTCGGAGACAATGCCGCGGAGCGGGAACCAGTCGAAGAACGACCCGCCGGCGAAGATGACGATCAAGAGGATGCCGAACAGGAAGCTCGGCACGGCATAGCCGATGACGATGATGCCGGAGGTCCAGACGTCGAAGGCCGAGCCGTCGGAAACCGCCTTCTTGATGCCCAGCGGGATGGAGATTGCGTAGGAAAACAGCAGAATCCAGAGGCCGAGCGAGATCGAGACCGGCATCTTCTCCTTGATGAGATCGATGACCGAGGTGTTGCGGAAGAAGCTCTCGCCGAAGTCGAAGCGGATGTAATTCCACATCATCGTCGCGAAGCGCTCAAGCGGCGGCTTGTCGAAGCCGAATTGCTTCTCGAGCTTGGCGATGAATTCGGGATCAAGCCCTTGGGCACCGCGATAGCGCCCGCCTTCGTCGCCGCCGGCCTGCATCAGGTCGCCGCTGCTGCCGCTCAGGCGATCGGAGCCGCCAGCATTGGTGAGATCTGAAATCACCTGCTCGACCGGGCCGCCCGGCGCGAACTGTACGATGGCGAACGAGATCGCCATGATCCCGAAGATCGTCGGGATCATCAGAAGGAGGCGGCGCAGAATATAGGCACCCATCAGGCGAGCCTTTCGATCGACGTGTGGGCGATGGCCCGGACCGGCGAAGCGTCGGCATGCCGTCTATGGTGTCTCAATCCCTGTGTCTCCTTGCGGCTGTCAGGCCCGGATCGGGGCTTGTTTCAGTGATTCGTTTTTTTGCATTTGGAATCGAGACGCCATCCGAGTGCAAGGACTTCATTTGGGGGTAGCGTTTTTCGACCACCAGATCGACGGGAAGCCGATCGCATAGGTCGGGAGTTCGGCGGGGCGAGCAAATTTGTCCCAATAGGCGATGTTCATGTCGCGCTTGTAGTAAAGCGGCACGACGAAATTGTGGGCAAGGAGCACGCGGTCGAGCGCTTTCGTCGCCGCCACCAGCGTCTCGCGATCCTTGGCGAAAATGACCTTGTTGATCAGTGCATCGACACCCGGGTCGGCAATGCCGGCGTAGTTTCGCGAGCCCTGTTCCCCGGCGGAGCGCGAACCCCAATAGTCGAGCTGTTCGTTGCCGGGACTCAGCGTCTGTGCCCAGACGATCCAGGTCATGTCGTAGTCGAAAGCGCGCGTGCGATTGGTGTACTGCGAAGCGTCGACGGTGCGCACACGCGCGTCGATACCGATCTTCTTCAGGTTCTGGGCATAGGGAAGCGCGACGCGCTCGAGCGTGGCGCTGCTGAGCAGGATCTCGAATGAGAAGGGCTTGCCCGTCTTCGCCTCGACCATCCGATTGCCCTTGAGCTCGAAGCCGGCCTCCTTTAGCAGAGCGATCGCCTGGCGAAGGTTGTCGCGTCCCGCCTGTGGCGTGCCGCCCACCGGGTTCTTGTAGGGTGTCGTGAAGACTTCCGACGGCACCTTGTCCTTCACTTCGTCAAGGATCGCCAATTCAGCGCCCTGCGGCAGGGCCGACGAGGCGAGATCCGTATTCCAGAAGTAACTGTCGATCCGCGTGTACTGGTTGTAGAACACCGTGCGGTTCATTTCCTCGAAGTCGAGGGCATAGTTCAGCGCCTCGCGCACCTTTTCGTCATTGAAGGGCGGCCGGCGCATGTTCGGGACCAGAGCCTGCATGATGCCGGTGGCCCTCAGCGGATTGGGTAGGCTCTCGCGCTTGACGCGACCGTCCTTCACTGCCGGAAAATCATAAGCGGTTGCCCAGCGCGCCGCGATGTTTTCAAGCCAGTAATCACTGTTTCCCGAACGAAACGCCTCGAACTCGACATCCCGGTCACCGAAGAAGGTATAGCTGATCGAGCCGAAATTGTTCTGCCCGACATTGACGTTCAGCGACTTGCCCCAGTAGTCGTCCCTGAGCTCGTAGCGAATGGACGAGCCGGCCGAAAATGCGGCGATCTTGTAGGGGCCGGATCCCATCACCGGCTCAAGCGTCGTCTTGTTGATGTCGCGCGGCTTGCCGTCCGTTCCTTGGCCCTCCCACCAGTGCTTCGGCAGGATCTGCAGCTGGCCGAGGATGTGGGGCAGCTCGCGGTTGTTCTTCTCATCGAAATGGAAGGTGACGTCGCGTTCGCCGGTCTTTTCCGCCGAGGTCACATGCTTGTAGTAGTTGGCGTAGAGCGGATCGAGCTCTTTGCTCTTGTCGAAGCTGAAGATGACGTCTTCCGGCGTCACAGGCTTTCCATCCGCCCATTTGGCTTCCTGCCGCAGCCGGAAGGTTGCGGATGAAATGTCTTCTGGGAACGAAACGCCTTGGGCGAGCAGACCGTAAGCGGTCGAGATCTCGTCATCGGCGGATTTCAGCAGCGTGTCGAAGACGAGCGTCAGCCCGACTGCGGGTTGTCCCTTGTCGAGGACCGGGTTGAAGGTATCAAATGTTCCGGTGCTCGACAGTTTGACGTCGCCGCCCTTGGGCGCATCCGGATTGACATAGTCGTAATGGGCAAAATCGGGCTTGTACTTCAGTTCGCCGATGAGGGAGAGGCCGTGATGCCAGTCGGCATGGTCGGCGCGTGCTGCAGGAGGAAGGAGGAGAAGTGTCGCTGCCAGTAGCGACGCTGCGATTCCAGGTTTCACGGTCCTGCAGAAGTTTGGCATCCAGCCGGTACCCCTTATATTTCAATCTTCTTTTGCGAGAGCATAGGCGAAATCGGGGCAATTGACAGGCACTGCCGCAAATCAGGCAAAATTTTTGAGTCACATCCCGGTGATTCACAAGCGCGTGACGCGTAAGGCTGAGGCAAAGACGGGGCCTTAGGATCGGGGTTCGTCGGACAGGGAATGCCGCGAGTTGGCGCTGCTGTCCGCGAGACAAATGGGACGAAATTCAATGATTGCTCCACTTCGACGTTGCGGCTCGGCGTTTCTTGCGTTGCTGCTGGGAACAAGCCTTCTGATTGCCGACAACGCGGCGGCCGAGGATGTGCCGGCAAAGGCGCTGTTCGGTGCCAAGGCCCTGCCAGCCGAAATGGCCGCGAACCCCTATGGTTTCTACGCGAAGGGCTGCCTTGCCGGCGGTGTCGCCATCCCGACCGACGGGCCCACCTGGCAGGCGATGCGGCTGTCGCGTAACCGCCGCTGGGGTCACCCGCAGATGATCGCGCTGATCGAGCAGTTTTCGCACGATGCCGCCGAAAAGGTCGGCTGGCCCGGCCTGTTGCTTGGTGACATCTCGCAGCCGCGCGGCGGTCCGATGCTTTCCGGGCACGCGTCCCACCAGATCGGTCTTGACGCCGATATCTGGCTGACGCCGATGCCGCAGCGCACGCTCACCTATCGCGAGCGCGAGGATATTTCGGCGACCTCGATGCTGCAGAAGAACAAGTTCCTGACGGTTGATCGTTCCATTTGGACGCCAAAACACGCGCAGCTCATCATGCTGGCTGCCAGCTACCCGCAGGTGGAGCGCGTCTTTGTCAATCCGGCGATCAAGAAGAAGCTCTGCGACACCTGGACCGGGGACCGATCGGCGCTTGGCAAGGTCCGGCCGATCTACGGCCATGACTATCACTTCCACATCCGCATCAAATGCCCCGCGGGCGCAGCGAGCTGCAAGGACCAGGCGGCGGTGCCGGCCGGCGATGGCTGCGACAAGTCGCTGGCCTGGTGGTTTACCGACGAGCCCTGGGCAAAGCCGAAGAAAAAGCCGGGCGAAAAGCCGGTGAAGCCAAGGCTCACGACCATGGCCGACCTGCCGAAAGCCTGCGCACTCGTGTTGAACGGTCCGGCGCCTGCCTCGGAAGAGGCCGCCACGTTTGGCACGGCCTATCGGGCGGCGGCACCTGCCCCTGCGATACAGGGTATCGAGCAGGTGATCGGCGCTGCCGCCGGAGACGTTCCGCCGGCCGATATTCCGGTGCCGCTGGCCCGTCCGACCTTGCGATGATCATGAACGCGTGAGCGGGGTGGGCGGGCTTCAATCTTCCCATCGCCGCGGCGTTCATGTATAGGGCGATCAAATCGATTTAAAGATTGATGCGAGGCCCGACATGGCGGATCGGAAATGCATTGCCCTGATCGCTCACGATCAGAAGAAGGACGATCTTGCGGCTTTCGCCAAGGTGCATGAAGCGGTTTTGTCCCAATGGCGCATCGTTGCGACAGGCACGACAGGCGGCCGTGTCCTCGATGTCTGTCCGGGGCTCGATATCACGCGCCTGAAAAGCGGTCCGCTCGGCGGCGACCAGCAGATCGGCGCGATGATCGCCACCGGCGAGGTGCAGCTTCTGATCTTCTTCGTCGATCCTCTGACGGCAATGCCGCATGACGTGGACGTCAAGGCGCTGATGCGTCTCGCGATCGTCTACGACATTCCAATGGCCCTCAACCAGGCGACAGCCGAAAGGTTGATCGACTTCAACCCAAAATCATAAACGTGATCGCTTCTCATGAATTAGGCGGCTGCGGGCGGAAAACCGGACACACTTTCCCTTATCCCGCTCTAGCTGATAGACAGCGATATACCTGCCACGACGATCAGGATGGATCTTGCGATGCCCGGCACCAGTGAAAACGCCTTCCCCTTTCCGATCCTGATCGGTGATATCGGTGGCACCAATGCCCGCTTTGCCCTGCTCCTCGATGCTTTTGCCGAGCCGAAGCAGCTGCCGCCGATCAAGACCGGCGATTTCGAAACGATCGAGGAGGCGATGCAGAAGAGCATCCTCGACAAGACCTCGGTGCAGCCGCGTTCGGCGATTCTGGCGGTGGCCGGTCCGATCCGGGGCGATGAAATTCCGCTCACTAATGCCGGCTGGGTGATCAGGCCGAAGGACATGCTCTCGAGCCTTGGCCTCGAGGACGTACTGATCATCAACGATTTCGAGGCACAGGCGCTCGCCGTGGCCGCGCCGGCGGACGAGGATCTCGTGCAGATCGGTGGCGGCAGTGTTCGTCCCCTGACGTCGCGTGTGGTCCTCGGCCCGGGCACGGGTCTCGGCGTCGGCGGACTGGTCTTTGCCCAGCACACCTGGATCCCGGTACCGGGCGAGGGTGGCCATGTCGACATCGGCCCGCGTAGCGAACGCGACTTTCAGATCTGGCCCTTCCTCGAGCCGATCGAAGGGCGCATGGCCGGCGAGCAGATCCTCTGCGGGCGCGGCATCATGAATCTCTATCGCGCCGTCTGTGCCGCCGATGGCGTGGACCCGGTGCTCATCGATCCGGCGGAAGTGACGACGCACGCTCTGGCCGAGAGCGACAGGGCGGCGATCGAGACGATCTCGCTGTTCTGCACCTATCTCGGCCGCGTTGCCGGTGACATGGCGCTAATTTTCATGGCTCGCGGCGGCGTGTTCCTGGCGGGTGGCATCTCGCAGAAGATCTTGCCGGCGCTTATGAAATCACCGTTCCGTGACGCCTTCGAAGACAAGGCGCCGCACTCGGCGCTGATGAAGACGATCCCGACCTTTGCCGTCATTCATCCGATGGCGGCGCTCTCCGGTCTGGCCGCTTTTGCCCGCACGCCGAGGGATTTCGGTGTTGCAACGGAGGGACGCCGCTGGAGAAGCTGAGCAGTCGGCGCGCGCAAAGACTCGCCAAAGCGATACCAAACTACTATAGAGCCCCGGGAAAGGTCGGGCCGGAAACCGGCTCGCCACATTGGGTCCAGGGAAGACGGGCTTTTTGAGCGCCAGCAATAGAAAACAGCACGCGGTCGATTCCGATACGATCAGCGGAATTCTGAAACGGGTCATTGCGGAAAACGGTCGCGACCACATTCGCGGCTATGTCTTTGCCATAGCCTGTCTGGCCGTCGTCGCTGCAACAACCGGTTTCACGGCCTCGATCATGGAGACCGTGATCAACGAGGCTTTCGCCAACAAGCGGGCAGATATCGTCCTGCTCGTCTGCGGCGCGATCCTCGCAGCCTTCATTCTGCGCGGCTTCGCCACCTACGGCCAGGCCGTTGCCCTGTCGAAGATCGGCAACAACATCGTCGCGCGTTACCAGCGCCGGCTCTACGCCCATCTGATGGCGCTGAGCGTAGGCTATTTTAACGAGACGCGGTCGGCACAGCTTGCAGCTCAGATAAGCCAGAATGTCAGCGGCATCCGCGACGTGCTCAACCTGACGGTCACGTCGATCGCCCGCGATCTCCTGACCCTGATCGGTCTTGTCGGCGTCATGTTCGCCAAGGACTGGCTGCTGTCGATCATCGTCTTCGTCGCGGCGCCGCCATTGCTGCTCGGCCTGCGCTACGTTTCCAGGCGCCTGCGTTCGGCAACGCGCGAATCGATCGAGGTCAATAGCCGCGTTCTCGGTGCGATGCAGGAAACGATCCAGGGCATTACCATCGTCAAGGCCTTCACCATGGAAGGCGAACTGCGCGGCAAGGTCGATGCGATCATCGATCGGGCCGAGAACCGGGCGAACCGCATTGCGCGGTTGAGCGAGCGCACGGCGCCGATGACCGAAACCTTCGCCGGCCTCGCGATTTCTGCTGTGCTTGCCTATTCCGCCTTCCGCGCGATCTATGCGGACGTGCCGCCCGGCGCCTTCTTCGCCTTCGTGGTGGCTCTTCTGATGGCCTATGATCCGGCCCGCCGACTGGCGCGGCTGCAGGTCTCGATGGAGCGTGCTGCCGTCAATGCCCGCATGGTCTACGAAATCCTCGACACCGTGCCGCATCAGCGCGACAAGGCGGACGCCAAGGAACTGACCTTCACGAGTGCCGCCGTCGAGCTGCGCGACGTCCGTTTCCAATACGCCAATGGCGACGAGGTTCTGAAAGGCGTCAGCTTCGTTGCAGAAGGCGGCAAGACGACGGCGCTCGTCGGCCCCTCCGGTGCCGGCAAGTCGACGGTCATCAGCCTCATCCCGCGGTTCTACGATCCGGCTTCCGGCCAGATCCTGATCGATGGGCAGGATATTGCCGACGTTACCAAGCAGTCGCTGCGCAAGAGCATCGCCTATGTGTCACAGCAACCCTACCTCTTCGAAGGATCGATCCGCGACAACATCCGCTACGGGCGCATCGATGCGACCGACGCGGAGATCGAGGAAGCCGCGCGGCTTGCCTATGCGCATGATTTCATTCTGGCGCAGCCGCAGGGATACGATACCCCGGTCGGCGAAAACGGCATGACGCTTTCCGGCGGCCAGCGCCAGCGGCTGTCCATCGCCCGTGCACTCGTGCGCAATGCGCCGATCCTGCTGCTCGACGAGGCCACCTCGGCGCTCGATACCGAATCGGAAGCCGCCGTGCAGAAGGCGCTCGATTACGCCATGAACGGCCGTACGGTGATCGTCATCGCGCATCGCCTTTCGACCGTCGTCAATGCCGACAAGATCATCGTCATGAAGGATGGTTCCGTCGTCGAGGAGGGCACGCATGCCGAGCTTGCACGGCGACCGGACGGTCTCTACGCTCGGCTTCACAATCTTCAGGGCCAGTCGCCTGAGGCCAAGGCGCCCGAAGCGCCGGCCGGCGCCGAAATCTAGAACATTTCCAGCAAAAGCGCGTAGCGGTTTTGCGTCCGGAAATGCGTAAGAACAATGAGATAGAGCGTTTCCCGACGCCGTTTTGACTGGGAACGCGCTAACAGCGGACGAGAAGGAAATCACCGATGGGCGAACCCGATATGAAGCTCGTGGTGGTGGGTGCTGCAGGCCGTATGGGCCAGACGCTGATACGCACGGTCCACGCGATGGACGGCGTGCGCCTGCATGCCGCCATCGAACGCCCGGGTTCTCCCTTCATCGGCCGTGACGCCGGCGAAGTGGCCGGTCTCGGGCCGATCGGCGTGCCGGTCACCGACCAGCCGCTCGAAGCGTTCGTCGAGGCGGAAGGCGTGCTTGATTTCACAGCACCCGCGGGCACCGTCGAGTTTGCCGGCCTTGCGGCCCAGGCCCGCATCGTCCATGTCATCGGGACCACCGGCTGCTCGGCCGACGACGAGGCGAAAATCCGTGCTGCTGCGCGTCACGCCCGGATCGTCAAGTCGGGCAATATGAGCCTCGGTGTGAACCTGCTCGGCGTGTTGACGGAAAAGGCGGCGCGTGCGCTCGGCCCCGCCAATTGGGATATCGAAATCCTCGAAATGCACCACAAGCACAAGGTCGATGCGCCCTCGGGCACCGCATTGCTTCTCGGCGAAGCGGCGGCGACGGGACGCGGCATCAGCCTTGCCGACAATTCGGTGCGCGTGCGTGACGGTCATACGGGCCCGCGTCCGGCCGGTACGATCGGCTTTGCGACGCTGCGCGGCGGCTCGGTCGTCGGCGAACACTCGGTCATTCTCGCCGGCGAAGGCGAGCAGGTGACGCTCTCGCACAGTGCCACGGATCGCTCGATCTTCGCGCGCGGCGCCGTCACGGCGGCGCTTTGGGCACGCAGCCAGAAACCCGGCTTCTATTCCATGCTCGACGTTCTCGGGCTCAACTGACCTTTCCACTCTCAAGTCTCAAGGGGAATTCGACATGAGCGGTACTCTCGTCCTCGTCCGGCATGGCCAGAGCGACTGGAACCTGAAGAACCTGTTTACCGGCTGGCGTGATCCGGACCTGACGGAACTCGGCGTCGCGGAAGCCAGGGCCGGCGGCAAGGCGCTTGCCGAATATGGCATCAAGTTCGACATCGCCTTCACCTCGGACCTCGTCCGTGCCCAGCGCACCTGCCAGTTCGTGCTCGACGCCGTCGGCCAGTCCTCGCTCGAAACGATCCGCGACCAGGCGCTCAACGAGCGCGACTACGGCGACCTCTCCGGCCTTAACAAGGACGACGCACGCGAGAAGTGGGGCGAAGAGCAGGTGCACATCTGGCGCCGCTCCTACGACGTGCCGCCTCCGGGCGGCGAAAGCCTGCGTGACACCGGTGCCCGCGTCTGGCCCTATTACCTGACCGAGATCCTGCCGCGCGTGCTGTCGGGCCAGAAGGTTCTGGTCGCCGCCCACGGCAACTCGCTGCGCTCGCTGGTCATGGTGCTCGATCGTTTGACCAAGGAAGAGATCCTGAAGCTCAACCTCGCGACCGGCGTGCCAATGGTCTACAAGCTCAAGGCCGACTCGACGGTCGCTTCCAAGGAAGTGCTGGGCGACATGTCCGGCGCCCACTGAGCGCTGACAAATATGGAAATGAAGAAGGGGCGCCGAGCGCCCCTTTTTTGTTTTTCCAAGCAGTTCCAGGAAAGGTGCGAAGCGGCTTTCCGTCCGGATCTGCGTGACTTGAAAGCATCAGATCGTGCCGTCCGCCGCCTTGCCGGCTTCCCAGCCGAGGATCGCGCGCTTGCGCGTCAGGCCCCAGTGGTAGCCGGTGAGATCGCCGCTCTTGCCGAGTGCGCGATGGCAGGGAACCACGAAGGAGATCGGATTACGCCCGACCGCGGCACCGACGGCGCGCGAGGCCGTCGGCTGGCCGATCGTCCCGGCGATGTTCGAATAGGTGGTGGCGCAGCCGAGCGGGATCTTCAACAATGCCTGCCAGACCCGGATCTGAAAATCGGAGCCGATCAGGAAGATATGCAGCGGCTCTTCCTGGCGCCAGCGCGAGGGATCGAAGATGCGTGCCGCATAGTGGGCGGTGGCCGCACTGTCTTCGATATAGCTGGCGTTCGGCCAGCGTTGCGCCATGTCCTCGAAGCTCGCCTGTTCGCCGCCGCCATCGTTAAAGGCGAGGCCTGCCAGGCCGCGGTCTGTGATCATCACCAGCGCCGTGCCGAAGGGCGAGGGATGGTAACCGTAGCGGATCGTCAGGCCGGTGCCGCGCGCCTTCCATTCGCCGGGCGACATCGCCTCGTGGGTGACGAACAGGTCGTGCAGGCGGCTCGGCCCTGACAGGCCGACCTCGATGCTGGTTTCGAGCAGCGGCATGTCTTCCTGGCGCAACAGGCGCTTGGCATGGTCGAGCGTCACCGCCTGGAGGAAGGCCTTCGGCGAAAGCCCGGCCCAGCGGGTGAAGACCTTCTGGAGTTGCGTCGGCGACTGCTTCAGGCGGTGCGCCACCGTTTCGAGCGACGGCTGGTCGCGATAATCCTCGGTGAGCATTTCGATCACGCGGCTGACCGTATCGTAATCGGTGCCTTTCGGCGTGATGTCTGTGGGTACGGATGTCGCAATGTTCATGGCTCTTCTCCTGTCATGTCACAGGTAATCCCTTGCTGGTCCAGGAAACCACCCGAAACTTGAACGAATGCGCGGATTTGCGTCCCATTGGTCGTTCGGCGAGCGTCAGCGGCGGCGAACGGTCGCAAGCGCACCCGAGAGGGCGAGCGCGAAGGTCTCGCGATCGTCGCGATTGAGAAACGAACCGATGTCGGTCCGGCGGCCACCACCGCTGATCGTCATCGAGATGATGCCGATTTCCTGATGGCGGGCGACATTGAAGCGGGCCCAGAACGGATTGAAGCGGTGTTCGGTGATCTGGCCCGACGGCGTGAACTTGCGCACGGAAACATCGGTTCTGGAAACGCTGACCTCTTCGCGGCTGAGCGCCGAGCGGTAATTCAGCCAGAAGGCGCCGAACAGCAGCAGGTAGTCGAGCCCGAAGAAGAACACGATCGGCCAGGCGCCGATGACGAGGAAGACAAAAGCGTGCACCAGGCTGAGCAGTCCGGCGATCAGGAAGACGATCCTGAAGCCTTTTCGCCCGAGCGAACGATAGGGCGTAAGCTCGGCGGTGAAGACCGGCGCATCCTCGGGCGGGGTGGTGACGTTGCCATTGATCATGACCTTTGACTATAGATGCATCATGAAAAACGTGAAGCCGAAATTCCCCGTCAGCGCCGCAAAACCCAAGACGAGCCGCCGCGCAACGCCGCGGGTGAAGAGCCTCTACAGCCAGGACGAGCTCAAGGAGATTTTCCGCCGCTTCTCGATCCAGCGCCCCGAGCCGAAGGGCGAGTTGGAGCACGTCAACCCGTTCACGCTCGTCGTTGCCGTGGCGCTCTCGGCCCAGGCGACCGATGCCGGCGTCAACAAGGCGACGCGCGCACTCTTCGCCATCGCCGATACGCCGGAGAAAATGCTGGCGCTTGGGGAGGAAAAGGTCCGGGACTACATCAAGACCATCGGCCTTTATCGCAACAAGGCGAAGAACGTCATCGCGCTCAGCGAAAAGCTGATCCGCGATTTTGGTGGCGAAGTGCCGCGCACGCGGGAGGAACTGGTGACCCTTCCGGGGGTCGGTCGCAAGACCGCCAATGTGGTGTTGTCGATGGCCTTCGGCCAGTCGACGATCGCCGTCGACACCCACATCCTCCGCATCGCCAACCGCCTCTGTCTGGCACCGGGCAAGACCCCAGACGAGGTGGAAGACAAGCTGATCAAGATCATCCCGGATGAATACCTCTACCACGCGCATCACTGGCTGATCCTGCACGGGCGCTACTGTTGCAAGGCGCGCAAGCCCGAATGCGAGCGCTGCGTCATCGCCGATCTCTGCAAGTCGCCGGAAAAGACCTGCGAGATCCCGGCGCCGCTCGTCGAACTGCCGCCGCAGATCATCTCCGCCGCAGGCTGAGGCACCCTGGTGTTGTCTTGACGGTCGGCGTCAGGCCGACACCAGCCGGTCGATCAGCGTGCCGATCGTCTCCGCGTAAAGCTCGGCCGAAGCACCATCGGCGATGTCGAGCGCCGCGCGATCGAAGGCGGCCGAAAGCAGCGAGGCCATGGCCGACAGCCTTTCCGGGCCCGGCACTGCCGGCGCCATCGCCTCGGCAATGCCCTCCTCCAGGGTTCTCTGGGCATTGGCCGCGTCGATCGCGGCCATTTCCTGCTTGCCGAGCACCGCCGGCCCGTCGAGCAGCAGCAGACGGATTCGGCCCGGCTCGCGCATCGCGTCGAAATAGGCGCGGGCACCGACTTTCAGTGCGTCGCGGGGCGTGAGGTCGTTGGCCGTTGCCTGCTCGATCGATATCGCCACTGCGCCCGCCTCCCGCTCCGCCACGGCACGGAACAATGCCTTCTTGTCTTCGAAGTGGTGATAGAGCGCGCCGCGGGTCAATCCGGCGGCGGCAACAATATCGGGCGTGGAGGTATCGGCATAACCCCGGGTGACGAAAAGGCCACGCGCGGCATCGAGGATCGCGGTGCGCGTCGTGTCGGATCGCTCGCGATTGGAGCGACGGGAGACTTCCTGTTGCATGCATGCAGCCTGTATGTTAATTAAAGATACATACAGATTGTATGATATTGCCGGAGCGAGGGAAAGCCATGAAATCGACGAGCTACTATCCTGTCATCATGACATCAGATGTTGCCGCCACCGCCGCCTTTTACATCGAGCACTTCCGCTTCCAGGCGCTCTTCACCAGCGATTGGTATGTGCATCTGCAGTCGGTCGAGGACGAGCATGTGACGCTGGCGGTGCTCGACTACCGCCACGAGACGATCCCGGAGGAAGCACGTACGCCCACCCGCGGTCTTCTGCTGAATTTTGAGGTCGAGGATCCGGATCGCATTTACGCGCAAGCGGTTGCCGCCGGGCTTCCGATCCTGAAGACGTTGCGAGACGAGGTCTTCGGTCAGCGTCATTTCATCACCGCCGATCCGAACGGCGTGCTGATCGATGTCATCAAGCCGATCCCGCCGAGCGCCGAATTCGCCGCAGCTTACGACGAAAGCGCGCTTCCGACGGCCTGATGCGATGGCCCCACGTCTTTTGTCTTCCAAATGGCCGGAAAACCGGTATTAACGAACACCGGCCATCACGGAGACCGGACGAGGTTCATGACAAAATACGACGTGCTGACGATCGGCAATGCCATCGTTGATATCATCGCGCGCTGCGACGATGCCTTTCTCAATGAAAACGGCATCATAAAGGGCGCCATGAACCTCATCGATGCCGAACGAGCCGAGTTGTTGTACTCGCGCATGGGCCCGGCCGTCGAAGCGTCCGGCGGCAGCGCCGGCAATACGGCAGCCGGTGTCGCCAGCCTTGGCGGTCGCGCTGCCTACTTCGGCAAGACCGCGAGCGACCAGCTCGGCGAGATCTTCGCGCACGACATCCGCGCCCAGGGCGTTTACTTCCAGACGAAGCCGCTCGAAAACGTGCCGCCGACCGCGCGCTCGATGATCTTCGTCACCGAGGATGGCGAGCGCTCGATGAACACCTATCTCGGCGCCTGCGTCGAGCTTGGCCCCGAGGATGTGGAGGCCGACGTCGTCGCTGAGGCCAAGGTCACCTATTTCGAAGGCTATCTCTGGGATCCGCCGCGGGCCAAGGACGCCATCCGCGAGACCGCGCGGATCGCCCACGAAAACGGCCGCGAAACCGCGATCACGCTGTCCGACAGCTTCTGCGTTCACCGCTATCGCGAGGAGTTCCTCGAACTCATGCGATCAGGCACGGTCGATATCGTCTTCGCCAACAGGCAGGAAGCGTTGGCCCTCTACGAGACCGAAGACTTCGATCTGGCGCTGGAAAAACTCTCGAAGGATTGCAAGCTCGCTGCCGTGACTCTCAGCGAAGAAGGCTCGGTGGTCGTGCGTGGAGAGGAGCGGGTTCGGGTCCGCGCAACGCCGATCGCCCAGGTCGTCGATACGACCGGTGCCGGCGACCTCTATGCCGCGGGCTTCCTGCACGGCTACACGACCGGACGCTCGCTCGAAGACTGCAGCAGGCTCGGCAATCTCGCCGCCGGCATTGTCATCGGTCAGATCGGCCCGCGGCCGATGGTCTCGCTGGAAACGGCCGCCAAGCAGGCGGGTCTCGCCTGATTCGTCCTGATTGAATTTTGTGAAAAGCAGGCGTGGCCTTACTTGAAGGCCTCGCCGGGATAGGCGCCCCAGATCTCGCTCTGGGCGATCCAGCCTTCGACGCCCTGCGTCTCGGCATGGCACCAGTCGCCATTGCATTCGCCGACATGCACGATGACCCCCGGCTCCATGCGGGCGACGATCGGGGATGTACCCTGCGGATCGCGGCGCATGTTGACGAAGACGCCTTCGCCCTTGCCGCGCATCCAGGGCGCTGCGACGGCTGTACGGTCGCCGGAAAGCAGCGCCTGGTTGACCCAGCCTTCGGTGCCGTCGGCGTCGCGGATACGGCGCCAGTTATCGTATTCCTGGATGATCTCCACGGGAACGCCGGGCTTCATGTAGCGGAAGGCGACCGCGTAATCGACGCTCGGGCCGATCCGGAGATTGACGCTCTTCGACTTGAGGCTCACGAAGCGCGGCAGCGGCAGTCCGCTGGCGCCCTTGGCAGCTTGAGCGTAAGCCGCCGACGCCATGATCCCGGCGCCAAGGCAGGCGGCGATCAACGAGAACGAGAATCTGGAAATGACATGACGCATGACGAAGCTCATTTTCCGTGGCACTAGCTTTTGCGGGCGCAGTTCACCTGGGGCCCAACACACGGGCTGAAATCGCGGGGACGAACGCGCGAGTTTTGTTTGTCTTCCCGGTGGGGTCTGGTAGAAATTGCGGCTACAGGGAGAAAGTATCGCCCAACTTGGTTAAGGACCCGTCAACAAGGCCCGTCGCAGCAATGACAAGCAAGAAGAAGCCCACGGTCTACATCACCCGTAAACTGCCTGATATCGTCGAGACGCGCATGCGCGAACTTTTCGATGCGGAGTTGAACATCGACGACACGCCGCGCAGCCAGCCCGAGCTCGTCGCGGCGGTGAAGCGCGCCGACGTGCTGGTGCCGACAGTGACCGATCGCATCGATGCGGCGCTGATCGAGCAGGCCGGCCCACAGCTGAAGCTGATCGCCAGCTTCTCGAATGGGGTCGACAATATCGACGTCGACGCCGCAGCGCGCAAAGGCATCACCGTCACCAACACGCCGAACGTGTTGACGGAGGACACCGCCGACATGGCGATGGCGCTGATTCTCGCAGTGCCGCGCCGGCTTGCCGAAGGTGCGCAGATCCTGACCGATCGCAAGGGCGAATGGGCCGGGTGGTCGCCGACCTGGATGCTCGGCCGGCGCATTGCCGGAAAGCGCATCGGCATCGTCGGCATGGGCCGGATCGGCACCGCGGTCGCACGCCGCGCCAAGGCCTTCGGCCTTTCGATCCACTATCACAACCGTCACCGGGTGAACGCGGAAACCGAAGAGATGCTGGAGGCGACCTACTGGGACAGCCTCGACCAGATGCTGGCCCGCGTCGATATTGTTTCGGTCAACTGCCCGTCGACGCCGGCGACCTATCACCTGCTCTCGGCCCGCCGCCTGGCGCTGATGCGGCCTGACAGCTATATCGTCAACACAGCCCGCGGCGGCATCATCGACGAGACGGCGCTGATCAAGTCGCTGCGCGAAGGCAAGATCGCCGGTGCCGGCCTCGACGTTTTCGAGAACGAGCCGGCGGTCAATCCGAAGCTGATCAAGCTTGCCGGCGAAGGCAAGGTCGTGCTCCTGCCACACATGAGTTCGGCGACGCTCGAGGGCCGCATCGATATGGGCGACAAGGTGGTCATCAACATCCGCACCTTCTTCGACGGCCATCGCCCGCCGGACCGCGTGCTTCCGGGCCGCGACTGATCGCGGGGCGCCGCACGGTCCTGCCGTGCGGCTGTCCGTCCGGCCTGCTCAAGGTTAGAAGCTAGCTAGAGTGTCTTGCGCATCTCGATCGCCGTCGGCCGGGTAAAGCCGGGGTGGCACATCGTACCGGTTTCGACGAAGCCCCAGGCGGCGAACGCCCGGTGGTTTTCGGTGAGTTCGATGCGGGTGAGTAGCCGCAACGCCGAAAGGCCGAGCGCTCGCGCTGTCGCCTCCGCTTCCGCGAGCAGCAACCGGCCGATACCCTTTCCCTGTGTCTGTGGGGCAACCGCGAGCTTGCCGATGTAGAGGCAATCGGCTTCAGGCTTGCAAAAGATGCAGCCGACAAGCCGCTCGCCGTCGCTGACGCCAAAGGCGATCTCGTCGGCACTCTTCTGCCGGAGCGATTCGACGGTGAGTACGTGCGCCGAGGAGGGCGGGTCGACCCGTCCGTCCATGTAGGAGAAGGCGCCAAGGATCAGCTTCAGCAGCTCCTCGTGCCGGTCGAAACTTTCACTGATGCGAAAGATCTGCACCATGATCGGCCTACGCTCTGCGATGGTAACGGATGGTGTTGAACTGCGCCGTCAGCGCGTCATACATCAACAGCCGACCGACCAGCGGTTCGCCGAAACCGGCGATCACCTTGATTGCCTCCATCGCCTGGAGCGTGCCGATGACGCCGGTCAGGGCGCCGACGATGCCCACTTCGGCACAGGAGGGCACGACGCCGGCCGGCGGCGGTTCCGGGAAAAGATCGCGATAGGAGGGGTTCGGCCGCCCATCGCTGCCTGCCTTGTACGGCATCAGCACCGTCAGCGATCCGTCGAAGCGGCCGACGGCGCCGGTTACAAGCGGAATGCCGACCGCGGCTGCCGTATCGGCTGCGAGATAGCGCGTGTCGAAATTGTCCGAGCCGTCGATCACCAGGTGATATTGCCGGAACAGCGCCTCGGCATTGTCGGGGTTAAGCCGCAGCCTGTGTTCGTCGACGCTGACATGCGGGTTGAGTGAACCGATCGCTTCGGCTGCTCGCTCGACCTTGGCGCGATCGATGTCCTCGGTGCGGTGAATGATCTGCCGCTGCAGGTTCGAGAGTGCAACGATGTCGTCGTCGACGACGCCGATCCGGCCGATGCCAGCGGCCGCGAGATAGACGAGCACCGGGGCGCCGAGCCCGCCGGCGCCGATCACCAGCACACGTGCCGCTTTGAGTTTTTGCTGCCCCGCGCCGCCGATTTCCGGCAGCACGATATGGCGGGCGTAGCGGGCGATCTCCGATTGGTCGAGCTTGTTCTCACCGGTCATGCAACATCCTCCTCATCCCGCTCGGCCGGGTGGCCGATCGATTCTCAAGCGAGAGCGGATGCGGGCGGAAAACCGCACACACTTTTCCCCATCCGCTCTTGCTTATCCCGTAACGCTCCCGTGCGAAACGGTCAGGAAGCGGCCGCGATCGCCAAGTGCGTCGAACATCGCCTGGTCCGTTCCCGTCATGAAGGCCTGGCCGCCGAGGCCATCGACGAGGTCGAACAGCGCCGCACGCCGGTTGACGTCGAGATGCGCGGCGATCTCGTCGAGCAACATGATCGGCGCGTGGCCAGTCATGTCGCCGACGAGGCGCGCATGCGCCAGCACCAGTCCGACGAGCAGCGCTTTCTGCTCGCCGGTCGAGCAGCGTGCGGCTTCCATGTCCTTGTCCCGATGACGCACCAGCAGGTCGCTTCGGTGCGGCCCATCGAGCGTCCGGCCCGCCGCTGCGTCGCGCGGCCGCCCGTCGCGCAACATTGTCAGATATTGCTCTTCGAGATCATAGGCCGGGCGATGGCCCTCGTCGTCGAGAAAGCCGGACAGCGCCAGGCGGGCGGACGGAAAAACGCTGTCATCGACGTTCCGCTCGACGAGCGCGGTCAAGAGGCCGAGCATCTCCTGCCTTGCCAGCGCCATGGAAACCCCGAGACCGGCCATCTCTCGCTCAATTGCGGTCAGCCAGGACGGATCCGGGCGAAACTCGCTGAGCAGCCGGTTTCGGCTGCGCATCGCCCGATCGAATTCGCTGGCGCGTCGGCCATGCTCAGGATCGAGCGAAAGCACCAGCCGATCGAGGAAGCGCCGCCGGTCGGCCGAAGGCCCGGTGAAGAGCCCGTCCATCGATGGCGTCAGCCAGAGAACGCGCAGGTGATCCGTCAGTTCGTCGACGGTTGATGCCGGAGTTCCGTTGAGCCGCAGCCGCCGGGATTGGCCCTCGGTTACCCCGGCGGTGCCGGTGCCGATTTCGACCGGCCCCTCCATGCCCTCGACCTCCGCAAAGACGGAAAACCCGTCGCTCGCGCCGACGCGGGTGACGTCGGCGTAAGCCGCGCGCCTCAAGCCTCGTCCTGGCGAGAGGAAGGAAACCGCTTCCATCAAATTGGTCTTGCCGGCGCCGTTCTCTCCCGTCAGCACCACATGGCGCTGGTCGAGCTCCAGCGAGAGAGCCGCATAGTTGCGGAACTCCGTGAGCTTCAAGCGGTTGAGAAAGACCTTGTGGGGCATGGGCAAACCGGATTCGACGTTGGGCGCCAGCTACAGCGCCGCGCGTCATATCAGACGCGCAAAGGTCGCTGTAGCACTTTGAATTGCTGCATGTCTTCGTCCTTAAATCGAGGTCGATTTAAGGAGACATGCAGTAGGACGAAAGCGTTGGCCAAGGCAAGACGAAATGGCCAGCGCGTCGATATCGCCTGGGATAGGTCGATATCGGCAGGGGATAGGCGACAAACCCCTTGAATCAGGTGCTTTTCTTGAGCGCCTCGGTCAAATATGACAGTTTCATGACAATCCACGGATGGATATATTTGTAATGCTGGCTTGGTTCCGCAAACTGCTTCCCCGCGAAGATCGCTTCTTCGACCTTTTCGCAAAACACGCGCTCACCGTTGTCGGTGCCGCCGAAGCGCTCGACAGGCTGCTTGCCGGTGGCGACGACATGGAGAAACAGTGCGACCGGATCGTCGCGCTTGAGGATGAAGCGGATCATATTACTGGCGAAGTGCTCCTGGCGGTGCGCCGGTCCTTCATCACGCCCTTCGACCGCGGCGACATCAAGGACCTGATCCAGTCGATGGACGATGCCATCGACATGATGCACAAGACGGTCAAGACGATCCGGCTCTACGAGCAGAAGACATTCGATCCGGGCATGCGCGAGATGGCGACGATCATCGTCCAGGCCGCGCATCTGATCGGCGAGGCCATTCCGTTGCTCGACCGTATCGGCGCCAATCACAATCGCCTTATCGCCATCGCCGAGGAAGTTACCCGCATCGAGGGGCGTGCCGACGAATTGCACGACCTCGGCCTCAAGGATCTCTTCCGCCGTCACGGCGCCAGCAACCCGATGGCCTATATCATCGGCAGTGAGATCTATGGCGAGCTCGAAAAGGTGATCGATCGCTTCGAGGACGTCGCCAATGAAATCAGCGGCATCGTGATCGAGAACGTCTGATGGATGCGACGCTCGCCTTTCCGTTGCTCGTCGGGCTGATCGGCATCGCGCTGTTCTTCGACTTCCTGAACGGTTTGCACGACGCTGCCAACTCGATCGCGACAATCGTCTCGACGCGGGTGCTGAGACCGCAATACGCGGTCATCTGGGCAGCCTTTTTCAACTTCATCGCCTTCCTGTTCTTTGGCCTGCATGTGGCCGAGACGCTCGGCAAGGGCATCATCGATCCCGGCATCGTCACGCCGCTGGTGATCTTTTCGGCCCTCATGGGGGCGATCGTCTGGAACATCGTCACCTGGCTCTTCGGCATTCCGTCGAGTTCGTCGCATGCGCTGATCGGCGGCCTCGTCGGTGCCGGCCTTGCCAGCACCGGCTTTAGTTCCATCGTCTGGACCGGTCTTCTCAAGACCGTCGGCGCCATCTTCATGTCGCCGGCGATAGGCTTCTTCCTGGCCTTGCTCCTGGTGTTGATCGTCTCCTGGATTTTCGTGCGGCAGACGCCCTTTGCCGTCGACCGCACCTTCCGCGTGATGCAGTTCGTTTCCGCGTCGCTCTATTCGCTCGGCCACGGCGGCAATGACGCGCAGAAGACCATGGGCATCATTGCCGTTCTGCTCTTCTCGCAGGGCTATCTCGGTTCGGAGTTCTACGTGCCCTTCTGGGTGGTCATAACCTGCCAGGCGGCAATCGCGCTCGGCACGCTGTTCGGCGGCTGGCGCATCGTGCACACCATGGGCTCGAAGATTACCAGGCTCAATCCTATGCAGGGCTTCTGCGCCGAAACCGGCGGGGCGATCACGCTCTTTGCCGCCACCTGGCTCGGCATTCCCGTCTCGACGACGCACACCATCACCGGTGCGATCATCGGCGTCGGTGCGGCGCGGCGCGTCTCGGCGGTCCGCTGGGGGCTTGCCGGCAATATCGTGATTGCCTGGTTCATCACCATGCCGGCCGCGGCGGCGATTTCGGCGCTCGCCTATTTCCTGATCGATCTGATCTTCTGATCGAAGCGAACAGCGTCTCCCGCTTCAATCGGTGGGAGACGTGCATCATTTCTCGATCCGAGGCGCGGGGCTGTCCCGCCCGCCCTGATGCAAGGTCAGGCTCCCGGCGCGGGTGCCGGTTACGGTGAAGCTGATCTGCGCATCGATAAGCTTCGCAAAGAAACGGTGTTCGGCCTCCGGAAAGATTTCGATCCGATCCTGTCCCGTTGCCTGGGCAAACAGCCGATCTCCATCGCGAAAGATCGTCAGCTCGAAGCTGGGGGCCAGCCGATAGGTGCCGACATAGGCGTCATAGCTCGTCGGATCGACGGTTATCGCAGTGCGCCTGGCATTTGCCGGCGCAAGCGGAGCGTTGCGGTTGAGCAGGTGTTGGCCGATATCGTCCACGCCGACCTCGGTCGACGCATTGGAGAGGGCGACGACGCCGATACCGGTCGACGGTCGGTAGCCGACGAAGGACCGATAGCCGCCGGTCCCGCCATTGTGCCAGATAATCTGCTCGTCGCCCTTGCCCGAGATCACCCAGCCGAGTGCCTGCTGGTCGTCTCCCCCGTTGCCGAGCGGCTGCCGGGTCGCAAGTAGCATGGTGAAGGCCGGCGCCAGCGGCGATGACGTTTTCCCCATGGCCGCCTCCAGGAATATCAGAAGATCGTTCGTCGTGGAGCGCAGCGCGCCGGCTCCTTGCAGCGCGTTGAGATCCCAGTCTCTCACCGGCTCCAGCGCCGCATTGTGGCCCGTCGCCCGCCTTTCGGCCCAGCCGGGCTGCGACGAGATCGCCGTGTCCTTCATGTCGAGAGGCGCTGTGATGCGGCTGATGACGAGCTCTTCGTAGGAAAGGCCGGCCTTCAAGGCGAGCGCGTGGCCGAGAAGCCCGGCGCCGAGATTGGAGTACTCGTGCTCGACGCCAGGGCGCCGCAGCGGCTTGTGATGGGACAGGAAGGCATAAAGCTTTGCAGTGCCGTAGTCCGCATACGGATTGCTTGTGTCTGTCGGGTCCAGATTGGTGGGTAGCCGCGGCAGACCGGACATGTGCGTCGCCAGGTCCTTCAGCGTGATCGGCTCCTCCTTGTCGTCCGGCATCGCCACACCTGGCGGAAACAACGCGGAGACGGGCGTGTCGAGGCGCAGCGTGCCTTTTTCAATCGCGTCCGCGAGCAACAGCGCGGTGAAGACTTTGGTGACCGAGCCGATCTCGAACACGGTCCGTCCATCGACCGGGCGCGGGTCACCTTTGGCCGGATGGCCATGCGCGACGATGCGTCGTCCATTGGCATCGATGATTCCGACGACAATGCCGACCGACTGCTGCTGCTTGTCGATTCGATCGGTCAGAATATTCAGGATTTCGGCATCGGTCGGAGCCGCGGAAAGGTTGTCCGCATGGGCGGCGGTGCCAAGCGTCATGGCGACGATCCAGTTCAGAAAGAAGGTCCGCATGATGAGAAGATAGGAAACCAATCTTTGGTTGCGATGGGTGCGAAGCGCATGCCAGCCGATTTCGATCAAGCTTCTGTCGAGACTCGATCGGCAATCGGCGAGATACCGTCGCCGACAGCGATTACGCCGGGGTTGCGGAAACGCTTCACGGATCCCAATAGGGCGGATCGCCAAAAGCTTCCTTCAGATGTTGGGCGATGGCTCGGAGCTTGGCGGAGACGCGTCGTCCTTCCGGATGCGCCATGTAGATGAATTCGGGCTCCGGACGCAGCCCGACATCGATCTCACGCAATTGCCCTTTGCGCACCGCGGGGCCGGCGATGAAGGCGGGCAACAGCGCGATGCCGAGCCCGGCGACGGCGGCGTCGTGCATCATGTCGCCATTGTTCATGCCGAGGGCCAGGCGCGCCCTGACGATCGTTGCACCGGAAGGTCCCTCGAACCGCCAATCGGCCGCACCGCGATTGGTGTAGAAGACGCCGCGATGGCCTTCGAGCTCGGCAAGCGACGCCGGCGTGCCGTGTCGTTCAAGATAATCGGGCGAGGCGACGAGCAGGCGCCGGCTTCTGGCAAGTTTCCAAACCATCAGGCGGGAATCTGCGATCACGCCGTGGCGGACAATCGCGTCGTAGCCTTCCGAGGCCGCATCGACCCGCCGGTCGTCGAGGTCGAGCGTCAGTTCGATTTCCGGATGGCGCGCCAGGAACGGATAGAGCGCCGGACCGAGATGCCGGCGGCCAAAGCTGACGGGCGCGGCGATCCGAAGCGGCCCCGTCAGCTGTCCGCGCCGCTCGGCAAGGTCGCTCGCGGCCGCCTGCACCTCGCTGACGATCCTGACGGCGCGCTCGCGGAAGGCGATGCCGTCCTCGGTGAGCGTCAGCTTGCGCGTCGTGCGATGGAGGAGCGTGGCGTTGAGCCCGCGCTCCAGTTCCGCCACGCGTTCGCTGACGACGGATTTCGACAGGCGCAGGCGCCGCGCCGCTTCACTGATCGAGCCAGCTTCGGCGACCGCGACAAAGGCGGTTATTCCCTCGATCTTCACCATCGTTCGACTTTTCCGAATTCGAGTTCCACAATTGGGAGACTAATCCGAACGATCGTTTTCCGCCATATCTGTCTGCATTCGAGGATGACGGTTCCAGCCAACCGAGCCGATCTCCTCTTCAACCCAACAAGAGGACTTTCATCATGTCACGTTTGCAGAACAAGACGGCACTCATCACCGGCGGCACCAGCGGCATCGGTCTCGAAACCGCACGCCAGTTCATCGCCGAAGGCGCAAGGGTCGCCGTCACCGGCACCAATCCGAAGAACATTGCCGAAGCACGCGCCGTCCTTGGCGAGACAGCTCTGATCATCGAGGCCGATGCCGGCAATGTCGCCGGCCAGGCCGCCGTCGCTGAAAAGATCCGCGCCGCCTTGGGCACGCTCGATATCCTGTTCATCAATGCCGGCATCGCCAAGCTGCAGCCGATCGAGCAGTGGGACGAGGCAAGCTTCGACCGCTCGCTCGCCATCAACCTCAAGGGACCGTATTTCCTGATCCAGGCCTTGCTGCCGGTCTTTTCCAAACCGGCATCGATCGTGCTCAACACCTCGATCAACGCCCATATCGGCATGCCGACCTCAAGCGTCTATGCCTTGACCAAGGCGGGGCTGCTGTCGCTCGCCAAAACGCTCTCCGGCGAACTCATCGGCCGCGGCATCCGGGTCAACGCCGTCAGCCCCGGCCCGATCCGCACGCCGCTGCATGACGGCCATGCCCCGACGGTGGAGGAAAACAAGCAGGTTGTTGATGCGATCGCTGCGCAGATCCCG
The DNA here is from genome assembly GCF_014852025.1 of Ensifer sp. ENS10. Lineage (NCBI taxonomy): Bacteria > Pseudomonadati > Pseudomonadota > Alphaproteobacteria > Hyphomicrobiales > Rhizobiaceae > Ensifer > Ensifer sp. ENS10. The sequence continues at coordinate 58,122 of NZ_JACVAS010000001.1, forward strand.
CTTGGCCGCTTCGGCAACGCAAGCGAAATCGCCAAGGCGGTCGTCTTCCTCGCCTCCGACGAGGCTGCTTTCACTGTCGGCGCCGAACTGATCATCGATGGCGGCATGGCGACGCTCTGATCACGGCTTAACTCTAACGAACAGACAGAAGCGCCGCGTGTTCAATCGGATGCGCGGCGCTTCCCGTCGTCTTCGGCCGGCCGTTGGCATCGCTGGTTGGGAGGAGTATATTTCTGCAATCTAATGGAATGCATCCAGTCGCAAGAAATCGACCTACAGCGCCGCGCGTCCAGACGCGCAAAGGTCGCTGTAGCACTTTGAATTGCTGCATGTTTTTGTCCTTTGGTCGGCTACGATGAAACGAACATGCAGTAGACCGAACACCGATCAGATCCCAGGAGGAGACGATGACGAGTGTGAGATGGATGATGAAGGGGCGCGAATTCATACATTGCAACTGCGCCTATGGCTGTCCTTGCCAGTTCAATGCATTGCCGACACAAGGCCATTGCAGCGCCGTCGGCGCATTCGAGATTGAGGAAGGCTATCACGGCGATACGCGGCTCGATGGGCTTCGTGGCGGCCTGATCGCCGCCTGGCCGGGCGCCATCCACGAGGGGAGGGGGCAGGTTGTGCCGATCGTCGATAGCCGCGCTTCGGCCGAACAGCGCGGTGCGTTGCTGCGCATCATGAGCGGCGAGGATACGGAACCGGGTGCTACCTTCTTCCAGGTCTTTGCGACGACCTTCGAAACCATGCACGAGCCCGTCTTTGCCGAGATCGATTTCGAGGTCGATGTCGGCGCGCGCACGGCGCGGCTGAATGTGCCGGGCTGGCTCGTCGCTCGCGGCGAACCCATCCTCAATCCGGTGACCGGTGCCGCCCATCAGGCGCGCATCAATCTCCCTCAGGGGTTCGAATACGACGTCTGCGAAGTCGGGCGCGGATGGGCCGATACGAAGGGGCCGCTGACCTTGGCACTGGCGGACTCGCATGCTCATTTCGCGCGCATGCACCTGACCGAAAGCGGCGTGATCCACTGACGTCGATGAAGGATACGGCGCTCGAAACCCTGCTCAGACGTGATCGCGCCATCGTTGTGGCGGCGTTGATTACGCTGACGGCGATCAGTTGGATTTACGTCCTGTGGCTGGCTTCGGCCATGGACATGACTGCGCCCCCGGCAGCCTCCGACACCATGGATATGGGTTCGGGCATGGACATGGACATGGAGATGCCCATCGACATGCCGATGAACATGCCCATGGAGGCGCAAGGGGGATCGATGACATCGATGGCGACTGCGGCCGCCGGTCCCTGGACCGCGGCAACCTTCGCCTATGCATTTGTCATGTGGGCTGTCATGATGATGGGTATGATGGTGCCGTCGGCAACGCCGATGATCCTGCTCTATGCCCGTGTCGGAAGACAGGCGGCGCAGCAGGGCAAGCCCTTCGCCGCGACCGGATTCTTCGCTGGTGGCTATCTGCTGGCCTGGACCCTGTTCGCGCTGGTCGCCGTTCTCGGGCAATGGCTCCTTGATCGCGCCCTGTTGCTCACTCCGGCGCTCTCGAACGCCAACGAAGCCTTGAGCGGTGCGGTCCTCGTCGCCGTCGGCCTGTTTCAGTGGACGTCGCTCAAGGATCGTTGCCTCAGGCAATGCCAGTCGCCGCTACTTTTCATCCAGAACCACGGCGGATTTCGCCGCGAGGCGGGTGCCGCCTTCGGCCTCGGCCTGCGGCATGGCCTTTATTGCGTCGGCTGCTGCTGGGCGCTGATGGCGCTTCTGTTCGTCGGCGGGGTGATGAACGTGTTGTGGATCGCGGCGATCGCCATCTTCGTGCTCGCCGAAAAGGTGGTGCCCGGCGGCCGGCTCCTGTCCCGGGTCGCTGGGGTGGTGCTCGTCATGGCCGGGCTGTGGCAGCTTGCGGCCATGACGTGAAGCTTACAGCACTGCGCGCCCTATCCGGCGCGCAAGATCGCTGTGGGAACGCCGGGCGCCTTAGTCGCTCAGCGTATCGAAGAAGTCCTTCATCCGGGCGAAGAAGCCCGTCGATTCCGGATTGTTGTCCTTCGAGGAGATCTGTTCGAATTCCTGTAGCAGTTCGCGCTGGCGCTTGGTCAGCTTCTGCGGCGTTTCGATCTGGATCTGGATGTAGAGGTCGCCGGACTGGGCCGAGCGCAGCACCGGCATGCCCTTGCCCTTGAGGCGGAACTGCTTGCCGGCCTGGGTGCCCTCGGGAACCGTGACGCGCGACTTGGTGCCGTCGAGCGTGGTCACATCGAACTTGCCGCCAAGGGCCGCCGTCGTCATCGAGATCGGCACGCTGCAATAGAGATCGGCGCCGTCGCGCTGGTAGAACTCATGCGGCCGGACCGAGAGGAAAATGTAGAGGTCGCCAGCCGGTCCGCCGCGAAGCCCCGCTTCGCCTTCGCCGGAGAGGCGGATACGCGTTCCGTCCTCGATGCCCGCCGGAATGTTGACCGAAAGCGTGCGCTCTTCGGTGACACGACCCTGGCCATGGCACTTGCCGCAGGGGTCGGTGATCGTCTGGCCGCGCCCGCCGCAGGTCGGGCAGGTGCGTTCGATCGAGAAGAAGCCCTGGGCAGCGCGCACGCGACCGGAGCCGTGACAGGTGCCGCAGGTCTTCGGGCTCGTGCCGGGCTTGGCGCCGGAGCCGCTGCAGACGTCGCAGGTGATCGAGGTTGGAACGCGGATCTGCGCGGTCTTGCCTGAGAAGGCTTCCTCGAGCGAGATCTCCATGTTGTAGCGAAGATCGGCGCCGCGTTCGCGGCCGCCCGAGGAACGCCGCTGGCGCCCGCCGCCCATCATCTCGCCGAAGATGTCTTCGAAAATGTCGGAGAAGCCGCCGGCCCCCCCGCCGCCGAAGCCGTTGCCCATACCGCCCTGCTCGAAGGCCGCATGACCGTAGCGGTCGTAAGCGGCGCGCTTCTGCGGGTCCTTGAGGGTCTCATAGGCCTCGTTGATTTCCTTGAAGGTCTTCTCCGCTGCCGCGTCGCCGGGGTTCTTGTCCGGGTGATACTTCATTGCGAGCTTGCGGAAGGCGCCCTTTAGCTCCTTCTCGTCGGCGTTCTTGGCAACGCCAAGCGTTTCGTAGAGATCACGTTTCATTCGTCGAAGATTATCCTGTTGGCATGCCAGCGCGAGGGCTCGGCGGCTGCCCGTTTACCTTGCCACCGATTTAGTAAACCTTGAAGCGCGATACCATAGCCCGAGCGGTGGTAGATGCGGTTTTTTGTCGGAAAAGTAACGTTTGCGGTGGCTCACAGCGTCCGTCGTCATTCTTGTCCGCATGAACGGCCCCTCCGGCCAACAAAAAAAGCCCGGGCGAACCCGGGCTTTTCGTCTGATCGAAGGGACGGATTAGGCCGAACGCTTGCGGTCGTCCTCGTCGTTGACTTCTTCGTAGTCGGCATCGACGACATCGCCGTCGCGCGCTGCGTCTGCTGCGGCATCCGCATGGGCGGCTTCCGTCTGCTGCGCTTCATAGATCGCCTGGCCGAGCTTCATGGAAACTTCCATCAGCGTGTTGGTCTTGGCCTTGATGTCTTCGGCGTCCGGCTCGGAGGCTTCGACGGCAGTCTTCAGCGCGGCAATCGCGTCGGAGATCGCCTTGCGGTCTGCTTCCGAAACCTTGTCGCCGTAATCCTTCAGCGACTTCTCGCTGGAGTGGATCAGGCTTTCGGCCTGATTCTTGGCTTCGACGCCCTCGCGGCGCTTCTTGTCGGCCTCGGCATTGGCTTCGGCATCCTTGACCATCTTTTCGATGTCGGCGTCGGAAAGACCGCCAGAAGCCTGAATGCGGATCTGGTGTTCCTTGCCGGTGCCCTTGTCCTTGGCCGAAACCTGCACGATGCCGTTGGCGTCGATGTCGAAGGTGACTTCGATCTGCGGCATGCCGCGCGGTGCCGGCGGAATGCCGACGAGGTCGAACTGGCCGAGCAGCTTGTTGTCGGCGGCCATTTCACGCTCACCCTGGGAGACGCGAATCGTCACGGCCGACTGATTGTCGTCGGCGGTCGAGAAGGTCTGCGACTTCTTGGTCGGGATCGTCGTGTTGCGTTCGATCAGGCGGGTGAAGACGCCACCGAGCGTTTCGATGCCGAGCGACAGCGGGGTGACGTCGAGCAGGAGAACGTCCTTGACGTCGCCCTGCAGAACGCCGGCCTGAATGGCGGCGCCCATGGCGACCACTTCATCCGGGTTCACGCCCTTGTGCGGCTCCTTGCCGAACAGCTGCTTCACGGTTTCCTGAACCTTCGGCATGCGGCTCATGCCGCCGACGAGAACGACTTCGTCGATCTCGGCAGCCGAGACGCCGGCATCCTTGAGGGCTGCCTTGCACGGCGCAACGGTGCGCTGGATCAGGTCGTCGACCAGGCTTTCGAACTTGGCGCGCGACAGCTTCATCGTCAGGTGCTTCGGACCGGAAGCGTCAGCCGTGATGAACGGCAGGTTGATTTCGGTCTGCTGCGACGAGGACAGCTCGATCTTGGCCTTTTCGGCAGCTTCCTTCAGGCGCTGAAGGGCGAGCTTGTCGTTCTTCAGGTCGATGCCCTGTTCCTTCTTGAACTCGCCGGCGAGGTATTCGACGAGACGCATGTCGAAGTCTTCACCGCCGAGGAAGGTGTCGCCGTTGGTCGACTTCACTTCGAAGACGCCGTCGCCGATTTCCAGAACCGAGATATCGAAGGTACCACCGCCCAAGTCGTAGACGGCGATCGTCTTGCCGTCCTTCTTGTCGAGGCCGTAGGCAAGGGCTGCCGCGGTCGGCTCGTTGATGATGCGCAGAACTTCAAGGCCCGCGATCTTGCCGGCATCCTTGGTTGCCTGGCGCTGGGCGTCGTTGAAGTAGGCCGGAACGGTGATGACGGCCTTTTCGACCTTTTCACCGAGATAGGATTCGGCCGTTTCCTTCATCTTCTGAAGGATCATGGCGGAGATCTGCGACGGGGAATAATCCTTGCCGTGCGCTTCGACCCAGGCGTCGCCATTGTCGGCCTTGATGATCTTGTAAGGAACCATGTCCTTGTCTTTTTGCGTGGTCGGGTCCTGGAAGGTCCGGCCGATCAGGCGCTTGATCGCAAAAAGCGTGTTTTCCGGATTGGTGACGGCCTGGCGCTTGGCCGGCTGGCCGACGAGACGTTCGCCGTCGTCGCTGAATGCCACCATCGAGGGGGTCGTGCGCGCACCCTCGGCGTTTTCGATCACCTTCGCGTCTTTTCCGTCCATGACGGCGACGCAGGAGTTGGTCGTTCCCAGGTCAATACCAATAACTTTAGCCATGTCGTTCTCTCCTTGCAGCGGACTGTCGGAACCCGGTCAGGCATTCGTAAGACAGCCCCTAACGGGATGGTCTCAGGATTTCTTCGCAGTCGAGACTGCGCCGATGCGGCGTATATAAGGACCGGCGTTTCGGACTGCAAGGCATTCTGCGGGGCGTTTGGGGGCAAATGCAAGTCCGGGATTTGCCTAGCTAGAAATGGGCTATGCGCGGCTGGTGAGAATGGCGCCAGTCGCACGCTTGCAGCGCCAGTCGCGCCGGCTCAACCGCCGGTCAAAATGTCGAAGAGGGTCGTGCGGCGCGTGGCACCCGTCGTCTGGCCGACATCGGCCGGTGGTACGAGACCGCCATTGCCCTGATCGGCGCTCTGGCCATCCCATTCGCCCCCCTGGTCTACCGGGCGCTGCCCCACTGCGACCGCGCCATTGACGCCCACGGGTGCTTCCGGGAAGGCTTCCGGATCGCCGGAGAGCAAGTCGCCGGCCGGTGCGCCCACGCCTTCATCGAAGACCGGCTGCACGCCCGTCGTGCCGAAGAGCGGCGAGGGCGAGAGGCCCTCATGGGCCGCCATCATGAAATCGTGCCAGGCCTTGGCCGGCAGGCCGCCGCCCGTGACCTTCTTCATCGACTTGCCGTCGTCGTTGCCGAACCAGACGCCGGTCGTCAGGTTCGAGGTGTAGCCGACGAACAGCGCGTCGCGGAAGGATTGCGTGGTACCGGTCTTGCCGGCCGCCTCCCAGCCCTTGAGCTGCGCTTTCTTGCCCGTACCCTTGGTCAGCACACGCACCATCATCTGGTTCATTTCGCTGACGATCGCCGGGTCGAGCACACGCGGCGGGTTGTCGTAGGTGTTTTCGTAAAGCACCGTGCCGTCGGCCTTGGAAATGCGGCGAATGACATGCGGCGTCGCCTTGAAGCCGCCATTCATGAATGGGGCATAGGCCGACGTCAGTTCGACGAGGCTGACTTCGGACGTGCCGAGCGCGATCGAGGCGTTTGCCTGCATCTCGGAATCGATGCCGAGGCGATGGGCGACCTTGACGACGTTCTGCGGCCCGACCTCCATCACCAGCTGTGCGGCGATGGTGTTCAGCGAATTGGCGAGCGCATCGGCGATCGTTACCTCGCCGCGATATTTCTGGTCGTAATTCTCGGGCGTCCAGTTGCCGATCCGGACCGGGCCGTCGTTGCGGATCGACATCGGCGTGCGGCCGATCTCGAGTGCCGCGGCATAGACGAAGGGCTTGAAGGCGGAACCCGGCTGACGCTTGGCCTTGGAGGCGCGGTCGAACTGGCTCTCTGCGTAGTCCTTGCCGCCGACGAGCGCCCGGATGGCGCCGGTGCCATCGATCGAGACGAGTGCTGCCTGCGAAGCGTCGAGCTTCTTGCCGTCGGCGTCTAGCGTGGCAGCGATCACCTCCTCGGCCTTCTTCTCGAGATTGAGGTCGATCGTCGTGTCGATGATGAGATCTTCCTTGATCTCGCCGATCATGCCGGGAAGCTGGTCCATCACCATGTCGGCGACGTAGTGTTCGGCGCCGGACCAGTAGCTCTTGGCCTTGGTCGGGGTCTGCGACATCGCCGTCTTGATCTCGCTATCGGTGACGTAACCTTCCTCGCGCATGGCGCCGAGAACCACCTGGGCGCGTTCTTCCGCAGCCTTCGGGTCGCGGGCCGGCGACAGGCGGGAAGGGGCCTTGAGCAGCCCCGCAAGCAGTGCGGCCTCGCCGAGGTTCACGTCGCGCGCCGATTTGTTGAAATAGCGCCGCGATGCCGCCTCCACGCCATAGGCGTTGGAGCCGAAGAACACCCGGTTGAGATACATCGCCAGGATCTGGTCCTTGGAATATTTCTGCTCGAGCCAGAAGGCGAGCAGCACCTCCTGCACCTTGCGTTCGAGCGTGCGCTCGGGCGAAAGGAACAGGTTCTTGGCAAGCTGCTGCGTCAAGGTCGAGCCACCCTGCACCATGCGGCCGGTGGTGAGGTTCGTCAGCATGGCGCGGGCGAGACCCAGCGGATCGATGCCGAAATGCGAATAGAAGCGGCGGTCCTCGATCGCGATGACCGCCTGCGGGATATAGGGCGACATGTTTTCCAGCGACAGCGCTTCGCCGCCGGTGGTGCCGCGATTGGCGATGGCGTCGCCGCTGACCGCAAGGATCTTGACGTTCGGCGGCCGCTCGGGGATCGACCAGCTCTCGGCGCTCGGCATGCGCGCGCCGTAGTAGAGCACCAGGCCGCCGACGCCCATGGCGCCCCAGATGCCGAGCACGATGCACCAGTAGAACAGCGTGCGGACAAGGCCAACAAAGCCGCCGCCGCCAGAGTTGCGCCGTGCGCTGCCGCGCTTGCCGGCTGCCTTCTTCTTGCTGCTGCCCTTCTTGCCGCTGCCCGAAGATTTGCCGCGGGGTGCCTTGCGGCTGGCGGTCACACGATCGCTGGCCTCGACGCGAAAATCGTCATCATCGTCCTGGTTTCCGCCGAACGATGGCTCGATCCGCTCTCCTGACCTGCCGTTTGTTGCCATGCCGTTTGGATTTGTCCCTCTGCCGTCTGCGGGGCCGATTGGCTCAACCACGACGGTGACTTCGATCTCGACGGCGGTACCGGCGCTCTGCGCCCATCCGCCACGGCGACCGGGTGAACTTTAAATGCGGCAATTTAAGGGGGAGTTAAGAAGCGCATCGTGAAATACGCATGGTCTTCAACAACTTGCGTTTAAGCGACGCGCTGCGCGTGGCAGTGGGTGAGACGTCCACTCCGTTGTGCTAACGAGCCCATATGGCCGCAACTACTGGATGGAGCTGCGCAGTGGCGTATCTTCGACCGCCACGTTCGATGCCGCAGCACCGGGCTCGGTAAAGTCGTAGAGCCATTGGCTATAGGGAAGCCGAAACAGAACCCGTTTCCCCAGGTGGTTCATCGCCACTTCCTCGCAGTCCTTCGCCTGGTAGGCCTGTCGGTCGCACATGGCGCGCGGGCTGTCCACCAGCCGGTAGTCGTGCCCTTGATAAACGAGCGCCGTCATCGCTCTTAACTTGAAGGAGCCCGGTGGCAGCACGACGAGGCGCAGGCTGGCGATCCAGGTGGCGAGGATCAGGACAACGATGATTGCGGTGGGGACCTGGAGCAATAATTTCATCTGAAAGCCTGCAATTATGGAGAGTGAATATATTTCTTCTAATATTGCTGGTCGTATATCAGGAAAGCTGAAGTAGAGTAAAAAGCTATCAAAGGTTGTGGTTTCCGGCTGGTTACCGCGCCATGCATGGCTTTCGCGTGCCGGCCCGGCGACGAGTTGTTCCCTGGCTCAGGCTCCGATCAGCGGGTCAAGATGGCTCGACCTGACGCTTCGCCTTCACGATTTTGTGCAATGCAAAAATCACGTCTTGAAATTGCTGCGACGCACGATTATTATATGACTTATCGAAGCGCTGCACCTCCTCCCGCGGCGCCCGATGCGGGTCGGTGGCACTCCTCCTCCCAGTCACCGATCAAGTTCGAGAGCCCCGTGTACCTCCTCCCACACGGGGCTCTTTTCATGTCTCGAATACGGCCGTGTTTCCCTGTATGTGGCACCTGTCGTGCGCAATTGGCGGCGCGGCGGGTTCTCGCAGGTATCGGCGCGCCATGACGTCCACCGTCTCACAGGCTTCCAAGGCAAACGGCTACATCTTCACGCTTCTGGCGATCGTCATCTTTTCGATCCAGGACGGGATCTCCAAGCATCTGGGCGCGATCTATCCGCCGGCCTTCGTCGCGATGATCCGCTATTGGGCCTTTGCACTTTTCGCGATTGCGCTGGCTGCGCGTACCAAGGAAGGCCTGAAGATCACGGCGACAACCAGGAGACCGTGGCTTCAGATCGTGCGCGGCGTGTTGCTGCCGACCCAGATCGTCATGGTGATCACGTCTTTCACCTGGGTCGGGCTTGCCCATTCGCAAGCGATCCTGGCGGCGACGCCTCTGTTCGTTGCCCTCCTGTCCATGCCGCTTCTCGGCGAGCGCGTCGGCTGGCGGCGATGGCTGGCAATCTCCGTCGGTCTCGGCGGCGTGCTTCTGATTCTGAAGCCCGCAGACGGCTTGTTCGACCGGACCTTCCTCTTGCCGCTCGGGGCGGCTCTGCTGCTTGCGCTCTATGTCATCGTCACGCGGCTCGTCAGCCGGCAGGATTCGGCGATGACCAGTTTCTTCTACACCGGCGTCGTGGGTGCTGCCGCGATCAGCCTGGTCGGCCCGTTCTTCTGGGTCACGCTTGCGCCGGCTGACTGGGGCTGGATGCTGCTGCTCTGCATCACCGGATCCTCCAGCCACTACTTCCTCATCCGGGCCTATGAGGTGCTGGATGCGGTGGCCGTTCAGCCGCTCACCTACCTCCAGCTCGTCTTTGCCTCGATCATGGGCGTGACGATTTTCAGCGAGACGCTGACGGTCAACATGATCGTCGGCTCCGTGCTGGTGGTCGCCGCCGGCATCTTCACCGTGTGGCGCGAGCGCGTCGTCGCGCGCCGCCGTGCCGGCTTGCCTCCGGCCTGAGCTCAGCGCCGCGTCGGCGACGACTTGGGGAAACATGCGGGTAGCGAATCCTGCTATGGCTTCGCCTTATTGTTGTGCTCGGCTGGCGCTCGACAAAAGGAGGACTGCCATGAAGCTTCGATCCACCGTCTTCGCCCTCGGCGCGTTTGCAGCGTTGAACGGCGAGGCTCTGGCACAGGAAGGCGTCGCCTATGTCGACGACCGCTCCGACGGGGCAGCTCTCGTCCGTTCGCTCTACAATGCCATCAACCGCAAGGAATATGCCCGCGCCTACGGCTATTTCGGCGAATCGAAGCCCGTCGGCGGCTACAAGTCCTTCACCCGCGGCTATGATCGCACCGTGTCGGTCGAGGTGAAGATCGGCAAGGTGAAAACGGAGGCTGGCGCCGGCAGCATCTATTCGGCGGTTCCGGTTGCGGTGAAGTCTATCGAGAAGCGCGCGCGGGTCCGGTTCTTCGCCGGCTGCTATGTCACGCGCATCATCAACCCGTCGCTACAGGTGCCGCCCTTCACGCCCTACCAGGTCGAAGCGGCGCGGCTTAAGGAAGTGAAAGGGCCGCTCGAGCAGGCGCTGCCGACGGTCTGCAACGCGCCCTGACGTGGGTCGAGGGAAGCGTAAAGTTTCCACCACGCCGCAATTCCAGTCAAAGTGAAGCAGGCGATCCCCTTAGATCACTTCATTGTTTCATCGAAACACTGAAGTGATCTAAGTCTTTGAAATTACGCAATTCCTGACGGAAAACCGTTTCGCACTTTTCCTGGAATTACTCTAGGGAAGGTCGGTCCCTCCCGGGGGAGGGCGTTGTGCCAAGAAGCGTGCCCGCTCGAAAACGAGGATCACCACCAATGCCAGGACAAACGGGATGACCAGGTAGAGCAGGCGGAAGATGGCCAGCGCCGCCAGAACGTCGGCCGGATCCATTTCCGGCAGGGCTGCGATGAAAATCAGCTCGAGCACGCCGAGCCCGCCCGGTGCATGCGAGAGCAGCGCCGCCGAGAACGAGGCGAGGAAGATCCCGAGGATGACGATATAGCCCGGGTTTCCGGCTTCCGGCAGTGCGAAATAGATGATCCCGGCAGCGCCGATCAGTTCCACGGGTGCGATCACCAATTGCCGGAAGACGATCCTCGGCTTCGGGTAGTGAAGGTGGAACCAGCGCGTGCGGAACGATGGCAGCCCGACGAGGCTGCCGATGACATAGAGCCCGATAACGACGAGGATGAGCACGCCTGTGGTCAGCGACATTTCCACCGGCAGGAATTCGGCGAAGCGCTCGATGATGTCGGGTCGCACCAGGAGGACGATGGCCGAAAGCACCAGTGTGCCGAGCGTGAAGGTGAAGGAGCAGAAGGCGACGAGCACGCCGACTTCACCTGGAGAAAGCCCCTTGGAGCGATAGGCCCGGTAGCGCACGACCGCGCCGGAAAAGACCGAGGCACCGAGATTGTGCGACAGCGCGTAGGTCGTGAACGAGCAGAGCGTGATGAACCAGATCGAGATGCGGTGACCGAGATGGTCGAGCGCCAGCCGGTCGTAAGCCGCAAGCGCCGCATAGGCGACCAGTGTCGAGCAGATCGCCAACAGCCAGCTTTTAAGCGAGATCGCGTTGAAGCTTGCGAGGAACTCGTCGAGCGAAAGGCCGCGGAGCTCGTGATAAAGCGCATTCACCGAAAAGAGGATCGCGAGAAGGCCGACAATGGGCCAGAAATAGGTCTGCAGCCTCTTCATACAGGCGCCGCGATCGGTGTGAGGACGTGGGCGAGGCGTTCTGAGGACACTTCTGTTGCAGCTGCCGGAGTGGTTCTCCGAGCGGAGACATCCTGTTTTCTAAGCTGCTTTGTCGTAGCGTCACGCCCGCAGCGCGACGCTTCGGTCCTTACCCTTGCCAATGATCCGATTTCCCTTTGTGATGTGTTTCACAAAAAGGAAGCACCTGAGACCCCTGAGGTCAAGGATTGAGGGTCTGCCGAAACCGGAGAAACCGCCGGGAAACGGTGAAGGGGAAACGGTAAAGCGCGGACATCGCGTCGATCGTTTGGAAATGCGCGCGCGTCGGTTGATGCACTGCGCGTGAGAGCTGCGTGATTGGCGTGTGTGCAACCGCAGTCGAAAGCCGCGGCGAAGCACTTCGCCGCGGCTCTGATGATGTCAAGCGGCGAGCGCGTCCAGGATACGGATCCAGGAGCGGATGCCCTTGTGGTAGGACTGCAGCTCGTACTTCTCGTTCGGCGAATGGATCCGGTCGTCGGAAAGGCCGAAGCCGACCAGCAGCGATTCCATGCCGAGCATCTTCTGGAAGTCGCCGACGATCGGGATCGAGCCACCCATGCCGATGATGACGGCCGGCTTTGGCCATTCGTCGGAAAGCGCCACCTTCGCCGTGTTGAGCAGCGGCGATTCATAGGGCAGGTGGATGGCCGGAGAACCGCCATGGGCGTGGAACTCCACCGAGCAATCCGCCGGAACCTTGGAGCGGACATAGGCGCGGAACGCTTCGCGGATCTTCTCCGGGTTCTGGTTGCCGACGAGGCGGAAGGAAACCTTCGCCGAAGCCTCGGCCGCAATCACCGTCTTGAAGCCTTCGCCGGTATAGCCGCCGGTGATGCCGTTGACTTCGGCGGTCGGGCGCGCCCAGGTCAGTTCCAGCACCGAACGGTTCTTTTCGCCCGACGGGATCGACAGGCCGATCTCACCGAGGAACTTCTCCGCCGTCTGGCCGAGCGTTTCCCAGGAAGCCTTGACCTGGGCCGGGGTCTCTTCGACGCCTTCGTAGAAGCCTGGGAGCGTTACGCGGCTGTTCTCGTCGTGAAGGCCGGCGAGAATGGTGGTGAGGATGCGGATCGGGTTGGCTGCAGCGCCGCCAAAATAGCCGGAATGCAGATCGCGGTCGGCAGCCCTGACGATGACCTCTTCGCCGACGAGGCCGCGCAGGCCCGCGGAGATGGCCGGCGTATCGCGGTCCCACATGCTGGTATCGCAGACCAGCGCATAGTCGGCCTTGAGCTCGGCGGCATTGGCTTCCAGGAAAGGCTTCAGCGACGGTGAACCGGATTCCTCTTCGCCCTCGAACAGAATGGTGACGCGGCAGGGCAGGCCGCCATGGACGTCCTTGTAGGCGCGTACCGCTTCGACGAAAGTCAAGAGTTGCCCCTTGTCATCAGCCGTGCCGCGACCGGTGATCACCTTGCGGCCGGGTTCGATTTCCTTGATGCCCGGCTCGAACGGGTCCGTGTCCCAGAGATTGAGCGGATCGACGGGTTGGACGTCGTAGTGACCGTAGAACAGCACATGCGGCGCATCAGGCTTGGCAGCATCGTGATGAGCGACGACCATGGGATGGCCGGGGGTGTCGCGCACCGAGGCGGTGAAGCCGAGGCTGTTGAGTTCCGCCACCAGCCATTCGGCTGCCTTGCGGCATTCCGCCTTGAAGGCCGGGTCGGTGGAGATCGACTTGATCCGAACGAGATCGAACAGCCGGTCGAGGCTGTCAGGCAGGTTGGCGTCTGCGCGTTCGAGAACGGGGGTGATATCTGCCATCATGCATATCCTTGCTTCAAGTTTTGCCGGAACCTACTGCATCAATCGCCAAATCGAAATCGATTTGCGCACGAAATCACGCGGGGTCGTTCTACTGCATGTCTCCTTTAATCGACTTCGATTTAAGGACAAAGACATGCAGCAAATCAAAGTTCTGCAGCGACCTTTGCGCGTCTGATAAGACGCGCGGCGCTGTAGAGCGGCGGCGACTGACGAGCATTCGACGCTGCGCCTTCAGACACGCAAAGGCACTGGACGCGCTCGCTCTGGTTTTAGAGCCTAAGGTCATTCGCTTTAAGCCAAATATTTTGATGGATCGATCAGGGGAGGTGCGAAGCTTCAGGCGCGGCCGTCGCCACGTGCCACGCTGGCAAGCGCCATGCGCATATATTCGAGCATCAGCTCGCGCTCGAAATTCCTGAGGCCGGAAAGCAGCGACTGGTCGGCGGCAAGGGCTGCTTCCTTGGCGGCTGCCTCCATCTCCTTTGCCCGTTCGGTTAGGAAGATCTGCTGCGAGCGCTTGTCCTGAGGGTGCTTGCGTCTGACGATGAGCCCGTCCCGCTCCATGCGGGAGAGCGTGTTGGCCATCGTCGCCTGCTCGATGTCGAGGCGATCGAGCAGTTGCTTCTGCGTCAAGCCTTCCTCGGCCCAAAGTTCGAGCAGAATCGGAAACTGACCGGGTGCGAAACCAAGCTTCTGGCCGCGCTCGTGAAGCGCGCGCGAAAAGCTCTTCGCCAGCAGGCTGGCCAGATAGGTCGCAGATTCCATACGATTGAAGGCCATGCCTATCGGTACGCCCGAAGCGTCATGAAGACAAGTTACAATGCAGGCGATGAACCTTGGGAAGCGCTGAGCTCACTTCGATTTGAGCGGACATTATCGAAAGCCTTGGTGCCAAGTAAAAAACCGTCACGGCGCGGAGGCGGCGCCGTGACGGTTTCTTGAAAACGGGACAAAGGCCCGGAGAGGGGGATAAGGCCTTTGTCCTCATCTGGTGCGGGCGGGGGACAGGCCAATCACCAGAAGACGGCATCACTCGGTGCCGTTGACTAAGATTTGAGGAGTCAAATGTGGCTTTTCAAGGATAGCCGGTGCGATTCCGACATTACAAATGCGTAACGTTTGCGTGAAAGCTCACGCACCTCTCAGCGATCCGTCGAGGCCCGGTTTCGCAAGGCAAAAATGAATTCCACAACGCCGATCGCCATTGCAACCATCATCGCCGTCTTTGCCATTTCGCCAGCTGTTTGATCTGGCGTGATCGATATGACGACAATGAAGGCAACGTTGAGTGCGGCGCGGGCTGCTGCATATTCCACCTTTTGCCAACGCGGCCAGGGAGCGCCGTCCGCGCGCTTGAAATGGGTATCGAGGCCCGCCATGGCGAGCAGATAGATGGGCGCAAAGACTGTCTTGATGATGACGAGGAATGTCGGATCGGCCGACAGGAGCCAGGAAATGAGGAAGCAAAAGACGGCAAAGCCTGAAAGAAGGAGATACTGTTGCAGGGCGTAACGCACGTCATGCGGCATGGCTGGCTTCCTCTGTGGCAAGTGGAGATTGTAGTGCCCGGCGGGAAAACCGCAATGGACCTTTGCCTCACCCCGCGCTATCCATTTGCCCATGAAAAACGGTGATCATCTCTTCCTCGTCGACGGCTCCGGATTCATCTTCCGGGCGTTCCATGCCATCCCGCCGCTCAACCGCAAATCCGATGGCCTCCCGGTCAATGCGGTATCGGGTTTCTGCAACATGTTGTGGAAGCTGCTCACCGATGCGCGTGACACCTCGGTCGGCGTCACGCCGACCCATTTCGCCGTCATCTTCGACTATTCCTCGAAGACGTTCCGCAACGCGCTCTACGATCAGTACAAGGCCAATCGGACGGCGCCGCCGGAAGACCTCATTCCGCAGTTCGGCCTGATCCGTCACGCGACCCGCGCCTTCAACCTGCCTTGCATCGAAAAGGAAGGCTACGAGGCGGACGATCTGATCGCCACCTATGCGCGCCTTGCCGAGGCGGCCGGCGCGGGTGTCACCATCGTCTCGTCCGACAAGGACCTGATGCAGCTCGTCACGTCGAACGTATCGATGTACGACAGCATGAAGGACAAGCAGATCTCGATCCCCGAGGTCATCGAAAAATGGGGCGTGCCGCCGGAGAAGATGATCGATCTCCAGGCGATGACCGGTGACTCCACCGACAACGTTCCCGGCATTCCCGGCATAGGCCCGAAGACGGCGGCCCAGCTGCTCGAGGAATACGGCGATCTTGAAACGCTGCTGGCGCGTGCCGGCGAGATCAAGCAGGCCAAGCGCCGCGAGAACATCATCGCCAATGCCGACCTCGCGCGCCTGTCGCGCCAGCTCGTGGAGCTCAAGACCGACACGCCGCTCGATGTCCCGCTGGAAGAGCTGAGCCTGGAGCCGCAGAACGGGCCTAAGCTGATCGCCTTCCTCAAGGCGATGGAATTCACCACCCTGACGCGTCGTGTCGCCGCGGCGACGGGCACGGACGCGGACGCCGTGGAAGCCGCAAGCGTGCCTGTGGAATGGGGCGCGGATGCGCGCGGCCCGGATCTCGACAAGGGAGACGCGGCGACGGCTGTCAGTGAAGGTTCCACCGCCAAGGCAGCGATCCGCGGTGAGGCCGCCGAAGCCGCCGCTGTCCTGTCACGTGCCGGCGAAACGGATGCGGCAGACGCCACGCCGCAGGCGCTGGCAGCGGCTCGAGCCGAAATCTTCGCGAAGGCACCGTTCGATCACAGCGCCTATGTCACGATCCGTGATGTCGCCGCTCTCGACCAGTGGATATCAGCCGCGCGCGATGCCGGCGTCGTCGGCTTCGACACGGAAACGAACTCGCTCGATGCCATGCAGGCCGATCTCGTCGGCTTCTCGCTGGCGATCGCCGACCATCGGGCGGACCCGACGGGCACCGCCATCCGGGCGGCCTACGTTCCGTTGATCCACAAGACCGGTGTCGGCGATCTCCTGGGGGGCGGGCTCGCCGAGAACCAGATCCCGGTCGGGGAGGCCCTCAGCCGGCTGAAGCGCCTGCTCGAGGACCCCTCCGTCCTCAAGGTCGCGCAGAACCTGAAATACGATTACCTCGTGATGAAGCGGCACGGCATCACCGTGGAGAGTTTCGACGACACGATGCTGATGTCCTATGTCGTCGATGCCGGCAACGGCACCCACGGCATGGATGCGCTCTCCGAGCGTTGGCTGAACCACAAGCCGATCGCCTACAAGGATATCACCGGCTCCGGCAAGTCGTCGGTGACCTTCGACTTCGTCGATATCGACAGGGCGACGGCCTATGCCGCCGAGGATGCGGACGTCACGCTGAGACTCTGGCACATCCTGAAGGCGCGGCTGGCCGCCAAGGGGCTGACGCGCGTCTATGAACGGCTCGAGCGGCCGCTGGTCGCGGTGCTTGCGCGCATGGAAGATCGCGGCATTACCATTGATCGCCAGATCCTGTCGCGGCTTTCGGGCGAGCTCGCGCAAGGTGCGGCGGCTCTGGAGGACGAGATCTACAAGCTCGCTGGCGAAACCTTCACCATCGGTTCGCCGAAGCAGCTCGGCGACATCCTGTTCGGCAAGATGGGCTTTGCCGGCGGGTCGAAGACGAAGACCGGGCAATGGTCGACCTCGGCGCAGGTGCTGGAAGATCTCGCCGCCGAAGGCCACGAGCTGCCGCGCAAGATCGTCGACTGGCGGCAGCTGACCAAGCTCAAATCCACCTACACCGATGCGCTTCCGGGCTTCGTCCACCCGGAGACAAAGCGTGTTCACACGTCTTACGCGCTGGCCGCCACCACGACCGGTCGCCTGTCGTCGTCCGATCCGAACCTGCAGAACATCCCGGTGCGCACCGCCGAAGGCCGCAAGATCCGCACTGCCTTTGTCGCGACGCCCGGCCACAAGCTCGTCTCGGCCGACTACAGCCAGATCGAACTGCGCGTGCTCGCCCATGTCGCCGACATTCCGCAGCTTCGCCAGGCCTTCGCCGACGGCGTCGACATTCATGCGATGACGGCCTCGGAAATGTTCGGCGTTCCGGTCGAGGGCATGCCGGGCGAGATCCGCCGCCGCGCCAAGGCGATCAACTTCGGCATCATCTACGGCATCTCGGCCTTCGGGCTCGCCAACCAGCTGTCGATCGAACGCTCCGAGGCCGGCGACTACATCAAGCGCTATTTCGAGCGCTTCCCGGGCATTCGCGATTACATGGAAGGCACCAAGGTGTTCGCCCGCGAGCACGGTTACGTCGAGACCATCTTCGGTCGCCGGGCACATTATCCGGATATCCGCTCGTCGATCCCGTCGCATCGCGCCTTCAACGAACGCGCCGCGATCAACGCGCCGATCCAGGGCTCGGCCGCCGATATCATCCGCCGCGCCATGGCGAAGATGGAGCCGGCGCTGGCCGAGGCGAAACTCTCGGCCCGCATGTTGCTGCAGGTGCACGACGAACTGATCTTCGAGGTTGAGGACGCCGAGGTGGAAAAGACCATTCCGATCGTCGTCTCGGTGATGGAGAACGCCGCCATGCCGGCGCTCGACATGAAGGTGCCGCTCAAGGTCGATGCGCGCGCCGCGACCAACTGGGACGAGGCGCACTAATCCGAGCGGCCCTGTGCCTGGTTTTCTGATGGAATTCCCTCAGAAAACCTCAAAAGTCATATGCGATGAATCTTGCAGCGCCCGGGGGCATTTAATGCCCTCGGGCGTCTTTCCATCAGGATGATAGAAAGCGTCGGCCGTCGCAGCCGGAACGATTGCCGGCGCGTTCAACTCCCCATAGGCAGCGGTTGGGAGGGGGCTCGAGGCCTCATCCGGAACCGCCGCAATCGGAGGAGATCATGGCGCCGAAGACCTTCATTCTTGTGCTTTCCTGCGACGACAAACCCGGCATCGTCGCGGCCGTCACCACCGAGCTTGCCGCGCTCGGCGCGAACATCGCCGAAAGCAACCAGTTCTGGGACACAAAGACCAACAGCTTTTTCATGCGCATCGCATTTCAGGTTGCGGCGAGCGTTCAGGCTGGTGATGTCGAGCGGGCCTTGCGCCCGGCCGTCGAGCGTTTCCAGATGCGGACCGTTCTCGCGGACGCCACAGTGAAGCCGAAGATCCTCATCCTCGTCTCCAGGTTCGATCATGCGCTCCTGCATCTCATCTACCAGATCCGTGTCGGCTGGCTGAACGCGGAGGTCGTTGCCATTGTCTCCAACCACGAGGACAGCCGAGGCACGGCCGAGGCCGAGGGGCTCGCCTACCACTGTTGGCCGGTATCGAAGGACAACAAGGCCGAACAGGAGGAGAGGCTGTTGCGCCTGGTCCAGGAGACCGGCGCCGACCTCGTCATCCTTGCCCGCTACATGCAGGTCTTTTCGGACAATCTGTCGAAGCGCCTCTACGGCAAGGCGATCAACATCCACCATTCCTTCCTGCCGAGCTTCAAGGGTGCCAGGCCCTATCATCAGGCGCATGAGCGCGGGGTGAAGCTGATCGGCGCGACGGCACATTACGTCACACCGGATCTCGACGAAGGTCCAATCATCGAGCAGGAAACCGAGCGCGTCAGCCATGCGCTGACGGCCGAGGACTTTGTCGCCACCGGCCGCGATATCGAAAGCCGCGTGCTCGCCCGGGCCGTCAAGCTGCACCTGGAGCGGCGCGTGATGCTCAACGGTCACAAGACGGTGGTGTTCAGCTAACAGGGTCCGAAAGCATCTGAGCCGGTACCCGCACGGGCGCCGGCTGAGGATGTCAGGGGCGTGCGGCAACGGCGGTTGCCGTGATCGCCGGCGCGCGGAAGCTGGCAAAGAGCCGGCTCAGGCCTTCGCGTCCCTCGGCCGTCAGATCGAAGGGACGGCCGAAGAGCAGCCATTCCGTACAGAGCCCGAGCATCATCCAGTGCAGCGTCCGCGTCGCCGAGGCCGGCGTCCAGCTCTCGTGCATCTGCCCCTTGGCAAGCGCGCGCGAAAAGGCGAGCTCAAGCAGAACATTGTGGCGTTCGTCGAGTTCTTTCTGGCGGGTCAGGACCTCGCTCATGTCGCCGTCGTAATTGGTGCGCAGCATGATCGTCAGGATGCGCTGGCGCTGCTCGTCGGCGGCGAGAACATCGAGCCAGTCGCCCATGGCGCCTTCGAGGATGGAAAGGGTATCGGCGGCTTCCGCCTCGATCTCGCGGGCGACCATGTCTTCCTGCGGCAGGGGCACGGCGTCGTGCAGTGCGAGGAACAGGTCGGTCTTATTGGCAAAGTGCCAGTAGATGGCACCGCGCGTTACGCCGGCGGCCTTGGCGATTTCTTCGAGCGTCGTGTTCGAGACGCCCTTTTCGTAGAAGACGCGCTCGGCGGCGCACAGGATCTTCTGTCGGGTTACTTCTGCGTCGGCTTTTGTTCGGCGCATTCATTCCTCCTCATCAGACGGCCCGCCGACAGTGATGTGCAGCGGGCCGTCTGTTGTCATTTTACTCGGCGGGCGTGGGGTTTTCTGCGGCTGCCGGTGTGTTTTCCACTTTCTTTCGACCGAAGAGCTTCGTGACGAACACGAAGAAGACCGGAACGAAGAAGATGGCGAGCACCGTTGCCGAGATCATCCCGCCCATGACGCCCGTGCCGATGGCGCGCTGGCTGCCGGAGCTCGCACCAGTGGCGATCGCCAGCGGCAGAACGCCGAGCGTGAAGGCCAGCGACGTCATCAGGATCGGCCGGAAGCGAAGATGTGCCGCCTCCAGCGTCGCGTCGATCAGCGACTTGCCCTGCTCGCGCAGTTCCTTGGCGAACTCGATGATCAGGATCGCGTTCTTGGCCGAGAGACCGATGATCGCGATCAGGCCCACTTTGAAGTACACGTCGTTCGGCATGTCGCGCATGGTGACCGCCAGCACGGCACCGATGACGCCGAGCGGAACGACCATAATGACCGCAACCGGGATAGACCAGCTCTCGTAGAGGGCCGCAAGGCACAGGAACACCAACAGGCACGACAGCGCGATCAGGAGCGGCGCCTGGGTGCCGGACTGGATTTCCTGCAGCGACTGGCCCGTCCACTCGTAGCCGAAGCCAGCCGGAAGCTGCCCGGCGAGACGCTGCATCTCGGTGATCGCGTCACCGGACGAATAGCCGGGTGCTGCCTCGCCGCTGATGCGGACCGACGGATAGCCGTTATAGCCGATCGTCTGCGTCGACGCCTTGACCCATTCCACCGTCGCGAAGGCCGACAGCGGCACCATGCCGCCATTGGCGTTGCGGACGTTCAGGTTCAGGAGGTCGGCGGTCTGCATGCGCTGACCTTCGTCCGCCTGCACCGTCACGCGCTGCATGCGCCCGGCATTGGGGAAGTCGTTGACGTAGGACGAGCCGAGGTTGGTCGAAATCGTCGAGTTGATGTCGGCGAAGGTCACACCGAAGGTGTTCGCCTTCTCGCGGTCGATGTCGACGCTGACCTGGGCCGCATCCGGCATGCCCTCGAAGCGGACGCCGGCAAGCACCTTGCTTTCGGCCGCCATGCCGAGAAGCTGGTCGCGGGCTTGCGACAGTGCCGCCTGGCCGAGACCGCCGCGGTCCTGCAGGCGGAACGAGAAGCCGCCGGTGGTGCCGAGGCCCTGGATCGCCGGCGGCGACAGCGCGAAGCTGATCGCGTCCTTGATCTGGCTCATCGCCATAGTCGCGCGCATCGCGATCGACTGTGCGGCGTTGTTGGCGTCGCGTTCCTTCCAGTCCTTGAGCGTCACGAAGGCAAGCGCCGCGTTCTGGCCGGTACCGAAGAAGGAGAAGCCGTTGATCGCGATGATGCGTTCGACGGCCGGCTCCTGGCCGAAGATCTTCTCGGCCTGCTCCACCACCTCGGTCGTGCGGTTGCCGGTCGCTTCCGACGGCAGCTGCATCATGACGATCACGAAGCCCTGGTCTTCGTCCGGCAGGAACGACGACGGCAGCTTCATGAACAGCCAGCCGAGACCGGCCAGCACGGCCACGTAGACGATCATGTAGCGGCCGGTCCGGTGGACAAGGCGCTTCACGATGCCGCTATAGCCGTGCGAGGTCTTGTCGAAGCTGCGGTTGAACCAGCCGAAGAAGCCGCGCTTGGCGTGGTGATGGCCCTTCGGCACCTGCTTCAGGAAGCTCGCGCAGAGCGCGGGCGTCAGCGAAAGGGCAAGCAGCGCCGAGAACAGGATCGAGACGACCATCGTCAGCGAGAACTGGCGATAGATCACGCCGACGGCGCCCGGGAAGAAGGCCATCGGGATGAACACGGAGGCGAGAACCAGCGTGATGCCGATGACGGCGCCGGTGATCTGCTTCATCGCCTTGCGGGTCGCTTCCTTCGGCGTCAGCCCTTCCTCGGACATGATGCGCTCGACGTTTTCGACGACGATGATCGCATCGTCGACGAGAATGCCGATCGCCAGCACCATGCCGAACATGGTCAGAACGTTGATCGAGAAGCCCATCGCCAGCATGACGGCGCAGGTGCCGAGCAGGGCGACCGGCACGACGAGCGTCGGGATGATGGTGTAGCGGATGTTCTGCAGGAACAGGAACATCACGATGAACACCAGCGCGACCGCCTCGACCAGCGTCGAAAGCACCTTCTCGATCGAGACGGCGACGAAGGGCGAAGTGTCGTAGGGGACCGAGTATTCGAGGCCCTGCGGGAAGAACTTCGCCAGTTCGTCCATGCGTTCCTTGATGGCCGCCGAGGTCGACATGGCATTGCCGCTCGGCGACAGCTGGACGGCGATAGCCGCCGACGGCTTGCCGTTGAGCCGCGTCGAGAAGGCATAGCTTTCGCCGCCGATTTCGATACGGGCGACGTCGCGCAGGCGAACGGACGAACCATCCGGATTGGCGCGAAGGACGATGGCGCCGAACTCTTCGGCGCTCTCCAGCTGGCCCTTGACGACAACGGGCGCGCTGATCTGCTGGCTGATCGGGTTCGGCTGGGCGCCGATCGAACCGGAGGCAATCTGGGCGTTCTGCGCCGTGATCGCGTTCGTCACGTCCGCCGCGGTCAGGTTCAGACCGAGCATCTTGTCCGGGTCGAGCCAGACGCGCATCGAGCGTTCGGTGGCAAAAAGCTGCGCACGGCCGACGCCCGGCACACGCTGGATTTCGCTCAAAACGTTGCGGCTGAGATAATCGCCGAGGCCGATGGCATCCATCGAGCCGTCGGTCGAGGTCAGGGCCACGATCATGAGGAAGCCGGAACCGGCCTCATCGACCTGAACACCCTGGCGCTTGACCGAATCGGGCAGGCGTGGCTCGACGCGGCGAACGCGGTTCTGAATGTCGACCGCCGCCTGTCCCGGATCGGTGCCGGGCGCAAAGGTGGCGCTGATTTCAACCGAACCGGAGGCGCTGGAGGTCGATTCGAAATAGAGCAGACCTTCGACGCCGTTCAACTCGTCTTCGATCAGTCGTGTGACGCTCTGATAGGTGTCCTGTGACGAGGCGCCGGGGTAGCTCGTGTTGATAGAGATCTGCGGCGGTGCGACGTCAGGATATTGCGATACCGGCAGAAGCGGGATCGCAATGACGCCGGCGACCATGATGAAGATCGCCACCACCCAGGCAAAAATAGGCCTGTCGATGAAAAAACTGGGCATCAATCAAACTCACTTTGTAGCTTCGGCAGGCTTTTCGTCGGCAGAGGCCGTCGTCTGGGCTGCTTCTGCCGCAGGCTTGGCATCCGGGTTCCAGTCCGTCGGCTCGACCGGGGCGCCGGGGCCGATCTTCTGGAAGCCTTCGACGATGACCTTCTCGCCGGCCTTGAGGCCGGAGGTCACCTGCCAGCGGGTGCCGATGGTGCGGCCGAGCGTCACATTGCGGAACTCGACCTTGTTGTCTGCGGCAACGACGTAGACCTGCGATTGGCCGGCATTGTTGCGCTGGACGGCCTGCTGCGGGACGGTGATCGCATCCTTCTCGACGCCCTGCTGGACGAGCACGCGCACATACATGCCGGGAAGCAGGTCGTTTTCGGGGTTCGGGAATTCGCCACGCAGCGTCACCTGGCCGGTCGTCGCATCGACGGCCGCTTCGGAGAACAGCAGCTTGCCTTTGTGTTCGTAGGCCGTGCCGTCGTCGAGCACGAGCTGGACTTCGGCTTCTTCGTCGCCGCTCAGCATCTTGCCGTCCTCGAGCGCCTTGCGCAGGCGGATGAGGTCGGTCGCCGACTGGGTGAAGTCGGCATAGAGCGGGTCGAGCTGCTGGATCGTCGCGAGATTTTCCGAGCTGTTGGTGCTGACGAGCGCGCCTTCGGTGATCATCGCGCGACCGATGCGGCCGCTGATCGGTGCCGTCACGTCGGCATATTGCAGGTCGAGTTTCGCTGCCGCGAGGCCGGCCTCGGCGATCGCA
The DNA here is from genome assembly GCF_014852025.1 of Ensifer sp. ENS10. Lineage (NCBI taxonomy): Bacteria > Pseudomonadati > Pseudomonadota > Alphaproteobacteria > Hyphomicrobiales > Rhizobiaceae > Ensifer > Ensifer sp. ENS10. Next base: position 81,881 of record NZ_JACVAS010000001.1, read on the forward strand.
ACATCGGCGTCGGCGGTCGCGAGCAGGGCCGCCGCATCTTCCAACTGTTGCGCGGCGACGACGTTCGCCTTCTTCAACTGTTCCTGGCGATCGGCCTTCTGCTGGGCCTGCAGGCGCACGGACTGGGCGCGCCGAAGCGTTGCTTCGGCCTTTTCGACCTGCACGCGGAAGGGCGCCGGATCGATGCGGTAGAGCACGTCGCCTTCATTGACCTTGGAACCCTGCTGGAAGACGCGCTCGACGACGATGCCGGAAACGCGCGGGCGGACCTCGGCGACGCGTGTCGCGGTAATGCGGCCGGGGAGCTCGTTGGTGATCGGCAGCGTTTCGGTCTTGGTCGTGAAGACCGCGACCGCGGACGGTGGGAATGCGGCGGCGGCCGGCTGCTCGTCCTCTTTCTGGCAACCGGAAAGAAGAATCACAGTTGCCAAGGCGGCGGCCAGTGTCGGTCGGTTCATGCGCATAGCGATGTCCATATTCGGTGACCGCAGGCAACGGCTGCATCTCGCAAGGTGCCCGTGCGGTCCGGAAGTGAAGGGGAGCGGAACCGGTATCAGGTTCGGCAAATACCGGAAAGCTAATATACAAACACAAATGTATGTTAATTCGCTTTGCAGTGCAACAGCGTGATGCGGTGCGTAGAATCAAAAAATAATTCAGCCGCCACAGGGATTTAGTCCCTGTGGCGGCTGGTTTTCACGCAGCTGTGATGGGGCGTCGGCCCCAAAATGGGGTCAGGCGAGAACGCGATCGTCGTCGCCGAAACGGTGCATGCTGCCCACCATCGGTGTCGCATAGACGATATCGTCAGGTGCATAGCGATGCTCGCCGAAGAGGCGGACGGTGATCAGGCCCACCTGCTCGGAATCGATGTAGACGATGGTGTCGGCGCCGAGATGTTCGACGTGCACCACCTTGCCCTTCCAGTCGCCGCTCTCGCGCGAAAGCGCCATGTGCTCGGGGCGAATGCCGATCGTCTTGGCGCTGATATCGCCGAGCCGCGCGCCCTCGATGAAGTTCATCTGCGGCGAGCCGATGAAGCCGGCGACGAAGACGTTTGCCGGCCGGTTGTAGAGGTCCATCGGCGAGCCGATCTGTTCGATCTGGCCGGCGTTCAAGACGACGATCTTGTCGGCGAGCGTCATCGCCTCCACCTGGTCGTGGGTCACGTAGATCATCGTCGCCTTCAGGCTGCGGTGCAGCCGGGCGATCTCGAGCCGGGTGTTGACGCGCAGCGCCGCATCGAGGTTGGAGAGCGGCTCGTCGAACAGAAAGAGCTTCGGTTCGCGCACGATCGCACGGCCGATCGCCACACGCTGACGCTGGCCGCCGGAGAGTTCGGCCGGGCGCCGGGCAAGATAGGGATCGAGCGACAGCATGCTCGCCGCCTTGCCGACCTTGTCGTCGATCTCGGTTTTCGGCTTGCCGGCCTGCTTGAGGCCAAGGCCCATATTGTCCTTCACCGTCAGGTGCGGATAGAGCGCGTAGGACTGGAACACCATGGCGATGCCGCGCTTGGCGGGCGCCACATGGCCGACTTCGGTGCCGTCGATCTGCACGCTGCCGGAGGTCGCGTCTTCGAGGCCGGCGATGGTGCGCAGCAAGGTCGACTTGCCGCAGCCGGACGGGCCGACGAAGATGACGAACTCGCCGTCCTTCACCTCGAGGTCGATGCCCTTCAGCACTTCATGGCTGCCATAGGCCTTGCGGATGGATTTGAGTTGAAGCGATCCCACCTGGTTGCCCCCTTTAGAGTTTGACTGGTCTGCCGGTGCGCACGCTTTCGTCTGCGGCAAGGCAGATGCGGAGCGACTGGACGGCATCGTTCATGTGACGGTCGAGGTCGATGTCTTCGCGAATGGCTTTCAGCACATAGGCCTGCTCGCGGTCGCAGAGTTCCTGGTGCCCGGGCTCGCCGTCCATCTTGAGATCCTCATCGGCCCTCAGGAAGCGACCATTGGGACCGGTTTCGGCGTTGTGCAGCCGGATCACCGCGGTCTTGGTATGTATGTCGATGTCGTCGGACTTGGCGTTCTGGTCCATGACGATCGACACGGAGCCCTTGGGTGACATCACGTCCTTCACGAAGAAGGCCGTTTCCGAGATCATCGGACCCCAGCCGGCTTCATACCAGCCAGCCGACCCATCCTCGAAGATCACCTGCAGGTGGCCGTAATTGTACATGTCGGGGGCGATCTCGTCCGAGAGGCGAAGTCCCATGCCGCGCACTTCCACCGGCTTTGCGTCGGTGATCTGGCACATGACGTCGACATAGTGCACGCCGCAGTCGACGATCGGCGACGTCGTCTTCATCAGCGACTTGTGCGTCTCCCAGGTCGGTCCGCTCGACTGCTGGTTCAGGTTCATGCGGAAGACATAGGGGCCGCCGAGCTTGCGGGCCTCGGCGATCAGCCGGATCCACGAGGGGTGGTGGCGCAGGATGTAGCCGATCACCAGCTTGCGACCGTGCTTCTTTGCAGCCGCGACGACGCGCTCTGCGTCGGCGACGGTGGTTGCCAGCGGCTTCTCGACGAAGACGTCGGCACCGGCTTCAAACGCCATGACGGCAAAGTCGGCATGGCTGTCGGAATAGGTGCAGATCGAGCAGAGATCCGGCTTCAGTTCGGCAAGCGCCGATCTGAAATCGGGATAGATCGTGTAGCCGCTGAGCTCCTCCGGCAGCGGCACCTTCGAACGGTTGACTAGACCGACGATCTCGAAGCCGGGGTTGTTGTGATAGGCGAGCGCATGGCTGCGCCCCATGTTGCCGAGCCCTGCGACGAGGACCCGGACGGGTTTGCTGCTTGCACTCACTTGACTGCTCCTGCCGTGATGCCGCGGATCAGCTGCCGCGAGAAGATGACGTAGAGAACGAGGACCGGAAGGATGGCGAGCGAGAGGGCCGCCAGAACCGCATTCCAGTTGGTGACGAACTGGCCGATGAAGATCTGCGAGCCGAGCGTCACCGTTTTGGTCGCCTCCGCCGGGGCCAGGATCAGCGGGAACCAGAGGTCGTTCCAGATCGGGATCATCGTGAACACCGCGACAGTCGCCATGGCCGGCCGCACCAGCGGCAGAACCAGGCGGAAGAAGATCGAGTATTCCGAAAGCCCGTCGATGCGCCCCGCGTTCTTCAGGTCATCCGAGACCGTGCGCATGAACTCCGAGAGGATGAAGATCGCGAGCGGCAACCCTTGCGCCGTGTAGACCAGGATCAGCGCCGTCAGCGTGTTGACCAGGTTGGCGGCGACCATGCCCTGGAGAATGGCGACGGTGCCGAGACGGATCGGGATCATGATGCCGATCGCAAGATAGAGGCCCATCACCGTGTTGCCGCGGAAGCGGTATTCCGACAGCGCGAAGGCGGCCATCGCCCCGAAGAGCAGCACCAGCGCGATCGAGACGATCGTGACGATGAAACTGTTCTGGAAATAGGTGGCAAAATCGCCCTGGCCGAGGACCGTTTCATAGCCGATCAGGCTGAAGGTCTGTGGCGTCGGGATCGTCAGCGGCGCCCGAAAGATTGCATTGCGGTCCTTGAACGAGTTGATGATCGTCAGGAACACCGGGAACAGCGACACCAGCGTGTAGGCGATCAGCGCCACGTGGACGAAGCCGGTGCGGAGAAAAGAATCGCGTGCTTTCGACATCTCCGGTCTCCTCAGAACTGGTAGCGGCGCATGCGGCGCTGAATGACGAAGAGGTAGAGCGACACGCCGGCGAGGATGATCAGGAACATCACCGTGGCGATCGTCGCGCCCATGGAGCGGTCACCGAGCTGCAGCTGGAAACCGAAGAAGGTGCGGTAAAGCAACGTGCCGAGAATGTCGGTCGAACCATCAGGCCCGGCAAGCGCGCCCTGCACCGTGTAGACCAGGTCGAAGGCGTTGAAGTTGCCGACGAAGGTCAGGATCGAGATGATGCCGATGGCCGGCAGGATCAGCGGCAGCTTGATCTTCCAGAACTGGCTCCAGCCGGTAACCCCGTCGCATTCGGCAGCCTCGATCACCTCATCGGGAATGTTGAGCAGCGCTGCGTAGATCAGCATCATCGGGATGCCGACATATTGCCAGACCGAGATCAGCGACACGGCGATGAGCGCGGAACCCGGCTTTCCGAGCCAGGGCGCAAACAGCGACTTCAGGCCAACGAGGTCGAGTATCCAGGGCGACACCCCCCAGATCGGCGACAGGATCAGCTTCCAGATGAAGCCGACGATCACGAAGGAGAGCAGCGTCGGCAGGAAGATCGCCGTGCGGTAGAAGGTGACGAAGCGCAGCTTCGGGATCGACAGCATCGCGGCGAGGGCGACGCCGATCGGGTTTTGCACGCACATATGGATGATGAAGAAGATGACGTTGTTCTTCAGCGCGTTCCAGAAGTCGTGAGCCCAGCGCTCTTCCCCAAACAGTGTCTGGAAATTGGCAAGCCCGACGAAGGCTGGCTGTCCGTCAACCGTGTTGTACAGAGAGAGCCTGAGCGTCTCGATCAGCGGCAGGATCATCACCGCCGAATAGACCAGGAAGGCCGGGAGCAGGAAGACGAGGATGTGCCAGCGCTTCGGCCGCCTTGCGGTCGGCTGTCCGTCTTGCACTGAAAGAGCGTCACTCATTGAACCATCCGTTTCTAGAAGACCGGTTCCCCAGACAATCACGATGCGCACCGACGCCACACGGCCGGTCTCGCCGTATGCCATCTGCCCTTTTTTGAGGGCTCATGACGAAGGTTAAGTCTATCGCGTTCTTTTGCAAACGACTGCGTCGGTGGCCTCCCACGATGGGAGGCCTGTGACGCGACGGCTGGGGGAGTGCCTCATCGGCCAATGTCGCCCCGCCCGGCCTTGCTGCAAGTGTCCCAAGGACAAAACATGCAGCAATTCAAACTGCTACGGCGCCCTTCTGCGTCCGGCAGGACACGGGTGCCGTAGGGCCGACCCTCCCCAAAAAGGGGAGGGAACCTGTTGCGCTTACGTCTCTTCTCACTTCGCCGGCTTGTACCAGGAGTCGAGGCCCTTCTGCAGCTTCTCGGCGGCAACCTCAGGCGTATCGGTGCCGTTGATTACGTTGGCCGATTCGACCCAGGTTTCGTTTTCGAGGCTCGGCGTGCCGCGCGCCAGGATCTGGTAGGTCGAGCGGATCGTCGGCTTGCACTTTTCGCGCCAGGAGACGAATTCCTGGGCGAGCGGATCGGTCATCTTCACCGGGGTAGAGTTGAGGCTGAAGAAGCCCGGCAGTGCATTGGCGTAGATGTCGGCGAACTCAGGCGAGGCAACCCAGCTCAGGAAGGTCTTGGCCTGTTCGGCATGTGCGCTCTTGGCATTGAGGCCGATGCCGATGTCATTGTGGTCCGAGATGTAGCAGGTGTCGCCGGCGTTTTTGACCGGCGGCGGGAAGGCGCCCATCTTGAACTGTGCCTGGGTGTTGAACAGGCCGATTTCCCACGAGCCGGCCGGATAGATCGCGGCGCGGCCGAGCGTGAAGAGGTTCTGGCTGTCCGGATAGGTCTGGGCTTCGAAGCCGTCGCCGAGATAGTCCTTCCATTTGGCGAGAACGCGGTAGGGCTCGACCCACGGTTCGTCGGTCAGCTTCTGCTCGCCCTTGATCAGCGCAGCGCGGCCTTCTTCGCCCTTCCAGTAGTTCGGGCCGATGTTCTGGTAGCCCATGGTTGCGGCTTCCCAGAGGTCCTTGGTGCCCATCGCCATCGGGATGTAGTTGCCGTCCGCCTTGATCTTGTCGAGGGCGGCGAAGAATTCGGCTTCCGTCGTCGGGATCTGGATGCCGAGCTGGTCGAAGGCGTCCTTGTTGTAGATGAAGCCGTGGATGACTGAAGCCATCGGCACGCAGAAGGTGGACTTGCCGTCATCGGTGGTCCAGGCGGACTTGGCGACCGGCGAGAAGTTTTCCATGCCCGGCAGCGCCGTCAGGTCGGCAAGGTGCTTCTTGTTGTAGAGTTCGAGCGAGACGTCGAACGGACGGCAGGTAACGAGGTCACCCGCGGAGCCGGCATCGAGCTTGGCGTTCAGCGCCGCATTGTATTCGGTCGGCGCCATCGGGGCGAACTTGACCTTGATGCCCGGGTTCTTCGCTTCGAAGGCAGGGATCAGTTTTTCCTGCCAGATCGCCAGGTCGTCGTTGCGCCAGCTTTCGATGGTCAGCGTCACGTCCTCGGCGTGCGCCAGCCCGGCCGTGCCGAGAATGCTCGAAGCGAGCAGCAGGCCTTTGATTGTTGTACGGGTCATGCAGGTTCTCCCTTTTTATAGGCGCCGCTTTGGCGCGGTTTGGATCCCAGAATTGATTCAGGCCGAGACGATACCGATCGCCCGGCGCAGATTCTGCTTGGCCTCTTTCAGAGCGGCGTCGGCGGCTGCAACGTCCTTCGCGCCCGAGGCGAGAAGGATCGCGACCTTGACCGAGCCGGAGGCCTCGTTGATCAGCCGGCCGGCCTCAGTGGCGCTGATGCCGGTGATGTCGGTGACGATGCGGATCGCGCGGCCGTGCAGCTTGATATTGTCGGCGCGCAGGTTGACCATGTGGCCGTCGAGCACGTGGCCGAGATGGATGCCGACCAGTGTCGAGAACATGTTGAAGGCGATCTTCTGTGCGGTGCCGGCGCCCATGCGGGTCGAGCCGGAGACCACTTCCGGCGGCGTCTGCAAGAGGATCGAGACGTCCGCGTCCTTGAAGAGCGCCGCACCCGGATTGTTGGCGACGGCGATTACCTTGGCGCCGCGCTTGCGGGCCTCGTCGGCAGCGGCAAGCGCGTAAGGGGTGGAACCGCTTGCGGAAACGGAAACGAGACAGTCGCCCGCGCCGATGCCCGCCTTGCGCACGTCCTCTCGGGCGAGGTCCATATCGTCCTCATAACCTCCCGCGAGGTCGCTGAGGCTGGCAGCGCCGCCGGCAAGCAGGATGACGATCTGATCCTGCGCGATACCATAGGTGCCGGGCAGCTCGAGCGCGTCGGCCATCGCCATGAGACCGGAGCTGCCGGCGCCCGCATAGGCAAGACGCCGCCCGGAGCTGAGCGCTTCGGCGGCAATCGAGGCGGCGGCGGAGATCGACTCGATCGCCGCATCGACGGCCTTGGCCGCTGCCTGCTGGCCGGCGGCGAGCAGTCGCAGCGCCAGCGCCGGATGCATAAGATCCAGGCCCTTGGCGTTGTCGTGACGCTCTTCGGTCTTTGCTGACGGCATGGGTCATGTCTCCTCTCGGTTGAAATTAATGCCAAAAAAATACCAATTGTCCAGCAGAATTTAACTTTTGGCGCCTGAAAAAACCGATCGTCTAAATTAGTCCTTGAATTTCAATGAATTGCAACGAAATCGAAAGCGTGGGCGGATTCAGACTTGGTTATTGGTATTTTTTTGGTATCCTCAATGGGCGGAGGTACTCATGACAAATTACCTGATAGGAATCGACGGGGGCGGGACGAGCTGCCGAGCTGCCGTGGCAACGGCAGATGGGCGCATTCTCGGGCGTGGCAAGGCCGGCGCCGCCAATATCCTGACAGACCCGGAAACCGCGCTCGCCAATATCGGCGGAGCCGCCCGCGCAGCCTTTGAAGAGGCGGGCCTCGACCCTGAGGGCATTGCCGCCGCCAAGGCGATCGTCGGTGTGGCCGGACATAATGTCGGCGATGCCGTGCATTACGTAAAGCGTCGTCTGCCCTTCGCCGCCGCGGATATCGAATCCGACGGTTTGATCGCGCTGCAGGGTGCGCTCGGCAACCAGGATGGCGCGGTCGCCATCCTCGGTACGGGCACCATCTATATTTTGCGCCAAGGAGATACGGTCAGTTATGTCGGCGGCTGGGGTTTCACCATCGGCGACCATGGCAGCGGAGCCCGCATCGGCCATGCGCTTCTGCAGGAAAGCCTGCTTGCCTTCGACAGTATTCATGCAGCTTCCGCGGTCACGGATAGCGTTCTGGCCGAATTCAACAACGACGCGCGCGATGTCGTCGATTTTGCCCGTCTTGCGAAGCCCGGCGAGTTCGGCCGCTATGCGCCGCGGGTCTTCGAAGGGGCTGCCGCAGGCGATCCCGTCGCCGTGCGGATCCTGAAGGCCGCCGCACTTACGGTGGATGAGGCGCTGGATGTCGTGGTTGCACGAGGCTGCGAGAGGCTTTGTCTGCTTGGCGGATTGGCGCCGCTCTATCGCCCCTGGCTTGCCGAGCGCCATCAGGCATTGCTCGTCGAAGCCGAGGCGGACGCACTGACCGGGTCGGTCGCTCTGGCCGCGCAACGGTTTGGCTCACATGCGAGGGCGAGTGCATGACGCACCAGCTCGCTTCCATTCTGCCGCTTGAGGGCCTGCAGTCCGGAGGATCGGGGCCGCTCTATCTCAAGCTTCGGCAATCGCTCGAAGACGCAATCCAGTCGGGCAAGCTCAACCATGGCGACGCCTTGCCGCCAGAGCGCGATCTTGCCGACTATGCCAACATCAGCCGCGTGACCGTGCGCAAGGCGGTAGACGATCTCGTGCGCGATGGGCTGCTTGTCCGCCGCCACGGTTCCGGCACCTTTGTCGTCAAGCCGGTCTCCAAGGTGCAGCAGTCTCTGTCGCGGTTGACGTCGTTCACCGAAGACATGGCGCGCCGCGGGTTGAACACCCATGCGCGCTGGCTGGAACGCGGCCTGTTTCATCCTTCGCCGGATGAGATGATGGCGCTTGGCCTTCCCGCCGACGCGCTGGTCGCCCGCCTCGGGCGCCTTCGCATCGCCGACGACATGCCGCTTGCGATCGAGCGCGCCAGCATCTCTGCGGAGTTCCTGCCGGACCCGCAGGCCGTCACCTCGTCGCTCTATTCGGCGCTTGACAAGACGCGGTCCCGGCCGGTGCGCGCCGTCCAGCGCATCTCCGCTTGCAACATCAAGGACCCGGATGCCTCGATGCTCGGCGTTGCCGTTGGCTCGGCCGGCCTTTCCATCGAACGCGTCTCCTATCTCGCATCCGGACGCGTCGTCGAATTCACCCGCTCGCTCTACCGGGGCGATGCCTATGACTTTGTCGCGGAACTGACGCTGTCGGAATCCTAAAGCGACCGCCCGCAGAAAGGAATTGACCATGCAGACCAATATGCGCCGAGAAATCGACGAGATCCCCGAAGCCGCCCAGCGCCTGCTGGAACGCTCGGCCGATCAGCTCAAGGCCGCCGGCGCGGCACTCCGCGTCAAGGATCCGGCCTTCCTGGTCACGATCGCCCGCGGCTCCTCCGATCATGCCGCGCTTTTCCTCAAATATGCGATCGAGCTGCAGGCCGGTCGACCGGTCGCCTCGCTCGGCCCGTCGCTCGCCTCGATCTACGGCGCCAAACTGAAGCTCGGCGGTGCCGCGGCGATCGCGATTTCGCAGTCGGGCAAGAGCCCGGATATCGTCGCTATGGCCCAGGCCGCGACCGATGCCGGCGCCGTCTCGATCGCGCTCACCAACACGCTGCCCTCGCCGATCTCCGAGGCCTGCACCAACCCTCTCGACATTCTCGCCGGTCCGGAAATCGCCGTTGCGGCCACCAAGTCCTACGTCAATTCGATCGTCGCCGGCCTTGCCGTGCTCGGCGAATGGACCGGTGACGCAGCGCTTAAGCGGGCAGTCGCCGATCTGCCGAACCAGTTTGCGAAGGCCGTCAAGCTCGACTGGCAGGCCTTTGCCGACGATCTCGGCGAGGCGGAATCGCTCTATGTGCTCGGCCGTGGCCCGGCGCTTGCGATCGCCAGCGAGGCGGCGCTGAAGTTCAAGGAAACCTCCGGCATGCATGCGGAAGCCTATTCCGCGGCCGAAGTTCTGCACGGGCCGGTGGCGCTCGTCGGCGCCAAGTTCCCGGTGCTGACGCTTGCGGCCCGTGATGCAGCCGAAACTTCGGTCGCCGGCATTGCCGACGGTATGGCCGAAAAGGGCGCAGTGGTTCATGTTACATCGAGCCTTGCCGGCAAGGCCAAGCGCCTGCCGTTCGTCGAGACGGGCCACCCGATCACCGACGCGCTGACCTTGATCCTGCCGTTCTATGGCTTCGTCGAAGCCTGGTCGCGCTCGCGCGGTCTCAACCCCGACGCACCGGCGAGCCTCAAGAAGGTAACGGAGACGAGATGAGCGAGAGGAAAGCAATCACCGGCGCCCGCCTGTTCGACGGCGTCGAATGGCATGACGGCTGTGCTCTCGTGATCGAGGCCGGCCGCGTCAAGGCGATCGTGGCAGTGGCGGACGTCCCCGCCGATGCCAAAAAAATCGATGCGCATGGCATGCTGCTGGTGCCGGGCTTCATCGACCTGCAGGTCAACGGCGGCGGTGGTGCGCTTCTGAACGAAGAACCGTCCGTCGAGGGTATCCGGCAGATCTGTTCGGCGCATGCCAAGTTCGGCACCACCGCACTGCTGCCGACGCTGATCACCGACACACGCGAAATCAGAAGCGCCACCATCAAGGCGGGTCTCGACGCCAAGGCCGCTGGCGTGCCGGGTTTCCTCGGGCTGCATCTCGAAGGTCCGCATCTCTCGGTCGCACGCAAGGGCGCCCATGATCCGACGCTGATCCGTCCGATGGACGATGCCGATCTCGCCGAAATGCTCGATTGCGCCAAGGCGCTCGGCGTGCTGATGGTGACCGTGGCGCCCGAAAACGCCACCCGGGAACAGGTGCGGGCGCTGGCCGAAGCCGGCGCCGTCGTCAGCCTCGGCCACACCGATGTCGGTTACGAAACCGCCGTCGCCTATGCCAAGGCGGGCGCAAGGACGGTGACCCATCTCTTCAACGCCATGAGCGGCCTTGGCCATCGCGAGCCGGGCGTGGTCGGTGCGGCACTTGCCACCGGCACGCTGCATGCGGGCCTGATTGCCGACGGCTACCATGTCGAGCCGGCCTCGATGGGCGTGGCGCTGCGCGCAAAAGTCGGCCCGGGCCAGATCTTCCTGGTGACCGACGCGATGTCGCCGATCGGCACGGACATGACCAGCTTCCAGCTGAACGGCCGCGAGATCCTGCGCGAGGGCGGTCGCCTGACGCTTGCCGACGGTACGCTCGCCGGCGCCGACATCGACATGCTGTCGTCGGTCCGTTTCGTGCACGACAAGCTCGGCCTGCCGGTGGAAGAAGCCTTGCGGATGGCCTCCGCCTATCCGGCCGATGCTATGGGTCTCGCCACCCACAAGGGACGGCTGAAGCCCGGCGCCGATGCGGATTTCGTGCTTCTGACGCCGGAGCTTGGCATGGGCTCTACCTGGATCGGCGGCACGCAGGTCTACGCCGCCTGATCATAACGCATCAAGCAAAAGCCCCGGACAGCGCAAATGTTGTCCGGGGCTTTTCATTTCGGGCAACGTTGTCTCAGCGCGCTGAAAGTCTCGCCTTCATCGCCCGGACCGTTTCCGCATCGGTGCGGCGCCGGTCGGCCGAAACGAAGCCCATTTCGACCAATCGCGGATCCTGAGCCGGCTCACGAACGGAGCAGGAGGAGTGCACTTCGCTGACGGTCACCCGGTCGAGAAGGGCATCGACCGTATCGAGGGTGACGCCGGACCCCGGCATGATCGACAGCCGGCCCTTGGCGAGATCGACGATTTCGGCCAACCGATCGATCGCCTGCGGTGCGCTCCTGGCACCGCCCGAGGTCAGGATGCGTTCGAAGCCGAGCTCGACCGCCACCTCCATCGCCTCGGCGAAATCCGGAACCAGATCGAAGGCGCGGTGCAGCGTCATCCTGAGTCCGGCCGCATGGCCTGTGAGCTTGATCAGCATCGACTTATCGAGGCGACCGTCGGCAAGGGAGGCGCCGAGCACCACGCCGGCGAGACCTGCCGCCCGCGCCGCGTCGATATCGCGACGCATGACATCGAGGTCCGCGGCGGAGAAGACGAAATCGCCCGGGCGAGGGCGGATCATGGCGTAAACGGGCACCGGCGGCGGACCGGCCAGCGCCATCAGTCCGGGATTGGGCGTCAGGCCACCGACGGACAGGGCGGCGCAGAGCTCGATCCGGTCTGCGCCGCCCTCGATCGCCGCGTAAAGCCCGTCGGCATCGTCGACGCAGACTTCCAGTTTGATGTCGCTCATATCTTCTCCTCGCCGAGGCCAAGCAGCGCCGCGCCGATCAATCCGGGCTCGACCCGGCATTCACCACGCACCACCAGCGGCCGTTCGAACTGCCGGAGAATCCGGCTACGCACTGTCCTGTCGATTTCGGCGAGCAGTTCCTCGGAATTGGAGAGTCCGCCGCCGACAGGCACGATCGTCGCGCCGGTGATGTTGATGACGAGTGCCAAAGGCGAACTCACGAGATCGACGAGCAGATCGACCGTGCGCTTTGCCTCTGCATCCCCAGCCTTCCAGGCCTCGATGATCTCATGGCTTGAAAGCGTCTTGCCATGGGCGGTCTGGTGCAGCCGCTCCAACCCGCGGGCGCCGCCAACGGTATCGACGCAGCGCTTCTGGCCGCAGCCGCAGTCATAGGCGGGAATGGCGATCGGCGGGTTGCCGGCCTCGGCCGCGATCGCCGGGCCGTGTCCCCATTCGCCGGCAAAGCCGCCATCGGCATTGATCAGCCGGCCGTCGATCACCAGGCCGCCGCCGACCCCGGTGCCGAGAATGGCGCCGAAGACGATACGGTGGCCGCGCCCGGCGCCGGCACCTGCTTCGGCAAGCGCGAAACAGTCGGCGTCATTGGCGATCTTCACCGGCAGGTGCAGCGCCGCTTCGAGTTCGGTGACTAGGTCACGTCCGTCGATGCAGGGGATGTTGGCGCATTTGATCCGCCGCGTCTCGGGATCGATGACGCCGGTGATCGAGATCGCCACGCAATCCGGGTGTCCGCCCGCTTCGTCCAGGACCGATTCGAGCGCCTCAATGAACTGGCGGAAGTTGCTGAGCGGCGTTGTCCGTCGCGGCAACGGAAAGATCCGGTCGCGCGAATGCACGATCGCGCCCTTGATCGCCGAGCCGCCGATGTCGAAACAGACGATCATGCCTCACCCCGGATGATCGTTTCGGCAGAGAGCGCGACGGAGAGCAGCCGATCGTCCTGGTGATGCGGCGCGGCAAGCTGCAAACCAACGGGCATTTCGGCCGCCCCGGTACCGCAGGGAATGGAGATGCCGCAGAAATCCAGGAAGTTACCGATCGACGTGTTGCGCAGTGTCTTGGCGTTGGTCTTGAAGAACAGCTCGTCGTCCTCGATCAGTGGCGCGATCGGCGGCGCCACATGCGGCAGGGTCGGGTGGGCGATGAGCTCGTTCGGCTTCAGGCTGTCGACCGTCTCATGGATCAGTTGGTCGCGCGCGTCGAGCAGGGCAATGTAGTCGGGCATGGTGATCTTCTCGCCGAGCCTGGTGCGGGCAACGACACGGGGATCCATCTCATTGGCCTCGTGCCCGGCCAGCCGCTCGCGATGAAGCGCATAGGCCTCGGCCGTCACCAGGGCGCCATGGCGCGCCATCAGCCCGAAGACCGCCGAGAAGGTCGGGAAGGCGCGGCGGCTGATAGCAACGCCGGCTTTCTCGAGCCGCCTGATGGCATCCTCGAACGCCTCGACGACTTCCGTTTCCGCATCGTCGAAGACCACCGTTTCCGGGATCACCAGCGCGACGCCTGAAAGGTCGGCGCGGCGCACGGTCGGAGCCGTCAGCCCGTGCATGGCAGCGTCCACCCACACGGCGTCCTGCACCGTGTGGCAAAGGGGCCCAAGCGAATCCAGGCTTTCAGCCAGCGGAAAGACGCCCTTCATCGTGTAGCGGCCGCGTGTTGCTTTGTAACCGACAATGCCGGTCATCGCCGCGGGGATGCGGACGGACCCGCCGGTATCGGTGCCGATGGCTGCTGGCACCAGCCCGGCCGCGACCGCGACCGCCGAGCCTGACGACGAGCCGCCGGGAATGCGCTCAACGTCGGTGGCCGCGGGGTTCCTCGGCGTGCCGTAATGCGGGTTGATGCCAAGGCCCGAAAAGGCGAACTCGCTCATATTGGTGCGGCCGACGCTGACCATGCCGGCTGCGGCAACGGCGGCAACGACCGGAGCGTCGCTCCTCGCCGGGGCGTGCGTCTGCAGCACCTTCGAGCCGGCGGTCGTGACGCTGCCGGCCACATCGAAGAGGTCCTTCCACGCGACCGGCAGGCCGTCGAGCAGGCCGAGCGAGCGTCCCGCCCTGAGGCGTTTCGAGGCGGCCTCGGCATCCCGCGTCGCGCGCTCAGGCGTCAGTTCGACGAAGATGGCATAGTCGCCGTGTGCGTCGATCGCCGCATAGGTTTGCTTGGCGAGGTCCACGGGGTCCAGCTTGCCGCTCTGCACCAGCACGGAAAGGCTGGCGAGTGTCTTTTGTTCTGTCATGTCATCCTCCGCGGAATGCTGTTCTTGCCTGCGGCTGCTGTCCGCTACGTCTACAATATCGCCGCCCTTGGCGTTTTCCATGCTTCCCTTAGACGAGGCGCGTGAATCTTGCATAAAGACTGGCTTCCGCCGCGTGTGTCTTGTCGCTGGTGGTGCCCCTGCCTACATGCATCATCGAACCTTGGGCCATACTGGAGAGCGATGATGATCTTGGACGCGGCGCGACTTTCGCTTGCCAATCTCCTTGCGCCCGAGACCCGATCGGTTTTCTGGAAGGTGCTGGGCCTGACGATACTGGCGCTCGTCGCGCTCTGGTTTGCGGTGCGCGAAGTGTTTATCTGGCTGGCGCTGCCGTGGATCGATACGCTGATGCCAGGCACGCCCGTCTGGGCCGGTTGGCTGACCTTCGTCGTCGGCATCTTCGCGAGCCTCGGGCTGGCGCTCGCCTTGGCTTTGCTTCTGGCCCCCGTCACCGCGCTGATCGCCGGCTTCTTCCTCGACGATGTTGCCGAGGTGATCGAGAAGCGGGACTATCCGAGCGAGCCGCAGGGCCGGCCGCTGCCGCTTGGCGAGGCGATCGCCGGATCGCTGAAGTTTCTCGGCGTTGTCATCCTCGGCAACCTGCTGGCGCTCTTCCTGCTGCTCGTTCCGGGCGTCAATCTCGTCGCCTTCTTTCTGGTCAACGGCTATCTGCTCGGCCGCGAATTCTTCGAGTTCGCGGCAATGCGCTATCGTGCACCGGCGGAGGCGCGGCTCTTCCGCGAGAAGCACCGTTCCACCGTTTTTCTCGCCGGCCTTCTGCTCGCGGCCTTTCTGGCGGTGCCGTTCGTCAACCTTTTGACGCCGCTCTTTGCTGCCGGACTGATGGTGCATCTGCACAAGCGGCTTTCGGCAAAGGATCCCGGATTTTCGCTCTCGGGCAGTGCGGCGGCGAAGGCCTGAGAGGCTCTTGCTTGACATGATGCCGGCTATGGCCAATCTGCCGGCAAGATCCCATTGTGCTGCGCGGGCGCGCCGGCGCGTGGCAGGACGGAGTTGGCGGACATGAACAAGACGGACGAACGGATCACCCACCTCGAGGAAACGGTGGCCCACCAGGCCAAGACCATCGAGGAACTTTCCGATCAGCTTGCCGAGCAATGGAAGGTGGTGGAACAGACGCGCGCCAAGCTCGACCGGCTGACCGAGCGTTTCCTGTCGCTCGAGGAGCAATCGCTCGATGCGCCGGCGATCACCCGGCCGCCGCACTACTGATCGAGCGCCACGGCAAACGGAAATTAAAAGGCCGCCGGTCCAACGAACCGGCGGCCTCTCTATTTACATAAGTGCTGCTCTTAGTAGGGGCAGGACTCGTCGCTCATGTAGTCGTGAACTTCGACCTTGCCGGCAATGATTTCGGCTTTCACCTTTTCCACTGCGTCGAGCATCTCAGGCGTGATCAGTGCCTTGTTGTTGTCGTCGAGCGCATAGCCGACGCCATCTTCCTTGAGGCCGAGGTTGGAAATGCCGAACTCGAACTTGTCGTTCTTGGCCGCCGTGAAGGCTTCATAGACGGCAACGTCGACGCGCTTCAGCATCGAGGTCAGGACCTTGCCCGGCTGCAGGCCGTTCTGGTTGGAGTCGACGCCGATGCCGAGCTTGCCCGCATCTGCTGCTGCCTGCAGAACGCCGACGCCGGTGCCGCCGGCTGCGTGGTAGACGACGTCCGAGCCTTGGTCGATCTGCGACTTGGCGATTTCGCCGCCCTTGACCGGGTCGTTCCAGGCGTCCGGCGTCGTTCCGGTGTAGGCTTCCAGAACCTTGACGTCAGCGCCGGTCGACTTGGCGCCGCCAACGTAGCCACAGGCGAACTTGTGGATCAGCGGAACGTCCATGCCGCCGATGAAGCTGACGGTCTTCGACTTCGAAGCGAGGCCGGCGAGAACGCCGACGAGGTAGGAGCCTTCCTGTTCCTTGAAGACGACCGATTTGACGTTCGGCTTCTCGACGACCATGTCGATGATCGCAAACTTGATATCAGGGTATTCCGGCGCGATCTTCTCGAGCGAAGCCGCCCAGTTGAAGCCGGCCATGACGATCGGGCTGTTGCCGTCGCTCGCAAAGCGGCGCAGCGCCTGTTCACGCTGGGCATCGTTGGCGATTTCGAACTCGCGGTATTCGACGCCCGATTCCGTCTTGAACTTTTCGGCGCCGTTGAAGGCAGCCTCGTTGAAGGATTTGTCGAACTTGCCGCCGAGATCGTAGATGATCGCTGGCTTGATGTCGGCGGCCAGTGCCGTCGCGGACATCATCGAAAAGGCAAAGAGACCGAGAATGGTTTTTTTCATTGTGCAGCCCTGTTGTCGCTATTGATCTTATTGGGTCCTCCCGCCGGCTCCCCGACGGAACCTGTCTGCGGAACCCACCCCCTTCTCCTTGGGGCTAGGGTGGCGCATCCTTGCACGGTCACGGCAAAAAAACACTCAAAATTTTTCAGATGGTAAAAATACAAGCCACAGAAGCCGGTACCCGTAAGGCACCGGTTCTGTTGCGCTTTTGAGATCGCCGGCAAGTGTGCGCGCCCATCCGGCGCGACCTCTGGGTTGTGGGTATCGCGCTTGCTTTCGAGAGGGCCAAAGCGGCCCCCGGTGTCGGAGCGGGATGAGGAAAAGTGTGTGCGGTTCTCCGCCCGCATCCAGCGCTTGTTTACACGAAACGATCTGGTGAAGGTTTGGGTCGATTGAGGCCAAGCACATCGGCCTGTCTAGAGCATCCCGCTCTCGAGTGGAACCACCGGAGGCGGAAAGATGCTCTAGAATCAAAGTGCTAGAGCGTCCTTTGTGCGTCAGTCGAACGCACGGCGCCCTAGTACCCGATCGGGCAACTCACCCCGGTGCCGCGCAGGCCGCAATAGCCGTTCGGGTTCTTCGCCAGATATTGCTGGTGGTAGTCCTCGGCGAAGTAGAATGGGCCGGCCTTGCCGATCTCGGTGGTGATCGTGCCGCCATGGTTGGAATACTTCAGCGCCGCCTGGAAAGTGGTGCGCGCGGCCTTGGCCTCCGCCAGCTGCTCGTCGTCATAGGTGTAGATTGCCGAGCGGTAGGTGGTGCCGATATCGTTGCCCTGGCGCATGCCCTGGGTCGGGTCGTGCTCCTCGAAGAAAGTCTTGAGCAGGGTCGCAAGCGGAACCGTCTCTGGATCATAGACGACCAGCACCACCTCGGCATGGCCTGTGAGCCCGGTGGTCGTCTCCTGATAGGTCGGGTTCCGTGTCAGCCCGCCAGCGTAACCGACAGCCGTCACGTAGACACCGGGGATCTTCCAGAGCAGCCGTTCGGCGCCCCAGAAGCAGCCCATGCCAAGCAGGACCTGCTTCGTGCCGTCGGGGTAGGGGCCATTCAGCGGCCGCCCGGAGACGAAATGCGTCTCGGCCGTCGGGATCGCCTCGTCGCGACCCGGCAGCGCTGTCTGCGCATCGGGCATGATCGTCTTCTTGTTGAACATGTCGATCAGGAACATCAGCATACTCCTCGTCGGTGCAGAGACGGGCTCCGCTAAAAATCAGGCGGCGAAGCGGCCCGCGGCCGGCCGCTTCTTGTAACCGACCATCCACAGAACGAGCGCGAGCAGCGCCAGCACGGCGAAGGCCGGCTGCATCAGCAGCCAATGCAGCACCGAATGCCAGATCGTCTGCGCCGTATCGGAACGCTGCGCAAACTGGATCCAGCTCGCCGTGTCGGCGCCCAGCGCCTCCAGGTCGTCGCCAAGCGAGGTCATCACCAGTTCCGATGCGGCGACCGACTGAATCGCGTCGACGGCGCCGGCAAGCACGGCGGCAAACAACACGACGGCGCTCGCCAGCCTTAGTAGAAACCGCATCGGTCCAATTATCCCTTCATGTCACTGGTCGCGTCATGTCATGGTCAAGCGCAACGCCCCGGCGGCATCTTCTTCGATCGCAGGGGTCTCGGACAAGGCCCAGTGGCGAAATTATGCGGGGATCGCAGTAGAGCCGAGCTGGCATCTGGACGCTGCCGGGACGTGACACTCGTCCCGGCGCAAGAGATAAGCGTGCCGCCTGGTATGCACAATGGGGACGACGGGCCGCTCGTTTCACAAGATGTCAACAATCTGTCAGAAAGCAGTTGATCCCAAGCAAATCATCGGTATATAGACGCGCGTCCGCCGGTTTACACCGGTCGACACCGAAGGGCCCCGCCCTTCCCATCCAGCCGGATTGACCATCGGCTGCTGACGGATGGACAGGTGGCCGAGTGGTTGAAGGCGCACGCCTGGAACGCGTGTATACGTGAAAGCGTATCGAGGGTTCGAATCCCTCTCTGTCCGCCATTTCTCTCCCTTGCCACAGCGATCAATATCAAGACGTTGCCAACCCGCTTGGCGCCAACCCGCAAAAAATCTTCTTCGGCGCGATCCGTTTCGCCTCTCCGGTTCGTCTTTGCTGTGTCCGTAGCAAAGGAGACACGCTGATGACCACCGAACCTGTCACACTCGTCAATCTGCTGAAGGTCGAACCCGGCAAGCAGGCGCAATTGATTGCGCTCCTGAAGCGCAACATCGAAACCGTGATCAGCACGCTCGGCGGTTGGCACACAAGCCGGCTGATCGCCGCCAAGGACGGCGCCAGCGTCATCATCTATTCGGAATGGGAGACGCCGGCGGCCATTGAGGCGATGCGGGCCGATCCCCGGATGAAGGCCTACTTCCCGCAGATCCTGGAATTGGCAAGCCTTGAGTCGATCCTGGGCGAGGCCGTGTTCAGCGATAACAGGTGATGTCGATCCGCCGCCGACGCCCGCCGACAGTGGCCGGAAGGCGGCGGACATTTCTTTGGACCCGCGTTATCGTGCCGTCGTCGCCGATGGGCTGACGCCTGGAAATGCGCCCATGGAGCTCGATACATGAACGTGGAAGATTTCGAGGATCGCCTGCGCGAGTTCAGGCCGCGGCTGCATCGCTATTGCGCGCGCATGACCGGCTCGGCCGTGGACGGCGAGGACGTGCTGCAGGATACCTTGATCAAGGCCCTGCAGGCGCGGGCGGACGGTGTGGTCGTGGACAATATCGAGGGCTGGTTGCTTCGCATCGCCCACAATACCAGCCTCGATTTCCTGCGCCGGCGGTCCCGGCACAGGGTCGTTCCGCTGCGCGATGATCTGGAGGACGCACGGCTGCCCGAAGCGGACATCGTTGCGGTCGGCTTTCACACCTTCCTGCAGCTGCCTGAACTTCAGCGCTGCGCCGTGATTCTCAAGGATGTGCTCGGACATTCGGTCGAAGAAATCGCGGATATTGCCGACTGCACGCCGGCGGCTGCCAAGTCGGCGCTCCAGCGCGGACGCGCGTCGCTCCGGCAACTGGCGGATCGCCCGGACGATATGCGGCTGCCGCTGATGTCCGATGCCAACCGGCAGAAGATGGCGACCTATGTGCGCCTGTTTCAGGGGGGCGATTTCGATGCGATCCGCGCCATGCTGGCCGAAGACGTCAAGCTCGAGCTCGTCAACAGGCTGAGGCTGGAGGGCCGTGAGGGCATTGGCCGCTACTTCACCCGCTATGCCGAGGAGACGAGGTGGCGGTTCGCGCTCGGTGCGATCGAGGGGCGTCCGGTCATGCTGGTTTTCGACAGCGCCGGGCCCATGGAGATGCCTGCGCATTTCGTTCTTCTCGATTGGCGCGAGGACGAGATCGCTGCGATCCGCGACTTTCTCTTCGCGCCCTATGTGCTTGAAACCGTCGATTGGGTTCGTCTGGCCTAGCGCGAAGGGGCCTTCGCTGATTGACCGTCCGATCTCCGCCATTTGTTGACGATTGCGCGGTAGCCGGAATCCCTTGACCGGCGTGGCTCCGGCCTCGACCGTGCCGAGGAGATCTGGTCGCGCTCTGGGGAGCAGGCAGCATGAAGACGGCGAGTGACGCGCGTTTCTGGGACCGGACGTCGCAGCGATACGCCAAGGGGGCGATCGCGGACCCGGCCGGATATGAGCGCACGCTCGACCGTACCCTCCGCCGGACCTGCGTCGATTGCCTGTTTGATGTGGGCGCGCAACTCTTCGTCGGGCAGCGCGCGGCCGAAGAAGGAGAGAGAGGCGTTGCTGAGGCGCTTCAGATGCAGGTCCAGACCTCTGATCTTGCAGTCCCTGACCTGAATTGCGGTGAAGTGGGCGAAGCCGGCAAAAGCCAAGGGGATCAGATCGGCAGCGCTGGCCGGGCGGCCGTTGAGCGCTGCGGGATAGAGGCTTGTTTCGTTCGGCATGGTCTTGCTCCTGGGTGTGTTCACATGAAGGAGCCAATAGGTCTAAGGTCTGACAGCGCTGTCAGAGTCAAGGGCGAGGCGAAGGGACC
The DNA here is from genome assembly GCF_014852025.1 of Ensifer sp. ENS10. Classification (NCBI taxonomy): domain Bacteria; kingdom Pseudomonadati; phylum Pseudomonadota; class Alphaproteobacteria; order Hyphomicrobiales; family Rhizobiaceae; genus Ensifer; species Ensifer sp. ENS10. Next base: position 102,536 of record NZ_JACVAS010000001.1, read on the forward strand.
GGAATGAAAATAGGCGAGCTGTCGAAACGCACCGGCGTCAGCATTCGGATGCTGCGCTACTATGAAGCCGAAGGGCTGTTGAAGCCTGGACGCACCGAAAGCGGCTATCGCGACTATGATCTGGCGGAGGTGAGAACCGTCGAGCGCATCAAACTCCTGGGCGCCGGCGGCATGACCCTTCCGACGATCCTGCAGTTCCTGCCGTGCGTTCGCGGAGAAGGTCCGATCTTTGAGCCCTGCGACGAACTGCGCGTCACCCTGCACGAGCAGATCCGGCTTGTCGAAGAGAAGACGGAAAAGCTGGCGCAGAGCCGCAGCGTCCTGGAGACTTTTCTGCAGGAGATAGGCGAGCGCTGATCTTCTGCCGGATCGAGCTACCGCGTGCTGCGGCGACCCCTTGCTGGCCTCGTCAGCGCTAACGCGACAGGATTGCGACCAAACCCGCTCTGGCCATCAACCAGAAGTCAGGGCGCGCGGCAAACCGTATGCACCTTTCCTGCTGCCGCTCTAATAGACGTCGGTCTTCGATCGACTGATGTAAAAACCGTGGCCGTCACTGCGCTCGCAGCTGAGCCCGGTCTTGCTGGACCGACAGCTAAACGGCCCCTTCTTCCAGCTGTTGCCGTAGCTCAGGATATGGGAGCCGTCGCAGCATGCTGTATCGCCCGCGTTCTGGAATCGTCGGGCCTTGCCCGCCTTTCCCAGAATGAACCTCTGATAGGTCGGTTCGATGCGGTCACAGCCAAGTTCCGGGCCGCCGTCCTCCGGGACATAAACATCGGAGCCACCGGCTGGCGTGTATTGGCAACCGATGTTGCCGGTCGGCATGTTGAAATAAATCAGACCGCCATCGGCGGGGAAATTCTGCTCTGCTGCATTCCCGTCGAATGCGATGAGCGCGGCGACCGCGAACACAAGAAAGCGCATCATTCGAGCTTTGGCCCCTGACCTTTGTCGATCCCGCAAAGTGCAGCAAGTAAAACATATCAGCGGGAAATGGGGAAATGGTCTCGGCTCTCGACCTGCGGTCGACGGCACGGCGCCGTGAGACAAATTGGCTCGAGCCTGTCGGGGAGGACTTCAATAGTTAGCTGTTGCGCTAAGTGTTTGGTCATGATACTTAGCCTTATGGAACAGTATTCAGGCCGATTGGACGTGATCTTTCAGGCGCTCGCCGATCCCACCCGGCGCGCCGTGCTTTCGCGGCTCGGCGGCGGCCCGGCGAGCATCAGCGATCTCGCCAGACCCTTCGACATGGCCCTGCCGTCCTTCATGAAGCACATCCACTTCCTGGAAGGCAGCGGCCTGATCCGCACGCACAAGCAGGGCCGGGTGCGGACCTGCGCCATCGAGAAGGCGCAATTCGCCGTGGTCGAGACCTGGCTTTCGGCGCAGCGCGCGCTCTGGGAAGGCCGTGCCGACCGGCTGGAAAAATTCGTCACTGAACACGAGGAGGAATGACATGATCCGCTCTCCAGATCCCGAACTCGACCTGACGATGGCACGCATCATCAAGGCGCCGCGCGCGACCGTCTGGCGCGCCTGGAGCGATCGGACCCGGCTTGAGCAATGGTGGGTCCCGGCGCCGGCAATATGCAAGGTGATCGATATGGACCTGAAGCCGGGCGGCGGCTTCGTGACCCGGATCAGCGAAGGCGGCGGCGAGTTCGTGCCGCATATCAATGCCTGCTTCCTCGCGGTCGACGAACTCTCGCGCATCGTCTTCACCGATACGCTCGTTGCCGGCTGGCGGCCGGCCGAGAACGCCTTCATGACGGCAATCATCACGCTCAGCGACCATCCGGCCGGCACTGAGTACGCCGCCCACGTGATGCACCGCAACGGCGCGGACCGGAAGATGCACGAGGAGATGGGTTTCCACGACGGCTGGGGAACGGTGGCGGAGCAACTGGCCCGGCTCGTCGAGCAAACCCATTAAGGAGGCGAAGACATGCGCAACATCGTCCTGCAGATGATGACGACGCTCGATGGCCGCCTCGACGATCCGCTTGCCTGGATGGGCACGGTGGTCGATGAGCAGTACCGGGCGATCGACCGCCTCTATGCCGGCTACGACACGGTACTCGTCGGGCGCACCACCTACGAGGAGATGGTCGGCTATTGGCCCGGCGCGCTGAACGATGAGGTCAACGGCGAGACCAATCGCGTGATGGCCAAACGCATGCACGACTCCCGCAAGATTGTGTTCTCCCGCACCGGTGAGCAGGCAATCAGCCCCTGGCACAATGCCGAACAGGTCGTGGCTGCCGACGACGCCGCACTTTCGCGCTACCTGATGGAGCTGAAGGCTGAGCCCGGCGGCGATATCCATCTCTCGGGTGGCGCCAGCCTGGCGCAGACGGTGATCGGCCTCGGGCTGGTCGATCGCTACCACTTCTTCGTCTATCCCGTCGTCTCGCCGGGTGAACCGTGGTTCGCCCGGCTGAGGGATAAGAACGAACTGCAGCTGATCGGCAGCGAACACTACGACAACGGTGTCGTCGGACTTCACTACGCAACCGTACGCGACGCCAAGTCGGAGCGGCCGAAGAGCTTCTCCGAGCTCATTGCCTAAAGCAATTCCAGGAAAAGTGCGAAGCGGTTTTCCGTCCGGAATTGCGCCCGTGCCAAGTGAAGCAATTCCAGGAAAAGTGCGAAGCGGTTTTCCGTCCGGAGTTGCGTGTTGCTGGAATCAGTCTCCGCCTCGCAGGGCGGAGAGCAGCCGATCGTAGGTCGGAGCCAGCCGCCGCAGGGCTTCCGCCGCTTCCGCATCTCTGCGCAAGACCAACGGATATTGCAGCGCGCCGATGAGTCGCGCCTGTTCGCCGGCAACGGCGGCGGACTTGGCAAAGCCGGCGCGCTCGAGGCAGGTTTCGGCGTCAGCCGCACGGCGGGCGCCGACGCGAACGGCGAAATGGATCAGGTGCGCCCGCAAGCCCTTGTCACAGCGTTCCTCGATGCGCGCCGCCAGCGCTTCGGCGGCCTCGGCATTGCCGAGGCTCCTAGGCGGCATCGCTCGATCCGTAACCATCGACAGCCAGTGGATCGCGGCCGGGATCGAGGCCCGGATCCCGTCCACCTCCGAGACCTCCGCCACCCGCGAAAAGCCCGACCGCATCGTGAAAGAATCGCCGTAGGTGAGCGTCTTCGCGCTCCAGGCCGCCATGAAATCACTGATCGGCAGCGAGGCGTAGGGGTAGCCCTGCGGATCGTGCATCAGCACCCGCTCCTCGTCGAGCGCGAGGACTACGACATAGTGGTCGGCCTCGATCGGCCCGGTCATGCCGGGCTGATGGCGGAGATGTCCCATTTCCACCGGGCCGACCCAGACCGGGCCATCCTTGAGCGTCGACCGGAGGCGAGAAAGCGCGTCCTCGGCATCGTCACCCTTGCTGACTTCCGAGGTCCAGCCGAGCGCAGCAAGCGCGCCGTCGAACCCGGCTTCCGGGTCCCAGCCATAGGGGTCGAAGAACGGCAGCGAGCCGCCGATGAGCTGCATTCCGAACGGGCTGCTTGTGGCAAATTCGATGACGGCGGGCGAGGGCGCCGCCTCGCCGAACATCATGGCGAAGGAATTGGCGTAGCAATAGGGGCCGGAGCCCACATAGGGAACGTGCTGCATCGGATGGAACCCTTGAGCGATTGAGGGGGGATGTGAAGGGAGGCTTGTTAAGGCACGATGGGATAGGCGACATCGAAACGGGCGTCGCCGCTGCCGGGGTAGATTTCGTAGGGGCTGCCGAAACAATTGAGATCGTTGCTGTGCTCGAACCAGGCCTCGATCGCGTCGTAGACACGCAGCACCGCCGGAAAGGTCTCGAACGTCTCGGACACCGGCAGGAATGCTTCGCGCCCAGCCGGCTGAAGTCGCATGCGCAGATCACCTGACGGTTCGAGGCTGCCGGTGTAGCCGATCGCGACCTCGACGAGGCCCTTGCCATCATGGTTCACGGGCTCGTGGAAATGCAGCGTCATCGGCCCATCGTCGTCCTTGCCGCATAGTGCCAGGTAGCTGCGGATCGCCGCTTCGGCGCTTTCCGTGAAAGCGTCGAGCGCATCGACCGTCACATGACCCTGCCGATAGACGATCTTCGAAGGGGCAGTGTCGCGGACGCGGACGGCTTTGATCAGCGGATCATCGCCGCCGGACGATTGCCGGAAGATCGCCTGCACCAGCTCGCTCTGCTCCTCGAGCCGTTTGGTCTGTACCTCCAGCCAGGCGCGAAGTTCGGCGAGGCGCACTTCGGGCTGAAGCTCGATCAGGCGGGCGATTCGGGCGATCGGCAGGCCCAATTGCCGCAGCCTTGCGATCAAGCGGGCGCGGCCCGCCTGCTCGGCGGCGTAGTAGCGGTAGCCGGTCACCGGATCGACGTGGGCGGGCACGAGCAGGCCCTGCTCAACATAGAGCCGGAGCGCCTTCGGCGACAGTCTTGTGGCAGCGCCGAAACGGCCGGCGAGGAAAAAAGAATCGGTCATGAGACAAGTCTGGGGCCTGCCCCAGGGGCGAGGTCAAGAGGCATCTTGCGGTCTTGCTGGCAGCCGCCGGACCGGTTGGCTGAATACCTCCCGGAGCAGGCAACCGCTCCGGGAGGTACATGGCAGCTATTGTCTTCCACGTCGGTTCAGGAGCGCCAGCGCCAGGAGCGTGACCGTCGCCATCACCAGGCAGTAGCCGACGAGCGGCCAGGCCGTATAGCCCTTCAGAAACAGAACGGCGCCGGTGCCGACGACGGCGACGATCACGCTCTGGATGCAGAAGTAGAGCGCCACCGCCGTTCCGGCGATCGCGTCAAAGGCCTTCAGCGCGCCGTTCGCAGTCACCGAGGCGCTCATGACAATGCCGACGGCGATCACCCACATCGGCAGCACGAAGCTTGCGAAGGAGGGTGTCGTGAAGACTTCGCCGGCGGCAAGCAACAGCCCGCCAAGGATCAGCGCTGCCATGCCGCGCATGAGGCAGCCGGACATCCCGTAGCGGCCGACGAAACCCTTGGCGAAGCGCGTGGTCAGGATCATCACCACTGCCGCCGTCGCGAAGGCGAGGCTGAAGCCGAACTGCGAATAGCCGGCGCGATCGATGAGCAGGCGCGGCGCGGTCGAGAAGAACACGAAGAACGCGCCCATCGCCGTGCTGAAGCCGAGCGTATAGGTCCAGAACGCGCCGTTCCTGAGAATGGGCTTAAAGCTGGGCTTCCCGTTGCCGGAAGGGATTGGCCGGGTTTCCGACCAGCGCAGCAGCGCCTGGCCGAGCGCGGTAAGACCGAGCACGCCGAGCGTCAGGAAGATCGCCTGCCAGCCGAGAGCGCCTGAGATCAGCGCGCCGGCAATCGGTCCGAGCGCCGGAACGAAGGACAGCATGGCGCTGAAGAGGCCGTATATGGTGACGCCTTCCGGACGTGCGCCATAGACGTCCCGCACCGTCGCGAAGGTCGCGACCAGCGCCGCCGAGGCGCCCGCCGCCTGCGCAAGCCGGAGTGCCACGAAGACCGGCGCTGAGGTGGTGACCGCCAGCAGCAATGACGTCAGTGCAAACAAAGTCGCGCCTCCGAGAAGCACCGGACGGCGGCCGAACCGGTCGGAGAGCGGGCCGAAGAGCACCTGTCCCAAGCCCAGCATGAGCATGTAGAGGCTCAGCGTCAGCTGGACGATTGCCGGCGACGTGCCGAGAATGCCGGGCATTTCCGGCACGACAGGCAGATAGATGTCCATGGCGAGCGACGCCAGGATATCGAAAGGCGCCATCAGCAGCAGAGCCGCCGGCAGCGTATAGGGCCAGGTGGGCAAGTTATGATCGGGCATGATGAAACATCCGCGCAAATGGGTAACATTCGGCGGCGATCTGCCACTTCATCAAATCTTGGGAGTGTGAGCCGACAGACGCCGCAACAACTTTTTCAAACCGTTGTTGCGGCTTACCTGGTTGCTGACTCGTCGGTCCTCATCTGCGGCTCCTGCAGGCTGACGGCAATGCCAGGCCCATATCGACATCAATAGTGGCGCATGTCCTATCATTCGGCTTTTGACGTGGCAACCCGTCGGATCACCGCTCAGGCATGCGGGTCGGCGTCGCCCGGCTTCGCGTTCAGCCGGTTCTCGACGCTGGCAACACCGATCACCGATGCCGCCGCATCCCCGGCGCAGGCGACGTCCGTTTCGCTCGCGACCTCACCGGAAAGAACGACGAGCCCGCCAAGCGCCATCACCGAGATGCGGCTCGTGTCGACCAGGGCGGCATACTGGATGAAGCGCAGCACCTTGTCGGCGAGCGCGTCATCCGTCAGATGCGGATCGTCGTCTCCATGGGCATAAATGGGCTTATCTGGCGGCATGGCATGTTCCTCATGCTCTTCCCGAACGCCTGCGGTCTGCGAAGGTTCCCTTGAAAGTGCTCTGCCGCGCCGCGCTTGCGATCCTGGCGTGAACGCGGTTATTGCTGGCAGTCCCATCCCAAGGCCTGCGCATGTCCGACATCTTCCAGAACGTTCTGCCCATCTTCGTCCTGATCCTTGCCGGCTGGCTGCTGGTTCGGTCAGGCTATCTGAAACCGGCTGTCGGCGAAGCGCTCGGCGACTTCGTCTTTCGTGTTGCCGTTCCCGTTCTATTATTTCGCACGATTGCCGAAGCGGATTTCAAGGACGGTTCGCCCTGGCCGCTCTGGGTCGCCTACTTTTCCGGCGTTGCCGTCACCTGGGCGGCCGGGCATCTGGCTGCAACGCTCATCTTCCGGCGTGACCCACGCATGGGCGTTCTTGCCGGCGTCTCCTCGGCCTTCGCCAACACCGTGTTCATCGGCTTGCCGTTGGTTTCACGCATCGTCGGCGAGGAGGGAATAGTGGCGATTTCGATCCTGCTGTCCGTCCATCTGCCGGTCATGATGATCGCCGGCACGCTGCTGATGGAGCGTGCCGAGCGCCGTGCAAGCGGCAAACCAGGGCAAAGCCCGTTGCATCTTCTCGCCGGCGTCGGCCGCAACCTGGTGCGCAATCCGCTGGTCATCGGGCTTGCTTGCGGCGCAGCGTTTCATCTCGTCGGCCAGCCGCTTGGCGGACCTGTGAAGACTGTCGTCGATCAGCTTGCCTCGATGGCGGCGCCGGCAGCGCTGATCTCGATCGGCATGGCGCTAGACAAATACGGCCTTGCCGGCAATCTCGGTCTTGCTTCCTTTACGAGTGTGCTGAAGCTCCTCGTCATGCCCGGGGTCGTGTTCACCAGTTGCCACCTGCTTGGCCTCAACGACAACTGGACGACGGCGCTGGTGCTGACATCGGCCGTTCCAACCGGCGTCAACGCCTGGCTGATCGCCAACCATTTCAACGTCGGCCACGCACTCGCCTCCTCGACCATCACATTGACGACCGCGCTCGGCGTCGTCAGCGTTTCGGTCTGGGCCTATCTGCTGGTGTGACTGCTTCGGAACTTCGGGAAGTGTTTCCTCGGGAGGAGCGAAATCCCGTCTATCGATTCGCGTGGATGTGTCGCGTCACCGTGCCCCGCAAATGCAAAAGGCCCGGCGCGAGCCGGGCCTTTCGAATGGGTTGTTTCCAACCGCTAAGCTTATTGCGCCGGTGCCGGCTGGCCTTCGGCAGGCTTGGATTCCGTCGCCGGAGCGGCCTGGCCTTCAGCCGGCTTGGTTTCGGTTGCCGGAGCCTCTGCCGGCTTTGCGCCTTCGGCGCCAGCAGCCGGTGCCGCTTCGGCAGCGCCGCCAGCCGCATCCGGCAGCGGAGCCGGAGAATCGGCCTGCTCGCGCAGCCACGCGATCAGGTTGGCGCGCTCGTCCGGCTTCTTGACGCCGGCAAAGCCCATGGCGGTGCCCGGAACGTGCTTCTTCGGCGCTTCGATGAAGAAGCTCAGGTGGTCGTAATCCCAGACGACCTTGCTGCCCTCGGAGAAGGTCTTCATGCCGGCCGAATAGCTGAAGCCTTCATGCGAGGCGATCGGACGGTTGACGAGGCCCCAGAGGTTCGGACCGACTTTGTTTGCGCCGCCCTTGTCGGCGGTGTGACAGCTTGCGCACTTCTTGAACACGGCTTCACCGGCAGAAGCATCGGCCTTGAGAAGCAGCGGCTTGATATCGACTTCGACTTCTGCGGCGCCGCCGGCGCCGGCTTCAGACGTGCCCTCTTCGGCAACGATCGCGAAGCCTTCCTTCTCGGGAGCCTCGGAGTGGAAAATGCCTTCCGATGCAATGGACACGGACATCAGAACGAAGACCGTCCCCAGAAAGGCACCCACGCCCATGTTCACATATGAATTCATCTGCAAACGCTCCCTTTGCCACCGGCGCAAACAAAAACCCGGCCTATCTTGAAATCGCGCGGAACCTATGTCTTTTGGCTCTGCGTTGCAACAGTGATTATCGGCCCCTAACTGAGACTTATTGACACTTTCAGCGGGGTTTTTGAAGGCCAGATCATGAATCGCGAAAATTCAGGTAAAGCCATCGTGCTCATTCCGGCGCGCATGGCCTCGACTCGCCTGCCCGGAAAGCCGCTCGCCGACATTTGCGGCCTGCCAATGATCGTCCAGGTGGCGAAACGCGCCGAGGAAGCGGACGTCGGCCGCGTGGTCGTCGCCGTCGACGACCAGCAGGTCTTCGACGTGGTGCGGGAGGCCGGCTTCGAAGCGATCATGACCCGCATCGATCACCAGTCCGGATCCGACCGGATCTATGAAGCGCTGCAGAAGGCCGACCCGACCGGCGAAGCGGAGATCGTCATCAACGTGCAGGGCGATCTGCCGACGGTCGAGCCGGCATCGATCCGTGCCGCACTGAACCCGCTTGAAAACGCCAGCACGGATATCGCGACGCTGACGGTGGCGATCGCCGAAGAGAGCGAAAAGACCAATCCGAACATCGTCAAGGTCGTTGGTTCGCCGCTTTCGGACACGCGCCTGCGCGCACTTTACTTTACCCGCGCGACCGCGCCCTACGGCCAGGGGCCGCTCTACCATCACATCGGTCTCTACGCCTATCGCCGCCAGGCGCTGGAGCGCTTCGTATCGCTAAAGCCCTCCGTGCTCGAACGCCGCGAATCGCTTGAGCAACTGCGCGCGCTCGAGGCCGGCATGCGCATCGACGTCGAGATCGTCGATTCGGTTCCGCTCGGCGTCGATACGCCGGTGGAGCTGGAAAAAGCCCGCCGTATCCTTTCCGCCCGCCATCCCGAATAAGGAAGCTACCGTGACCGTCAAGACCAACAGGATTTCCTTTCAGGGCGACTACGGCGCCAACTCCGACATGGCCTGCCGCGACATGTTTCCGTCGATGGAGCCGCTGCCCTGCCAGACATTCGAGGATGCCTTCGTCGCCGTCGAGAACGGTGACGCCGATCTCGCGATGATCCCGATCGAGAACACGATCGCCGGCCGCGTCGCCGATATCCATCATCTGCTGCCGGAATCGCGGCTGCACATCGTCGGCGAATACTTCATGCCGATCCGTTTCCAGCTGATGGTGCTGCCCGGCGTCACGCGTGACGAAATCCGCACCGTGCACAGCCACATCCACGCGCTCGGCCAGTGCCGCAAGATCGTGCGTTCCAATGGCTGGAAGCCGGTCGTCGCCGGCGATACCGCCGGCGCGGCGAAGCTTGTTTCCGAAAAGGGCGACCGCTCGATGGCGGCGCTTGCACCGCGGCTTGCCGCCGATCTCTATGGTCTGGAGATCATCGCCGAGAACGTCGAGGACACCGAAAGCAACGTCACCCGCTTCGTCGTGCTTTCCCGTGAAGAACAGCGCATAGGGCGTTCCGCGGACGACGAGTTGATCATCACCACCTTCGTCTTCAATGTCCGCAACATTCCTGCGGCCCTCTACAAGGCGATGGGCGGTTTCGCGACCAACGGCATCAACATGACCAAGCTCGAGAGCTATCAGCTCGGCGGCAAGTTCGTGGCGACGCAGTTCTACGCCGATATCGAAGGCCATCCCGACGATATCGGCGTGCGCCACGCCATGGACGAGCTGCGTTTCTTCTCCGAGAAGGTCCGCATCCTTGGCACCTACAAGGCGCACCCGATGCGCGGCGTGCTCTGACGCTTGGCTCAGACCTGCTCGAAAGTTCCTCGAAAGGGAAAGTCGGGCGAGACGAGCCGCCACACCTCACCGGACGCAAGGTGCCGATACCACTTTTCGTCCGGTAAGCTCCCCGCGCGAGATGTCCTCACCGGGACCTCCAGGGCGATCCCCGCGCCCACCTGATCTGCAATCCAGCGCTCGAAGCGATCGAATTCCGGCGGCATCTGAAAGGCTGCGATCTTCTCCCATTCGCATGTCGTCATCTTCGTTTATCAAGCCTGGCTAATAGAATTGGCTGTGGCAACACCCCTTCGTTCCGGCCGTGATCCAACGCGGTTTTGCAACGGGAATCATCAGCTTAACGATCGTGTCGCGACGTAAGAAAGTGGCAAAAATTCGTTAACCGGCTACGCGTCTGGCGCATGCCTAATCTGCAATCGCGGCGGTACACAAATTTTAGGCAAATGCCTATCTAACGCTCGTTCACGTAAGGAGTGTTAAAGATGAAGATCCGTCAGAAGATCATGGAATATGCGAAGACCCGCCGTGCGATCCGCGAGCTGAACGCTCTCGACGATCACGCACTGAGCGATATCGGTCTGTCCCGTTCGCAGATCCAGGCCGCCGTTTACGGCCGCTAATCCGCATCATTCGCGTATCCCGCCGCGTCTGCATGTGTCCTTTGATCGTTCCGATCAAAGGACAAAAATATGCGGCAATGTAAGTGCTGCAGCGACCTTTGCACGTCTGCTAAGACGTGCGGCGCTGTAGGGCTGGCGGGATACGCGCCGCTGTCCTCTCGATCACGAATCGAAGAGGCGGACGCGCAGCCGGTGACCATCCGGATCGAGCGCGACGAAGGTCGGACCGAAATCCATCTCGGTCAATTCCTGCGCAATCTGCAGCCCTTCCGCCTTCCATTTCTCGTAGTGCGCGCGCACTGCGCCCTCATCCTCCACCATGAACGCCAGTTCCGAGCGATGGCCTGATGCCGTCGGCTCCGGCGCGACCGTATGTTCGGCCCAGAGCCCGAGGGTGAAGCCGCCGGGCAGTTCGAAGGACGAAAAGGTCTGGTAGGTGACGCTTGGTTCCTGCGCGAGGACATCCCGGTAGAACGCCACGCTCGCCAGCGGGTCCTTGACATAAAGAACGATGAGATTTGCCTTGGCCATGTTGTTTCCTCCTTGTTGCGGGGAATTGCAGGCTAGGCGTGGTGGCTGCCAACTTCTGTCAGCATCGAGAGTTGTCAGGAGCCGACCGTCTGGCGCTTGGATGCGGCGATGTCCTGGCTGGCGCGCCAATCCTTCATCAGTACCTGGCGGCGACGAGGATAGCGCGCTTCGGTCACGGTCATCCGGCGCATGCGGTCAGCGCGGAAGTGCCGGAAGTCCAGGCGCAGTTCACACCACGCCATGACCATGCGGACGTTCTCGAAGAAGCCGAGCGCAAAGGGCCAGATCGTGCGCTGCGTTGCACTGCCATCATTGTCCACGTAGTCGAGTTCCACCTTGCGCTCGTTGCGGATCGCCCGCCTGAGTGCGGCAATGTCGATGCCGTTGGTGGCCGGCGGGCTCGGCCCGACGAGCAGGGTCGAGCTGTCCAGCTCCTCGCGAAGCTCGGCCGGAAGCACCGCGGCGATCTTGGCAAGGGCGTTTGCTGCAGCACCTGCGAGATCGTCGTCGGTACGCTTTGAAACCCAGCGCGATCCGAGCACCAGTGCCTCGATTTCCTCCGCGGAAAACATCATCGGCGGCAGCATGAAGCCGGGTTTCAGCACATAGCCGAGCCCCGGTTCGCCCTCGATATGGGCGCCCTGAGCCTGCAGACTGGCGATATCGCGATAGAGCGTTCGGAGGCTGACACCGGTCTCTTCCGCCAGCCGCTGGCCGCTCACCGGCTGGCGGTAGCGCCGGAGCACCTGCAGAAGATCCAGCAGCCGTTCGGAGCGGGACACGGTCGGCCCTCCTCGTAACCCGTCGCCCTCAGGCCCGCTCGTCCCAGGCGAGCCAGTCGCGCATCAGCTGGTGCGCGATCGCGCCCTTCGGCGGCGGAATATGCTCGTCGCCGGTATTGGCAACGCCGGTCGAGCGTTCGAGCATCGCGATCGTTTCCTCGCGGGTGAACCAGCGCACGTCTTCCAGCTCCTGCTCGTCGCGCTTGATGACGGTCGATTTCGCCTCGGCGTAACAACCGATCATCAGCGTGTGCGGCATCGGCCAGGGCTGCGAGGCATGGTAACGCACCCGGCCGATGTGGATGCCGGACTCCTCGTGCGTTTCCCGGCGCACGGCATTTTCGATCGTCTCCCCCGGCTCGACGAAACCGGCAAGGCAGGAATACATGCCCGGCGCGAAATGTGGGCTGCGGCCAAGCAGGCAGAGGTCGCGCTCAAGGTCGATCGTCATCATGATGACGACCGGATCTGTTCGCGGAAAGACCATGTGGCCGCAGGCGGTGCAGACCCGGCGATAGCCGCCGGCCGTGCCTTCCATCGGCCCGGCGCAGCGGCCGCAGAAGCGGTTGTTGGCGTTCCAGGTAATGAGGCTCGAGGCCTGGGCGAATTGGCCGAGCAGTTCCTCCGGCAGCATCTGCTGCCGGTAGAGCGTGCGGCCATCGGCGATCTTGAAGGGTTCAGTGATCGTCTCTTCGGTCAAGCCCGTCGGCACGGCAAGCCGTGGCTCGCCGTTCGGCAGGTAGCCGAGCAGGATGGTCTCGTCGAGCACGGGTTCGAGCCCTTCGAGTTCGTAAGGGGCAAACAGCGGGTCGATGATCTTCTCGTCGTGCTTGACGATCAGCTTCGGTCCCGAGAAGGCCAGGAAATGGGCGCCCGGGTGCTTGAGCGCCAACTCGACGCAATCGTCGCTGCGGTGCTCCGACTGGCGGTCCAGATGGTTTTCGGAAAAGGCGACGAGAGTGCTTGGCTCCGGATGCGGGCTACGAAGGTCAAAGATCGATTTCGTCATGTTCAGAGGTTTTCCAGAATGCGCGCTGCGAAGTCCCGATGTTCTTTCTCGTCCCACGGCTCCGGCTTGCCGAAGCCCCAGACCGGCCCCGGCCAGTTCGGGTCGCCGTCGTTGCGGGCGATGATATGCACATGTAGTTGCCGAACGATATTGCCCAATGCGCCGACATTGATCTTTTGAGCGCCGGTGACCGTCTTCAGGGCGGTTGCCGCCATGGTCGTCTCGAAGGTCAGCATCGTCTGGTCGAGTGGGGTCAGGTCGAAGATTTCCGAAATGCCTTCACGCTGCGGAATGAGCACGAGCCAGGGCCAGCGGCGGTCGTTCATCAGCCGCATCTGACACAGGCCGATCGAGGCGATCGGGATGCCGTCGCGTTCGAGCCGCTCGTCAAGAGTGAAGGTCGCCAAGTCATTCTCCTCAGGCAAAGACAACGGATTCACCTTGTTTTGCATATCGATATCAGTTTTTTGATGGCTTGGCTTGCATTTGCTTTCGATATTGCCGATATGGAAGCCGGGAGGTTGGTGGTGGACGAGCCACTCGCCAACCGGGTCAGGTCCGGAAGGAAGCAGCCCTAACGAGCCCCGGCACGGGTCATCGTGCCAGCCTCCCACCTTTTCCGTCCTGTCGGGACAAGAGTTCGAACAGCGGCAGGGTCGATGAGCGACGACACGTCCATTTCATCCGTTGAGAAACCGGCCGCCTACCGTGTTCTGGCGCGCAAGTATCGCCCCAAGGATTTCTCCGACCTGATGGTCGGCCAGGAACCGATGGTGCGCACGCTCACCAACGCTTTTGAAACGGGTCGCATCGCGCAGGCCTATATGCTGACCGGTGTGCGCGGGGTCGGCAAGACCACCACCGCCCGCATCCTCGCCCGTGCGCTGAACTACAAGACCGCTGAGACCGACAGGCCGACGATCGACCTTCGTGTGCCGGGCGAACACTGCCAGGCGATCATGGATGGCCGCCATGTCGACGTCATCGAAATGGACGCCGCCTCGCATACCGGTATCGATGACATCAGAGAGATTATCGAACAGGTTCGCTACCGCCCGGTATCGGCGCGCTATAAAGTCTACATCATCGACGAAGTGCACATGCTCTCGACCCAGGCCTTCAACGGCCTGTTGAAAACGCTCGAAGAGCCGCCGGAACATGTGAAGTTCATCTTCGCCACCACCGAAATCCGCAAGGTTCCGATCACGGTTCTGTCGCGCTGCCAGCGCTTCGATCTGCGCCGCATCAGCGCGTCTGATCTCGTCGGCCTGTTTTCGACGATCCTCGGCAAGGAAGGCGTTTCCTTCGATCCGGAAGCGCTCGCCATGGTCGCCCGTGCTGCCGAAGGCTCGGCGCGTGACGGCCTGTCGCTGCTCGACCAGGCGATTGCGCACGGCGGCGGTGCGGTCGAGGTCGAGACCGTGCGCTCGATGCTCGGCCTTGCCGACCGCGCCCGCATCGTCGATCTCTTCGACCATGTCGTCAAAGGCGATGTTGCGGCCGCACTCCAGGAATTTACCGCGCAATACGAAGCCGGCGCCAATCCGACGGTCGTTCTGACCGATCTCGCCGATTTCACCCATCTTGTCACTCGCATGAAATATGTGCCGGAGGCGGTCAACGATCAGTCGCTGAGCGAGATCGAGCGCACCCGCGGTGCCGTCTTCGCCGAAAGCGTTGCGGTCACGGCACTCTCGCGTATCTGGCAGATGCTGCTCAAGGGCATTCCGGAAGCGGAAAGCTCGTCGCGCCCGGCGGGAGCTGCCGAAATGGTGCTGATCCGGCTGGCGCATGCCGCACACCTGCCGGCGCCGGAAGAGGCTGCGCGACGCGTGCTTGAGCTTTCCGGCGGTGAAGGCGGCGGCGCCCGTTCCGGGCCGGTTGGCGGCAATGGCGGCGGGGCACAGGCCTCCGCCTCAGGATCGATTTCGGCGCAGGCAACGCAGGCGATGCCGGTGCAGCGCCCGACGAGCAACGGCGCGACGATGCTGCGCGCCGTGCCGGATGCAGCACCCCAGCCGGTCACCGTCGGCCGTATCGAGGAGCGACCCGCGGTGGCCCCAGCTGCCAAGCCGCAGCCGTCGGTTCCGGTCAATTCGATCGCAGATATCGCCGAACTTTGCGCCAAGAACCGCGACATCAAGCTGAAGACGCTGGTGCGCGGCTTCCTGCGGCTGGTGCATATCGAGGCCGGTCGTCTCGACGTCAATGTTTCCGACGATGCGCCGAAGACGCTGCTTGGTGAAGTCGCGGTCAAGCTCAAGGAATGGACCGGCATCCATTGGATCGTCAGCTACAGCCGCGAGCGCGGCGAGCCGACGCTGATCGAGGCCGAACAGCGGGCGCAGGAACAGCGCGTCAACGACGCACGGCAGGACCCCGATGTCGCTGCCATTCTTGCCCGCTTTCCGGGTGCCAAGATCACCGACGTGCGCATTCGCGCCGTCGAGGAAGAGGCCGAGAGTGTTGCTCCGGCTACAGCCGAATCCGCCGACGGCGATATCGTCCCTGGCGACGACATCGAATAGTCCCGTCTGCGAGCAGAAACAGAAAAACAGGAGACGACGATGCGCGACATCATGGGGATGATGGGCAAGGTCAAGGAAATGCAGGCCAAGATGGAGAAGATGCAGGCGGAGATCGCCGCACTCGAAGTCGACGGCACGTCCGGCGGTGGTCTGGTGACCGTCCGCCTCGACGGCAAGGGCACCCTCAAGAGCCTGAAGATCGATCCTTCGCTCTTCAAGGAAGACGACGTCGAGATCCTCGAAGACCTGATCGTCGCCGCCCACAAGGACGCCAAGGACAAGGCCGAAGCCGTCCAGGCGGAAAAGACCGCCGAACTGACCGCCGGCCTGCCGATCCCGCCCGGCATGAAGCTGCCGTTCTGACCGGTTTGAACGAGTTGGAGCGCGGTGCGTTCGGAAAACCGCACGCATTATTCCGCATCCCGCTCTATTGATTGGGCGCCGGTGGCGTGTCCGGCCGCGGAGGGTTCGCCCCGCGTGGATTGGTATCCATGCTGGCGGTGATCCTGAGATCCACCTTCTGGCTGGAAGGTGGAGGAATCGGGCGCCGATCGAGTTCGGCGCCTATGGCTGCGAGCTTCTGGGTAAGCTCGTTCAGCGCTAGGCGATCAGCCATTGTAACGCCGACGAGGCCGGTCGGATCGTATTCCGTCAGGATCGCCGGATAGTCGATCCTGCGCTCGGTCGCCGGTTCCATGTAACGATTGGACAGCTTGCGCAGCGACTCGGAAAGTGTCGGCAGCATCGTCATCGCCCGGCGCCATCGATGTTCGTTGAAGTCGAAATTCTTGAGCACGACGTCGCCGGCCTTGCCGCCGAGCATGCTCAGGAAATTCACGGTTTCTCCATCCATGTCGAGATTGAGCCCGCCTTCCTTGGCATCGTCGAGCCTCACCTCGACAATGCGTTCGCTGTAGCCATGGAGTTGGCTCTGTAGCGTGTCCTGCCAGTTGCGGGCTGTGTCGAGGATAGCGCCGACGAACCCCAGGAGCCCCTTGACCGGATAGACTGGCGTTGCCTTGCCCTCGGCCGTCCGGCGCGGCAGGTGGACGCGGCTGCCACCTGATCCGTCCTCATCCTCTCCATGGCGCCTCGGATCGTAACTCGCCAGCGAAATACCGAAGGTCGGGCGACCGGGCAGTAGTCCGTCGAACAAATGGATCGGGAAATTGCTGGTGATGCCGCCATCGGAAAACAGGCAGCGGATATGGGTCGACGGATCGCGCCGGGCTGCCGCGCGCAGGGAATAATCGTAGCGATAGAGTGGAACGCCGCGGATCAATCCGGGGAAGCTGAGACTCATGCGGGCGATGATCGCCACCGGCAGCTTCCTTGCCGGCGGTAGCTGGTAGTAATCCCGCACGCCGTCCGGCCCTACGATGTCGCGTGGTTTGCTCTCCTTCAGGAGGTAGCTCATGATGGACGGCGGAAACAGCCTTTCGAATTCCGACTTGCGGTAATTGTGCACCCGGTCGCCAAAGGGTAGCTCGTAAGGCCGCCGCGAAGAGAGATCGGTGGTGACGCTCTTCAACGTTAGATCGCCGATCGTCAAAGGCCGCGCTTCTCCGTCGGAGCGAACCGGGCCGGCAATGGCTTCGATCCGCTCGGCAATCCAGTTGGTGAATGCAGGTTTCTTCGCGCCCGGTTGGGTCAGGCCGCTGCATAGGCCGAAGTCGTGGGCCGGCAACACCACCGCGACCGCGCGATAGAGCTGATAGGTCAACATCGCCATCGCGCCGATCAGGACGACGAGCGCCCCCAGGATGCCAAGCGCCCAGTCGGTCGCGGCGATGCCGGCGACGATCAGCGCGAGGCCGGGGAGGGCGGCAAGAAGCAACGCCAGGTGAAAAACCCTGAGGGTCTCCAGAGCTGCCGCCACCACCTTGTTTCCCTGCGTTCGCACCATCGCCATCCCGACGCGAAAGAGCGGCGCTGTTTCCGCCGATGGCTGGAAGAAGGTCGGGAGATTGGCAGCCAGCTCCTTCGGCATCGCATCGATCAGCGCGAAGCCAGCGTTCTTTTCGTCCGCCGTTGCGGCACTTTGGCGTCGGTATTCGGCGGCCGCTGTCATGACGGCGGCAATCGCACCGGCCGATGTGCCGCCGATGTGCATGAAGCGGTAGCGGGTCGCGAGTTCGGTAATGGCGCGCGGGAAGACCACACCGGAGGTGATGCCGCCTTTCATGATCAGATCGCATTCATCGCTGGGGGCTGCATAGCGGAAAGGCGTATTGGTCATCGGAGCCTCCATCTGCTGCAATCAACAATAGATTGCGCCTTGCTCGAATGCACGCCGATTTCTCCTGTGCCCTTTGCGATGGCCCACTGCAGTGTGCGAAGTCGATTCCGTTCGGGCTCGATATGGGCTAAAAGCGCCGCATGGCAAAACGAGTCACCGGCCCCGAAATCGAAAAACTCATCCAGCTCCTGGCAAAAGTCCCGGGGCTCGGGCCGCGTTCGGCACGGCGCGCCGCCCTCCATCTCGTCAAGAAGAAGGACCAGTTGCTGGGGCCGCTCGCCGACGCGATGGGCGAGGCGCACCGCAAGGTCCGTATTTGCTCCTGCTGCGGCAATGTCGATACGATCGATCCCTGCACCGTCTGCTCCGACGAGCGTCGCGACCAGTCGGTCATCATCGTCGTCGAGGATGTTTCCGACCTCTGGGCGCTGGAGCGCGCCGGCGCGATGAACGCCGCCTATCACGTGCTTGGCGGCACGCTCTCCCCGCTCGACGGTGTCGGTCCTGAAGACCTCAACATCAAAGGACTTGTCCAGCGCGTCGCCAATGGCGGCGTCCGCGAACTGATCATCGCCGTGAATGCGACGGTCGAGGGCCAGACCACGGCGCACTACATCACCGACCAGCTCGAGGGCATGGAAGTGAAGATCACCCGGCTTGCCCATGGCGTGCCTGTTGGCGGTGAACTCGACTATCTCGACGAGGGCACGCTGGCCGCCGCCCTTCGCGCCCGCACGTCGATCTGACGCTATTTTCGAACGCCGCGATCCAACCGATAGGGAAGCCTTATGCTGAGACTTCTTTCACTTTCGACCTTGTTGCTCTGTGGCTGGCTGGGGTTCGCGCATGCCGCGACGAAGGCGGATGTCGAGGCGGAGTTTCGCGCCTGGCTCCAGAGCGATCTCTGGCCGGAAGCGCAGAAGGCTGGCATTTCCGCCGGTTCATTCAAGGCCGCCTTCGCCGACGTGAAGCTCAACTGGGACCTGCCGGATCTGGCGCCTCCCGGCTTCCCGAAGCCGAAAGAGCAGAAGCAGAGCCAGGCGGAGTTTTCCTCGCCCGGCAGCTACTTCTCGGAGAAGCGCCTGCAAGGACTGGCGGCAACCGGCCGCAGCCTTGCCTCCACCCATGCGTCGACCCTGAAGAAGATCGAACGCACCTATGGCGTTCCGGCCTCGGTGGTCGTGGCGATCTGGGGCCGTGAGTCCGGCTTCGGCCGTGCCAAGATCCCCTATCCGGTCGTTGATGTGCTGGCGACCAAGGCCTTCATGTCGTCGCGCCCCGACCTTTTCAGACGCGAGCTGATCGCGGCGCTGCACATTCTCGACAGCGGCGACGTCGACGAGACGGCGATGCGCGGTTCCTGGGCCGGCGCCATGGGCCAGCCGCAGTTCATGCCGTCGAGCTTCCTGCAATATGCGGTCGATTTCGACGGCGACGGCCGCCGCGACATCTGGAATTCGGTGCCGGACAGCCTGGCGTCGATCGCCAACTATCTCGTCAAGAAGGGCTGGCAGCGCGGCCGCGACTGGGGCTTCGAGGTGTCGATTCCCGACGCTGTCTCCTGCGCACAGGAAGGCCCGGACCTCGCACGGCCGATTTCGGACTGGGCCAACAAGGGCATCACGCGGATTTCCGGCAAGGCCTTCCCGTCGCATGAACTGTCGGCGTCGTCGATGATGCTGGTGCCGGCCGGCCGGCATGGGCCGGAATTCATCGTCACGCCGAACTTCTATGTACTCAAGGAATACAACAACTCCGACCTCTATGCGCTGTTCATCGGCAATCTCGCCGACCGCATCGCCACCGGCGGCGGTGCGTTCCGCGGGAGCTGGGGCGACGTCGGCAACATGCTGCGCTCGGACGTTCTCGCCATGCAGAAGGCGCTCGTCGCCAAGGGCTATGACGTCGGCAAGGTCGACGGCCTTCCCGGCTACAAGACGCGCCGCTCGCTTGGCGACTGGCAGGCAAAGAGCGGGCTTGCCGCCACCTGCTTCCCCGATGCCTCGCTGAAGGCGAAGCTGCGCTAAGGCAATTTCCAACCAGAGGCGTCGACGCTCTCTCAAGCTGAACCGCTGAACCGAAAGAGGCCCTGCGTGACGGGGCCTCTTTCGTTGCATTGGTCGATGTCAGCGTTGGGGGCGACAACGGCATTTAGAGCAATTCCAGGAAAAGTGTGAAACGGCTTTCCGTCCGGAATTGCGTAATTTCAAAGACTTAGATCACTTCAGTGTTTCGATGAAACAATGAAATGATCTAGTGCATGTCGACATCGACCTGGCGTTTGTAGCGCTCGTAATGCGTCGGCACGATCGTCTGGCGTTCGATCATCCGGTGCACGCGCGGTGGTGCCGCACCGCTGTGCAGTGCCGTCAGCTTGTCGCCGACGGCGGCGTCGGCCTGGGTGCGCCGCTGGTTGTGGCGCACATATTCGACCCAGGTCGGCACGTGATAGGTCTCGGTCCAGGTCGTCGGGTTCTCGAGGTCGCGCATCAGCGCCCAGTGGCCCGCACCGTCGCGGATGCGGATGCGCCGGCGTTCCGCCATGGTCGTGAGGAACTCGGGGATATCGTCGTCCGCGATCTCGTAATCGATCATGATGACGATGGGGCCGCTGCGCGGCTTCAGGTCCAGTTCGAGCGGCGGTTCGTTGAAGCGGTTGAGCGGATCAAGATTGAGCGAAGTGAACTCCGGCAGGGGCAGCCGGAAGCCGACCACGACGCCAGCGAACATCAGCAGACAGGAGCCCATCAGCGCATTGGCGGCACCATATTGTTCGGCCGCCGTGCCCCAGAGCCAGCTGCCGCCAGCAATGCCGCCGAAGGTCATAGTCTGGTAGAGCGATAGCGCCCGGCCAACGACCCAGCGCGGTGTCGAGAGCTGTACTGTCGTGTTGAACAGCGACAGCGCCAGCACCCAACAGGCGCCGGAGACGAGCAGCACGAGACAGCTGAGCCACGCATAGGTGCTCCAGGCCGTGATCGCGGCGCTGGCGGCAAAACCGGTGAAGGCGATGCGCACGATCGCCTCGCTCGACAGCTTCTCCCTCAATCGCGCACTGAGCAGCGCCCCGCCGATCGCGCCGAGGCCGAAGGCGCCGAGCATCAGGCCGTAGGTGAGCGGCCCGCCTTGAACGAGGTCGCGGGCGACGAGCGGCAAGAGTGCGAGGATCGCGCTTGCCGAAAGACCGAAGAGAAAACCGCGCAGCAGAACCTTGCCGATGTTCGGCGACATCGCGACATAGCGCAGGCCCGCGGATATGGCGCGGCCGAGCGTCTCACGCGGCAAGGTGTTCGTCGGCACTTCCCGCCGCCAGCGCACCAGCGCAAAGAGGATCGCGAAATAGCTGAGCGTATTGGCGAAGAAGGCGGCGGCAGCCCCCGCCGCGGCGACGATCGCGCCGCCGATCGCCGGGCCGACGCTGCGGGTGATGTTGAAGCCCATGCTGTTGAGCGCGACTGCCGCCGGCAGGTCGTCGCGCGGGACCATGTCGCCGACCGAGGCCTGCCAGGATGGGTTGTTGAGCGCCGTGCCGCAGCCGATGAGGAAGGTGAAGAGCAGGAGCAGCCAGGGCGTGATCAGTCCGACATAGGCGCAGATGGTCAGAAGCGCCGAGACGGAGAGCATGAAACACTGCGCCACCAGCATGATCCGCCGCCGATCGAAATTATCGGCAAGCGCGCCCGAGATGAGCGAGAAGAGCATGATCGGCAGCGAGGTCGAGGCCTGCACCAGTGCCACCATGTTTGCCGACGGTGAGATCGAGGTCATCAGCCAGGCGGCGCCGACCGATTGGATGAGGCCGCCGAAGTTGGATGCGAGGCTCGCGATCCAGATCGTGCGGAAGATGTCGTGCTTAAAGGGTGCAAGCGGCGAATTACGGTGGGGCACCTCGTCTTCTCTCTTGTCCTTGATTGTCGTCTCGAAGCGGTTCTATCCCTGTTATAGGCCCGAGGACGCGAAGTGCCACCCGCTGAAATTGACCTTGTTGTCGAAGATCGTCGTCTGCGAGCGGATCGGCGCATTTGGAGCGCACGGCCCAATGCCTTGCAATTTGCGGCGATGAAGCGTATATGAGCCTCAAATTCTTGATCGGTAGATGAAGAGTGGGCCCGTCAGGACCCGCTCTTTTTTATTAGCCGGTCCGATGAGGAGATGATCGTTTGTCCGATACGACAACGGCTGAAAATGCAAATGAACCGCGCCTGATCACCGAAACCGGTCTCGACCAGCGCATCGCCGACATCATCGAGCCGGTCATCGTGCCGATGGGTTACCGCCTGGTGCGCGTGCGCATGTCCGGCCAGAACGGCCTGACGTTGCAGATCATGGCCGAGCGCAACGACGGCACCATGACCGTCGAAGACTGCGAAGAGATCTCCAAGGCCATTTCGCCGGTGCTCGATGTGGAAGATCCGATCGACAAGGCGTATCATCTCGAAGTGTCGTCGGCCGGCATCGACCGTCCCATGGTGCGCAAGTCCGACTTCTTCCGCTGGCAGGGGCACCTGCTGAAATGCGAGACGTCGGTTCTGGTCGATGGCCGCAAGCGGTTCCGCGGCAAGATCGTTTCCGTCGATGACGATGGTTTCCGGCTTGAGCGCGACCAGCCCGCGTACGGCGAGGAACCTGTCGTCGTCATCCCGTTCACCACGCTTGCCGAAGCGCGGCTGATCCTGACCGACGATCTGATCCGTGATGCGCTGACGGCCGACAAGAAGGCGAAGGCCGAGCGCGCCGCGAACGAGAATTTCGAAGACGAAGATTCACCTATTGAGGAATAAGTCGGGCGGAGCGTGAAGCCCCCTGCAACCCAACGGAGATAAGACATGGCAGTCAGTGCTAACCGGCTCGAGCTTCTGCAGATCGCGGATGCCGTCGCGCGTGAAAAGGTGATCGACCGCGAGATCGTTCTGGCCGCAATGGCCGATGCGATCCAGAAGGCCGCCCGCTCGCGCTATGGGTCGGAATCGAACATCCGCGCCGACATCAACTCGAAGACCGGTGAAATCCGCCTGCAGCGTCTTCTGGAAGTGGTCGAAAAGGCTGACGACTATTCCACGCAGATCCCGCTCGAGCTTGCTCGCGATCGCAATCCGGACGCCAAGCTCGGCGATTTCATCGCCGACCCGCTGCCGCCGATGGACTTCGGCCGCATCGCCGCCCAGTCTGCCAAGCAGGTCATCGTCCAGAAGGTTCGCGAAGCCGAGCGTGATCGCCAGTTCGACGAATTCAAGGATCGCGTCGGCGAGATCGTCAACGGCACGGTCAAGCGCGTCGAATACGGCAACGTCATCGTCGACCTCGGCCGTGGCGAAGGCATCATCCGCCGCGACGAGATGATCCCGCGCGAAAACATGCGCTACGGCGACCGCGTCCGCGCCTTCGTCTACGACGTTCGCCGCGAACAGCGCGGCCCGCAGATCTTCCTGTCGCGTACCCATCCGCAGTTCATGGTGAAGCTCTTCACCATGGAAGTGCCTGAGATCTACGACGGCATCATCCAGATCAAGTCGGTTGCCCGTGACCCGGGTTCGCGCGCCAAGATCGCCGTTGTCTCCAACGACTCGTCGATCGACCCGGTCGGCGCCTGCGTCGGTATGCGCGGTTCGCGCGTTCAGGCCGTCGTCGGCGAACTGCAGGGCGAAAAGATCGACATCATTCCGTGGTCGCAGGATCCGGCATCGTTCATCGTCAACGCGCTGCAGCCGGCGGAAGTGGCCAAGGTCGTTCTCGACGAAGATGCGGAGCGCATCGAAGTGGTCGTTCCGGACGAGCAGCTTTCGCTCGCCATCGGCCGTCGCGGCCAGAACGTTCGCCTCGCCTCGCAGCTGACCGGCTGGGACATCGACATCCTCACCGAACAGGAAGAGAGCGAGCGTCGCCAGAAGGAATTCACCGAGCGCACCAACCTGTTCATGGACGC
Organism: Ensifer sp. ENS10; assembly: GCF_014852025.1. Classification (NCBI taxonomy): domain Bacteria; kingdom Pseudomonadati; phylum Pseudomonadota; class Alphaproteobacteria; order Hyphomicrobiales; family Rhizobiaceae; genus Ensifer; species Ensifer sp. ENS10. The sequence goes on from NZ_JACVAS010000001.1 coordinate 126,207, forward strand.
GCTCGACGTCGACGAAATGGTCGGCCAGGTTCTGGCGTCCGAAGGCTTTGCCGCCGTCGAGGAGCTTGCCTATGTCGACCTCGACGAAATCTCGTCGATCGACGGCTTCGACGAGGAGACCGCTACCGAAATCCAGACCCGTGCGCGCGAATTCCTCGACAAGCTCGAAGCGGAAATGGATGCCAAGCGCAAGGAACTCGGCGTTGCCGACGAGCTGCGCTCGATCGACGGCCTGACGAGCCAGATGCTCGTTGCGCTCGGCGAAGAAGGCATCAAGACGATCGAAGACTTTGCCGGCTGCGCCGCTGACGACCTCGTCGGCTGGAGCGAACGCAAGGACGGCGAGACCAAGCGCTTCGAGGGCACCTTCTCGAAGTTCGACGTTTCGCGCGCCGAAGCCGAAGCCATGATCGTTCAGGCCCGCCTCGCGGCCGGCTGGATCACGGAAGAGGACCTGGCAAGCGATGAGGTCGAAGGCGAAGAGCCGATCGACGTTGCCGAAGGCGCCGAGCAGGACGCTTAAGGACGATGACCGCCTCTGATGATGCCGACAGCCTGCCTTCGGACACATTGCCCTTGGATGGGGGCCCGAAGGATCGGAGCGGCAGCACGCGGACGTGCATCGTCACCCGCGAAAGCGGTTCGCCGGATGAGTTGATCCGCTTCGTTGCCGGGCCCGACGGTCGCGTCGTTCCCGATCTGAAGCGTCAGCTTCCGGGACGCGGCTGCTGGGTGAAGGCCGAGCGGGCGCTCGTTGAAAAGGCGGTGGCGAAGAAGTTCTTCGCCCGCGCCCTGAAGGCGGACGTCAAGGCCGACGCGACGCTCGCCGACGACGTCGACCGGCTGCTCGCCGAGCAGTTGGCCGGCATGATGAACATGGCGCGCAAGGCGGCCCAGTTCATCTCCGGCGCGACGAAGACGGAGCAGGCCGTGCGCGGTCTTGCAGCGCTTGCCGTGTTCCATGCGGCCGATGCTGCAGCCGACGGTGTGCGGAAGATAGACCAGGCCCGCAAGGCGATGAGCTTCGTGGCCGACGATGAAATGGAAATACCTTCGTTCCGTCCCTTCACCGGGGCGGAAATGGAGGGCCTTTTAGGAAGTAATGCTTTTATCCATGCCGCAGCGCTTGCAGGGCAGGCGGGTGAGGGTGTAGTGAAGCGCGCAATCATGCTCGAAAAGTACCGAGGATCCGTCCCGGTCCGGGCCGACGGCGGCGCTGGCAAGCCACAGCAATGACCCGCGTCACCAGCACAGTCTGGCATCGCGTACATTGTTTGAGACAATTTGGAAGACAGGGTCAGGTGATACGCATCCGGCCCTGATCGCTAGGAACGGAACGGAATGACCGACAACAACGACGACAAGACAGGCAGCGCAGCAGGCAAGAAGACGCTGACCCTGAAACCCCACGGGGTTTCGCAGGGGACCGTGCGTCAGGACATGGGCCGTGGCCGCACCAAGGCGGTCGTGGTCGAAACCAAGAAACGCCCCTTCCATCGCCCCAAGGACGAGCGTCCGATCACGCCGGTCGCCGCGGCTCCCGCAGCACGCCCGGTCGAACAGCGTCCGGCTCAGCCGCAGCCTTCCGGCCGCCCGGCCCCGCAGCCGCAGCAGCACTCGACGCGCCAGGAAGCCAATCAGGCCAACCGTCCGCGTGTGGGTGTCGTTCTGAACCAGCTTTCCGCCGGTGAGATCGATGCGCGCCGCCGTGCTCTCGCCGAAGCGCAGATCCGCGATGCCGAAGAAGCGGTCATCCGCGCCGAGAACGAAGCACGCCGCAAGCGCGAGGAAGAAGCCCGTCTCCTTCAGGAGAAGGAAGAGGCCGCACGCCGCGCCGCTGAAGAAGCGGCCCGCCCGGCTGTCGAGCCTGAAGCAAAGGCCGAAGAGGTTGTCGAAGAGCGCCCCGTGGCAGCTCGCGCACCGGCTTCCACTGAGCGTCGCGTCGACAACCGCCCGCAGGCTGCACGGCCTGCTGAAGCGGCAACTGGACTTCCGACCCCGGCTCCGGCCGGCGCTCTGCGCGGCCGTAAGGTCGACAACGAAAAGGATGACGATCGTGGTCCGCGTTCGGGCGCAGGCCCGGCACGCGGCAAGGTCGTGCGTCCCGAGCCTGCCAAGGTTCCTGCCCGCCCGAAGGCCGACGACGGTCGTCGCCAGGGCAAGCTGACGCTGACCGCTGCCGTCGACGAGGATGGCGGCCAGCGCGCCCGTTCGCTGTCGGCCATGCGTCGCCGCCAGGAGAAGTTTAAGCGCAGCCAGATGCAGGAAACCCGCGAGAAGATCTCGCGCGAAGTCATCCTGCCTGAGACCATCACCATTCAGGAACTGTCGCAGCGCATGTCTGAACGCGCCGTCGACGTCATCAAGTACCTGATGAAGGAAGGCCAGATGATGAAGCCCGGCGATCTGATCGACGCCGATATGGCTGAACTCATCGCCGGCGAATTCGGCCACACGGTCAAGCGCGTCTCGGAATCCGACGTCGAGGAAGGCATCTTCAACGTGACCGATTCCGACGAGGAACTGCTGCCGCGTCCGCCGATCGTCACGATCATGGGGCACGTCGACCACGGCAAGACCTCGCTGCTCGATGCGATCCGCCACGCCAACGTGGTGGCCGGCGAAGCTGGTGGCATCACCCAGCACATCGGCGCCTATCAGGTCGAGCAGAACGGCAACAAGATCACCTTCATCGACACCCCCGGCCACGCGGCGTTCACCGCCATGCGTGCCCGCGGTGCCCAGGCGACCGACATCGCGATCCTGGTGGTTGCGGCCGACGACAGCGTGATGCCGCAGACGATCGAATCGATCAACCACGCCAAGGCGGCCGGTGTTCCGATCATCGTGGCGATCAACAAGGTCGACAAGCCGTCGGCAAATCCGCAGAAGGTTCGCACCGAGCTGCTGCAGCACGAAGTCTTTGTCGAATCCATGGGCGGTGAAGTCCTCGACGTGGAAGTCTCCGCGAAGAACGGCACCAACCTCGACAAGCTGCTGGAAGCGATCCTGCTGCAGTCCGAAATCCTCGACTTGCGCGCCAATCCGAACCGGACGGCCGAAGGTACGGTGGTTGAAGCCGAGCTTGACCGTGGTCGCGGTGCGGTTGCAACCGTCCTCGTCCAGAAGGGCACGCTGCGTCCTGGCCAGATCATCGTCGCCGGCGACCAGTGGGGCCGTGTGCGCGCTCTGGTCAACGACAAGGGTGAACACGTCAAGGAAGCCGGTCCGTCGATGCCGGTCGAGGTTCTCGGCCTGTCCGGAACACCGGCTGCCGGCGACAAGTTCGCCGTCGTCGAGAACGAAAGCCGCGCCCGCGAGATCTCCGAGTACCGCCAGCGGCTCGCCCGTGAGAAGCAGGTTGCCCGTCAGTCCGGCTCGCGCGGCTCGCTCGAGCAGATGATGACCCAGCTCCAGACCTCCGGTCTCAAGGAGTTCCCGCTGGTCATCAAGGGCGACGTGCAGGGTTCGATCGAAGCGATCGCCGGTGCTCTCGACAAGCTCGGAACCGACGAAGTGCGTGCCCGCATCGTGCATTCGGGTGCCGGTGGTATCACCGAGTCCGACATCTCGCTCGCCGAGGCGTCGAACGCAGCGATCATCGGCTTCAACGTCCGCGCCAACGCGCAGGCCCGTTCGGCCGCCGAGCGCGCCGGCATCGAGATCCGCTACTACAACATCATCTACGATCTGGTGGATGACGTGAAGGCGGCGATGTCGGGTCTGCTCTCGCCGGAGCGCCGCGAAACCTTCCTCGGCAACGCCGAGATCCTGGAGGTGTTCAACATCACCAAGGTCGGCAAGGTCGCGGGTTGCCGCGTCACCGAAGGCAAGGTCGAGCGTGGCGTCGGCGTCCGTCTGGTTCGCGACAACGTCGTTATCCACGAAGGCAAGCTCAAGACCCTCAAGCGCTTCAAGGACGAAGTCTCGGAAGTCAACGTCGGTCAGGAGTGCGGTATGGCCTTCGAGAACTACGAAGACATCCGCGCCGGCGATACGATCGAGTGCTTCCGCGTAGAGCACATCACGCGGACGCTTTAAGAACCGTCCGATTAGAGATTATGCGGGCGCCGGGTTGTCCTTCGGCGCTCGCATTTTTTTGAGGTACCGTCCATGACCAAAGCCACATCCTCTGCCCCTTCACAGCGCATGCTGCGCGTCGGCGAACAGGTGCGCGCTGCCATCACCCAGGTTCTGCAGCGCGGCGAGGTCCGCGATCCCGTGATCGAGAAGACCGTCATCGCGATCTCGGAAGTGCGCATGTCGCCGGATCTGAAGATCGCCACGGCCTATGTCACGCCGCTCGGCGTGCCCAACCATGACGAAGTCATCGACGCGCTGAACCGCAATGCCAAGTACATCCGCGGCCGCCTCGGCCCCCAGCTTCGGCAGATGAAATACATGCCCGACGTTCGTTTCCGCGACGATACGAGCTTCGACAACTACAAGAAGATCGATGAGCTGCTGCGTTCGCCGGAAGTCAGCCGCGATCTCGACCAGTCCAGCGAAGACGAAGAATAGTAGATTTCATGTCCAAACCGCGTAAGCCCAAGGGCCGCCCGATCTCGGGCTGGCTGATCCTCGACAAGCCGCTCGACTTCGGCTCCACTGAAGCCGTCTCGAAGATCAAGTGGCTGTTCAAGGCCCAAAAGGCCGGCCATGCCGGCACGCTCGACCCGTTGGCCTCCGGTATGCTGCCGATTGCACTCGGTGATGCGACGAAGACCGTTCCTTACGTGATGGACGGCCGCAAGATCTACGAATTCACCGTTGCCTGGGGCGAGGAACGCTCGACCGACGATCTCGAAGGCGAGGTTACGCATTCCTCGACCGAACGACCGAACGAAGAGGCGATCCGCGCGCTGCTGCCGAAATATACCGGCGTCATCAGCCAGGTGCCGCCGCAGTTCTCTGCGATCAAGATCGATGGCGAGCGTGCCTACGACCTCGCCCGCGATGGCGAAACGGTCGAAATTCCGGCTCGTGAAGTCGAGGTGCACCGGCTGACGCTCTTGGGTGCCGCTCCCAATCTCGCGCATTTCGAAATCGAGTGCGGCAAGGGCACCTATGTGCGTTCGCTCGCGCGTGACATGGGCCGCGATCTCGGTTGTTTCGGCCACATCGCCTCGCTGCGCCGCACCTTTGTCGCACCGTTTGGTGAAGAGGACATGGTGCCGCTCGCCGATCTGGTGGCGCTGGAGAAAATCGAGAGCGACGAAGAACGCCTGGCGGCGCTCGACGCCTATCTGATCGAGACCGGTGAAGCGCTTTCCAACCTTCCGCATGTTGCCGTCAACGATGATCAGGCGCACCGCCTGAGAATGGGCAATCCCATCATCCTGCGCGGGCGCGATGCGCCGCTTGCGACGCCTGAAGCCTATGCGACGGCACGCGGCAAGCTGGTCGCCATCGGTGAGATCGCCGAGGGTGAGTTCCGCCCGAAGCGTGTTTTCGCCACCGGCTAAGCGCCCGGAAGCGTTTGCCTTTGCCCCATCCTTGACGCATGATCCCCGGCATGGGCTTCCAATCCATCCGAGGTGATTCCGTTTCCGTCCCGTGCTCCGGAGCCGACTGCCGATCGCACCGACTCTTGCGGCGCGCGCCGAAAGCGGCTGTGTGCCGGCGCGGAACGAAGAAGGGCGACTGAGGTGACGGGCGTGCTGGACGAAGAAAAGCGGAAGGCTGCGAACGGTCTGGCGACGATCGTCGATCTCGTTCGTCATCGCCTGACCCGGCCGTTCAGTTTTTATCTGACGTCGCTGCTCCTGGTGGCCATCGTTCCGGCCTTCATCTTTTCGCTCGTGGTGCTGAAGCGCAGCGTCGACCAGCAGGAACAGGTGATCACGGCGCTGCTGCAGGCTTCGACCGGGTCGGTGACGCGCATCGTCGAACGTGACATCGAGGGCATGCTGACGACGCTCAAGGTGCTGTCGACATCACAAGAGATCGAAGACGGCAATATGGAGGCCTTCTACCGCAGGGCCGCCACGGCGCTCGCCGAAACGGACTCCTACCTGATCGTCATCGACCGCAAGCACAACCAGCGGCTCAACACCAGGGTGCCTTTCGGTGCGCAACTCAGCAAAGCCTCGGATACGGGCTCGGTCGAGCGGGCCTTCACCAACAATGGTGCGCCGCTCGTTTCCAACGTCTTCTTTGGCCAGACCGCGGGAAAGTGGGTTTTCAACGTCTATCTGCCGGCGAAATTGGCGACCGGTGAGGAGTATCTGCTGACGCTGACGCAAAACGCCGAGAACATGGCCAAGGCCGTCAACCGCGACACGCTTTCTCCCGGTTGGAACGCGGCACTCGTCGATGGCGCAGGCAAGGTCATCATCTCGTCGGATGCGGCCGTCAAGGCCGGGGAACCATTCTTCCTCGACAAGGTGCCGGCGATCAGCATCGGTGTCCGCAACATCAAGGAAAACGGCACTAAATATCGCGTCGCGACCGAGTTTTCCGTCGTCACGGGATGGCGGATCATCGCCTGGGCGCCTAGCGCGACCGTCGATGCACCGGCCGTCTGGTCGTTCCTGTGGCTGTCGCTCGGCGGCATCCTTTTCGCGGGCATCGCGATTGCCGGCTCGCTGGCGATTGCGCGGCTGTTGTCGCAGGGCGTCAAGCTCGTGGCGCAGGATGCCCGCCGTCTCGGCGCCGGCGAACGGATCGAATCGCGGCCGCACATGATCTCGGAGGTCGAGCAGGTCTCGGCAGCGCTCGCACGGGCAGCGGCGGCGCGCGGCAAGGCCGAAAACGAGATCCGCTTCCTCATGCGCGAGGTGGCGCATCGCTCGAAGAACCAACTGACGGTGATCCAGTCGATGCTCAACCAATCGGTCTATTCGGCCGAGAGCGCGTCGGACTTCGCCGACAGCTTCCGCAAGCGCATTGCCGGGCTCGCGCGCTCCACCGACCTGATGATCACCAACGCCGCGCAAGGGGTCGATTTCCGCGAGCTCGCCCAGAACCAGTTGCAGCCGTTTACACCTGACGACCCGAAGCGCGTGATCTTCTCCGGCCCGGCTCTGAGGCTCGACACGCAGATCGCCCAGACCCTCGGCATGGCCCTGCACGAACTCGCAACCAACGCCACCAAATACGGCGCGCTCGCCAACACCACCGGGGTCGTCAAGCTGAGCTGGTCGCTGGAGGATGAAGGCATTGCCATTCGCTGGCGGGAGGAGGGCGCGGATCTCGCCGACAAGCCCTCCGATCCGATCCGCAAGGGCTTCGGAACACTGGTGCTGGAGCGCATGCTCGGCATGGCGCTGAACGCCGCGCTGGAGCGGGTGATGCATGCCGATGGCATCGAGTGGCGGATCACCATTCCGCGCGAGGCGAAGGACGAAGATTCGTGAATGCGGATGGGCCCCTTTAAAAACGGCGCGAAGGTCGGCCGGAGCGTCGATCGCGACCGTCGGAAATCGGCCGCGACCGACAAGCTTCCGAGGCCCTCCGGAAGCCCATCGGGGTGCAGGTCCATGACCCTTTCCTTTTTCATCCAATTCGTTTATAGGCACGCCAGCAAAAGGCGCATGCCCGTTGCATTCACGGCCGCAGCTGGACGACATCCCGGCTGACGGCGTCCCTAAATCCTCGAAATCGAAAGGATCATCCGATGTCGATTGCTGCAGAGCGTAAGGCTCAGCTCATCAAGGAATTTGCAACCGTTGAAGGCGACACCGGTTCTCCGGAAGTCCAGGTTGCTATCCTGACGGAACGGATCAACAACCTGACCGAACACTTCAAGGGCCACAAGAAGGATAACCATTCCCGCCGTGGTCTGCTCGCAATGGTTTCCAGCCGTCGTTCGCTCCTCGACTATCTGAAGAAGAAAGACGAAGCGCGCTACACCAAGCTGATCGGTGCCCTGGGCATCCGTCGCTAAGCGACTTATCCGGCGGGTCTTTGCGGCCCGCCGGCTTTTTTATGGAGCGTTCAACGCTCAAGCAATGATCTCTCCGGCCGCTTAGGAAGCGTGGTACCAGGAGAGAATCCAGCGAACCGGATGGGCCGGTATCGCGGATCAACCGATGGCCCGTCATGGGGCAGGATTGCAGGATGCTTCGGCTCTGCTTGCCGGAACGCCGCAGATAAGCGGCGCGGTGAAGCGGAAACAAGCCGATTTCAAGCGTGAAGCCTCCCGTTGTCTTGCCCGTGATGCGCCATTTCATGCGGCCCCTCGACCACCCGCGCTGCAACAGCCGCGGAAAGGTCCGCCGCACATGAAGGACAGAACATGTTCGATACCCACAAGGTTGAAATCGAATGGGCTGGGCGTCCGCTCAAGCTCGAAACCGGCAAGGTCGCCCGTCAGGCTGACGGCGCCGTCATCGCCACCTACGGCGAAACCGTCGTTCTCGCCACCGTCGTTTCGGCCAAGTCGCCGAAGCCGGGCCAGGACTTCTTCCCGCTGACCGTCAACTACCAGGAAAAGACCTACGCTGCCGGCAAGATCCCGGGTGGTTACTTCAAGCGCGAAGGCCGTCCGAGCGAGAACGAAACGCTCGTTTCGCGCCTGATCGACCGTCCGATCCGTCCGCTTTTCCCCGATGGCTACAAGAACGATACCCAGGTCATCGTCACGGTCATGCAGCATGACCTCGAAAACAACCCCGACGTTCTGTCGATGGTTGCCGCTTCCGCAGCGCTGACGCTGTCGGGCGTCCCGTTCATGGGCCCGATCGGCGGCGCGCGCGTCGGCTACATCAACGGCCAGTACGTGCTGAACCCGCATCTCGACGAGATGGACGAATCGACGCTCGACCTCGTTGTCGCCGGCACCCAGGAAGCGGTGCTGATGGTCGAATCGGAAGCCAAGGAACTGGCTGAAGACGTCATGCTCGGCGCCGTCGTCTTCGGTCAGAAGGGCTTCCAGCCGGTCATCGACGCGATCATCAAGCTCGCTGAAGTCGCTGCCAAGGAGCCGCGCGAATTCGAACCGGAAGATCATTCCGCGCTGGAAGCCGAAATGCTCGGCATGGCCGAAGCCGAACTGCGCGACGCCTACAAGATCACCGAAAAGGCTGCCCGCTACGCTGCCGTCGATGCCGTCAAGGCGAAGGTAAAGGCACACTTCTTCCCGGAAGGTGCGGAGCCCAAGTACACCGCTGAAGTCATCGGCGCCGTCTTCAAGCACCTGCAGGCCAAGATCGTTCGCTGGAACATCCTCGACACCAAGAGCCGTATCGACGGCCGCGATCTGGAAACCGTTCGTCCGATCGTCTCGGAAGTCGGCCTTCTGCCGCGTACCCACGGTTCGGCGCTCTTCACCCGCGGTGAGACGCAGGCGATCGTCGTTGCCACGCTCGGCACCGGTGAAGACGAACAGTATGTCGACAGCCTGACCGGCATGTACAAAGAACGCTTCATGCTGCACTACAACTTCCCGCCCTTCTCGGTCGGCGAAACCGGTCGCATGGGCTCCCCGGGCCGTCGCGAAATCGGTCACGGCAAGCTCGCCTGGCGCGCTATTCGCCCGATGCTGCCGGAGGCCGAGCAGTTCCCCTACACACTGCGTGTCGTATCCGAGATCACCGAATCCAACGGCTCGTCGTCGATGGCGACGGTTTGCGGCACCTCGCTCGCTCTCATGGACGCCGGCGTTCCGCTGGCAAAGCCGGTTGCCGGTATCGCCATGGGCCTGATCAAGGAAGATGAGCGCTTCGCCGTTCTCTCCGACATCCTCGGCGACGAAGACCACCTCGGCGACATGGACTTCAAGGTCGCCGGTACCGACGCTGGTATCACCTCGCTCCAGATGGACATCAAGATCGAGGGCATCACCGAAGAGATCATGGGCATTGCGCTCAACCAGGCCAAGGGTGGCCGTCTCCACATCCTCGGCGAAATGGCCAAGGCCATTTCCGAAAGCCGTGGCCAGCTCGGCGAGTTCGCTCCGCGCATCGAAGTCATGAACATCCCGGTCGACAAGATCCGTGAAGTCATCGGCTCCGGCGGCAAGGTCATCCGCGAAATCGTCGAGAAGACCGGCGCGAAGATCAACATCGAAGACGACGGCACCGTGAAGATCGCCTCCTCGTCCGGCAAGGAAATCGAAGCGGCCCGCAAGTGGATCCACTCGATCGTCGCCGAGCCGGAAGTTGGCCAGATCTATGAAGGTACCGTTGTGAAGACCGCCGACTTCGGCGCCTTCGTCAACTTCTTCGGCGCCCGCGATGGCCTCGTCCACATCTCGCAGCTCGCTTCCGAGCGCGTTGCCAAGACGACCGACGTCGTCAAGGAAGGCGACAAGGTCTGGGTCAAGCTCATGGGCTTCGACGAGCGCGGCAAGGTTCGCCTGTCGATGAAGGTTGTCGACCAGGCCACCGGCAAAGAAGTCGCTGCCGAGAAGTCTGAGAAGAAGGGCGACGGCGAAGCCGCCGAATAAGCGAGCTTCACCCGAATGCATTCGGGGCGCGGGGCGGAACGCTCCGCGCCCCTTTCTTGTAGGAAGATGACGGATAGACCGATGAGCCGAGATGCGTTGAAGACCCTGTTTTACCCGTTCGATAGCGGTGTGATCGACCCGCCGGGCGAAGGCGAGCGTGTTCTCTTTCTCGGCGCCGAGGCGGGCTACAGGCTGCCCAAGGGCTTCGAAGCCTCGATCGCCGCCGTTCAGCCGCTGCGGCCGCTCTATCGCGCCCTGGAGGCCATGCGCGCCGATGTGACGCCTGAGATCACCGGCGAGGACTACGACGTCACGCTGGTGCTCTGTGGCAAGCATAAGGGCGAGAATGAGGACCGGATCGCCGAGGCGCTGAAGCGCACCCGCGAGGGCGGCCTGATCGTCGTTGCCGGCGGCAAGGAAGACGGCATCCAGTCGCTGAAGAAGCGGATCGCCAAGTTCGAATGGGACGGCGATCATCTGCCGAAATATCACGGCGTCGCCTTCTGGTTCACCCGTCCCGAAGACGTCACCGACGCGGTGCACAAGCTCGCCAAGGTGCCGGTGCGCGTCGATGGCCTGTTCGAGGCTTCGCCGGGCATGTTCTCACACGACCGCATCGACGCGGGTTCGGAACTGCTCGCTTCGCGTCTGCCGAACGACTTCCACGGCCATGCCGCCGATTTCGGAGCCGGCTGGGGCTATCTCGCCGTCAAGCTCGCTGAAGCCTCGCCGGGCCTCAAGGGCGTCGATCTCTTCGAAGCCGACCATGAGTCGCTCGAAGCTGCCCGCGTCAACATGATGGCAAACGTGCCGTCGACGCCGGCGCGCTTCCACTGGTTCGACCTGACGAGCGAAGAGCCGCGCGACAAGTATGATCTCATCGTCATGAATCCGCCCTTCCATGAGGCCCACGCCGCCGAGCCGGCGCTTGGCATTGCCATCATCAAGACGGCGCTGAAGGCGCTGAAGCAGGGCGGAAAGCTGATGCTGGTCGCCAACCGCGGCCTGCCCTACGAGCAGGTACTGGCCGAGAATTCCAAGGAATACGGCGAAACCTGCCGCAACGCCCGCTTCAAGGTGCTCTGGGCGAAGCGCTGAAGACCATCAAGGATTAAGCAAGGAGCCGGGCCAATCGCCCGGCTTTTTTCGTTCCGGGTCTACAGCGCCGCGCGTCTTATCAGACGCGCAAAGGTCGCTGTAGCACTTTGATTTTCTGCATGTCTTCGTCCTTAAATCGAGGTCGATTTAAGGAGACATGCAGTAGCGCCCCGGCCAACGGGCAGCGACAGTTTGCCTGTTGCCATCGCCCCTGTTCGGGCTCACCATGACGCCGTCGGTATTTCTCGTCGGAGGATGAGTGCCATGACGTGGGGAGTGAACAGGCCGCCTTTGACCGAGGATGCGGCCGAGGCTGTTGCCAAGGACATAAAGCATGCCGAGGGACATGGAGCGACCTCCGAGGTACCCATGTCGTTCCTGAAGAGCCTCTATCACCTGCCGCTGGAGCCGGGGCGGCGCACGCATACGGGGTTCATCGCGCTGGCGATCGTCGTCGCCGTGCTCGCACTCTTTCTATTTCCCTGAGCGGCTCATGAATGACAAAGCCCGCGGATCGAGGCCGATCCGCGGGCTTTGTTCCGTTTTCCGGTCGGTTGAGGGTGTTACTCGACGTCGGCCGTCCGCAACGTGTCGAGCGCCGGCATCGAGGTGATGTTGTAGCCGGAATCGACGTAGTGGATTTCGCCGGTGACGCCGCGCGACAGGTCCGAGAGCAGGTAGAGCGCGGAATTGCCGACGTCGTCGATGGTGACAGTACGACGCAGCGGCGAATTCTTCTGCTGCCAGGAGAGCATCGCCCGGGCGTCGGAAATACCGGCGCCGGCAAGGGTGCGGATCGGGCCGGCGGAGATCGCGTTGACGCGAATGCCGCGCACGCCGTAGTCGGCCGCGAGGTAACGCACGGAAGCCTCGAGCGCCGCCTTGGCAACGCCCATGACGTTGTAGTTCGGCATGACGCGCATCGAGCCGCCATAGGTCAGCGTCAGCATCGAGCCGCCATCATTCATCAGCTCGGCAGCACGCTTGGCGATTTCGGTGAAGGAGAAGCAGGAGATCACCATCGTGCGGCTGAAATTGTCGCGCGAGGTGTCGGCATAGAGGCCCTTCAGCTCGTTCTTGTCCGAAAAGCCGATGGCATGCACGATGAAGTCGAGATTGCCCCAGCGTTCCTTGATCGCATCGATCACGGCATCGACGGACGCAATGTCTTCGACATCGCAAGGCAGCAGGAAGTCCGAGCCGAGCTCGGCGGCGAGCGGCTTGACACGCTTGCCCAGCGCCTCGCCCTGGTAGGTGAAGGCGAGTTCCGCCCCTTGCGCCGCAAGCGCCTTGGAAATGCCCCAGGCAATGGAATGGCTGTTGGCCACACCCATGATGAGGCCACGCTTTCCGGTCATCAGTCCCGTCATGGTGTTATCCGTTGTAGCGCTGGAAGACGAGCGTCGCATTGGTGCCGCCGAAGCCGAAGGAGTTCGACAGAACCGTATCGATCTTGGCATTGTCGATGCGTTTGCGAACGATCGGAACGCCGTCGAATTCGGGGTCGAGTTCGGTGATATGCGCGCTTTCGCCGATGAAGCCGGCCTGCATCATCAGGAGGCCGTAGATCGATTCCTGCACGCCGGCAGCACCCAGCGAGTGGCCGGTCAGCGACTTGGTCGACTGGATGTGCGGCATCTTGCTGCCGAACACTTCGCGGATCGCGCCGATTTCCTTGCTGTCGCCAACCGGCGTCGAGGTGCCGTGCGTGTTGATGTAGTCGACATCGCCCTTCACCGTCGAAAGCGCCTGGCGCATGCAGCGGATTGCGCCTTCGCCCGAGGGAGCCACCATGTCGTAGCCGTCGGAGGTCGCGCCGTAGCCGACGATTTCGGCGTAGATCTTCGCACCGCGGGCCTTGGCGTGTTCCAGTTCTTCGAGAACGAGAACGCCGGCACCGCCGGCAATGACGAAACCGTCGCGGTTGACGTCATAGGCACGGGACGCGGTCGCCGGCGTCTCGTTGTATTTCGAGGACATGGCGCCCATGGCGTCGAAGAGGTTGGACATCGTCCAGTCAAGATCTTCATGGCCGCCGGCAAACATCACGTCCTGCTTGCCCCACTGGATCATCTCAGCGGCGTTGCCGATGCAGTGCGCCGAGGTCGAGCAGGCCGAGGAGATCGAGTAGTTGACGCCGTGGATCTGGAACCAGGTGGCGAGCGTTGCGGATGCCGTGGACGACATCGCCTTCGGAACGGCGAACGGGCCGATGCGCTTCGGGCTCACATTCTTGCGGGTGATGTCGGCCGCTTCGACGATCGTGCGGGTGGACGGACCGCCCGAGCCCATGATGATGCCGGTGCGTTCGTTGCGGGCAACGACGGTTTCTTCGAGGCCGGAGTCGGCGATTGCCTGTTTCATCGCCACGTGGTTCCAGGCGCCGCCCTGCGACAGGAAGCGCATGGCGCGACGGTCGACGAGCTCGGTCGGATCGAGCGACGGGGCGCCCCAGACCTGGCACTTGAAGCCGTTCTCCGCGAAATCGGGAGAAAACGTGATGCCCGACTTTGCATCGCGCAGCGACGCCGTGACTTCGTCCGCGTTGTTTCCGATCGAGGAAACGATGCCGAGGCCCGTGACAACAACCCGTCTCATGATACTGACCTTTTCTTTATTTCGTTCGGTGCAGGCAGGCCTGGACTACTCGGCCTTATCCTTGGACAGACCGACGCGCAGGTCGGTTGCCTGATAGATAGTCTCTCCATCGGCCTTCAGCCAGCCGTCGGCGGTGCCAAGCACGAGCCGGCCGCGCATGACGCGCTTGAAGTCGATGCCGTATTCGAGAAGCTTGGTGTGGGGACGAACCATGCCCTTGAACTTCACTTCGCCGGTGGAAAGCGCCATGCCGCGGCCAGGCTCGCCGAGCCAGCCCAGGTAGAAGCCGGTCAATTGCCACATGCCGTCGAGGCCGAGGCAGCCCGGCATGATCGGATTGCCCTGGAAGTGGCAGGGAAAATACCAGTCATCGGGGCGCACGTCGTATTCGGCGCGCAGATAACCCTTGTCAAAGGCACCACCCGTTTCGGAAATCTCGGTGATGCGATGAACCATCAGCATCGGCGGCAGCGGCAGCTGCGCGTTGCCAGGGCCAAACAACTCGCCACGGCCGCAGGCCAGGATTTCCTCGTAGCTGAAGCTGGATTGTCTGGTGGTCATGAATGGATGCTTCCCCGAATGACTTAACGTGTTGTCCGATCTGCTTTAGAGCAAGTTCGGCTTGAAATGAAGCGTGGCGAACCCGAACCTTCTCGTTTCCGGCCAGGTTACCGCCGCCTCAGATGGCATTTTCGTTCCGCCGTCGCTTACAGGATCAATGTGGGCGCGACCAGAGTTAATTGCCAGCCTTCCCCGAGTTTGACCGGTTTTTCGGGCTTTGCAACGCATGTTTGACCGAGAATCTATTGAAAGCGCGGGGCGCAAAAGTTATATCGCAACGGAAGTATTGTGAATTTCGCCGGGATACATGGAACGACCCTTGATGACGAAAGCAACAGAAGTGAGTTCGGAAGAAAGGCTGCGTCACTCAGGCCTGCGTCCGACCCGTCAGCGCGTTGCCCTCGCCGATCTGATCTTTGCCAAGGGTGACCGTCACCTGACCGTCGAGGAACTGCACGAGGAGGCTGTCATGGCCGGGGTGCCTGTTTCGCTCGCAACCGTCTACAATACGCTGCACCAGTTCACCGAGGCCGGCATGATCCGTGTCCTGGCGGTGGAAAGCGCCAAGACCTATTTCGACACCAACGTGTCGGATCACCATCATTTCTTCGTCGAGGGCCAGAACGAGGTACTCGATATCCCCGTCAGCAACATCCAGATCGACAATCTCCCGGAACCGCCCGAGGGCATGGAGATTGCGCATGTCGACGTGGTGATCCGCCTGCGCCGCAAGAACGGCCGCTGATCCGACCGAGGTCGATCATCAAGATAAATTGATTGCAGATCTTGCGTCTGTCGGCGTGTGAGCCTTCACATCACGTCGTCGGGATCGCGACCCGGCAACGCCTTGCCCGTCGGCAGGGTCCAGCCAAACTTGAGCGCGCCGCCGCGCACGGCAAAGGCGGAGAGAACACCCAGTGTCGACGTTGCCACAAGCGGCAGGCCCGCGACCGTTGCAAGCACGAAGGCGCCGGCGCCGACGAGCGCCGCCGTAACATAGATTTCCGGCCTCAGAAGCACGGAAGGCTCGCCGGCGAGCATATCGCGTAAGACCCCGCCGAAGGTGGCGGTCAGCATGCCGGTGACAAGTGCCACCGTCGCCGAGCCGGTGGCAGCATACCCCTTCGCAGCGCCCATGACGCAATAGGCTGAAAGGCCGATCGCATCGAGCCAGACGAGCACCCGGTAGCGCGAGCCGAAGAGATGGGCGGTGAAGAAGAGGATGACCGCCACGGTGGCGCAGACCAGAAGATAGGTCGGGTTGGTGACCCAGAAGACCGGTGTCGCGCCCAAAACGACATCGCGCATCGTGCCGCCGCCGATCCCGGTCACCGAGGCGAGGAAGAGATAGCCGATGATGTCGAGCTGCTTGCGTGACGCCGACAGCGCTCCGGTCGCTGCGAAGACGGCCACACCGGCGTAGTCGAGAATTTCGAGGATCGGCATGGGTGCTCCGGGCAAGATTCGGCGGTTCGCTTTGAAGCTGGGCTATCTCGGGCCCCGCCGTCAACTCTCAGGGCGCCGGCAGGATCGAGGGTGTCCGGCCGGCAAGGTGATAGGCGAGGAGGCCGATCCATTCGCGCACCGCCGTCGTCGTCAATTGTGCGTTGAGCGACGGCTGGGTGAAGTCGAAGCTAAGGCCAAGCTTGCCGCTGGTGCGGTAATCCGTCGGCCAGGGAATGACCGGGATGTCGAGCGCGCGGAAGAGCCCGACCGAACGGGGCATATGGAAGGCGGAGGTGACGAGTGCGCAATTCGAGAGCCCATTCGCAGCCAGCAGATCCTTGGTGTTGCGGGCGTTCTCGAACGTCGTGCGCGACTGTTCTTCGCGAATCAGCCGTTCGCCGCCGACGCCGAACGCGGCGAGGAAGCCCTGCGAAGCCTCGGCGTCGCCGGCATAGGCGCCGCTGAAGGAGCCGTCACCGCCGGAAACCAGAATACGCGCCTCGGGGTAGCGTTTTGCGAGCGCCACCGTCTCGATGAAACGGTCCGCCGCCTGGTTGAATTCCATGCCGCCGCGGCCTGCCATCACCTCGTTCTCGAAGGCGCCGCCGAGCACGATGATGCAGGAGAGCGTTGCAGGTGATGGCGAGGGGCGTGTGAAACGATCTTCGAGCGTCTGGAGCGCGTAGGGCCCCGCGGTGGTGAACAGGCTGATGAAGAGCACCAGCGCGCCAAGCCCGCCAAGGAAGCCGCCGATGCGGCGCAGGCCCGCCGCCGTCGCCAGCAGCCCGGCAAAGGCGGCGAAGAACGAGAACGACAGCGGCTGTGCGGCCAGCCAGAAGATTTTCGAGATCAGGAACATGGCATCAGCTTCTGCGTTCCGATGCTTAACAAATTATAAACGCGCGCTGGAGGGGCCGGCTGCACCGATGCGTTGACTGTGCAGCTTGGTCGCCTTGTTCGCCTTCGCGCAAGGTCGCTCGCGTAGCCTGTTCATCCGAACGTTGCACGGGTGGGTCCGGGCACCACTTTCATTTGAAGCCGAAAGGAGTATCATCTGGGAGATGACCACGATATCGGGCTTCAGATCCCAGCTGTTTCGTGCCGCCAATGAGGTCCATGAACTCACCCCGGTGCAGGCACAACGGCTGCTCGAAGGCGCAGTGGCGCTGATCCGCTGCATGCGCGAACAGACCGGCATGGAACCCAACACCGATGCACCCGATGTCACCAATGTCCTGCTGAACATCGCCGCTTCCGTGCCCACTCGCTCGGAGCGCGAAATCCGCAACGCCCTGCTCGAGTCGGCCGACATCATCCGGCTACTGACGATGATCCTGGATTCGCTGGACGAATTGGAAAGCAGTGACGGACCTTGAAGGTCCATCGGTCATCAATCGAAGAAGAAGTTTGGTGGAGCTAAGCGGGATCGAACCGCTGACCTCTTGCATGCCATGCAAGCGCTCTCCCAGCTGAGCTATAGCCCCATATCGGGTTCCGGCTAGGCCGGTCCGGGAAATTCGTCGGGCTGTTGTGTCCGGCGAGTGGCGGCTTATTACTTCCCCTTTTTGAGGATGGCAAGCCGAAAAATGCGTGGCCTGTGGATTTATTTCCAGTCCGGGCCGATTTTCTCCCGTCCGGGCCCTATAGGCCGAGGACGGGAGCATTCCCATGTCATTTGAAGCGCTTAGACGTCTTCTTCGTCGTCGGAGACGCCGATGAGGCCGCTCATGTCGTCGTCGTCTTCGTCTTCGTCGGCTTCGAGGAAGGTGTCGTCGTCGTCACCGTCGATCTCGACATCGTCGTCGCCGAGATCCGGCAGGTCGTCGCCGCCCGCTGCCTCATCATCGGCATCCTCGAGCGAAACGAGTTCGACTTCGGTGTTCTCTGCATCGACTTCCGTGACGTCTTCTTCTTCTTCCTTCTCGAGCACCTTGGCGACCGAGGTTTCTTCGAAGAAGTTCAGCGGATAGGACTTGCCGGTGTAAGGCGAAACGATCGGATCACGGTTCAGATCGTAGAATTTGCGCCCGGTTTCCGGGTCGATGCGCTTTGTTCCAAGTTCCGGTTTTGCCACTGTCAAAGCCTCTTGAATGGCCGGCCGAGCCGGCTCTTGCCGAAAACCGGCGGGTGGAAAGGGTATCAAGCCTATGATGATTAGCCGGTCCCCATAATCATCTTGACCGCATCTGTCAAAGGCAAAACTTGCAAGGCCCTGTGTCACGGGCGTTCCGGCGCGCGCAAGCATGGCCGCGCGCCGCGATTCAAGGAAGCATGCAGCAGGGGTTGTGGCAGGAGTGCTGCCGATAGCAGGCCGGCCTGCAAGACGCCTTACGAGTTGCATTGTCTTCTTCAATCCTATCCGGTCTAAGGATAAAAACAGTCAGTCATTCAGCTGCCGCCGCGACTTTGGCGCGTCTTGAGCGCGCGACACTGTCTTGCATGTTTCGAGGATTCCGCATGTCGCAAGGATTGGGCCAAAGCCCTGCCACCGCCCGCAAATCAGACGGCCTTAAGGGGACGGTCCGAATTCCCGGCGACAAGTCGATCTCGCATCGGTCGCTGATGCTGGGCGGGCTTGCCGCCGGCGAAACGCGTATCACCGGCCTGCTCCAAGGCGCGGATGTGATCGCCACCGGCCGGGCCATGCAGGCGATAGGTGCCAGGATCCGCAAGGAGGGCGACACCTGGATCGTCAACGGCGTCGGCAATGGTGCGTTGCTTGCGCCGGAAGCGCCGCTCGATTTCGGCAACGCCGGCACCGGTTGCCGCCTCATCATGGGTCTCGTCGGCGTCTATGATTTCGAAACGACCTTCATCGGTGATGCCTCGCTCAGCCGGCGGCCGATGGCGCGCGTGCTTGATCCCTTGCGTGAGATGGGCGTGCAGGTAGAGGCTGCTACGGGTGACCGGCTGCCGGTGACCCTTCGCGGACCGAAGACGCCGACGCCGGTCACCTACCGCGTGCCGGTCGCGTCCGCCCAGGTGAAATCGGCGGTGCTCTTCGCCGGTCTCAATGCGCCCGGTATCACCACCGTCATCGAACCGGCGATCACCCGTGACCACACGGAGCGCATGCTGCGCGGATTCGGCGCCGAACTCTCGGTGGAAACCGATGCCACCGGTGTCCGCACCATCCGGCTCGAAGGCCGCGGCAGGCTCGTCGCCCAGGAGATCGATGTGCCCGGCGATCCGTCCTCGACGGCTTTCCCGCTGGTCGCGGCGCTCGTCGTTCCGGGTTCTGACATCACCATCCGGAACGTGCTGATGAACCCGACCCGTACGGGGCTGATCCTGACCTTGCAGGAGATGGGCGGCGACATCGAGGTGATCGACATCGGGCAGGTCGGCGGAGAAGACGTGGCGGATCTGAGGGTACGCCATTCCGAACTGAAAGGCGTTACGGTCCCCGAAGAGCGTGCCGCCTCGATGATCGATGAGTATCCCATTCTCGCCATCGCCGCCGCCTTTGCCGAAGGCGCGACCATCATGCATGGTCTCGATGAGCTGCGCGTGAAGGAGTCCGATCGCCTCGCCGCCATCGCCGCGGGCCTGAAGCTCAACGGTGTCGACTGCGAGGAGGGCAGATCCTCGCTCGTCGTGCGCGGTCGCCGCGGCGGCAAGGGCCTCGGAAATGCCTCAGGCGGAGTGGTGAAGACCCATCTCGACCACCGTATCGCCATGAGCTTCCTTGTCCTGGGTCTTGCCGCGGAGCACCCCGTCAAGGTGGATGACTCGACGATGATTGCGACGAGCTTTCCGGGGTACATTGATCTGATGGCGGGGCTCGGGGCGAGGATCGCGTGAAGCCGACGGGCGAACCGGCCGATATCCGCTCAGGTTCGTCGGCGGAGGATGCTTCTTTGATTGTGTGGATTAAGATAGTCGCTGTTCAAGCATGGAAGCCAGCATCGCTTTCAGTTACAGGCCAGTAACAACATCGATTGCAGGAAACTTATGATCACCATCGCCATCGACGGGCCGGCAGCGGCCGGCAAGGGCACGCTCTCGCGCCGGATCGCCGAGGAATACGGCTTTCATCATCTCGATACGGGGCTGACCTATCGTGCCACCGCCAAGGCGCTGCTGGATAGCGGGCTGCCGCTCGATGACGAGGCGGTCGCCGAGAAGATGGCGCGCGAGGTCGAGCTCGCCGGGCTTGATCGGTCGGTGCTTTCCGCCCACGCGATCGGCGAGGCGGCATCGAAGATCGCCGTCATGCCGGCGGTGCGCCGGGCACTGGTCGAGGCGCAGCGCGCCTTTTCGCTGCGCGAGCCCGGAACGGTGCTCGACGGACGCGACATCGGCACGGTTGTCTGCCCGGGTGCGCCGGTAAAACTCTATGTCACTGCGTCGCCGGAAGTACGGGCGAGACGCCGTTACGACGAGATCATCGGCAGCGGTCAGCCGGCCGACTATGCGGCGATATTCGAGGATGTGAAGAAGCGCGACGAGCGCGATATGGGCCGCGCCGACAGTCCTTTGCGGCCGGCCGAAGACGCGCACTTGCTTGATACGTCTGAAATGAGTATAGAGGCGGCGTTTCAGGCCGCGAAGACTTTGATCGATGCGGCCCTGATCAAGAAGATCTGAAGAAGAGCCCTTTCACAACCCTCGTTTGAAACGCTCTTCTTGCATAGCCTGAAATTCCGTCCACGCGCCGGATTGCCCCTTCGATGGGGCGGACTGGGTTCAGGCCTGTTCAACACCAGCCCCCGGCGCATGTGCGTCTCGAATGAGATGCATGCAGGAGATTCCATGTCTGCTACCAATCCTACCCGTGACGATTTCGCCGCTCTTCTCGAAGAATCCTTCGCGAAGACCGATCTCGCCGAAGGCTATGTTGCCAAGGGCATCGTTACGGCCATCGAAAAGGACGTCGCCGTTGTCGACGTCGGTCTGAAGGTCGAAGGCCGCATCGCTCTGAAGGAATTCGGCGCGAAGGCCAAGGACGGCTCGCTCAAGGTCGGCGACGAAGTCGAAGTCTACGTTGAGCGCATCGAAAACGCGCTCGGCGAAGCTGTTCTGTCGCGCGAGAAGGCTCGCCGCGAAGAAAGCTGGATGCGCCTGGAAGTGAAGTTCGAAGCCGGCGAACGCGTCGAAGGCATCATCTTCAATCAGGTCAAGGGTGGCTTCACCGTCGATCTCGACGGCGCCGTTGCCTTCCTTCCGCGCTCGCAGGTCGACATCCGTCCGATCCGCGACGTCACCCCGCTGATGCACAACCCGCAGCCCTTCGAAATCCTCAAGATGGACAAGCGCCGTGGCAACATCGTCGTATCGCGTCGTACGGTTCTGGAAGAGTCCCGCGCCGAACAGCGTTCTGAAATCGTTCAGAACCTTGAAGAAGGCCAGGTTGTCGAAGGCGTCGTCAAGAACATCACCGACTACGGTGCGTTCGTCGACCTCGGCGGCATCGACGGTCTGCTCCATGTCACCGACATGGCATGGCGTCGCGTGAACCATCCGTCGGAGATCCTGAACATTGGCCAGCAGGTCAAGGTTCAGATCATCCGCATCAACCAGGAAACCCACCGCATCTCGCTCGGCATGAAGCAGCTCGAGTCGGATCCGTGGGATGGCATCGGTGCGAAGTACCCGGTCGGCAAGAAGATCTCCGGTACCGTCACGAACATCACCGACTACGGTGCGTTCGTCGAGCTGGAGCCGGGCATCGAAGGCCTGATCCACATCTCCGAAATGTCCTGGACCAAGAAGAACGTACACCCCGGCAAGATCCTGTCCACGAGCCAGGAAGTCGACGTTGTCGTTCTCGAAGTCGATCCGACCAAGCGTCGCATCTCGCTCGGCCTCAAGCAGACGCTCGAGAACCCGTGGCAGGCATTCGCGCATAGCCATCCGGCTGGCACCGAAGTCGAAGGCGAAGTCAAGAACAAGACCGAATTCGGCCTGTTCATCGGCCTCGACGGCGATGTTGACGGCATGGTGCACCTTTCCGACCTCGACTGGAACCGTCCGGGCGAGCAGGTCATCGAAGAGTTCAACAAGGGCGACGTTGTTCGCGCCGTTGTTCTCGACGTCGACGTCGACAAGGAGCGCATCTCGCTCGGCATCAAGCAGCTCGGCAAGGATGCAGTCGGCGACGCCGCTGCTTCCGGCGAACTGCGCAAGAACGCCGTTGTTTCGGCCGAAATCATCGCGATCAACGATGGTGGCATCGAAGTGAAGCTCGTCAACCACGAAGACATCACCTCGTTCATCCGCCGCGCTGACCTCGCGCGCGACCGCGACGAACAGCGTCCGGAGCGTTTCTCGGTTGGTCAGGTTGTCGACGCCCGCGTCACCAACTTCTCCAAGAAGGACCGCAAGATCCAGCTGTCGATCAAGGCTCTGGAAATCGCTGAAGAGAAGGAAGCCGTTGCTCAGTTCGGTTCGTCCGACTCGGGCGCTTCGCTCGGCGACATCCTTGGTGCGGCTCTGAAGAACCGCCAGAACAACGAGTAATCGTTGCCTGACACCTGAACTGAAAAACCCGCGGAGAGCGATCTCCGCGGGTTTTTCTTTGGCCGAATTCTTGCTCGGGTCGCGCCCTCAGCCGAGGCCGCCGAGCCTGCGATAAAGATCATAGGCGTCGGGTGCTTCCGGCGTCTCGCCCTCGAGCATGGCTTCGTCCGTTGGCTCTGCTCCATCCCCTTGATCGTGGCCGTCGCCTTCTTCTGCGCCCTGCTCTTCGTCCGATGCTTCATCTTCCGATCCGCCAGGCATTTCGTGGCTGAGATTTTCGGTCTCCGCCGTGTCGTTGGCGGCCGGCGGGTAGGGGATCATGGCAAAGGGAATGGCTTCGCGCGGCAGGCCGTTTTCGACCAGCCTGGCGATGACCTGCTGCATCGTCTGTTCATCGGTTGCGCGCTGCGGCCGCATGTCCACAGGCAGGCGCTGGGCAGCCTTCGTGTCCTCGGCCTGGTCGTCGAGCAAGGACGGCAGGGCGTTGCCGCCGTCCGGGGCCTCGCGCTGGCGCGCCGCGGCGTCGTTTGCGCGCACCAGTGTGACGGTTTCTTTTGACGGGACCGGCGCCGGCGCGTCGGTACCATTGGCGTGCTCAGCCGCCGGCTTGGTCTCGGCGCCGGCCGCGCTTCCGGGCAGGGTTACGCTGTCGCGAATGAGCGTCTTGATCGCCTCGAAGAGCACCCGCACCGGCCGGGCCTCAGGATTGCCGCGGCCGGTCGCCGTTGCTGTCTTGGCGTCCTTCTCCTCCGCATCAGGCATTGGGCCATAGGTGCCATCGGGGTCGGCGTCCTCAGCGGTTTCGGCAGTCGCGTCGGCTTCGGCCGGCGCCGCCGTGCTCTCGCTGGCCGGGACCTCGGTTTCGGCATGCCCGCCATCGGGCGGCGGCCCGGTTTCCTCAGGCTCAGGCCCGAGGGCCGTTTGCGGCGCTTCCTCGACTTCGCCTTCGCCTGCCAGCAGGGCGGCGGCGGTTTCGACCGGCGTGCTTTCCTGTGGCGTGGGCTTGCCTGTGCTCGCACGCGTTTCGCTTCGCTCCGGTGCGGCGTTTCGGGCTTTTGAGGGCGCCTCTGTCGTTCCGGCCTGGTCCAGGTCATCACCCCGCGGTTCGAGCGCGTCGGTGTCGTTGCCGACCCCAAAGGTCTTGCGCAGCACCGCCTGCAGCAGCGCGACTTCGCCGGCAACCGGGGTACGCGCAGCAACCGGGTTGAAAGGCATTGCCGGCTGGAGAGAGGGGTTACGCAGGATGACGTCGCGCGCTTGAGTGGGCATCGGAGTGACGGTGCTGCTCGGGGCACTCGTGCCATTGCGGATCGCGGGCAGTTCGGCAAGCAGGCCGACCCGGACGGCGAGGCTGCGCCCGCCGAGCTGGCGCTCGAGCAACAGCCGATCGGATGCAGGCATCGTTTCGAGGAAGGCCACCAGGCGCCGAACGAAATCGCGCCCGCCTTCCTGAGGCAGGGGTGGGAACTTCAGGATGCGCGCCAGATCCTCCATCAGCCGCACCAAAGCGTCCTTGGAGAGGATTTCCCGGCCCGAGAGGTGTCGGGTCAGGGCGTCCAGGATCTTTTGAATGGCTTCGCCGCGTTGGCCGGCGGGCAACAGCGCTGCCGGCTGCTGCGCTTTGGTGTTCGTGTCTTCTGCGGTAGCGGCCGCGGCTCGGGCCGTCTGGATGGGTATCAGCATTCTGGTCTCCATCTCGCTTGACCTCAGGTTGACCAATCGTCGTTGACCGACGAAACGCGAGTGCACGCTTGGACACGGACCGATTTCCGGCTCGCGTGCGAACTGTTTTCTTTGTCACTTACGGGTTGGCGCCTCATGCGCGTCTACAGCGCCGCGGGTCTATGAGACGCGCAAAGGTCGCTGTAGCACTTTGAGTTGCTGCATGTTTTTTAAAGAAACATGCAGGGGTCCAATGGCCGGACAGCCGCGACCAGGTCGCGGATAAGGGAATCGGCATGATCACTGAGGCTAGGTGAAAGAGGTTTATGAAATCTTAACCAAGTTTCGATCGCTGCGGCAGCCGCCCGCCCTTGCCTGCGG
Source organism: Ensifer sp. ENS10 (assembly GCF_014852025.1). Lineage (NCBI taxonomy): Bacteria > Pseudomonadati > Pseudomonadota > Alphaproteobacteria > Hyphomicrobiales > Rhizobiaceae > Ensifer > Ensifer sp. ENS10. Next base: position 150,805 of record NZ_JACVAS010000001.1, read on the forward strand.
GCTTCGACAGCGCCATCTTCAGGACTTCTGAGGAGTTTCGGATGAGCGTTCGTCCCCCAAAAGCCCTGAGCCCGACCTTCTCGACCACCGGCGCCTTCAACGTGCTCGAATATGAACTCATGTCCGAGCGGGCCGATGCGCTCGGCCGGCATGGGCTGAAGGTGGAAAAGGCGCTTGCCGCACTGTCGGAACTGAAGGCGGAGGCGGCCCCGGATTTGCGCGAGCGGCTTCTCGATGAAGCAGCCGATGCCGTCTGGGCGTTTTTCATCCAGCGCGAGATCTGCGGGCTGCGTGACAGTCGCGATGCCGTTCGCCGCTACTGCATTCCCAAGGAGGTCATGGCAAGGCTCGGTATCGTGCGGAGGAAATGATCAGAAGTTTTGCGCCGTCAGGCTGTACAGGCCGTTCTCGTCGAAACGGACCAGGTTTTGCAGCTCGGCTTCGCGGCGCTCGGCGACATTTTCCATCTCGTCCTTGAGTTGGAGCGCACGAAGCTGCTCGTTTTGTTCGACCAGCGACTGCTTGTCGGTTCTGCGCGTGGGATCGCTGCGCAAGCTGTCGACTTGGGCTTCCTCGAGCGAACCGGATTCCGCTGTGCTCTTCAGCCGATCCACCGCCTTGGCAGCCTGTGCCTGGCTTTGAGAACTCTTGCCGCTCGTCTCTCCAAGCGCTGCCTTCAGTGTCTCGTTTTCCCGCCCGCTCGGATTCTTGAGTGCCTCAGCCAGTTCGGTGAGGGAGAGGCCGAGTCTATCCAGCCCAAGCTGCTCCTCGACCTTGGCGATATCGCTCGGATCCAGATCCTTGATCTGGTTCTCGAGCGCTCTGGCGAAGGCGGCGTCGGATGTGAACGTCTCGCGGTCGAGGTCGAAGAACGCTCCGACTTGGCGAACGAGAGCCGCGCGATTGCTGTTGGGGTCGTTCTGGGTGCGATCGAAGAAGTGCGCGTTGATCTTGTCGTTGGCCGCCCTACGGGCATCGTCGGACTGGACCTGCGCCTTCAGGACCTTGTCGTCCTTGGTGCCCTTGGCCTTTTCTTCTTCTTCCGCCTGCCGCTTTTCGATGTCCTTGAGGATCGAGCCGACCAGGCTGGTCGTTGCGGTGGCGGTCGATTGCTGGGTCGGAAGCAGCATGTATGATCCCCGGACAGCATCGTGGAGCTTTCCGAAAAGGTAGGTCGTCGCGGTTAATGCCGGCTTAACCGACGTTTCCCACAAATCGGGACCGATCGGGCAGACGAAGCCATCTGCTCCGCGATTGCGCACGGAGAAATGCGTGAGGCAGCATCGCCTTTGCGCGGCGGCGCGTCAGTCTCGCCTATCGGTAAGGCGAGTAGCAGACCCTGTAGGCACCACCGTAGCTTAGGAACCGGTTGGTCGCCGGATTGTAGGAGCGGTAGCGCGACATGCACCAGCTCACATGTGAGCCGCCGCGAACATACTGGTCCCGATAATAGTAGTTATTACCGTAGTAGCTATTACCGTAATAGCGGTTACCGTAGTAGCGACGCGGATAGTAGCCGCCATAGTAACGGGGATAGTATCCACCGCCATAGTAGCTGCCGTAGCCGCCGCCATAATAGCCGCCGGAGCCGAAGTAGAAGCTCAGGCCCGAACCACCATAATATGGGCCACCCCATCCTCGCCGGTAGTAAGGCCCTCCTCCCCATCCTGGACCCCATCCGCGACGCCAGCCGTACCCGCCATATCCGCCGTAGCGCCGGTGGTAATACTGCACATTCTGGACGTCGCCCTGTGCCTTGATCTGGAGATCGGGCGCCTGGATCGGCATTGCCTCGACAGGTCCGATGGGGGTGATCAGGGAGGTGGCGGCCAAGCTGCAGCCGATAACGAAATTGCGAAATCCCGTCATTTTATCCTCACTTTCAGAAGGCCATGCCTTCCGTTTGTGTCCCTGCCTGTATTACGTTTGTTTTTCTTGGTTTATTCATGGCGCCGGACGCTGTGTGTGGTTGCGGGAACCACTGGATTTCCGCCCGTTGCTCTCTTCAGTACGATGCGCCTATCCGTCGGTCGTGTCACTGTGGTTCTTGTCCGGTCCCTTCCCGTCGTCAGCGAGGTACACGATGCAATTGAAGTTTGGCACCAGTGGTTTGCGCGGCCTCTCCGAGGAACTGAAGGGCGAACCCTCCGCCCGCTATGCGACGGCCTTCGCCCGGCATCTTGTGGAGTCCGGGCACAGCAAGCCTGGCGATCCCATCCTCATCGCCCGCGATTTTCGCGATTCGAGCCCGGAGATCGCGGCCGTTTGCGCCGCGGCGCTGTCGCGCGAGGGGCTGCGCGTTTTTGACTGCGGCACGGTGCCGACGCCCGCACTGGCGCTCTACGGCCTCGCCAACGGGGCAGCGGGCTTGATGATCACCGGCTCCCATATTCCGGCCGATCGCAACGGCATCAAGTTTTATCGCCCGGATGGCGAGATCGACAAGGCGGACGAGGTGGCGATCAGCCGCATCGCCGACGGCATTGCAAACCAGATCGCACCGGTCGCCGATGCCGGAACCGGTGAGGACCACGCGGCCAGGGCCGCCGCCCTCTTCATGGAACGGAACCGGCAATTGCTGGCGGCCGGGGCGCTGTCCGGGCTCAAGGTCGGTGTCTACCAGCATAGCACCGTCGCCCGCGACCTGATCGCCGACCTGCTGACCCACTCTGGTGCCGATGTCGTGGCCCTTGGGCGCTCGGAACACTTCATTCCTGTTGATACCGAGGCGGTTTCGGCGGAGACGATCGAGCGGCTTCAGGATTGGGCGCGCGAACATCGCCTCGATGCGATCGTGTCGGCGGATGGGGACGGCGACCGGCCCCTCGTCGCCGACGAAAATGGGCTGCCCCTGCGTGGTGACCTGCTGGGCCTGATGGCTTGCGGTTTCCTCGGCGCCAGACTTGCGGTCACTCCGGTCACGTCGAATTCCGGCCTTGAGGGCAGGGAAGGGCTTTCCGTCCTGCGCACCCGCGTCGGCTCGCCCTTCGTGATCGCCGGCATGCAGCAGGCGCTGAAAGAGGGTACGCAGAAGGTCGCCGGCTTCGAGGCCAATGGCGGTACGCTGACCGCGAGCCCCTTTGAGATCAATGGCGCAACGCTGGAAGCGCTACCCACCCGGGATAGCTTTCTGCCGATTGTCGCGGCACTGGCCGCGGCGGCTGAGGCCAAGCTTTCGCTTTCCGCGCTCGCCGCTTCCTACCGGTTGCCTGTGGCGCTCAGCGATAGGCTCGAAAATTTCCCGGTGGAAACAAGCGCCCGGCTGATGGCCTATCTGCGCGGAGACGAGGCAAATCTTGCGGAATTCCTGGCGCCGATCGGCGGCGTCGCTGCGGTGAGCGACATCGATGGGCTGAGAGTGACGCTGGATGATGGTCGGATCATCCATTTCCGACCCTCGGGCAATGCGCCGGAGATGCGGTGCTACGTCGAGGCGGAGTCGTCTGAGGCTGCCGAAGCGCTGCTCTCAAGGGGGCTATCCACAATCCGCCGGTGGGCAGAATCCGCTTCGAACTGAGTTTTTTGCAATCCGACACGAAAACTTCAAAAACCCTGTTGACACTTCAGCTCGGGCCTTTTACACCCCAGCCCGTCGCCCAGATGGCGGAATTGGTAGACGCGCCAGCTTCAGGTGCTGGTACTCGCAAGGGTGTGGAGGTTCGAGTCCTCTTCTGGGCACCAAATTCCCAACCAAGTCTTTGATTTGGTTTTGAAAAACCCCGGTTAGCCGGGGTTTTTTCGTTTCTGGCGTTTGCCCGCAAATCGAGGCGATTTCCTGTCGCGCGGCGCGCTCTTTCCGTCGATATGGTTGCGCGTCGCCGTTATTTTCGCGCGACGCGCCTTGAAGCTTTGACCGGCAGCATTGATATTCTATTCGCAACGAAGTGGCGTGCAGACCGCACGAACGCGGCACCATGCAATCGTCCGCCGGGGCGGCGGAACTGAGCGAGGACGAGGCGATGTCTGAGACGCGTCGCAAGCTGACGACTATCCTATCCGCGGATGTTCAGGACTACACCCGGCTGATGCGTGCCGACGAGGAGGGCACGCTCGCCACGTTGAAGCGCTATCGCGATGCCATGGGACGGCTCATCGAGGCGCATGAGGGCCGTGTCGTCAACACCTGGGGCGATGGCCTCATCGCGGAGTTTCCGAGCGTCGTCGAAGCCGTGCGCGCGGCGATCGACGTGCAGAACGAGTTGGCCGGTCGCAACGAGAAATGCCCCTCGGACGAGCAGATGCTGTTTCGCATAGGCATCAATCTCGGCGACGTGATCGCCGAGGGCGACGACCTCTATGGTGATGGCGTCAATGTCGCGGCGCGCCTGCAGGCTTCAGCACCCGCCGGTGGCATCGTCATTTCGAATACGGTCTATGACCAGGTGCGCAACAAGGTCGCCGTCGGGTTCGATTTTCTGGGGCCGCTGGAGGTGAAGAACATCGATGGTGGTGTTCCGAGCTACGCCGTGCGCATCGGCACGGCCGATCCCCGCCCGGCAATCGGCATCCAAGGCTTCGGACGTTCCGCTGGTCAAGCGAGCGGGAATGGCGGCCGATCAGGGGCTGAGGCAAAGGGGGGCGGCGGGGCGGTCGCCGCGGCGAAGCGAGGATCTCTTCCCGTGCTCGCCGTCATCGCCGCAGGACTGGTCGTGCTGAACCTCCTCACCTGGAACGGGGTGCTCTGGTCCGTTTGGCCATTGCTCGGGCTCGGCATTTTGTCGGGCCTTGCGTGGCTCAAGGCAAACCCGTGGGTGGATCGCGGCATCGGTGTGCTGGCCCTTTCCGGGCTGGTGCTCCTGACGATCAACGTGCTGACGTGGCATGGAGTGTTCTGGGCCGTCTGGCCGCTACTCGCCTTTGCTGTCGTCGCCGGTATCCGCTGGGTCACCCGATCGCGCCGCAGTGTTGGTCACTGAGGCCGCCTATACGCTTTCCCCGCCTTGCGTGCCTTCCGGCTTGGTTGCCGGCATGTCTGCGGCTGCCGGCTCTGCGCCCAGCACCTCATAGATCTCCAACGCAGAGGCGCGGCCCTTCGCCTGCGCCGAGCCGAGGGGCCGGAAGCGGATAGCGGTGCCGGCATGGGCGACGACGGCGCCGCTCGCCATGATCGTGGTGTCGTAGTTCTTGTTCATGCCTTCCAGGCGGGAGGCGACGTTCACCGTATCGCCCATCGCCGTATATTGCAGTCGCTCCTTCGCGCCGACATTGCCGACGACGGCGGTGCCGGTATGAATGCCGAAACGGGTGCGGAACTCCGGAAGACCCTTTTGACGCTGCGCCTCGTTGAAGACACGCAAGCGTTCCTCGACCGCCAGCGCGCACCGACAGGCATGTTCTGCGTGCTTTTCGTCCGCCGCCGGTGCGTTCCACATCGCGAACACCGAATCGCCGAGGAACTGGATGATCGTTCCGTCGTGTTCTCCGACGGTCTCGCTGAAGATGTCGAAATACTCCGACAGCATCGCCACTACATCTTCCGGCGGATATTTTTCGCTGAGCGTGGTGAAGTCGTAGATGTCGGTGAAGAGCGCCGTCACCTCCTGTCGCCAGGCGGAGCGTCCGCTGAACTGACCGGACTCGATGCCCTTGCGCACCAGTTCCTTGGGCACATAGAGCGCGAAGGTGAAGATCGCGTCTCGCGCCCGGTTCATGGCCCCGCCGAGCGTGGAGATCTCGCTGACATGCGACGAGACGTCGATGGGCGTCGTGAAGTCGAGATCCTGCAGCCGGTTGGCGCTGGCCGTCAGCTGGTTGAGCCCCTTGGTGATCAAATGCGCAAGCACCAGCGAAGCGAGCACCGCGAGCGCCACGACCGATCCGGAAATCGCCAGCCCTTGCACGAGCGTCTGGTTGGCCTCCGCCATCAGTTCGTCCAGCGGCGCCGCCACCACGGCGCGGTTGCCGGAGAGAAGCAGCGCGGATTCGAGCGGCGTCACCATGACGAGATAGGTTCGGTCTCCGACCTCGACGAAGTCGGCCTTGCCGGGCTTAGGCGGATTGAGGCGGATGCTCTGGATCAAGGGATCGCTCTCGGCCTGCACGATCGGGCTATCCTTGTCCTTCGCCGCCATGATGCGTCGCATCATCACCAGGTCCGAGTGGATGATCGGACGCCCGACGGCATCGAGGATGAAGGAGACGGACCCGGCCGTCAGCCGCTCGCGGGCCAGGAAATCGGTGATCGTATCGAGAATGACGTCCGCGCCGATGACGATCTCCGGATTGCCCCGATGCGCTTGCGAGATCGTCATGCCCAGCGTTTCGGTGGTGGCACTTTCATAAGGGCCGGTCGAGACCGCGGCCTTTCCGTTGACCGCCGCGCGATACCACGGCCTGGTCCGCGGGTCGAAGCCGGTAGGTGGCAGCCGCCGCTCGGAAAACTGCGTGCCGTCCTTGTCGAGGAAGAGCACGCGCTGCAGAGACTTGCCGCTCGCATCCTTTTCCATCGAGCGCACGGCAATGGCAGCACCACGTGGCGCGTCCAGCGCCATGCGCCAGGCGACCTGCTTGAGATCGACCACCTGAAAGAAAGCACCGTTGGGATAGCCGACATAGACCCCGTCAATATGCGGCGAGCGGGTGATGCCCTCGCGCAGCACCGCCACCTTGTCGTTCATGCGCTCCGGCGGCGGCACGAGGAAGGAGTTGGCGACCGAGGAAACGAGGTTGACGAGGGCCGAGGTATCGCCCGAGAGCACGCCCAGTCGATCCACGAGGCGGTTCATGAAGCCGCGCATATTGGCCTCGGCGTCGGCGATCGCGGCGTTGCGCGAGCGATGATAATCGAGCCCGACGAGTGTGGCCGAGACGACAATCAGCATGGTGACGATGACCAGGCTGAACAGCGACCGCAGCGAGCTGTTCCAGCCATCGCGTGTTCTGCCTTGTCGAGCACCGGACGCCGTGTCTGCCATTGCGGTTCTCTGCTTCCGTACCGATCAACTGGCGACGACCTTAGCGTGCAAGGATGGTCGCATGTGCAAGGAAAGTTAAATGCGATTCCCATAAAACACGTTAACCGGCGGGATGCACGCCCCGCCGACACCCGCCTCAAAAAATCGCTGGGTCAGTTCACCGTCACCGGTTTCGAGCGCATGCGCGCGACGGTTTCCCGCTCGGCCCGCTTGCAGCGCATCGGCGGCAGGTTGCGGTCCATCAGATCCATGTCCTCGAGCACCATGTCGCCCATCTTCTTGAAGGCGCTGTCGAGCGCGCCGGCGCGGTGGGCGGAGCGCAGGAAACCTGGCAGGCGGCGAACCGGATGATCGAGCGGTAGCGGCTCTTCCGGAAAGACGTCGCTGGCCGCCACGATATGGCCGCGTGCGACCGCCGCCATCAGCGCATCGAAATCAACGACGCCGGCGCGGCTCAAGAGGATGAAGGCAGCGCCAGGGCGCATGCGGGCAAAGGCCTTTTCGCCGAGGAAGCCTTCGTTCTCGCTGGTGACCGATGCGACGACGAAGACGAAGTCGCTGTCGCCGAGGACCGTATCGAGCGATGCCGGCTCGACGCCGTTGTCCCTCAGGATCGAGGCTGGCATCCAGGGATCGAAGACGCGGATCCTGGCGCGGAAACCGGAGAGCACGCGGTTCAGCGCCTTGCCGAGATCGCCGAAGCCGATGATGCCGATGTCGGCGCCGGCGAGAAGCCGCGCCGATCGGTTGCCGTCGCCGCCCCACAGTTCACGGCCTTCGCGGAAGGCAAGGTCGGCGTCGACGATGCCGCGGGCGATGTTGAGCGCCATGGCAAGGCCGAGTTCGGCGACCGGTTCGGCAAAGACCTGACCGGTGGTCACCACATGGATGCCGCGCGCAAACAGCACCTCGTAGGGCATGTTGTTGATCAGGTTGCTCTCGACATTGAGGATCGCCCGGAGTTGTCCCATGCGCTGGAGCGTTGCATGATCGAGCGGCGGCTGGCCGATGATGTAGCGCGCTTCGGACAGGATATCGTCGCTAAGCCCGGCGATATCGTCCGGTTCGGCTTCGACGATCCGGTAACGCTGGTGCAGGTCCTTCAGCGCCTGCGGCGTGAAGATCAGGTCAAGCGTGCGTGGAGCGGGCGCGCTGATGGCAAGCGGCCGATTGTTGGCCATAATATCGGGCATGGTTCCTCCCACTGCATGTTTCCTTTGATCGTAACCGATTCAAGGATGAAAACATGCAGCAATTCAAAGTGCTGTAGGCGGAGGCAGTCCCGCTTCCGTACCGTCAGGCTAGGAAGAAATCCCCGCCTTGCCAAGCGGCGTGGTCGTCGAGGAGGCAAGCTTGCGAGCAACGCGACGGGCGCCGAGGCACGCCTGCTTCAATAGCCGAGGCCGCGTTTCTGGCGATAGAGCGACGGCGGCAGGTCGCTGCCCTGGAAGACCGGTCCATCACCGCGGCGGCAATTGTAGATCGTGTCGTAGACGGGGCCGCCGCGGGCCGTCGATTCGAACGGATAGTTGCGGTCGACGAAGGTCTGTTCGCAGACGGTATGGTCTCCGCCGCCATTCAGCGGATCCATCTGGCGCACGCCGGGCAGGTCCCGGTAGGTCTGTGCCGTTGCCGGGACGATGGAGAGCCCCAAAGTCAGCGCGAGGGCCGAAAGGGCGAGAGCGGAGCGAAAAGACGTCATTGTCAGGACTTTCGAACGGGCGACCGTCTGGCGGGATACGGTAACGGTATCGCCGGCGCCAAACTTGCGCTATAGGCCACACCACTTCGTTTGATCTGGGGATTTTCGATGGCGAATGCAATAAGGGTCCATGAAGGCGACATTTCCGCAGCCGATGCTGCGCGCTATACCGGTGCGATCGCCATCGACACTGAAACGCTTGGTCTCATCCCCCGCCGTGACCGTCTCTGTGTCGTACAGCTTTCGCCGGGCGACGGCACCGCCGACGTCATCCGCATCGCCGCCGGCCAGAGGCAAGCGCCGAACCTCGTCGCCATGCTCGCCGATCCGGCCCGCCAGAAGATTTTCCACTTCGGCCGCTTCGATATCGCCGTGCTCTTCCACACGTTCGGAGTGACGACGACGCCGGTTTTCTGCACCAAGATCGCCTCGCGGCTGACCCGGACCTATACCGACCGCCACGGCCTCAAGGACAATCTCAAGGAAATGCTCGACGTCGACATTTCCAAGCAGCAGCAGTCGTCCGATTGGGCGGCGGACATCCTCTCGCCGGCGCAGCTCGAATATGCGGCTTCCGATGTACTGCACCTGCATGCGCTGCGCGACAAGCTGACGGCCCGCCTGCTTCGCGACGGCCGCATGGAGCATGCCGACGCCTGCTTTGCCTTCCTGCCTACGCGCTCCAAGCTTGATCTGCTGGGCTGGGACGAGACGGATATCTTCGCTCACAGCTGAGCCGTGATCGCAACGTCTGATCGCTTTGCTTGGCGTCAGGGCGTCAGGTACAGGACGACGGCATAACGTGCCGCCTTGCCGATGGCGACGAACAGCAGGAATAGCGGCAGCTTCATGCGCAACAGGCCGGCGACCAGCGTCAGCGGGTCGCCGATGACGGGCAGCCAGGAAAGCAGCAGCACCGGCTGGCCGTAGCGGGCAAAGAGCGCCTCCGCCTTCTGTCGGCTTGCCGGAGAAACCGGAAACCAGCGTCGACCTTCGAAGCGGATCAGGAAGCGCCCCAGCGCGAAGTTGACGACGGCGCCGAGCACGTTGCCGAGCGTTGCCGCAACGAACAGGGCAGGGCGGCTTGTTTCTCCATGCAAGGCGGCAGCAACGACTGCAGCCTCCGACATGCCAAAGAGCAGCGTCGCCGACAGGAACGCAGCGGAAAAGACGCCGGCAAGAATTCCGAAATCCAGGATCAGCTCCTGTCCGTATGGCCGAGATCGCGCTCCGGATCGATGATGTCGCGGATGCGCTGTTTCAGTTCCTTGGGACCGGGGAAGCCGCCGTCGCGCTTGCGTTCCCAGACGAGCGCGTCATCGACGCGGATCTCGAAATTGCCGCCGGTGCCGGGAATGAGCGCCACTTCGCCGAGCGATTGCCCGAAGGTCTGCAGCAGTTCCTGTGCCATCCAGCCGGCGCGCAGCAGCCAGTTGCATTGGGTGCAATAGAGGATGGTGATACGCGGTTTCGGATCCATCGGCCTGGTCTCTGACGTGTGTCGGGGCGGCGACCATACCGGCGGCGCCAGGTGGAAACAACTGCGTCGCTCCGCCTCAGATGCTCACGTCCTGCTCACATAATTGTCAACAAATATAGTCATGTTTTTATCGGGGGATAGCTTGCTTTGCGCTGCCGTCGCGGCGAGACAATGCGGCATTGCACAAATTGTCGCACCCCAACCGCCGGAGAGGCCATTCATGACCGACGTCACCGCTTCCAGTTCCCGCCCGCGTACCATCCTGCCGGCGCTGGAAAAAATTTATCTGCCGCTGGATACATCAGCCGAGACGCTGCTGCGTGTTCTGGCGGGTGCCCTGCTCGCGGTCCACGGCTTCGGCAAGATCACCGATCCCTTCGGCGCGATCGGCATGGTTGAAGGCCTCGGCTTTTATCCCGGTGTCTTCTGGTCACCGCTGCTGGCTGCGACCGAATTCTTCGGCGGCATCCTGATCGCGATCGGCCTGCTGACGCGCCCGGCTGCTTTCGCCGGCATGATCGTTCTGCTTGTCACAGTCTACTTCCACGGCATCGTGCAGGGCGAGGGTCTCTTCGGCGCGGAGAAATCCATCCTCTGGGCAGCGATCCTGTTCTTCTTCGCCATCCGTGGCGCTAACAGCCAGTCGGTCGACGCAAAGCTCGGCAAGCAGTTCTGATCGATCGAACGTTGACTAGGGAAACGGGGAGGCGGTGAAGACCGGCCTCCCCGTTTTCGTTTGGCGGCACGTAGCGCCCACGCCGCCGGCCTGCCTTCAGAGAATACGCGATTCCGGATGGAAACCGTTTCACACTTTTCCTGGAATTGCTTGGGGCGTCACGCTGCGAATGGTCATGCGGTGGACCTTGCCCGACCGGTCCTGCCAGTCGATCGACTGGCCGACGGAAAGACCGATCAGGGCTGCTCCAACAGGCGTCAGCACCGAGATGCGTCCGGTCTCGATATCGGCCTCGCCGGGGTAGACGAGCGTCACCTGCTTGGCAAAGCCGTTGTCCGCCTCGAAGGCAACGCTGGAGCCCATCTGCACGCTGTCGGCAGGCAGCGCCTCTGGCGCGCCAATGCGGGCGCGGTCGAGCTCTGAGAGCAGCGCTTCGGCCACGTCGGGCACGCGGTCGAGCGCGGAGGACGCCAGCGCCGTCAGCCGCTTGTGATCGTCGGCATTGATGATGATGGGGGGAAGTTTCTTGCGGGATGCCGCCATGATGTGACCTGCCGTGTTCGGCCGTGGCGCCCACGGGCGCACTCGGAATCAATTTTCTGGGAATTCGGCGCTCGTTCAGCCGCGTCTAAAATTTCTTCTGCCGACGCGAAAGGCTCCCCTTACCCGGAGAGCGCAAGCATCCGGGCTGGGGTCAGGTTCCTGCGATCGGGCACACCCGGAAGCAGTGATAGGAAGAAATCGTCGACATCATGATGCCCCAAAGGTCGGAAAGTTTGACCGGGAAGTCAAGGCCCGTGGCGGAAGCGCAAAGCGCAGGGCGGATCATCGCGCCTCTTGAACAGCGGCCACGCTCGTGTTCAATCTCGGTTCGCGACGGCGAAGGGAAGGTGACGATGCGGGTATTGGTGGTTGAAAACATGGCGAAGACCGAGCTCGGCCAGGTGGGCACGGCGCTTCGCGAGGTCAAGGCGCAGATCGAGATCCACCGCGCCTATCTGGGCGAAACCGTTCCTGCAACGCCCGAAGGTTATGATGCGCTCGTCGTGCTTGGCGGCGAGCAGAGCGCGCTTGACGATGCCACCTATCCCTATTTGCCTGAACTCGCCGCACTGATGCGCGCCTTCGGGGACAGCGGACGCTCCGTGCTTGGCATCTGCCTCGGAAGCCAGCTTCTTGCGCGCGCCTATGGCGGGGAAAATCTGCTGGGCGCCGCCAAAGAGTTCGGCTGGTGCCAGATCCAGGTGCGCGGCGAAGGCGCTGAGGACCCGGTGCTGTCCAGCGTCGGTGAGAGCTTCCCGATCTTCCAATGGCACGGCGATACCTTCACCCTGCCCGAGGGCGCCGTGCATCTCGCCGAAAACGCCGTCACCACCCATCAGGCCTTCCGCATCGGCCGCGCCGCCTATGGCACCCAATTTCATTTCGAGGCGGACACCCATCTCGTCGAGGACTGGAACCGTGCGTTCCCGGATACGATCAACCGGCTCGATCCCACCTGGCTTGCCCGCTATCGTGAGCACGCCGCCCGCCATGGCCGGGAAGCCGATGCTGCCGGCCTGACGCTGGCGCGCGCCTGGGTGGCGACGATCGGTCGGCGTGTGGGCGCCGCCGCGATCGCGGATCCGGTATTGGAGGAGATGGACAGATGAGCGAGACACTAAACGGCGGTTGCTTCTGCGGCAGGATCCGATACCGGCTGAAGGCCGCGCCGATGTTCGTCAATTGCTGCCATTGCAGCGATTGCCAGCGCCAGGTCGGCAGCGCTTTCGTCGTCAACGGTGTCATCGAGCGCGAAAACATCGAGCTCACCGAGGGCGAGCCCATCGTCGTCACGCTCCCCACCGACAGCGGCCGCCCGCACGACGTCTATCGCTGCGCCGAATGCCAGACGGCGCTCTGGAGCGACTATGGCCGGCGCAGCTGGCTCTCCTTCCTCCGCATTGCGAGCCTCGACCGTCCCTCGGACTTCCCGCCGGATGCGCACATTTTCACTCGCTCCAAGGTGGAGTGGCTGTCGCTCGAAGGCGGCGCTCCAGCCTTCGAGATCTATTACGACATGAAGACGATGTGGCCGGCCGAAAGCCTGGCCCGGCGCGAAGCGGCGGAAGCAAAGGCAAGAGCATGACCGCCAGCGAACGCGACAAGATGGCCGCAGGTGAATGGTACTCGTGCCTCGATGCCGAGCTCGATGCGCTTCGGCTGACGGCACGCGAAGCGGTCCACCAGCACAACACCATGTCACCGGCCGCGCGCGGAAGCATGGCGCCGGCTTTGCGTGCACTGTTCGGTGCGGTTGCCGATGACGTCTTCATCGAAGCACCGTTCCATTGCTCCTACGGCATCAACACAAGTCTCGGCGCCCGCGTCTATCTCAACGCCGGCTGCACGATCCTCGACAGCGGTCGGGTGACGATCGGCGAGGGCACGATGCTGGGACCGAGCGTGCAGATCTATTGTGCCGAGCACCACAAGGACGCGGATCTGCGTGGCCAGGGCCTCGAAGTCGCCCGCCCGGTGACGATCGGCGCGGATGTCTGGATCGGCGGCGGCGCCATCATCCTGGGCGGTGTGACCATCGGCGATGGTGCGATTGTCGGCGCCGGCGCGGTGGTGACGAAGGATGTGCCCGCCGGGGCGACCGTCGCCGGAAACCCGGCACGCCCGCTGCCGCGTGCAGGAAACTGAATACTTTAGACCTTTTCAAGGAGTGTTTTTCTTATGGTCGATGCGACGAAAACGATCCATGTGCGCCCGGCGCGGCGGGACGATGCGCCTGTTCTGTGCGCCTTCCTCAACGAGATCATCCGGATCGGCGGCACCACCGCCCATCAGACGCCGTTCACGCCAAAAAGCTTTGCGGAACACTATCTCGAAGGTCCCGGCTTCGTCAGTTGCTTCGTTGCGGAGGATGAGAATGGTGAGCCTTGCGCTTTCCAGGGACTGGAGCGCTCGGACGGAATACCCAAGGATTGGGCCGATATCGGCACCTTCTCCCGCCCCGGCAACAAGGTCAAAGGCGCCGGCACGGCGCTTTTCGAGGCCACCCGCGACCACGCCCGTTCCATCGGCTTCAAGGCGCTCAACGCCACCATCCGCGCCGACAACGTGGGCGGCCTCACCTATTACGGCAGGATGGGCTTCACAGACTACAAGATTGATAAGGCGGTGCCGCTGAGTGACGGGCGGCTGGTGGATCGGATTTCGAAGCGGTATTTGCTCGACGCGGACTGACGCGCGTCTTAGTGGCAAACCAAAAAGGGCGACCCGAGGCCGCCCTTTTCAAACGTAGAAGCATGCGGTTCTGCCGCTTACTCGTCGCCCATCTTGAGTGCGGCGATGAACGCTTCCTGCGGGATCTCCACCTTGCCGAACTGGCGCATGCGCTTCTTGCCGGCCTTCTGCTTTTCCAGAAGCTTGCGCTTGCGGGTGGCGTCGCCGCCGTAGCACTTGGCCGTCACGTCCTTGCGCAGCGCGGAGATGGTTTCGCGGGCGATAACATTGCCGCCGATTGCCGCCTGGATCGGGATCTTGAACATGTGCTTCGGGATCAGTTCCTTGAGCTTCTCGCACATCTCGCGACCGCGCTTTTCCGCCGCCATCCGGTGTACCATCATTGACAGGGCGTCGACCGGCTCGCCGTTGACGAGGATCGACATCTTCACAAGGTTGCCTTCCTTGTGGTCGGTGATCTGGTAGTCGAACGAGGCGTAGCCCTTGGAGATCGATTTCAGGCGGTCGTAGAAGTCGAAGACGACTTCGTTGAGCGGCAGGTCGTAGGTCAGCATCGCGCGGGTGCCGACATAGGTCAGCTCGATCTGGATGCCGCGCCGGTCCTGGCAGAGCTTCAGGATGCCACCGAGATAGTCGTCGGGCGTCAGGATCGTCGCACGGATCCACGGCTCGTGGATCTCGGCGATCTTGACGACGTCGGGCATGTCGGCCGGGTTGTGCAGCTCGCGTTCCGAGCCGTCGGTCATGAACAGCTTGTAGACGACCGAAGGGGCCGTCGCGATCAGGTCGAGGTCGAACTCGCGCTCCAGCCGTTCCTGGATGATTTCAAGGTGCAGCAGACCGAGGAAGCCGCAGCGGAAGCCGAAGCCGAGAGCTGCGGACGATTCCATTTCGAAGGAGAACGACGCGTCGTTGAGGCGCAGCTTGCCCATGGCCGAACGCAGGTCCTCGAAATCGGCGGCGTCAACCGGGAAGAGGCCGCAGAACACCACCGGCTGTGCCGGCTTGAAGCCCGGCAGCGCCTTGGCGGTCGGGCGCTTGTCTTCGGTGATGGTGTCGCCGACGCGGGTATCGGCCACTTCCTTGATCGAGGCGGTGATGAAGCCGATCTCGCCCGGGCCGAGCGCATCCATCGCGACCATCTTCGGCGTCAGCACGCCGACACGTTCGATCGTGTACTTGGCGTCGGTGCCCATCATCCGGATGGTCATGCCCTTCTTGAGCGTGCCGTCGATGATGCGCACGAGAACCATGACGCCGAGATAGGTGTCGTACCAGCTGTCGACCAGCAGCGCCTTCAAGGGGGCCGCATCGCCGCCGTCGCTCTTCGGCGCCGGCAGCTTGGTGACGATCGCTTCGAGCACGTCGGGAATGCCGAGGCCGGTCTTGGCCGAAATCAGCACGGCGTCGGACGCGTCGATGCCGATCACTTCCTCGATCTGTTCCTTGATCCGCTCCGGTTCGGCGGCGGGAAGGTCGATCTTGTTGAGCACGGTGACGAGCTCGTGGTTGTTGTCTATCGCCTGGTAGACGTTGGCGAGCGTCTGGGCTTCCACACCCTGGGAGGCGTCGACGACGAGCAACGAGCCTTCGCAGGCCGACAGCGAGCGCGAGACTTCATAGGCGAAGTCGACGTGGCCGGGCGTGTCGATCAGGTTGAGCACATAGGTTTCGCCATCATTGGCCTTGTAGTGCAGACGCACCGTCTGGGCCTTGATGGTGATGCCGCGCTCGCGTTCGATATCCATGCTGTCGAGCACCTGCTCGGACATCTCGCGCTCGGCGAGGCCGCCGGTGGACTGGATCAGCCGGTCGGCAAGCGTCGACTTGCCGTGGTCGATGTGGGCCACGATCGAGAAGTTGCGGATATGCGAAAGGGGCGTCTTCGAAGATGTTGTGCTCATGGGCCGCATATAGCAGTGCCTTCAACCGCCGCAAAGCGGGAAATGAAGGCTTCGTTCACTATAAATCGGGCTATTCGGCGCCTGCCTCAGCATCGACGAGCGCGCCGGCATTCGGCACCTGTGCGCTCCTGATCTCGAAGCTTTCGCGCTCGGCTGCTGGCACCTCGTCGCGTTTCCTCAGTCGCATGAGCACGAAGAGCGCATAAAGTGCTGCAACCGCCATCGCCGCATAGATGAAAGTGCGCTGCCCGAACACCGGTGTCAGCAGTGTCACCAGCATCGGCACGACGGTCGCGGCGATCGACCAGGCGACCAGCATGGTGCTGGCAAGCGGCACGAAATCGGCGGGATCCGTACGGTCGTTGGCATGGGCGTTGGCGATCGAATAGACCGTCTCGATCGCGCCGGCAAAGAGCGCAAAGACCAGCATCAAGAGGATCAGATTGCTGAAGGAGGCGGAGAGCGCGAAGAAACCGGCGACAAGGATCAACAGGCAGGTGCCGATCAGCACAAGGCGTCGGTCGATCCGGTCCGACAGCGTGCCCATCGGATACTGGATGGCGATGAGCCCAAACTGCATGACGAACATCAGATTGGCGACGTCGCGCTGGCTGACATCATTGGCGGCCGCATAGATCGGCGTGAAGCCCTGCACCACCATCGACAGGCCGCCGGCGGCAAGCACGCCGATGAAGGCAACGGGGGAATTGCGCCAGACCATCGGGATATCGATGCTGACCTTGGCCGGTGCCGGCGGCGTCGGCAGCCGCGTCAGGCCGATCGGCAGAAGCGCAAGGGCGGTGAAAAAGATGGTCACGAGCGGCGGCAGGTTGCCATCGGCCGGGATCTGCCCGAACAGCCAGGCGCCGGTGCCGAGCCCGATGACATAGGCCATGTAGAACAGCGCCATCGCCTTGCCGCGCCAGTGGTTCTCACTCGCATGGTTCAGCCAGCTCTGGGCGATAATGAAGTTGGTGTTGCCGGATGCACCATAAATGCCGCGGGCGAGTACCCAGAGAAGCGGGTGCATGCCGAGCGCGATCGTCAGTGCCGAGAGGATGACAAGCGCCATCGAGCAGGAGAAGGCGCGGGCATGGCCGACGCGGCGGATCATCGGCCCCGCGATGACGCAGCCGACGAGCCCGCCGAAGGCGATCATCGTCACGGCCGCACCCGGCACCCAGTCCGGCGCGTCCGAGCGCGTCAGCGCGAAGGGCACATAGGCGAGCATCATGCCGTTGCCGATCGCGACCGAAGTCATCGAGGCAACGATACTGGCGATCGAGGTCAGCGAGGAGGGCTGCGTTGTCATGTCCAACCTGTCGATGGAAGGCCGCGCCTTCGGGCGCGCTGGCGTGATGGATGAGGACTATCTAAAGTATTGAAGTGTAAGCTTTTCTCGTTTCTGCTCACGAAGCTGCCATGATAGCCGAAAGGCCGTCGATGCGCTGTCGCCAAAGCGGCATCGCATGCCCGTATTTTCAGTCTTTCCCAGTCTTGACTCCACTATATGAGAAATGCAATCTCAAATAATGGAAAACATCACCGACCCCCTCGAACATGCCATCGGCGAGCGCATTCGCACCCTGCGCACGGAGCAGAATCTGACGCTCGACGAACTCGCCACCAGCTCCGGCGTCAGCCGGGCGATGATCTCGCGTATCGAGCGTGGTGAAGCGAGCCCGACGGCCCAGCTCCTCGCCAAGCTCTGCAGCGCGCTCAGCACCACGCTTTCAGCGCTCTTCGCCTTCGAGGCTAAGGAAGCATCTCCGCTTGCAAGGCGTGCAGACCAGCGCCTCTGGCGCGATCCGGAATCCGGCTATCTGCGCCGCTCCGTCTCGCCGGATGGCCTCGGCTCGCCGGTCGATATCGTCGAGGTCGAGTTTCCGCCGGGTGCGCGCGTCGTCTTCGAGCGGCAGCCGTCTGACCGAGGGATTACCCAACACCTCTGGCTCTTCTCCGGTCGGCTGGAACTGACAACCGAATCCGGCTCCCATTCGCTGGAAGCAGGCGACTGCCTGTTCATGGGGCTGGGGGCTGGCCACATCTTCCACAACCCTCACGATGAGCCGGCTCACTATGCCGTCGTCCTCTGCCGCACCAAGGTTTGATCATGTCCGATATCCAGATCCGTCTGCTCGATGAAACCCAGGCCCGCGCCGCCATGCCGGCGCTTGCCGAGGTACTGTCCGATTGCGTCGAGGGTGGCGCCTCGGTCGGTTTCATGCAGCCCTATCCGCCGGAATGCGCGGTTGCCTATTGGCAGGGCGTCGCCGAAGCGGTTGCCGGCGGCGACACGCTGCTGATGGTGGCGGAGGAAGCGGGCCGCATCCTCGGCACCGTGCAGGTCGGCGTTGCACAGATGCCGAACCAGCCGCACCGCGGCGATCTGAAGAAGCTGCTCGTTCATCGCGCAGCCCGCGGCAAGGGCCTGGCGCGGCGGTTGATGGAGGCTGTCGAACGCGAAGCGGCGGCGCGCGGCAAGACGCTGCTGGTGCTCGATACGGCGACCGGCAGCGAGGCGGAGGCGATCTATCCGCGCCTGGGCTGGGAGCGCGTTGGCGTCATTCCCGATTATGCGATGTGGCCGGAAGGCGGGCTCTGCGCCACCACGTTCTTCTACAAGCGGATCGCGTTGAGCGAGTGATCGACATTGGTGAAATTGCCCCTCACCCTAACCCTCTCCCCGCGGGGCGGGGAGAGGGGACGAGCCCGCCTCACAGTATTGTTGCACCGAGCCGTGGTGAGGGGGAGGTTCACGGTGCGATGCCTATTGTCGCCCGCGAGCGGGTGCCGCGAGTCTCCTTCGCCCCGCTGGCGGGGAGAAGGTGGCCGGCAGGCAGGATGAGGGGCCCCGTCGAGGTTGCGAAGTCCGAAACCTTGGGTACGGTACCGGCACCCGTCGATTGCCTTTCAGGACACCTCCCCATGCGCATCTTCTACACCGAGGATCATAAGCTCCGCGACGCTAAGACCGAGCTCTTCGGTGGCGAACTCGTGCCGCCCTTCGAGGCGCCGTTCCGTGCCGAATGGATTCTCGCGGCGGTAAGGGAAGCGGGTTTCAAAGATGTCGTCTCGCCGGAGCGTCACGAGCTCGAGGTCGCCCTTAAGCTGCACGCGCCCGATTATCTCGAGTTCCTCGAAACCGCCTGGTCGCGTTGGGTCGCCGACGGCTATCGCGGCGAAGCGATCGCGACCTGTTTCCCGGCCCGACGCATGCGCCAGCACCCGCCGAAAGATATCGACGGTGCGCTCGGCTACTATTCCTTCGCGGCGGAAACGGCGATCACCGAAGGCACCTATGCAGCTGCACGGGCGGCGATGGACTGCGCCATCTCGGCTGCCGACCACATCCATGCGGGCAACCGCGCCGCCTTCGCGCTCTGCCGTCCGCCCGGTCACCATGCGGCGATCGATCTTTATGGCGGCTATTCCTTCATCAACAATGCCGCCTGTGCCGCCCAGCGCCTGCGCGATCACGGCGCCCGCAAGGTTGCGGTGCTTGACGTCGACTTCCACCACGGCAATGGCACCCAGGATATCTTCTACGAGCGCGGAGACGTCTATTTCGCCTCGCTCCACGGCGATCCCGTCGATGCCTTCCCCTATTTCCTCGGCTTTGCTGACGAGGAGGGCGCCGGCGAGGGGCTTGGCACGACGAAGAACTATCCCTTGCCGCGTCGTACCGGCTACGATGTCTGGTCGGATGCCATGGCCGACGCGCTGTCACGCATCGCCGCCTTCGGTGCTGAGGCGCTGGTCGTCTCGCTCGGCGTCGACACTTTCGAGCGCGACCCGATCTCGTTCTTCCGGCTGACGTCTGAAGACTACATCCGCATGGGCGAGGCCCTGAAACGCTCAGGCTTGCCGGTCGTCGTCTGCATGGAGGGCGGCTACGGCGTGCCGGAAATCGGGCTCAACGTTGCCAATGTGCTGACGGGCCTCTCCGGCTGAGCACTCGTTGTTGAAAAACAGCAGTGCCCTCTATTGACCTCAACTTTACTTGAGGTCGTACGACTGCTCCTGTTCAAAAGAGATCAGAGGAAAAGAGTAATGAGCAGCCTATCGAATACGTCCGTTGTCGCGCCGCTTTACCGCATCAACAAGTACACCGTGCCGGTCGAGGCGCGGCAGCAGTTCGTCGAACTGGTGGACAAGACGCTGGCCGTCATCCGCAAGCAGGATGGCTATGTGAAGGACCTGTTCCTGGAACAGCATGCCGGCCCGGGCCAATTCGATTTCATCACCATGATCGAGTTCGCCAATGCCGACGTCGCGCCCAAGGTCGCCGCTGCACTCGGCGAGTTCGACCGCCAGCTCGGCCTCGATCGCGAGGCAATGATGAAGACGCTCGGCATCCGCACCGACTTCGCCAGCTACCGGGCCTTCGGCGGTCTGGCTGCTTGAAAAACGAATGGCCCGGCAGTCAGCCGGGCTCACCCAATGTCACGGAACGAGTTTCGTCAGGAGACGAAGAAAGACGACAGTCCCTGACCGGCGGCGAAGGCCATGTAGGCAAGCACGGTGAAATAGACAGTCGTTGCGATCAGGAATAGGTAGCCGCCGGCGACCATCAGCCCGTCGCGCTGGATGATGCCGAGCGAGAGCAGCAGGATCGCGATTCCCGGCAGTGTGTTCGACAGAGGGATGAGCCCGAGCGGGAACATCAACAGCACGCCGCCGGCCATGATCATCAGCCCGTTGAAGCGGTTCATCACCGCGCCCTGCGTCAGGAAACCCAGGCGCGGGCGGAC
The DNA here is from genome assembly GCF_014852025.1 of Ensifer sp. ENS10. Classification (NCBI taxonomy): domain Bacteria; kingdom Pseudomonadati; phylum Pseudomonadota; class Alphaproteobacteria; order Hyphomicrobiales; family Rhizobiaceae; genus Ensifer; species Ensifer sp. ENS10. The sequence goes on from NZ_JACVAS010000001.1 coordinate 171,469, forward strand.
GTAGCGATCGAGCTTGGAGACGATGCTCGCCCCCTTTTGCAGGGTCGGAACTAGCTTTTCTGTCTCGATCTTGCGGTCGAGAATGCGTTGCGGCACCCAGGGCAGGCGGTTGAGGGTGATCGATACGGAGATCAGGATGATTGCGGCGCCGAAAACGGTGCTGACGCCGGGGATCGACACCGGCAACAGGAACGGCAGCGTCAGCAGGGCGCAGAGCAACAGAAATCCCTGTTCGCCGATCTCGGTCATCAGTTCGCGCAGCGTGATCGTCTCGCCGCGAATGGAGGCAATCATGCCGTTGAGCGTGTCGCTGAGACTGCGTTGCGTGTCGCCGAACTCGATTGCCATCAAATCTGCCTCGTCTTTATCAATGAGCGGCGGCGGAAAGCCGCACACATTTATCCTGGTCGCTAGATGTCCGTCCTATCAAGGGCATGTGAAGGATCGGTTATAGTGGCCCGACCGGCACACCCGGTCCGAGCAAACCGGCATTTGCCGGTAAACCATGGCGTGATTGGGACGCCTCTTCATCTTCCTGCCGCAATCGCTAGTATGAAGCACCTTTGAGCACCAATGGGGACAACTGATTCCATGATCAAGAAATGCGCCATTCTGGCTGTTGCGGCCATCTATCTTTCGGGATGCACGACCACCGATCCCTATACGGGTGAGCAGAAGATGTCGAACACCGCCGGCGGCGCGCTGATCGGCGCGGGCCTCGGTGCAGCGACCGGTCTGCTCGTTGGCGGCAGTGCTGCCGGACGGCGCGACTCGGCGCTTGTGGGCGCCGCAATCGGCGGCCTCGGCGGCGGCCTGATCGGCAACTACATGGACAGCCAGGAAGCGGAACTGCGCGCCCAGCTTCAGGGCACCGGCGTTTCGGTCACCCGCGCCGGCGACCGCATCATCCTCAACATGCCGTCGAACATCACCTTTGCGACCGACCGCGACCAGGTGATCCCGGCCTTCTACGACACGCTGAACTCGGTAGCGATCGTGCTGCGCAAGTTCAACAAGACGATGATCGACGTCGACGGTCACACCGATGCGACCGGCAGCGCCTCCTACAACCAGGGCCTCTCCGAGCGCCGTGCCGCCTCGGTGGCCAACTACCTGGCAGGCCAGGGCGTCGACCAGCGCCGCATGTCGGCCATGGGCTACGGCAAGGAGCGTCCGATCGCTTCCAACGCGACCGAGTCCGGCCGCGCGCAGAACCGCCGCGTCGAAATCTCGATCGCGCCGATCAAGGCCTGATCGGCAGACATCGATTGCTTGCAAGGGGCTGCGCCGCGAGGCGCGGCCTTTTTCATGTCTGCTTGAAACGGTAGCGCAGCAGGCGCCCCATACGGCGCAGCATCGGGACCGCGCTGAAGAACTGGATCGCGATCCGCGCCATCGGTGACATGCGCGCGATCTGCGCGGCATCGTAGTTGTAAATGTCTTCGAGCAGTGTCAGCCCGGGCACGCCCCTCTCCAGCGACCGTGCGTCCTCGATCCCCCAACGAAGCTCAGCACCTGTTGCACGCAAGGACGGGTTGAAGCGCAGCAGTTCGATGCCGAGATGGCTGTAGGCGTCGAAGACGATCTCGCCGCCGGCAAGGCAGGTGACGACCCGTCGCAGGAGGTCCCGCACTTCCTGATCGCGAAGATAGGGCAGCACCCCTTCGGCGACGACGATCGTCGGCCGATTGTCGGGGATGCGGTCGATCCAGTCCCGCTCGGTAATGGAGGAGGCGATTGCAGTGCAGCCGACGCGATCGGGAAAGAGGCGCTGCCGCAAGGCGATGACATCCGGAAAGTCGACGTCGAACCAGGCGACGGAGGAAGGCGGATCGAGCCGCAGGATCCGCGTGTCGAGGCCGCAGCCGAGGTTGAGCACGATCGCATCCGGATGGCTCGCGATGAAAGCCCTGGTCCATCGGTCGAGCAGATAGGCGCGCATCGCGATGCCGATCGTCATGTCGTGACCGACATCAGGCGCTTTCGCCTTGCCGTCGAGGCGCCGCAACAGCTCGGCAGCAAAGCGATCGTGCAGAAGAGAATCGGGTAGTGCGCTCTCCGCAGCCTTCGCTCGAAGCGTGATCAGCAGCGTTTCGCGCACGCCATGAAGGCCGATGCCCTCGGCTTCCATCGTTTCCTCCTGACCGCGCTCCATCGAATGAGTCGGGACGCCGCAGTCTTTTCGTTGCGACCCGCCGTCGTTTCGGCGGGCCGCATTGCCCGATAGGCTCACGCCACCGTGCGTCTCGCGCGCCGTACGCGCCTGGCGGTCAGCACTGCCAGCACGGGCAGCAGCGCGAACAGACCGAAAAGCCAGGTCGTCGCGAGCGCCACGCCACCCTCCGACGACGCCTCGATCCCGGCGAGGTTGGCAGTCAGTCCGGCAAGCGCTGCGCCGAGTGCAGCGGCAAAGAGCTGGACAGTGGTGATCGAGCTCGATGCCTTCTCCGCTTCGCCCTCCGGCGCGAATTCGTAGACGGCGGTAACGATATGCGGCCAGGCAAAGCCCATGCCGAAGCCGACCGCGATGATGCCGACGCAGAGCGGCGCGGCGATCACCAGGAACTCTGCGCCTGCCATCGGCATGAACAGGGCGATCAGGGCCAGGCCGATAAAACCGAAGGCCGGACCGGCAAAGATTGTCTGTTTCGCCCGTTCTCCGTGCCAATGAGCACTTGTCATCGATCCCGCCGTCCAGCCGATCGACATCAGCGCAGCGATATAGCCGGCCACCAGTGGCGATAGCCCATGCAATTCTTGCAGCAGGTACGGCACATAGATCTCCGGCTGCAGGCCGACCATCAGCAGGGTGATCGTAGCATAAAGGGCGGCCAGCGGGGAGGTGAGTGTGAAGCTGCCGGAGGGCAGAAGCTTGCCCGTCACTCGACGTTCGACGAATAGAAGGCTCAGGAACAGGAGGATCGCAACGCCGACGCAGCCGATCTGCTCCGAGGCCATCGTGCGCGTGCTCGCGACCGAAAGCGCAAGCACGATGCCGACGAGGAGCAGGAGTTGCAGCAGAGGGAGCGGCGTGCGCTCCTCTTCGCCGGTGGCCTTGCGCGGCAGCGTCGAGAAGGCGAGTGCGGCAAGCAGCGCCGTCAGCGGCAGGAGAGACCAGAAGGCAACGCGCCAGGTGGAGAACTCGGCAAACATGCCGCCGATCGCGGGCCCGATCAAGGTCGCCGTTCCCCAGGTTGCCGAAATCAGCCCGATGGCGCGGGTCCAGAGTTCGGGCCGGAAGACCTGCCGGATCACGCCGTAGGCGAGCGCATAGAGCAGGCCGCCGCCGAAGCCCTGGATCGCGCGGCCGGCAAGCAGCATCGCCATCGAAGGGGCTGTGGCGCAGAAGAGCGTCCCCAGGCCGAAGACGAGCGCGCCGATCGCATAGGCGCCGCCGGCGCCGACGGCGCCGAGCAGCCGCGCCGACAATGCGGCGCCGAGGATCGAAGTCGCGACGAAGACGGTGGTGCTCCAGGCATAATATTCGAGCCCGCCGATCTCGCGCACGATCGACGGCATGATCGTCGTCACCACGTAGATGTTGAGCGCATGCAGCGCGACGCCGCCGCTGAGCACCAGCGAATGCACGGCGTTTTCGCCCGTCAGCAGCGCGCGCCAGCCGGCTTCCTGTGGGGGAGCGGGAGTTTTTTCAAGCATGTCAGTACCTCACGCAGGACATCGCAAGCGAACGCGCACCGGCTCATCCGGTATCGGAAGATCGCGTTCGCTCGGCGGTGCCGCTATGTCAGTGGAGCGCAGCCTCGCCAAAATGCGTGAGCTTGTCCGGGTTGCGCATGATGAAGATGTCGTTGACGTTTCCGTCACGGTCATAGCCGAAGGCGACCGTCGCGGCGATCTCGTTTTTCGCCTCGTCCCGAAGCACGATGCCGCGACCGCCATTGATGTCGCCGATTTCCCAGACGTAATGCGCCCAGTATTCGGTAAGCCGATCGATGATGAAGGCGAGCACGGTCTCCTTGCCGGAGAGCACGCCAAGCACGGTCGCCACCTTGCCGCCGCCGTCGGCCGTCAGCTTCACGTCGGCCGAAAGCAGCGTCGTAAGTCCGGCGACGTTGCCGCCGTGGATTGCCTGGTGGAACGCGGATAGCAGCTCATCCTGGCGCTCGCGCGGGGTCTGGTGCCGGGTTTTCTCCAGGCCGATATTCGTCTTGGCGCGCGATACCAGCTTGCGGGCGGCCGTCTCCTGCATGTCCAGGGTTTCCGCCACCTCGTCATAGGGCTGGCCGAAAATCTCGTGCAGCAGATACGCTGCGCGCTCCTTCGGTGTCAGCCGCTCGAGCATCAAAAGGAATGCGGTGGTGAGCGAGGAGGTCAGCGCCAGCTTCTCCTCGGCATTGTCGGCGCTTGTCGTGTGGATCGGCTCGGGCAGCCACGCGCCGACATAGTCGACGCGTTTGCGGTGCGCGGCCTTCAGCAGATCCAGGCAGCGGCGCGTGCAGGCGGTCGTCAGCCAAGCCGCCGGCGTTTCGATCGATGCCCTGTCGACCTCCTGCCATTTCAGGAACGTGTCTTGCACCGCGTCTTCTGCATCGGCGCGCGAGCCGAGGATGCGGTAGGCAAGGCCGAGGAGGCGCGGGCGCGCCTCCTCGAAGATCTGCATGTGCTGCCTGTCATTCATGTCAGTGCCTCGAAATCTGGATGCGGTTCCAAAGGTTGATCATCGCCACCGTCGAGGTGATGACGCTGATCTCCTTCTCGCTGAAGTGCTGGCGCAGCTCGGCGCGGAGCGGTGCGAAGTCGGTGCGCGGTTCGAGTTCGGTCAGCGCTTCGGTCCAGGCAAGCGCTGCCTTCTCGCGCGGTGTGAAATCATTCACCTGGTCCCAGACGATGATTCGGTCGAGCCGTTCGTTGCTCTCGCCCTCGGCGCGGGATTCCTTGGTGTGCATCTTCACGCAGAAGCCGCAGCGGTTGATCTGCGAGGCGCGCAGCTGCACGAGATTGTGGATCGTCCGGTCGAGCCCGTGCAGGTCCATGGTCTTGTGCACATCGGCGAGCGCGCCGAGCACATCCGGGATTTCCTGTTCGTAGCGGACGGCTTTCGTATCGGTCATGGTCTCAACTCCATCGTTGTTGTGTTGCCTATGACCATGTGACGATTGACGTCGAAAGCCTGTGACGCGGCTCTACGATTTTTCTCGAAAATCGCCAAGAAAAATACAGGTCCGCAATATTTAGATGAAATTTCAATGTGTTGGCGAGACGCGATTTCTCGCGGCGTATCAGGCTTTCGGCGGGTAGCTGTGCTCGCCGCCGCGAAAATCGGTGACCGTGTAGCAGCCGCCGCCATCGGCCGCGATCGTCGCGGCGCTGATGACCGCCTTGCCGTGACCACCTGGAATGTCGAGGATGTAGGTCGGCTGGCAAAGGCCGGAGACCCGGCCGCGCAGGGCTGCGACCAGCGCCTGGCCTTCCTCGATCGACAGACGGAAATGGCTGGTGCCAGGGGCCAGATCCGGGTGATGAAGATAATAGGGCTTGATCCGTGTCTCGACGAAGGCGCGCATCAGGCTAGCCAGCACATCCGCGTCGTCGTTGACGCCCCTCAAGAGCACCGACTGGCTGACCATGACGATGCCGGCATCGATCAGTCGTGCCGAGGCGGCGCGCGCCTCTTCAGTCAGCTCGCGCGGGTGGTTGGCGTGCAGAGCCACATAGGTCGCCTTGCCGTTAGCCTTCAGTGCAGCGATCAATTCGGCGTCGATGCGCGACGGCTCGACCACCGGTACGCGGGTGTGGAAGCGGACGATCTTCACATGCGGGATCGGTTTCAGCCGTTCCATGAGCTCGGTGAGCCGCCGCGGCGACAGCACCAGGGGATCGCCGCCGGTGAGGATCACCTCCCAGATTTCCTCGTGTTCGGCGATGTAGGCGATCGCCGCATCGAGTTCGGCGGGTGTCAGCGTGCCGAGCCCCTGCGGCCCGACCATCTCGCGGCGGAAGCAGAAGCGGCAATAGACCGGGCAGACATGCACGGCCTTCAAGAGCACCCGATCCGGATAGCGATGGACGATGCCGGCAACGGGACTGTGCGGCTTGTCGCCGATCGGGTCTTCGCGCTCTTCGGGAAGCAGCGTCAGCTCGGCGGCATCGGGCACGAACTGCCGGGCGATCGGATCGGCGGGATCGGTGGGATCGATGAGGCCGGCAATGACAGGGCTGATCGCAACCGCATAACGCTCGGCGACGGCGGCAACCGCGGCCTCATTGCTGCGGTCGACGAGACCTGCCTCAACGAGCTCTCGCGCAGTCTTGATCGGGCGATGTACGTTCACGGCTGCGTCTCCGCCACCGGTGCCCAGAGCACCTGGTCGATACGCGACGCACCGGTTGCAAGCATCACCAGCCGGTCGAAGCCAAGCGCAATGCCGCTCGCTTCGGGCATGATCGCGAGTGCTGCCAGGAAATCCTCGTCGAGCGGGTAGGTCTCGCCGTAGACACGCGCCTTTTCCGCCATTTCCATCTCGAAGCGCCGGCGTTGTTCGGCGGCATCCGTCAACTCGCCGAAGGCATTGGCGAGCTCGACGCCGCAGGCATAGAGCTCGAAGCGCTCGGCGACGCGCCGGTCGCGCGCGGCCGGTCGCGCCAGCGCCGCTTCGGCAGTCGGGTATTCGTCGAGGATCGTCGCACGGCCGAAGCCGAGATGCGGCTCGACCTTTTCCACGAGCACGCGGCTGAAGAGATCGGCCCAGGTGTCGTCGGAGGCGACCCGAAGTCCGGCTGCGGTCATAGCTGCGGCGAGGCGCTCGCGGTCGGTCTCGCCGTCGGCGGCGACCGAGGTCAGCAGGTCGATGCCGGCAAAGCGCTCGAAGGCGTCCGCGACGCTCAGCCGCTCGGGCTTGGCGAAGGGGTCGCAGATGTGTCCCTGGAAGGTGAATTGTTTGGCCCCGGTGGTCTCTGCCGCAAGAGCGAGGATCTCGGCGCAGTCGCGCATCAGCGCCTCGTAGCTTTCGCCGGCGCGGTACCATTCGAGCATGGTGAATTCAGGGTGATGCAGCGGTCCACGCTCGCGGTTGCGGTAGACATGGGCGAAACAGGCGATGCGCCGTTCGCCGGCGGAAAGCAGCTTCTTGCAGGCAAATTCCGGCGAGGTGTGCAGATAGAGTGGATGGCTCGATCCGTCGTGATGGAGAGCCTCCGTCGCGAAGGCGTGCAGATGCGCCTCGTTGCCGGGCGAGACCTGCAGCGTCGCCGTGTCCACCTCGATGAAATCGCGTGTCTCGAAGAACCGGCGCAGGGCCGATTGGATCCGGTTGCGGCCGAGAAGAAACGGGCGCCGGTCGGCATGGACATCGGGTGTCCACCAGGGTGAGGCATGCGACATGATCGGTTCAGTCCAGGCTTTCTTCGCGCAGACAGCGGCTCAGGCTGGCTATTTGCACGAAATTAGGGTAGTTGCGGCGCGAAATCCTTCTTTCCGCGTCCTTCAGGGCCAGTGTTTCCGGCCCGCGGTGTCGCGCATACCTCTGTTACAAGGAAGACTAATGGTCAAGGTCATCGCTTCATCTGTCCGTAAGGGCAACGTTCTCGACGTCGACGGCAAGCTCTATGTCGTGCTTACCGCCCAGAACTTCCACCCGGGCAAGGGCACGCCGGTGACCCAGGTCGACATGCGCCGCATTTCCGACGGCGTGAAGGTCTCCGAGCGCTACCGCACGACCGAACAGGTCGAGCGCGCCTTCGTCGAAGACCGCGAGCACACCTTCCTCTATGAAGATGCCGAAGGCTTCCACTTCATGAACCCGGAAAGCTATGACCAGCTGGTCATGAGCACCGACGACATCGGCGACCTCAAGGCCTACCTGCAGGAAGGCATGGCCTGCATTCTTTCGGTGCACGAAGGTCTGGCGATCGCCATCGACCTGCCGCGTCACGTGACGCTCGAAATCACCGAGACCGAGCCGGTCGTCAAGGGCCAGACGGCATCGTCGTCCTACAAGCCGGCGGTTCTCTCGAACGGCGTCCGCACGCTGGTTCCGCCGCACATCCAGGCCGGCACCCGCGTCGTCATCGCGACGGAAGACGGTTCCTACGTCGAGCGCGCCAAGGACTGAGGCTAACGCCGAATAACAGTTGAACGGGGACGGTGGCGAAGGCTGCCGTCCCCGTTTTCGTTCCGGGAAGAGCTTGATGAGCAACCAGAAATTTAAGGGGAGCATTTCGAAAAACGGGTGCTAGGATGCCGGCGCTGATACGACAGTTGTCTCAAGAGGGCCTGCATGTTCCCATTGTCGCATATGATGAAGTCGTTCATTCGCAAGGGTCGCCTGACGGTGATCGACGCCGACGGCAAGCGCCACGTCTTTTCCGGCACGCCCGGACCGGAGGTGACGATGCGGCTCACGGACAAGAAGCTCTACCGCAGCCTCGTCTTCAACGCTGAACTCGCCGCCGGCGAAGCCTATATGGACGGCACCATGCGCTTCGAGGAGGGCTCGACGCTCAGGGACTTCCTGACGCTTTTCTCGATCAATCGGCTGTCGCTCGGGTCCTATCCGATCCAGAAACTTCTGCGGGCGGTGAAGATGCGGTTCCGCAAGCGGCAGCAGGCCAATCCCAAGGGCAAGGCGCAGCAGAACGTCGCGCATCACTACGATCTCGGCAACGAATTCTACAAGCTGTTCCTCGACGAGAACATGCTCTACTCCTGCGCCTATTTCCGCGAGCCCAACGAGACGCTCGAAAAGGCCCAGCGCAACAAGCTGAGGCTGCTCGCCTCCAAGCTCTGCCTGGAACCCGGCATGAAGGTGCTGGATATCGGCTGCGGCTGGGGCGATCTCGCGATGTACCTTGCCGAGCTCGCGGATGTGCAGGTGCTCGGCGTGACGCTTTCCAAGGAGCAGCAGGCGCTTGCCACCGAACGGGCGCGGAAGGCAGGTCTAGGGGACCGGGTGCGTTTCGAGCTTAAGGATTACCGCGATGTCCAGGGGCCCTTCGACCGCATCGTTTCGGTCGGCATGTTCGAACATGTCGGCGTGCATCACTATGACGAGTTCTTCAAGAAGCTGAATGCGCTGATGCCGGATGACGGCCTCGCGGTGCTGCATTCGATCGGTCACATGAGCCCCCCCGGCATGGCGAGCTCCTGGCTTCGGAAATACATCTTCCCGGGCGCCTATTCGCCGGCGCTCTCGGAGGTCTTCGAGGTGGTCGAGCGCAACAGTCTTTGGGTCACGGATCTCGAATTCTTGCGGGTGCACTACGCCACGACGCTCGCCCATTGGGGCGCGCGCTTCGAGGCCAACCGCGACAAGGTGATCGGGCTTTATGACGAGCGCTTCGCCCGCATGTGGGAGTTCTATCTGATCAGCGCCGAGATGATGTTCCGCACCGGCAGCCAGCTCGTCTTTCACATGCAGCTCTCGCGCTCGCGCGATGCGGCGCCGATCGTGCGCGATTACATCACCGATCGTCAGCGCGATTTCATGGCCCGCGAACAGGCGCTCGCCCTCAACCTTTGAACGGGTGATCGCCGTCGCCGTTCCAGCGCAGCCGCTTGTAGTCGAAGCCGAATTCGAGCGTCGGCTTGACGATCGCGAAGAAGGGCGAGAGGTCGAAATCCCTGGGCGTATAGAGCGAGTGGTGCCGGATGTGCAGGATCTCCTCGCGCGAATAGGTCGAGGTCGCCGCCGCCCGCCCGGGCGCGCGTGTGACTTCCGGCAGGATCGGATAGCGGATCTGCTCGAAGGCGGCAGCAATCAGCGTCGAGCAGATCGCCCGCGTCGGATCGCCGGAGCCGAAGGCAAGCAGGCGCCGCCGCCAGCGCACCGGCACCGGCGGGGTCGGCATGAAGTAGCGCAGCATGTCGAGGATGTTCTTCAGGTCATACTTCATCCCGAGCCGCGAGATCATGAAGCCGACGAGCGCCGTGCGATCATCCGGCGTCAGCGCGATCGGCCGGCAGATGCGCGTGTTGAACGACGCGTATTTCTTCAGCGGCACCGCAACACAACCCTCGCCGATATTGACCTCGATGAGTTGTGGCCGCTCGATGACCGGCAGCGTTGCCTGGTCGAGCGTCAACGGCATCTGGTCGCCGGCAAAGAACGCGGCGTGTGACCAGGTCGATTGCGTCAGATACTTGATCGCCGCCGAAACCCTCTGGTTGCCCTCGATCAGGAGAACGTCGCCCGGGCGCAGCGTGCGCGCCAGGGTTTCCTGATCGGAAGGGGTGTAGGGCTCGTAGCCGGATGTCTGCGCTTGCAGCCGCGCGGCAAGCCTGGCTCCAAGCCGATCCAGTAACGTGTCCTTGCTTTCGGAAAGCGGATAGATGGTCCTCATCGAGGCGATCGCTCCGGAAATGAAGGGAATTCGCGAGAGCCTTCATCGTGGCTCAGCCGCAACACTCTGTCGAGAGATTGTCGCATGATTGCATGGCTTTGGCCTTGACGGTGCCGTCTCGGTTTTCTATTTTTAGAATTATTCTAAAGAAGGTTTTCTCCCAATGTTTTCGCGCCTCTTCTCCCGTTCCAAACGTCCCTTTCTTTCCTTAAGCGAGCAGGAAATCCTGGCGCTCGCGATCTCGTCCGAAGAGGACGACGGACGCATCTATCTCGCCTATGCCGATGCGCTCCGGCAGCAATATCCCCATTCGGCAAAAGTGTTTGAGGAGATGGCGGAGGAAGAAAGCCACCACAGGCAGTGGTTGATCGATCTGCACGTCCAGCGCTTCGGCAGCCGCATTCCCCTTGTCCGGCGCGAACACGTGCGCGACTTCCCCGAGCGCAAGCCCGACTGGCTGATTGCCGAAATGCCGATCGAAAAGGCGCGCGAGGAAGCCGAAGCGATGGAGGAAGCGGCGCACCGTTTCTATGTCGAGGCCGCGGCGAGAACCCAGGATGCCGCCACCCGCAAGCTGCTCGGCGATCTCGCGATCGCGGAAAAATCGCATGAATCGCTCGCCCGGCGGCTTGGCGAAGAGCACACGCCCGAGGACGTGCGCGCCGAAGAGGACCAGACGTCGCGCCGCCAGTTCATCCTCACTTACGTACAGCCCGGCCTTGCCGGCCTGATGGATGGTTCGGTTTCGACGCTGGCGCCGATCTTTGCCGCCGCCTTCGCGACCCAGGATACCTGGCAGACCTTCCTCGTCGGTCTCTCGGCCTCCGTCGGCGCCGGCATCTCCATGGGCTTCACCGAGGCGGCCCACGATGACGGCAAGCTCTCCGGCCGCGGTTCGCCGATCAAGCGCGGCCTTGCCTCCGGCATCATGACCGCACTCGGCGGCCTCGGCCACGCGCTCCCCTATCTGATCCCGCATTTCTGGACGGCGACCGCCACGGCGGCGGTGATCGTCTTCTTCGAACTCTGGGCGATCGCCTTCATCCAGAACCGCTATATGGAAACACCGTTCCTGCGGGCGGCATTCCAGGTGGTGCTCGGCGGTGGCCTGGTGCTCGCGGCCGGCATCCTGATCGGCAACGCGTGACGGGTGAGCGGCAAATACGAAAAAGGGCCGGTCTGACCGGCCCTTTTTGAAACTCTTTACTTTGCTTTGGATCAGTTGCCGACCGAGCCGACGACGACTTCGGCGCCGTTCTGGATGGTGACCCAACGGCCGCTGTGGTTCGAGGCCTGGCGCTTCAGGTAGCGGTAGGGCGTGTTGGTCCAGAGCCTTACGCCGTTTTCGAGATTGTCGAGAATGAAGTCGCCCTGCGCCGTGCGCACGGTCAACACCGCATGGCCTTCGCCATCGGGCTTGCGAACGACGGTGATCAGGAGATCGCTCGCCGGGAAGCCCTTGCTCATCAGGCGCTTGCGCTTCTCAAGCACGAAGTCCTCGCAGTCGCCGGCGTTGTCCGGATAGGACCAGACTTCGTCCCTGCCGTGCAGTTCCAGGTCGGTGACCGGCGTGATCTCGCGATTGACCGCAGCATTCACCTGCCGGATGGCGGCCCAGCCGCGTTCGGTCACGCGCGGAGCAACCGTTCCCTTGGAGCGCACATTGCATTCGCTCTTGTACTTCTGGCAGAATTCGTAGTGGCCGATCGGCTGCGATGTCGCCGAGCCGGTCTGCATCCATGGAGAAGAACCTGCCTGTGCAGGAATTGCCGTGTTTGCTGAAATGAAAAGTGCGCAGAACGCCGCGATACTTCCCTTAACTCCAGTCCAAGACGCCATACAAGTCCCCTGCAACGCGGTATGCCGGGCTCTTCCTGTCCGGACGTATTCGCGCAATCCTGAGTTGAAGGCAGCTTCTTTAGGTTCGTCCCCGTCGCTGCTCTAATCGTTAATAAAGAGTTAATAGCGTCGGCGCGGCAGAGTCAATCGCCGGAATCGGGACATCGGATTTTATGGTTAAAAGCGAGACCACGCGCACGAAAACCCTTGCATCGTGGGCGGTCCACGGGGCAGCGCGGTTTTGGGGCAATTTGCGGCGGAAGGGGCGGGGCGTTCTCCCGCCCGGGCTCAGGCGAGCATCGTGCCGATGGCCTGCTTCATTTTAGCGATGTCTTCTTCACGCGAAAGGCGATGGTCGCCATCGCGGATGAGTGTCATGACGACATCGTCGGAGGGCAGGTGCTCCATCAGCCGCAGCGCATGGGTATAGGGAACGTCGGGGTCGCGCATGCCTTGCAGAATGTGCACCGGACAGCCGGTGGTGATCGTGCCCTCAAGCACCCGGTTCACGCGCCCGTCTTCGATGAGGGCGCGGGTGAAGATGTTCGGCTCCGGGCTGTACTCGGAGGGTTCCTCGAAAAAGCCGCGTTCGGCAAGCGAGGCCCTCTCCGCTTCGGTCAGGTTGGGTTCGATCAGTTCGGCGGTGAAATCCGGCGCCGGCGCAATCAGCACCAGGCCGGCGACACGGTTTCCGTCGCCACGCTGCCTGAGCTCCTGGATGACCCGCAGCGCAATCCAGCAGCCCATCGACGAGCCGATCAGCACGACGCGGCCCGGCGCCGCCCGATCAATGACCGCAAGGCTCTCCTCGAGCCAGCGCGAGATCGTGCCATCAGTGAAGGCGCCGCCGGAGGCGCCGTGGCCGGAATAGTCGAAGCGCACGCAGGCCGCGCCCCGTTCCATGGCATAGCGCTCGACCTCGACCGCCTTGGTGCCGGTCATGTCCGAACGGTAGCCGCCGAGCCAGACGAGCGTCGGCTGTCCCGATGGCTTCTCCGGGTGGCGCACGCGCATCGCGATCCTGCGCTGAGCCGCATCCGTGCCGACCTCGATGAAGCTGATTTCCGTCTCGGCTGGCGTATTGTGCATGCCCGTAATCTCCAAAAGCCCGTTTAACTGGCGATTTTCTTTCTAAAACAGATTCGCCTTGGTATCGACAGGTGGTGATTTTCCTTGAAAGCCGTGCTATTGACTCTCGCGCCGCAATTCACACATTGCCGTCGGTGACAGATTCAGGCGCTTCGTTTGTGATCGCGCCGGCGAACGAATTAAACAACATTTCGGAAATAGCTCGAGGAGAGTACGACCATTCGCAGACCGTTCAAAACGGACGCCCCCGTCAAGGAGGGACCGCGCTCAAACAAGGAAATCCGGGTGCCCCGGGTTCAGCTTATCGATGCCGAAGGCCAGAATATCGGTGCCGTCCCGATCGACCAGGCGCTCCGCATGGCGGAAGAAGCAGGTCTTGATCTGGTAGAGATCGCACCGAACTCCGAACCGCCGGTGTGCAAGATTCTGGATCTTGGCAAGCTGAAATACGCCAACCAGAAGAAGGCGGCCGAAGCGCGCAAGAAGCAGAAGATCGTCGAAATCAAAGAAATCAAGATGCGCCCGAACATCGACACGCATGACTATGACGTGAAGATGAAGGCGATGAACCGGTTCTTCGAGGACGGCGACAAGGTCAAGGTCACGCTGAAGTTCCGCGGCCGCGAAATGGCCCACCAGGAACTGGGCATGAAGCTTCTGCTCCAGGTCAAGGATGATACCCAGGCGATCGCCAAGGTGGAGGCCGAGCCGAAGCTCGAAGGCCGCCAGATGATGATGGTTCTGGCGCCGCGCTAAGCCGCCGCTGCCGTCAGTCGTAAGACCAAATTGATGAAAGCCGCCTTCCGGGCGGCTTTTTTCTTCGAGGCTGGCGGCGGCCGCCGCAGATCGCGCTCCCGCCTGGAGCATGCGCTGACGAACGTGCTAGAGGTGTATGGGGAAGCGTTCGGCCACCGCTTGCAGCGCCATCTTCGATTCCCCAGTTGCGCTTTTCGGCATGTGCGGTTATAAGCCCCCGTCCGAACGGTCCGGCAGGGCATGCCGTGGCCGTTCTTAACGCTGGAAATGGACCTCGTCTGTCCGTTTCGAATTCTTAAGAAAAATGGAGTAGCAAAATGCCCAAGATGAAGACGAAATCGTCTGCCAAGAAGCGGTTCAAGATCACCGCTACTGGCAAGGTTCGTGCAGCAGCTGCTGGCAAGCGCCACGGCATGATCAAGCGTTCCAACAAGTTCATCCGCGACGCACGTGGAACCATGGTTCTCGCGGAGCCTGATGGCAAGAAGGTCATCAAGAACTACCTGCCCAACGGTCTCTAAGACTTTCAGGCATTTTGGACACGTTAAGGAGATCATGACATGGCACGTGTAAAACGCGGCGTAACCGCTCACGCCAAGCACAAGAAGACACTCAAGGCAGCCAAGGGCTTCTACGGCCGCCGCAAGAACACCATCCGCGCTGCGAAGGCTGCGGTTGATCGTTCGAAGCAGTTCGCTTACCGCGACCGCAAGGTCAACAAGCGCAACTTCCGCGCTCTCTGGATCCAGCGCATCAACGCTGCCGTCCGCGAATTCGGCCTGACCTACGGCCGCTTCATCGACGGCCTGAACAAGGCTGGCATCGAAGTCGACCGCAAGGTTCTGTCCGACATGGCTATCCATGAGCCGGCAGCATTCGGCGCCCTCGTCGAAGCTTCCAAGAAGGCGCTTGCCTACCTCAAGGAAGCCGGCACGACAAACGAGTTTGAAAGCGCTGTCCGTTAAGCCAGCGTTTTCCCAAAACCGTACTTAAAATTCGTTGGGAAACCCGCGCTGGCAGGGCTAGCGCGGGTTTTTCTTATTTCGCGAGATGAACGTGCGAGACGATCGAAAGGAACTGCCCCGGTTCCACCTTCCGACGACGCTTCAGCCGGGCCTCCGGCTTCGTCGTCCCTGCGTCTTTGCACTGGCATTCTTTGCGACCGCGGCGCGATCACATTCCTGAAGACTTGAGCCGATATAGAACCGAACCCATTCCCGCATCGAGGCAGGACAGAATGAGCGAACTGGAAACACTGGAACGGATACTGCTGGCGGACATCGATGCCGCAGGTGATGAGGGATCGATCGAGGCCGTGCGCGTCAACGCGCTCGGCAAGAAGGGCTCGATCTCCGAGCTCCTGAAGACGCTGGGCACCATGACGCCGGAAGAGCGCCAGACCCGCGGTGCGCAGATCAACGCGCTGAAGACCACGGTCGCCGACGCGATCGCCGCCCGCAAGTCGGCGCTGAAGGATCAGGCGATCGCCGAGCGCCTGGCGCGAGAGACCGTCGACATCAGCCTGCCGGTCCGCTCGTCGCCCGCCGAGCGCGGCCGCATTCATCCGATCAGCCAGATCGTCGACGAGATCACCGCGATCTTCGGCGACATGGGTTTCTCGATTGCCGAAGGTCCGGATATCGAGACCGACTACTACAACTTCACGGCGCTGAATTTCCCGGAGGGCCACCCGGCCCGCGAGATGCACGACACCTTCTTCTTCAATCCGGATGAGAAGGGCGACCGCAAGGTGCTGCGCACGCACACCTCGCCGGTGCAGATCCGCACCATGGAAGCGCAGCAGCCGCCGATCCGCATCATCATCCCCGGCAAGACCTATCGCCAGGATTCCGACGCGACCCATTCGCCGATGTTCCACCAGGTCGAAGGCCTGGTGATCGACAAGGCGGCGAATGTCGCCAACATGCGCTGGGTGCTGGAAGAGTTCTGCAAGGCCTTCTTCGAGGTCGACCAGGTGACGATGCGCTTCCGTCCGTCGTTCTTCCCCTTCACCGAGCCGTCCTTCGAGGTCGATATCCAGTGCGACCGCTCCGGTCCGATCG
The DNA here is from genome assembly GCF_014852025.1 of Ensifer sp. ENS10. Classification (NCBI taxonomy): domain Bacteria; kingdom Pseudomonadati; phylum Pseudomonadota; class Alphaproteobacteria; order Hyphomicrobiales; family Rhizobiaceae; genus Ensifer; species Ensifer sp. ENS10. The sequence goes on from NZ_JACVAS010000001.1 coordinate 187,515, forward strand.
TGAAGTTCGGCGAAGGCACCGACTGGATGGAAATCCTCGGCTGCGGCATGGTGCACCCGAACGTGCTGCGCTCGGGCGGGCTCGATCCTGACGAGTACCAGGGTTTTGCCTGGGGCATGGGCCTCGACCGCATCGCCATGCTGAAATACGGCATGCCTGACCTGCGTGACTTCTTCAATGCGGACGTCCGCTGGATGACCCATTACGGCTTCCGCCCGCTCGACATGCCGACGCTGTTCGGCGGTCTCTCGGCCTGATCGCGCAGCTGATCAGAGTGGATGCGCTCACATTCGTTCGCGCTTCCGCTCTTTCTTTTTGTTTTGCCGCATTTGTGCGACGTCAGGTGATGCCACCTGACTGCAAAATGCTCTAGGACACAGGTGAAATCATGAAATTCACGCTTTCCTGGCTCAAGGACCACCTTGATACCGACGCTTCGCTGGAAGAGATCTGCGCGCGGCTGACGATGATCGGGCTCGAGGTCGAGGACGTCGACGACAAGGCCGCCTTCAAGCCCTTCGTCATCGCCAAGGTCGTCTCGGCCGAGCAGCATCCGAATGCCGACAAACTGCGCGTGTTGATGGTCGACACCGGCTCGGGCGCCCCGATCCAGGTCGTCTGCGGCGCGCCGAATGCGCGCACCGGCCTCGTCGGCGCCTTTGCCGCTCCCGGAACCTACGTGCCCGGCATCGACGTGACGCTCGCCGTCGGCACCATCCGCGGTGTCGAAAGCCGCGGCATGATGTGCTCGGAAAAGGAGCTGCAGATCTCCGAAGACCACAACGGCATCATCGACCTGCCGGCTGACGCGCCGGTCGGTACGAGCTACGCCGCCTATGCCGGTCTCGACGATCCGATGATCGAGATCAACCTGACGCCGAACCGCCCGGACTGCACCAGTGTCTACGGCATTGCCCGTGACCTCGCGGCCTCCGGCCTCGGCACGCTGAAAGCACGGCCTGCGCCCTCCTTCGCCGTCGAAGGCGAAACGCCGGTGAAGCTGACGCTCGACCTCGGCGAAGACAGGCACTTGTGCCCCGGCTTCTCGTTGCGGCTCGTGCGCGGCGTCAAGAACGGCCCGTCGCCGAAGTGGATGCAGCAGCGGCTGCTGGCGATCGGCCTTCGCCCGATCAACGCTTTGGTCGACATCACCAACTACATGACCTTCGACCAGGGCCGACCGATGCACGTCTTCGACGCCGCCAAGGTCAAGGGCAACCTGACGGTCCGCCGCGCCAGGGACGGCGAGACGGTGCTGGCGCTCGACCAGCGCGAATACAAGCTCGGCCCCAACAACGTCGTCATATCGGACGAAAAGGCGATCGAATCGATCGGCGGCGTCATGGGCGGCGAGCATTCCGGCTGCGACGAGAACACCACCGACGTGCTGATCGAATCGGCGCTCTGGGATCCGATGAACATCGCCAAGACCGGCCGCACGCTCGGCATCATCACCGATGCGCGTTACCGTTTCGAGCGTGGTGTCGACCCGGAATACATGGTGCCCGGCCTTGAGCGCACCACCGAGCTCGTGCTCGAGCTCTGCGGTGGCAAGGCCGCCAAGGCGGAAGTGGTCGGCTATGCCGGCTATCAGCCGAAGATCGTCGATTTCCCGGTTTCCGAGGTGAAGCGCCTGACCGGCCTCGAGGTTTCTTCGGAAGAAAGCGTCTCGATCCTGAAGAAGCTCGGCTTCGGTGTCGAGGGTTCGGGTGAACGCTTCAAGGTTTCGGTTCCATCCTGGCGTCCGGATGTCGACGGCAAGGCCGATCTCGTCGAAGAGGTCATGCGCATCCACGGCGTCGACAACATCGTCGCCGCCCCGCTGCCGAGCCATGGCACGGTCAACGGCAAGATCCTGACGACGCTGCAGATCCGCACCCGCCTTGCCAAGCGTACGCTTGCAAGCCGCGGCATGCTGGAAGCGGTCACCTGGTCGTTCATCTCCGAGGATCAGGCAAAGCTCTTCGGCGGCGGTGCGCCGGCGCTCAAGCTCGCCAATCCGATTGCCTCGGACATGTCGGACATGCGCCCGTCGCTGCTGCCGGGTCTGTTGACGGCCGCCCAGCGCAATGCCGACAAGGGTTTTGGCGACGTCGCGATCTTCGAGGTATCCGGCACCTATGAAGGCGATACGCCGGACGCCCAGCGCCGCGTCGCTGGCGGCATCCGCCGCGGCACCGCCTCGCTGAACGGCGCCGGCCGTCTGTGGTCGAACGCGGCCAAGGGCGGTGGCAAGGCGGTCGACGTTTTCGACGCCAAGGCTGATGCGATTGCGGTGCTCGAAGCCTGCGGTGTGGCGATGGGCAACGTCCAGTTCGAGCCGGGTGGTCCCGCCTGGTACCATCCGGGCCGCTCCGGCACGATCAAGCTCGGCCCGAAGATCGTTCTCGGCACCTTCGGCGAGTTCCATCCGAAGACGCTGGAAGCGCTCGACGTCTCCGGCGCGCTCTGCGGCTTCGAGATCTATGTCGACGCCATGCCCGAACCGAAGAAGAAGGCGACCCGCACCAAGCCGGCGCTCGATCTCTCGCCGTTCCAGGCGGTCAAGCGCGACTTCGCCTTCGTCGTCGACAAGGCGGTCGAGGCCGGCGCCATCCTGCGCGCCGCTTCCGGCGCCGACCGCAAGCTGGTCACCGGCGTCAGCGTCTTCGACGTCTTCGAGGGCGCTTCGCTCGGCGAAGGCAAGAAGTCGATCGCCATCGAGGTCACCATCCAGCCGGTCGAGCGCACGCTGACCGACGAGGATTTTGAAGCGCTCACCGCCAAGATCGTCGCCAATGTGACGAAGTCGACGGGCGGCGTTCTGCGGGCGTAACCGGCTCAAGCACGTATCAATCGAAAGGGCCGCTGCGATCCAGCGGCCCTTTTCGTTTTGCGGTTCAATCCACGCGCTGCATCAGTTCGATGCGATTTCCGAAGGGATCGTGGACATAACATCTGCGGTAGCCGGCAAGCGGCTCGTCCTGGGCGATCGTCACACCGGCCGCTTCGAGCCGCAGCGTCAGGCGGTCGAGATTGTCGACGAGAAAGGCCGGGTGGGCCTTGCGTGCCGGCCTGAAGTCTTGGTCGATGCCGAGATGCAGGCGGATGCTGCCCTGTTCGAACCAGCAGCCGCCACGCGCGAGAAGATTGGCCGGCTTGCTCACCTCCGAGAGGCCGAGGAGACCGCTGTAGAAGCCGCGTGCCGCCGGTTCGGCACCCGCCGGCATGGCAAGCTGGATATGGTCGATGCCGATGAGCCTGCCCGTCGGCTCGGGTTTCTCTGGGGGTGCCGTCATCACGCGTGCTGATGGAAGACCTTGTTGACGATCACCCAGCGCCCGTCGATCTTCACCAGCGACAGATGATCGGAATAGCGTTCGCCGGCGAAACTGTCGACCACCCTCACGGTTGCAGTGTCACCGGTGATATCGATCTTCTGCACGTCCATCTCCGGCTGGGTTCCAGGGGGGGCTGCACCCGTCTCGATGATCGTCTTGATGAAGCCGTCGCGCGTCGTCCATTCGAGCGCGCCCTTGTAGTTGCCGATAATCGCCGCATCGGGGTGAAACGCCTTGCGCAGCGCGCCCTCGTTGGCAAAGGCCATGCCGTCGACATAGAGGTGCACCACCGCGCTGATCGCCTGCTCGTCGGACATTCCCGCTCCTCCGGATTTGTTGCCGTTGGTTGAGAGGTAGTGCGTCCGGCGTGAATTTCGATGGGAATCTCCCCGCCCTTCACGGGAGGCGGGGAGAAATGGAGCATTCCAGGAAAAGTGCGAAGCGGTTTTCCGTCAGGAAATGCGGTGAAATCACAGAGATAGAGTGTTTCCAAGACTCCGTTTCTCCCTGGAAACGCTCAAGGTCAACGGTTGGTGAGCGCCAGCGAGGCGTCCGTGTAGCGATTGCCGGCGACAAGTGCCGGCGATAGCGCTTCGGCGAGGCGGCTGGATTCCTCGGCACTGAGCGGGATGCCTGCCGCGGCCGCATTCTGCTCCAGATGGTCGAGCTTGCGGGCGCCCGGGATAGGCACGATGAAATCACTCTGGTTGATGACCCAGGCGAGCGCGAGTTGAGCCGCGGTCACGCCTTTTTCCTCAGCCAGCGCTTGAAGCGTTTCGACCAGCCGGACGTTGGCGTCGAAATTCTCCGCCTGGAAACGCGGCAGCGAGCGCCGGAAATCGTCGGCTTCCAGATCATCGGCCTTGCGCAGCGCGCCGGTCAGCATGCCGCGCCCGAGCGGACTGTAGGGCACGAAGCCGATGCCGAGTTCGCGGCAGGTGGCGAGCACGTCCGCTTCCGGGTCACGCGACCACAGAGAATACTCGCTTTGGACAGCGGCGATCGGATGAACCTTGTGGGCCCGACGGATGGTGGCGGCACTCGCTTCGGAAAGGCCGAGGGCCCGCACCTTGCCCTCGCGCACCAATTCGGCCATGGCGCCGACGGTATCCTCGATCGGAACCTCCGGGTCGACACGATGCTGGTAATAGAGATCGATGACATCGGTTCCGAGCCGCTTGAGCGAGGCTTCGGCCACCGCCTTCGCGTGCTCCGGCCGTCCGTCGACGCCCTTGATCGCCTGGGCCGCCGGCACCCCGGCTTCGATGCGGAAGCCGAATTTGGTGGCGATCGTCACCTTGTCGCGCATGGAACCGAGCGCCTTGCCGAGCAGTTTCTCGTTTTCGAAAGGACCATAGACTTCGGCTGTGTCGAAGAAGGTGATGCCGAGGTCGACGGCGCGGTGAAGGGTGCGTATCGATTCCGCCTCATCGGCTGCGCCATAGGCGAAACTCATGCCCATGCAGCCGAGGCCGATGGTGGAGACGGTAAGGTCGTTCCCGAGTTTGCGGGTCTTCATGTCGTTTCCTTTGTCTGGCTGTCACGCGTCGGAACGAACGCGCTGGGAGGGCGCGTCTATCGTCCGAGGCATGAATTGGTGGCTGGACACCGCCGATGCGCCTGAATGGCGGGCGACGGTTCCTCGTTGCCATCGCAGACGAGCTCCTCGCTTCGTCCAGACGTTGGCGACGATTGAAGAATAGGGCCATACGCGGCGGCTGAAAATCACTGTCAATTCTCACGGGCTGTTCTATTATTTCGATCAATGAACAGAACGCAGCTCTCTCAACTCGCGGTATTGGCCGCCGTTGCCGCCCATGGCAGTTTTCGCGGGGCCGCCCGAGAACTCGGCGTGGCGCCGTCGGCCGTCAGCCACGCCGTCGGCAGCCTCGAGGCGAGCCTCGGCATTCGCCTGCTGGCGCGCACCACACGCAGCGTCGCGCCGACCGAGGTGGGGCGCCGGCTGCTGGAAAGGCTGGCGCCGGCGCTGGAAGAGATCGCCCATGCGCTGGAAGCGGCCGCCGACGCCCGCGAGCGTCCCGCCGGCAATCTGCGCATCACGGCGCCGCGGTTTGCAGCAGATCTGATCCTCGCGCCAAGGCTCGGCGCGTTCCTGGACCTCTATCCGGAGATCGTCCTGGAGATCGCCAATGAGGATGGCTTCACCGATATTGTCGAAGAAGGCTTCGACGCTGGCATCAGGCTCGGCGAAAGCCTGGAAGCCGATATGATCGCCGTCAAAGTTGGGCCTGAGCTGGAAAGCGCCGTCGTCGCTTCGCCCGACTACTTCGAGCGCCACGGCCGGCCGCAGCACCCACGCGACCTGGCGGAGCATCGTTGTATCCGCCGACGCTTCTCCAACGGCACGCTTTATCGCTGGGAGTTCGAGAAGGGCGGCGAGGAGCTGACGGTATCGGTCGAGGGCCCGCTGATCCTCGGCGAGGACCGGCCGATCATCAAGGCGGCGATGGGCGGCGCCGGCCTTGCCTATCTCTTCCTGTCGCGGGTGGAAACGGCGATCGCCGAAGGACGGCTGGAGCGTGTCATGGAAGACTGGTGCGCACCCTATGCCGGCCCCTATCTTTATTATCCAAGCCGCAGGCAGATGCGGCCGGCACTGCGCGCCTTCATCGATTTCTTCCGGCACAGCAGATAGCCGCGGTGTGGAAACGGGTGGCGCCGTTGGGCCGGATTTGGAATGCCATTGGTCTCGCACTCCGTTTGTTCGGATGAGAAAGGAAAACGATGAAGAAGCCCGGTTCGATGAAGGGTCTCGAAGATCTCGGCCGGGTACGGTTGTCCAGGAATTTCTTCTTCCGCGACTTTCTGCATTCGGAGATCGCCGATTTCTATCGCATCCCGAACATTCCTGACGATCCGGATCTCGCGATCGAGGCCGGGCGCCGCCTCTGCGAGGAGTTGCTGGAGCCGCTAGAGGCGACCTTCGGTCGCCTCGTCATTCGCTCAGGCTACCGCAACCGCGCCGTCAACGGCTTCGGCAATGCCAATGGTCTCAACTGCTCGACCAATGCCGCTTCGGCCGCCGACCATATCTGGGACATGCGCGATGCCGACGGATGCATCGGCGCCAGCGCCTGCATCGTCATCCCCTGGGTCTGGGATCGCCGCGGCGATATCGGCGGCTGGCAGTCGATCGCCTGGTGGATCCACGACCATCTGCCCTATGCCTCGCTTTGCTTTTTCCCGAAGTTATGGGCCTTCAACATCCAGTGGCACGAGCGGCCGGCGCGTCGGATATCGAGTTTTATCCAACCGCGCGGGCTGCTGACGAAGGCCGGCATGGCAAATCAGGCCGGTAGCCATGCGGAGGCCTATGCCGGATTTCCGGATTTGAGGAACGTGCCGAAATTGACCTTGTAGCGCACGTGGTCGTCGGTCCCGGAGTAGCGGTCGTAGAGCCGCCGCGCCATGGCATTGTCGGCCTCGGTGTACCAGTAGAGCCGGTCCCAGCCTTTCTCCTGACAATGCGCGATGAGATCGTCGATCATTGCCCGTGCCACGCCCTGGCCGCGTGCGGCGGGATCGACATAGAGATCCTCGATGTAGCAGATCGGTTGCCGGAAGAAGGTGGCGAGCTGCTCCTGGCAGATGGCAAAGCCCACCGTCTTTTCGTCGAGGATCGCCAAGCGCGCGAAAAGCGGCGTCGAGGGATCGGTCAGCCTCTTCCAGGTGAGGTCGATGATGTCCCCGGCGAGATCGGTGCCGGAAAAGGCGACATAGCCGGCCCAGAGGCGGCGCCAGTCCGCCTCGTCGCCGGCTGTCGCAGCGCGTGTCGTCAATGCCATCGGGTTGGTTTTGCTCCCGTCATTCGCCCACATCGTTGAGCTTCCGGATCGCTTCATCCGACAGCTCCAGTGCGGCAGAACGAATGAGGCTCTCCAATTGCGCGAGGCTGGTGGCGCTGGCGATCGGCGCCGTGACGCCCTTGCGCGTCCGGATCCAGGCGAGCGCGATTTCCGCCTGGGTCGCTCCGGTGTCGGCGGCGATGTCGTCGAGCACGCCGAGGATGCGCATGCCGCGCCCGTCAAGATATTTCTCGACGCCGCTGCCGCGTGCCGAGCCTTCGAGGTCCTTGTGCGTCCGGTACTTTCCCGAGAGAAAGCCGCGCGCCAGCCCGAAATAGCTGATGACGCCGATCTCCTCGGCAATGCAGAGATCGCGCAGCGGCCCTTCGAACGCGTCGCGGTCGTAGAGATTGTATTCCGGCTGCAACACCTGATAGCGCGGCAGGCCCTGGTTTGCGGATACGTCGAGCGCCTCGCGCAGTTGCAGCGAGTTCAGGTTGGAGGCGCCGATGGCCCGGACCTTGCCCTCGGTCAGCAATTGGTCGTAGGCCGCCAGCGTCTCCTCGTAGGGCGTTTCCGGATCGGGCCAGTGGGAGAGATAGAGATCGATATGGTCGGTTTGCAGCCGCTGCAGCGAATCCTCGACCGCCTGCAGGATCCAGCGGCGCGAAAGCCCCTTGCGGTCGGGCCCGAGTTCGGAGCCGACCTTGGTGACGATGACGGCCTTGTCGCGCGACCGTCCCGACTGTTTCAGCCATTTGCCGATGATCGTCTCGGATTCGCCGCCCTGATTGCCCGGCGCCCAGGAGGAGTAGACATCAGCAGTATCGATGGCGTTGAATCCGGCATCGAAAAAGGCGTCGAGCAGCGCAAAGGAGGTCTTTTCGTCGGCGGTCCAGCCGAAGACATTGCCGCCGAAGACAAGGGGCGCAATTGTCAGGTCGGTACGGCCAAGTCTCAGTTTTTCCATGGTTTCGCTCCATTGGACTGGATGAAAGCATAACGCGATCGGGAGGATTGCGAAGGGAAAGATAGGGCAGAAAAGCTGACATTGTCACCCGTCTGCCGGGTTTTTTCTGCGAAACGCGAATCTCGGCCGGAACGGTATCAATCGCTTGATAGGTACGTACCTCGGCGCTAGTCTCGGCCGCAAAATCAGGGAGCTTCACCATGTTACGTTTCGGAATTCTGTCCACGGCCCGGATCGGCCGCGACCTCGTCGTGCCGGCCATTCAGGACGCGGAAAACTGTGTCGTTTCGGCTGTAGCCAGCCGCGACTTCGCAAAAGCCCGGGCGATGGCAGACCGCTTCTCCGCACCGCATGCCTTCGGTTCCTACGAGGAGATGCTGGCGTCCGACGTGATCGATGCGGTCTATATTCCGGTGCCGACGGCACAGCACGTGGAATGGTCGATCAAGGCGGCCGACGCCGGAAAACACGTGCTGTGCGAAAAGCCGATTGCGCTGCGGGCCTCCGAGATCGATACGCTGATTGCCGCCCGCGACCGCAACGGTGTCGTGATCGCCGAAGCCTTCATGGTCACCTACAGCCCCGTCTGGCGCAAGGTGCGCTCGCTGCTGGCCGAAGGCGCGATCGGCCGGCTGCGCCACGTCCAGGGCGCCTTCACCTATTTCAACCGCGACCCCAACAACATGCGCAATATTCCGGCGCTCGGCGGCGGTGGCCTGCCGGATATCGGTGTGTACCCGACGATCACCACCCGCTTCGTCACGGCCAAGGAGCCGCTGCGGGTGCAGGCAAGCACCGATCGCGATCCGGAATTCGGCACGGACATCTATTCGAGCGTGCGGGCAGACTTCGGCGATTTCGAGCTGAGCTTCTATATCTCCACCCAGCTCGCCGCCCGCCAGGTCATGGTCTTCCATGGCGACAAGGGCTTCATCGAGGTGAAGTCGCCCTTCAACGCCGATCGTTACGGCCGTGAGGAGGTGGAACTCACGAACCAGAACCACGCCCAGTCCCAGCTCTTCCGCTTCCAGGATGCCCGCCAGTACAAGCTTCAGGCGGAAGCCTTCTCGCGCGCCGCCAAGGGTGAGGACGAGGAAGTGGTGACGCTCGAGAATTCGCGTCTCAATCAGAAATTCATCGACGCGATCTATCGCGCCAGCGCCAAGGATGGCTGGGAGACCATCTGAGGCCATCGAAGAAGACGAGAAGGTCCGCCGGTATGACCGGCGGACGCCTTTCGCGATCTCTTGAGACCATCGTCAGGCGATCGCCGCGCGCTCCTGCGCCAGACCGCGCAGCTTGAAGAACAGGAAGTCGGCGACGCCGATCATGCCGATGACGACGAGGGCAATGCCGGCGGCGGAAAGATTGGCATAGGCCGTGAGCAGCAGCGCCAGGCTGGCCACCTGCCAGAGCACGTCACCGGCAATGCTGATGCGCGCCGAGGCCGCCACCGGGCCGCCATTGCGCGCCGCCGAGAGGTGGAATATCCCCCAGATCAACAGACCGGCACCCAACGCCTTCAACATGACAGGCGTGATGAAGGGCGTTGCGGCGGCATTGACCAGTGCAGCCAGCGGCACTGCTGCGAGGATCAGCACGGCACCGGAGGCGAGTGAGAAGGCGCCGTCGGCGAGGAAGGTCTTGTTGAGCAGGCTGCGGTTCGAGAGGGTCATCTTCGGCTCCATCCGTTTGTCGATGGCCGGATGTTGCGCCGATGACGTCATCAAACCAATTACCTCTGACGTAATGGATTTTACTCGGCCCGCGCGCCAGTTTTACGGACAAATGGAGAATCACGACACATGCAGTTTGGCGAACATCTGAAGGAATGGCGCGGACACCGCCGCATGAGCCAGCTCGACCTAGCGGTTGCCGCCGGCATTTCGGCGCGTCACCTCTCGTTCCTCGAAACCGGCCGCTCGAAACCGTCGGAAGGCATGATCCTGCGGTTGGCCTCGGTACTGGAAGTCCCGGCCCGCGACCAGGGGACACTGTTTTCGGCAGCCGGCTATCGACCGCGCATGGCGACGCGGCCGGCCGCAGGCCTGGACGCCATGCCGCCGGCCGTCGCCAATGCCATCAGGCTCATCCTGGCGCGCCACGATCCCTATCCCGGCCTGGTGCTCGACCACGAATATACGTTGCTGGTGGTCAACCCGGCGCTGGCGAGCCTCGCCACGGCGGCCGACATTCCGTTCCAGCCGGGAGAAAATTTCCTCGACACCTTCCTCGGCAACGACAATGTGCGCAAGCTGGTCGTCAATTGGGAGCCGGCGGCCGCCGATCTCGTCCAGCGCGTGCGCACGGAGGCCTGGCTGCAAGGACCGCGCAGCGGCCTCGGCAAACGCCTGGAGAAGGTCGCCTCCAATCCTGCGGTGGTGCGCGCGGTCGAGAACCATCCGGATACTGACCGCTTTCCCGTTCTTCCAATCGAACTCGATGTCGGCGGCCTGCGGCTGAGCTTCATCACCACGCTGCAGACCTTCGGCTCGACCCAGGATGCGCTGGTGGAGGGTGTGCTGATCGAATCCTTCTTCCCTGCGGACGAGGAGACCAAGGCGTTTTTCGAGCGAAAAGGATAAGTGCTAAAGCGTCCTTTGTGCGTTCGTCTGAACGCGCGGCGCTCTAGCGGCTGTCGCGCTGCAGGCCGACTGCGATGGCGCCGCATAGCATCAACGCGACGCCCATATTATAGGCGCCGATCGCTGCCGCCGCTTCGACCCAGCTGCCGCTGGCACCCGCCAAAGCCAGCAACACCGCACCGACCAGCAGGCAGACACGCGCAGAGCGCAGACCGCATGTGATGATGCCGAGGAGGAAGGAGGCGGTGACGATCATGGTCCCGGGTATCCTTACGAGTTGATGATGATCATGCCGCCGATGATCAGCGCGGCACCGAGGGCGTAGCGCAGCGTTACCGCCTCGCCGAGAAAGACGGCGGCAAGCAGCGGCACAATGCAGAAGGTGAGCGCCATGAACGAATAGGCGATCGTCAGCGGCACGGACTTGATCGTGAAGATCCAGATGATCGTGCCGATGCCGTAGACGGCCAAGGCGGTGAGCAATGTCGGGTTAAGGGCCAGCGCCAGCAGCCCTTGCGCGTTGGCATCCCCGGTCTTGGCGCTTGTCAGCTTGAAGAGGATCTGACCGGCCGAAATCAGCACCGGCGTGAAGAACAGTCCGAACCAGACGGCGGGCTGAAGATTGAGGTTCATCGCCACGTCTCACACCGCCAGAGCTTTGTCTTCGCGATAGTAGATGTCGCGGCCGATATCGATGCACTCGTGCTCGGCTGGCACCGGATGCACCGCGCGAAGGAAGGAGTGGGTATAGGGGAAGAAATTGAAGTGCGGATTGAAGGTGTAGCGATACTCGCGCTCGCGTGGCACGACAATGATCAGGCGCCGGCGGGCAATCCGTCGAAGTTCGGAGATCGCTTTGCGATAGTCGAGGATATGTTCGATGACATGGGTGCAGACGACGGTGTCGAACTCGCCATCCGCAAATGGCAGGTCCTCGATCATCGCCGCGTGATATTCCACGCCCTCGATCCGGGCCGCGTCGTCGATGGCGAAGTCGACGCCTGTCAGGCGCTTGACCTCGGGATTGGCAGCGCGGATCCGTTTCAACAGAACGCCGGTTCCGCAGCCGACGTCGCAGACGCTGTCGCCGGCGATGCTTGCGGCGATCTTGCGTACGCAGGCTTCGGAATTGTCCGTTCCCTCGTGAACCCTCGGATGGCGCCGATAGAGGTCTTCGTATTCGCGTGCCGACAGGAACGGCGCCCGTGCGCGAAACTCCGCGAGATGCGCGATGTGCTTGCCCCAGGCGAGGCTCGCCATGCCCTTGAACAGGCGCGAATCCCTGAGGATCGGCGGTATGACGTCTTCGATGATGAAGCGTATGCGGTTGGTTGTTTCCCGGTTCATCCGTGATGTTCCCGAACGATCCGTGCCTGCGTTCCGATCACCAAGTCCTCGGTCTGGGACAAAGCGAGGCCGCCCTTCGCGCTGTCGAGGGGAGCGGCCCGTGCGGCGGTTGCGATATAGTGAAGACGAAGCTGCTCGGTCCGGGCCCGTGAGACGGAATCGAGGATCAGGCCCGCCGTGAACATGATGATCGACACCATCAGCATGGCCAGCGCGAAGACCCAGGTCGGCATGCGCGGCACGAGCCCGGTGGCGAAATACTCGAGCAGCACCGGCATCATGAAACCGACGCTCGTCGAGAGGAAAGCCATGCCGATCAGTCCGAAGAACGTGAAAGGCCGCGTTTCTTTCATGAGCATTGCGAAGGTCCAGAGGATCTTGGCGCCGTCCCTGTATGTCGACAGCTTGGAATGGGAGCCGTCGGGTCTTCGGCCATAGTCCAGTTCAAGCTCTGCGACCGGCAGTTTCAGCCGCGAGGCATGGACCGACATCTCCGTCTCGATCTCGAAGCCGTTCGAAACGGCAGGGAAGCTCTTGGCGAACCGCCGCGAAAAGACCCGGTAGCCGGAGAAGATGTCGTTGAAATCCGTACCGAACATCGATCGGTAGAGAAGGTTGAAGAGCCTGTTGCCGAGCGCATGACCCTGTCTGCCCGCGTCGTTGTGGACGCCGCGCCGCGTCCCGACGACCATGTCAGCGCGCTCTGTGATCAAGGTGCGGATCAGATCTTCCGCATCCGTCGGACAATAGGTGCTGTCGCCGTCGGCCATCACATAGATGTCGGCATCGATATCGGCGAGCATCCGGCGCACCACGTGCCCCTTGCCCTGCCGGCGCTCGCGCACGACGGTCGCACCGGCAAGCATGGCCTTCAGCGCCGTGCCGTCCGTCGAATTGTTGTCGTAGACATAGATCTGCGCCGTCGGCAGTGCCGCCTGGAAGCCCTGAACCACTTGCCCGATGGTCGACGCTTCGTTGTAGCAAGGCAGCAGAACGGCGATGTTGAAACGGTCGAACATCCGGGTGGCTCGGCTCATGTTGGGTCGGCGTCATCATAGGCATCAGGGTGTTAACAAGACGCCAAGGGCCGCGTCCGTGCGCGCAACCCCCCAAATTGTCGCGGGCTTTACGCTTTTTTGAGCGCTCGTCGTTAGGTTGCGATGTGATCGAGACGGGCGAGGATCCATGGCGAACGGGACGGCGACGCTTTCTGAGGCGATTTCGAAGAACGCGCCGAGGCCGTTCTGGTCGAGCCTGCGTTCGATGGTGTTCGTCTACGGCGCTCCCACCATCCTCGTCCTTGTCGCCCGGTTCCTGATGGCGTCCGACTATGTTGGCCGCGACAATGATGATGTCATGCGTCTGGTTCAGGTCCGCGATCTCCTCGCTGGCCAGAGCTGGTTCGACCTGACGCAAGCCCGCCTCGGCCTGGAAGGCGGCACGCTGATGCACTGGTCGCGCCTCATCGACCTGCCGATCGCCGCACTCATTTCCGTCTTCAGGCCGTTCGTCGGGACGGCGCAGGCTGAAACTTTGGCCTTGGGGTTCTGGCCGATTTCGCTTGCGATCCCGTTGCTGGCGGCCATGGGCCTGGCCGGCCGTCGTGCCGGTGGCGTGGCGGCGATGCATTTCTGCCTGGGACTCACCACGATCTTCATCGTCACCACCAATCGCTTCCTTGGCGGCTCGATCGATCACCACAACGTGCAGTTGGTACTCGTCGCAGCCATGGCAGCAACGCTGGTCGATCGAGAGTTTCGCGCGTCGAGCTACGCCATTGCAGGATTGGCGGCGGCGCTGGCGATTGCCATTGGTGCGGAAACGACGCCGTTTGTGGCCGTGGTCTGCGCGGTCGTTGCCTGCCAGTGGGTTTGGGTCGGCCGACAGGCTTCGCAGGCTACCGTTGCCTTTGGCCTTTCGCTCGCTGCAAGCCTGAGCCTCTTCTTCTTCGTGACGGTACCGCCGCGCCTCTACCTGGCTGCAACCTGCGACAACCTCTCGATCGCCTTCTATTCGCTGGCGCTGACCGGAGGCGGCCTGCTGGCGCTTGCCGCCGCCACGCTAAGCCATCGGTCGACGGTCGTCCGGTGTTTTGCCCTTGGCGCTTGCGGCCTGGGGGTCATTGCCGTGGCACTGTTGGTGGCGCCGCAATGCCTGGGCAATCCCTTGGCAGCACTTGACCCGCTGCTCCGCGAGCTGTGGCTCGACAACGTCACCGAAGCGCGCTCTTTCGCAGCCGTTGCAACGGGGGAACCCGCGAGCATCGGCGCCTACTATTTCACCGGTGCCTTTGCCGCGCTTCTCTGTGCCTGGCGCATCTGGCGCCGCGATAGGGTCGATCTCAACCTCATCCTCTTCGCGCTTGTGTTTTCGAACCTGATGATTGCGCTCATCCAGGTACGCGGAATGGCCTTTTCCAATCTCCTGGCGATCGTACCGATCGCGTTGCTGCTCTCGAATCTGCGTGCCCGCTCAAACGGCGGAACGGCAGGCGTGGGCGCGTCTCTGCTCTATGTCGGCACGCTTCTCATTTCGGTTCCAGCGGTTTGGGCCATTGCCGGGGTTCTTGTCGACAAGGGAATCGGAGGAGTTGTGGCGGGTGAAACCGCAACCTCGAACGGTAAGGCGTGCCTGACAATGTCATCGCTGACCGATCTGGAAGGCTTGCCGCCGTCGTTCATTGTCGGGCCATCGGATATCGGTGCAACCCTGCTTCGCCGCACCCAGCACCGCGTGCTGAGCGCACCCTACCATCGCAATGCCGCCGGCATGCTCATGGAGCTGAAGATCGGTCTGGCACCGGCCGAGGACGCGGCGGCCATGTTGCGCCAGCTCGGACATCCGGTCCTGGCCTTCTGCGCTGCGGACGTGCAGGCGCGAATGATCGCCGCGCGGGCGCCACAAGGCTTCTATGCTGAGCTTGCCGCCGGGCGCGTGCCGGCGTTCCTTTCGCCCCTTCCGGTTTCCGAGGGTTCGCCCATTCGCCTCTATGCGCTGAAACCGTAAGCGGCGTCGGCCGCTTGGGGCGTTGGAAAGCGCAACGGATGTGCTGGCCTTCGGCGAAGGGTGCGGTAAAAGAAGCCATGGCTTCTTTCTTCGACAGCGATTCTCCGAGCAACCTCACCGAATATTCGGTGTCCGAGCTTTCGGGCTCGATCAAGCGAACGGTCGAGCAGGCCTTCGATCAGGTGCGCGTACGCGGCGAGATCTCGGGCTATCGCGGCCCGCACTCGTCGGGCCATGCCTATTTCGCGCTCAAGGACGACCGGGCGCGCATCGATGCGGTGATCTGGAAAGGCACTTTCTCGCGCCTGCGCTTCCGCCCGGAAGAGGGCATGGAGGTGATCGCGACCGGCAAGGTCACGACCTTCCCGGGCTCGTCGAAGTACCAGATCGTTATCGAATCGATGGAGCCGGCCGGTGCCGGCGCGTTGATGGCGCTCCTCGAAGAGCGCAAGCGCAAGCTGGCTGCGGAAGGGCTGTTTGATGCCAACCGCAAGCGGTCGCTGCCCTACATGCCCAAGGTGATCGGCGTCGTGACCTCGCCGACGGGCGCTGTCATTCGCGATATCCTGCACCGCATCGCCGACCGCTTTCCGGTTCATGTCGTCGTCTGGCCCGTTCGGGTCCAGGGCGACGGTTCCGGTGACGAGGTAGCGGCAGCGATCCGCGGCTTCAATGCGATCGAGCCCGGTGGGCCGATCGCCCGGCCGGACGTGCTGATCGTTGCCCGCGGCGGTGGCAGCCTTGAGGACCTCTGGGGCTTCAATGACGAGGCGGTGGTCCGGGCTGCGGCGGCTTCCGAGATCCCGCTAATTTCCGCCGTCGGTCACGAGACCGACTGGACGCTGATCGATCACGCCGCCGACCAGCGGGCGCCGACGCCGACGGGTGCGGCGGAAATGGCGGTGCCGGTCAAGGCCGATCTCGAAGCCGGGGTCTCCGGCCTCTCGGCCCGCCTCAAGGCGGCGGTCGGGCGGCAGATGGACAATCGCCGCCAGGCGGTGCGTTCACTGGCGCGCGCCCTGCCGTCGCTCGATCAGTTGTTGGCTTTGCCGCGCCGCCGCTTCGACGAGGCCGCCCTCGGCCTCGGCCGTGGCCTGCAGATGAACACCGCCAACAAGCGCCGCCAGTTCGAGCGCGTCTCGTCTGAGCTGCGTGCCGATCTTCTCAAAGGCAAATTCTCGGAGCGCCGCCAGCGTCTGGTCGATGCCATGAACAAGGCCGAGCGCATCGTCGAGCGGCAGGTGCATCGCGGCGAGGCGCGGGTCCAGGCGGCGGATGCGGCGCTGCGCGCGCTGCCCTCACGCCTCATCGGCCAGATCCATCGCGCCTCGGACCGCGTCGGAGGCCTTGCCGCCCGGTCCGACGTTGCCGTGCGCGCCGACGTGCGCCGCCTTCGCAGCGTCATCGTCGCCCAGGACCGCATCCTGCAGTCGCTCTCCTATCGCAACGTCCTGCAGCGCGGTTTCGCGCTGGTTCGCGATGCCGATGGCGGTCCTGTGCGCCAAGCGGCGGCCGTCTCCGCCGGCATGGCACTCAGCCTGGAATTCGCCGATGGCCGCGTTTCGGCGATTGCGGGCGAGGGGGAGAGCGAACCGGTTTCTCCGCCGTCGGCGCCGCGCAAGAAGCAGCAGAAGCCCACGGAGCCGGCGGCAGACCCGCCAAAGCAGGGTAGCCTGTTCTAGAGCGTTTCATCCTGCTGTCACGGAGGTGGCATAACGCCAGCGTTCGCTCCCTCGGAGATTGAGTCGGATATGGTCGAACGAGCCAAGATCATCTTCATCCATGGTGCCTCCAGCAGCGGCAAATCCACGCTGGCGCGCGCGGTCCAGGCGCAGATCGGCGAACCGTTCTGGCACGTCTCGATCGACCATCTGCGCGACTCGGGCATGCTGCCGATGGAAAGATTTCGGCGCGGAGATTTTCGCTGGAGGGACCATCGTGCCCGTTTCTTCGAAGGGTTCCATCGCTCGCTGGTTGCCTATGCTTCGGCCGGCAACAATCTCCTGCTGGAGCATATTCTCGAGGAGCCCGGCTGGGCGGCTGAGCTGGCGGTGATGTTCGAGCCCTTCGATGTCTTCTTTGTCGCGCTTCACTGTGAGCTTGCGGAACTCGTGCGACGAGAAACGCTTCGGGCCGATCGACCAATTGGCAGCGCCGCAGACGACTTTCACCGCATTCATGAGGGGCAGCGCTACGACCTTCAGCTTCATTCGCGAGACGCGGCCGAAGACAACGCGGCTAAGCTCATCTCCGCCTGGACGTTGCGCCGGTCGCCATCCGTCTTCGATGAACTCGCTCTCAAGGCTCGATCGAAAAAGGCCGTTCCGCCTCGTTAGCCGGGCAAAAGCTTGCCTTCGTTTTCGGCCCCAGCCTACGAATGAGGAACAACAGATGCATATTCTGCTCGTGCTTGCTCACCCGCTCGAAGACAGTTTTGCCGCGAACGTGGCGCGTGAAGCGCGTGCTGCTTTGGAGGCGAGCGGCCATTCCGTCGACCTGCTCGATCTCTATCGCGAGGATTTCGATCCGCGCCTGAGCATGGCGGAGCGCGGCAGCTATTTCACCGACGCCTATGATCGATCGGCAGCCGCCGACTGGATAAAGCGGCTGCAGGCAGCCGATGGCATGGTCCTTGTCTTTCCGCAATGGTGGTTCAATTTCCCGGCGATCCTCAAGGGGTTCTTCGACCGGGTCTTCGCACCGGGCGTCGCCTTCGACAACGACCCGGCCGGAGGCCGCATCATCCCGCGCCTCCACAACATCAAGGTCTTCTGGGCGCTGACCACGACAGGTTCGCCCTGGTGGGTGGTGCACCTCTATATGGGCAATCCGGTGAAGCGGCTGCTGAAACGCGGCATCGCCGCCTTTTGCGCCAAGAGGCTGAATTTCCGCATGCTCAGCCTGCACGACATGGACAGGGCGACTGACGCCAAACGCAAGGCGCACCTGGCGCGTGTCCGTCGGCTCGTCGCCCGTATCTAGCCGCAGCTACTCGAAAGCCGCGAGATACTTGCGCAGCAGCCCATCAAGCGTCGCGCGTTCCTCCGGCGAGAGCTCTGAAACGACGCGATGCTGGTTCGCCACATGGGCGGTTGCCGCTTCGTCGACGCGGCGCAGCCCTTCGTCCGTCAGGGCGATGATGACGCTGCGCCGGTCCTCTGGATTGGCGATCCGCTCGACCAGTCCCGCCTTCTCCAGCTGGTCGATGCGGTTGGTCATGGTTCCGGAGCTGACCATGGTCGTATCCAGAAGTTCGCCGGGCGAGAGCCGATAGGGTGCGCCGGAGCGGCGCAGTGTTGCCAGCACGTCGAAGCTCGAGGCCGAGAGGCCGCGTTCGGAAAACGACTTCTCGATTTCCCGGGCGATATGGGTCGAAACCCGTGACAGACGGCCAAGCAGGCCCATGGCCGACACGTCGAGATCCGGCCGTTCCCGGTGCCACTGGGCCAATATCCTGTCAACGCGATCCATCCGAAGCCTCCATCGTTTCGCCAGCTATAGGGTATCTTGACGTAGAGATAAACTATGGTAGCCTCGATTTATCTTGATATAGAGATTCTTGAGATAAAGATATGAGCAGGAACCGTAACGTCGATCTCGCCTTGACCGCACTCGCGCCGGCCATCTGGGGCAGCACTTACCTCGTAACGACCGAGTTTCTGCCATCGGGCTATCCGTTTACGGTCGCCATGCTGCGCGCGCTGCCAGCCGGGCTTCTCCTGTTGCTCATCGTCCGGCGCCTCCCTGAAGGCATCTGGTGGCCGCGTACCTTTATCCTGGGCGCTCTCAACTTCTCCTTCTTCTGGGCGATGCTGTTCGTCTCTGCTTACAGGCTACCGGGCGGCGTCGCCGCAACGGTAGGCGCCGTCCAGCCGCTGATCGTCATCCTACTGTCGCGCGTCTTTCTCGGCTCGCCGATCCGCGTACTCAGTGTTGTTGCCGGTCTGGCCGGCATTGCCGGCGTCGCCCTCCTGGTGCTGACGCCCGGCGCCGTGCTCGATCCGCTCGGCGTTCTTGCTGGCCTCGCCGGTGCCGTCTCCATGGCCTTTGGCACGGTGCTGAGCCGTCATTGGGCGCCACCGGTGCCGCCGCTCACCTTCACCGCCTGGCAATTGGCGGCGGGTGGTCTGCTGCTCGTGCCGGTGGCGCTGTTCTTCGAGCCGTCGCTACCGCCGCTGACCACGGCCAACGTCCTCGGGCTTGCCTATCTCGGCCTGATCGGCGCCGCCTTCACCTATCTGCTCTGGTTCCGCGGCCTGTCGCGCCTCGAACCGTCAGCCGTATCGCCGCTCGGCTTCCTGAGCCCGGTCGTTGCCATCCTGCTCGGCTGGGGCGTGCTTGGCGAGCATCTGACGTCGGTCCAGGCCCTCGGTATCCTCGTCGTCTTCGCCAGTGTCTGGCTCAGCCAGCGCGCACAATTGATGCCGAAGGTACGACCGGCCCGCGCCTGAGCGTGGTCTTGCAACCATAGGGCAAGCGCTTCACATTGCCGGGAACCTCAATCCCTGAGCCCTGATGACCGAGCACCTGACGCCGGCGCACTATTTCGATCTCCTCCGCTTCGCCAAGCGCCAGACCCGCCGTGCGGCCGAAGCGGAGGATTTGCTGCATGAAGCGTTGATCGTGGCGCTCAAGGCAAAGCGCTTCCCCACGTTGGTGATCGCGCCTGGTTCCGCGGTGTCATTCGCAAGCTCGCCGCGATGCAGGCGCGCACGGCCGCTCGTCGTCTTCGGCGCGAGCGACAGGCGCCTGAGCCGGAAACGCAGGGCGCGGCGGCGTCGAGCGATCCTCTAAGCTTTGCGGCCACGCTCGCGCCCAGTCTCAGGATCGTGATGCTGCTCGCCATTGCGGGTCATAACCGACTGGAGATCCGCCATCTCCTCAAGATTTCCGACGAGGCGCTGCGTCAGCGCATCCTGCTGCTGCGCCGAGCCTGGCGCGATGCCGGCCACCTCGAGACCAATCTGGAACTGACCGGGCTGCGTTATCCGCTGGATAGCGGCCGCATCCGCCAGGCGCTCCTGCCGGTGACGCGCAGCGGCCGTGCCGCCTTTGCTAGCCACGATCCCGATGGTCACCTCTTCGCGGTCAATTTTTCTTTGCGTGCGTCTCACGAAACGGCGGCCGGCGGCAACAAGCCGGTGTAACCAACAGAAAGGGAGCAACCAATGCTGTCGAAACCACGTATCGGAGCCATCTGCTACTACGTCTCTGATATCATCCGGACGGAAGCCTTCTATCGCGATGTGCTTGGTCTTGAGGTGCAGCGGATGGATGACGATGAAGCCGGCGTCTGGCTGATGGCCACCATCGAAAGCAATGTCGAGCTGATCTTCTTTGTCGCCGAAAGCAAGCCCGGCAATTCACCGATCGTCGTCTTCGATCTCGCCGAGGGTGGCATCGACGATGTGGTCGGTGGACTTGCCGAAAAGGGCACCACGATCGTCACGCCGGTGAGCCACGCGCCAGGCGGCTGGTCGGCGGAATTCGCCGATCCAGATGGCCACGTGCTGTCGCTCTACCAGTCGGCGGAGATGCCGCGTCTGAAACGCGTTGCCAACGGCTGACGGGGTCAACTCTCCAAAGGAAAGGCCGCCGCATTTTTAGCGACGGCCACCGAAACTTTCAGAATGCCCGAGTCGGGGGAGAAGCCGTGATCAGGCCCACTCGCCCTTCCGCATGACCGGAACGCGGCTGCCGTCGGCGCGCACGCCGTCGATGTCCACCTCACCCGAGCCGATCATCCAGTCGATATGGATCAAGCTTGAATTGCCGCCCTGGGCGCGGATCTGTTCCGGCGTCAGCTTGGCATCGTCGACGAAGCAGCCGGAATAGCACTGGCCGAGCGCGATGTGGCAGGAGGCGTTTTCATCGAACAGCGTGTTGTAGAAGAGGATACCGCTTGCCGAGATCGGCGAGGAATGCGGCACCAGCGCCACTTCGCCAAGCCGGCGTGCACCCTCATCTGTGTCGAGCACCTTGTTCAGCACCTCTTCGCCGCGCGAGGCCTTCGCCTCGACGATGCGGCCGCCTTCGAAGCGCACCTGGATATTGTCGATCAGCGTTCCCTGGTGCGACAGCGGCTTGGTCGAGGAGACATGGCCCTCGACGCGCAGCGCATGCGGCGTCGTGAACACTTCTTCGGTCGGGATGTTCGGGTTGCAGGTAACGCCGTTCTTGGCTTCCGACGCGCCGCCGCACCACAGATGACCATCGGCCAAGCCCACGGTCAGGTCGGTGCCGGGGCCGGTGAAGTGCAGTGCTGCGAAACGCTCGCCATTCAGCCAGGCCGAGCGCCGGGCAAGATTGGCATTGTGCTCTTTCCAGGCCGCAACCGGATCGGCGACATCGACGCGCGAGGCGGCGAAAATGGCGTTCGCAAGCTTCTCGACGGCAACGTCTTCCGGATCGTTCGGGAAGACGAGCTTTGCCCAGGACGGGTTCGGGTAGGAAACGATGTTCCAGTTGATGTCGAAGTTCGAGATCTTTTCGAGCGCCGGCTTGTAGGCGATCGAGTTCGCCTTGTTGGCGCGCGCGACCTTGGCCGGGTCCTGCGCCGACAGCATCATCGGATTGTCGCCGGAGATTGCGAGGCGCGCCGCACCGCCGGCAAAGGCCTTGGCCATGCCGTCGAAGAGCCAGTCGCTCGCCCGGTCGAAGCTTTCGTCGGGAGCGTAGGCATAGCGCGAAAGCGTCGTGTCTTCATCGGAGTAGAGTGTCGTCACCAGTCCGGCACCCGCCTTGTAGGCGTGCTTGGTGATGAGGCGGACGAGTGGCATTGCCGCCACCGGCGCGGTCATCACCAGGTCCTGGCCGCGCTGGAGCTGCAGGCCGACCTGGATCGCGACTTCCGCAAGCTTGTCGAGTTTCACCGGATCGATGGGAGTGGGCGTATTGGCGGGATAGGTCATGATCTGCCTGTCTATTGAATCGGAAGAAGAAGATTTAGAGCGCTTTGCGGCGAAAATGAAGGCTGAACGCCAGAGCTTCGTCCGGTGATCAGCGTGCCGCGCGGGCAGCCCGCACCCGTTCGACATTGCTCCGGTGCACCGCCTCGTAGGGTTCGAAATAGAGGATCGCGCCTGAGGCGATCTCCTCGGCGGCGAAATCCTTGAGCGTGCCGATAGGGGCGCCGGTCGCGATCGCATCGGTCAGCCGTTCGATGTAGAGGCGATTGGCATCGATGAGCTCCGGCCCGTAGCCGCCATCAGCTATCCTCTGGCGGTCGCCGTGAGCAGGCAGGATCCTTTCGATCGGCCATTGCCGCAGGCGCACGAGTTCGGCGACATGCGTCGCCGTCTGGTCAGCCTCGCTGATATAGGTCGTTGTATCCTCGAGCGTATCGCCGGCAAGCAGCAATTTTTCCTCGGGGAGCCAGATGACGTTGCCGTCGGCACTGTGGATGGCGAAGTGGTGCAGCTCGACTCGACGTTCGCCGACAGTGAGCGCGAGCGTCCGTTCGAACAGCCGGTTCGGCATGACGAGGGGCCGGATCGGTGGCGTCGCTGTTTCGATCTTTTCGCGGTTTTCGTGAAGTCTCTCCGCCGTCAGCTTCAGCGCGATGATCTCGCAATCGGCAAAGACAGCGTTTCCGGCGACATGGTCCTTGTGCCAATGGCTGAGCACCACGCGGATCGAGGTGACGCCGAGGCTTTCGAGGTGATTGCGGATCGCCCGGGCATGGTCGAGCGAGATATGCGTGTCATAGACCAGCGCCTCGCGGCCATCGACGATGGCATAGGAGGCGACGCCCAGTTCATAGGCGCCGTCGTCGAGCCAGTTCGGCGCCTCCGAATGAAGCCGTACGCCAGCGACACGCCCGTCGTAATAGGCAAAGACGCCGGGGTAGGGCTCCAGGATCGTCAAGGTCGAAGTCATGTCCGTCACGTTGCGCTCCTCCAGCAGGGCTTGGGCACTGTCATAGGGCAGTCCCAAGCCAAACTGAAGGACGACATGATAGACTTATCGGCCTACGCCTGCCGGGCGTTGAGCAGATAGGCGTCGTGATCCCTGAGGAACACCATCAGCCGCTCGCCGTAATCGGCCGTCACCGCCGCTTTGACGCTCGGTCGCTCGGAGAGCGCCTTGCGCCAGACACGGACGCGATCGAGCCCGTCGAAGATGCCGTGATCGGCGAGTGTGTCGAAAAGATCGAAATAGCGGAAGATCGGCGCGAAGACCGCATCGACCAGTGAAAAGCCGGCGCCGGCGAAATAAGGGCCGTCGCGCAATGCCGCCTCGATGGTCGCAAACTTGCTGGCGAGCGCCTTGCGCTTCTGCTCGTAGGTTTCCTGGTCCTTGGCAGTCTCGAAGCCCCAGAGATCCGAAAGGATCTTCGAACCAAACTCCATCCAGCCGCGATGCCGGGCGCGCTCCAGCGCATCTTCAGGGTGAAGCTTCGGGCCGGCTTGGCTTTCCTCGACGTACTCGGCGATAACGGAGCTTTCGAACAGCACGGCTTCGCCGCCTTGCTGCGGCACCTGCAGCAGCGGCACCTTGCCGAGCGGTGAGATCTTCAGGAACCAGTCGGGCTTGGCCTTGAGGTCGATATAGGTCCGCTCGAACCGAACGCCTTTTTCGTCGAGCGCGATCGACGCACGTTGCACATAGGGGCAGAGGTGGTGGCTGACGAGGGTAAGCATGGCAGTCTCCCGGTTGAACAAGTAGATGCATTTGCATGTATGTGGGCTTGATTCGATTTTCAAGATGGATGTAATTGCATCTATGACCACTGAGACAAGAAACGACGGAAAGCGTCCCGAACCGGAAACCACGGAAGCCTGGATCGGGTTGATGCGCGCGCGTGAGCGCGTGCTTGCGCGGATCGAGGCCGATTTCAAGGCTTCAGGCTTGCCGCCGCTCGGCTGGTACGACGTGTTGTGGGAGCTGGTTCAAGCGGAAGGTGGTCGTCTGCGTCCCTTCGAGATCGAGGCGCGCACGCTGCTTGCGCAATACAATCTCTCGCGCCTGATCGATCGGCTGGTGAAGGAAGGCCTGGTCCGCCGCGAAGCCTTCGACGCCGACGGACGCGGCCAATGGGTAGTGATCACGCAGGCGGGCCGGGTGATGCGCGAACGCATGTGGCAGACATATGGCCCATCGATCGAGGCCCATGTCGGCGCGAGACTGACCGAAGCAGAGGCGCGGCAACTGGCGGCGCTGCTGGCGAAGCTCAGGTAGGGCGTTTCAAGCGTGCAACGGCTTCGCGTCTTCGCAATGCCAGGTAATCGGACTGCCGCCTGTGCGCAAGTTTGCCCCTCACCCTAGCCCTCTCCCCGCAGGCGGGGAGAGAGGACGTGCCCCGCTCGCAACGCTGTCGAACGGAGACACTGTGAGGAGGAAATCGAGGGAGATACTTGCTGTTGAGGTGAGCGGTTGTCGCGAGTCTCCTTCGCCCCGCCTGCGGGGAGAAGGTGGCCGGCAGGCCGGATGAGGGGCAGCAAGCGCCGTCCTCAACTATTGAGACCAAAAGATTTTTCGAGGGCTTCCCAGGTTTCGTCCATGGCAAACGTGCCCGAGAGATAGGGGAGCGCGACATGGCCATAGAGCGGCGAAAGCTGCCACTCGGCCGTCTCCTCGTCGACGCCGGCGATCTGTTGCAGGTAGATCGTCGAGACGAGCCCGGTGCGGTCGGCGCCGGCCTTGCAGTGGATCAAGAGCGGCTTCGGCGCGTCCCGGAGGATCGCCATCAGCGCGTCGGTTTCCTTGGCGTCGATCTCCGCCGAGGCGGACATGGGAAAGTTGATGAGCCGGATACCGTTGCGCTCGGCGGCAGCAACCTCGTCGCGGTACCAGCGCTCATTCGGTTTCTCGCCACGCAGGTTGAGAATGGTGCGGATACCGTAGCCCTTGGAATAGGCGGCGATCGCCTCAGGGCTTGGCTGCGCCGAACGATAGACCTCACCAGCGACGAGCGTGTGGAAGTTGCCGGTCCATTGCAGGCCGACGAGATAGAGCGCCAAGGCTGCACCAAGCGCACCCGTGACGACGACGAGGCGTTTCAAAAGACGCTTCGCGGTGAGAAACCCTGCAGATGCCATGAGACAGACCCGACGCCGTTCGTGAGCGGACGTGCATGCGAAAGTTGCACAGTTTCATCCCGCTTCTGCGGCACGTATAAGGCATCTGCGATATTTTGATGGCGGGCGTTTCAGGCGATCAGCGCTGCCGCGATCGCCTTCAGTGCGGCCTGTGCGTCGCGCGGCGCGAGCCGGACCTGCAGCCCGCGCTGGCCGCCATTGATATAGACCTCAGCCTCGGCAAGCGCTGCCTCCTCGATCGCCGTCGGCACGAGCTTTTTCTGGCCGAACGGGCTGATGCCGCCGACATGGTAGCCGGTCAGCCGTTCGGCATCGGCCGGCTTCATCATGGCGGCCGACTTGCCGCCAAAGGCGCTAGCAAGCTTCTTCATGCTGACTTCGCGGTCGGAGGGCACGACGCAGCAGACCGGCTTACCGTCCACTTCTGCCATCAGGGTCTTCAGCACCCGGCTCGGATCTTCGCCGAGCGCTTCCGCCGCCTGCAGGCCGACGCGCTCGGCACTGGGATCGTAGTCATAGCTGTGCACGCTGAAGGCGACGCCGGCCTTCGAAAGCATCTGCGTGGCGCGCGTGGTCTTCGACATCGTTTGGCTCCGGCTCAGGTGCTACAGCGCGGCCTCGTAGAGGTCAGGCTTGAAGCCGATCAAGAGATTGCCGTCGGCCTCGAGCACCGGGCGCTTGATCATCGAGGGCTGCGCCAGCATCAGCGCAATTGCCTTTTCCTGGTCAAGGTCCTGTTTGTCGGCGTCGTCGAGCTTGCGGAAGGTCGTGCCGGCGCGGTTCAGCACCGTTTCCCACCCGGCTTCCTTGCACCAGCGTTCGAGGTGCGGGCGGTCGATCCCCTCGGCCTTGTAGTCGTGAAAGCGATAGTCAATGCCCCGGCCTTCGAGCCAGGTGCGCGCTTTCTTCATCGTGTCGCAGTTCTTGATGCCGTAGATCGTAACCGTCATTCCATGCCCCAACATCGTCGTGAGCAACTCCGGGAAACCATCCGGAATCGCACAATTTCAAAGCGTGGCAGGAGTGATAGCGTCCCGGCGAGCCCGAGGGAAGACGCCGACCTTGCTTCAGGTCACGCCGGCGTAGCGGCCCGGCCTGTGGTTGATCGCCAGCGTCATGTTGACGACGGCCGCACCCACGACCGAAAGCACGAGGTTTGCGGGTGGCAGCACGAAGTAGGCGGCGGCAAGGATGGCGAGATCGACCGCGAGCTGGAAGTAACCGGCGCGGACGCCGAACTTTTCCTGAAGATAGATCGCTACGATGTTGATGCCGCCGAGCCCGGTGCGATGGCGGAAGAGGATGAGCAGGCCCGTGCCCATCAGTCCGCCGCCGACAACCGCCGCATAGATGGGATCGAGCCGGGCGATCTCTACCCACCCGGCCGTTAGCCGCGAAAACAGCGAGACGAGGCTGACGGCGATGAAGGTGCGCAGCGCAAACATCCAGCCGAGCCGTTTGACCGCCAAAATGTAGAAGGGCAGGTTGACGAGGGAGAAGACCAGCCAGAACTCGGCGCCGGTCGCATATTGCAGGAGCAGCGCCAGGCCCGATGTGCTGCCGCTCAAGAGCATCGCCTTGCTGTAGATGATGACGCCGAGCGACATGATCAGCGTGCCCATGAGAATCGCCAGCGCATCCTCATAGAGGCGATGGCGTTCTACCGGGGCTTCGGACACGTCGATACTGCGCTCGGCCATCTTATCCTCAGAGGCTTTTGAACTTGGCGATGACGCCCTCGACTTCGGCCGTCTTCAGGCCGGCGATGTTGATGCGGCCGGAGCCGGGCATGTAGATGCCGTGCTCGTTGCGGAGCCGCATGACATCGGCCTCTGTGAGTGGCAGCAGCGAGAACATGCCTTCCTGGCTGGCGACCGCGCCGAGCGCCTGCCAGCGATCGCGCAGGCCCTCGGCCAGCGCCCGTCGGATGTTGGTGATACGCAACCGCATGGTTTCGAGTTCTTCCTTCCAGTCGCGCTTAAGGTCGGCGTCGGAAAGGATCAAACGCACGATGGCGGCGCCATGATCCGGCGGCATCGAATAGCTGGTGCGCGCGAGGCCGGCGAGGTTGGAGCGGACCGTATCGGCCGAGGAGGACGAGGTCGTCACCGCGAAGATCGCGCCGGCGCGCTCGCGATAGAGGCCGAAGGACTTGGAGCAGGAGACGGCAACCAGCGCCTCGGGCACGACGCCGATCAGGTGGCGAAGGCCGGCGACATCCTCGTCGAGGCCACGGCCGAAACCCTGATAGGCGAGATCGACGAGCGGCAGTAGGCTGCGCTCGGCGATGACGGCGGCAAGCTCCATCCACTGTGCTTCGGTAATCACGCCGCCGCTCGGGTTGTGGCAGCTCGCATGCAGCAATACGGCGTCGCCGGCAGAGGCTCCCTGCAGCGCGGTGATCATGTTGTCGAAGAGCACCGTCTGTGTTGGTACATCGAAGAACGGGTAGCCGGCGGGTTCAAGGCCGGCCGTCTTGAAGATGCTCGCATGGTTCGGCCAGCTCGGCAGGCCGATCCAGATGCGCTTGCCGCCCATCTGATGGATGAGGTCGGCCGCGAGCCTGAGAGCGCCGGACCCCCCCGGCGTCTGCACGCCGGCAATGTGGCTGCGATCGATGGTATCGCCGCCGACCAGCGTCCAGAGATGATCGATAAAGACGAGGTCGCCTTCCGGGCCGACATAGGCCTTGCTGTCCTGGGTTTCGAGCAACCGCTTCTCGGCCGCCTTGACGGCGCGGAAGATCGGCGTGTGGCCGGTTTCGTCGCGGTAGACGCCGACGCCGAGATCGACCTTTCCGGGGCGCTCGTCCTTGCGGTAGAGCCCGATCAGGGCGAGCAACGGATCGTCGGGTTGGCGGGTCAGTGCGTCGAACATGCCGGAAAATCCCCCTTGAGTGGCAGCGATGCGTTATCGGTCGAGAATGCCTGCCGGCCGCCGTTCCTCCGGCTTGCCCTGCGACTTCCTTCTTAAGTCAGGATCAGCGCAAAATCGATGCGATTTTTGCCGCAGAAGCAATATCGACAGCGTGCTATTTGCGCAAAACTCTGCAATTGATTTGCTGATTTGCGCGTTGGAGCTTGGTTATGGTTGAAAAGGTGGCGATGGAGCTGGATCAGGTCGACCGACGCATCATCCGTCTGCTCGTCGAGGATGCGTCGTTGAGCAACAACGAGCTCGCGGCCCGGGTCGGTCTCTCGCCGGCGCCACTGTCGCGCCGCCTCGCCAGGCTCTATGCGACGGGCGTCATCCGCCAGCAGGTCGTGGTCGATCCGAAGGCGGCCGGTGTCGGCTTCCAGGCTTTCGTCGAAGTGACGCTGGAGCGCACCGCAAGCAAGGTCGGTCACCGTTTCATCGAGTTGGTCTCGCGCATGCCGGAGGTGGTGGAATGCCACACGGTCGCCGGCGACTTCGATTTTCTCCTGAAGATCGCGGTGCGCGACGTCGCCGACTACAAGCGCCTGCTATGGAGCGAGTTCGAACAGATTGCCGAGATCAAGACGCTGCGCTCGACCATCCTTCTCGATAGCCCGAAGATGACGGCCGCCACCTTGGGTGACGGCCGCTGAATGAGCCGATTGGGGATGGCTTCGCGCGTTCTCGGGATTGCGCTTAGGCTTCGAGCGGTCCCGGCTTGCGCAGGGCGTTGGAGGGCTGAGCGCAGGCGATCTTCATCAGGTCCGAACGTCGGCGTGCAAGGCGGGTCGAGACGCGGGTGACGATCAGCCCATCCTGCGGCGCGCGCACGTCGAGCGAGCCGTCGAGCCGGCCGGGACGGGTGAGAATGGTCGCGAGCAGGTCACCGGCCTTTACGCTTTCGCCGATGTCGCGATGAAACAGGATGGCGCCCGCCTCCGGCGCGCGGATCATCTCGATGTTGTCGAGGGGCGCGACGATGCCAGAGAACGGCGCGATCGCCTCTTCGTCACCGGTAACGACGCCACGGGCGACGAGGAAGCGGAAGACACCCTCTGCGTCCTTACGGGCAAGCTCCGGATAGACGTCGCGCGTGCCGCGAAGCTCGACCGTGACCGAGAGGCGTCCGGGAAGACGCGCCTTCTTCTGCCCGGTCTCATACTTCCAGGCATAGGCGACAGCCTCCTCGAAGGCGGAACTTTCGCCGTCCGAGAGGAAGACCGCTTCCATGTCGAGCGCAGAAGCGAGGTCGCCCGCCTCCGGCCAGAAGGCGTCGTCGATATAGGCGTATTGCAGCGCCTCGTCGTCGCAGTGAAGGTCGAGCATCAGGTCGGCGCCGAGCGCCATATGCAGCAGCTGGCGCTTCAACCGGTCGGTCGCCGAATAGCGATCGAGATCCTCGATGAGGTAGTCCCGGTCGGCAAGCGAGATCAGCGGAAAATCGCGGTTGAAGTTGGTGCGTGAGCCGAGGTCGAAGCGGCCCTGCAACTCGCCGAAATGCGATTGCGCCGTGCCGATCGGGTTCGCCTGCGGTACGACTGTGATGTCGCCGAGGATTGCGCCGTCTTTTTCTGCCTGCTGCAATCTTTGCAGAAGGAAATGCGCCAGCGCCGTGCCCGGCAGCTCGTTGGCGTGCAGCGCCGCCTGGATATAGGTCTTCGGTGCCGCGGCATTCCTGCCCTTGAAGCGGTAGACAGGCAGGCGCCATTCGATGCCGGACGTATCGCCGGCGATGATGATTTCGGAAATGTCCATGGGCTCCTCCCGTATCGTTTTGTTGGTGGCGCTTATCGGCATTCCAACGGCGCTCCGCAAGTCGCTAAGAACCGGGGTGCGGAATCGGGTTGCGCCGAAGTCGCTCTGGCTTTGACCGCCGGGGAAGGCCTATTGTTCCCAGAAACCGCTACAGCGCCGCGCGTCTTATGAGACGCGCAAAGGTCGCTGTAGCACTTTGAAGTGCTGCATGTTTTTGTCCTTATAATCGGCGACGATTAAAGGAAACATGCAGCGGCACAGGCAGGAGACGGCAAAATGATCCTGATCGGCCAATACGACTCTCCGTTCGTTCGTCGCGTGGGCATCGCGCTCACGCTCTACGGTATCCCCTTCGAACACCGCCCCTGGTCGTCCTTCGGCAACGCCGACGAGATTCGCGCCCACAATCCGCTGACGCGCGTGCCGACCCTGGTGCTGGACGATGGGCTGGCGCTCACCGACAGCCACATCATCCTCGACTATCTCGATAGCCTCGTTTCCGACGATCAGGTCATGTTCCCGCGAACCGAGCCGGCACGACATCGGGCACTCCGGATCGCCACGCTCGCCACCGGCCTTGGCGACAAGGCGGTCAGCCTGTTTTACGAGAAACGCCTGCACGGTGAGGTCTCGGCGCTCTGGGTCGATCGCTGCCGCCGCCAGATCGAGGAAACGCTCGGCGTGCTCGAGGCGAGCCGTGCGCAAGGCCAGAGCGAATACTGGCTCTCGGAGCGCATCGGTCATGTCGATATCGTCGTTGCGGTCGTCCTGCGGTTCCTTAACGACGTGCATGCCGATCTTGTGGCGATCTCGAACTACCCTCATCTGCAGGCACATGCGCAGAAGCTGGAAGCGCTCCCGGTGTTCCAGACGATCAGCCAGCCTTTCATTCCGCCGGCTTGAGGCTTCGGCGCGATCCGGCGAGCGGCAAAGTGCAGCAATGCCGCGCGTCGGAGAGGACGCGCGGCGATCTCGATCGGCAATGCTGGCTGGCTTCAGGCGCTCCGGCTACTCGGCATCGAGGAAGCTGCGGATCGCTTTCACCGTGGCCCCTGGTTGCTCCTCTATCAGCCAGTGGCCGGATGCCGGAATGACCACTCCCGTGACGTTTTCGGCAGCCGCGCTGGCAACGACGGCCATCGTGGGGCCGAAGGATTTTTCGCCGCCAACGGCCAGAACCGGCATGCCGAGTTTGCCTTGCTTCAGGAGGGCCTGGTTGTCGGTCGCGTCCTGGTCGAAGGCTGCGAACTGGGCGAAACCGGCGCGCATCGCCCCCGGCTGGGCATAGAGCTTGGCGTAGTGTTCGCGCGATGCTTCGTCCCACTTCTTCGGGTCGGCGGAGAATTCGTTCCAGAAGCGATCGAGATAGATGCGCTCGCGGCCGGCAACCAGGCGCTCCATGTCAGGCCCGCCAAAACGGAAGTGCCAGAGCAGCGGGTTCTTGAGGATCTCTTCCCAAGGGCCGATGCCGGGAAGCGGCGCATCCATGAGCACAAGTTTTGTCGTCCGGGACGGGTACTGCGCGGCAAATTGGTAGCCGACCATGTTGCCGATGTCGTGCGCGACAACGTCGACTTTTTCCGCCTTCAAGGCGTCGAGCACGCCGGCGATATCCTTTGCTTCGTTCTTCTTGTCGTAGCCGGTTGCCGGTTTCTCAGAGAGCCCCATGCCCCTGAGGTCGGGCACGATGACGCGGTGGTTGCGGGCAAGCTCGGCGGCAAGCGGCGCCCACATGTCGCCGGTCTCGCCATAGCCGTGCAGCAGCACGACAGTTGGCCCGGACCCGCCGATGCGGACGTGAAGGGTGGTGCCGTTGGTGGCGATGTCCTGGGTGGTGAAGGTCGCCGGATAGGGCTGAACGTCGGCCAGGGCCGGGGCGGCAAGGGCGATGGCTGCGCCGGCAATGAGGGAACGGAGCATTCTGTCTCTCCTGTTTGTCGGTATGTGCCAAAAGGCGTTTCGATAAGCAGAAAATGACATTGGATAGTTGTTCGAACTAGTAGCCGAAAAGCGGAGTTATTGTTCGCCTTTGCCGAACGCTGTGCGGTCTTGTTCGCGTTCCCGCCGGGGTAGCGACCAGATGAGTGTGGGCGGGCACTCCAAGGCCCGCCCTGCGAAACCTTCCGTTGCCGATCCTAAGCCGGCGGCATGGTCTCGAATTTGGTCAGGGCCGGATCGAGATGGTCCCAGGCATGGCCGCGTATGCCGTAGGTCACGACCTGAGGCTTGTAGCGGCTGGGATCGTCGAGGCTTGCCGCGCGAACACTGAAGAACTCCGGCATGGCCGAGAAGGTCATGTAGACGGGTGAGCCGCAGGTGGGACAGAAGCCGCGCGTCTTCACATGGCCACTATCGGCGACCATGTCCCAGTGCGTCGCTTCACCTTCGAGCTTCACCCCGTCGCGGCGGAACGTCATATGTGAACCATGCCCGGTTCCGCTCTCCTGCTGGCAGTCGCGGCACTGGCAGTCGTTGGAGAAAACCGGTTCTCCGGAGATTTCGTAGCGGATCGCACCGCAGGCGCATCCGCCGATATAGGACTTGCTCATACATTCCTCCTGTTTCGGGCACGGCAAAGCCTGGCGCGCGGCCGTAAGGGCGACGCCGACCATTCTCTTTGCTCGTTCGGGTTGGTGAGGTGCCGGATTGCCGTGACGATCCGGCTTTAGCATTTAGTGCTGTTCGTCGGTGACAGAGCCGAGGCGCGACAGGACCTTCGTCCAGCCCTCGCTCATGTTCTTGTAGGCGCTGTCGTTCTTCGGCGTGACGAAGCCGGAATGCACAAGGCGAAGACGGGTGCCGTTGTCGACCTTTGCCAGCGTCCAGGTGACGACCGTATCGAGGCGGGAGCCGTAGCCGGTATTGCCCTCGTGCCCGCCCTGCCAGGAGTAGACGAAGCGCTCATGCGGACGCACCTCCAGCACCTGGCAACGGATCGTCCCGTCCCAGGCGCCGGCCGGCGTCGTCTGGAAGGTGAAATGCGTGCCCTCCACGGGTTGAAAGCCCGTCGGCGGCATGATCCATCGGCCCATCAGGTCGCCGTTGGTCAGCGTCTTCCAGATCGTCTCGGGCGTATGCGGAAACACCTCGTCGACGACGATGTCTTGCGTCTCGGACTTCAGAACTGCTGCGTCGGTCATGGATCAATCTCCTTGAGAAGTGTGCGTAGGTC
This sequence comes from Ensifer sp. ENS10, assembly GCF_014852025.1. NCBI lineage: Bacteria > Pseudomonadati > Pseudomonadota > Alphaproteobacteria > Hyphomicrobiales > Rhizobiaceae > Ensifer > Ensifer sp. ENS10. The sequence continues at coordinate 220,432 of NZ_JACVAS010000001.1, forward strand.
GGCAAAGCGCTCGCGCCAGAAGGTGCCGTAGTGGCTCATCCAGTCGACGAGCGGCGCCAGGCCTTCGGGCTCGGCGCGGTAATAGACGTTGCGGCCCTCCGGACGCTCGGCGACGAGACCCGCCTGCTTCAGCGATTTGAGGTGCTGGGAAATCGCGCCCTGCGTCACGCCGCTGCCGCGGGTGAGCTCGACCACGGTGATTTCCTCGGCATTGGCGATGCGCTCGAAGACGGCGCGCCTTGTCGGGTCGGCAAGGGCGCGCATGACGGCGGTGATGGGGGCGGTTTCAATCATCATGGCTAAATCATTAGTGTAGGCTGATTGATTAGTCAACGCTATTTGTTTCGCCCGGCGCTCCTGAAACGATAAGGCTGTCGTCCGAGTTTGGGTTCGAGACGAGAAAAAGGGGCGCCACCCAAGGTGCGCCCCTTTGTATTGTTGTCGGTTGAGGTTGCTTATTCGCTGGCTTGAGCGGCCTGTTCGATAAGCGCTGCGACGGCATCGGGCTTCGAGACGTAGACGGCGTGGCTGCCGGATGTTTCGACGACGGTGGAGCCGGCGCGTTTTGCCATCTGGCGCTGGGCGGCCGGCGGGATCATGTGGTCGTCGGTGGCGACCAGATAGAAGCTCGGCTTTTCCTTCCAGGCCGGCGCGGTGACGGCACCGGCTGCCGCTTCCACGCCCCACGGCACCTGGGAGTCGGCCATGAAGGCTGCAATCTCGGGATCGACGTCGGCCGCGAAGGCGGCGGCGAACTTCGCCTTGTCGAGCGCCAGGAAACCATCGACCGGCGGCAGGATCGGCGGAACGGAGGCGCCGGCCGGCGGGTTGGCGATCAGCGTGGAAACGGACTCGCCCTTATCCGGCGCGAAGGCGGCGATATAGACGACGGACTTCACCTTTTCGTCGGTACCGGCTTCCGAGACGACCACGCCGCCATAGGAATGACCGACGAGTACGACCGGGCCATCCTGTGCGGCGATCGCGCGCTTGGTGACGGCAACGTCGTCTGCAAGCGACAGGGTCGGGTTCTGGACGATGGTGACGTTGTAGCCGTCCTTCTTGAGGATGTTGTAGACGCCCTGCCAGCCGGAGCCATCGACGAAGCCGCCGTGAACGAGCACGACATTCTTGGTGGCGGGGGCGGCCTCAGCCGGTGTGAGCGCGCTTGCGGAGAGGGCGAAAGCGGCGGCAGTGATGAGGGTCTTGATCATTTTCGGGTCTCCTTGGTTGAGTTGGTTTCCGCGAAAATCGTTATCGCGATAATCATCGTATACGCCGACTCGATTTCGTTGTAAAGATACTTTTTATCGCGATATTGATTTTCGCAGCACAAGGTTCGAACTGCGCCAAGGAGACTACGATGTCTGATGCACCCACCCTGCCACTGGACAGCCAGCTCTGTTTTTCGATCTATTCGGCGTCGATCGCCATCAACCGCGTCTACAAGCCCATGCTCGATGCGCTGGGTGTGACCTACACGCAGTATCTCGTCCTGAGTACGCTTTGGGAAAAGGACGGCCTGACGATCTCGGCGATCGCCGATCGGCTGAGCCTTGAATCCAGCACCATTACGCCGGCGGTCAAGCGGTTGGAGGCCGCCGGTTTCGTCGGCCGGCATCGCAGCATGGTCGACGAACGCCTGGTCGAGGTTCACCTCACCGCCAAGGGTCGGGATCTCCACGTGAAGACCGGATGCTTGACGGCCTCCCTGCTGGAGCATTCGGGTTTCACCGTACCGGAGATGATCGATCTGAACGAAAGGGTCCAGAAGTTGCGCAACGGAATGCGGGACGCAGCCAAGGCGTAGAGGCGGGCGAGCATTGCGACGCGGTTGGGCGCCGGGCTATGTCTGCTTTCTTCGCTGGTGCGGTCGTTTCCAGCCCATCACCGCTTCCGCGCTCCAACCCGCATCCGTCAGCCCGGCGATCAGGAAATCAGCCAGGGCAGAGACCTTGGCGGGTCGCGCGCGGGCCGTCGGCGTCACGAAGTACAGTCCGCCTTCCGGTAGACGCCAGTCGGTGAGAACAGGTTCCAACCGTCCGTCCGGAAAATACTGGGTGGCGATGAACTCGGGGAGCTCGGTCATCGCCAGCCCTTCGAGTACTGTCGGCAGCAAGGCCTCCGCGCTCGTCCCTCGCAGCAACCCCCTGGGCGCAACCGCCACTTCCTCGCCGGTCTCGTGATGGGTGAAGCGCCAGACGTCCCGTTTCGCCCGGTTGGCGTAGCTCAGACACTGGTGGGCGATAAGGTCGTGCGGGTGCTGCGGGCGGCCATTTGTTTCAAGGTAAGCCGGCGAAGCGACGACGAACCGTTGGACAGGTGCGATCAGCCGCGCGACGAGCGATGAATCCTCCAGCACGGCGATGCGCAGCGCAGCGTCGAAGCCATCGCCGATGAGGTCCGTCTGCGCATCGGTCAAGTGAAGGTCGACTGCAATCTCGGGGTAGCGCCGAAAGAATTCCGGCAGAAGGGGAGCGACCCAGCGCGTGCCGAAGGACAGCGGCGCCGCTAGCTTCACCAGCCCTCGCGGACGGCTGGCGGCCTCGCGCGCCAGGTCCTCCGCCTCTTCGGCATCCGCGAAGATCCTGGACGCCCGTTCGGCCAGCATGTGGCCGTAGTCGGTCAGGGCAAGTCGGCGCGATGTTCTATTGAGCAGACGACCGCCAAGTCGCTCTTCGAGACGGGTGACGGCGCGCGATACGGTTGCGACCGAAACCCCCATCGTCCGTGCCGCCGCAGCGAAGGAACGCTCCTCCGCCACCTTGGCAAACATCGCCAGCGCTTCGAAATCGGGCAGCTTGGACATCGACAATTCTGCAATGATGACTTTCAATCATTTCTATTTCGAAAAGAGCGGAGTTGCAACATCATGGCCTGGTCCGCAACGAATTGCGAAGTCCACGTCAAGGAGACGTTCAATGTCTGCGACCCGTTATCTTCCCTTTGTCGGCCGGCTGCTGATCGGCCTTCCCTTCGCCATGAGTGGTTTCAGCAAACTCGGCGCCTACAGCGCCACGACCGGCATGATCGATGCCGTCGGGCTGCCTTTTCCACCGCTGGCCTTCACCGTGGCAGTGCTTGTCGAGCTTGGTGGAGGTCTGCTTCTCATTGCCGGCTATCGCACCCGATCCGTGGCGGCTGCTCTCGCGCTGTTCTCCCTCGCAACGGCCTTCTCGTTTCATAGCAATTTCGCCGATCAGAACCAGATGATCCATTTCCTCAAGAACGTCATGATGGCGGGTGGGCTTCTTCAGATCGCTGCATTCGGCGCCGGTGCTTTCAGCATCGACAATCGGCACCAGGCCGGCGAGCCGGGCACAGGCGCGGCGGTTGCCGCCCATTAGTCAGCCAATGCCGGATCGGCGGATGTTGCCACCGGGCTGAGCGATCCAGACCTGACCCTGTGCCCTGTCCTCACGCTTCCGGCAATCGGCCCGACCCCAACCGGAGAAATGTGATGTCTTTCCCCGTTTCGACCTTGTTGCTTCGCAACCTCCACGACGTGTTCGGTGAGATTGACGCTGAGCGCCGGCGTGCCGCGATCGACGAGATCTTCCATGAAGACGCCGTGTTCTATGACCCCAATGGCGGTATCTTCCGCGGCCGCGACGAGATTGATCGGATCGCGGGCGTGATCAAGGCCACACATCCCGACTTTCAATACCAGCCGATCGCCCCAGCTGAGGAAATAGGCAATGGCGGCCGGGTCCGGTGGGTGTCAGGCAGTCCCGGCAAAACAGCGGCCTATGCCGGGACCGATTTCATCATCGCCCGGGATGGCAAGATCGCCGCCGTCTATCTCTTTTTTGATGCGCTTGCATAGATCAGACGCATCGCGATCGCTTTCCGGGCACCGGGCAAGCGGCTATCTCAGCCGGCCGATCGGAATGATCTCGGGCGCGGAAGTTTCGAACGAACTGCCGTCCCAGCCGCCGAGCCACTGTTCGACGACGAGCCCGGCCTCGTCCATCATCGCGACGAGGTCTTCATGGGAAGGGAAGGCGATTTTCGACTGGGCCGCGTAAGTGCGTCCGTCGGCTGCGATCCGATAGAAAGTTCCGTATTCCACGATACCCGTCGCCGGATCATGCTGCACGTCGTTCCAGGCGAGAACCTGGCCTAGGACCGGATGAACGATGTCCCGTTCGGATTCGGCCGCGGTCCACTCCCGCCATTCTTCGACCAGCGGATTGCGGCTGTCGAAAATGAAGCGCCCGTCGGGAGCCAGATGCGCTGCGATGGTCTTGAGTGCGGCGAGCTGATCCTCCCTGGTCAGGAAGACCTGGAAGGCATGGCCGCTGAGCAGCACCATATCGAAGGTCTCGTCGAGGCGGATGGTCCGCCCGTCGCCCTCGACCCAACGCACCCGGTCGCCGCCGGGTCGTGACCTCGCGACATCGAGCATCGCGGCCGCCGGATCGACGCCGACGACCCGTTTGCCACTCACAGCAAGAGCAGCAGCCAACAGGCCGGTGCCGCACCCCAGATCGAGGATCGAGGTGCGCCCAGCGGCCATGGTCTTCAGATATTCGGAATCAGCGGTCCAGCCGTTCTCGATGTCGTAGAACTCTACAAGGCTTGGATCGCTATAGAGCTTGTCTGACGGCATCGAGATGACTGCTTATTCCCACTCGATCGTGCCCGGCGGCTTCGAGGTGACGTCGTAGACGACACGGTTGATGCCGCGGACCTCGTTGATGATGCGCGTTGCCGCGCGGCCGAGGAATTCCATGTCGTAGTGGTAGAAGTCGGCCGTCATGCCGTCGACCGAGGTGACGGCACGCAGCGCACAGACGAACTCATAGGTGCGGCCGTCGCCCATGACACCGACGGTCTGCACCGGCAGAAGCACGGCAAACGCTTGCCAGATGGCGTCGTAGAGGCCGGCCTTGCGGATCTCGTCGAGATAGATCGCATCAGCCTCGCGCAGGATCTCGAGCTTCTCGCGGCTGATGCCGCCCGGGCAGCGGATGGCAAGGCCCGGGCCCGGGAAGGGGTGGCGGCCGATGAAGCTGTCGGGCAGGCCGAGCTCGCGGCCGAGCACGCGGACTTCGTCCTTGAACAGTTCGCGCAGCGGCTCGACGAGCTGCATATTCATGCGCTCCGGCAGGCCGCCGACATTGTGGTGCGACTTGATCGTCACCGACGGGCCGCCGGTAAACGAGACGCTTTCGATCACATCGGGATAGAGCGTGCCCTGGGCAAGGAAGTCCGCGCCGCCGAGCTTCTTCGCCTCTTCCTCGAACACTTCGATGAACAGGCGGCCGATGATCTTGCGCTTGGTCTCGGGGTCGCTGACGCCTTCGAGTTCGCCGATGAAGCGGTCGGACGCGTCGACGTGCAGGAGGTGCAGGTTGTAATGCTCCTCGAACATCGCAACGACGTTCTTCGCCTCGTCCTTGCGCATCAGGCCGTGGTCGACGAGGATGCAGGTGAGTTGGTCGCCGACAGCCTCATGGATGAGGAGTGCCGCGACCGAGCTGTCGACGCCGCCCGAAAGCGCGCAGATCACCTTCTTGTCACCGACCTGGTTGCGGATCGCCTCGACCGCCTTGGCGCGGTAGGCCGACATCGACCAGTCGCCCTTGATGCCGGCGATCTTGTGCACGAAGTTGGCAATCAGCTTGGCCCCGTCGGGGGTGTGCACCACTTCGGGGTGGAACTGCACGGCGTAATATTTGCGCTTCTCGTCGGCGATGAAGGCGAAGGGCGCGTTGGCCGAGGTCGCGACGACCTCGAAGCCCTCGGGGATCGCGGTGACGCGGTCGCCATGCGACATCCAGACCTGGTGGCGCGAGCCGACGGACCAGAGGCCTTCAAACAGCGGGCAGTCCTTTTCGACTTCCAGGAAGGCGCGGCCGAATTCGCGGTGATGTCCGCTCTCGACCTTGCCGCCAAGCTGGGCGCACATGGTCTGCTGGCCATAGCAGATGCCGAAGACCGGCAGGCCGGAATCGAAGATAACCGAGGCCGCGCGCGGCGAGCCGATGTCGAGCGTCGAGGCGGGGCTGCCGGAGAGAATGACGGCCTTCGGCTTCAGCTGGCGGAAGCCTTCCTCCGCCGACTGGAACGGCACGATTTCGCAATAGACACCGGTTTCGCGCACGCGCCGGGCGATGAGCTGCGTCACCTGGCTGCCGAAATCGACGATGAGGACGGTATCGGGATGGGCTGTCTGGGTCATTGGGGGCCTTCAAACAAGCTTGATCATGGCGAGCCTTTAATGAAAGGCCGTCATCAGCGCAACGATTCAATTGCACCCCGACAATTCCGGGGTTTCAGAGCGGGATGAGGAAAAGTGTGTGCGGTTTTCCGACCGCATCCCGCTCTGACTTACGATCACATTAGAGCCGGATCGCGCCGCTTGAGATCGCATTCTCCAACCGGTCGATCACGGCTGCAAGCTTCTCGTCGATGACGTGCAAATATTCCGTCCAGTCGCTGACGTGCTTGAGCTCGGCCTTGCCGTCGGAAATGCCGCGAAGCGCAATTAGCGGAACCCCGAAGGACTGGCAGGCGCGCAGGACCGCAAAGGTCTCCATCTCCACCATGTCGGCGTCGATCGTCTCGTACGCCGCGCCCGAGACGATGTTGGCGCCGGTCGAAAGCCGGGCCTCCGGCACGCCGGGAATCCTGAGCGGCAGCGGCACCGCGGCCGGCAGGTCGAGAAACGGCGTTGCGCCCTTCTCGAAGCCGAGCGGCGAGGCATCCATGTCGCGATAGCCGACGGAAACGGCCTGGTAGACCTCCGTCTGTTCCAGCCTGGCGGCACCGGCGGACCCGAGCGAAACGACCAGATCGGGCAGGGCTCGCTCCGCGGCGAGCTCCGCGAGCGTTCGCGTCAGCACCACGGCGGCCTCGACCGGGCCGACGCCGGTCATCAGCGGTTTGATCCGCTGCTTGAGGTGCGTCCCGTATTCGGCATCCACGGCCATGACGTAGAGAACCCTGCGTCCGGCAACGGTTTTGACGGCAAAACTCATCCTTCGATCCCCTGGCGTCCGCGTACCACCATCATCGTCCCGGTCATCGAGGCGATCAGCTTCGCCGGCCCATCGGCGCGGATCGCGTAGCCGCGCCCGTCGGAGACGATGATCGTCGAGCCGGGTTTGGTCACTTCACCGCGAAACAGGAAACGCTCGCCGCGCCCCGGCGAAAGCAGGTTGACCTTGAACTCGATCGTCAGGATCGAGGCATCCGGGTCGATCACCGAATAGGCGGCATAGGTGCCGGCCGAATCCAGCGCCGCCGAGATCACGCCCGCATGCAGGAAGCCATGCTGCTGCGTCAGCTTGTCGTCGAACGGCAGTTCGATCTCGACCGTGCCCTGTTCAACGAGCGTCAGTTCGGCGCCGACCGTGCGCATTGCCGCCTGCCGCGCGAAACTCTCACGGATGCGCTTTCGGAAATCGGGGGGATCACGGTCGTCCATCAGTCCACATGGTCTTTTTTTGTCGGGTGGCATCATTATGCCTGCGGGACAGTGGCACGCTCGTGAAGGTCCGACAAGTTCAATTCATGAGCAAAATCGAGCTGTTGAGCGTCGTCGCAAACGCAACCCAGGCGAGATAGGACCAGGAACAGCAGGGCCGAAACGCGATCCCGCCGCCGGCTTGCGACGACGAAACCGGCGACTGCAATCAATAGCGCGATGATCAGGCCCGAGGAGATGTCCTCAATCCCGAAGAACAGCGGCGACCAGAGGAAGTTGAGGAACATCTGCGCCAGCCACAATCGCATGGCGGCGCGAGACCGAGACCAGTGGCGAATAGGACTGCGCACACGATCGTTCTGTTCATGGCCTCGACAGATAAAACAGACTTTCTGGCTTTCCATGGGGGCTGCCGTTTTGAAGCCGTGATCTGCCACCTATATCATGTGCCATGAAGAGCTTCAGACGCATCGACATCCGGCCGGCCGGTCCGGATGACATCATGATGATCGCCTCCGTCATCGTCGAAAGCTGGCGATCGACGTTCCGCGGACTGATTTCCGACGCCTTCCTCGATGGGATGAGCGTCGAAGAGCAGGCGCTGCGCCACGCAAGGCGCATGCGCGTCGCCGATGTCTTTCATCTGGTCGCGGTCGACATGAGCACGAACAAGGTGATCGGTTTTGCCAATTATGGAAAAGCCCGCTCGATGCCGCCGCGTTTCGATCGCGAGCTCTACGCGCTCTATATCCTCAAGGAATTCCAAGGCGCCGGCATCGGCTCGGCACTGGTGCGCAGCGTTGCCGCCCATTGCCGGGAACTGGGCGGCAAGTCCCTGTTTGCCTGGGTGCTTTCCAGCAATCCGAACAGGGCGTTCTATGAGCATCTGGGTGCGGTTGCCGTCGGCCAGGGTCAGGTAAGCCTCGGCGGTGAAAACCACGACCAGATGGCCTATCGCTGGGACGACTTGGCAAAGCTCTCCGGCGCGGGCCGCTTTTCGGCCTGAGGCATGTCTCCGGCCTATGCCAAACGAACGATGTGCTGATCCCAGGCGACCCGGCTTTGGCGCTCCTTGAAGTGGCCGTCATAGGACGAAACGGCAAAACCGTGGTCGGCTGTGGCGACCCCTGCTGCATCGACGACGCGCTCTTCCTTCAAAACAGCGCCGGTGCGGGCATCGAGCGTCACGGCCACGTTGCCCTTCGGTGAGGTCAGGCCGATCAGCCCTTCGTGCCGGTTGACGGCGATCGCGCCGACATAGTTCGCCAGCGCTTCCGTCGTGCGTTCGGGCAGCGACAGGAATTTCAGGTCCTCGCCCTTGGAGAAGGATCCGACCAACGGCGGCAGGTCGTTGCGCGCGCCTTCGTACTGGCAGGCAAACCAGATCTCGCCCTTCGGGCCGATGTCGACGTGGCGCGTCGAAAGACGGCTGAGTTCAGCAGGCAGACCGTGCCTCTGTACGAGCGCGCCGGTTTTCGTGTCCACCAGCGTCAGGCTCGGCTCCATATGGTCGAGATTGAGCTTGGTGCGGCCGAAGTCCGGGTGGGTTTCGATGCCGCCATTGGCGATCGCGAGCAGGCGTCCGTCGGCAGCGAGCGTCATGTCGTGCGGACCGATGCCATAGGTCGGGAATTCGCCGATGCGGGCGAAGTTGTCGGTGCCGTCATAGATGCCGACCATGCCGCGATTGCCGGCAAAGTCGTTCTCGGTAGCATAGAGCAGCTTGCCATCCGCCGAGAAACAGCCGTGACCGTAAAAGTGCCGGCCCTCTGCTGCAGCGATGACCACTGGTTCCGCCGAGCCGTCGGTCGAAAGGATCATCGCATAGGTGCCGGGCCGGCGGGCGAAGGCGACCGCTCGATGGCTGACGGGCGAATAGGCCATGCCATGCGCGCGCGCCGGAAGCGTCGTACGGTCGATGATCTCGCCGGCTTCCGTCAGCGTTGCAACGCCATAGCTTCCATCCGGCGCCATGAAGGCCGAGGCGAAGACGGCATCGGCTCTGCCTAGGGCGAAAGCCCGGTCAAGCGCCAGGCTTGCCACCCAGGCTGCGCCTGCCATTTTCAGGAAACTGCGCCGGTCGATCAGACCCGTGGCGGCTGTCATGCCATCCTCGCTCGTCGTGGAAATCTGCAGCCCTGAACGGAGGTGCCGCTCAGGGCTGCGATATAGCAGGTTGCGGGGTCAGAGCCAGCCCCGGCGCTTGAAGTAGAAATAGGGCACGATCGCCGATATCACCATCAGCATCAGTGCCGCAGGATAGCCGAACTCCCACTGCAGCTCCGGCATCACGCCGAAGTTCATGCCATAGATCGAGGCGACCAGCGTCGGCGGCAGGAAGACGACGGCGGCGACCGAGAAGATCTTGATGATCTGGTTCTGCTCGAGATTGATGAGGCCGAGCGTCGCGTCGAGCAGGAAGTTGATCTTGTTCGACAGGAACAGCGCGTGGTCGCCAAGCGAAGTTGCATCCCGTTGGATCAGCTTGATCCGCTGCCGGCTTTCCTTTCCTGCCTTGCGTGGCCCCATGCCTTCGAGCGCCACGTGATAGGCAACGAGCCGACCGATGCTGACGAGGCTTTCGCGGATGACCGTCAGGAGGTCGCCCTTCTGGCCGATCTGCTCGATCAGCGACTGCAGGTCGCGCGTCTTCTTGGTGGCGCTGGCATTCGTCTTGCGGAACACTTCGCGCGAAATCGCGTCGACCTCGCTGCCGGCGCGCTCCAGCGCGTCCGCCGTGCGATCGATGATCGCTTCCAGCAGGCCGAGCATCACCAGTTCGCCGGTCTCGCAGATCTGGCCGTTGGCCTTCTGGATGCGGTTGGAAAAGGTCTGAAACGGCTTGGGGTCGGCATGGCGTACCGTGACCAGCGTCGCGCCCTTGAGGATGAAGGTCACCGGCACCTTGACCGGATAGTCGCTGTCGAGCTTGGCGGTGGCCGTCATCGTCATGAACTCGGCGCCGTCCTCCTGGTAGAGGCGGTCGGAAAGCTCGATTTCCTGCATCTCGTCACGGGTCGGGATCTCGATGCCGAGCTGGCCCTCGACGAGGCGCGTTTCCTCAACGGACGGATTGAAGAGGTCGAACCAGATGGCGGGCGTCGGCGATGCGATGCCGTCAAGCATGTCGACGAGCACGAGGTGGCTGTTCTGGCTTTTGTAGATGCGCAGCATATAGGGCTCCATAGGGCGAGTCATCCGACCGCCACGGAGCCCTGATCAAATCAGGACCGGACGGCCGTGAGCGTGAAGGCTCGACTTCGACTGTCGGGGTTCATTGTGAGTTGGTCCTTGTGGTGAAACGTGCCCGCGAGAGCGGACACGGGAAGCGCTTTGCGCCTAAAAGCCTTGATTGTCAACACTCTGAGTTTGAGCGGGATGCGGGCGGAAACCGCGCACACTTTTCCTCATCCCGCTCTGGAGCGCGTGCGTTCAATTGAACGCACTAAGGACGCTCCAGCACTTTGATGCGAGAGCATCTTTTCCGCTCCAGTGCCTACACCTGCGAGCGGGATGCTCTAGTCACCGTCGGCGAAGGAGAAGCCGGCGCCAAGCCCGATCGCGCCTCCGAAATCCTTGTTCAGACGGTTGAGGAGGTCGTTGGTGTTGAGCGACAGGAAGGCGAGCTTGGCGCGCTTGTCGTCGTCAGTGAGCGCGGCATCGATCGGCCCGTCGATGTTGCCGGCCATGCCGATCACCGACTTGAAGACGAAGTCGGCCGAACCCGCCACGGAGCGGCTGTCTTCCGGCAGCAGGCTTTGCATGTCAGCGACATCGAACAGCGTCTTGAGCCCGCGCACGTTGCCGGCGATCGAGGCCATGGTGTTGCCGGAGCGCCAGTAGATCGCAAGTTTCGGATGCCCCTTGTCGTCCTTGCCTTCGTAGAACGGCTTCAGCCGCTGGTCCTTCACCGTCTCGACGCCATGGACGAGAATGCCGAGCAGTTCGGTCGTCGCCTCGCGATTGTCGCGGAATTCGGGATTGTCGGGGCCTGGGTGTTTCCAAGCGGCCTGGATTCCCTCCGGCTTCTGCCAGGCGGCCAAAAATTCGTTGGCGATCGTGTCGAGGTTCCCAGTGATCGCCAGGCCATAGCGGCAGCGGAAGTCACCCTCCTTGCCCGAAAGCGCCTCGGCGCCGGTGCCATAGAGAACATATTCGAGTGCGCCCAGCCCTTGCGCCGCGACGCTCTTGCCCTTGAGCTTGGCTTCGTCCGTTGCGCTTTCGTCCGCCTTCGAAAGGATCGCCTGCACCTGCTTGAGCCCGGTGCTCTTGCGATCGGGGTAGAAGAGGAAGCGTTCGAAGCGGTTCTGTTCGAGAGCCGGACCAAGCCTCACGACCTCGATCGCCGACCAGGCGGCGACCAGGTCGGAGAACGCACTCTGCGCGTTCTTGAGTGCCGGCTGCGACGGCGCCTCGCAGAGCTTCGCCGTCGCTTGCCTTGCAGCGGCGGTCTTTTCCGACAGGTTGCGGTAGCCGGGAATGATGAAGTCGTCGACGGCCTTGGCCATGACGGCGGGCACGGCGGCCTCGTTGACGACGCGCGGCGAGAGCGCGCTCCCCTCCTGAGCTATTGCGGGCAATGCGGTCGTCAGCGCCAGGGAGAACGCGAGGGTGAGCGTATGCGTAGAGGGCATCAGAGTGACTCCAGGAAGGCAAGGAGATCGCGGCGATCGCTTGCGGCAAGGGCGGCGAAAGCATCGCGGGCCTTCTGCCCTTCGCCGCCATGCCAGAGGATCGCTTCGGTGAAATTGCGGGCGCGTCCGTCGTGCAGCAGGAAAGTGTGCCCACTGACGGTCTTCGTCAAGCCGATGCCCCAAAGCGGCGGGGTGCGCCATTCTCGGCCGGTGGCGACGCCCACTTCCTGGCCGTCCGCGAGACCTTCGCCCATGTCGTGCAGCAGGAAATCGGAATAGGGCCAGATGAGCTGGAAGGACTGCGCCTTGTTTGCGGCATCCCGGCGGGTGACGAATTTCGGCGTGTGGCAGCTCGTGCAGCCGAGGTCGTAGAAGACCTTCTTGCCACGAAGTGTTTCGGCAAAGCTCGCCTTGCGACGCGCCGGAACGGCAAGGTTCTCCGAATAGAAGGTCACGAGGTTAAGCACCGGATCGGGCGCTTCGGTCGGACCAAGCCGTTCCTGCACACCGGTCGCCATGGTGAGGCATTTCGCTTGGGCGGCTGTGCAGTCGCCATGCGGCCGGTCGGCGTCGGGGGAGGAGATGCCGATATCGGTGGCAAAGGCATCGGCGCTCTGCTGCCGCACGGTGGCATTCTGCGCCTTCCAGCCGAAACGTCCGATGGTCAGCCTGCCGGACTTCGCGTCACGTCTGAGCGCCGGGCGGCCGCTGATCCCGTCGCCGTCGGCGTCGTCAGGATCGGCAAGCGCGAGGATGTCCGCCTCTTGGATCGCCTCGATGAGGCCGAGCCCGATCATCGGCTGGGCCACGCGCGGTGAGAGCGTCGTTGCCGGATCGAGCGGTCCGTAGGCAAGGTCGGTCACCGAGTAGCGCGGCCGGCGCAGTGAAACGGTCTCGCCGTCGGGGAAGGTGAAGGGTTGCTCGGTGTAACTGACCTTCAGATGGCCTTCGGCAGCAAGGCCCGGCACGGCGCTATCCTGAAGCTGGGCGCCATAGACCGGATCGGGGAAATTCACGGCCTGATGCGCCTCGATCGACCGGCGCTCTTTGTCGTCGCGCGGCGGGCGCGCCAGACGGAAGAACATCGAAGTCGTATCGGTGGAGCCCTCCGGCGGGCGTCCGCGTCCGTCCTTCAGGTGGCAGCTCTGGCAGGCGCGGGCGTTGTAGAGCGGGCCGAGCCCGTCGGATGCCTGGGTCGAGGAGGGCGAGGAGACCCAGAGCTTGCGAAACAGCGCGTTGCCGAGCTTGAAGCCTTCCTCTTCCTGGAAGCTGAGATTGGCCGAAAACTGCGAGAAGCTGTCGGCATTGACGGGCGCGATCGAGGTCGCAGCACCGCCGGACATGGCCTCGAAGCTTTCCGCCTTGGAAAAATCCGCAGTCGGTCGCGTCACCGTTGCGACGCGATCGCGGTCGGTGTTGCTCAGGTCGATACGTTTGGTCGGAAGATCGTCGCCCGCGGCGGCGGGCAAGGCGAGAAAGAGCGCCTGCGCAAAAAGAAGCGCGAAAAGGCGAGGAGCGCCAAGTTTCATCGGTAGAGGATCGGGCCGCACCGGTTTCGGGCGGCCCGCCTTTTCAGCTTATTGGAAGACGGCGTTAGGATTGTCCAGGCTGTCGGAACCTTCAAGCTCGATCGTGCCGAGATCCAGCGACGCAATGACGCGCTGAACGGTCTTTGCCTGGGCGATCAGGCCGTCGATCGCTGCCTGCACCGTGGCGTTGCCCTCGGCATTGCCTTCGCCGATCATCTGGTCGTAGGCCTCGGTGGTCTCCGCGCGCTTGGCCATCGCCTGCATCTTCTCGACTGTAGTCGAAAGGTTGCCGGTCATTTCCTTGTCGAGCGCTGCGTCCTTGGCGGCAACGAGTTCCGAAAGCGACGGGCCGGTCATCTTGGTGCCGTCGACGCGGATGTACTCGCCCGTATAGGCCGACTGGATGCCGATCGCGTCGTGCAGATGCGAGTTGTGCGTGTTGTCGGAGAAGCAATCATGCTCTTCTTCCGGATCGTGCAGCAGCAGGCCGAGCTTCATGCGCTCGCCGGCAAGTTCGCCATAGGAGAGTGAACCCATGCCGGTGAGGATGGCGACGAGACCAGCCTTCGGATCGGCCTCGACGGCCTTGGTTGCGGCACCGTCCGGTGTCCAGTTGGCGACCATTTCCTTGAGGTCGGAAACCAGGAGCTCGGTCGCGGCCTTCAGATAGGCGGCGCGGCGGTCGCAATTGCCACCGGTGCAGGCCTTGGTGTCGTAGTCGGTATAGGGGCGGTTTCCGGCGCCAGCCTTGGTGCCGTTCAGGTCCTGGCCCCAGAGCAGGAATTCGATCGCGTGGTAGCCGGTGGCGACGTTCGCCTCGATGCCGCCGGCTTCCTGCAGCGTGCCCGCCAGGAATTCCGGCGTGATGTTGCTGGCATCGACGTCCTTGCCGTCGATCTTGATCGTCTTGTTGGCGATGACGTTGGCGGTGAACAGCGCGTTCTCGTCGCTTTCGCTGCCGTAGCTCGGGTCGACATAGTCGATCAGGCCTTCGTCCAGCGGCCAGGCGTTGACCTTGCCTTCCCACTCGTCGACGATCGCGTTGCCGAAGCGGTAGACTTCGGTTTCCTGGTAGGGGTTGCGGGCCTTCCGCCAGGCGTCGCGCGCGGCCTTCAGCGTTTCTTCGCTCGGCGTCGCGATCAGCGCGTCGACCGCCTTGTCGAGTGCCTCGGCCGTCGTCAGCGCATCTTCGAACTTGGCATGGGCGACGGCGGTGTAGTGCTTCACCACGGCGGCGGCATCGGTTGCGGCGTGGGCCGGCTGCAGGGCCAGCGCCGACGTTGCCGTCATGAACGCCAGCGCGGCGCCGCGGATGAATTTCTTGGTCATGACCCTCTCCTGTTGCTTCCTTCGGCGCAGCCGATCGAGCCCGCAAACGCGGCATCGTTCAGGCGTCGGGCCATGAGAAAAGGCCCCGGCCGGGCCTGCCTCTCATGAACCAAAAGCAAACTTGTGTCAAAGTGTATAGTTTAGAACGTTTTCAATCTGATGCCGGGTCCTCGGCGGCATGCGAAGGGCATCAGCCCTTGCGTTGCATCAGGCAGAAGAAGAAGCCGTCCGTGCCGGTCGAGGCGGGCGTCAGCGTCACCGTCTTCATGTCGGCCGACCAGGGTTGCGGCTTGTCGGTTCCAAAGAGCGTCGCCCAGATGTCGGCTGCCGACAGGATCTCGAATTCCGGGTTGTCTTCGCAGAAGCCGTAGACCTGGGCCTCGTTTTCCTCAGGCAGTACCGAGCAGGTGACATAGATGAGGTGGCCGCCCGGGCGGACGAACTGGGCAGCGCTCGCCAGCGCTTCCTCCTGCTGGGAGATGCGCTCTTCAAGATTCTTCTGGTTGAGGCGCCATTTCGTGTCGGGCCGGCGGCGCCAGGTGCCGGTGCCGGTGCAGGGCGCATCGACCAGCACCCGGTCGAAGCGGCCGGCGAGCGGCGCGAGGCTGTCGGTGGATTCATGCACCTGGACATTGCGGGTGCCGGCGCGCTTCAGCCGTTCGATGATCGGCGCGAGGCGTTTGCGGTCGGTGTCGTAGGCGTGCACCTGGCCCTTGTTGTTCATCGCCGCCGACATGGCGAGCGTCTTGCCGCCACCGCCGGCGCAATAGTCGAGCACCTGTTCGCCTTCCTGCGGAAAGGCGAGATCGGCAACGATCTGCGAGCCTTCGTCCTGGACTTCGAACCAGCCCTTCTGAAAGGAAAGCTCCGCCGTCACGTTCGGCAGGCGCGAGGCGCCTTCGCCGGCCGGAATGCGAATGCCGTTGCGGGCGATCGTCGCCGGTTCGGCGCCGCTGCGCTCCAGCGCCTTCAGCACCTTGGCGCGCGAGGCCTTCAGCGTATTGGCACGCAGGTCGAGCGTCGGCCGGCCGGCGAGGGCCTTCGCTTCATCGAGCCAATCGTCGGAGAAGTTTTCCTCGAAGGAGGCCTGGACCCATTCGGGAATGTCGCCCTGGATGTGGGCTGCGGCGTCTTCGAGGCGGCGCGTGGCGAAGGCTTGCGCCATCTCGGCTGACGGCATCTCAGGCGCAAATTTGTCGCCGTCGAGTTCGGCAGCGAGCGCTTCCGGGGTGAAGCCCCATTGCCGGTACATCACGGCATGGCCGAGCGCCGACGCGCTGTCGCTGTCCATCAGGAAGGCGTGCGAGAGTTTCATGCGAAGGGCGTCGTAGACGATGTTGCCGATCGCCGAGCGATCGCCGGATCCGGCGAAGCGATGGGAGAGGCCCCAATCCTTGAGCGCGTCGGCGACCGGGCGCTTCCGCTTTTCGATATCCTCAAGAACCTCAATGGCTCCAGCGAGCCTGCCGCCCAAACGCATCTTCGATCAACTCCTTTTTCGCCGTGGTAACGGCGATGGCATCGAAGAGCAAGACGGCGGAGAAGATTAACCGCCGAGAATGGTCTTTCTCAAGTAAACCCACCCGACGATCGGTCGGATGGCAGTATTTCAAAAATCAGGAATTGATGACGCGATAACAGATGCTGGCGTGGCCGGAGCGGATCATGCCGATCTGCGAGGCTGCAGCCTTGGAAAGGTCGATCACGCGGCCACGAATGAATGGCCCACGGTCGTTGATCCGAACGATCACGCTCTTGCCGTTGCGCTTGTTGGTGACCTGAACCTTGGTTCCGAACTTCAGGCTGCGGTGGGCGGCGGTCAGGCGGGCGGCATTCATGCGCTCGCCGGAGGCGGTCTTGGAGCTCAGCGCGTACCAGGACGCGCCGCCGCAGCCGGCGCCGGCTGCATGGCTATCGGAAACGGAAACGAGACCGATAGCGGTCGTGAACAGCGCTGCAGCGGCAGCAGCCTTGATCTTCGCTGGCGTCAACTGGCGATCCCCTCGGTCAAATGGTTGAATAAAAATCTTCTGGGAACCGCTAATTGGGGCGAAAAATGGCGAAAACGTGCTTCAACCATTTACGATCTATTAGGATTTATTAAAAAATGACGAAAATTCAAAAACGAAGATTGTTTGAAATAGTTTAAATGGAGCCAGGAAGTTCTTTGGAATCAGCGGTTGAACGCTCACAGCCTTCCGCACGCAGGCGCAACTCAGTGGTAAACGAAAAATTTCATTAAAAATTTCGAATTGGACGAAATTTCCGGAATCCGGATGGTCGAAAACTCGTTACTAGCGCACAGGTTGTATTCAATTCGTCAAGTATCGAATGAATATCCAGAGAAAGTCACAATTCTGGCGGCGCTGCCGCCGCCATTACTGATGGACTGACTATCGGCTTTCTATAAGCATTTCGGGTTATGTTATTGATTGAGCGCCGAGTTGCGTTTCAGGCGTTGCGCCATGTGCCGGATTGCCAGAGCTGCGCAAGCGAAACGCGATAATCCGGATACGCGAACTCGAAACCGGTGGCGCGCATGCGGGCGTTCGATACCCGCTTGTTCTCGCCATAGAAGGAGCGGGCCATCGGTGACAGCTCCGCCTGCTCGAAGGGAATTTCCGGCGGCGGTTCGACGCCCATCAGCCGCGCGGCCTCAAGCACCACGTCCTGTGGTGGCGCCGGCTCGTTGTCGGTGATGTTGAAGACGCCGCTCGTGCCGTTGTTGGCGAGGAACAGGGTGGCCGCGCCGATATCTTCGACCCGGATGCGGTTGAACACCTGCCCAGGCTTGATCAGGCGCCGGGCCGTGCCGTTTGCGAGATTGCAGAAGGCGTTGCGTCCGGGGCCGTAGATGCCGGCAAGCCTCAACACGGCAACCGGAATGCTCTGCTTCGCGCCGAAGGCGATCCAGGCATCCTCCGCCTCCACCCGCTCGACCGAGCGGGCCGAGACCGGTTTGCGCAGCATGTCCTCGGTGACCCATTCGCCGCCGTGGTCGCCATAGACGCCGACGGTCGAGAGATAACCGATCCACTTGAGGTTCGGCGCCAGTTGCGCGAGATCCGGGCTGGAAGGGCGAAACATTGGATCGCCGTCGCGGCCGGGCGCGATCGACTGGATCAGGTGCGTCGCCTGGCCAAGCGCAGCAGCGAGTTCGCCGGAGACCGTTTCGCCGTCGAAGAGGATCGGGCGGATGCCGGCCTTTTCAAGCTTCGTTGCCTTCTCCTCGGTGCGGGTGGTGCCGACAACGCTTGTCGCCGTCGGGGCCATGGTCCGCGCGATTGCCATACCGGAGTAACCGGCGCCAAGGATCAGGACTTGCATCGGCTCACTCCCGCCATTTGCCATTCGTTGAGGACGTCTTCGTCGGTCTCTGGCTCGCATTGTTCGGCAAATTCCGCAAGCGCCGCCGGCGCGACCAATCGTGACAGCGCCCAGACCGCCATCGCCCGCACCACGGGCGAGGTATCGCCGATGCGCGCCCTGACCGCAGGCACGAGCGCCTGGTCGCCGGAGTTTCCGGCGGCGATCAGCACGTTGCGCACGAAACGGTCGCGGCCGATGCGCTTGACCGGCGAGCCCGAGAACAGGCTGCGGAAGGCCGGGTCGTCGAGGCCGAGCAAAGCTTCCAGCGATGGCGCCTTCAGGTCCTCGCGCGCCTTCAGCTTCATTTCGGAGGCTGCCTGCGCGAACTTGTTCCAGGGGCAGGCGGCGAGACAGTCGTCGCAGCCATAGATGCGGTTGCCCATCAACGGGCGCAGCTCCGGGTCGATTGGACCCTTGTGCTCGATGGTCAGGTAGGAAATGCAGCGCCGCGCGTCGATCTGATAGGGCGCAGGAAAAGCGCCGGTCGGGCAGGCATCGAGGCAGGCGCGGCAGGAGCCGCAATGGTCGCGCTCCGGCTCGTCGATGACGAGGTCCGCCGTGGTGAACAAGCTGCCGAGAAACAGCCAGGAGCCGAATTCGCGACTGACGAGATTGGTGTGCTTGCCCTGCCAGCCGAGGCCGGCCTTCTCCGAGAGTGGTTTCTCCATCACCGGGGCGGTGTCGACAAAGACCTTGACGTCCTCGCCGGCGCGCGCGGCGAAGCGGGTCGCGACTTCCTTGAGCTTGCCCTTGATGATGTCATGATAGTCGCGGTTCTGGGCATAGACCGAGATCGCGCCGCGATCGGTCTTTTCGAGAATCCCGCGCGGATCGTCTTCCGGCCCGTAATTCATCGCGAACATCACCACCGAGCGCACGTCGCTCCAGAGCGTGCGCGGATCGGAGCGTCGCTCGGCAGTCTCGGCCAGCCAGTCCATCGTGCCGTGGAAGCCGTCGTCGAGGAAGTCCTGGAGCCGAGCCGGCGCCTCGGGAATGGCGTCAGGGCGGGTGATGCGACAGAGATCGAAGCCCTTGTCTGCCGCCTCGGCTTTCAGGAATTCGGTCAGCTTCAGCCGCCGTCGATCCCCATTGTCAGCCTTGGCAGCGATGCCGGGCACGGATTCATCCTCAGAAGTCGAGGTCCGCATAGTGCGGAACCGGAGTCACGCCGCGCACACGCTCGGCAAGCAGCGGGCGGAAGGAGGGGCGGGACTTCAGCCGCTGGTACCACTCCTTGGCGGTCGGGGCATCCGACCAGTCGATCTCGCCGAGATAGTCGAGCACGGACACCGTCGCGGCCGCGGCGAGATCCGCATAGGAGATGCGGTCGCCGGCAAGCCAGGTGCGCGAACCGGCGAGCCAGGAGAGATACTTCATATGCTGGCGGATATTGGCGCGCGAGGTGCGCAGGACCTTGCTGTCGGGCGCGCCGCCGCCCTGGTCCGGTGTCATTTGCAGCTTGAAGATCCGCTCGCGCACCAGCGGCCGCGTCACGTCCGCTTCCATCTTGTGCAGGAACCACTCGACCAGGCGGCGGATTTCCGCCCGCTGGAACGGGTCCTCGGCCAGAAGCCGGCGATCCCGCTTCATGATTCCGTTCGTTTCGTCGAGATATTCCGAGATGATCGTGGCGCCACAGAGCGCTCTCATACTGTCGTCAACATAGACCGGTAGCGTCCCGGCCGGGTTCAAGGCCAGGAAGTCGCGCCGGTTCTCCCAGGGCTGTTCCTCGGACAATTCCGTCTGATAGCCATATTCCGAGAGGATAAGGCGAACGAACCGTGAAGCGGAGGACATGGGGTGATGATACAGTGTCGGCATCGATGATCTGGCTTCTCAGAGTCTTTTTTGCTGGGGGCGTCAGCGTGGCGGCGCAAGCGTCTGGCCACGGCTCCTGTGATAGAGCTATAGAAATTTGTGGTGGCAAACACAAGCGAATCAGCCTTTTCCTCCCACTCCAAAACTTGTCAGGAAAATCTCATATATGGCGGATCAATCGATCATCAGCGCGCTTGTCCTCGGACTCATCGAGGGCTTGACGGAGTTTATCCCTGTTTCGTCGACGGCGCACGTCCTCCTTGCCGGCCACTTCCTCGGCTTCAGGTCGCCGGGCAACACCTTCGCCGTCCTCATCCAGCTCGGCGCCATTCTGGCCATCCTGCTCGTCTATTTCCAGAAGCTTCTGTCGATCGCGCTGGCGCTGCCGACGAGCATCAAGGCGCGCCGCTTCGTCCTGTCCGTTTTGATCGCCTTCCTGCCGGCGGCCGTCATCGGCGCAATCGCCCATGATTTCATCAAGACGGTGCTGTTCGAAACGCCGATGCTCATCTGTGTCGTGCTGATCGTCGGCGGCTTCATCCTCTACGCGATCGACCACCTGCCGCTGAAGCCGCGCTACACTGACGTCATGGACTATCCGCCGTCGCTGGCGCTGAAGATCGGCCTGTTCCAGTGCCTGGCGATGATCCCCGGCACCTCGCGTTCCGGCGCGACGATCGCCGGCGCCCTGCTGATGGGGACCGACAAGCGCTCGGCCGCGGAGTTCTCGTTCTTCCTGGCGATGCCGACCATGCTCGGCGCCTTCACGCTGGACCTCTATAAGAACCGCGACGCGCTCTCCTTCGACGATTTCACCCTGATCGCCGTCGGCTTCATCGCGGCGTTCGTCGCCGGCATCTTCGTCGTGCGTTCGTTGCTCGATTTCGTCTCGCGGCGCGGTTTCACGCCCTTCGCCATCTGGCGCATCGTCGTCGGCACGGCCGGCCTGATCGGCCTCTGGTTGCTCGGCTGATCTCGGGATCAACGATCTCAAATGAAAAAGGCGCGTTCTGGACGCGCCTTTTTCTTTGACCTCAGTCTTCTTCGAACTCGGATAAGGCCTCAAAAACAAAGCCGCGTGCGTCTCAAGGTGAAACGCACGCGGCCACTGGCCCCCGCCAATAACTCTAACTATGCCCTTCCAAAGCAATTCCAGGAAAAGCGCGAAGCCGCTTTCCGTCCGGAAACGCCTGATCTAAAGGGCGCCGGCCTTAGTTGCCGGAAAGATCGATCGATGCCGTCGTGCACGGATCGACGCCATAGGCCGGCGCGCAACCCTTGCCGCTGCTCGCGACCGTGTTCGGCGCGATGAATGAGCCAGCCAGAATGATCAGTGCCGCAGACGCAAAAAAGATTGCGATCGACTTGCCCATGGACGCTATGCCTTTCGAGATTGCTGCTGCCGCCCGCCGTCATGCCTTGCGATCGGGGCGCGAGGCGGTGTTTAGTCGCTGGATATGACATGATCAATATCAGGACATGTTGAATTTGCGGTAAATGCCATTCGCTTTCTTAACTGCGGCAGAACTGCAACGCTGTTGCCTGGATACCACAGCAAACGGCCGCCCGTGGGTACCGGCGGCCGTTCAAAATAAGATGGGCTTTGCGGCGATCAGGCGCCGCGGCCGCTGCGCGTGTACTGGCCCTGCGGGCGATAGCGCACCAGATAGGTCGGCAGGATCGACTCCAACATGGTCGGATCGATGCCAATGCCGGCGAACGTACGTCCCTCGGAAACCGCCTTTGCCGAGACGACATTGTCGGATTTCAGCAACACCACCTGGTCGGGGGTGAGCGGCGGCGTGATGAAGGGGACCATCGACGCGATGCTGCCGATGAAGGATGCGACGCCGAAGGGCAGCGAGACGAGCGTGCGCTTGCGGTCGATCGTGTTCAGCATGATCTCGAGACAGTCGCGGAAGCTTAAGACATCCGGGCCGCCGAGTTCGTAGATCTTGCCCTTGGTGATCTTGCCGTCGACGGCGCGCGCCACGGCCTCGGCGACATCGGTCACGTAGACGGGCTGGAACTTGGTGTGGCCGCCGCCGATCAGCGGCAGGACCGGCGAGAAGCGGGCCATGTTGGCGAACTTGTTGAAGAAGCCGTCCTCGGGACCGAAGACGATCGACGGACGCAGGATGATCGCGTCAGGCTTCGTTTCCAGGATCGCCGCCTCGGCGCGGCCCTTGCTGCGGGCGTATTGCGACGGCGAGGAAGCGTCCGCGCCGATCGCCGAAATGTGCGTCAGCGTGGCGCCGACGCTACGTGCCGCTTCTGCCACCGCGCGCGCGCCGAAATCCTGGACGGCGTCAAACGTGTTGCGGCCTTTTTCAAACAGCACGCCGACGCAGTTGATGACGTGGTCGGAGCCTTCGACGGCGCGATCGACGGATTTCCGGTACCGCAAGTTCGCCTGGACAAAGGAGATCTGGCCGACATTGCCGAGCGGCTGCAGGTGGCCGGCAAGGTCGGGCCGGCGAACGGCAACGCGAATGCGGTAGCCGCGCTTGGCGAGTGCGCGCACGACATGACGGCCGACGAACCCGGATCCGCCGAAAATCGTCACCAGCGGCGGAAGGTTGGACAAGGTCATGGGAAACGCACTCCTGATCGCAGAGGAAAGAATTGATTGCTACATAGCCCAACAGCCGCGAGAGGTGAAGGCCAATCCACGCGGCTTGTCGGGTCTGTCGGAAGATGGGGATGCCGGGTCGTCAGACGCCTTCGACGACGACCATCTCCGCGTCGGCGACTTCCTGGCGGATCGCGGCGGCAATCTGGTATTCGGGCGAGTTGTAACAGTCGACCGCTGCCTGCAGCGACGGAAATTCGATGACGACGTTGCGCGCGCGCACGCCGCCCTCAAGGCGATGATGTTCGCCGCCGCGCGCGAGAAAATTCGCGCCGTATTTCTCGAAGGCCGGCTTTGCTGCCGTCACATAATCCTTGTAGCGCTCGGGGTCGCGGACATCGACCCGTGCGATCCAGTATCCCTTGGCCATAGTGAGCTCCTCGTCTTGCACCGCTGAAGGCTGACGCGAGACTTACTTCCGGCAAATTTTGATTGAGGTCAAGCGGATCGCGATGGGTTCCTGGCGCCGCCCGCATCAGCGGGCAAGCGCGCCGTTCATTTCCGCGAGAATGGCGCGGGCGGCCGCAAGCGGCTCCGCGGCTGCGACGATTGGGCGCGCGACGACGAGGTGGCTGGATCCGGCCTTCAAGGCTTCGGCCGGCGTCATCACCCGCTTCTGGTCGCCCTTGTCGGCGCCGGCAGGGCGGATACCCGGCGTCACCAGCGCCATGTTCGGTCCGATGATCTTGCGGACCGCTGCGGATTCTTCCGCCGAGCAGACGATGCCGCCCATGCCGGCGGCGCGCGCCTGTTCGGCCCGGCGCAGCACCAGCGTGTGCGGGTCGTATTCGTAGCCGGCATCGATCACGTCCTGCTCGTCCATCGAGGTGAGCACGGTGACGCCGAGGAGGCAGAGATCGGAACCTCTAGCGGCTTCGACGGCCGCCTTCATCGCCTTCGGATAGGCGTGCAGGGTCAACATCGACATGCCCATCTTGACGATGTTCTCGACACCCTTGGCAACCGTGTTGTCGATATCGAGCAGCTTCATGTCGAGGAAGACGTTCTTGCCGCTGGCGGCAAGGTCGCGCGCGAATTCGAGCCCGCCGGCAAAGACCAGCTGATAGCCGATCTTGTAGAAGGAGACGTCGTTCCCGAGCGTCGACACGATCCTCTCGGCATCGGCGATCGTCGGAAGGTCGAGGCCTACGATCAATCTGTCGCGCGCGGTTTCGGTCATCGTCTAGATCCCCTGCCAGTTTTCCATCGGGGTCCAGTCGCATGCGACGGCGCGATCCGCAAGGCGGAAAGCGAAGACGTTGCCGCCGCCACCGCCCTTCTGGTCGGAACTGCGGGCAATCGGCGCGCCGAGCAGCCGGCACTTCAAAAGGGTGCCGACGCCGCCATGGCCGACGAAGGCGATTGGGATCTTGGTGTCGTGCCCTTCGAGGACACGGAACACTGCGTCCGAGATCCGCGTCTGGGCGTCGATCGCGCGCTCCCAGCCCTTAAAACTTTCCGCCGGATGGGCGAAGAACCAGTCGGCCGCCTTCTCGAATTCCGGCGGCGGTAGGAAGCCGGTGGCGGAGCGATCGTTCTCGCCCATGTCATGGTGAATTTCGACCGTCAGGCCGGCGGCATCGGCAAGCAGCTGGGCCGTTTCGATCGCCTTGGTTTCGTCGCTCGAGACGATCCTCCCGAGCGAGCGCACCCACGGCAACGCCGCCGTCAGGGCCGCACGATCGCGGCCAACAGCGGAAAGTCCCCATTGCGGGACGGGCACGTCCGGATCGATCCAGACCTGCGGATGGGTGACGTAGACGCCGAACATCCCGTCAGTGCGCCCGACGATAGACCCAAAGCTGTGCCGGCGGGATGTTGCGCACGACGAAGTCGAGATGCTGGATGCTGTAGCGGTCCGGCATGGCGACGACGGGCGAGAGCGGCCCATAGGAAATCTGCACGACCGGCCGGCCGGCCGGAATGCGCGAGAGCAGGTCGTCGATCAGCTCGACGCGCCGATGCATCGGGAAGTTCAAGAGCGGCACTGCCGAGACGACACTGTCGAAGGTCTGTCCCTTCAGCTCGCCGAGCGTATGTTCCAGATCGAAAGCATCGCCATTGACGAAATTGACGCCGGCGAAGTTGGCCCTGAGCTGGTTATAGAAGTCGGTCGAATATTCGACCGAGACAAGGCTCGATGCGGGCAGGCCGCGTTCCAGAATTGCCTTCGTGATGACACCCGTGCCCGGGCCCAGCTCAAGAACCGGCAGGCCCGAAGCGGGATTGATGACGCTCGCCATTCGGCGCGCGGTTATGGAAGAGGTCGGCAGGATTGCGCCGACAGCCTTGGCATTGCTCATCCATCCCTTGAAAAAGCGAATTTCCTCATCGAACTTCCGTCCGAGCCGTTCCTTCACCTTCACGCGCAAATTCATTGAACCCCTCAAAACCGTCGTCCTCTCCTCATACGGGCCGCCCGCTGTAATCCCGGCTCGCTGATTCGAGCCGGTCCGGGCGGCGGCAATCATAATGTGTCCCCATCTGCGGCAAAAACAAGTCTGTCTGCGCCTGAAAGCGTCGGCTTATCAACAGCCGCCGGATGGATCGATCAACAAAAAACCCGTCACGAGCGGGCGTGACGGGTTGGCATTTCGCGCCGCGTCAGGCCCGGTTACACGCGCATCGGCATGAGCACGTAAAGTGCATCCTCGGCAGCAAGATCGCGAACGAGCGTCGGCGAGCCCGGATCGGCCAGCATGAAAATCGCATCGGTGCCGGTCAGCTGCGAGGTGATGTCGAGCAGATACTTGGCGTTGAAGCCGATTTCGAGCGGGTCGTGGTCGTAGCCGACGGGCAGTTCTTCCGTGGCGCTACCCGAATCCGGATTGTTGACCGTCAGCGTCATCTGGCCTTCGTTCAGCGCCAGCTTGACGGCGCGGCCGCGCTCCGACGAGATCGTCGAAACGCGGTCGACGGCCTGGGCGAAGGACTGGCAATCGACGCGCAGTTCCTTGTCGTTGTTGGCCGGGATCACGCGCTGGTAATCCGGGAAGGTGCCGTCGATCAGCTTCGAGGTCATGACGATCGAACCCATCGTCAGTCGGATCTTGGCGTCCGAGACTTCGACGGTGACGACGAGGTCCGGGTTGTCGAGCAGCTTCTGCAGTTCGCTGACGGTCTTGCGCGGGATGATGATGCCCGGCATGCCTTCGGAGCCGGACGGGGCTTCAACGTCAGCGCGGGCGAGGCGGTGACCGTCCGTGGCGACGGCGCGCAGCTTCAGTTCGCCCTTGCTCTCGACGGTGTGCACGAAAATGCCGTTGAGATAGTAGCGGGTTTCCTCGGTTGAGATCGCAAACTGGGTGCGATCGATCAACATCTTGAGGTCGGTCGCCTTGAGGCGGAAGGAGTGCGAGAAGCTGCCGGCGGTGAGATCCGGGAAGTCGGACTGCGGCAGGCACTGCAGCGAGAATTTCGAACGGCCCGAGGCAACGGTCATCGCCGTGCCCTCGGCATTGGTGGCGAGCAGCACTTCCGAACCGTCAGGCAGCTTGCGCACGATGTCGTAGAGCAGATGCGCCGGCACCGTGGTCGCGCCCGACTGTTCCACCTGCGCCGGTGTCGCCTCGGTGATTTCGAGGTCGAGGTCGGTCGCCTTCATTTCGAGGCTCGCACCGTCGGAACGCAAGAGCACGTTCGAGAGGATCGGGATCGTGTTTCGCCGCTCGACCACGCGGTGCACGTGGTTCAGCGATTTCAGGAGGTTGGACCGCTCGAGAGTAATGCGCATGGGATGCCGCTTTCAACCATTGCCCGGCAGACGAGGCGTCCGCCTGAGCGTCAACTGCGAGTGTCCCGGCCGACCGACCGGAAATATGTGGACCGGCAAAATGGCAGAAACAGCGCCCGGAACGCAAGGGGTTTAAGGGCTTCTGTCCCCAGATGCAGCGCGCTGGACCATTGCCTTGCCCTTGCCCTGCCCTGCCGGCTCACTCATAAAGACCGGACCGACGCATCGGTGAGCACGATCAGGACGTTACAGGTGGAAAAGCAGAAGACATCGGAAGCATCGGGCGGGCAGAGAGAGCGTAGCTATCGCCTGCACAATGTCAGCGTTCCGGCCCGGCCCCTCGATGCGGCGCTCTATCTGGTGGCGACCCCGATCGGCAATCTCGGCGACATTACGCTGCGCGCACTGGAAACGCTTGCCGGCGCCGATGTGCTCGCCTGCGAGGACACGAGGGTTACGCGCGTGCTGCTCGACCGCTATGGCATCGTGAACCGGCCCTACGCCTATCACGAGCACAATGCCGACGAAGCCGGCCCCCGGCTGCTTGCAGCACTCGCCGAAGGGCGATCGGTGGCGCTCGTTTCCGACGCCGGAACACCGCTGGTTTCCGACCCGGGCTACCGGCTGGGGCAGCTTGCGATCGAAGCCGGTCATCGCGTCGTGCCGATCCCGGGCGCCTCGGCGCCGCTTGCAGCACTCGTCGGCTCCGGCCTGCCAAACGATGCCTTCCTCTTTGCCGGTTTCCTGCCGACCAAGGACAAGGCGAAACGCGATCGCCTCAGGGAATTAGCGGCCGTGCCGGCGACAATCATGTTCTTTGAATCGCCGCACCGCATCGCCGCGACAGTGGCGGCCGCAGCCGAGGTGCTGGGCGAGGGTAGGCGGGCTGCCGTCTGCCGCGAGCTCACCAAGACCTTCGAGGAGTTCCGCCGCGGCACGCTCGGCGAGCTTGCTGCACATTATGGAGAAGCTGGCGCCGTCAAAGGCGAGATCGTGCTCGTCATCGGGCCGCCGGATGCCGCACCCGAGCCGGAAGCGGCCGATGTCGACGCCCTGCTGCTGAGCCTTGTCGCCGACATGCCGGCCGGCAAGGCGGCGACCGAAGCCGCCCGCCAGACGGGCGTGCCGCGCAAGGAGCTCTATGACCGGCTGCTGCAGCTGAAGAAGCGCCATGACGGCTGACGGCAGCGACCGGCGGAAGCTGAAAGCGCTGAGGCGGGGGCAACTCGCCGAATACCGCGCGGCGCTCTGCCTGCTGCTGAAGGGCTACCGCATCGTCGCCATGCGCCATCGCACCAAGCTCGGCGAGATCGACATCATCGCCCGGCGCGGCGATCTCATTGCCTGCGTCGAGGTCAAGGCGCGCCGCTCGGCCGAGGACGGCGTATTCGCGGTGACGGCCACGGCGCAAAAACGCATTCGCGCTGCGAGCGATCTCTGGCTGGCCAGGCAACCGGACTTCAACAGGCTTTCCGTGCGCTACGACATCATCACGGTGACCCCTTGGGGCTGGCCGCGGCATCTGCCGGATGCCTTCTGAACCGGCGCGGGATGAGGGAAAATGATTGCGGTGTTCCGCCCGCATCCCGCCTTGGAACAAAATCGCGAATTTGTAATCGTTCCGACATAAAAGCGTTACGGGCCTGTCATTGAACGTCACTAGTCCAAGCCATCCGCAACCCGGTGGAGAGGGACCAAGTCATGTTCAAGAAGTTTTCATTCGCAGCCCTTAGCTTCGCTTTTTCCGCGACGTCATCATTTGCCGCGACCAATATCACCTGGTGGCACGGCATGGCCGGCCGCAACGGCGAAGTCATCAATGAAGTTTCCAAGAAGTTCAACGAAGCCCAAAGCGCCTGCGCGCTGACCCCGGTTTCCAAGGGCACTTACGAGGAAGCGCTCGCTTCCGGCATCGCCGCATTCCGTTCGGGCGAACAGCCGAACATCCTGCAGGTCTTCGACGCCGGCGCCGCCACGATCATCAACGCCAAGGGCGCGGTCATTCCGGCCGAAGACCTGATCATCAAGGCTGGCCACAACTTCGACCGCAACGCCTTCATTGACGGCGTGCGCTACTTTTACGCCGACAGCGAGGGCAAGTTCGTCGGCATGCCGTTCAATTCCTCCGCGCCGATCATGTACATCAACGACGAGGCCCTGAAGAAGGCCGGCGTCGAAGCGCCGAAGACCTGGGAAGAGTTTGAAGCGGTTGCCCCGAAGCTGAAGGAAGCCGGCTACATCCCGCTCGTCCAGTCGCAGCTCACCTGGCAGTTCACGGAGAACTTCTTCTCCCGCAACAACATCCAGTTCGCCACCAACAACAACGGCTATGACGCCGTCGTCGACACGCAGCTGAAGGTCACCGACCCGAACCTCATCATGATGTTCGACAAGCTCAAGGCCTGGAAGGACGAAGGCTACTTCGCTTTCTACGGCGCCGGCTGGAACGACAACCAGAAGGTCTTCGAAGAAGGCAAGGCTGCGTTCTGGATCGGTTCGTCGGGCTCCTTCGGCGGCCTGCAGAAGACGGCGCAGATGCCGTTCTCGGCAACCTTCCTGCCCTATTGGGGCTCGATCAAGGGTGCCGGCACCAATTCTTTCATCGGCGGCGCGGCACTGTTTGCCATGTCCGGCAAGTCGGATGAAGAGAACAACTGCGTTGCCGACTTCTTCCAGTTCCTGACCTCGCCGGAAATCCAGTACTTCTACCACAAGGCCACCGGTTACGTTGCCATCACCAAGGCAGCCTACGAGCTCGCCCAGAAGGACGGCTACTACAAGGAAAAGCCGGTTGCTGAAGTCGGCATCAAGCAGCTGCTGCTGCCGGCCGGTGACTGGTCGAAGGGCTACCGCCTCGGCTTCTACCCGCAGATCCGCGAAATCATGGAACGCGAATACGGCCGCATCTTCTCGGGCGAAACGACCGTCAAGGACGCTTTCGACACGATCGAAAAGGAAGGCAACGAGCTGCTCGCTCGCTTCGCCAAGACGGCCGGCTGATCTCCATGTCGACCGCGACAGATCTCCTCCCCGCCTCGCGGGGAGGAACCGGAACCCAAACCGGCGGGCGTCGCTTCGGCGCCTTCCGGTTTTTCGGTGGCCAGTCGAAGAGCGGAGGAGAAGGCGTTGCCAAGCGCGTTCAGTTCTCCTCGCCGTTCCTGCCCTACCTCTTCCTCGCGCCACAGCTCGCGATCATCTTCATCTTCTTCTACTGGCCGTCGGTTCAGGCGATCCAGTCGTCCTTCTATCTGGAAGACCCCTTCGGCTTCGGCTCGACCTTCGTCGGCATGACGAACTATACCGACGTGCTGAAATCGGGCGAGTATCTCGGAATCGCCCGCTTCACTGCCGTCTTCACGGCGCTCGTCACCTTCTTCGCGCTGTCGATCGGCTTGCTGCTCGCCGTCAAGGCCGATGGCGTCATCCGCGGCAACGCCGCCTACAAGACGCTGCTCATATGGGTCTATGCCATCGCGCCGCCGGTCGCCGGCCTCATCGGCATGATGTTCTTCGACCAGCATATCGGCCCGATCGTCGAACTCGCCCGCTGGTTCGGCTGGGACATCAAGGTCGGTCTGAATTACTTCGACACCGCCTTTTCCATGGTGGTCGTCTCCGTCTGGAAGCAGATCCCGTATAACTTCATCTTCTTCCTCTCGGGCCTGCAGGGCATCCCGGTCTCGGTGCGCGAGGCGGCGGCGATCGATTGCCGCTCCGGCTTCCGCCGCTTCTGGACGGTGATCCTGCCGCTCTTGGCGCCGACCGCCTTCTTCCTGTTGATCATCAATGTCACCTATGCGCTGTTCGATACCTTCGGCGTCATCGACGTGATGGTGAAGGACAAGGCCGCCAACAACCCGATCACCCTTGTCTACAAGGTCTACATGGACGGTTTCCGCGGCAACGATCTCGGCGGCTCTTCGGCCCAGTCGGTGATCCTGATGCTGATCGTCTTCGTTCTCACCATCTTCCAGTTCCGCTTCATCGAGCGGCGCGTGCACTACAACTGAGGCGGCGCCGATGTATCGCACCAAGATTTTCGACCACGTCATCCTGCTCTTCGGCGTCTTCATCATGGTGGCGCCGGTCGTCGTCGCCTTCATGACCTCGACGCACGAGGCAGCCGATATCCACCGCAATGGCCTCAGCCTCACCTGGGGCGGCCATTTCGTCGAGACCTACCAGACGGTCTTGACCCGTCAAGGCGGCTTCACCGGCAAGATCACCGGCTTCAACATGATGCTGAACTCGATGATCCTCGGCTTAGGTTTCGCCGTCGGCAAGATCGTGCTCTCGATGCTCGCGGCCTATGCGCTGGTCTATTTCCGCTTTCCGCTGGCGACCTTCTTCTTCTGGGTAATCTTCACCACGCTGTTGCTTCCGCTCGAAGTGCGCATCCTTCCGTCCTACGAAGTGATGAACACGCTGAAGCTGACCAACACCTACACCGGCCTGATCGTGCCGCTGCTCGCCTCGGCGACGGGTACGTTCTACTTCCGGCAGTTCTTCAAGTCGGTGCCGGACGAGCTGCTTGAGGCGGCGCGCATCGATGGCGCCGGGCCGTTCAAGTTCTTCATCGACGTGCTCGTGCCACTGTCGCGCACCATGATGGCGGCGATCTTCATCATCATGTTCGTCTACGGCTGGAACCAGTACCTCTGGCCCACATTGATGACCACCGACGAAGGCTTCTTCACCCTGGTTCGCGGCATCAAGCAGATCCTGCTTGTCTGGGTCGGCTCGAACATCCCCGACTACAACGAGGCCTTTGCACTGGCGATCCTCGCCATGCTGCCGCCTGTGATGATCGTCGTGATCTTCCAGCGCTGGTTCATCAAGGGCCTGACCGAAAGCGACAAGTAAGCGGAGTGGAGGCGGGACAACTGTCCCGCCCGCTTCTGAAACGGTACCATTTTAACGGAGGCAGCCATGGCGGCCATTACCATCGCCGAGGTCTCGAAGATCTATCACGGCAATGTCGAGGCGGTGAAATCCGTCTCGATCGATATCGAGGACGGCGAGTTCATCGTGCTGGTCGGCCCGTCCGGCTGCGGCAAGTCCACGCTTTTGCGCATGGTCGCCGGGCTCGAGACGATTTCGAAGGGCACGGTGACCATCGGTTCGCGCGTCATCAACGACGTCGATCCGGCCGAGCGCGACATCGCCATGGTCTTCCAGAACTATGCGCTCTATCCGCACATGACCGTCTACGACAACCTCGCCTATGGCCTGAAGAACCGCAAGACGCCCAAGGCCGAGATCGATGCCCGCGTCGCCGAAGCCGCGCGGATGCTGGAAATCGAGCCCTATCTCGCGCGCAAGCCGCGCGCCCTTTCCGGTGGCCAGCGTCAGCGCGTCGCCATGGGCCGCGCGATCGTGCGCAAGCCGGCGGCCTTCCTGTTCGACGAGCCGCTCTCCAACCTCGACGCCAAGCTGCGCGTCTCGATGCGCGGCGAGATCAAGCGCCTGCAGAAGCGCCTCGGCACGACCTCGCTCTACGTCACCCACGACCAGCTCGAAGCGATGACGCTCGCCGACCGGCTGGTGGTGCTGAACGGCGGCCGGATCGAGCAGATCGGCCGTCCGCTCGACGTCTACCACCGTCCGGCCTCGACCTTCGTCGCGAGCTTCATCGGCTCGCCGGCGATGAACCTGATCAAGGGCCAGATCGAGGGCGGCAGCCTGCAGATCGGCCTCTACAGGATTGAGCTTGGCAGCCGCGCCCCGGTCGAAGGCGCTGTGACCGTCGGCCTGCGCGCCGAGGACCTCCGGCTTGCCGGTGTCGGCGAGGATGCGATGCTGTTCCAGGTCGACTATGTCGAGGAGCTCGGTGCTCAGCGGCTCGTGCACGGCACCATCGAGGGCCAACCTCTGACGATAGCGCTCTCTCCGGAAATGCCGCTTTCCGGTGATCTCGCCGTGACGATTGCCGTCGACCGCCTGCACTTCTTCTCGCCCGAAACCGGCAAGCGGCTGGAACGGGGCACGTCTTTTGCCGGTGATGCACCGGCGCAGAACCTTCGGCTGGAGACGGCATCGTGATCCATGAAGCCGTTGAGCAGCTTGCCGTTCCATCGCTCGAACTGCGTGCAGGATTTGCTTCGATGCTGCGCACCATTGCGGCCCATGACGCCGCCATGGCCGCGCGACCGGAAATGAACAGCATCGAGGTCGGCGCCGCGCCGTCCTCGACCGCGCCGCTCGCCTTTCCCTTCACCGTCGCTGCCTGGAACCTGGAGCGCTGCCTGTTCGCACCGGAAAGTGCTGGACATCTCGCAGCAACCAAGGCCCCAGTCGTGCTGCTATCGGAAATGGACAACGGCATGGCCCGCACCGGCCAGCGCCATCCGACCGCCGAAGTCGCTGCTATACTCGGCATGCAATATGCCTATGGCATCGAATTCATTGAGATGGGCCTCGGCTCCGATACCGAGCGCGCGTTCTGCGAGGATGATTTCAACGCCAGGGGCTTTCACGGCAATGCGCTGATGGCTTCGGTGCCGCTCGGCCGGCCCTTCATGCTGCGCCTCTGGGGCGAGCGTCTCTGGTTCACCGATGGCGAACAGCCGCGTCTCGGCGAGCGTTTCGCGATCGGTGCCGTTATCGAGACCGAGTCAGGCCCCTTCGTCGCCGTCTCCACCCATCTTGAAAGCGCGACGACCGCGGCCTACCGCGAACGCCAGGTCAGGGAATTGATCGATGCGCTCGACGAAGCCTTTCCCGGTCTGCCGGTGCTGATCGGCGGCGATCTCAACACCGGCAACCATGCTGGCGGCGACTTCGAAGCCGAAGGGCTCTTTGCGATGAGCGCTGCCCGCGGCTTCACCCGTCACGGTGGACCACTTGAGGTGATG
Organism: Ensifer sp. ENS10; assembly: GCF_014852025.1. Taxonomy (NCBI): domain Bacteria; kingdom Pseudomonadati; phylum Pseudomonadota; class Alphaproteobacteria; order Hyphomicrobiales; family Rhizobiaceae; genus Ensifer; species Ensifer sp. ENS10. The sequence continues at coordinate 253,765 of NZ_JACVAS010000001.1, forward strand.
ACCACCCGGCCGAGCCTGATCACCCGTTGGCCGGAGCGCGCGATGAAGCTCGACTGGTTCCTCGCGCGCGGCCTGAAGATCGGCGAAACCAGGATCATTCCCTCGCTCGATGAAACCGGCCGGCCGCTTTCGGATCACGATCTCATCACCTGCGTGGTCGAAGGCTTCGAATAGGCTCAGCTCTCCTTGCCTAAGGCACGCCCGCATTCTACATGTCGAGGGCTTTTCCAGTGCGGGAGAGGGCAGCGGTTTTCTCGTCCTCTTCCGTTCTGACGATTTGAAATCGATCACGCTTGGCGTGATCCACAGGGGACGGGAAGATGGCGAAAATCGTCAATGTCGGGGTCCAGATGGACCATGTGTCGGGCATCAATATTGCGGGTGATTCTACCTTCGCCATGAGCCTCGAGGCACAGTCGCGCGGCTACCGCCTTTTCCACTACACGCCCGAAAAACTGTCGCTGCGCGACGGCAAGGTCTATGCGAGCGTGCAGCAGATGACGCTGCGCGACGTCAAGGGCGATCACTTCACGCTTGGCGAAGCCGAACGCGTCGATCTGTCGACCATGGACGTCATCCTGCTCCGCCAAGATCCGCCCTTTGACATGGGCTACATCACCTCGACGCATCTTCTGGAACGCCTGCATCCGAAGACGCTGGTTGTCAACGATCCGGCCTGGGTGCGCAATTCGCCGGAGAAGATCTTCGTCACCGAATTCGCCGACCTGATGCCGAAGACGCTGATCACCCGCGACCCCCAGGAGATCGCCAGCTTCCGCCAGGAGATGGGCGACATCATCCTGAAGCCGCTCTACGGCAATGGCGGCGCCGGTGTCTTCCATTCGACCCGTGACGACCGCAACCTGTCTTCCCTTCTGGAAATGTTCGGCCAGATGTTCCGTGAGCCCTTCATCGCCCAGGAATACCTGCCGGCGGTACGCAAGGGCGACAAGCGCATCCTGCTCGTCGACGGTGAGCCGGTCGGCGCCATCAACCGCGTTCCGGCCGAACATGATGCGCGCTCCAACATGCATGCCGGCGGTCGGCCGGAGGCGACCGAGCTTACGGCGCGCGAAAGGGAAATCTGCGCCCGCATCGCTCCGGCGCTGAAAGCCCGCGGCTTCCTCTTCGTCGGCATCGACGTCATCGGCGACTACATGACCGAGATCAACGTCACGTCGCCGACCGGCATCCGCGAAGTCAAGAAGTTTGGCGGCGCCGATGTTGCGAGCCTGCTCTGGGACGCGATCGAGCGCAAACGCGCCTGATCCGGCGCTTCCGGTAGAACCTGTCTCCGGATGACGGAGATTGCCGCGGCTTCCGCCCGCGGCTGCGGGGGTGCGCCCTTGCCAACGGCAGCGCGTAGGTCTTGCCTCAGATGTTCCGTAATTGTTCTTGTTTTTGTGCGTGAACCGTGCAAGGCTCCGTCTTGCAACCCAAGGCGGTTGCGGCGCCCGTAATGACGGGACGCCCGGGGCGAGGGAGCAACCATGGTCGCGCGCGTCAGCACGGTCGCATTTCAGGGTATCGAGGGTCTGCCGGTCGACGTTCAGGTGATGATCGCGCCGGGCAAAGTCGGCATGCAGATCGTCGGCCTGCCGGACAAGGCGGTGGCCGAAAGCCGCGAGCGGGTGCAGGCAGCGCTTCATGCTTCGGGTCTGGCGCTGCCGGCCAAGCGCGTCACCGTCAATCTCGCCCCCGCCGATCTGCCGAAGGAGGGCAGCCACTTCGATCTTGCGATCGCGCTCGGCCTGATGGCGGCGCTCGGGGCCATCCCCGGCGATGCGCTGGCGCCCTATGTCGTGATCGGCGAGCTCAATCTCGACGGCACCATTGCCGCCGTTGCCGGCGCGCTTCCCGCCGCCATCGGCGCCAATGCGCTCGGCAAGGGGCTGATCTGCCCGGCCGAAAGCGGGGCGGAGGCGGCCTGGGCAGGTGCGGAGATCGACATTCTCGCGCCGCGCAGCCTGATCGCGATCGCCAATCATTTCCGCGGCACGCAGGTGCTGTCGCGGCCCCAGGCCGCGATCCGCTCGGGCGCTGCCAACCTGCCCGATCTCGCCGACATCAAGGGACAGGAAAGCGCCAAGCGGGCGCTGGAGGTGGCTGCTGCTGGCAACCACAATCTGCTGATGGTGGGACCGCCGGGATCGGGGAAATCGATGCTCGCCGCACGGCTGCCGTCGATCCTGCCGCCGCTCAATCCGGCCGAGCTGCTCGAAGTGTCGATGATCCACTCGATCGCCGGGCAGTTGCCGGGCGGCAAACTCTCGGACCGGCGGCCGTTCCGCACGCCGCACCATTCCGCAACCATGGCCGCCATGGTCGGTGGCGGCTTGCGCGCCAAGCCCGGCGAGGCCTCGCTCGCCCATCATGGCGTCTTGTTCCTGGACGAGTTTCCGGAGTTCACGCCGCAGGTGCTCGACGCACTGCGCCAGCCGCTCGAAACCGCGGAATGCATCATCGCCCGCGCCAATCACCGGGTGAGCTATCCCGCCGCCATCCAGCTCGTCGCCGCCATGAACCCCTGTCGCTGTGGCATGGCCGGCGAGCCCGGACGCAGCTGCGCCCGCGGCCCGCGCTGCATGACCGATTACCAGGCGCGCATCTCCGGCCCGCTGATGGACCGCATCGATATCCGCATCGACGTGCCTGCCGTCAGTGCCGCCGATCTGTTGAAGCCGGCTGCAGCCGAAAGCAGTGAGGTCGTCGCCCGTCGGGTTGCCCGCGCCCGTGCCCTGCAGACCGACCGCTTCGCTGCCCTCGGTCATCCGGAGTTGACGAGCAACGCCCGGTGTTCGACATCGATGATCGAGAAGATCGCCGAGCCCGACGCGGCCGGCCTGCAACTCCTCCGGGATGCCGCCGAGAAGATGAAATTTTCTGCGCGCGGCTATCATCGTGTGCTGAAGGTCGCACGCACGCTCGCCGATCTCGATGGCGCGCAGACGGTCGGCCGCATCCATCTGGCCGAAGCGATTTCCTACCGCATTGCCGGCGAGAGGCTGCAGGCGGCGGCGTAGAGGTCGGTTCGAAACAAAAGGGCGCCGCGAGGCGCCCTTTCCTTTCGTGGGAGAAGGCTTGTCGATCAGCCGCCGAGGCCTTCAAACAGCGCGGTCGAGAGATAGCGTTCGGCAAACGACGGGATGATGACGACGATGGTCTTGCCGGCGTTTTCTTCGCGCTGGCCAACCTCGATCGCCGCCGTCAGTGCTGCGCCGGCGGAGATGCCGACCGGCACGCCTTCGAGCCTGGCGACGAGGCGAGCAGCCTCGATCGCTTCGCCGCTGTTGACGGTGACGATCTCGTCATAAACGGAGGTGTCGAGGATCGCCGGCGCAAAGCCCGCGCCGATGCCCTGGATCTTGTGCGGGCCCGGGTTGCCGCCGGAAAGCACAGGGGACTCTTCCGGCTCGACCGCGATCACCTTGATCGAGGGTTTGCGCGCCTTCAGCACCTGGCCGGCACCGGTAATCGTGCCGCCGGTGCCGATGCCGGACACGAAGATGTCGACAGCACCTTCGGTGTCGTTCCAGATTTCCTCGGCGGTCGTCTTGCGGTGGATTTCCGGGTTGGCCGGGTTCTCGAACTGCTGCGGAATGATGGCGTCGGGCAGCGTCTCGACCAGTTCCTGCGCCTTGGCGATCGCGCCCTTCATGCCCTTGGCACCTTCCGTCAGCACCAGCTCGGCGCCAAAGAGGGCCAGCATCTTGCGGCGCTCGACCGACATCGTTTCCGGCATGGTGAGGATCAGCTTGTAGCCCTTGGCGGCGGCGACGAAGGCGAGCGCGATGCCGGTGTTGCCCGAGGTTGGCTCGATCAGGGTCGTGCGGCCGGGAGTAATCTTGCCCTGGGCTTCCAGGCTCTCGATCATCGCCACGCCGATGCGGTCCTTGACCGAGGCGATCGGGTTGAAGAATTCGAGCTTGGCGAGCAGGTTCGCCTTGACGCCCTTCTCCTTGGCAAGCTTGTCCAGCCGCACGATGGGTGTATCGCCGATCGTCTCCGTGATCGAGGAATAGACGCGGCCGCGGCCGGGCTTGCGTGTGTCGGACATGGGTTTCTCCCTTGGGCGTGAACTGTCAGCTATGAGAATAGGAACAATGACTGCTCAATTCCAGAACGACAAACACGCAGCGACGATTCGCCGGAGGAAAAAGCACCGGCGAAGTTGTTGTTCAGGAAAAGTTTTTTCAGCTCGCGCGGACGGCGATATAGGCGGCCGTTCCCGCCAACACGCTGGCTGCGACCCGGTTCAGTGTTCGGAGCGCCTTTGGCTGCTTGAGCAGCAGACGTGCGCGCGCCGCGAGCAGCATATAGGGAACCAGCACGGCCAACAGCACCAGGAAGGTTGCCGTCAGCAAAAGGCCGTAGTCGCGGGGGCCGATGTCTGCGATGTCGATCAGCGTCGGCACCAGCGCCACATAGAACAGCATCGTCTTCGGGTTGCCGAGGGTGACGAGCAGGCCGGACAGGAAGGACATCACCGGACTCGTCGACGGCTTCGCTTTGATATCCTCGGGCAGCAGCCCCGCGGTCCAGAGTTTCCAGGCGATGTAGCCGAGATAGAGGACGCCTGCAAATTTCACGACCAGGAAGACCGTGGTGAAGGTCTGGGCGATCAGCGCCAGCCCGAGCACGACAGCCGTCAGGTAGATAATGTCGCCGAGTACGATGCCAAGACCCATGAAGAAGGTTTCGCGGAAACCGGAGCCGAGCGCACGGGCGACGAGCGCCGTCACGCCGGGACCCGGTATGGCCGCAGCGATGAAGAGTGCGCCGCTATAGGCAACGAGAGCCGCGAGCGTCATGGACATTCCTTCCGATGGTGATGCCGATTTCTAGCGCAGACGGACAAAAAAGGGAAATCAAGGAACGACGACCGATAGGCGCCTGACGACAAAATTGATCGGGTGACAAGTCTGGCGTTGTCCGCCGACGCGGGATCGGTAGAGCTTGCAGAAAACGAGCGAAAGGCGCCTCTCCATGCCCGAGTTGAAAGATATGATCGGCTTTGCCCTCCTTGCTCTCGGCATGGTGCTGACGCCGGGGCCGAACATGATCTACCTGATCTCGCGTTCGATCAGCCAGGGGCCGGGCGCCGGATTGATCTCGCTCGGCGGCGTTGCGCTCGGTTTCGTCGTCTACATGATTTCGGCCGCACTCGGCATCACCGCGCTGCTTCTCGCCGTTCCCTTTGCCTATGATGCGCTGAGAATTGCCGGCGCCGGCTACCTTCTCTATCTCGCCTGGCAGGCTGTGCGGCCTGGCGGGCGTTCGCCGTTTCAGGTCCGCCATCTGCCGAAGGATGGGCCGAAGAAGCTGTTCGTCATGGGGTTTCTGACGAGCCTGCTCAATCCCAAGGTGGCGGTGCTCTATCTCTCGTTGCTGCCGCAGTTCATCCGGCCGGAACTCGGCAATGTGCTCGGCCAGTCGCTGGTCTTCGGGTCGATTCAGATCATGACCAGCGTTACCGTCAACGCGATGATCGCGCTTGCCGCCAGCGGCATCGCGGCCTTCCTCGCCGGGCGACCGCTGTTCATGGTGGTGCAGCGCTGGGCCATGGGTACGGCGCTTTTCGGCTTCGCGCTGAGCATGGCATCGGAGGCGCGGCGTTAATCCGCGCTTTATCGACCAGGGACTATTCGAAGACCGGCCGCATGAAGCTGCGCTCATAGCTGACGATGCAGCGCGTCTTCTCGGCATAGGCGAAGGCTTCCTGGCATTCCGGATCCGCGGCCATTTCCTGGCGGTAGCTTTCATAGGCCGCAAGGCTCGGAAAGCTGAAGAGCGCGAGCGCGATGTTGTTTGCCCCTTCATGCGGCATGAAATAGCCGTGATGCGTGCCGCCGAGACGGTTGACGAGCGGAATCCAGAGCTTGGCATAGTGCTCGAACTCGGCGGCCTTGTAGGGGTCGATGACGTATTTCAGGTAGCAGGTGATCATGCGGTTCTCCCTTCGCGCTCCCGCTTGATAGAAGAGGGCAGGCGAAGTTTCCAGCCGAGATTCATGCCGGCGGCGGCAATGAGGATGGCGATCGAGCCGAGGATCTGGATCGGTTGCAACTGATGGCCGAAGGCGATGCGATCGACGACGATGGCGGCGATCGGGTAGACGAAGGAGAGCGCGCCGGTCATATGCGTCGGCAGTCGCTGGATCGCGCCATAGAGCAGCACATACATCAGCCCCGTGTGGACGATGCCGACCGTGACCAGGATCGACCATTGCGCGGCACCAGACGGGGCGGGCGCCGCGAGCGCCATCGGCGCCAGCATCAAGGTGCCTGTGATCACCTGGATCAGCGCGATCAGATGCGGCGGCGTACCCTTGAGCAGCTTCGTCGCGATCGCTGCGATCGCGTAGAAGAAGGCCGCGCCGATCGCCAGCGCAACACCCGTCAGATAGCTTTCCGGCGCGAAGCCGTGGCCGGGTTTGGCCGAAATGATCGCCAGCATGCCGGCAAACGAGACCGACAGCCAGAAGATCTTGGTGGCCGTGATCTTCTCGCCGAGGAAGAGCGCACCGAGCCCCAAGAGCATGAAGGGCTGGGTGTTGTAGACCATCGTCGCGATCGAGATCGAGGCGTGGGAATAGGCGGCGAAGAGCAGCAGCCAGTTGACGACGATCGCGACGCCGCCGACGATCGAAAGCAGCAGCATCCGTCGGCTGAAGTGGCGGCGATCGAACAGACCGAGAAACCAGGCAATGCCGACGAGTGTCACGGCGCCGAAGACACAGCGCCAGAAGACGACGCTCGTCACCGGCTGCCCCGACTTCAGCACGAACCAGCCGATGGTTCCGGAAATCAGCATCGCGGCTGTCATCTCGATGCTGCCGCGTTTGAGTTCGGTATTCATGTTCGCCGCTCCATGTTGGTGATCGGAGAATAGCCGGTGCTTGCAGCCTTTCCCATGGATGAACGAAGGCAATTGTGTTATATTGCCTAATTATCGAAGTTCTGTTCGTTACTATGACTTATGGTGCCGTGATGCTGGACGAGATTGACCGACGGATCCTAGACATTCTGGCAGCCAATGCCCGGGTATCGCTGAAGGAGCTGGCGCAGGAGGCAGGCCTTTCCTCGCCGAGTGCTGCGGATCGTCTGCGCAAGCTGGAAGAGCGCGGCGTTCTCGATGGCTTCACCATCGCCCTCAATCCCCAGAAGGTCGGCTATCCCCTGCAGGCGGTCATCCGCGTGCGGCCGATGCCGGGCATGCTGCACATCGTTGAGCGGCTGATCCAGGACACGCCCGAAATCGTAGAATGCGACAAGGTCACCGGCGACGATTGCTTCATCGCCAAGCTCTTCGTGCGCGACATGGCGCAGCTCGACACGATCCTCGACCGGATCGCCGAGAAGGCGCAGACCAACACTTCGATCGTCAAGTCGTCGCCGGTCAAGCGCCGCTTGCCGCCGTTAATTTAAGAGAGCAATTCCAGGAAAAGTGTGAAGCGGTTTTCCGTCCGGAATTGCGTAGACGAGAGCAATTCCAGGAAAAGTGTGAGGCGGTTTTCCGTCCGGAATTGCGTAGATTAAACCCCGGTCGAGCCGAAGCCGCCGGCGCCGCGCGTCGTCTCGCTGGCATTGTCGCTCTCGCGGACAGTCACCTGCGTGACCGGCGCGATCACCATCTGGGCAATGCGCATGCCGCGCTCGATGATGAAGTCTTCGTCAGCGAGATTGATGAGCAGCACCTTCACCTCGCCGCGATAGTCGCTGTCGATGGTGCCGGGTGTGTTGAGGCAGGTGATGCCGTGCTTGAAGGCGAGGCCCGAGCGCGGGCGGATCTGCGCTTCATAGCCCACGGGAACCTCGAAGATGAAGCCGGTCGGAACGAGGGCGCGTTTGCCCGGGGTGAGCATGAGCGGCCGATCGCCGGGAACGGCTGCGCGCAGATCCATGCCGGCGGCGCCTGCCGTCTCATAGGCGGGCAACTCGAGGCCTTCGCCATGCGGCAGGCGAACAAGGTTGAGGGTCGGGCGGGATTCGGATGGGTGCGTGCTCATGACCGCATAAGCCGGGCGGCGGGCGCCTCGGTCAATTGCATAATCGGGGCCGAGCCTGTAAAGGACGCGGCAACTCACAGGATTCTACGACATGGCTGAAACTCTCGCCGAGGCGGTCTCCCGCCGCCGCACATTTGCGATTATCGCCCACCCGGACGCCGGTAAGACCACGCTCACCGAAAAATTGCTGCTGTTCGGCGGCGCCATCCAGCTCGCCGGCGAGGTCAAGGCCAAGAAGGATCGGATCCAGACCCGTTCGGACTGGATGAAGATCGAGCGCGAGCGCGGCATCTCGGTCGTCACCTCGGTGATGACCTTCGAATATGGCGGCAACGTCTTCAACATTCTCGATACGCCCGGTCACGAAGACTTCGCCGACGACACCTACCGCACGCTGACGGCGGTGGATGCCGCGGTCATGGTCATCGACGCCGCCAAGGGTATCGAGCCGCGCACGCTGAAGCTTTTCGAAGTCTGCCGCATGCGCGATATTCCGATCATCACCTTCGTCAACAAGATGGACCGCGAAAGCCGCGATCCCTTCGAGATCCTGGACGAGGTCGAGGAAAAGCTGGCGCTCGACTGCGCGCCCGTCACCTGGCCGATCGGCCGCTCGAAGACCTTCTGCGGCTCCTACAATCTCGCCCACGACACCGTGCGCGGCTCCGACACGCAGGAAATCCCGACCAAAGTCAACGGTCCGGAGATGGCCTCCCATCGCCTGCCGGAAAACGAGCGCGACGTCTTCACCGACGAGCTGACGCTGGCGATCGAGGCCTGCAAGCCCTTCGACAAGAAGGCTTTCCTCGAAGGTCACCTGACGCCGGTGTTCTTCGGTTCGGCGCTGCGCAACTTCGGTGTGCGCGATCTCATCAACGCGCTCGGCGACATCGCACCGCCGCCGCGTGACCAGGTGGCCGATATCCGCACCGTGCACGCCACCGACGACAAGATGACGGCCTTCGTCTTCAAGATCCAGGCCAACATGGACCCGAACCATCGCGACCGTATCGCCTTTGCCCGCGTCTGCTCCGGCAAGCTGGAGCGCGGCATGAAGGCGCGGCTGTCGCGCACCGGCAAGCAGTTGGGCCTCAGTGCCCCGCAGTTCTTCTTCGCGTCGCAGCGCCAGCTCGCCGACACCGCCTATGCCGGCGACGTCGTCGGTATCCCCAACCACGGCACGCTCCGGATCGGCGACACGCTGACCGAGGGCGAGTCGCTGGTGTTCCAGGGCGTGCCGAATTTTTCGCCGGAAATCCTGCGCCGCGTGCGTCTGGAAGATGCAATGAAGGCCAAGAAGCTGAAGGAAGCGCTGCAGCAGATGGCGGAAGAGGGCGTCGTGCAGCTCTTCTCGCCCGAAGACGGCTCGCCGGCAATCGTCGGCGTCGTCGGCGCGCTGCAGCTCGACGTGTTGAAGGAGCGCCTCAGCGCCGAATACGGCCTGCCGGTTTCCTTCGAAATGTCGCGCTTCTCGGTCTGCCGCTGGATCTCGGCTGATCAGCCTGCCGAACTCGACAAGTTCGTCACGGCCCGTCGCGGCGACATCGCCCGCGACCTCGATGGCGACCCGGTGTTCCTGGCGCAGGACAGCTTCTCGCTGCGCTACGAGGCGGAACGCTATCCGGCGATTAAGATGGTCGCGATCAAGGAGTATCACGTCGCCAAGGCGGCGTGATCGATTTCTCGTCCGGCCGGTGCCTGAGGCATCGGCCGGTTTTCCGGCGCCTGCCGCGCCGTGTCGGAACGACTTCCCTAAATCGAAAAATCGAAACGCGGTGACGAGCGATCCAGCATGGCCATGCTCGGGCGAGTGCTCCAAGCTGCAGAGATCGCTTCCGAAAGCGCAGTCATCAAACGCGCGACGTCCTCTCGCGCCGTTTCGTGCATGGCTTCGGCAACGATCAGCGCATGCGCCGTCTGCGGCCGGATCGCCGAATGGCCGCTCTGCCGGTTGGTCCAGCGCCGGGCATGGGCCCGTCCTTCGGCATCCGCGAAGATCACTTCGCCGGGTTCCGGGTTTTCCGTTTCGTCTGCGAAGGTCAGATAGGTCTCGTTGCCGACCGCGCGGCGGACGTGCAGAAAATCGCTGACGTTCGAAAGGTCGAAGACCGCGATGGGAATCGCGGAGGCGAGCGAGGCGGCGTTGCACAGATCGATCAGCGGATGGATCGCCGGCAGGCTGCCTTCTTTCCGGAAGCGCCGGAGCAGCGCCTCGGAGGCGGAGCGATACTGTGTCGGCTTCAGCCCCATCCTGGCAAAGGTTCGGCGCCATGCCTGGATTTCCGGCAGATCGCTTTCCGATCCGGCGCCGAGGCGGTCCTCTGCGATCGCCTGGAAGCGGCGAACATGGTCCTCGACCGAAACTTCGCTGCGTACGTTGTCGATGAAGAGTGCGCCGACGTTGAGCTCCGGGAAGTCGCGCCAGATATCGTCTGCGTGTTGGAAGTGCATGGAGGCCCTCGGATTAGATGCGTTCATTCTGGCTCAAGCCTTCCCTGCCTGAAAGGCGCGCGCTGTCCTTCGGCTGGCGCGGATCTGGGGCACGGTCAGGCCAAGTACGGCGGCGAGCACGCAGCCGATCCCAAGCAACTGATGGGTGCCGACCGGTTCGCCGAGCAGAAGAAAGGCAAAGAGCACGGCAGAGACAGGCGCCAGCGCCGTGAAGACGGAAGCCTCGGTGCCGCTCACCCTTGCGGAGCCGGCATACCAGAGCACGAAGCCCACCACCGTCGGAATGAGCGCATAGTAGAGAACCGCAACGATCGCGCCCTTGTCGATCCGTGCGGCCGAAGGTGCCTCGAAGAGCGCGGGGATGAGGGCGACGGCGAGGCCGAGACCTGCCATCAGCGTCGAAAGGGCAAGCGGAGAGATCTCGGCCCTGACGCGCTTGTTGATGAGGATGAACAGGCCCTCGCAGATGACGGCGCCGAAGATGAGGGCGATGCCGAACGGGGAGTGCGCGGCGCCTTCGCCGGGCTTGAAGACGATGGTAAGCACGCCGGCAGCGGCGAGCACGATCGCCGCAAGCATCCGGCGGTCGGGGCGCTCGCCGAGAAGCAGGATGGCGATTGCGGCGGAAACGATCGGCAGGGTCCCGATCACCACGCCTGCGTCGGTTGCGGACGTCAGGCTCAGGCCGGCGATCAGCAGGGTGGTGTAGCCGACGCTACCGGCACCCGCCTGGGCGATGAGGATCAGCCAGTCGCGCCACCCGAGTTTCGGCCAGGGCGTCTTGGTCAGTCGCATCAAGAGCAGGAACAGCGGGAAGGCGATGGCGAAGCGCAGAGCTGTCGCGGTGAAGGGCGCAAGCCCGGCGGCAATGATCTTGCTGGCGATCACCGTGCTGCCGACGAGGATCATCGCCAGCGACAGATAGAGATAGCCCTGAAATTTTTCCGACATGTCCGTTCTCCGTTGCAGTGCCGCGCTGTCGATGCGCAGGTTGAGCAATGCGCCGGAGGGGGAGACGGGTCTTGAACGGAATTGCGGGTGTTACTTCCTGGCCTCGGCATAGGTGCCGGGCGAGAGGCCGTATTTGCTGACGAAGACGCGCGTCATGTGGCTCTGGTCGGCAAAGCCGGCCGCGAATGCGGCCTCTGCCAGCGGTGTGCCTGCGCCGATCAGTCGGCGGGCGAGATCGATGCGGCGCTGGACGATATAGGCATGCGGCGTCAGGCCGACCGCTTTCGCGAAGTTGCGCACCAGCTGGAAGCGGCTGAGCCTCGCCTCGGCGGCGAGGTCGGTAAGCGTGATCGTCGCCGTCGGATCGTCGTCGATCATCGTTTTTGCAGCGGTGACGGTTGCCGGCCTTTCGTGATGCTGGGGTTTCCCGGTGCCAAGAACGTTCGCAAGCAGCAGCAGAAGCTGCTCCTCGCGCCGGATCGTCTCATCCTCTGCTTCGGGACCGGTGATCGCCGTGAACAGTGCCCGGAACTGGTTTGCCGCTTCGGCGTCCTTAAAAGCCGGTGAGGCAAATTCTCCAGCGTCCGAGCGGCCCTGGCTGATATCCGCGGCGGCGGTGGCAATGACGGAAGGATCGAAATAGAGTATGCGCCAGGAACGGCCGGCGTCACCGATCGGTGCGCCGTCGTGCACCTCGCCGGGGTTGACGGTGATCATGTCGCCGGCGCCGGCCTCGACCATGCCGCGGCCGCTGAGCGATTTCTGTGCGCCCTGGTAGATGAGGCCGATGCCGAACTGGTCGTGGGTATGGCGGGCGAAGGAATGGCGCGTTTCCGCCTCCACCGCGTCAATGCCCGCGGTAGCGCTGCGCAGCATCCTGAACTGACCCTTTGCCATCCGCGCGCCGCTCCTTTTACTACGACGTCTTTTACATCGTCCGACCGCATCCCGCTATCGTCCTCAACCTCGCCCAATCGATTGGCGTTTCGCCTAAATTTTATGCATCTAATACAAATGTCAAAACATTAGGCAAATCCTGTTGCGAAAAATGCTGCGCTGCATCATGATCGAGCGATGACGCACCGGGACCTCACCATTCTCGTGATTGACGAGAACGCCATCCGCGCCTCGATCATCGAGGAAGGCTTGCATGAGGCCGGTCATCGCAAGGTCACAGTCATTCACGAGGTCCAGGGCGTCGCGCGCACCATCGACACGCTCAGGCCCGATGTCATCGTCATCGATATCGAAAACCCCAACCGCGACATGATGGAGCATCTGTTCCAGCTCACCCGCACCGTCGGGCGGCCGATCGCCATGTTCGTCGACCGCTCCGATACGGCGTCGATAGAGGCGGCGGTGGAGGCGGGCGTCTCCGCCTATGTGGTCGACGGGCTGAAGAAGGAACGCGTCAAACCGATCCTCGACATGGCCGTCAGCCGCTTTAATGCCTTCAGCCGGCTGCAGCGCGAGCTCGCCGATGCGAAATCGGCGCTGGAAGAGCGAAAGGTGATCGAGCGCGCCAAGGGCATCCTGATGAAGATGCGCGGGCTTTCAGAGGACGAGGCCTTCGCACTGCTGCGCCAGACGGCGATGAACGAAAAGAAGAAGATGTCGGAGATCGCGCAGAGCGTGGTGACGGCCGCGGGCCTGCTGATGTGAGAGCGCGGTTTCCGATGCTGTCGGAAGGAGACACCGGAGTGAACATCATGACGACCATCGACAATTCGCGACCCGGAGCGGCGATGGGTGACGGGCTGCCGGCGCCGGTGAGACTGGGCGGCGAGGGGGCACGGACGATCCGCGCCGGCTTCATTCCGCTGGTCGATGCCGCCGTGCTGATCGTGGCGGCGGAACTTGGCTTCGCGCGCAAGGAGGGGCTGACGCTTGATCTCGTCAAGGATGTCTCCTGGGCCAATGTACGCGACCGCCTCGCCTTTCGTCAGTTCGATATCGCCCATATGCTCTCGCCGATGCCGGTCGCCGCCATGCTCGGCCTCGGCTCCAATCCTTCGCCGACGATCGCCCCTTTCTCGCTCGGGCGCGGCGGCAATGCGATCACGCTTTCCAACCGGCTCTTCGCCCGCATGCAGGAGGAAGGCGCCCTTGGCGAAGTAGAGGATGCGCTCGCCCATGCGCGTGCGCTCGCCGCGGTGCTTGCCCGCATGCGCCAAAGCGGCGAGGCGGCGCCAAGGCTCGGCGTCACCTATCCCTTCTCCTCACACAATTACGAGGTCCGCTACTGGCTTGCCGCAGGCGGCATCGATCCGGACCGCGACGTCAAGCTTGTGGTGGTACCGCCGCCGTTGACCTCGGATGCCCTTGCCGCCGGCGCCATCGATGGTTTCTGCGTCGGCGCGCCCTGGAACATGGTGGCCTCCGAGCGTGGACTCGGGCGCATCGTCGCCGCCAAGCAGGACATTTGGCCATTGGCGCCGGAAAAGGTGATCGGCATGCGGCCCGAATGGGCGGAGAGCAACGCCGAGACCGTATCGCGCCTGCTTCTGGCGCTCGACCAGGCGGCGCGCTGGTGTGATGAGCCGGACAATCGCGGCACGCTTGCCGAACTGCTTGCCGCCCCCCGTTACATCGGTGCCCCGATCGAAATCATCCGCCGGGTTCTCGCCGGAGAGTTCGCCATCGACGCGGCCGGCAACAGGCGTGTGATCGATGATTACTTCGTCTTTCATCGCGACCACGCCAACTACCCCCGTCCCGGCCAGGCGCTCTGGATCTATAGCCAGATGGCGCGCTGGGGACAGGTGCGGCTATCGCCCGAGATGCAGGCGCTGGCGGCTGCCGCCTATCGCCCCGACCTCTATCGCCACGCGCTCGGCGAGGCCGCCGCTCCCGCCGCTCCCGCTATTCGTGTCGAAGGCGAGAGGCCGGGCGAACGCTTCATGGATGGGCACGTTTTCGATCCCGCAGATATCGGGGCCTATGTTCGCACTTTCCCCGTTCGCGCTTTGGCGGAGAGCGTTTCGGTCGAGCAGGAGGGTTGAGGATGGCGCACCATGTTTGTGCAGAATCCCGATGCGGAATGTGTGCACCGCACAATAATTCAGCAGAGTCTACAATAGGCGCATTTATGGGCGCCGCATCTGCATCCGGAAATTACGATTTGAATTCAAACCACTAAGGGGCGTGGCGGCGAACTGGCACGGCCCTTGCTTTTCTAGAAATGCTTCGGTCAACGGCGATTGAAGCTATCTCAAACGCCAGATCGCGTTTGCCAACGACACCGACGTCGCAAGGTTTTTGTTTTCCGAGGGTTCCTCCCGATCCCGGACGCAAGCACCGAGCGGCGTTTTTTTATGTCCGTTATCCGGCCAGCAGAGGAACCTGCGCATGACCAAGTTTTCGACCGGCGGTCTGACCCGCCGAAGCCTGCTGAAGACCACCGCGACCGTTGCGCTCTTCGGCGCGGTCAAGTCGGCCTTCCCATCCGGTGCCTTTGCGCAAGGCTCCGGGCCGGAAACCACCAAGGCCGTGCTCGGCTTCATCGCGCTCACCGACTCGGCACCGCTGATCATCGCCAAGGAGAAGGGCCTCTTCGACAAATACGGCATGACCGAAGTCGAGGTGGTCAAGCAGGCCTCCTGGGGCACGACCCGCGACAACCTGGTGCTCGGCTCCGCCGGCGCCGGCATCGACGGCGCCCATATCCTGACGCCGATGCCCTATCTGATCTCGACCGGCAAGGTCACTCAGAACAACCAGCCGCTGCCGATGGCGATCCTTGCGCGCCTCAACCTCGATGCCCAGGCAATCTCGGTCGGCCAGGCCTATGCCGACCTCAAGGTCGGCCTCGATGCATCCGCGCTCAAGGAAGCTTTCGCCAAAAAGAAGGCCGAAGGTGCCGCCGCCAAGGTGGCTATGACCTTCCCCGGCGGCACCCACGATCTCTGGATCCGCTACTGGCTCGCCGCCAGTGGCATTGATCCCGATAGCGATGTCGAAACCATCGTCGTGCCGCCGCCGCAGATGGTCGCCAACATGAAGGTCGGCACCATGGACTGTTTCTGCGTCGGCGAGCCCTGGAACGAGCAGCTCGTCAACCAGAAGATCGGCTACACCGCCGTCAACACCGCCGAAATCTGGAACGAGCATCCGGAAAAGTCCTTCGCCATGCGCGCCGACTGGGTGGAGAAGAATCCGCGTGCTGCCAGGGCGCTTACCATGGCGATCCAGGAGGCGGCGCAATGGTGCGACGACATGGCGAACAAGGACGAACTGGCGAAGATCGTCGGCAAGCGTAGCTGGTTCAACGTGCCGCCGAAGGACATCGTTGATCGCCTCAAGGGCGAGTACGACTACGGCAATGGCAAGGTCGTCGAACAGAGCCCGCACTTCATGAAGTTCTGGCGCGATCACGCCTCCTATCCCTTCCAGAGCCACGATACCTGGTTCCTCACCGAGAATATCCGCTGGGGCAAGTTTGCGCCCGATACCGACGTCAAGGCGCTCGTCGCCAAGGTCAACCGCGAGGATATCTGGCGTGAGGCCGCCAAGGATCTGGGCGTCACCGACGTGCCGGCTTCCACCTCGCGTGGCGTCGAAAAATTCTTTGACGGCAAGATCTTCGATCCCGCGGATCCGCAAGCCTACCTCAAGAGCCTTTCGATCTCGCGCGTCGCCTGAGCCATCGCCGATGCTGGCCGGCATGGCCCGCCAGCATCCGCTTTCGAATACCAAGGAGAACGGCATGACCGTCACCAACCTCAAACTCAAGGGCCAGTCGGCGCCGCGACCTGCCGCGCGCGTGATCGCCTTTACCCGCTCGGCGAAACCCGGAAGCAGCCGTCCGCTGCTCGAAAGGCTCGCCGCCGGTGCCGCGAACATCGCGCCGCTCATCGTCACGCTGTCGCTGATCCTCATCACCTGGCAGGTTGTCTGTTCGGCGCCCGATTCCAGCCTGCCGTCGCCGGCGCGGGTGCTGGAGGAAAGCTGGGAGCTCATCGCCCATCCCTTCTATATCGGCCAGGGCGTCGACCAGGGTCTCTTCTGGCATATCGCGGCGAGCCTTCAGCGCGTCGCGGTCGGCTATGCGCTCGCAGCGGTCGTCGGCATCGCGCTCGGCGCGCTGGTTGGCCAGAGCCAGCTTGCCATGCGCGGGCTCGATCCGATCTTCCAGGTGCTGCGCACTGTGCCGCCGCTTGCATGGCTGCCTTTGTCACTGGCTGCTTTCCAAGACGGCAACCCCTCGGCGATCTTCGTGATCTTCATCACCGCCATCTGGCCGATCATCATCAATACCGCTGTGGGCATCCGCAACATCCCGCAGGATTATCAGAACGTCGCCAGGGTGCTGCGCCTCAACGCCTTTGAGTACTTTTCGAAGATCATGTTGCCGGCCGCCGCCCCCTACATCTTCACGGGGCTGCGCATCGGCATCGGCCTCTCCTGGCTGGCGATCGTCGCGGCTGAAATGCTGATCGGCGGCGTCGGCATCGGTTTCTTCATCTGGGACGCTTGGAACTCCTCGCTGATCAGCGACATCATCGTCGCGCTGATCTATGTCGGCATCGTCGGTTTCCTGCTCGATCGCCTCATCGCCCTCGTCGGCCGCGTTGTCACCCGCGGCACCGCAACCGCTTGAGAGAGGGGAAAGCCATGACCAAGAGCTATCTTTCGCTGGAACTGATCGACAAGAGTTTTGAACGCGGCGGCGTGCGCACAGAAGTGCTGAAACAGGTGTCGCTCTCTGTGGACAGGGGCGAGTTCATCTCGATCATCGGCCATTCCGGTTGCGGCAAGTCGACCTTGCTCAACATCGTTGCCGGCCTGACGCTGGCGACGACCGGCGTCGTGCTGCTCGACGGCCGGGTCGCTGACGAGCCGGGGCCGGACCGCGCCGTCGTCTTCCAGAACCACTCGTTGCTGCCCTGGCTGACCGTCTACGAGAACGTCCGCCTCGGCGTCGACAAGGTCTTCTCGCGCACCAAGAGCAAGGCCGAGCGCCACGACTGGACGATGCGCAATCTTGAACTCGTGCAGATGGCGCATGCGACGGACAAGCGCCCGTCCGAAATCTCCGGCGGCATGAAGCAGCGCGTCGGCATCGCCCGCGCGCTTGCCATGGAGCCGAAGGTGCTGCTGCTCGACGAGCCTTTCGGTGCGCTGGACGCGCTGACCCGCGCGCATCTGCAGGACCAGGTGATGCAGATCCATGCCGAGCTCGGCAACACGGTGCTGATGATCACCCATGACGTGGATGAGGCGGTGCTGCTTTCCGATCGCATCGTCATGATGACCAACGGCCCATCGGCCCGCATCGGCGAGATCCTCGACGTGCCGCTCGCCCGCCCGCGCCGCCGCATCGAGCTTGCCGGTGACCGAACCTACCTCAAATGCCGCGAAGCCGTGCTCAAGTTCCTCTACGAGCGCCACCGCTTCGTCGAAGCTGCGGAGTGATCCCATGGCTGAACACACCACTGAAAAGCTCGTGATCATCGGCAACGGCATGGCGCCGGGCCGCATGCTGGAAGAACTCTTCGAGAAGGCCTCGGGCCGATACGCGGTGACGATCTTCAACGCCGAGCCGCGCGTCAACTACGACCGCATCATGCTGTCGCCGGTGCTTTCGGGCGAGAAGGACTACGAGCAGATCATCATCCACGGCGACGGATGGTACATCAAGCACGAGATCACGCTCTACAAGGGCCACAAGATCATCGCCATCGACCGTGACGCCAAGACCGTCACCTCCGACCATGGCGTCACCGAGAGTTACGACAAGCTCGTGATCGCGACCGGTTCGGTGCCATTCATCATTCCGGTACCGGGCAAGGACCTGCGCGGTGTCATCACCTATCGCGATCTCGACGATGTGCAGGCGATGCTGCTTGCGGCCCAGTCGCGCGAAAAGGCTGTCGTCATCGGTGGCGGTCTTCTCGGCCTCGAAGCGGCAGCCGGTCTCAATGCACGCGGCATGGACGTCACCGTCCTGCACGTCATGCCGACGCTGATGGAGCGGCAGCTCGACCCGTCCGCCGGCTACCTGCTGCAGAGGGCGGTCGAAGAGCGTGGCATCAAGGTCATCACCAAAGCGAATACCAAGCGGATCGTCGGCGACGAGAAGGTCGAGGGCATTGAACTCGACGACGGCCGGATCATCCCGGCGACACTGGTCGTGATGGCGGTCGGCATCCGACCGAATGTCGGCCTTGCCAAGGAGGCGGGGCTTGCCACCAACCGCGGCATCGTCGTCGACGCCGGTATGCAGACGTCCGACGGCCACATCATGGCGCTCGGCGAATGCGCCGAGGTCGGCGGCATGGTCTATGGCCTGGTGGCGCCGCTGTATGAGATGGCGCGGGTTGCCGCGCGTCACCTGGCCGGCGATCGCAGCGCCGCCTTTGTCCATTCCGATACGCCGACAAAACTGAAGGTGACCGGCATCAACCTCTATTCGGTCGGCGATTTCGCCGACGGCGACGGACGCGAGGAGATCGTCCTTCGCGATGCTACCGCCGGCATCTACAAGCGGCTGGTGCTCAAGGAGAACCGCATCATCGGCACGGTGCTCTACGGCGAGACCGGCGACGGCGCCTGGTTCAACGATCTGATGAAGCGTGGCACCGACATTACCGAAATGCGCGACACGCTGATCTTTGGCCAGGCCTATCAGGGAGGGTCGCCGCTGGACCCTATGGCGGCCGTTGCAGCCTTGCCGGATGATGCGGAAATCTGCGGCTGCAACGGCGTCTGCAAGGGCAAGATTGTCTCGACGATCGCGACCAAGAGCCTGACCTCGCTCGACGACGTGCGCGCCCATACCAAGGCGTCCGCCTCATGCGGCTCCTGTACCGGCCTCGTCGAGCAACTGATGTCGCTGACGCTCGGAGACACCTACAATCCCGCTGCCGTCCAGCCGATGTGCACCTGCACCGAGCTCGGCCATGACGACGTGCGCCGGCTGATCAAGGCCAAGGGGCTGAAGACCATTCCCGCCGTGATGCAGGAGCTGGAGTGGAAGACCTCCTGCGGCTGCGCCAAGTGCCGCCCGGCGCTCAACTACTATCTCGTCTGCGACTGGCCGGACGAATATGCCGACGATTACCAGTCGCGCTTCATCAACGAGCGCGTCCACGCCAATATCCAGAAGGACGGCACCTATTCGGTGGTGCCGCGCATGTGGGGCGGCGTCACCAATTCCGGGGAATTGCGGGCGATCGCCGACGTGGTCGACAAGTTCGATATCCCCCTGGTCAAGGTGACGGGAGGCCAGCGCATCGACCTGCTCGGCATCGAGAAGGAAGACCTGCCGGCGGTCTGGGCGGATCTCGGCAAGGCCGGCTTCGTCTCCGGCCAGGCCTATGCCAAGGGGCTGCGCACGGTGAAGACCTGCGTCGGCTCCGACTGGTGCCGCTTCGGTACCCAGGATTCGACGGGGCTCGGCATCCGCATCGAAAAGTTCATGTGGGGCTCGTGGACGCCGGCCAAGCTGAAGATGGCGGTCTCCGGCTGTCCGCGCAATTGCGCGGAAGCCACCTGCAAGGACATCGGCGTCGTCTGCGTCGACAGCGGCTTCGAGATCCATTTCGCCGGTGCTGCCGGGCTCGACATCAAGGGTACGGAGGTGCTCGGGCTGGTGAAGACCGAAGACGAGGCGCTGGAGCATATCGTGGCGCTGACGCAGATGTACCGCGAACAGGCCCGCTATCTCGAGCGCATCTACAAATGGGCGAAACGCGTCGGCCTAGACGAAATCCGCCGCCAGATCATGGGCGATGCCGACAAGCGCAAGGCCTATTTCGACCGCTTCGTCTTCAGCCAGAAATTCGCCCAGGTCGATCCCTGGTCGGAGCGCGTCTCCGGCAAGGACAAGCACGAGTTCCGGCCGATGGCGACGGTCGGTTTTTCAGAAGCCGCGGAGTGAGGGGATGGATATGAACTGGATCTCAATCGGCGACATCTCCGACATTCCGCTGAGGGGCGCGCGTTGCGTGAAGACACCCCAGGGCAAGATCGCCGTGTTCCGCACGGGCGAAAACGAGGTGTTCGCCATCGAGGATCATTGCCCGCACAAGGGTGGACCGCTGTCGCAAGGCATCGTGCACGGCACGGCGGTGACCTGCCCCTTGCACAATTGGGTGATCTCGCTCGAAACCGGCAAGGCGCTCGGCGCCGACGACGGCGCAGTGCGCACGATCCCGGTGCGCAACGACGGCGGCGCGCTGTTCATCGCACTCGAAAGCCTGCTGATCGCGGCGGAGTAATCGCATGGATGATTGCGTTCCCCGTTCTGTTCTCTTGCGCGCTACCTCACGCTCTTCCTCATCCTTGTGCTTGTCACAGGGATCCAGCAGCGCCGCGTCCACGGCGCGAAGGGGACCCATCACGCGAAAGATTTCGCGTGATTGGATTCCTGTCACAAGCACAGGAATGACGGAGGAAGGGCTTCAGGGCGCCGGTTCAACAGCGCCTCGATGCCGGAGGAGGACAGGCAATGCCCTCTGAGACGAGAACCACCTGTCCCTATTGCGGTGTCGGCTGTGGTGTTATCGCGACGGTGGCCGAGGACGGCGCCGTCTCCGTTCGCGGCGACGTCGAGCATCCTGCCAATTTCGGCAGGCTGTGCTCCAAGGGCTCGGCGTTGGCCGAGACCCTCGATCTAGACGGCAGGCTTCTTTACCCCGAGGTCGACGGCAAGCAGGCCGGCTGGGACGAGGCGCTCGATATCGTCGCCACACGTTTCGCTCAGACGATCGCAGAACATGGGCCGGATTCGGTTGCCTTCTATGTCTCCGGGCAGTTGCTGACCGAAGACTATTACGTCGCCAACAAGCTGATGAAGGGCTTCATCGGCTCGGGCAACATCGACACCAATTCGCGGCTCTGCATGTCCTCCTCGGTCGCCGGTCATCGCCGCGCCTTCGGCTCGGACACGGTGCCGGGCTGCTACGAGGATCTGGAGCTTGCCGATCTCGTGGTGCTGACGGGCTCCAATCTCGCCTGGTGCCACCCGGTGCTCTACCAGCGCCTTGCCGCGGCAAAGGCGGCGCGGCCCGAGATGCGGGTGGTGGTGATCGATCCGCGCCGCACGATGACCGCCGATATCGCCGACATGCATCTTGCCATCCGGCCGGATGGCGACGCGGCGCTGTTCAACGGCCTTTTCGCCCATCTGGCCGCCAGCCCCACTAACGACCGGTCCTTTATCGCTGCCCATACCAGCGGCTTCGCCGAAGCCTTCGCAGCGGCGAGCGCGCTTGACGAGTCCGCCTTGGCACAATCGACCGGGCTCGAACCGTCGGAAATCACCGCCTTCTTCCGCCTGTTCGAAACGACGGAAAACGTCGTCACCTGCTACAGCCAGGGCGTCAACCAGTCCTCCTCGGGCACCGACAAGGTCAACGCCATCATCAACTGTCATCTCGTCACCGGCCGCATTGGCCGGCCGGGCATGGGGCCGTTTTCGCTGACCGGTCAGCCCAATGCCATGGGCGGCCGCGAGGTCGGCGGCCTCGCCAACATGCTTGCCGCCCATATGGACATCGAAAAGGCCGGGCACCGCGATCAGGTGCGCCGCTTCTGGGGCGCGCCATCGATCGCGACCAGGCCGGGGCTGAAGGCGGTCGACATGTTTCGTGCGGTTGCAGACGGCCGGATCAAGGCGATCTGGATCATGGCGACCAATCCCGTGGTCTCCATGCCGGATGCCGACGCCGTCGAGGCCGCACTCAAGGCCTGTCCCTTCGTCGTCGTCTCCGATGTGCTCCAGGAGACCGACACCACCCGTCACGCCCATGTGCTCCTGCCCTCGCTCGGCTGGGGCGAGAAGGACGGGACGGTCACCAATTCCGAGCGCCGCATTTCCCGTCAGCGCGGCTTTCTCGCGGCCCCGGGGGAGGCCCGCGCCGACTGGTGGCAGCTGAACGAAGTGGCGCGCCGTATGGGGTTCCAGGGTGCCTTCGCCTATACCTCACCCTCAGAAATCTTCGCCGAGCATGCTGGTCTTTCGGCGTTCGAGAATGACGGGCGGCGCGATTTCGACATCGGCGCCCATGCGGAGATCGATGCTGCGGCCTACGACGCGCTCGCGCCGTTCCAATGGCCGCAATCGCTGGGGAAGCCAGAGGGCGAGACCCGCTTCTTTGCCGATGGTGGCTTCTTCCACGCGGATGGGCGTGCCCGCTTCGTCGCGGTTGCGAGCGCCGTGCCGGCCCGCGTCAGTGGCGGCTTCCCTTTGACCTTGAACACCGGCCGCGTGCGCGACCACTGGCACACGATGACCCGCACCGGTAAGAGCGCGCGCCTCTCCGCCCACCTCGCCGAACCTTTCGTCGAGATCCACCCGCGTGACGCGATGGATCTTGGCATCGCCCCCGCCGATCTCGTTTCCCTTGAGAGCCCTTACGGCTCGGCGATCGTCCGCGCACTCATCACTGAGCGCCAGGCGCGTGGCAATCTCTTCGTGCCCATGCACTGGAACGACCAGTTTGCCGCCAAGGCGCGCATCGATGCGCTGGTCCCGCCGGTTACCGATCCGGTCTCGGGCCAGCCGGCCTCGAAAAATGCCGCCGTTGCGATCCGCCGTTTTTCCGCTTCGACCTACGGCTTTGCGGTCAGCGCGTCGAAACCCTCGGGTCTCGATCTCGGCTACTGGGCCGTCGCCAAGGCGAGGGGCGGTTGGCGTCTGGAACTTGCTGCAGAGACGACGCCGGAGGATTGGGTCGCCTGGTGCCGGAAGACCTTTGGCCTTACTGGGGACATCGAGCCGATCGGCTATGCGGATGGGCCCTCCGGCCAAAGACGGCTCGCCTTCTTCGACGGCGATCGCTTGCTGCTGGCGCTGTTTCTCGCACCTGAACCCGTCGCCGTAGCCCGCAACTGGGCGGTCGAACAGCTGAGCGCCTCGCATACGGACCTGCGCACGCGCTTTGCGCTCGTTGCCGGCCGGCCGGGCGCCGACCGGCCGGACCCCGGCGCGACCGTCTGCTCCTGTTTCAATGTCGGCGTCAATCAGATCGTCGCGGCTGTCCGCGGCGGCTGCCGTTCGGTTGAAGCTGTCGGGCGGGCGCTGAGCGCCGGAACCAATTGCGGCTCCTGCCGCGCCGAGATCAGGGGGATCGTCGATGGATGCCTTGCTGCCGCTGCGGAATGAAATTCAATCGCGCCGCGAGCCGGTGAGCATGGCCGCGCTTGCCAAGCTGCCGGTCTTCTGGTCGCTCGAAGCCAAGCGTGTCGTGGTGGCGGGCGGCAGCGATGCCGCGGCCTGGAAGGCGGAACTGCTGGCCGCCTGCGGCGCCGAGGTTCATATCTATGCGCCGGAGGAAGAGCTCGGCGAGGTCTGCGCGGCTTTGATCAGCCAGGGCGCCGCTCATCCCACTGGTCGTCTCGTCCATCACCGCGAGAGCTGGCAGGCGAATGTGCTTGCCGGTGCCGCGCTTGCGGTCGCCGATTGCGAGAGCGACGACGAAGCGCAAGCCTTTTTTGCGGCGGCGCAACAGGCCGGCGTACCGGTCAATGTCATCGACAAGCCCGCTTTCTGCCAGTTTCAGTTCGGTTCCATCGTCAACCGCTCGCCGGTCGTGGTGTCGATCTCGACCGATGGTGCGGCACCCATCCTCGCCCAGGCGATCCGCCGGCGCATCGAGACGCTGCTGCCGCCGGTGCTGAAGGATTGGGCAGCGCTGGCGCAGGCTTTGCGAGACAAGGTCAATGCCCGGCTCAAGCCCGGCGCGCCGCGCCGCGCCTTCTGGGAGCGGTTCGTCGATCTCGCTTTTCAAGCGACACCGGAGGAGGGTGTCGAGACGCGGCTGGTGGCGGAGATGGAGCGCTTGTCGGCGAACCATGCCGCCACCGGTCGCGTGACGCTTGTCGGCGCTGGCCCCGGCGACAGCGAGTATCTGACGCTGAAGGCGGTACGGGCCCTACAAGCCGCCGACGTCATCCTGTTCGACGATCTCGTTTCGAACGAGGTTCTGGAGCTCGCCCGGCGCGAGGCCAAGCGCATGCTGGTCGGCAAGCGCGGCGGGCGCGAGAGCTGCCGGCAGGAGGACATCAACGACATGATGGTGGCGCTGGCGCGCGCCGGCAAACGTGTCGTTCGCCTGAAGGCCGGCGATCCCATGATCTTCGGCCGTGCCGGCGAAGAGATCGCCCGTCTGGAGCAGGAAGGGATCCCGGTCGATGTCGTGCCCGGCATCACCGCCGCAAGCGCCATGGCGGCGCGTCTCGGCCTGTCGCTCACCCATCGCGACCATGCCCAGGCGGTGCGCTTCGTCACCGGCCACTCCCGTCATGGCGGTTTGCCGTCGGACATGGACTGGCGCGCTTTGGCCGATCCGAAGACCACGACGATCTTCTACATGGGCGGTCGCACTGCACCTGCTATCGCCGCGCGCCTCCAGGCGGAGGGATTATCCGGCGAGACCCCGGTCGTCATCTCGGCCAATGTCAGTCGCGACAACGAGCGGCGCTGGCAAGGCGCCTTGCGCGACCTTGCCACAGGCATCGCCGTGATCGGCTACGACGATCCGGTCCTGATCGGCATAGGTGCCGCTTTTGGCGTCAGGCGGGTGCCGAGGGCGGCCATCCGACCTGCGCCTTTTGCCGCAGGTTCGCTTGCAGGTTGAAACCTTCTCTCGCTCGGCGTTGCAATCACCGGCCGCATGCTTACCTTGCCGCGCGGTAGAGTGATGTCGATGACGGGAGATTCGCCAGATGCTGGACCTGCGTGTTCACTTCCTTGAGGCCTATGGATCGCTTGCCGCTTGGCGCGAACAGATTTTGCGCCAGGTGGACGAGACGGCCGAGCGGGTCGGCGCGCGTGTTCCTGCCGCCGACAGTGCCGCTCCCATCGATATCGTCGTCGAAAACAGGCCGGGAGAGACCATTCCCGAACTGGGTGTGGCCGGTAGCTGCTATCGCAGAGGATTGGTCTACCTGACGCTCGACCCCGACAACGAGAACTTCCATGCCAGCCTTGCCGCCGGCGAGTTGCGGAGAATGTTGACGCATGAGCTGCATCATTCCTTCCGCCACGCGACCTGCGGCTACGGCTCCAAGCTCGGCGAAGCTCTGGTCACCGAGGGCCTTGCGGATGCCTTCGATGTCGAGATCAATGGCGGCGACGGCCATCCTTGGAACCACGCGATTGCAGCGGGCGATTGGGCAGATTTGCTGGAGCGCGCCGAGCGGGAACTCTGGGCGGAGGGCTATGATCATGCCGGCTGGTTCTTTGGCTGCGATCGTGCGCTGCCGCGCTGGGCCGGCTATACGATCGGCTATCACCTTGTGAAAACTTATCTCGCAGCGAACCCCGATGCACACCCGTCGCAGATGACGGCGACACCTGCTTCCGTCGTCATCGGCGAAGCCTGGGCGCCGTTGAAGCAAGGCCTGCTGGCCGCCGCTTGAGCGGCCAGAGCGGGATGAGGAAAAGTGTGTGCGGTTTTCCGCCCGCATCCCGCTCTAAACCATCGTGATCTAAGAGTAGGGCGCCTCATCGCGGTCGCGTCCGGGCAATTTCCTGACATCGCCGATCCAGGGCAGCGCCGAGGAGCACCAGATCTGCGACCGTGGCTTGAGCTCCCGGCGCTGGTTGATCGTGCCGACCCGGATGCCGACTTCCAACGCATCCTCGTCCGTGCCGGTCGTATAGATCGGCGAGCCGCAGTTCGGGCAGAAGAACTGCAGCCGCTGGCGACCGTTTTCAGCGACCTTCGTATAGAGATTCGGTTCGCCGCCGGTCAGCCGGAAGTTCTCGCGGGCAGTACCTGCGGTCACGCGATAGGCGGATCCCGTCAGTTGCTGGCAATCGGTGCAATGGCAGATCGCGACGTCGCCCGGATCGATCTCGGCCTCATAGGTCACGTAGCCGCAGTGGCATTGCCCGTCGATGCGCATGGAGGCCTCCCTGAAAGCACAGAAGCTAGAGCGGAGCAGCAAAAAGTGTATGCCGCTTTCCGGGTTTGAGCTTGGATAGCTCACGCCTGACTATCGACGACAATCGCCACTGGCTGCAGCGGCTGGAGGCATGGGGCCACGATTGCGTAAGTAGAAACTTACACGCCGGTGAACAGCCACTCGTGTTCGCGGGCGTTGTGGAACTTCCAGATACGCTTCGGCCCGGCCATGACGTTGAGATAGTAGACGTCGTAGCCGTGTACTGCGGCAACGGGGTGATATCCCTTCGGCACCAGCGTCACGTCGCCGTCCTCGACCGCCATGGTCTCGTCCAGCGAGCGGTCGTCGGTATAGACGCGCTGCATGGCGAAACCCTGCGGCGGGTTCAGCCGGTGATAGTAGGTCTCTTCCAGATAGCTTTCGGCCGGCAGGTCGTCCTGGTCGTGCTTGTGCGGCGGGTAGGAGGAGGTGTGGCCGCCGGGCGTAATCACTTCTACGACGAGCAGAGACTGCGCCGAACCGTCATCTTCCGGCATGATGTTGGTGACGTAGCGGGTGTTGGTGCCCTTGCCGCGCGTCATCTGCGGATGCGTGCCCGGCGCGATGACCTTCGCCTTGAAGCCCTCGCCGCCCGGTGCCGAGCAGATGGCAAGATCCAGATCCGAAGTCGCCGTTGCCTGCCAGCGGCTGCCCTTCGGCACATAGACGGCATAGGGCTGGCCCTCGAACGGCGTCATGCGCCCGCCGAGTTCGCCGAAGCTTTCGCCGTCAACGGATACCTTCGCCTTACCGGAGACCAGCACGAGGCAGACTTCCTTGTCACCGGTCTCGCCTTCGGTCGTTTCGCCGGCCTTCAGCCGTTCAAGCGCGAAGCCGACATAGGTCCACCCGGCGCTCTCCGGCGTCACGTTTTGCATCAGGCCCGATTTGGCCTTCGGTTTGACGAGCAGCTTGGACATGTGACGGTCTCCCTGATTCCTTTCCCGGGGCGCTCTGAACGTGTGGCTTGCCCCTCACCCTAACCCTCTCCCCGCAGGCGGGGAGAGGGAATCTGGAGTTTGCCGCATGCTCTCCACCTTACGTCGCGAGGAATTGGGGAGCCAGCGGCATATCCCTTCTCCCCGCAAGCGGGGAGAAGGTGGCGGCAGCCGGATGAGGGGCAATCCCCGTGAAGTCCGGCGACCGAAACCGTGAGCTTACTTGTCGAGCCCGGCTTCCTTGGCAAGGGCCTTCAGCGACTTCAGCCCGAGTGACTGGTATTCGAACGGGTTGCGCACGGCCGAATCCTGTTCGGCCTCGATCACCAGCCAGCCGGAATAGTCGTGCTCGGCCGCGATCTTCAGCACGGGCAGGAAGTCGACGCCGCCCTCGCTGTCGCCGGGCACGGTGAAGACGCCGCGGCGCACGCCTTCGAGGAAGGAGAGGTCTTCACCTTCGACGACTTTGCGGATGGCCGGCCGCACGTTCTTGCAATGGATGTGGCGTACACGGTGCATGTACTTGCTTGCGACTTCCGCCGGATCGGAGCCGCCGAACCAGGCGTGGCCGGTATCGAGCAGCAGCTTGGTCGCCGGCCCGGTGTTCTGCATCAGGAGGTCGATTTCCTCGCCGGTCTGGACGATCGTGCCCATGTGGTGGTGGTAGACGAGGTCGATGCCCTGGCCGGCGCAATACTCAGCGATCGCTTCGAGGTCGGCACCGAACTTCTTCCACTGGTCGGCCGGCAGCACCGGCTTATCGTTGGCAACCGACTTCGTGTCGTCGCCATGAATGGCGTTCGAGGTTTCGCAGACGATCGCCACCTTGCAACCATTG
Source organism: Ensifer sp. ENS10 (assembly GCF_014852025.1). Taxonomy (NCBI): domain Bacteria; kingdom Pseudomonadati; phylum Pseudomonadota; class Alphaproteobacteria; order Hyphomicrobiales; family Rhizobiaceae; genus Ensifer; species Ensifer sp. ENS10. Next base: position 281,846 of record NZ_JACVAS010000001.1, read on the forward strand.
TGCTTCAGGAGGTCGAGATGTGGCTGGATCGCCTTCTTCTCGGCCTCGACGTCGTGGGTGAGCAAGTTGGTCGAATGCCAGCCGGAAACGAAGACGAGATCGTAGGAGGCGAGCTTCTGCTTCAGTGCCTCCGGATCGCTTGGCATCTTGTGCCCCTTCTCGATGCCGTCGAAGCCGATCTTCTGGCAATCGGAGAGGCAATCCTCGAGCGTCAGATGCGCGCCGATCGTATGATCGTCGTCGTTGCTCCAGGCGATCGGGTTGGTTCCGTAGCGGATCATGTTAGTCGTTTCCTATAGCATTGTCCGCGCAGGCGGATCGTTCGTGGTGCCTCATGGGTGCGCAGCGGGGACGGGGCGATTGCCCCCTCATCCGGCTGCCGCCACCTTCTCCCCGCAGGCGGGGAGAAGGGAAATGCCGCGCCCTCCGTGTTCCCTCTCCCCGCTCGCGGGGAGAGGGTTAGGGTGAGGGGCCGCTCTCGATGTCTCATCCTTCCGGACGTTGCCCGACAGGCAAAGACGCGGGCGCCGAAAGGGCAATCTTAGCCGAAGCGCTGGGAGGTGAGCGCCTTTACGTAGCCCTCGCGCGCCTCGTTGACTTGCTTGCGGCCCGAGACTTCGGGCACTGCCACATCCCACCAGTGGCCGCCGGCCTCGGTGGTGATCAGCGGGTCGGTGTCGATGACGATGACGGTCGTGCGCGCCTCGCCCGCCGTCTCCTTGAGGGCCGCTTCGAGCTCGGAGATCGAGCCGACCTTGCGGGTGACGGCGCCCATCGCGGCAGCGTGGGCCGCGAAGTCGATCTGCGGCAGCTCGACGTGATGGGTGTCCTTCAAGAGATTGTTGAAGTTGGCGCCGCCGGTGCCCATCTGCAGCCGGTTGATGCAGCCGTAGCCGGCATTGTCGAGCAGCACGATGGTGAACTTGGCGCCGAGCATGATCGAGGAGGCGATCTCCGAGTTCAGCATCATATAGCTGCCGTCGCCGACCATGACGATGACATCGCTCTCGGGCTTGGCAAGCTTGACGCCGAGGCCGCCGGCGACCTCGTAGCCCATGGTCGAGAAGCCGTATTCCATGTGGTAGCCGCCAGGCTCTTCCGCCTGCCAGAGCTTATGCAACTCGCCCGGCAGACCGCCGGCGGCGCAGACGAGGGTCGTGTTCTTGCCGCCGCGGGCGCGCTGGACGGCGCCGATCACCTGGGCATCGGAGGGAAGCGCCGCATTGGTCGTGGCGGTCGCCTTGTCGGCAGCCGTCAGCCATTCGGCCTTGCCGGCCTTGGCCTTGGCGGTCCAGCTCGGGTCGGCCTTGTAGCTGCCGAGACCGCCAGAGATCCGGTTGAGACCGGCGCGGGCGTCGGCAATCAGAGGCAGGCCGTTGTGCTTGCCGGCATCGAACGGCTGGACGTTGAGGCCGATGATCTTGAGGCCCTCATTCTTGAAGAGCGCCCAGGAACCGGTGGTGAAATCCTGCAACCGCGAACCGACGGCGAGAACCACATCGGCGTCCTCGGCGAGCGCGTTGGAGGCGGAAGTGCCGGTGACGCCGACCGAGCCCATGTTAAGGGAATGCGAATGCGGCAGCGCCGACTTGCCGGCCTGCGTTTCGACGACGGGAATGCCGTGCCGTTCGGCAAAGTCGCCGAGCTCCTTGGTCGCTTCCGAATAGAGCACGCCGCCACCGGCGATGATGATCGGCTTCTTCGCTTGCTTCAGCGCTGCGATTGCCGTTGCCAGTTCGTCGAGATCGGGCTCGATGCGGCGCGGCACCCAGACCTTCTCGTCGAAGAAGTTTTCCGGATAGTCATAGGCTTCAGCCTGCACGTCCTGGCAGAGCGACAGCGTGACGGGGCCGCAATCAGCCGGATCGGTGAGAACCTGCATGGCGCGGCGGAGCGCCGGCACGATCTGTTCGGGCCGTGTGATGCGGTCGAAGTAACGCGACACCGGACGGAAGCAGTCATTGGCCGAGATCGTGCCGTCGCCGAAGCTTTCCACCTGCTGCAGCACCGGATCGGGGCGGCGATTGGCGAAGACGTCGCCGGGCAGGAACAGGACAGGCAGGCGGTTGACATGGGCGAGTGCCGCCGAGGTCACCATGTTGAGTGCGCCGGGGCCGATCGAGGTTGTGCAGGCCATGAAGCGGCGGCGGAAGCTCGCCTTGGCAAAGGCGATCGCTGCATTGGCCATGCCATGTTCGTTCTGAGCGCGGTAGGTCGGCAGCGTGTCCTTGATTGCATGCAGCGCTTCGCCGACGCCGGCAACGTTGCCGTGGCCGAAGATGGCGAAGACGCCGCCGAAGATCGGTACCTTCTTGCCGTCGATCACGGTCATCTGGCGGGTCAGGAACCGCGCCACGGCCTGGGCCATGGTCAGGCGCACGGTCTTCTGGCTCATTGTCTGTTTCCTCCTCGTGGCGGAATCGTCCCGTTCCACCCTGTCCGCAGCATTATCGATGGTTATCCGTCGATCCTATGCCGCCTTTGTTTCACCCAGTTGCAGCCAGAGATCCACCAACGCCCCAAATTTTCCGGCCATGTCGGCGATCGCCTGCTCGTCTGTCATCGTACCGCCGAGCCAGGCCTTGCCGGCATCGGCGAAGATCGTGCGGCCGACGGCGAAGCCTTTGACCGTCTTCGAGGTGCGGGCGGCTGCAAAGCCATCCTTCAACTGCTCATAGGGCGCCTCGAGGCCCAGGAGCACCACGCCGCGGCAGAGCGGATCGCGGGCCTCGATCACGGCGTCGATCGCCGCCCAGGCGCCGCGGCTTGCCTGCGGCTCGAGCTTCCACCAGTCGGGCTTGAGGCCGGCGTCGTAGAGTTCGGTCAGCGCCCGCGGGATCGTCTGGTCGTCGAGCTTGCCATGCTTGCCGGCGATGATCTCGATCAGGATCTCGCGACCGACCTTGCGGGCCGCTTCGAAGGCCGAGCGGAGCTTCGCCACCTGCTGCGCCTTGAGGTCTGCGGGATCATCCGGGTGGTAGAAGGAGAGCACCTTGATGCAATGATCGACCGGCCAATCGATCAGGCGGCTGCCGAGGTCCTGGCTGAATTCGAACTGCAGCGGCCGCGAGCCCGGGAGCTCGATCGGCTTGCCGATCCAGAAATCGTGGTGTGCGCCGGCGGCATAAAGCGCATCGCGGCCGTATTTATCGTCGATCAGCATGCCGAAGCCGGAGCGACCGGCCGCGACCTGGGCGGCGGCCTTGACCGCCAGCACCTTGAAGGCGGGAATACGGGCAAGCAGAGCCTGGTCGCCGGCGGCCATATCTTCGAGCTGGCTGCGATGGTCGATCGCAAGCGCCATCAGAAGCGGAATGTCGCGGCGACGGGTGGTCGCCCAGTGAACGTGGTTGATCGCCTCGTCCTTGCGCAGCGCCCGTTCCTTGCTGCCGTTTTCCAGGAAGAACTGCAGCTCGGTCCAGGTCGGAATTTCAGGCGCACAAAGCAGCCGCGATACGGCAAAGGCGCCGCAAGCATTGGCCCAGGTGGCAGATGTTGCATGCGGTTCGTTCTTCAGCCAGCCGCGCAGGAAGCCGGACATGAAGGCGTCGCCGGCGCCGAGCACGTTGTAGACCTCGATCGGGAAGCCCTTGCCGACGATGCCGTCTTCGAGATTGTCGGAGATAGGGCCGTCATAGACGATGCAACCCATCGGTCCGCGCTTCAGAACGATCGTCGCCTTGGAAAGCGAGCGGATTGTCTTCAGCGCTTGCAAGAGGTCGCTTTCGCCGGACGCGATCAGCACTTCCTCTTCCGTGCCGACGATCAGGTCGCAATCGGCAAGAACGGTCTTCAGGTGCGCCGAAACCCGGTCGGAGGCGATGTAGCGGCTCTCGCCGGCATCATGGCCGGCAAGACCCCAGAGGTTCGGACGGTAGTCGATGTCGAAGACGATCTTGGCGCCGCTTTCCTTGGCAAGGCGCATGGCCTTGCGTTGGGCGGCGTCGGTGTTCGGCTTGGAGAAATGCGTGCCGGAGACGAGGATGGCGCGGGCCGAGCGGATGAAGTCTTCCGAAACGTCGTCTTCGCAGAGCGCGTTGTCGGCGCAGTTGTCGCGGTAGAAGAGCAGCGGGAAGGACTTGTCGTTTTCGACCGCGAGGATGGCGAGCGCCGTCAGCCGCTCCGGATCGGTGACGATGCCGCGCGTCTCGACGCCTTCACGGATGAGCTGCTCACGGATGAAGCGGCCCATCTGTTCGTCGCCGACGCGGGTCAGCAACGCCGACTTGAGGCCCAGGCGGGCCGTGCCGACCGAGATGTTGCACGGGCACCCGCCGACCGACTTGGCAAAGCTCGAAACGTCTTCAAGCCGCGTGCCGATCTGCTGGCCGTAGAGATCGACCGAGGCTCGGCCGATGGTGATCAGGTCGAGCGACTTTGCTCCCTGTGCCGAAACGTTCTGGCTCACTGCTTCCTCCCCGCGGACACCTTGGCGGGCCCGACCATTTTCGTACTGTGGGTGATGGCGGTATGAAACATAAATTCCGACGTTTCGTCAATATGGAATTTTCATTCTATCTGTTCCGTTTGACCTAGCCACCTTCGGCAAGGCGCTGACGCTTCTCGGCGATGGCGACGGTCAGCGCCATGGCGAAGGCCATGCTGGCGGAGAGCGAACGGAACCCGGCATGGTCGGCCTCGACCAGTTCGAACCAGACCTTCGAGGATTCCGCGAGCGGCGAGAAGGCCGAATCCGTCAGCGACACGACCGGCACCTTGCGTTCCGCGAGAAGCCTCGCCTGGGCGGCGCTTTCGGAGGCATAGGGTGAGAAACTGACGGCAAAGGCCGCATCGTTCTTCGTCGCCATGGCCAGCACATCCTCGTCGATGCCGGCGGCCGTGCCGACGAGCTGGTACTTCACCTTCAGCTTGCCAAAGGCATAGGCCATGTAGCTGGAGATCGGGTAGGAGCGGCGCTTGGCGATCAGGTAGATCGTGTCAGCTTTGGCCAAAATGTCGACGGCCCGCTCGAAGGCTCCCGGATCGACCGAAGAGGCGATGTTGTCGAGCGAGCGGTGGGCGGCGGCGACGAAGCCGTTGAAGATCGAGCCGCTTTCGAGCCTGCTATGGTCGTTGTTGCTCAGCGCCTTCAGCCGATCCTCGTAGCCGGGCGTGCGCTCGCGCAGCCGCGCGCGAAAGATCTGCTGCAGGCTGGAGAAGCCCTCGAAGCCGAAATGCTGAGCGAAGCGCACCAGCGTCGACGGCTGCACTTCGGCGGAGGTGGCGATGCTCGCCGCCGTGCCGAAGGCGATTTCGTCAGGATTGTCGAGCGAATAGGCGGCGACCTGGCGCAGCCGTTTCGGTAGCTGCGCCTTGCGTTCCAGAATGGCGGCCTTCAGCGCCTCGAAATCCTGCGGGACCTCCGTCGTCGTTTCCGGCATGGCCATGTCTTATTCGTCTCCTCGGTCTTCGGTGTCGTTTGCATCCTCACTCTAATCGATTAGCCGGGAACGGCATAGAACAGACGTTCCATTTTCTAGATATGCACCCATTCATTGGTCCTGGCAGACTGATAGGTCGCCGACAGCACCTTCTGTACCTCAAAGCCTTCGCGGAAATCGGTCGAGGGTGATTTGCCCCCGGCGATGGCGTCGAGGAATTCCTTGACCTCGATCGCCTTCAGGTCGTTGAAGCCGATCTGGTGGCCGGGAGCCACGCAGAAGGCGCCATAGGGCGGATGCTCCGGTCCCGCCCAGATGGTGCGGAAGCCGCGGGTGCGGATGTCGTCGCCGGTCTTGTAGAGGCGGATTTCGTTCAGCCGCTCCTGGGTGAAGACGATGCTGCCCTTGGAGCCGTAGATTTCGAAATCGTGCTGCATCTTGCGCCCCGTTGCGATCCAGCTGGCCTCGAAGCTGCCGGTGGCGCCGTTCTCGAACCGCACGAAGGCGCGCGTGATGTCGTCGACCTCGACGGCGCGTGTTTCGCTGGAGCCGGCGGCAACGGGGCGTTCCGGAATCTGGATGATGGTTTCGGCCAACACCGCTTTGATCGGGCCGACGAGGTGGCGCATGGAGGCGATGATGTGGCTGCCGATATCGGCAAGCGCGCCGCCGCCGCTGGCCGGGTTCAGGCGCCAGCCCCACGGCACGTTGGCATCGGCCATGAAATCTTCCGCATGGATGCCGCGCATCGAGCGGATCTCGCCGATCTCGCCGCTTTCGATGATGTCTTTGGCAAGGAAGATCAGCGGGTTCTTGAGATAGTTGAAGCCAACCTGGGTGACGACGCCGGCCTTCTCGGCGGCCTCGACCATCTCGCTGCATTCGGCGACGGTCGGCGCCAGCGGCTTTTCGCAATAGACATGCTTGCCATGGGCGATTGCCGCCAGCGCCATTTCCTTGTGCAGGAGGTTCGGCGTGGTGATGTCGATGATGTCGATATCCGGATCGGTCAAAAGTTCGCGCCAGTCGGCAGTCGCCTTGCGGAAGCCGAGTTGGCCGCGAGCCCGTTCAGCGCTCTCGGTGGTCACGTCGGCGACCGAAACGAGATCGAGCTCGAAGGGCAGGTCGAAGACCCGCGCGGCAATGGTGAAGCCGAGCGCATGGGCCTTGCCCATGAAGCCCGTGCCGATCAGGCCGATCCCGAGTTTGCGCTTGCTGGCCATGTTGAAGTCCTCCCGGTCGGCGCCGCTGCAATCGGTCCAAAATGAAATGAATTGTGCAAGTTTTGTCAAGATGGAATATTTATTCGAAATGCGACGGTAATAGGGGAACGGTGTCCATCGAAACGGCCAAATCTGTGCGTTCCGGCCAGGCTCATCTTGACCAAGGGGGAATGTGTTAACGCATTTTTACCATGTTCCGTTGGAACATCGCACTTCGTCATGGTTAACGAATCGCTCCGGAGTCTACGGGGCGGAGCTGGAGTGAAATCAGCATGTGCCGCTGGGCAGCCTATCGCGGGGACCCGCTCTATCTCGAGGAACTGGTAACCTCTCCCGCGCACTCGCTGATCGAACAGTCCCATTGCGCGACGCGGGCGAAGACGGCCACCAATGGCGACGGCTTCGGCATCGCCTGGTATGGCGATCACCCGGAGCCGGGGCGCTACCGCGATATCCTGCCCGCCTGGTCGGACTGCAATCTCAAGAGCATTGCCCGCCAGATCCGCTCGCCGCTCTTTCTTGCCCATGTGCGCGCCGCGACCGGCGGTGGCACAAGGCGCGACAACTGTCATCCTTTCGTCTTCGGCCGCTGGTCGTTCATGCACAACGGCCAGATCGGCGACTTCGAGCATCTGCGCCGGCCGATGGAGAGCATGCTCGACAACGATCTCTATTCGGCGCGCACCGGCACGACCGATTCCGAGCTTCTGTTCCTGCTTGCCATGCAGTTCGGGCTCGACCGCGATCCGCTCGGCGCGATCGCCGAGGCACTCGCCTTCGTCGAGCAGCTTGCCGAACATCTCGAACGCCAGGTGCTGGTCCGCTTCACCGCCGCCTTCTCCGACGGCCAGGATCTCTACGCCGTGCGCTATGCCTCCGACTGGAAGGCGCCGACGCTCTACGCGGCACCCATGGGCCCGAGCGGCGGCTATTGCCTCGTTTCCGAGCCGCTCAACGACGACGATAGCGCCTGGGTGGAAATCCCGGACGGCACGGCGGTCATTGTCGGTGAGAATGGTGTCGATGTCCGGCTGTTCTCGACGCAGGGGACGCCGGTGAAGACACGTCAGATGGCTTGAGGCGCAGTATCTTGATGGTCGATGGCAGGTGGCCCCTCATCCGGCTGCCGCCACCTTTTCCCCGCAGGCGGGGAGAAGGGACATGCCGCACTCTCCCGAATCTATCTGCTTGCTGCGAACGCTTCGTTCACTCAGGGCACGTCCCCCCTCGCCCCGCTTGCGGGGAGAGGGCTAGGGTGAGGGGCATCGGTAATTCGGAGCTAGCCCTTGTCGATCCGCGCCAGTTGCTCGGCAATCATCACGGCCAGCTTTTCCGCAACCGCGTCCTTGTCCATCTCCGGCCAGTCGTCGTTGCCGGCAGGGGAGATCAGCTTCACCTTGTTGCGGTCGCCGCCCATGATGCCGGTTGCCGGCGAAACGTCGTTGGCGAGGATGAAGTCGGCGCCCTTGCGCTCGAGCTTGGCGCGGCCGTTGTCGGCGACGTTTTCGGTCTCGGCGGCAAAGCCGATCACGAGCTTCGGCCGCTTGGTATGATGGCCGACCGTCTTCAGGATATCGGGGTTTTCGGCAAGCTGCAGCGGCGGCGGGGCCTCGCCCGGCTTCTTCTTGATCTTGTTGCCGGCAGCGCTGGCTACCCGCCAGTCGGCAACGGCGGCAACCATCACGGCGACATCGGCGGGCAGGGCGGTTAGCACCGCGTCGCGCATTTCCTCGGCCCGCTCCACGTGCACGACCTTGACGCCGGCGGGATCCGGGATCGTCACCGGGCCGGAGACGAGTGTGACATTAGCGCCGAGCTTTGCCAGCGCGGCGGCGATCGCGTGGCCTTGCTTGCCGGAGGAACGGTTGGCGATGTAACGCACTGGGTCGATCGGCTCATGCGTCGGCCCTGAGGTTACGATCACGCTGCGCCCGGCAAGCGGCTTCGCGGCGCCGCCGAGAAGATCCTCGACGGCGGCCACGATCGAAAGCGGCTCGCTCATGCGGCCTTCCCCGGCCTCGCCGCTTTCCGCCATCTCGCCGGCTTCGGGGCCAATGAAGCGGATGCCGTCTTTGGCGAGCGTCGCCCGGTTGCGGCGCGTTGCCGGATGCGCCCACATCTTCGGGTTCATCGCGGGAGCGATCAGCACCGGCCGGTCGGTCGCGAGCAGGATGGTGGAGGCGAGGTCGTCCGCATGGCCGTTCGCCATCTTGGCCATCAGGTCGGCGGTCGCCGGCGCAACGACGATCAGGTCGCACTCGCGCGCCAGTCGGATATGGCCGACATCCTGCTCGTCCTCGCGCGAAAAGAGATCGATATAGACGTGCGAGGCGGACAGCGCGCCGACGGCAAGCGGGGTCACGAACTGCTGCGCGCCGGCCGTCATCACCGGCCGCACGCTCGCCCCGCGTTCCCGCAAACGTCGGATGAGATCGAGGCTCTTATAGGCCGCGATGCCGCCGGAGATGATCAGGAGAATACGCTTGCCCGACAGTGTCATTTGCACCCGGCCTTTCGGCCGTCCTCTTGCCCGGCATGGGCTGCCGGGTTCTACGCGATACCAGAATATTCCAGCGGCTGGCCTCACCAGCGCCTTCGAGATCGAACCTACTTGAGCGATCCGCTGCGCGCAACGTGTCCCACCGGAGGAGGTAGCCTGCGCTGACATCCGTGCGATATGGCGTTTCGCTATGCTGGCCCCCCGGGCATCACCACCGGTTGTTCCCGCCCGTAGCGCGCAATGGAACAAAAGCCGTGCCGCCCGCGTCAACATGCTCCGGGCCTGTTGCCGAAGCCAGGGAATGCGATTAATCCGCTTTCAATCCGCGCAGGGTAAGCTCTTCTCATGCGAATAAATGCGATCACCAACTGGGCCTACGGCGTTACCGTGCTTCTGACGGGGCTTTCGGGCGCCGCCTTCATCCTGTCGACGAATAGCGCTCTCGAGGAGAGGCGCGCGGTCGAACAGCATCTTGCCCTCGATACGCTTGGCGAAGAACTTGCGCTCGGAGCGGAAGTACGGACCGACGAGGCGCGCCTTTACGTCATGCGCGGCGACGAGCGTCACCTCGAAACCTTCCATCGCGCGGAGGAAGAGGAGCGCAAGCGCGAAGAGGCGATCAAGACGGCCACGAGTTTCGGCGCGTCCCAGGGCGAGATCGCAGCCCTTCAGGAGACGATGCGCGAGGCAGAGGCACTCGACAAGATCGAGGTTGCCGCCATCGAGGCCTATCAGAAGGGCGATCGCACGACCGCCCTGGAGAAGCTATTCGGCCCGGAGCACGAGCGCCTGCAGACAGCGCTTCTCGACACGGTCGCACGGTTTCGAGACTTGACCAATGCTCGCACAGGCGGGGCGCTCAACGAGGCACAGGCGCGCAGCGACTGGTTCGCCATCGCCGCCAAGACGATGCTTGGCATCACCGCCGCCCTGTTCCTGAGCGTGCTCTATTTCATTCTCAAGCGCCGCGTCGCCATGCCGCTCACCCGCATGAGCGGCATCGTCACGCGTCTCGCCGAGCAGGACTACGCTGTGGAAGTGCCGCTCGATCGGCGCCGCGATGAAATCGGCGAGATGAACAAGGCGATCCATATCTTTCGGGAAAACGGTATCGAACGTGATCGGCTCGATGCGGAGCGGCGCCTGGACCAGCAGACCAAGGACCTGATCCTGCAGATGATGCACCGGCTGCAGGCCTGCCAGAGCCAGGACGAACTGGCCGAGGTCGTGGCCCGCTTCGCGCCGCAGGTCTTTCCCAATCTTGCTGGCCATCTCTACGTGCTGAGCGACAGCCGGACGCTCTTGACCCGCGTCGGCAGTTGGTTCGATCCGCAGCATTCTGCGCCATCCTTCCCGTCCAGCGCCTGCTGGGGACTTCGCCGCGGCCGGCCGCATGTCAGCAATCGCGGTCACAGCGACATCGCCTGCCAGCATCTCGACGACGATGGCGCGGTCGGTCTCTGCGTGCCGCTGACAGCCCAGGGCGATACCATTGGTCTCCTCTATTTCGAGGAGCGCTCTGACGAAACATTCGCAGTCGAAGCATCGCGCCTCTATCTCGAATTGATCGCCGAAAACATCGGGCTGGCCGTCGCCAATCTTCAGCTGCGCGAGAAGCTCACCAATCTGGCGGTGCGCGACGCGCTGACGGGCCTGCTCAACCGGCGCTGCCTCGACGAGGCGCTGAACCGTGAGCCGCGCGGGCAGGGCGGCAAGCCACTCACCTGCCTGATGATCGATATCGACCATTTCAAGCGCTTCAACGATGAGTTCGGCCACGATGCCGGCGACGTCGTCATGCAATATGTCGCGCAGATCATCGTCGATACGGTGGCCGACGCCGGCAGCGCCTATCGTTTCGGCGGCGAGGAATTTACGGTGTTGCTGCCGGAAGCAGACGAGGCGGCAGGTTTCGAGCTTGCCGAGCGGCTGAGGACCCGGATCGGCACCACCCCTCTGTCGCATCGCGGCCGGATTCTGGGCACGGTTTCAGTCTCGGTCGGCATTGCCTCGGCTCCGGACGACGGGCCCGTCGCTACCCTGCTGACGCGGGCTGACGCCGCTCTTCTCGACGCCAAGAACCACGGCCGAAACCGAAGCGTGCGCGCCTCCGGGCTGACTTTCGGCCATGACGAGGCGCGGCGCAGCCTCGCCTGATCCTCCGCTTATCGCCGCGCGGCAATCGAATGTCCCGCCTTGAAACGGGCGCATTCGATGCTATCTATTGCCGCGATAGAAATTTGAACAGGATACACGCATCGATGGATTTCACCCTGACCGCCAAGCCGAACCGTCTTGCCATCAGGGAAAACCGTATCCATGCCTGCTTCGATTTCACTCTCCCAACTTTCGTGGTCCACGCCTGAGGGCCGAAGCCTCTTTTCCAATCTCGACCTGAGCTTTGGTGCTTTGCGCACCGGTCTCGTCGGCCGCAACGGCGTCGGCAAGTCGACGCTCCTGCGGCTGATCGAAGGTTCACTCGCGCCGCAGGCCGGCAAGGTTACGGTCACGGGCAGCCTCGGCATGCTCAGCCAGACCGTCCAGGTCGCGGACAATGAAACCGTCGCCGACCTGTTTGGCATCCGCGATGCGCTTGGCGTCCTCAAGCGTGCGGAAGAAGGGCTGGCCAGCATGGACGAGCTTGCCGCGGCCGACTGGACGCTCGAATCCCGGCTGGAGGCAGCACTTGCGCGCGTCGGTCTGGAGGCGTCGGCGGGGACGCGCCTTGCAGCACTTTCCGGCGGGCAGATGACCCGCGTGAAGCTTGCCGCCCTCGTCTTCCAGGAACCGGATTTCATCCTGCTCGACGAACCCACCAACAATCTCGACCGCGAGGGGCGGGCTGCCGTTGCCGCGTTGATGGCGGGCTGGCGCGGCGGCGCCATCGTCGTCAGCCATGACCGCGAACTCCTGGAGACGATGGATGCGATCGTCGAGCTGACATCGCTCGGCGCCACGACCTATGGCGGCAACTGGAGCCACTACCGCGAGCGCAAGGCGATCGAGCTCGCGTCGGCCCGTCACGATCTCGCCGACGCGGAGCGCCGTCTGGCCGAGGTCCAACGAAAAACGCAAGAGATAGCCGAGCGCAAGGCGCGCAAGGACGCGTCAGGCCGCCGTAAGCGGGCCAAGGGGGATGAGCCGCTGCTGCTGCTCGATGCGAGGAAGGAGCGCAGCGAGAAGACGGGCGGCGACAATGCCCGTCTTGCCGAGCGCCGCCGCGATTCTGCGATCGGCGATGTGGCCGAGGCACGCGAACGCATCGAAATCCTGCAGCCGCTGACCGTCCGCCTGCCTGCGACCGGCCTGCCCGCCGGCCGGGGCGTGCTGCAGGTCGATGCCGTCACTGCGGGTTATCAGCCGCGAACGCCAGTGATCGACCGGCTGTCGCTCTCGATCGTCGGCCCCGAGCGCGTAGCACTCACCGGCCGCAACGGCTCGGGCAAGACGACGCTGCTGTCGCTGTTGACCGGTGATCTCAAGCCATGGTCCGGCAATGTGCGTGTCCTGGTCGAATACGCCATGCTCGACCAGCAGGTGAGCCTGATCGATCCCCGTCTTTCGATCCGTGACAATTTCCGGCAACTTAATCCTGACGCCAGCGAGAACGACTGCCGCGCGGCGCTCGCCCGTTTCATGTTCCGGGCAGACGCGGCCTTGCAGGTCGTTTCGAGCCTCAGCGGCGGCCAGATGCTGCGTGCAGGGCTTGCCTGCGTGCTCGGCGGCAGCAGCCCACCGCAGCTCTTGATCCTCGACGAGCCGACCAACCATCTGGATATCGAATCCGTCGAGGCGGTCGAGGCGGGTCTCAGAGCCTATGACGGCGCGCTGCTCGTCGTCAGCCACGACCACGCCTTCCTGGAGGCGATCGGCATCAACAGGCGGATCGAGCTTTCCTGACGGGGGAAGATTACTCAGCCCAGCGCGCTTCGCCGGTAAAGGCGATCGTCAGCCAGCGGTCGTGGCCGGGATCGCCGATCTCCTCGCCGACCTCGGCGCGGATCCGGTCGAGTTCGGCGAGGGTGCCGACCTTGGTTTCCGGCGTTCCGATAAGATAGACCTCGATCGTCTTGGAGCGCCCGACCTTGGCGACATAGGTGCGATAGTCGGCAAAGCCGTGGCGCGCGACCGCATTTGCCGCCGCCTGACGCACGCGCTCGTCGAGTTCGGCAGGCGCGACCAGGAAGATCTCCTTCAATGCCTGGAAGACCGTGCGGATCGGCAGCGGAATAAGGCAGAGCGTCAGCACGATCAGGATCGCCGGGTCGACATAGGGCGTCCAGTGTTCGTAAGCCGTACCCTTCAACGCCGCGGCGATCACGAAGGCGACGAGCAGGGCCGAGGTGATCGCACCGGACATCGCCCAGGCACGCACGTCGAGCGCCAGGAACTCCGAGCCGATCGGCCGGTTTGCCCGGCGAATGTAGAAAAACATGACGAGGCAGATCACCACGACGACGGCGGCATAGGCAATCGCCCAGTCGAAGGCGAGATGGTTGCCACCCGACAGGAGCGATCCGACGGCGTTGACCATCGCGTAGAAGGAAAGCAGCGTCAGCAGCCCGGCATTGAAGAGCAGCACCATGGGCTCGATATGCCAGAAACCCATCTGGAACCGCTTGCTCTGCTTCGGGATCAGTTGCGTCACGCCGAGCGCAAGCACGGTCATGGAGGCATCGACGGCCGAGAACACGCCGTCGAAGACGATGGAAACCGAGCCCGAAAGCAGACCGAAGATCACGCCCGTCACCCCGACGACGACGGTGGCCGCGATCGATTGCTTGAGGACTGTCTGTTCGCTTGGGGCGGTCATGATGTTGTTTTTACTCCTGTTTCGGCGCGGCGCTTACGGGTTGGCAATGTCGAAATGGTGGCGGCGGCTGCAAACATAGCGGTTTGCCTGCAGGCAAGACAGCTGTTGCGTGCATTTGCTAATAAAGCGAGGCGTTGTGTTTCCAGGCCTCGACGCTCAGAATTGCCGATGTTATCGGCGGCCGGCGGAGGGGAAAATGATCGTCGAGATGTTGCTCGGTGCCTTATTCGTCTTCGGCACGGTCGCCCTGACGCTCGCGTCCTACTTTGCAATGCGGCTGATCATGGGCGGCGAGGCGGAAGGGCACGAAAAGGAACTTGCCAGTTTGGTCATCTTTCGCATTTCGGCGCTGCATGGCTTGATCCTCGCGCTGGTCTTTGCGCAGGAGATGGTCGAGTACCAGCAGCTCAAATACGAGATGGCTACCGAAGCCGGGGCGACCGCTGACATCTTCTACGACGCCGAACGTTACGGTGAAGCCGTCAAGGCGCCGATCCAGCAGGCGATCTCCGCCTATGCGGCCGAGGTGATCGATGGTGAATGGCAGTCACTGGCGGACAAGGGACGTCTTTCACCACAGGCTTGGGTGCACTGGGATCGCGCCTATCAGCACGTGCTGAACCTGGTCCCGGCCGACAAGCGCCAGGAGAGCCTGCGCAGCCAGATGCTGGAGCGGCTGCACGACATCTCGCAAAGCCGGACCAAGCGGGAAAGCAATGTCGCGGACTCGATCGACAGTATCTTCTGGTTCGCGGCACTCTCCGGCGTCATCTTCATCGCGCTCGCCTATTATTCCTTCCCGCCAATGCGGCGCAATCTGCTGCTGCTCTGCCTCTTCGGCGCGTACACGGGCATCATTCTGTTTCTGATCTATGCCTTCTCCAATCCGTATCAGCCGCCAGCGGCGTTGGCGCCGGGGCCGCTCGAACGGGTGCAACAGCAGATCAACGCCTCGTCGGCGCCTGCGACGGGAGGATAACGGCGCTAGGCGAATTGACCCAGCCGCAGGAGATCGCCGCTAATGGCGCCACCGTCGGACGCATCGGCGCGCGCGGTCTCAGGGCGCGGCGGCGGCATGGAGTGGCCGATCGCAAACAGAAGCGCGCTTGCCGCCGAAAGAAATGCAAACAGCAGGAACATGCCGGCGCCGCCGATGGTGCCGAGTGCCAGGCCGCCGATCAGTGGCCCAAGGAAGTTCCCGACCGTCGAGAGCGAATGGGCGCCGAAATAGGTGCCGCGATTGCCGGCATCGGAGATACCATCGACCAGCACATATTCCGAGGGCACGACGAGCACCTCGCCGATGGTGAAGAGGATCATCGAGGCGACGAGCATTTCCATTCCGGACGAGGCCGCAAAACCGACTTCGCCAAGCAGAAACAAGAGGCAGCCGAGTGACAGTGCCGGCAGCGCGCCGATCCGTTCGATGACGAAGCGGGCAGGCGTGCTGGCGATCAGCACCGTTGCGGCATTGGTCGAAACCAGGAGCGCGAAGAGGGTGACGCCATCCGCAAAGCCGGTGTTGAGATACTGCGACAAGGTCACCGACCATTGACCATGAACGGCCAAGAGCAGCGTGCCGCCGATGACGAAGAATACCAGCCTTCGGTCGCGCAGGGCGGCAACAAGCCCGCGCCAGCCACCGGCAGCCTGTGTTGCCCCTTTGGTTTGGATCATCTGCCTGTTGCCGGCTTCGGGCACGTTCAAGAAGAGCACCAGGCCGAAGGCTGCGTGCATGACGCCGGCGCTGACGAACAGCGTCGAATAGGCAGCACCGACCCAGACGCCGATCAGCGGCCCGATGGCCCAGCCGGCATTGATGGCGAGATAACGCCAGGAGAAGACTTTAAGGCGCAGATGCTCAGGCGCTGCATCGCTCATCAAGGCACGCGCAACCGGTTCGTAGACGGCGGCTGCGACGGCAGACACGATGTGCGCCAGCGCGAAGGCGGCGATCGATTGCGCCAGTCCGAGCCCCGCCAGCGCCAGCCCGGCCATGAAAAGCGCTGCGGTCAGCACCCCTTTTCGGCCGATGCGATCGGACAGCGTGCCGGCAAAGGGGCTGACGATTGCGCCGAGCAGCGGGCCGGCGCCGATGAGAGCGCCGATGCCTGCGGGGCTGAGGCCAAAATCACGCTGCAGGCGGATCGCGAGGAAGGTCAGGCTCATGCCCTTCGCGATCGTCACCACGCCGGAACCCGCGATGAGAAGCAGCGCAACACGGCGACCCGCTTTTTCGGAATAGGCATTCATCACGGGCACCTGCAGGCTGGGAGCGCTCGGTTTCCGTGGGAATGTCGAGCGACGGGAGTAAGGAAGAAGACTCCCTTTGCGATTACATCCGTCGCGTGTACTCGGCAAGTGGGCAGCTATCCAGCGGCAATCTGTCCCTGTCGGCTGAGGGCGTCGGTTTCCCACTCGGCCGTGGTCTGAACGAAAATGCAAGGCGGCCACCGGCCGTGGCCGCCTCAGGGCTGTTTCACCTGCCGGCTATTCGTTCCCCTGCCGCTCCTGCCAGGTCACGTAGAGCGGTGTTGTGTCGGAATCGTCGACCGGTACATGGCGGAAGCGCATGGCCTGCTCGGCAAGCGGTTTTGCCAGTTCCGCGTAGATCGCCGCTGTCGACAGGCCGAAAGATTCGGCATCGGCGTTCGAGTTCGCATAGGCGATCTCGGTGATCCCGGCCATGCGCATGGCCGCAAGGCACATCGGGCAGGGCTGTCCACTGGCATAGACGGCAGCACCTTCGAGCCGCGGGGAGCGGAGCGTCCGGGCGGCGGCACGCAATGCGTTGAGTTCCGCATGCGAAGTCGGGTCCCCGGTCGACAGCATCTCGTTGACGCCGCGGCCGACGATCTCGCCGTCCTTGACGACGACAGCGC
Source organism: Ensifer sp. ENS10 (assembly GCF_014852025.1). Classification (NCBI taxonomy): domain Bacteria; kingdom Pseudomonadati; phylum Pseudomonadota; class Alphaproteobacteria; order Hyphomicrobiales; family Rhizobiaceae; genus Ensifer; species Ensifer sp. ENS10. The sequence continues at coordinate 298,645 of NZ_JACVAS010000001.1, forward strand.
CGAAGGGCCGTCCGCCATCCTCGATGTTGCGGCGGGCAAGCGTTACCGCCTCGGCCAGATAGGTCTGTTCCTGGTTCATGGGAGTTCTTTCTAACGCGCGCCGGCGTCGACCAGCAGCGTTTCAATGCTGCCGTAGCCGCGCTGGCGCGCGTGGCTCAGCGGGCTGACGCCTTCGCCATCGGCGAGGTTGACGTCGGCGCCGGCCTTGATCAGCAGCCGCACGATCTCGGTGTGCTTTTCGCCGCCGGTGCCAAGGATGATCGCCTCAAGCAGCGCTGTCCAGCCGAGGCGATTGACGTGGTTGATATCGACGCCGGCTTCGATCAGCGCCTTGACGGTCTCGACATGGCCGCGCTCGGCGGCCGGAATGAGCGCCGTGCCGCCATAGCGGTTCGTGCTCTTGAGGTCGGCGCCATGGGCCAGCGTCAGCTTCATGATTTCGAGATGGCCACGTGCGCCGGCGTAGAGGTAAGGACTGTCCTGGATCTTGTCCTTGGCGTTGACGTCGGCGCCGGCCTCGATCAGCGCGCGTGCCGCATCGACGCGGTTTTCGTGGGTGGCGACGAGAAGGGCCGTGGCGCCGCTGGCATCACGGGTCTCGATGCTTGCGCCCTGTTGCAGCAGCGATTTGACCTTGTCCGTATCACCGGCCTCGGCAGCAGAAATCAGTTGGGTTTCGAGCATGGAGGCCCCCACGGCTGCGGGTGAAAGGCTGAAGGCGGCGATCGATGCGCCGACCAGCGAGCCGAATAGTCTTGGTCGCATTTGGTCTTTCCGATCATGCCGACCGGTCGAACAGGCCGACCGATCGCAGTGGTTCCGGTTAAGGGCGAGACGTGGAAGCCCGGAATTGGCCGCGCTTTCGTGCCGCTCTCGCTCTTTGCGATCTCGTGCTTACTTGAGCCGGCCCGTGACCTTTTCAAGGGCGCAAGATGCGCGTCTTGCCGAACCTGTCCCGCGCCCGGCATGGCGCCCTGGACGCCGACCGTAGGTGGCGGGCCATCCATTTGGAAATTAAATGTATGAATGATGAAAAGGGGAAATATGAATGCGTTGCCGTTCGACCTGGATCTGCTCATAGCATTCGCGACCGTGGTCGATTGCTGAGGCTTCAGGGCCACGGCGAGCCGATTGCATTCCACCTGGTCATCAGCCCGGAGGTGATGGGTACCAGAAGCGAGGTGTGATCTGACGGATAATCACACCATCCGTGGACGGACGCTGTCCTGAACGGCCCTAGAGCATCGAGCGGCTGAGACCGCCGTCGACGGGCAACGCGACGCCGGTGATGTAGCTTGCTTGGCGGCTGGCGAGGAAGGCCGCGGCCGCGCCGAATTCCGCCGGCGTGCCGTAGCGCCCAAGCGGGATCTCCTGCTGGCTGCGCGCCGCGACCGTGGCGATATCGACGCCCTCGCTTTCGGCATCCATCCGGTCGAAGCTGAGCGTGCGGTCGGTGGCAAGCCGCCCTGGAAGAAGCAGGTTGACGGTCACGCCCTCGGCTGCGACCTCGCCGGCAAGTGTCTTCAGCCAGCCTGCAACAGCGCTTCTGAGCGCATTCGAGGCGGTGAGCCCGACGATCGGCTCGCGGATGCTGGTGGAGGCGACGGCGATGATGCGTCCGAACCGGCGTTCCCGCATGCCGGGCAGCAGCCGTCCGGTGATGCGCATGCCGGCCAGCACCATGGTTTCGAATTGCGCCCGCCAGAAATCGGGCTCGATCGCCGAGGCCGGCGAGGGCGGCGGTCCGCCGCCATTCAGCACCAGAATGTCGATCGCGCCGAAATCGGCTTCGAGCCGATCCAGCAGGCGGTCGAGCATATCGGGTTTCGAGAGGTCGAGCGCGTAGCCCCGCGCCGACGGGCCGATGTCGCTTGCGACCTTGGCCGCCGATGCGGCATCGCGACCGGTCAGCGCAACGATGACGCCTTCGCTTGCCAGCGCCTCGGCAATGCCGCGGCCCAATCCCTTGCTGCCGCCGAGCACCAGCGCGCGCTTTCCAGCAATACCAAGATCCATGACCGGTTCTCCTCGATGTGGAATTCAGAATGACCAGGAACTGGAGCTACTACAGTTTTACTCGAAGCGGAATCGAATTGACCGTCGGCGAATGGCGAAGGCAGGCCGAACGGAAAAGCCCGACCGGAAAACCGACCGGGCTTTTGCCCCTCGCCCTTCTTGAGTGCATCAGCGGCAGATGCGAATTTTCTTGAAGTAGACGTTGCCGTAGTGGTCGTAGCGCTTGACCTTCTTGAGGAAGCAGTACGGTTCGTCTTCGTAATAATAGGGGCCGCCGTAGTAGTCGCCGACATAGCCGACATGCCCACCCCAGCCATGACCGTAGTGGCCATTGCTGAAGCCGATCGAGAAACCGCCGGCCTGCGACGGGGCGGCAAAGGAGACGGCGGCGGTAACGGCAACAACGGCTGCGATGATGATCTTGCGCATGATGGTCTCTCCTCTGGATTGGTTGGGATGATCGCTTCGTCATCCATGAGAAGAAGGTCTCACATCGCGGATAAGCGCGCAGTTCCGGATGGAACATGGTCATGGCCGGCTGCTGCCAAGGGGGCTGCGAACCCGGCCATGACCGGTGCCGATCGGCGCATTGCCGCCCGTCAGGCAGCGCGCGATCCGCTAGGAGTGCGGATGCGCGCCATCGCGAAGACGTCGGCCAATGCGCCGTTCCTGAGCGCATAGGCCCTGTGTGTGCCCTCCATCTCGAAACCCGCCTTGCGGTAGAGTGCGATCGCAGACTCGTTGTCGGTGAAGACCGTGAGCTCGATGCGGCTGATGCCCAGCCAGTTGTCGGCGGCATCGATCAAAGCCGTAAGCAGTGCCTTACCGATGCCTTCGCCACGGTGATTGTCATCGACGCTGATGCCAAGGGCAGCCGAATGCTGACGACGTCCCTTGCTGCGGTGCAGGCCGGCCATGCCGACTATATGCCCGTCGCGTTCGGCAACGATGACCGTGTCGTCGTCCGATCTTGTCTCGATCCACTTGCGCGTTTGTTCCGGGGTGGAAAAGGGCAGTCGGAGTGTTCCAGATCGGATGCCTGGCTGGCTCATCAAGGCGGCGACCGCCTCCCAGTCGACGATGCGCGCCGCGCGGATCTTGGTTTCAGGAGGAGCGTGTGTTTCGGTCATTGTTTCCTCTCTTTGCGCCGAGGAAACAGGACCCGACCCTGCTCGCCTCGGCAGGGTTGGTGGGGGACATTTCGCTTAAATCAGCGCAACAGGTCTCCCGCACACCCCTGGGGTATGCGTGCAAAGCACCATTGCGATTGTCGAGCGATTGTCCATGGCGGAAGAATAACAAGCGCAAGTGGAAAGGCAAGTCCGCAGAACGCGCAGAACGCTCTGCGCGCCGCGATCAGGTGACCTGCCAGGCGATATAGACGAGCGTGGCGGCGATCAGCCAGAGGGCGACGCGGCCTGAACGGGTATGCCGGGCCTCCGCCTTGCCGATCGCGTGCGCCGTCTCGGCGTCGAAGCGCAGGCCGTTCTCGCTCATCGCCATGATCTCGCTGGAGAATTTTTCCGTGCGGGCGGCGATCTCGGGGGCGGCCTCGGCGAGCCGGAGCGCCGCGTGCAGGCCGTCGCGCAGATCCGTGACGATGCGCTTCGGTCCGAGATTGTCGCGAATCCATTTGCCGACGACCGGTTCCGAAGCCTTCCACATGTTGAAGCGCGGATTGAGCGTGCGGGCCACACCTTCGACGACCACCATGGTCTTCTGCAGCATGACGAGCTCGGGGCGCGTCTGCATGTCGAAGAGTTCAGTGACCTCGAAGAGCAGCGTCAAGAGCTTCGCCATCGAAATGGTTTCGGCCGGCTGGCCGTGGATCGGCTCGCCGATCGCGCGGATCGCCTGGGCGAAGCTCGCGGCGTCGTGATGCGAAGGCACATAGCCCGCCTCGAAGTGCACGTCGGCGACGCGCTGGTAGTCACGGGTAATGAAGCCGAAGAGGATTTCCGCCAGGAACCGGCGCTCTTTCTTGCCGAGACGGCCGACGATGCCCATGTCGACGGCGACGATATGGCCGGCATCGTCGACGAAGAGATTGCCCTGGTGCATGTCGGCATGGAAGAAGCCGTCGCGCAGCGTGTGGCGCAGGAAGGACTGAATAAGCGTCTCGGCAAGCTCGTTGAGGTCGTGTCCGGCGGCCTGCAACCCCTCGATATCCGACATCTTGACGCCGTCGATCCATTCCATCGTGACGACGTCGCGCCCGGTCCGTTCCCAATCGACTTTCGGCACGCGGAAGCCGGAATCGTCCTTGGTGTTTTCGCCAAGCTCGGAAAGGGCGGCGGCCTCCAGACGAAGGTCCATTTCGATCTTCGTCGTCTGCTCCAGAGTCTTGGTGACCTCGACCGGCTTCAGCCGGCGCGTATAGGGCAGGAACCGTTCCTGCATATGGCTGACGAGATACATCGCCTCGATATCGGAGGCGAAACGCTGGCGCACGCCGGGGCGGATGACCTTGACGGCGACCTTTTCGGGCTTGCCGTCGCGAAGCACGATGGCCGGATGCACCTGCGCGATCGAGGCGGCCGCCATCGGTTCGGAGAGCTCGGCGTAGAGGTCCTCGACCTTGCGGCCGAGCGAACCTTCGATTGCGGCCTTCGCCTCGCTCTGCGGGAAGGTCGCCATGCTGTCCTGCAAGAGCGACAGGTCGGCCGCGAACTCTGCGCCGACGACATCCGGGCGCGTCGCCAGGAACTGACCGATCTTGACATAGGAGGGCCCGAGGCGGGCGACCGCGCGTGACAAGCGGTCGCTGCGTTCCTCGCCCGGCACCCTGCGGCGCGCCAGAAGTCCTGCCGCCTTCTGGGCGAAACGGGCAAACGACGGCAGATGCTCGGTTGGGACGGCTGAGACGACGCCTTCGCGCACGAGAACCCACCCGATCCGCGCAAGGCGGACATATGTTCCAGGCGTGCTCATCGGGTTCAGATTTTCCAGCCGGAATGCAGCGCTGCGATGCCGCCGGTGTAATTGGTGAAGGAGACGCGTGAGAAGCCGGCCTCCTTGATCATCGTCGCGAAGTTGCGCTGGTTCGGGAACTTGCGGATCGATTCCACCAGATACTGGTAGGGCGCCTCGTCGCCGGTGATCAGCTTGCCGAATTTCGGGATCGCGTTGAACGACCAGGCATCATAGAAGCGATCGAGCAGCGGCATCTCCACTTCGGAGAATTCCAGTACCAGCAGGCGACCGCCGCGCTTCAGCACCCGGTGCGCCTCTTTCAGCGCCACGTCGATGCGCGGCACGTTGCGAATGCCGAAGGCGATCGTATAGGCGTCGAAGGAATTGGCCTCGAAGGGCAGTTCCTCGGCATTGGCCTCGACGAATTCGAGATTGGCGGAAAGCTTCCTCTTCTCCGCCCGTTCGGCGCCGACGGCGAGCATCGAGCCGTTGATGTCGAGCACGGTCGCATGCGCCTTGCGGTCGGAGGCCTCGATGATGCGGAAGGCGATATCGCCGGTGCCGCCGGCAACGTCCAGAACCTTGTAGTCTTCGCGGCGCGGCGGGTTGAGGGCGGCGATCATCGCGTCCTTCCAGGCGCGGTGTAGGCCGGCCGACATCACGTCGTTCATGATGTCGTAGCGCTTCGCCACCTTATGGAAGACGTCGTTGACGAGCGGCTGCTTTTCGCCGGCGTCGACATTGCGGAAACCGAAGGATGTTTCCATGCCGCCATCGGCCGATACGCGCTGATCCGTCATACGAAGAACTCCACCTGAACCAATTTTTCCGGCACCATAGCGAAAAGGCCCCATCCGCGCTATCTCGTGGACGGGACCGCGCCTGCGGCATAGCGCACTCCCTATAGGATAAGAAGGCCGCCAAGGAAATGCCAACCACCGCATCCGGTGGCTGAGATCGTAGGAGTGCATTTATGCCGGAGTTGCCCGAGGTCGAAACCGTCAAGCGCGGCCTGGCGCCGACCATGGAGGGCGCGCGGATCGTCAATGCGGAATTGCGCCGTCCGGACCTGCGCTTCCCGTTTCCGGAGAATTTTTCTTCGACCGTTGCCGGCCAGCGCATTGTCTCGCTGTCACGGCGGGCGAAGTACCTGATGATCGATCTGGAAGCCGGCGACGTGATCATCGCCCATCTCGGTATGTCCGGTTCCTTCCGCATCGAGGCAGGGCCGGCTGCAGCGACGCCGGGCGAGTTTCACCATCCGCGCGGCAAGGACGAGAAGCACGATCACGTCATCTTTCATCTCGACGGCGCCGAAGGCCCGGTGCGGGTGATCTACAACGACCCGCGTCGTTTCGGTTTCATGGATCTTGCCCGCCGCGACACGGTGTCAAGCCACGCCTATTTTCGCGCGCTTGGCGAGGAGCCGACCGGAAACGCGCTCGATGCCGCCTATCTCGCTGTACGCTTTTCCGGCAAGGCGCAGCCGCTGAAGGCGGCCTTGCTCGATCAGAAGAACATCGCCGGTCTCGGCAATATCTATGTCTGCGAGGCGCTCTGGCGCTCGAGCCTGTCGCCGGTGAAGCCCGCGGGCGAACTCGTCGACAAGCGTGGCAAGCCCAAAGATGGCCTGGTGCGCCTGACGGACGCGATCCGCGAGGTGATTACCGATGCCATTGCGGCTGGCGGCTCGTCGCTGAAGGACCACATCCAGGCCGACGGCTCGCTCGGTTACTTCCAGCACTCCTTCTCCGTCTACGACCGCGAAGGAGAGGCTTGCCGCACGCAGGGCTGCAACGGTACGGTCGCCCGTATCGTGCAGGCGGGCCGGTCGACCTTCTATTGCCCGCATTGCCAGAAATGAACGTCGGGCTGTCCGCGGCCTGGCGTCGGAGATGAACCGGAGGAAACAGGAATGACCTACGAAACGCTGCTGGTCGAAACGCGCGGCCGCGTCGGCCTCGTGACGCTCAACCGTCCGCAGGCGCTGAATGCGCTGAATTCGACCGTCATGCGCGAGCTTGCCGCAGCGCTGAAGGCCTTCGATGCCGACAAGGAGATCGGCGCCGTCGTCGTCACCGGCTCGGAGAAGGCATTTGCAGCCGGCGCCGACATCAAGGAGATGCAGGCGCTCGATTTCGTCGACAGCTATCTTGGCGATTTCATTGGCGGCTGGGACCAGGTGGCTGCGGCCCGCAAGCCGGTGATCGCCGCTGTCTCTGGCTATGCGCTCGGCGGAGGCTGCGAGCTGGCGATGATGTGTGACTTCATCATCGCCTCCGAGACCGCGAAGTTCGGCCAGCCCGAAATCACCCTCGGCGTCATTCCCGGCATGGGTGGCTCGCAGCGCATAACGCGCGCCGTCGGCAAGGCGAAGGCGATGGACCTGGTTCTGACCGGCCGCATGATGGACGCGGCGGAGGCGGAACGCGCAGGACTCGTTTCGCGTGTGGTGGCGTCGGAGAAATTGATGGAGGAAGCGCTGGCTGCCGCAGAGAAGATCGCATCCTTCTCGCTGCCGGCGGTCATGATGGCGAAGGAGGCGGTGAACCGCTCTCTCGAGCTGACGCTCGCCGAAGGCCTTCGTTTCGAGCGGCGTCTCTTCCATTCGCTGTTTGCGACCGAAGACCAGAAAGAAGGCATGGCCGCCTTCGTCGCCAAGCGTAAGCCGGAGTTCAAACATCGCTAGAGCGGGATGAGGAATAGTGTTTACGGTTTTCCGCCCGCATCCCGCTCAAGCCTGTTAGAAACGATCACGTTTATGGTTTTGGGTCGATCAGACCCAAGACCATCGTGATCTAAGCCAGAGCACGGCGCAGATTCTAGAAAATGCGCGTTGACGGGGCGGCTGTTTCCCGCTATACGCCGCCCTCAGTTTGGAACGCCATTTTGGGCTTTCCGGAAATATTCCCGAATTGCTTTGATGACAGGTCGCAGTGACCCGGCACGGCGAGGGCGGAGTTCATGTCAGTTTTCGAAGAGAGGCACCAATGGCCAATACAACTTCGGCGAAAAAGGCGACCCGCAAGATCGCACGCCGCACCGCAGTGAACAAGGCCCGTCGTTCGCGCGTTCGCAACTTCATCCGCAAGGTCGAAGAAGCGATCGCTACCGGCGATCAGGCAGTTGCAGCCGCAGCGCTCAAGGCAGCTCAGCCCGAGCTGATGCGCGCAGCCACCAAGGGCGTCCTGCACGCCAACACTGCATCGCGCAAGGTTTCGCGCCTCGCGCAGCGCGTGAAGTCGCTTTCGGCCTAATCCGGCTAAGAAAAATCTGTTGACGAAAAGCCCGGCCCTTGCGCCGGGCTTTTCGGATTCATACTTCTGTCATCGCGATGGTTAATCCGACGGTATTACGTTGTGTCAATGCGATGACAAAATTTATGAAATAAATTCAATGACATACGGGAGGTCCTTATCAAAAGGATGTCTCTGGCCGGGGCTCTCCTGACCCCGTAATGAGTCAAGCGATTTTTTATTTTTTTTCTTTTTCGCCAGCTAAGCAAAGGGCGAAAAATCAAAACCCTTGATTCAAAAGCGATTCTTCACGGACTCGGAATGCGGCAAGCAAAAGGCAGGCTGAGAGTCAACGGTCAGTGCCTAAGGTTGCTTAAAAATCGCGATTGATCTTGCCCATCGATCCTGCCTAAATGCCCTCCACAGGGGACACGGACCACATCTGTAAAGGAAGCAGAAGACGCCATTTCGAAGAAATGGTTTCGATGTTTCTGTCCTTTGTATCAGGGCGGCTCCGCGTCGTTCAATCAGACAAGTCGAAGGTGAAAAAACCGGATGGTTCGTTCCACTCCGGGTGAGGAGCTTTCGTCCTATGGTTGTGTGGCGGGGCTTGGCTCGTGACGGCGGGTGCAAGCGGCGCCTGCCGGCAGACAAAGGTCCAACGCGCGGCTCATCGCTTCGTACGAGGGTGCGAAGAGCTGTTGACGAGGAGGAGGATCCGAGGCGGTGCGGAAGCGCACCGGAGGATTGTTGACAAGAGGCGCGAGGGGACATCTCCGGCCACAGGTGGGCTGGTGGATGCGCGTAGCGCGCAGCGAGGCGGGAGATGAGGAGCCCGGCGTCGACTGCGACTGTGACGTTCGGCGAGTGCGGCATGGCCTTTCGGGGCGCCGCGGGCGACGGACATACGAGATGACGCCGGCAGTGATGACGGCATCTGAACATGAACTGGAAGGCGGCAAAATGCAGATGAATTTGGTGACGGCGGGCGCACTTCAGAAAGAAGGAGACGCATTCCAAGCCGGAAGCAATCTATCTCAGGCGGCGGGGGAAAAAGTCGACATGAGGCACGACGCACTGTTCGAGCGAGTAAGTGCGCGTCTCAAGGCTCAGGTCGGTCCGGATGTCTTTGCGAGCTGGTTTGGGCGTCTGAAGCTCCATTCCGTATCCAAGAGCGTCGTGCGCCTCTCGGTGCCGACCACGTTCCTGAAGTCCTGGATCAACAATCGTTATCTCGATCTCATCACGTCGCTCTTCCAGCAGGAAGACGGCGAGATTCTGAAGGTCGAAATCCTGGTGCGCACCGCGACCCGTGGCGCCCGGCCGACGACACAGGAAGACGTGTTGCCGCAGGCGACCGAAGCGGCTCCAACCGCACCGGCGCGCCGTCCGGCAGCAGCCCAGCCGGTCGCAACCGTTGCCGCAGCGGCGATTGCGAGCGTACAGAGGCCTGTCCAGGCGCCGCTTTTCGGCTCGCCGCTCGACCAGCGCTATAATTTCGAAAGCTTCGTCGAGGGTTCCTCGAACCGCGTGGCGCTTGCCGCTGCCCGGACGATCGCGGAAGCCGGCGCCGGTGCCGTGCGGTTCAACCCGCTCTTCATCCATTCGAGCGTCGGTCTCGGCAAGACGCACCTCCTGCAGGCCATCGCCATCCAGGCGCTGCAGAGCGCGCGTGCACCGCGTGTCGTTTATCTGACGGCCGAATATTTCATGTGGCGTTTCGCCACCGCCATTCGCGACAACGATGCGCTGTCGCTCAAGGAGTCGCTGCGCAACATCGATCTGCTGATCATCGACGACATGCAGTTCCTGCAGGGTAAGTCGATCCAGCACGAGTTCTGCCATCTCTTGAACATGCTGCTCGACTCCGCCAAGCAGGTCGTCGTCGCCGCCGACCGCGCTCCGTGGGAACTGGAATCGCTCGACAGCCGCGTTCGCTCGCGTCTCCAGGGCGGTGTCGCCATCGAGATGGACGGCCCCGACTACGACATGCGCCTCGAAATGCTGAAGCGTCGGCTGGACGTCGCCCGCCAGGACGATGGATCGCTCGACATTCCCGGCGATATCCTGAGCCATGTCGCCCGCAATGTGACGGCGAGCGGCCGCGAGCTGGAAGGCGCGTTCAACCAGCTTCTGTTCCGTCGTTCCTTCGAGCCGCAGCTTTCGATCGAGCGCGTCGATGAACTGCTCGGCCACCTCGTCAATGCCGGCGAACCACGCCGCGTGAGGATCGAGGACATCCAGCGCGTCGTCGCCAAGCATTATAACGTCTCGCGCCAGGAGCTCGTCTCCAACCGTCGCACCCGCGTCATCGTCAAGCCGCGCCAGATCGCCATGTATCTGTCGAAGACGCTGACGCCGCGCTCCTTCCCGGAGATCGGCCGTCGCTTCGGCGGACGTGACCACACGACGGTGCTGCATGCCGTGCGCAAGATCGAAGAGCTGATTTCGGGCGATACCAAACTCAGCCACGAGATCGAGCTTCTGAAGCGTCTGATCAACGAATAGTCGCAGCTGACTGTTTCAAAGAAAAGGCCCGGTTTTCCGGGCCTTTTTTCGTTTGGGCTAACGCACCGCCTTCAACGTCGGTCGCTGAGACGGCCTGATCGGCTGGTCCTCGACGACCTGCGATGTGCGGGCCTCCGCGATGATCCAGCTGCGAAAGGCGACGACAGGCGGTCGGTCGAGAGCGGCCGGCGGATAGACGAGGTGATAGGCAAGGCCGGTCATCACTCCCTCCGGGAAGGGGGCAACCAGCAGGCCTTCCGCAAGCTCCCGCGCCACGAGCGACAGGCGCACCAGGGCGACCCCGTCGCCGGCCTTGGCCGCCTCGATGGCGCCGTTGCTGTTGACGAAGACCGGCCCGCGCCCGGGATCCACCCCTTCGGCCCCTGCCGCATCCAGCCACAGCCGCCAGTCCTGGCGGTGCACGTCGTGCAACAGCGCATGGCGGGCGAGGTCGCTGGGCGTGTCGAGCGGCAGTTTGGCCCGAAGCGCCGGATGGATGACCGGAACCGGGTCGTCGTCGATCAGCCGTTCGCTGACCAGACCGTCATACCGGCCGAGCCCATGCCGGATGGCGACGTCGACGCCGTCACTGTTAAAATCCGTCAGCCGGTTCGTGGTGCTGATGCGGACGTCGATGCCAGGCACCTTCTGTTCGAAGGCGCCGATGCGCGGCACCAGCCATTGCGCGGCGAAGGTCGGCGTGCAGCTCACCGTCAGCACCGGCGCACGTTTGCGCGCCGTCAGCTCCTCGGTTGCCTCCCGCATCATGCGGAAGGCACGTCGGAGCGTTGCGAAATAGAGGCTGCCGTCTTCCGTCAGAACCAGTTGCCTGGGCCTTCGTTCGAAGAGCGTTACACCCAGCGTCTGCTCCAGCTCCCGCACCTGCAGGCTGACGGCGCCCGGCGTGACGTTGAGTTCGTGCGCGGCCTTGGTGACGCTTGAATGACGCGCCGTCGCCTCGAAGGCGCGAAGCGATGCAAGGGAGGGAAGGGATGTGGTCATGGTTTAACCAAACTCAATCATCCAGCGAGAAATGATCGTTTGTCCGAAGCGTAATATGCTGAGAATAATGGCATAAATTCACGACGGTCAACACCGTTTCGATTTAGTCAGATAAACAAATGAGGGTTTTCGCGATGGTGCAGCCGGTTCAGGCCAAGGTCATGGGAGCGCGGGAATGGGGCATGTTGATCATGCTCTCTCTCCTCTGGGGCGGCTCCTTCTTCTTCATCGGTATCGCCGTCAAGGCGCTGCCGCCATTTACGATCGTGGCGCTGAGGGTCAGCCTCGCGGCGGTCGCACTGCTCGTTTTCCTGCGCCTTGCGGGACTGTCGATGCCGCGGGACCCGCGTGTGTGGCTGGCGTTCTTCGGCATGGGGCTGCTCAACAATCTCATCCCCTTTTCGCTCATCGTCTGGGGGCAGACGCATATCGCCAGCGGCCTCGCCTCGATCCTCAACGCCACCACGCCGCTTTTCGGCGTGATCGTCGCGCATCTGCTGACCGATGACGAGAAGCTGACCGTCAACCGCTTCGCCGGCGTGGTCGTCGGTTTCCTGGGCGTTGCCATGATGATTGGTCCGGCGGCACTCGGCGGGCTCGGCTCGAACCTTGTTGCTCAGCTTGCCGTTCTCGGTGCGGCGCTCTCCTATTCGCTCGCCGGTGTCTTTGCCCGCCGCTTCAAGCGCATGGGCGTGGCACCGATCGTGACGGCCACCGGCCAGGTCTCTGCTGCCAGCATCATGCTGGTGCCGCTGTCGCTGCTCGTCGATCATCCCTGGACGCTTACGATGCCCGGCCTCGACGTCTGGGCCGCAATCGTCGGCATTGCTCTGGTCTCCACGGCGCTCGCTTATGTCCTGTTCTTCCGCATCCTGGAAACGGCTGGAGTCACCAACCTGATGCTCGTCACCTTCCTGATCCCGGTCAGCGCCATTCTGCTTGGCGCGACGTTCCTGGGCGAGACGCTGGAGCCCAAGCACTTTCTCGGCATGGCGCTGATTGCAGCGGGTCTGGCAGCAATCGACGGGCGACTTCTTCGCCTCTTTTCTCGGCCGGCCGTCGACCCCAAGTTAGAGTGCCGCGAGAACGTCTGAGCGTTCCCTTCTTACACGCATTGCGGGCCGGTGGGCGAAAGCACCACCGGCCCTGTTTTTTTCAGCTGGGTTGTCGGCTATTCCTTGCCGCCACCGTCTTTGTTTCAGGAGCAGGAGTTCCGATGCTTTACGCCGTGTTTTGCTACAACAACGAAAATGTCACCAGTGAGTGGAGCAAGGAGCAGGATGATAAGGTCATGCGTGACTTGGCGGCCGTACAGAGCAAATATGCTGAAGCCGGAAAACTTGGGCCGGTGGCCCGCCTGATGCCAACGACAACGGCGACGACGCTTCGGCACACTCACAGCGAGACGATCGTCACCGACGGCCCTTTCGCCGAAACCAAGGAACAGTTGCTCGGCTTCTATGTCGTCGACTGCGCGTCTATGGACGAAGCACTCGAATTTGCTCGTGATCTGAGTTCTGCCAACCCGGCGGCCGGCTCCTACGAAATCCGACCCCTTGCCATCTACAAACCCAGTGAGCTTGCTTCATGACAGACACAGCCTGGATAGACCTCGCACTCGTTTCAGCCCGGCCGCAGGCAGTGGGCGCATTGCTGCGCTATTTCCGTAATCTCGATACGGCCGAGGAAGCGTTCCAGGAGGCTTGCATCCGGGCTTTGAAGACCTGGCCGAAGAGTGGCCCGCCGCGCGATCCTGCGGCGTGGCTGATCTTCGTCGGCCGCAACAGCGGCATCGACAAGGTCCGGCGCCAGTCCCGCGAGACGGCGCTGCCACCGGAGGAAATGCTCTCCGATCTCGAGGATCAGGAGAGCAATCTCGCCGACCGGCTGGATGGCTCGCAATATCGCGACGACATTCTTCGGCTGCTGTTCGTCTGCAGCAACCCGGCTCTGCCGGCAACCCAGCAGATCGCGCTGGCTCTGCGCATCGTCTCGGGCCTTTCGGTCAAGCAGATTGCCCGCGCCTTTCTCGTCAGCGAAGCGGCGATGGAGCAGCGCATCACCCGCGCCAAGTCCCGCGTCGCGGCGGCCGGCCTTGCTTTCGAAACGCCCGATGTTGCCGATCGTGCCGACCGGCTCGCCGCCGTCGCAACGATGATCTATCTCGTCTTCAACGAAGGCTATTCGGCGATGAACGGCCCGGAAAGCGTCTCGGCCGATCTCTGCGAGGAGGCGATCCGGCTCGGGCGTCTGCTGCTGGAGCTTTTTCCCGCGGAACCGGAGATCATGGGGCTGACGGCGCTGATGATGATACAGCATTCCCGCGCGCGCGCCCGTTTCGATGCCGATGGCGCCGTCATCCTGCTCGAAGACCAGGATCGCGGATTGTGGAACCGCCCACTGATTGATGAGGCGCTGGCGCTGATCGACAGGGCGATGCGCCACCGCCAGCCCGGCGCCTATCAGATCCAGGCCGCGATCGCTGCCCTGCATGCGCGGGCGGAACGCCCTGAAGACACCGACTGGGCGCAGATCGACCTGCTGTACCAAGCGCTCGAACGGCTGCAGCCCTCGCCGGTGATTACCCTCAACCGGGCCGTTGCCGTCTCGAAGCGTGACGGTCCGGAGGCGGCACTCGCCATGATCGAGCCGCTGGCCGGCAAACTGTCTGGCTACTTCTATTTCCACGGCCTCAGCGGCCACCTCCTGAAGCAGCTCGGCAAGGTCCGCGAGGCACGCGTCGCTTTTGATCATGCCATCGCGCTTGCGACCAACGCCGCCGAATGCGCCTATATCCGCATGCAACTCGACAAGCTCGACGAGGAGCCGGGCGTCGAAGACGCCGTCGTCAAAAAAAGATGAAAAAGCCACGAGGCGGCTGTCGGGGCGGGCCGCCTTGCTTCGTCCTTGGACTGAAAACGAGATCCAAGGAGAAATCCCAGTGAATACCAGCCTTGCCATTTCCGCCCCGACTGCCAAATCCGTCATCCTCGGCCGCGTCCTCAGTGGCGTGCTCGTCGCCTTCCTGGTCTTCGATGCCGTCATCAAGCTCGTGCCGCTTCAGGTCGTTACCGAAACCATCTTGGCGCTTGGTTACTCGGCAGATCAAAACCTGGCGCGTCTGCTCGGGGTGCTCACGCTGCTCTGCACCGTGCTCTACGTGATCCCGCGGACCTCGATCCTCGGCGCCATTCTGCTGACCGGTTATCTCGGCGGCGCCATGGCGACGCATCTTCGGGCCGGCAGTCCACTCTTCAGCCATCTGTTCTTCGGTTTCTACCTGGGCGTCATCGCCTGGGGCGGCCTGTGGCTCCGAGATTCGCGCCTGCGCAGCCTGATCCCATTCAAGAACTGAAAACTGCCTTCCAACCGAACAAGTGAAAGTCGATCATGACCAGGACTGTCGAAGATTACATTGCCGGCCTTTCCGGGGTTCCGGGAGACGTGGCAAAACGTCTGCACGCAGCGCTCATTGCCGCAGGCGGGCTCACCGATATCGTGAAGTGGGGCCACCCCATCTACGAGGCCGGCGGCGCAGTCTGCCTCCTGAAGGGAGCAAAGGATCACGTGACCTTCGGCTTCTGGCGTGGGGCGGAGATGCTCGATCTCGATCCGCGCCTGGAAAAGGGCGGCGGCAAGGGTGACATGGCCTATATCCGCCTGCGCGCCACGGACGACGTCGACGACGCCCATGTGGCCCGCTTGGTCGCAAAGGGCATTGAACTCAACCGGCTGAAAGGCGATCCGATGAAGTAGCGGTTCGCGAAACAAACTTGCAGCGCTGCCGGTAAAACAGAGCGCCTTTATCGGCTGCGATGCAATATCTCTTCACGGGAACAGGCATTCACGCCAGATCCCGCGAGGCAAACATGATCCTCTACTATCAGACCCACTCCCCCTTCGCCCGCAAGGCGCTCGTCTTCGCCCACGAGGCCGGTCTCGCCGAACGGCTGAAGGTCATCCACCACGAGACCAGCCCGACTCGGCGCAACGACGAAGTCTATGCCGAAAACCCGCTTGGCAAGGTGCCGGTGCTGTTGCGCGAGGGGCAGGAACCGATCTTCGACAGCGACGTCATCTGCGCCTATCTCGACACGCTGCAGGATGGACGCAAGCTGATCCCGGAAAGCGGCGAACCGCGCTGGCGGGCGCTGCGCATGCAGTCTGTGGCGCAGGTCCTCGCCCAGACCGGCATCGGTCTTCGCTGGGAATGGGAGCGTCGGCCGGAGCACTTGCGTTTTCCGGAACTCGCCAAGGGGTATGAAGAGAAGATCGAGGAGACCTACGATTGGCTGGAGCGCACGCTGGAGCCCGAGGCGGCCGTTGATATCGGCCAGATCGCGCTGGCGACGGCGCTCTCCTGGATGGCATTTCGCAACCTGCCATCGTTCCGTAACCGCCCGACGCTGACACGCTGGTTTGACGTGTTCGAGGAGCGCGCCTCGATGCGGTCGACACCGCTCTCCGGTGAAACGTTCGATTGAGTCTGTAGCCGGCGAAGACCGCCTGCTGCCTCAGGGGCAAGCGAGGTCGGCCACCACGGCGTCGAGGATCAGCATTCCGGCCGGCGTGCAGCGCAGGCGCGAATTGCCGAGCCGCTCGATGAAGCCGTTGTCGATCAGGAACTGTTCGCGCTCCGGGTCCGGATCGCGGCCGGAAAGGGTCTGCCAGCGGGCAAGGTCGACACCTTCCTTGAGGCGCAGGCCCATTAGCAGCAGTTCATCCGACTGCGCTTCGAGGTCGAGCGCCTCGCGTTCGACCATGCCGTGGCCGTAGGTCTCGACGAGGCGCAGCCATTCCTCGGGCTTGCGTTCGGTGGCCGTCGCGACCTTGCCGCCGCCGATGCCGAGGCGCCCGTGTGCGCCGGGGCCAATACCCGCATAGTCGCCATAGCGCCAGTAGGTCAGGTTGTGCCGGCTTTCAGCACCCGGACGGGCGTGGTTGGAGACCTCGTAGGCCGGCATGCCGATCGATGCCGTGATCGCCTGCGTTGCCTCGTAGAGCACGGCCGATTGTTCGCCGTCCGGAACGATGAGCTTTCCGGCCTTGTGCAGGCCGTAGAAGGGCGTGCCCTCTTCGATTGTCAGCTGGTAGAGCGACAGGTGATCGACCGCGTAGGAGACGGCCTCCTTCAACTCGCGCTCCCACTCTTCGACCGTCTGGTTCGGGCGGGCATAGATCAGGTCGAAGGACATGCGCGGGAAGATCTCGCGCGCCAGCCGGATCGCCTTCAGCGCGTCTTCGACATTGTGCAGCCGCCCCAGGAATTTGAGGTCGCGGTCGTTCAGCGCCTGGACGCCGAGCGAGACGCGGTTGACGCCAGCAGCACGATAGCCGTGGAAGCGCGTCGCCTCGACACTCGAAGGGTTGGCTTCCATGGTGATCTCGATGCCGTCGGGCACGTGCCAATGGCGAGCGATACCCTGGAGGATCGCGTCCACCGTCGAGGGCTCCATCAGCGACGGCGTGCCGCCGCCCATGAAGATGCTGGTGACGGTGCGCGGACCTGAGAGCTCACGCACCTCTTCCATCTCCTTCAGGAAAGCGGCAACGAAACGCGGCTGGTCCACGGGCTGGTGGCGCACATGGCTGTTGAAGTCGCAATAGGGGCATTTGGCCGCGCAGAACGGCCAGTGTACATAGACCCCGAAACCGGGGTCCATGCCGTCACCAATCGCCGATAGCGTGGCCGTCTGCATCGTTGCGTCTCTCATGGTCACTTTCAGTAGGGAGCGGGATGCGGGCGGGAAACCGCACACACTTTTCCTCATCCCGCTCAGATCAGGCTCCGAGGCAGGTCTCGGCAAAAATCTTGAAGGCGCGGGCGCGGTGCGACAGGGCCTGCGCATCGCCCGGCTTCCAACCGTGTTTCTCGTCGGCGCTCATTTCGCCGAAAGTGGTCTCGTAGCCCTTCGGCTGGAAGACCGGATCGTAGCCAAAACCCTGGCTGCCGCGCGGCGGCCAGACCACGAAGCCTTCGACCTCGCCACGGAAGAGCTCGACATGGCCGTCCGGCCAGGCAAGGCAGAGCACCGAGACGAAGCGGGCGGCGCGCTCGGAGGGCGTCGTTGCGCCCTTTTCCTGCAGTGCGTTTTCGACCTTCTCCATCGCCATGGCGAAATCACGGCTGCCGTCCTCGCGCTCGGCCCAGTTGGCGGTATAGACGCCGGGCGCGCCGTCGAGTGCGTCGATTGAAAGACCGGAATCGTCCGAAAGCGCCGGCAGACCCGAGGCCTTGGCGGAGGCGAGCGCCTTGATGGTGGCGTTCTCCTCGAAGGTGGTGCCGGTTTCGTCGGGCTCGATGAAATTGAGGTCCGCCGCCGACTTCGCCTCGAAGCCGAGCGGGCCGATGAGATCGCGGATTTCGCGGATCTTGCCGGCATTGTGGCTGGCGACGATCAGCGTCTTGTTGTCGAGTTTGCGCATGGTATCTCGTTTCATATTCATTCGATGGACCAGAGGCCCGGCTCCGCACATTCAAGGCTGTTGCCGGCCGGATCGCGGAAGTAGAACGACCGCGCGCCGTTCGGCCAGCGCAGATCGCTTTCGATCTTGATACCGGCCGCTTCCAGTTTCGCTTTCCAGGCGTCGAGCGTCTCGGCGCGCACGCGAAAGCACATGTGTCCCCGGCCGGTCGTGCCATGCGGTGGCACCGGCAGGGCGGCGTCCGGCGCTGGCGGTTTCACCGTCTCGGCCGGATTGAAGATCAAAAGCACGCCTTGGCCGCAGCGGAAGAACACGTGCCGGTTTCCAGCGCGGGTGATCTTCTCAAGGCCGAGAACGCCGCCGTAGAAGGCCTCGGCGGCATCGAGATCGGTCGCGTAGAGCGCAGTCTCGAGTATGCCTTCCAGTGCCGGGGCCATCTTTTCTCCTGTGGTCAGCCTGCAATCGCCTGCTTCTGCAGCGCGACCAGTTCGGCAATGCCGTTCTTTGCCAAGCCCATCAGGCTTGCGAATTCCTCTTCCGAGAACGGCTTGCCTTCGGCCGTGCCCTGGATTTCAACGATGCCGCCGGAGCCGGTCATGACGAAGTTGGCGTCGGTCTCGGCGGCGGAATCTTCGAGGTAATCGAGGTCGATCACGGACTGGTTGGCGAAGATGCCGCAGGAGATGGCGGCGACATGGTCCTTCAGGACCTTCTCGACCTTGACCATGTTGCGCGCTTCCATCCACTTCAGGCAATCGTAGAGAGCGATCCAGGCACCGGTGATCGAGGCCGTGCGCGTGCCGCCATCGGCCTGAATGACGTCGCAGTCGATCGAGATCTGGCGCTCGCCGAGCGCCGGAAGGTCGACGACGGCGCGCAGCGACCGGCCGATCAGGCGCTGGATTTCCTGGGTGCGGCCGCTCTGCTTGCCGTTTGCCGCCTCACGCTTCATGCGCTCGCCGGTGGCGCGCGGCAGCATGCCGTATTCCGCCGTCACCCAACCCTTGCCGCCGTTGCGCAGCCAGGCCGGAACCTTTTCCTCAAGGCTGGCGGTGCACAGCACGTGCGTGTCGCCGAACCGCACCAGACAGGAGCCTTCCGCGTGCTTGGAAAAATTGCGCTCGAAAGAAACCTTGCGCATTTGGTCGGTTTTTCTGCCGGATGGCCGCATCGTCAACTCCTATCGTATCTCGTCAGCCTTCTAGAGCATGGCGCAGGCAAAGGGAACCGGTGGATAGCCGGGGGACCAGTCGATTTTTCCCTTTTGCCATCGGGCGGCAGGATCATTATATTCCGGGCACGGCAGGATGTGCCTGCGAGTGTGGAGTGACATGGTACTGCGCAATCCCGGAGCAAAGGAAATCGCAGCCGCGCTGGATGAGCGCTCGGGCGAAATTTTCCGTCGCATCGTGGAAACCTATCTGACGAGCGGCGAGCCGCTCGGCTCGCGCAATCTGTCGCGGCTCCTGCCGATGTCGCTCTCTCCCGCTTCCGTTCGCAATGTGATGAGCGATCTCGAAGATCTCGGTCTCATCTACTCGCCGCATGTCAGCGCTGGCCGTCTGCCCACCCAGACGGGGCTGCGCTTCTTCGTCGATGCCTTCATGCAGGTCGGCAATCTCTCGGTCGAGGACCGGGCGTCGATCGACCGTCAGGTGCGGCGCGATGATCATATGCAGCCGGTCGATGCGCTGCTGACCGAAGCCAGCCAGATGCTGTCAGGCATGTCACGCGGGGCCGGCCTCGTCATCACCGCCAAGGCCGATCCCGTACTGAAGCATGTCGAGTTCATTCGCCTGGCGCCGACCAAGGCGCTGGCCGTTCTCGTCGGCGAGCACGACCAGGTGGAAAACCGCATCATCGAACTACCCGCCGGGGTCACCAGCTCGCAGCTCACCGAAGCCGCGAATTTCCTTAACGCCCATCTTGCCGGCCAGACGATCGGAGAGGTGCGCACCCAGCTTGAAACGGTGAAGCAGACGGTGCGCGGCGAACTCGACGCGCTGTCGCAAGACCTCGTCGAGCGCGGTCTCGCCATCTGGTCGGGCAATGAAGGCGACGAGAAGCCGGCGCGGTTGATCGTGCGCGGCCGTGCCAACCTGCTCGAAGGGCTGGAGGGGGCCGAGGATATCGATCGGCTGCGCATGCTCTTCGACGACCTCGAAAAGAAGGACAGCCTGATCGAGCTGCTCGATCTTGCCGAGAGCGGTCCGGGCGTCCGGATCTTCATCGGCTCGGAAAACAAGCTCTTCTCGCTCTCCGGCTCCTCGCTGATCGTCGCGCCCTATCGCGATGGCGAGGATCGCATTGTCGGCGCGGTCGGCGTCATCGGACCGACGCGGCTCAACTACTCCCGCATCGTGCCGATGGTCGATTATACCGCGCAGCTGATGTCGCGGCTTTCCCGCTAAAGGCGGGCTTTTAGTCGCTGCATGTCTCCTTAAATCGACCTCGATCAAGGACAAAGACATGCAGCAAATCAAAGTGTTACAGCAACCTTTGCGCGTCTGATCAGTCGCGCGGCGCTGTAGGAGCGCGATTGAACCCTTGATTTTTCGGCCCCAAACCTCGATATCGGCTTCAAATCCAGTCACAGGGCATTTTTGCTGACACGCAGGCTCGCGCTTGCGGCGTGGAAATGCGAAGGACGATAGAGACGACACTGCGGAGAACGTCATGACCGACGATACGAACAAGCACGGACCCGAGGCCACCGACGAGGTATTCGATGCCGCGCCCGATGCGGCCGACGCCGCTGAAGCTGCGCCGGTTGCCGAGCCCGATCCGTTGGAGCTCGCCAGGGCGGAGAGCGCCGAGCTGCGTGACAAGTACCTTCGACTTGCCGCCGAGATGGACAACCTGCGCCGCCGCACCGAACGCGACGTGAAGGATGCGAAGTCCTATTCCGTCGCCGGCTTCGCCCGCGACATGCTCGCCGTTTCGGATAACCTGCGCCGCGCCCTCGATGCCATTCCGGCAGAGGCCAGGGAAGCAGGCGAGGCTGGCCTCACCGCCCTGATCGAGGGCGTGGAAATGACCGAGCGCTCGATGCTTTCAGCGCTTGAGCGCCACGGCGTCAAGAAGCTTGAGCCGGAAGGCCAGAAGTTCGACCCGAACTTCCATCAGGCAATGTTCGAGATTCCCAATGCGGACGTGCCCAACAACACGGTGTTGCAGGTCGTTCAAGCCGGCTACGTGATCGGTGACCGTGTTCTGCGTCCGGCCATGGTCGGCGTCTCCAAGGGCGGACCGAAGGTCGTGGCCGGCGAAAACGGTGACGCACCGACTGCCTGATCCAACTGATCAGAGTTTAAAGAAACGCCGCGCGAAGTTCGCGCGGCGTTTTTGTTTTGAGCGGCGTCAGCCGCAAACGCTATCCGAAAAGCTGGTGTAGGTGATCGTTGAGGAAGCGGCCCTCCGGATCGACCTTGGCCCTCAGCGCCCGGAAATCGCCTGCACGGGGATAGAGCGCCGTCACATCCTCGGCGCCGAGGAAATGCAGCTTGCCCCAATGCGGCCGTGAGCCGTACTGCCGCAGGATCGTATCGACATCCCTCAGGTAGTCCCAATAATCGGTTCCCGGCTCGCCCGAGACCGAGAGCGTGATCGAGTCCTGCTCGAAGAAGGGGCTGATCCAGCCGGTGTCTCCGGCGGTGAAACGGTACTCGATCGGATAGATGCAGGTCGGGTGCTTTTCCAGCATCAGCTTGCGCACCGCCTTCACCGCATCCTTGCCGTGGGCGACGGGCACCGCATATTCGAGTTCGTGGAAATTCGGCACGTATTCGATCGGATAGATCTCGGAGGAATATGCGATCTTCTCGAAGCGGCGCTCCGTCGGTGCTTCCTCGGTGATGTCGATCACCTTCATCTCGCAGACGTCGGAGGTGCTGTCTGTGGTCGAGACCGATGCGGTGTCCGGCAGGCAATAGCAATGCCGGCTCTCGGGCACTGGGCACCAGAAAAAGCCGAAGTGGCGGTGTTTGGCGGCCAGTTCGTCGTGCTGTTCGATCATTTCGTCGAAGGTGCAGCGCCAGAGCCTTTCATGCAGATTGTAGCTGTCCATCGCCTGCAGCGTGATCTCCGAGATCACACCAAGCATGCCGACCGATACCCGCGCCGCCTCGAGCAGATCCGGTGTCGTCTCGTCGACAACGAGAATGCTCCCATCCGGCTGCACCAGGCGCATGCCGACGATCTGCGAGGCCATGTTGCCGAGCTTGGCGCCGGTCCCATGCGTCCCGGTCGTCAGCGCGCCAGCCAACGCCTGGCTGTCGATGTCGCCCTGATTGATCAGCGACAGGCCGTTGGATTTCAGCACCTTGCCGAGCTGATTGATGGTGGTACCCGCCTTCACCGCGACGCGCTTGCGCGCGTAGTCGATGCCGACGACACCCTGCATGTTGGAGAGCGTCAGCTGCAGCCCGCTGGTCAGCGCCACCGGCGTGAAGGAATGGCCGGAGCCGGCGCAGCGCACGTTCAGCCCTTGCGACGTCGCCTCGCGCACCATTTCGGCAAGAGCTGCCTCGCTCTCCGGCGCGCCGCGATGACGCACGATGCATGATTGGTTTCCGACCCAGTTGCGCCAGTGGCCACCTGCCTGAAGCATTTTCCCCTCCCTCAAACCGCGGTGAAGCAATTGTCGACGAACAGATGCGTGCCGTTGATGAAGCTCGCCTCATCGCTCGAAAGAAACAGCGCCGCGTTCGCCACCTCTTTCGGGTCGCACATGCGGCCCTGCTGCACGGCGATGGCCGCCTCCGAAACGTCGACCCCGTATTTGCTGAGGCCGACGAGCTCGCGCTTGCCATGATCGGTGGCGATAAAGCCCGGGCAGACGGCATTGCAGCGGATGCCGCGGTCGCGGAACTCGACGGCGATGGCGCGGGCGAACATGTGGCAGGCGCCCTTGGTCGTGTCGTAGAGCACCTCCATCGGCGTTGCCGCCACGGCCGAGATCGACGAGGTGCAGACGATGCTGCCGCCGCCGGCGGAAAGCATGCCGGGCAAAACAGCCTTGGTCATCAGAAACATGCTGCGCACATTGACCGCCATCAGTCGGTCCCATTCGTCTTCCTCGACCTCGAGGAAGGGGCCGACGGCAAGAATGCCGGCGTGATTGAAGAGCACCGTGATGGCGCCGAACGCCGCCTCCACCGCCTTGACGGCCGATGTCACTTCTGCGGATACCGAGACGTCGGCAGGGGCAAAAATCGCCTCGCCGCCATTGGCGCGGATCGATGCCGCGACCTCTTCGCCCTTGCTGCGCGGCAGGTCGACGATACCGACCTTGGCGCCTTCGCGCGCGAAAAGCTCCGACGCCGCCAGGCCGCAGCCTCCCGCGCCACCGCTGATCAGCGCCACCTTGCCTGAAAGCCTGCCTGCCATTGCGCCCTCCTCATCGGCGTTCGCCGCAGTGTTCGCCAAGGGCGACCCGTTTCGCGACGACCTGTTGCTCTCCCGGGGGGAATTATTGTTGACGAAGCAGGGGCTGTCGATATCCCATGGGGGATACGAGGAGCGGGGGGATGAAACCGGAATGCTGGCAAGGGAGTCCGCTGATATTTCGGCGATGATCGGTCTGATCGGCACGCAGGATTTCGGCCAGGCGCTCGACCGGATGCTGCGGTCGTTCACCAGTTTCGACCTCTCCGTCGCCTTTGCCTATCCGTACGATGCCAGGCCGATCGTGCTGCACGACGGCTACACGGCAAAGGTATCGGCGAGCGCGCTTTCCGCCTATCTCGGCGGCGCCTATCTGCTCGATCCCTTCTACGTCGCCTGCTCTGCCGGCCAGCCGGCCGGCCTCTGGCGCATGCGAGAACTCGCGCCGGACCGATTCTTCCAGTCCGACTTCTCGTCGTCCGCCGAGGTTCACCCCTGCGTATCGATGGAATCGGGTGTGCTGGTGGAGGAGGTCGGCTTCGTCATTCCGCTCGACGGTGGCCTGCAGGCGACCTACTCGCTGATGCGCGGCCGCGGCGGCCAGCCTTTCAGCGAGGCCGAACTCGAGCGACTGCGCGTCTATGAGCCGATCGTGCGCGAGGCGGTCCGCTCGAACTGGCGCCAGCACGGCCGGAGCTTTGCGCCGCCGCCCTCCGAAGAGGGCGACAATGTAATGGAAGCGGCGTTCGACAGCCTTTGTTCAGACCGGCTGACGAAGCAGCAGCGCAACATCGTGCGGCTGATCCTTCGGGGACACAGCAACCTTTCGATCGGCAAGGTGATGAACATTGCCGAGGGAACGGTCCGGATCCATCGCAAGAACATCTATCGCCGGCTCGGCATTTCGAGCCAGGGCGCTTTGTTCCGGATTTTCATAGATCATTTGAACGGTCGTCAGCTTTACTGACGCAGGCACTGCGCGTCCGGCGGACGCGCGCCGTTGCTATTTTCAGGCGGCGTGCGAGGTCGCGTCGTCGTCGAGCAGCGTGTAGATCGCGCTGGCGGAATCGCTCGAGCGGATCTTGGCGACCATGTCCTGATCACGCAGGACGCGGGCAATGCGCGACAGGGCCTTGAGGTGATCGGCGCCGGCACCTTCCGGGGCGAGCAGCAGGAAGACGAGGTCGACGGGCTGGTCGTCGAGCGCTTCGAAATCGACAGATGTTTCCAGTCGCGCGAAGATGCCGATGATCGAGGGAAGATTGTTGAGCTTGCCGTGCGGGATGGCGATGCCATTGCCGACACCGGTGGAGCCAAGACGC
The DNA here is from genome assembly GCF_014852025.1 of Ensifer sp. ENS10. Taxonomy (NCBI): domain Bacteria; kingdom Pseudomonadati; phylum Pseudomonadota; class Alphaproteobacteria; order Hyphomicrobiales; family Rhizobiaceae; genus Ensifer; species Ensifer sp. ENS10. Next base: position 323,453 of record NZ_JACVAS010000001.1, read on the forward strand.
TCCCGCTGCAGGATCACGTCGAAGATTTCACGCTCGGGAAGCCCGGTGATCTTTGATGCTTTTGCCGCCAATTCCTGGAGGAGCTGCTTTTTCGAGTTGGCCCTCATGGCCGGGATGATCGCATTTTGATGCAGTAGACCTGCCAATGCCATTCTTTTGTCCTCGTTCGCCGGTTAGAGCCGGACAACATCATCATAAATGCGTCGCAATGGCTCTAACCATCTTTGTCATGGCGGGTTCCATGCACAGAAAAGTCACATTTTCCGGCCTGCCCGCTGATTCTGGGCGCGGGGAGTGCCGGCGTGCCGGCACTCCCCTATCCGCTCATGCTTTGATATTGGCAGCGTCAATCCAGCCAATATTTCCATCGTTGCGTCTGTAGACGATATTCAGATCGTCCTTGCCGGGGCTACGGAACATCAGGACGGGTTCATCGGTCATGTCGAGTGCCATCACGGCGCTGGCGACAGACATCGTCCTCAATTGTTTCGTGCTTTCGGCGACGATCGTCGGTGCATAATCCTCGGGGACCTCATCGTCCTCGAACGGCACCGAATCCATCACTGTGTAAGCCACTTCGGCAGCATTCGTACCGTTGCCGTTATGGTGATCCTTCAGCTTCCGCTTGTAGCGGCGCAGACGCTTTTCGATGCGATCCGACGCCGCGTCAAACGCAGCCTGTGGGTCGTTCGCCTGACCGTTCGCCTGCATAACCACGCCCGTATCGAGATGAAGCTTGCAGTCGGCGCTGAAGCGCGGCCCGGATTTTTCCACAGTGACCTGGCTTGAATATCCTCCGTCGAAATATTTGGTAACGGCCTGCTCGATCTGCTCGCCGATGCGAGCTCGAAACGAATCGCCGATTTCCATCTGTTTACCGGATACACGCACACTCATGGAGTTTCCTCTCTCGTTCGTGATTTGCGCAGCCAGTCTATTCCAAGCGGTCCCGTCATCCAAGCCTTTCAGGCTTGCGGGCGCGCCTCTGTCGCAGCTACCGGTCGTACCGGTCCGCTTCCGGGGCGAGCTTGTCCCCGGCAATTGCGGCGGGCTCATATCGCCTGTGTCGGAGAGAGTCAATCGAAGGTCGCAAAAAAGTTAATGCGGCTTAACTTCCGGTGCTCAGAAACCGGCGGCTTTGGCCAGCGCCCGCTTTTCCCGTCGCCGCTGTACGGAGGAGGGGATGCTCATCGCTTCGCGATATTTGGCGACAGTGCGACGGGCAAGGTCGATACCAGCCTTCTTGAGGACATCGACGATATCGTCGTCGGAAAGCACCGCTTCGGCGCTTTCCTCCTGGATCATCGCGCGGATCCGGTGGCGCACGGCTTCCGCCGAATGGCTGTCGCCGCCCTCGGCCGAGCCGATCGAGACGGTGAAGAAATATTTGAGTTCGAACAGCCCGCGCGGCGTCAGCATGTATTTGTTCGAGGTGACGCGGCTGACGGTCGATTCATGCATCTTGATCGCGTCAGCGACGGTCTTGAGGTTCAGCGGCCGTAGGTGACCGATGCCGTTGGCCAGGAACGCGTCCTGCTGGCGAACGATCTCCGTGGCGACCTTCATGATCGTTCGGGCGCGCTGGTCGAGGCTGCGTGTCAGCCAGTTGGCGTTCTGCAGGCATTCGTTGAGGAAGGCTTGGTCGGCACTGTTTTTCTGCGTCCCGCGCGAGACCTTGGCGAAATAGTCCTGGTTGACCAGCACGCGCGGCAGCGCGTCCGGATTGAGTTCGATCATCCAGGAGCCGTCGGGCGCGGCCCGCACGACGATGTCGGGCACGATCGCCTCGCTGACGCTGGTCTCGAAACTGGTTCCGGGCTTCGGATCGAGCTTGCGGATTTCCGCCAGCATGTCGATCAGGTCCTCTTCATCGACGCCGCAGATCTTCTTGAGCGTCGCGAAATCGCGCCGCGCCAGCAGTTCGAGATTGGCGAGCAGTGCCTCCATCGCCGGATCGAGGCGGTCGCGGGCGCGCAACTGGATTGCAAGACATTCGCCAAGCGAACGCGCGAAGACACCGGGCGGATCGAACTGCTGCAGCGTCAGCAATACCCGCACGACATCCGTATGCGCGGCGCCCAGCCGTTCGGCGACTTCGCCAAGGTCCGCCTGGAGATAGCCGGCGTCGTCGAGCTGATCGATAAGGTGCTGCGCGATCAGCCGATCCGAGGGGGCGGGCAGCGCAAATGGCAATTGCTCCGTGAGCGTCTCGCGCAGGCTCTTGCGGCCGGCAACGAAGTCGTCGAGGTCATAGTCTTCGCCTTCACTGCTGCCGGGCATCGATTTCCACTGGCCGAGCAGTTCCGGGGCATCGGCGCGCTGCGGTGTCGTGTCGTCCTGAAAGACATTGGCGAAGTCGGCGTCGAGTTGCTCGCCAAGCCGCTCGCTGGTCGGCGATGTCGCGCTGTCGTAGAGATCGTCCTGCGCGCCGAAGTCGTCGCCGGCAGGCTCGTCCCCGGCTGTGCTCTCGCCGCGCTCCGGCGTGCCTGGCAGATCGTCATTCGCCTGAAATTCGAGCAGCGGGTTCTTTTCGACTTCCTGGGCGATGAACTGATTGAGTTCGAGATGCGTCATCTGCAGCAGCTGGATCGACTGCATCAGCTGTGGCGTCATCACCAGGGACTGGGACTGGCGCAGATGAAGGCTGGCGGACAGTGCCATGCTGACGCGAAACTCCCGAGAAATCTCCTGGGCCGCGGTGTTTCTCCGGTCGCCGGGGTGGCCCTTATCAATTGGCCCAAAAATTGCTTATCGAGAAGGTTTGGTCAAGCGTGGTCGCGGGCGGAATCGCCCGCGAAGCGGTCTCAAAGGCTGAAATTGTCGCCGAGATAGAGCCGGCGCACGTCAGGATTGGTGACGATATCGTTGGCGCGACCATGAGTCAGCACTTCGCCGGCATGGATGATATAGGCGCGGTCGATGAGGCCGAGCGTCTCGCGGACGTTGTGGTCGGTGATCAGCACGCCGATGCCGCGCGAGGTCAGGTGACGGACAAGCGCCTGGATATCGGCGACCGAGATCGGATCGACACCGGCAAAGGGCTCGTCGAGCAACATGAAGGTCGGATCTGTCGCAAGCGCACGGGCGATTTCGAGACGCCGCCGCTCGCCGCCCGAAAGCGCAATCGCGGGGGACTTGCGCAGGTGCGTGATGTTGAACTCGCCGAGCAGGTCGTTGAGCTTGCTCTCGCGCCGCTCCAGGTTCTTGTCATGGACCTCGAGCACGGCGCGGATGTTTTCCTCGACCGTCAGCCCGCGAAAGATCGATGCTTCCTGCGGCAGGTAACCGACGCCAAGACGGGCACGCCGGTACATCGGCATGGTCGTGACGTCGTTGCCATTGATCTCGATCGAGCCTTCGTCGACCGGTACGAGGCCGGTGATCATATAGAAGCAGGTGGTTTTGCCGGCGCCGTTCGGTCCGAGCAGGCCCACGGCTTCGCCGCGCCGCACCACCAGTGAAACGCCGTTGACGACGCGGCGCTCGCGATAGGCCTTCGTCAGGCCGCGCGCGATCAGCGTGCCGTCGTAACGCGCCTTGTCGACCGCGTGTCCGGAAACAACCGCAGCTGTCGCCGACGGCTTGCGGACCCGTTTGCGCTTGTGAAGGAAGGGAAAGTGCACGAGCGATCTACGTCAGTTCTGCTTGCGGGACTTCGGGTCGAGCTGGATCTGCACGCGGCCGCCGCAGGCTTCGAGCTGAGCCTCCCCGGTTTCCATTTGGACGTTGAGCTGGCAGCCGACGAAGACGTTTTTGCCTTCCGACAACACCACCTTTTCGCCCTTCAGCACGAAGACCTGTTTCGTCATGTCGAAGGAACCGGTGTCTGCCGTTGCCTGCTGCGTGCCCGAGCTCAGGAAAACCTTCTGGCTGACCTCGATGCGGTCGATGTCGGCGTCGCCGCTCGAAACCGAGCCGCCGCCGGACTTGTAGTACACCACCATGTTGCCGGCCTGCAGCGTCGTCGTGCCCTGCACGACCTTGACGTTGCCGGTGAAGATCGCCTTGCTCTCCGGATCCTTGATTTCGAGCTTGTCGCTCTCGATCTGGATCGGCTTGTCGTTGGAGAGTTCAAGGCCCTTCATCTTGCTGGATGTGGCCTGCGCCGAAGCGCCGGAGGCAATGATCAAAGCGCCGACACCGGCAATCGCCAGGCTGGCGGAAATCTTGAAAAAAGAGGCGGTTGTGACCGACATGGAGTGCACCGGGTCCTATTTCGCGTTCTTGCGGATGGCGGTGGGCTCGACGTTCACCCTCACCATGCCCTCAAATATTACAATACGTCCCTTATCCGTCATTCGCAGCGTCTGCGCAATGATCGAACCGCCCTTCATGCTGATCGCAACGGGCTGTTTCGTTTCCATCTCGCCGGCATTGATGTCCAGATAGGCCGACTGGAAGTCGGCGTTGATGCCATTATTGACGGAAATGGTGAACGGGGCGTTCATATCGAGCGTATTGGCGCCGCGGTCGTAGATGCCGTTGGTGGCGTCCACCGTCGCGACCATCGAATCCTTCATCGGCATTTCCGCATGGATCGTCTGCAGCGTGATGATGTCAGGATTGGCGATGTCCTGGAGCGCTCGCTGGGCCTTCATCGAATAGCTGATCCCCTGCTTGTTGCGGCCGGAGATGGCCGGATTCTGCATCACGATCTTGCCGTCCTCGATCGTCGCCGTTTCGAGTTGCAGATCGACGGGCATGAAGGCCCGGACGAAGGAAACGGCGGCAAAGATCACCGCGATGACGCCGGCGACCACGGGCAGGATGACTTTCAGCCGGCGGACGCGCACGGAGTGTCTCGCGGCGAGCGCATAGGCGTCGGCGGAGCTCTCACCCGTATCGGCAAAAATGCCCGGGGCTGGCGCGTGGTTCAACATGAAAGGGCCTGTCGGTTCTACTGCTTTTATCGCTGAACCCATCAAGGGATCATATACATACAATGGTGTAAGTCGTCGCAAATATGGATATTTTTTGCTGCTGCACAATGGCGCTGCAAAAAAACTCGGGTGAAGCACGAAAACGCCAGCCGCGGCTTTCAACCGTGGCCAAGCGCGTTTATGGAATATGCCTCTGCGCGCGCAGATAGCACGTTCCCGCGGAAACTGACAGAAGCTGCGCCAACAATTCGGGAGAAACCCACATGGACGAACTCGCCATCGCCGATCGCCGCAGCCTGCGCCGGAAACTCAGTTTCTGGCGCTTTGTGGTGGCGGGGCTGCTTCTTGTGGCAGCGCTCGCGATCTTTGTCTGGTCGGGCGCTGCGGACGATGTCGGCCGCACTCGTCAGCACGTGGCTCGCGTCACCATTAGTGGTCTGATCCAGGACGACCGGGAGCTTCTCGATCGCCTCCAGAAGATCGCCGACAACGACAGCGTCAAAGCACTGGTCGTCACCATTTCGTCCCCGGGCGGCACCACCTATGGCGGCGAAGTGATCTACAAGGCGATCCGCAAGGTTGCCGCCAAGAAGCCCGTTGTCTCCGATGTGCGCACGCTCGCCGCTTCTGCGGGTTACATGATTGCGCTCGCAGGCGACACGATCGTCGCGGGCGAAAGCTCGATCACCGGCTCCATCGGTGTCATCTTCCAGTATCCGCAGATCAAGGACCTGATGGACAAGCTCGGCGTGTCGCTGGAATCGATCAAGTCGCGGCCGCTGAAGGCGGAGCCGTCGCCCTTCCATCCGGCGAGCGACGAGGCGAAGGCGATGATCCAGTCGATGATCGATGACAGCTATGCCTGGTTTGTCGACCTGGTTGCCGAGCGCCGCAAGCTTCAGCGCCCCGAGGCGCTGCTGCTCGCCGACGGCCGCATTTTCACCGGCCGCCAGGCGCTGAAGGCGAAGCTCGTCGACACGCTTGGCGGCGAGGACGAAATTCGCGCCTTTCTGACGGAGAAAAAGGTATCGAAGGACCTGCCGATCGTCGATTGGGAAGCACCGCGCAAGACCCTGCCTTTTGGCCTCGGCGCGCTGGTCGGCAACTGGATCAAGATGTTGGGATATGACGCTTTTCCGGCAATGAGCGGCCTCGAAAAAATTGCGGGCGACAAGTTGTTTCTTGACGGTCTTGTTTCCGTTTGGCAGGTTGATGGCCAATGAGGAAGGCGACATATACCCAGCCTGAGCCGTGAGGAGTTGGCGGCGTTTTTGCAAGCGTCGTCGATATTCTTGCAGCAATCACAATGCAGACCGAAAAAGCAAAACAAACAAGAATTTGAGGGGGCGACAGTGATCAAGTCAGAACTGGTGCAGATTGTTGCAGCTCGCAATCCGCATCTCTATCACCGCGATGTCGAAAACATCGTCAATGCGGTTCTCGATGAGATCACGGACGCGCTCGCGTCAGGCAACCGGGTCGAACTGCGCGGCTTCGGTGCCTTCTCCGTCAAGAACCGGCCGTCGCGTTCCGGGCGCAACCCGCGCACCGGCGATTCCGTCTTCGTCGAGGAAAAGTGGGTGCCGTTCTTCAAAACCGGCAAGGAATTGCGCGAGCGCCTTAATCCCGGCATGAATGGTGACGACGAAGACTGATCGTCTTTCTCGGTCTCAGCGGCCTGGCGCAATGGACGCCCGTCGTCCCGCGTGGCCAACGGAAACCACGCGGCCGCTCGCAAGCTGGAGCGCTTGAATGTTCAAGAAACTGATCAATATCGTTGTTCTCATTCCGGTTGGCGTGATCCTGATCGTTCTCAGCGTCGCCAATCGCCAGAGCGTGACGCTGGCACTGAACCCTTTCCGCCCGGAAGACAGCGTGCTTTCGGTCAGCGCGCCCTTCTTCGTCTTCCTGTTCCTTGCCGTCATCGTCGGCATGATCCTCGGCGCAGCAGCGACCTGGTTCAGCCAGGGCACGTACCGTCGCCGTGCACGCACCGAGGCGAATGAGGCGGTGAAGTGGCATCGCGAAGCCGAGAAGCATCGCAGCCAGGCAGAAAAGCTCGCCACTCAGGCGACGTTGGCTGCCCCTCAGAACTGAACGTTTGACTTGACGCTGCGGAGTGGCGAGCCGTCAGCTCGCCGCTTCCGCGGTACCGCTGACGGCGGCGCCGAAGTCGGTAAAGAACTGCTGGGCCAACTTCTTTGCGGTCGAATCGATGAGGCGCGAGCCGAGTTGGGCGAGCTTGCCGCCGATCTCTGCCTTGACGTCGTAACGCAGCACTGTGTCTGCGCCATCCTCCGTCAACGTGACGTCGGCGCCCCCCTTGGCAAAACCGGCGATCCCGCCCTTTCCTTCGCCCGAGATCGTGTAGCCCTCTGGCGGATTGAGATTGGAGAGCACGACATTGCCGGTGAAGGAGGCAGAGACCGGTCCGATCTTGATCTTCACAACCGCTGCAAGTTCGGTCGGCGAAGTCATCTCCAGCGACTGACAGCCGGGGATGCACCGTTTGAGGATTTCCGGATCGTTGAGGCCGCGCCACACGGCGTCGCGCCCAGCCGAAATCCGTTCTTCGCCGGTCATGTCCATGCGCTTTCCTCCCATTGCAGTGCCGCGCATCGGCATCGACGCGCCAAAGTCGTTGTAACACTTTAGGTCTGCTGCAGAATTTTGTCCTCACGCCGTTTCCGACCCGAGGAAATTTGCAGCGGGTTCTCCCGCGCCGATCTTCGCAAAACGGAAACGACTTTGCCAAGTGCATCAGCGATGCTATTTGCAGCTTCAATAGATGCTGCGGCTGAAGGCTGCGGCGACAAACCTCATGGCGTCCGCCCGCGCGCACTCGATACTGCAGCGGGCAGGCGGCACATGCACTAACAAGCCCAGGGATCTCAGCGTGAAGGAAAAGGACCGGCGGTCGAAGAATGCCTCCGTGACGATGGCCAAAGGCCGCGGCGCCGAGGCGCGTGGCGGCGGTCGCCACGATCAGAAGCGTCCGGTACCGCCGAAGGGCGGCGGCTTCAAGGAACGGCCGGCGCGCCCGGTGGCAGCGCAGGCCGCGGAGACACGCGACAGGCCCGCCAAACAGGCAGCCGTGCAGGAAGCACCTGTAGGGGCGATTGCTCGGCGAACCGGCGAAAAGCCGGCCGAGCGCGTGCCGCTCATTCTCGAGACCGTGGGCGCTTCCGGCTACCATCTGATCGACAGCGGCGCCGGCGAGAAGCTCGAACAATACGGTCCCTATCGCATCGTGCGTCCCGAGGCGCAGGCGCTCTGGCCGCGCAGCCTGGCGGACGGCGTCTGGGAAAAGGCCGACGCGATTTTCACCGGCGACACCGACGAGGACGGCATGGGCCGCTGGCGCTTTCCGGGCGCCGTGCTCGGCGAAACCTGGCCGATGCAGCTTCTCGGAACCGATTTCCACGGCCGCTTCACCTCGTTCCGCCATGTCGGCGTCTTCCCCGAACAGCTCGCGCACTGGAGCTGGGTCAAGGACCAGGTGGAAGCTGCAGGGCGACCGCTCAAGGTTCTGAACCTGTTCGGCTATACCGGGGTCGCCTCGCTGATCGCCGCCAAGGCCGGCGCCGAGGTCACCCATGTCGACGCCTCGAAGAAGGCGATCGGCTGGGCACGCGAGAACCAGCTGCTGGCGCGGGCCGACAAGCTGCCGATCCGCTGGATCTGCGACGACGCAATGAAGTTCATCCAGCGCGAAGAGCGCCGCGGCAGCCGCTACGACATCATTCTGACCGACCCGCCGAAGTTCGGCCGTGGTCCGAATGGCGAGGTCTGGCAGCTTTTTGATCACCTGGCGGCGATGCTCGACATCTGCCGCGAGATCCTCTCGCCGGAGGCGCGCGGCCTGGTGCTGACCGCCTATTCCATCCGGGCGAGCTTCTATTCGATCCATGAACTGATGCGCGAGACGATGCGCGGCCGCGGCGGCCGGGTGGAATCGGGCGAGCTCATCATCCGCGAGGGCGGGCTTGACGGACGCGAGCCGGGCAGGGCGCTTTCGACCTCTCTCTTCAGCCGCTGGGTACCGCAATGACGAACGACAGAAGCGAACACGGCGCCGGTCGTGTGGGTCAGGTAAAGGAGGTCACGAGCCTCACCAACCCGATCATCAAGGATATCCGCGCGCTGGCACAGAAGAAGCATCGCGACGAGACGCGGTCCTTCATGGCCGAAGGCCTGAAGCTGGTGATCGACGCGCTCGATCTCGGCTGGAAGATCAAGACGCTGATCTATGCCAAGGCGGCCAAGGGCAAGCCGCATGTGGAGCAGGTGGCGGCGAAGACCTTCGCCAAGGGTGGTCTGGTGCTCGAGGTCAGCGAGAAGGTGCTGACGACGATCACCCGGCGCGACAATCCTCAGATGGTCGTCGGTATCTTCGAGCAGCGCTACCAGGCGCTAAAGGATCTGAAGCCGCAACTGGGAGAAACCTATGTGGCGCTGGACCGGGTGCGCGATCCCGGCAACCTCGGCACGATCATCCGCACGGCCGATGCCGCCGGTGCCTCCGGCATCATTCTCGTCGGCGAGACCACCGACCCGTTTTCGCTTGAAACCGTGCGCGCCACCATGGGCTCGGTCTTCGCGATGCCGGTGGCACGCGCCAGCGTGGACGACTTCATCCGCTGGCAGAAATCCGCCGGCGTGAAGGTGGTTGCCACCCATCTCGCCGGCGCCGTCGATTACCGCACCATCGATTACAAGTCGAAGCCCGTGGTGATCCTTATGGGCAACGAACAGGCGGGTCTGCCGGAGGAGCTTGCCCGTGAGGCAGGTGCGCTCGCACGCATCCCGCAGGCCGGACGCGCCGATTCACTCAACCTTGCGATCGCTACCGGCATCATGCTGTTCGAGGCGCGCCGTCATCTGCTGACGCTGGACGCCCGCGCATGAGCGAGAGGCAGGTTCTGTTTTCGCGGCCGCTGCCGATCGCGGTCTTCATCCTTCTCGCGCTCATCGCCGATCAGTTGATCAAGTATCTGGTCGAGATCTACCTGCCCTTTAATCAGGCGGTCCACGTCGTGCCGATGCTGGCGCTTTACCGTACCTACAACTATGGCGTCGCCTTCTCGATGCTGTCGGGCATGGAAGGCTGGTTCATCGTCGGCATGCGGCTTGCCGTCGTCGCTTTCGTGCTCTGGCTCTGGAAGCGCACGCCGAAGGACCGGTTCTTTGCGCATTTCGGCTACGCGCTGATCATCGCCGGCGCACTCGGCAACCTCGTCGACCGGCTGATCTTCGGCTACGTGATCGACTACATCCTTTTCTATACCGAAACATGGTCCTTCGCCGTCTTCAATCTGGCCGATACCTTCATCACCATCGGCGCCGGAGCCATCATCCTTGACGAACTGCTGCACGCGAAAAAGGCCGATCGTTAAGATTTTACCGGTGCATTGAAGCCATTCGGAACGCTTGTCGTGTTAGCCGGATTGCATGAGCGAACCGTCACGATTGCTGGAGCGGATCGAATCCGGCTTCCGGACAGGAAGCCGGACGGGTGACGCGCCGCCGGTGGCTCCGCTCCCTGTCGAGGTATCGCCTCCGGCTCACGAGCAGGAAGCACCCGTCAAGGGCAAGCGCCATGCGGTCAATCAGGCGTCGCTGGCATTGCTCGGCCTTGTCGCCTCCGGTCTCATTCTCGTCATCGGCATGAGCGCCGGCTTTTACCTGTTTTCCGCAGCGATTGCGGCGGCAGGCTCTGTCGGCGTGTTCCTGCTCGTCGTCGAAGCCATACGGTCGTTCGATGGCAGGCAGGCAGGCGACGAAGCGGACCGGGATCGCGATTGGCATCGCTCCGAGACGTCGGCGTTGCTCTCGACCATTCACGATGCGCTGGGTGACCTCGCGATCATGCGCGGCATGGACGGAAAGATCGTTCATGCCAACGCGGTCTTCCATCAGGTCTGCGGCCACTCCGATGTCCACGGCCTCGATTGCGCGGCGCTTGGCCTGAGCTTCGAGCCAAAGGCTGCGCCCAATCACTATCTGGTCCGGATTGCCGCATCGGACGGCGTGCGCCTTTACGACTGGCACGACGTGATCGCCCGCGATCCGGCAAGTGGCAGGCTCATGCGCCACAGCATCGCGCGCGACGTCACCGAGGAGGCCGCGGCGGCGCGTGAGCGCGAAGCGGCGCGCCGGCGGGCAGAGGAGGCGAGCAAGGCGAAGTCGAGGCTTCTCGCCACAGTCAGCCATGAGATCCGTACGCCGCTTTCCGGCATCCTCGGCGTGAGCCACCTGCTCGGCCAGACCCGGCTGTCGAGCGAGCAGAAGAACTACCTCGCCGGCATGCAGCAGTCCGGCCATGCGCTGGTCCAGCTCGTCGAGGACCTGATCGATTTCTCGTCGCTGTCGGCCGGTCGCTTCCAGTTTCGCCCGACCCGACAGGATCCGCGTGGCGTCATCGAGAGCGTGGTGGAAATGCTCTCCAACCGGGCGCATGAGAAAGGCATCGAGATCGGTGCCACGGTCGCCGTCGATGTGCCCGCTGAGATGGCCTTCGATGCGGCGCGCCTGCGCCAGGTGCTCTTCAACGTGATCGGCAATGCGGTGAAGTTCACCGAGGTCGGCGGCGTCTTTGTCGGCGCCGATACGGTCGACGAATGCGTGCGGATCCGGATCGACGACACCGGTCCGGGCATGTCGCCTGACGACCTGAAGCGCATTTTCGAGGAGTTCGAGCAGGCCGGAAACGACGAACAGCGGGCGAAGGGCACCGGCCTTGGCCTCGCCATCTCCCGCAGGATCATGCAGGCCTGCGGTGGCAGCCTTACGGCCGCAAGCGCGCCGGGACGCGGCAGCCGTTTCGAAATTCGTCTGCCATTTGCCGAGATCGAGGCGGTCGCACCGGAGCGCCGGTCGTGCCTTGCGGGCTCGCATGTCCTGGTGATGGCGCCCGATGGTCCGGCCTCGGCGGCGCTCGCCGCGACGATCGCGACACTCGGCGGGCGGTGCCATCGTGCCACCACGCTTGCCGCGGCCCAGCATGTCCTTGCGGACGTGCTCGCCGGCGGCGCGCCGCTGACGGACGTGATCGTCGACCACCGCCATGCCCAGCAATACAAGCAGCTTCTTTCCCTGCAGCCGTCCGTTGCACGGCTGGAGGTGCGGCGCACCTATCTGATCAATCCGGAGGAGCGCAACAGCCACCCCGTCAACCAGATGGACGGCTACGAGGCATGGCTGATCCGGCCGCTGCGCGAAAAGTCCCTGGTCGAGGTGCTGCTCGGTCGCCTGAAGGGTATCGAGAAACGCGACGCGATCAACGACAACCGGCCCGTTCTGCGAGAGGAGCCTGCGACCACGCCTGTTTACAACAGGGCGAATGGGATCCTGCTGGCCGAAGACGATCCGGTCAACGCGCTGATCGTTCGCACCGTGCTCCAGCGCTCGGGGTATTCGGTCCGCCTTGTCAGCGACTTCGGCGCCGTTGCTGAGGCCCTGCATGCGCCCGGCCAGCGCTCGCTTCCGGAGCTGCTGGTGACCGATCTCAACATGCCGGGTGGCGACGGCCTTTCGCTGCTGCAGCACCTGCGCGCCGATGAGGCCGCGCGATCCGCGCCCCGGCTGCCCGTCATCGTCCTGACGTCGGATGTTCGTGCCGACATGCGCGAAAGGCTGATGGGCGCCGGCGCCGACTTCGTGTTGTCGAAGCCCGCCGATCCGCAGCTGCTGACATCGGAGATCGCCCGCCTGCTGCGCGAACGGTAACTTCGGCAGTGGTAACCGTAACCATCGGGGCGTGGGGGTTGTATGCCGCTTTCATGTCACTATGTTGTTGCAGAAACGTGGTCTAAGCCCGGCAGATAGAATTGATTCGGGATGACGCGGATGGCCATCGAGCTACTGGATTCAGCGAACGTGGTTGACACTTCTCAGGCTTGCATCGGCAAGAAGGCTGCCGCCCCGACGACTGACGTTCTTGGCAGGATCGCCAATCTCGAGACGCGCCTGGCACGGACGGCATCGGAGATCGATGCCGCCCAGGCCGTACGCTACAAGGTTTTCGTCGAAGAGATGAATGCGCAGGTTGGCGCCGAAGCCGACCGCCGCAAGCGCGACATCGACAGCTGGGACGCGATCTGCGATCACCTTCTGGTTCTCGATACCTCGATCGAGGGCGATGCCGAGGATCAGATCGTCGGCACCTATCGCTTGCTCCGCCAGGACGTGGCCGAGCGCTCGGGCGGTTTCTACTCGGCTTCCGAATTTGCCATCGACCAGCTTCTCGCTCGCCATCCGACCAAGCGCTTCATGGAGCTTGGCCGTTCCTGCGTGTTGCCGGACTACCGTACCAAGCGGACGGTGGAACTGCTTTGGCAGGGAAACTGGGCCTACGCCCTCAAATACGGCATGGACGCCATGTTCGGCTGCGGTTCGTTCCCCGGCGTGGTGCCGGCCGAGCATGCGCTGGCGCTTTCCTTCCTGCATCACAACATCCGCGCCCGTGACGAATGGGCCGTGAGCGCACGTCCGGAACTGCATCGGACCATGGATTTGATGCCGGCCGAGGCGATCAATGCGAAAAAGGCGCTCGGCGCCCTGCCGCCGCTGATCAAGGGCTATATGCGTCTGGGCGCAATGGTCGGCGACGGCGCGGTGGTCGATCATGCATTCCGCACGACGGATGTTTTGATCGTGCTGCCGATCAGCAATATCTCCGGCCGTTATCTCAATTATTACGGCGCAGACGCAGGGCGGTTCGCGACCTCCGTCTCCTGACGGGCGCGCGACTGGATTAACCAAGTCTTAATGACGAGTTTGACTTTCGAGACTGAAAGAGAGACTTGTATTGTCAAGTTATTCTCTAATTTCATCACGAGAGAATAGAGAAAATAACGGAGGAATGGCCGATCATTTCCGGAGGTTGGCCGGCATGAAATCCCAAATCCTCCGTCTTTCATTACCTGAAACGTAGTTCGGTTGCCTGATTATGAGCTCGCTTCTTCTCTCCAGGGGATGCGGGCTCTTCTTTTTATAACTTGTAGCGATTTGTTACTATTTCGGCAGACCTGGCGACTTTGAGTGCCAGGCCTGCGCCAAAATAGTACATCCGTCGGTGTCACATGCCGGCGTTGTAGGCGGCAATCGCCGCCATGTTGACGATGTCGGAATCCTTGGCCGACATCGAGACGATCTGGATCGACTTGTCGAAGCCGACGAGCAGGGGACCAATCACCGTCGAGCCGCCGAGTTCCTGCAGCATCTTGGTCGAGATCGACGCCGAGTGGAACGCCGGCATGACGAGCACGTTGGCGGTGCCGGAGAGGCGGCAGAACGGATATTGCTCCATGACGCGGGCGTTGAGCGCCACGTCCGCCGCCATTTCCCCGTCATATTCGAAGTCGACGCGGCGCTTGTCGAGGATGTTGACCGCCTCGCGCACCCGCTCGGAGCGTTCGCCCGAGGGGTGGCCGAAGGTGGAATAGGCGAGCATCGCCACGCGCGGCACGTAACCGAGCCGTTTGGCGAGGCCGGCTGCCTCCTCGGCGATATCGGCAAGCTCCTCCGAAGAGGGCATGTCGTGCACTGCCGTGTCGGCGACGAGCACGGTGCGGCCGCGGCAGAGCGCGATCGAGACGCCGATGACGCGATGGCCCGGCTTCGGATCGATGCAGCGGCGCACGTCCTCGAGGGCGGTCGAATAGTTGCGGGTGAGGCCCGTCACCATCCCGTCGGCGTCACCGAGTGCCACCATGCAGGCGGCGAAGTGGTTGCGGTCGTTGTTGATCAGGCGCTGGGCGTCGCGGAAGAGGAAGCCCTTCCGCTGCAGGCGGGCATAGAGATAGTCCGTATAGGCGCCGACGCGCTTGGAAAGGCGTGCATTGACGATCTGGATGCCGGGGCGGTCTAGGTCGATGCCCTCGCGCTCCGCCGTCTCGCGCATGCGCTCCTCGCGGCCGAGCAGGATGGCGGTGCCGAGCTGCTGGTTGGCATAGGCGATCGCCGAGCGCATGACCTGCACCTCTTCGCCTTCGGCAAAGACAATGCGCTTCGGCTGGCGCCGGACGCGTTCGTAGATACGCTGCAGCGTCGAGGCGATCGGGTCGCGGCGGGCGGAAAGCTGACGGCCATAGGCTTCGAGATCGGTGATCGGCTTCTGCGCGACGCCGCTTTCCATCGCAGCCTTGGCGACCGCCATCGGGATCGACGAGATCAGCCGCGGATCGAAGGGGACCGGGATGATGTATTGCGCGCCGAAGCGTGGACGGTTGCCCTGGTAGGCGGCCGCAACATCATCAGGCACATCTTCCTTGGCAAGGCTTGCCAGCGCTTCAGCCGCCGCGATCTTCATCGCGTCGTTGATCGTCGAGGCGCGCACGTCGAGCGCGCCGCGGAAGATATAGGGGAAACCAAGCACGTTGTTGACCTGGTTCGGATAGTCCGAACGGCCGGTCGCGACGATCGCGTCGTCACGGATGCGGGCGACTTCCTCCGGCGTGATTTCCGGATCCGGGTTGGCCATGGCGAAGATGATCGGCCGCGGTGCCATCGAGCGGACCATGTCTTCCGAAAGCGCACCCTTGGCCGAAAGGCCGAAGACCACGTCTGCGCCCTCGAGCGCTTCTGCGAGGGTGCGGCGGTCGGTCTTGACCGCGTGCGCCGACTTCCACTGGTTCATGCCTTCGGTGCGACCCTCGAAGATCACGCCCTTGGTGTCGCAAAGGATGATGTTTTCCGAATTGAAGCCCATCGACTTGATGAGCTCGATGCAGGCGATGGCAGCAGCACCCGCGCCGTTGCAGACGAGCTTCGTCGTCTTGAAGTCGCGGCCGGTCAAAGCCAGCGCATTGATCAGGCCGGCAGCGGCAATGATCGCGGTGCCGTGCTGGTCGTCGTGGAACACCGGGATGTCCATGACCTCGCGCAGCTTCTGCTCGATGATGAAACAGTCCGGGGCCTTGATGTCTTCGAGGTTGATGCCACCGAAGGACGGCCCCAGGAAGCGCACGCAGTTGATGAACTCGTCGACGTTCTCGGTATCGACTTCGAGGTCGATGGAATCGACGTCGGCGAAGCGCTTGAACAGCACCGCCTTGCCTTCCATGACCGGCTTGGAGGCAAGCGCCCCGAGGTTGCCGAGGCCGAGGATGGCGGTGCCGTTCGAGATGACGGCGACCATGTTGCCGCGCGTCGTGTAGTCATAGGCGGTGCTGGGGTCCTCGGCGATCGCCTTCACCGGCACCGCGACACCCGGCGAATAGGCAAGCGACAGGTCGCGCTGGGTCGCCATGGCCTTGGTGGGGGAAATCTCCAGCTTTCCGGGACGACCCTGCGAGTGAAAATCGAGCGCTTCTTGCGCGGTGACGCTCGTCATTGTGCGATCGGTCTTGTCGGTGGCCGGCATGTTTCCTCTATCCTCCTGTGGGCGAGCCTTGCGGCGCGCCTCTTTATGGTTGTCGTCTACAATTGCTTGGGGATAGTGTGCCATCTCTTTTTTCGGAACAATCATGAATTTCGTGACAGACCAATCGAACCGCGCCGGGGAGGTGTTGTCCGCAGCCGAACTGGCGAGCGAGGAAAGCCGTTCCACGGCCACGCCGATGATGGAACAGTTCATCGAGATCAAGGCGAACAACCCGGATTCGCTGCTGTTCTACCGCATGGGCGACTTCTACGAGCTGTTCTTCCAGGACGCGGTCGAAGCGTCGCGCGCGCTCGGCATCACGCTGACGAAGCGCGGCCAGCACATGGGACAGGAAATCCCGATGTGCGGCGTACCGGTGCATGCCGCCGACGATTATCTGCAGAAGCTGATCGGCCTCGGCTTCCGCGTCGCCGTCTGCGAGCAGGTCGAAGACCCGGCGGAGGCCAAGAAGCGCGGCGGCAAGTCGGTGGTGCGCCGCGACGTCGTGCGCCTGGTGACACCGGGCACGATCACCGAAGAGAAGCTGCTGTCGCCGTCGGAGACCAACTACCTGATGGCGCTGGCGCGCATCAAGAGCGGGTCCGAACCCGCTTACGCGCTTGCCTGGATCGATATCTCCACCGGCATCTTCCGGCTGGCCGAGACCGCCGAAAGCCGGCTGCTCGCCGATATCCTGCGCATCGAGCCGCGCGAACTGATCCTTGCCGATACGGTGTTTCACGATCCGGAATTGAGGCCCGTCTTCGACGTGCTCGGCCGCGTGGCCGTGCCGCAGCCGGCGGTGCTGTTCGACAGCGCGACGGCCGAGGGCCGCATTAGCCGCTATTTCGGCGTCAAGACGCTCGACGGCTTCGGCACATTCTCGCGCGCCGAATTGGCCGCCGCTTCGGCTGCGATCTCCTATGTCGAGAAGACCCAGCTTGCCGAACGTCCGGCGCTCGGCACCCCCGAGCGCGAAAGTGCCGCCTCGACGCTGTTCATCGATCCGGCGACCCGCGCCAACCTTGAACTGGTCAAGACACTCTCCGGCGCGCGCGAGGGCACGCTGCTGAAGGCGCTCGACCGCACGGTGACGAGCGGCGGCGCCCGGCTTCTCGCCGAGCGGCTGATGTCGCCGCTGACCGATCCGGACCGTATCAACCAGCGCCTCGACTCGATCGAGATCCTTGCGGATCAGCCTTCCTTCGCAGGCGACCTGCGCGACGCGCTGCGCCGTGCGCCGGATATGCCGCGCGCCCTGTCGCGACTGGCGCTCGGCCGCGGCGGTCCCCGTGATCTCGGCGCCATCCAGGCCGGCTTGCATGCGTCGGCGTCGATTTCGCGCCGGATGGCGGCCGGCACGCTATCGGATGAGCTGAAGGAAGCACGCGCCGCGATCGATGCGCTGCCTGCGGGTCTGCTCGGCCTGCTCGACGCCACCCTTGGCGAGGAACTGCCACTGCTGAAGCGCGACGGCGGCTTCCTGCGCTCAGGTGCCAATGCCGAGCTCGACGAAGTCCGGGCGCTGCGCGACCAGTCGCGGCGGGTGATCGCCGGGCTGCAGCTGCAATATTCCGAAGAAACCGGCATCAAGTCGCTGAAGATCAAGCACAACAACGTGCTTGGTTATTTCATCGAGGTGACCGCCGGCAATGCCGGCTCGATGACCGATACGGATGCCGGCCGCGCCCGCTTCATCCATCGCCAGACCATGGCCAATGCCATGCGCTTCACCACGACGGAGCTGGCGGAACTTGAAAGCAAGATCGCCAACGCCGCCGACCGCGCCCTGTCGATCGAGCTTGAAGCCTTCGAGGCGATGACGGCCGAGGTCGTTGCGGCTGCCGAGACGCTCAAGGCGGCGGCATTGGCGCTGGCGACCGTGGACGTCTCCGTCGGCCTTGCCGTGCTTGCTGAGGAGCAGGCCTATGCACGGCCTAACGTCGACCGCTCGCGCAAGTTCGCGATCGACGGCGGCCGCCATCCTGTCGTCGAGCAGGCGCTGAAGCGCCAGGCAAGCAATGCCTTCGTCGCCAATGGCTGCGATCTCTCACCTCCTGAGGGCGAAGAAGGCGGTGCGATCTGGCTGCTCACCGGTCCCAACATGGGCGGTAAATCGACCTTCCTGCGCCAGAATGCGCTGATCGCGATCATGGCGCAGATGGGCACTTTCGTTCCCGCCGCAAGCGCCCATATCGGCATCGTCGACCGGCTCTTCTCCCGCGTCGGCGCCTCCGACGATCTGGCGCGCGGCCGCTCGACCTTCATGGTCGAGATGGTCGAGACGGCGGCAATCCTCAACCAGGCGACCGACCGCTCGCTGGTGATCCTCGACGAGATCGGTCGTGGCACCGCCACCTTCGACGGCCTGTCGATCGCCTGGGCGGCGGTCGAGCACCTGCATGAGGCAAACCGCTGCCGCGGCCTGTTTGCCACCCACTTCCATGAGCTGACGGTGCTTTCGGAAAAGCTCGGCCGTCTCTCGAACGCGACGATGCGCGTCAAGGAATGGCACGGCGACGTGATCTTCCTGCACGAGGTAGGCCCGGGCGCTGCCGACCGGTCCTATGGCATCCAGGTCGCCCGCCTTGCCGGCCTGCCGGCCTCGGTGGTGGCGCGTGCCAAGGACGTGCTCGCCAAGCTCGAGGATGCCGACCGCAAGAACCCGGCGAGCCAGCTGATCGACGATCTGCCGCTCTTCCAGGTGGCGATCCGCCGCGAAGAGGTGAAGGCCGCAGGTCCGTCCAAGGTCGAGGAGGCGTTGAAGACGCTGAACCCAGACGACATGACGCCGCGCGAAGCGCTCGACGCGCTCTATGCGCTGAAGAAGGAACTGAGCGTCGCCAAGGCGGGATGAGGAAAAGTGTGTGCGGTTTTCCGCCCGCATCCCGCCAACCGCTGGCTAAAGCGGCGCGCGCCTTTTTCCTGTGCAGCCTTCCGTAAAAAGGCTATACAGCGCCGCGCGCCTTTGCCGGCGCGGCGATTGAAATGCTGTGTGGTCTTTGTTCGGCCTCGGTCGTAAGGATCATGCAGGAGCGCTCGATCGCGAGCGAACCACGCAACCAGTCGGACAGGACGCCCCTCGGCACTACATGGGCAGACACGAAACTTTCTTTCCCGAAATCCTCGATGTCGCAGCGCTCCGGGCAAAATGCGACTTCATCGCCTCGGCCCATGCCGAGCAGCGCGAGCCGATGCGCCAGGCGCTGCTGGCCGCCTTCAAGCAGGCAAACGTCGCCGGCCGGGCCAAGGCGCGCGAACTGTTTTATGCCGACGGAGCCGGCATTCTGTGCGCCGAGCGCATTTCCTGGCTGCAGGATCAGCTGATCACCGTACTGCATGATTTCGTGCTGAACGAGATCTTCGACGCTGCCAATGCGCCGCCGGCCTCGCGCATCGCGGTGGCTGCGGTCGGCGGTTATGGCCGCGGCACGCTGGCGCCGGGCTCGGACATCGACCTTCTGTTCCTGCTGCCGGTCAAGAAGGCCGTGTGGGCGGAACCGGCGATCGAGTTCATGCTCTATATCCTCTGGGATCTGGGCTTCAAGGTCGGCCACGCCACCCGCACCATTGACGAATGCATCCGCCTGTCGCGCGCCGACATGACCATTCGCACGGCCATTCTCGAGACGCGTTACATCTGCGGCTCCGAGACGCTGAGCGCCGAGCTCGAAACGCGCTTCGATCATGAAATCGTGCGCAACACAGGCCCGGATTTTATCGCCGCCAAGCTTGCCGAGCGTGATGAGCGCCACCGCAAGGCCGGTGATACGCGCTATCTCGTCGAGCCGAACGTCAAGGAAGGCAAGGGCGGTCTTCGCGACCTGCACACGCTGTTCTGGATCGCCAAATATTTCTACCGCCTCAAGGACACCGCCGACCTCGTGAAGGTCGGGGTATTGTCGCGGCAGGAGTACCAGCTTTTCCAGAAGGCCGAGGATTTCCTCTGGGCTGTGCGCTGCCATATGCATTTCCTGACCGGCAAGGCGGAAGAGCGGCTCTCCTTCGACATCCAACGGGAGATCGCCGAAGCGCTGGGCTACCACGACCATCCGGGCCTTTCCGCCGTCGAGCGCTTCATGAAGCACTTCTTCCTGGTGGCGAAGGACGTCGGCGACCTGACCCGCATTTTCTGCGCCGCACTCGAAGACCAGCAGGCCAAGGATGCCCCCGGCATCTCCGGCATCATCGGCCGCTTCACCCATCGCAGTCGCAAGATCCCCGGCACGCTCGATTTTGTCGACGACGGCGGCCGCATCGCGCTCGCGAGCCCCGACGTCTTCAAGCGCGATCCGGTCAACCTGCTGCGCTTCTTCCACATCGCCGACATCAACGGGCTTGAGTTCCATCCGGCGGCACTGCGCCAGGTGACGCGGTCGCTGAGTTTGATCAAGCCGGCGCTGCGCGAAAACGAGGAGGCGAACCGCCTCTTCCTGTCGATCCTCACCTCGCGCCGCAAGCCGGAACTCATCCTCAGGCGCATGAACGAAGCGGGCGTGCTCGGCCGCTTTATTCCGGATTTCGGCAAGATCGTCTCGATGATGCAGTTCAACATGTATCATCACTATACGGTCGACGAGCACCTGCTGCGCACCGTCGACGTGCTCTCGCGCATCGAAGGCGGCATCGAGGAGGAGGCGCATCCGCTGGTCGCCCAGCTGATGCCGGGGATCGAGGAGCGCGAGGCGCTCTACGTCGCCGTGCTGCTGCACGACATCGCCAAGGGCAGGCCCGAGAATCACTCGACCGCCGGCGCAAAGGTGGCGCGCAAGCTCTGCCCGCGCTTCGGGCTGTCGCCAAAGCAGACCGAACTCGTCGCCTGGCTGATCGAGGAGCATCTGTTGATGTCGATGGTCGCCCAGACGCGCGACCTCAACGACCGCAAGACGATCGTCGACTTCGCCGAGCGGGTGCAGTCGCTCGACCGGCTGAAGATGCTCTTGGTTCTGACCGTTTGCGATATCCGCGCCGTCGGTCCAGGCGTCTGGAACGGCTGGAAGGGGCAACTGTTGCGCACGCTCTATTACGAGACCGAACTGTTGCTGTCGGGCGGCTTCTCGGAACTGTCGCGCAAGGAGCGCGCCGCGCATGCCGCGATGATGCTCGGCGAGGCGTTGACGGACTGGTCCGAGAAGGAGCGCGACGACTATGTGCGCCTGCATTATCAGCCCTATCTGCTGACCGTCGCGCTCGAAGATCAGGTGCGCCATGCACGCTTCATCCGCGAAGCGGACGCCGCCGACAAGGCGCTGGCGACGATGGTGCGCACGCACCAGTTCCATGCGATCACCGAAATCACCGTGCTTTCGCCCGACCATCCGCGTCTCCTGACCGTGATCGCCGGCGCCTGCGCTGCCGCCGGCGCCAACATCGTCGATGCCCAGATCTTCACGACCTCTGACGGACGGGCACTGGACACGATCCTGGTGAACCGCGAGTTCGCCGTCGACGGGGATGAGATGCGGCGAGCGGGCAGCATCGGCAAGCTGATCGAGGACGTACTTGCCGGCCGCAAACGCCTGCCCGAAGTGATTGCCAGCCGGACGAAGGTGAAGAAGCGCACCAAGGCGTTTACCGTGACGCCCGAGGTGACGATCAGCAACACATTGTCGAACAAGTTTACGGTGATCGAGGTCGAGGGCCTCGACCGTCCGGGCCTCTTGTCCGAGATCACCGCAGTGCTTTCCGATCTCTCGCTCGATATCGCCTCGGCGCACATCACCACCTTCGGTGAGAAGGTGATCGACACCTTCTATGTCACCGACCTCGTCGGTCAGAAGGTGACGAGCGAGAACCGTCAGATGAACATTGCCGCCCGCCTCAAGGCCGTCATGGCCGGTGAGGGTGACGAAGCCCGCGACCGCATGCCCTCCGGCATCATCGCGCCGCCACCGGGTGTCTCCTCCGCTCAAAGAACGACAAAAGCCGAAACATGAGTCTGGTCAAGAAATTTGCAACCGTCGGCGGCGCGACGCTTGGAAGCCGCCTGTTCGGCTTCATCCGCGAAACCTTCATGGCGGCCGCCCTCGGCACCGGCCCGGTCGCCGATGCCTTCAACACGGCCTTCCGCCTGCCGAACACCTTCCGCCGGCTGTTTGCCGAAGGGGCCTTCAACTCCGCCTTCGTGCCGCTCTTTGCCAAGGAGATCGAGGCGAACGGCATGGAGGGCGCGCGGCGCTTTTCCGAGGAAGTCTTCGGCGTTCTCTTCACCGTGCTTCTGTTCCTGACGATCGCGATGGAACTGACGATGCCCTTCATCGTCAGCAAGCTGATCGCCCCCGGTTTTGCCGACGATCCGGAAAAGCTCGGCAACACCATCGTCTTTGCAGGCATCATGTTCCCCTATCTCGCCTGCATGTCGCTGGCGGCGATGATGGGCGGCATGCTGAACTCGCTGCATCGCTTCTTTGCGGCAGCGATTGCGCCGGTGTTCCTCAATGTCATCCTGATCGCGGTGCTGGCCTACGCCTGGTATGAGGGCCAAGATCCGGTGGCCGTCGGCTATGCGCTGTCCTGGGGGGTCATGGCGGCCGGTCTGGTGCAGCTTGCGATCGTCTGGATCGCCGTGCGCGACGCCGGCATCAAGATCGGCCTCCGCCGGCCGAAGATGACCGCCAGTGTCAGGCGCCTGCTGGTGCTAGCCCTGCCGGCGGCGATCACCGGCGGCATCACCCAGATCAACCTCTTGATCAATACCAATATCGCCTCGGCGAGCGAAGGCGCGGTCTCGTCGCTGGTCTATGCGGACCGGATCTACCAGCTTCCGCTTGGCGTCGTCGGCATCGCGGTGGCAACCGTGCTGCTGCCGGAACTTGCCCGGGCGCTGCGTTCCGGCAATGTCAACGAAGCGTCGAACCTGCAGAACCGCTCGGTCGAGTTCACGTTGTTCCTGACGCTGCCGGCGGCAGCTGCGTTGCTCGTGATGTCCGAGCCGATCGTCCGGCTGCTCTTCGAGCGCGGCAAGTTCTCGCCGGAATCGACCGTCATCGTCGGTCACATCCTGGCAATTTACGGTCTCGGCCTGCCGGCTTTCGTCTTGATCAAGGCCTTCATTCCCGGCTTCTTCGCGCGCGAGGATACGCGCACGCCGATGATCTTCGCCGCCATCTCCGTCGTCGTGAACGTCTCGCTGGCGCTGACCCTGTTTCCGCGGCTCGGCGCAAGCGGCATCGCTACAGCCGAGATCGTCGCCGGCTGGGTGAACGCCGTCCTGCTCTTCGCAACACTCGTCTGGCGCGGCCATTGGGGCAGGGACATCCCGTTGCTGACCCGCATTCCGCGCCTCGCCATCGCGGCGGCGGGCATGGCTGCGGCGCTGTATTTCGCGATCGACTGGTTCGCCTTCGAGCTCTCTTCCGCCGCGCCGCTCGTGACACGGGCAGTAACCCTGCTCGGTCTGGTCTCGGTGGCGATGGTGATCTACTTCGCGCTCGCCTTCGGTCTCGGCGGCGCCAGCCTCGGCATGATCCGCCGGAGCATCAAGCGCAAGGCCAAAGCACCGGCAGAACCCGCTGCAGCACCGGAGGCGAGCGACTGATGCGCCAGACGATCGCACGCATTGCCCTGGTCGTGCCGGACTACGATGCCGGCATCGCCTTCTATTGCGGCAAGCTCGGCTTCGACCTCGTGGAAGACACGAGGCTCGACGACAGCAAGCGCTGGGTCGTCGTTCGCCCCAAGGGCGCGGTTGAGACTTCGCTGCTGCTTGCCAAGGCCGACGGCGAACGCCAGGAGGCGGCGATCGGCAACCAGACCGGCGGCCGTGTCGGCTTCTTCCTCTTCACCGACGATTTCGCGCGCGACCATGCGGCGATGCTGGCCGACGGCGTCGCCTTTCTGGAAGCGCCGCGCCACGAGCCCTATGGCACGGTGGCGGTCTTCAGCGATCCGTTCGGCAACCATTGGGATCTGCTGCAACCGGCGGAATAGACGAGGCTGCGGCGACCTCTTGATTGCCTACCGCCACCCGTGCATAAGCCATGCCGTTAGCTACATGGGCGACAAAGCCCTGGGGCCCTCCACCAGCCTATTGAGGACGACATGAACGAATTCAAGCCGCTCGTATTCTCCGGCGTACAGCCGACGGGCAATCTCCATCTCGGCAATTATCTCGGTGCGATCCGCAAGTTCGTGGCACTGCAGGAAAACAACGACTGCATCTACTGCGTCGTCGACCTGCATTCGATCACGGCCCAGCTCGTGCACGAGGACCTGAAGGGGCAGATCCGCTCGATCGCCGCCGCCTTCATCGCTTCGGGCATCGATCCGAAGAAACATATCGTCTTCAATCAGTCGGCCGTGCCCCAGCATGCCGAACTCGCCTGGATCTTCAATTGCGTCGCCCGCATCGGCTGGATGAGCCGCATGACGCAGTTCAAGGACAAGGCCGGCAAGGACCGCGAGAACGCCTCGCTCGGTCTGCTAGCCTATCCGAGCCTGATGGCGGCCGACATTCTCGTCTATCGTGCCACCCACGTTCCTGTCGGTGACGACCAGAAGCAGCACCTGGAGCTGACGCGCGACATTGCCCAGAAGTTCAATATCGACTTCATGGAGCATATCCGCAGCGCCGGCTACGGTGTCGATATGGTTGTCGGCGAAGAGCCGATCCACGCCTATTTCCCGCCGGTCGAGCCGCTGATCGGCGGCGCGACGCCGCGCGTCATGTCGCTGCGTGATGGCACGAAGAAGATGTCGAAATCCGACCCGTCCGACCTTTCGCGCGTCAACCTGATGGACGACGCCGAGACGATCTCGAAGAAGATCCGCAAGGCCAAGACCGATCCGGATGCGCTACCAAGCGAGGTCGAAGGGCTCAAGGGTCGTCCGGAAGCGGAAAACCTCGTCGGCATCTATGCGGCGCTGTCGGACAAGACCAAGGAGCAGGTGCTGGCCGAGTTTGGCGGGCAGCAGTTCTCGGTCTTCAAGCCGGCGCTCGTCGACCTCGCGGTCGAGGTCCTGTCGCCGATCACCGCCGAAATGCGCCGCCTGATGGGCGACACCGCTCACATTGACGCCATTCTCCGCGATGGCGGCGAGCGAGCGCGGGCGCGGGCGGAAAAGACGATGAGCGAAGTGCGCGAGATCATCGGTTTTCTGCAGTAGTTGACTGAATCCGGGTCCTCGGACCCGGATTCACTTCGGTTCAGGAGTCGGAGCGGACCAAGAGCGGAAGGCCACGGGCACTTTTCCGTGTCCCGCTCCGAAACGCGAAAATCAGACCTTGCGGCGGCCAACCCGGGATGTATTGTTCACCCTATGGTCTCGACCCGACTCTCTCGACTTGAAGGTCACCGCCGCAAATTCATGGCGGTGATAGACGATACCCCGGAATGCGGGCGCGCCGTGCACTATGCGGGCATGCGCGCCAAGAACTCCAATGGCGGTCTCGTCCTGCTCTATGTGATCGCCGATGGCGACTTCCAGCAATGGCTGGGGGTCGAGGAAATCATGCGTGCGGAAGCGCGCGAGGAAGCCGAGGCGACGCTCGCCAAGGTGGCCCAGTCGGTCCGCGAACGGATCGGTATCGAGCCGGAGATCGTCATCCGCGAGGGAACTGCCACGGAGCAGATTCATGCGGCGATCGAGGAGGACCGCGACATCGCCATTCTGGTGCTCGCCGCCGGATCGGCAAAAGAGGGCCCAGGCCCGCTGGTGTCGTCGATCGCGGGCAAGGCAGCCGCCTTCCCGATCCCCGTCACGGTCATCCCCGATGCCCTGACGGACGAGGAGATCGACGCGCTCAGCTGACCTGCGTCGCTTTTCATGGGTCAAGCGGGATGCGGGCGGAAAACCGCTCACACTTTTCCTCATCCCGCTTTATGTACTCTTGCGACCAGAGGGCCATGCCCCTATATTCTTTTGAATAATTCTAAAGAGCTGGGCGACTGTCGCTCCCGGCGAAACGGAGACAGACATGTTCATTCAGACCGAAGCCACGCCGAATCCGGCAACGCTGAAGTTTTTGCCGGGCAAGGTTGTTATGGAAAACGGCACCGCCGAATTCCGCGACGAGGAAGAAGCCCGCGCCGGCTCGCCGCTGGCGGCACGGCTGTTTTCGATTCCGGGCGTCACCGGCGTCTATTTCGGCTACGATTTCATCACCGTCAGCAAGGAAAGCCAGGAGTGGCAGCACCTGAAGCCAGCGATCCTCGGTTCGATCATGGAGCATTTCATGTCGGGCCAGGCGATCATGGCTGGCAGCGGCCGCGCCGAGCAGTCGGATCAGGAAGACGAGTTCTTCGACGAAGGTGACGAGACGATCGTTGCCACGATCAAGGAGCTTCTGGAAACCCGCGTGCGCCCGGCCGTTGCACAGGACGGTGGCGACATCACCTTCCGAGGCTTCAAGGACGGCACCGTTTTCCTCAACATGAAGGGTGCCTGCTCGGGCTGCCCGTCGTCCACGGCGACGCTGAAGCATGGCGTGCAGAACCTGCTGCGCCATTTCGTTCCCGAGGTGCAAGCCGTCGAGGCCGTCTGACACCGGACGCCGTCCGGCGTCTCGCGAAAAAGGGCGGGATGAAGAAAAATGTGCGCGGTTTTCCGCCCGCATCCTGACCTGACCGAGTAGTATCGATTTTGCCGCAAAGCCTGGTCGGCCTTGCGGCTTGTGGCGTCTGAAAGATCCAGCGTTGAAATGATTGTACTTGCGATCGACACGTCCGGCTCCGGCTGCTCCGTTGCCGTCTACGACGGCGAAGCGGCTGTCGTGCTCGGGCGCTCGGGCGCCGATCTCGGCAAAGGTCATGCCGAGCGGCTGATGGAATTCGTTGACGAGGCGCTGGCCGCGGCTGGCCGATCGCTTGCCGATATCGACCGCATCGCGGTCACCGTCGGTCCGGGCTCGTTCACCGGCATTCGCGTCGGCGTGGCGGCCGCTCGTGGCCTGGCGCTGGCGCTCGGCAAGTCTGCGGTCGGCGTCTCGACGCTCGCAGTCCTGGCTGAAGGCATACGTGCTGCAGCGCCCGGCAGGGACATCCTCGTGGCCATAGATGCCAAGCGGGACGAAGTCTATGTCCAGGCTTTCGGCGCGACCGGTGATGCCATAAGTGAGCCCGAAGCGCTCGCTGTCGAGGTGGCGCGCGAACGCTTCTCCGGCTTTGATGGCGTCATCGGCGGCTCCGGCGCGGCTCTCGTTGCCCCGAACGCCCCTGCCAAACCCTCCGAACTCATCGATGTTGCCTTTGTCGCCGCGCTCGGCGCCGCTGCTGATCCAGCCTCGGCCAAGCCGCGACCGCTATATCTCCGAGGCCCCGACGCCAAGCCGCAGGTGGGCTTCGCGATTGCCCGAGCGTAGACCGAGATGAGCTTCACCGATTACTTCACTCGCCGTACCGAGTTCGACATTTTTCCGCTGGAGGAAGCCGACCTTCTTGCGGCGGCAGCGCTGCACCGCCAGCGTTTTGCAAGCCCCTGGACCGACGGCGAAATTCACGCGCTGCTGGTGCAGGACACGGTATTCGGTTTTGTCGCCCGCCAGACGAACGGCTCGTTCCGTCCGGCCTTTGGCGGTTTCGTCCTGTCGCGCGCCGTCGCCGGCGAGGCCGAAATCCTGACGATCGGCGTCGAGCCGCGTTATGCGCGCTCCGGTCTCGGCTGGCGGCTGATGCAGGCGGCGATGCGCGAGGCCCTGGTCAAGGGTTCCGAAGCGCTGTTCCTCGAAGTGGACGAGACCAATCAAGCGGCGATGGGGCTTTACCGTAAGCTCGGCTTCAACAAGGTCGGCGAACGCCGCGCCTATTACCAGGACAAGGCCGGCCAGCGGACTGCCGCGCTTGTCATGAGGCTTGATCTTCGCTAGTCCCAAGCGCGGATTAGCGTGGGATGAGGAAAAGTGTATGCGGTTTTCCGCCCGCATCCCGCTCTAACTTTTCAAGGATGCGCGCGGGAACTCTTTCCGGATGATCAATTGGCTACGGATTGCGATCTTCGCAGCGCTTCTGGCGCTGGTTTCGGTCGTTCTGATGCCGATCCAGATCGTCTGCCTCTGGCTCGACCTGAAACCCCGCCGTCGCTTACCGCGATACTGGCACCGGCTCGCCTGTTATCTTCTCGGCATTAAGGTGCGGGTTCACGGCGAGGTCGAGCGGCGGCGGCCGCTGCTCATCTGCGCCAATCACGCCTCCTGGAAGGACATTCTGGTACTGTCCTCGGTCACCGACGTCGTCTTCGTCGCAAAGTCCGAAGTGAAAAGCTGGCCGGTCTTCGGCCACCTCGCACGATTGCAGGCGTCGATCTTCGTCGAGCGCGAGCAGAAGCGCTCGACCGGCAAGCAGGTGAGCGAAATCGGTCAGCGCATGGCGTCGGGCGAAATCGTCGTGCTCTTTCCGGAGGGAACGACCTCGGATGGCAACCGCCTGTTGGAGATCAAGACCTCGCTCTTCGGCGCTGCTGCTTCCGCCGTGCCGCATTCGCCGACCGGGCTCGTGCATGTCCAGCCAGTCGCGATCTCCTATACCGGCATCCACGGCATGCCGATGGGTCGCTTCAATCGGCCGATTGCCGCATGGCCGGGCGACACCGAACTGGTGCCGCATCTGCTCGGCATCCTGCGCGAAGGGGCGATCGAGGTTGACGTCGATTTCGGTGAAGCCATCGACTACGATCGGCACACCAATCGCAAGGAAGTGAGCCGCAAAGTCGAACAGCGCATCCGTAGCATGCTGTCGGACCGGTTGCGCGGACGGACCTGACGCCTGCCGGCAAAGGCAGCCGTGCCGAAAATACTTCAACTTCGGGCCGCTTTGCACTAAGTAAGCCGCCATGACCCAGGATACAGCCCTTCTGTCGACAACGCCCGTAACGGGCGACGAGCGCGTGCCGGCCCGCAAGGTCTTCGTCAAGACCTATGGCTGCCAGATGAACGTCTATGATTCCGACCGCATGTCGGATGCCTTGTCGCGTGATGGTTATGTCTCGACCGACGTGCTGGAAGATGCCGACTTCGTGCTCCTCAACACCTGTCATATCCGTGAGAAGGCGGCGGAAAAGGTCTATTCCGAGCTTGGCCGCCTGCGTGACCTGAAGAAGGCGAAGGCCAAGGAAGGCCGCGAGATGGTGATCGGCGTTGCCGGCTGCGTCGCACAGGCCGAAGGCGACGAGATCCTCAGGCGCGCGCCGGCGGTCGATCTGGTGATCGGCCCGACGACCTATCACCGCCTGCCGGAAGCACTGAAACGTGCCCGCAGCGGCGAGCGCGTCGTCCAGACGGACTATGCCGTCGAGGACAAGTTCGAACACCTGCCGGCGCCCGACAGGGCGAAGACCCGCGCCCGCGGCGTCACCGCCTTCCTGACGGTGCAGGAGGGTTGCGACAAGTTCTGCACCTTCTGTGTCGTGCCCTATACGCGCGGCTCGGAAGTTTCCCGCCCGGTTGCGCAGATCGTCTTTGAAGCGGAAAAGCTGGTCGATGGCGGCGTCCGTGAAATCACCCTGCTCGGCCAGAACGTCAACGCCTGGCATGGCGTCGGACCCGATGGCCGCGAATGGGGGCTTGGCGACCTGCTCACGCGTCTCGGCGAGATCGAGGGGCTTGCGCGGCTCCGCTACACGACGAGCCACCCGCGCGACATGGACGACAGCCTGATAGAAGCGCATCGCTCGATGGGCAAGCTGATGCCTTACCTGCACCTGCCCGTGCAGTCCGGCTCCGACCGCATCCTGAAGGCGATGAACCGGAGGCACACCGCGGCCGAATATCTGGCGCTGATCGAGCGTATCCGCGCGGTCCAGCCGGACCTCGCACTGTCGGGCGATTTCATCGTCGGCTTCCCGGGCGAGACCGACGAGGACTTCGAAGACACCATGCGCCTGGTCGAGGCCGTGGGTTATGCACAGGCATTTTCATTCAAATATTCGACACGCCCCGGCACGCCCGGCGCCGAGCTCGGCGACCAGGTTCCCGAGGACGTAAAGGCCAAGCGCTTGGAAAAATTGCAGGCTTTGCTGTTTTCGCAGCAGCGCGCCTTCGCCGAATCCTGCGTCGGCCGCGAAATCGACCTGCTTTTGGAGAAGGCAGGACGCATGCCGGGCCAGCTCGTCGGGCGTTCCCCTTGGCTGCAGCCCGTGAATGTTGATGCAAAAGCATCGCAAATCGGTGACATTATCAAGGTGCGAATCATCAAGGCCGGGCCGAACAGCCTGTTTGCGGAGATGATCGGGTAAGGACCGAACACAAGGAGCCTGAACCGCTTGAACGGACACGAACTGATCTCTTCATCATCGCGCCAGTCGAAAACAACTGCGACAGACGCCAATCACTTCGTGCTCACGTTCGAGAACAACCGGTTCGCCAGCGAACTCTTCGGGCAGTTCGACCAGAATCTGAAGCTCCTCGAAGAGCGGCTCCGGATCGAAGCGCACCCGCGCGGTAATTCCGTTGCGATCTCAGGTGATGTCGTCGCCACCAATCAGGCGCGGCGCGCTCTCGATTTTCTCTATGGACGGTTGCAGAGCGGCGGATCGATCGATACGTCGGATGTGGAAGGCGCGATCCGGATGGCGGTCGCTGCCGACGATCAGCTACAATTGCCGACCATGGAGAAAAAAGCCAAATTGACGATGGCGCAGATTTCGACGCGCAAGAAGACGATCGTCGCCCGCACGCCGACGCAGGATGCCTATATCCGCGCGCTCGAGCGTTCCGAGCTCGTCTTCGGTGTCGGTCCGGCTGGTACCGGCAAGACCTATCTCGCGGTTGCCCATGCAGCACAGCTGCTGGAGCGCGGCGCCGTCGACCGTATCGTGCTTTCGCGTCCTGCCGTCGAGGCAGGCGAGCGCCTGGGCTTCCTGCCCGGCGACATGAAGGAGAAGGTCGACCCCTATCTCCGGCCCCTCTACGACGCGCTCTATGACATGATGCCGGGTGACAAGGTCGAACGGGCGATTACCGCCGGCGTCATCGAAATCGCGCCGCTCGCCTTCATGCGCGGCCGTACCCTCGCCAATGCCGCCGTCATCCTCGACGAGGCGCAGAACACGACATCGATGCAGATGAAGATGTTCCTGACCCGTCTCGGCGAAAACGGCCGCATGATCGTCACCGGCGATCCGAGCCAGGTCGACCTGCCGCGCGGCGTCAAGTCCGGCCTGGTCGAGGCCCTGCAGATCCTGAGGGGCGTCGAGGGCGTTTCGGTGGTGCGCTTCAAGGACGTCGACGTCGTCCGTCATCCGATGGTGGCGCGTATCGTCAGGGCTTACGAGTCCCACACGGCCGTTCACGACGAAAGCGAGCAGAGCGACCGCTGATCGGCGGTCGTTGCGATCATGACGGCATTGGACATCCAGATCAGCGTGGAAGAAGGCAATTGGCCCGAGGAAGAGGCCTTGCTTGCCTTCTCAACGCCCGTGCTCGAAGCGGCTGCAGCCTATCTCGCGGCCGAAGAGAAGCAGCCGCTGCCGCAGATGCCGCCGGAACTTTCCCTTGTCTTCACCGACGACGCTTCCATGCGGGCGATCAACGCCGAATGGCGCAACCAGGACAAGCCGACCAATGTGCTGTCCTTCCCCGCTTTCCCGGTGAAACCGGGTGCGATGCCGGGACCGATGCTGGGTGACATCATCGTCGCCCGCGAGACGCTCGAGCGCGAAGCCGTGGAACTCGAGAAATCCTTCGATGCGCATCTGACGCATCTTCTCGTGCATGGATTCCTGCATCTTTTCGGTTATGATCATATGGAAGATGACGAAGCCGAAAGAATGGAAAGCCTGGAGACTCGCATTTTGGCGCGTCTTGGCTTATCTGACCCCTACGGGGATCGTACCCCGGATTAACAGTTTGGACCGATGAGCGATTACAAAACACAGCCCGTCGCGCTGGCGACCGAGGAGGCAGACGCCTCCGGAGAGGCGGAGGCGGGCAGTAGTAGCACCGCCACTCGACACGAGGGCACGAAATCCACTTCTACCTTCTGGAGCCGGGCCGCGCGCCTGTTGCGCGGCGCAAGTCCATCGAGCCTGCGCGAGGATCTTGCCGACGCGCTTCAGACCGATGCCGACAGCAACACGGCCTTCTCGCCCGGCGAACGGGCGATGCTCAACAACATCCTGCGTTTCCGCGAGATCAGGGTCGAGGACGTCATGGTCCCGCGTGCCGACATCGAAGCAGTCGACCAGAGCATCACCATCGGCGAGCTGATGGTGATCTTCGAGGAGTCCGGCCGCTCGCGCATGCCGGTCTATAACGAAGGGCTCGATGATCCCCGCGGCATGGTGCATATTCGCGACCTGCTTTCCTATGTCACCAAGCAGGCCCGCAACCGGCGCCGCAACGGCAAGGCGCCGGCTGCCGTGACGGTCACGGGCGAAAAGACCGAGAAGACGCCCCGATCGCCGAAGGCGAGCTTCGACCTCTCCCGCGTCGATCTCGGCAAGTCGCTGGAAGAGGCGGGCATCGTCCGCCAGCTCCTGTTCGTGCCGCCTTCGATGCTGGCCTCGGACCTGATGCAGCGCATGCAGGCCGCCCGTATCCAGATGGCGCTCGTCATCGACGAATACGGCGGCACCGACGGTCTCGTTTCGCTCGAAGACATCGTCGAGATGGTCGTTGGCGATATCGAGGACGAGCACGACGATGACGAAGTGATGTTCGCCCGTACCTCGGACGATGTTTTCCTCGCCGACGCTCGCGTCGAGCTGGAAGAGATCGCCGCGGCGATCGGCCCCGATTTTGACGTGCGTGAGCAACTCGAAGACGTCGACACGCTCGGCGGCCTGATCTTCGCCTCGCTTGGCCGCATTCCGGTGCGCGGCGAGGTCGTTCAGGCCATTCCGGGCTTCGAGTTCCAGATCCTCGACGCCGACCCGCGTCGTGTGAAACGCGTTCGCATCATGCGCAAGCGTCCGCCGGCTCGCCGTCGCCCGTTGCGGCCGGAGGGTGAAACCGTTCCGGAGACGGTTATGGTCAATCGTGCCAACGGTGCAGCATCTTCCGAAGCAGCGGCCGACGAGCAATAATCGTTCGGCTCCCGCGCACGTTTCCATGTGCGCGGGGCAGGGTGCGCGGGGCAGATGCCTCTCACCCATCCACTTGACGTCTCCCGGCTTGAACGCGGTTCTCAAGGACCGGCGGCTCGACCCAAGCCGGAGCACATGCCTTCCATATCCAAATCCGCCCCTGAAGGGGACAAGCAGCCGGTTTTTTGGAACACTGGCGGCGATTGATTCGGTTGTTGTTTCGCTCCGGCGCCGCGGCTAGCGGCCGGGATCGACTGGAGGCTGCATGGTAAGACTGGCTGGCAGGGTGATGCTTCTCTCCGGTTTCCCGAGGGCATTGCTCGCGTTCCTTGCGGGGCTTCTCGCGGTTCTGGCGCAACCGCCCTTCGGCATCTTCGCCTTTGCTTTCGTCGCTTTCCCGATCCTCGTCTGGCTGCTCGACGGCGCGACCGGAAATCCGGATGGCGGCATCGTCAGGCGGCTCTGGCCGGCGGCGGCGATCGGCTGGTGGTTCGGCTTCGGCTACTTCCTCGGCGGTCTCTGGTGGCTCGGCAACGCGCTCCTGGTGGAGGCCGACGACTTCGCCTGGGCGTTGCCGCTCGCTGTGGTCGGTCTCCCGGCCTTCCTGGCGCTCTTTTATGCGCTCGCGACGCTGATCGCGCGCCTGTTCTGGTCCGATGGTGTCGGGCGGATCGCGGCGCTTGCTCTGGCCTTTGGCCTTTGCGAATGGCTGCGCAGCTTCCTCTTCAGCGGATTTCCCTGGAATGCCATCGGCTATGCGGCGATGCCGATGCCGCTGATGATGCAGTCTGCAAGCGTCGTCAATCTTGCGACCATCAACGTGCTGGCGGTCTTCGTCTTCGCGGCACCCGCACTCATTGCCACCGGCAGGGGAAGTCGGATTGGTCTCGCGGCCGCACTCGTCCTCCTCACGGCGCATATCGGCTTCGGCTTCTATCGCCTGGCACAGCCAGCCCCCGCTGCGGCCGAGCCGCCGTTGACGGTCCGTCTCGTCCAGCCGGTGATCGATCAGGCGAAAAAGCTCGACGACCGCGAGCGTGCGGCGGTCTTCGAGGAGCATCTTTCGCTCACCACCGCCGCGCCCGAAAACGGCGGCAAGCGCCCGGACATCGTCGTCTGGCCCGAGACCTCGATCCCCTTCATCCTCACCGACAACCCGGACGCCCTGGCGCGCATCGCCGAGGTGCTCGACGACGATCAGATCCTCATCGCCGGTGCGGTACGCGCCGAGGACGCGGGCGCCGGCCTGCCGCCGCGCTACTACAACTCGATCTATGTCATCGATGGCCGCGGTCAGATCATTGGTGCCGCCGACAAGGTGCATCTCGTCCCGTTTGGCGAGTATCTGCCGTTCGAGGAGGTGCTGTCGTCCTGGGGCTTGAGTTCCATCGCCGCCTCCATGCCGGGCGGGTTTTCGGCGGCAAAGAGCCGCTCGCTGCTGACCTTGCCCGGCGGCAGGAAGTTCTATCCGCTGGTCTGCTACGAGGCGATCTTCCCCGACGAGATCGACGGGGCCGCGCGCGGAACGGATGCGCTTCTCAACATCACCAATGATGCCTGGTTCGGCGACACGCCCGGTCCGCGCCAGCATTTCCATCAGGCACAACTGCGCGCCATCGAGACCGGAACCCCCCTGATCCGCGCAGCCAACAGCGGTATATCAGCAATTGTTGATGCACGTGGGGTTTTAATGGTAGGATTGTCCTACAATTATAGGGGAGTGGTCGACACACTTCTGCCGGGAAAGATGCCTACGCCTTTGGACGACGCTATGCGAAGCCGAATCTTCTGGCTGAGTGCACTCTTGCTCCTTCTGGTTGCAGTGTTTTCGCGTGTTGGTTTTAATATTAGGAAGAATTGACCTAAAACCCCTAAAATTGCATAGTGGTCCGCACCATCGTCCTTGTTGTGGCGGCTTTGTCGTATCACCGTGGCGGTCGCCTCGGTGAGCGGTGCTTCATGCCGGGCGGTGGATCAAACGAAACAGCGTGTTTGGGAACGCAGATATGATCGAAAACAAAAAGAAGCCGAACCCGATCGACATTCATGTCGGTAGTCGGATTCGTCTTCGCCGCACGATGCTTGGCATGAGCCAGGAGAAGCTCGGCGAAAGTCTGGGGATCACTTTTCAGCAGATCCAGAAGTATGAGAAGGGCACGAATCGCGTCGGCGCGAGCCGGTTGCAGAACATTTCGGGCATCCTGAATGTTCCGGTTTCCTTCTTCTTCGAAGATGCCCCGGGTGATAGCGGTACCGGTCAGCCCGGCATGGCAGAAGCGTCCAGTTCCAACTACGTTGTCGATTTCCTGTCGTCCTCCGAGGGGCTGCAACTCAACCGCGCTTTCGTCAAGATCACCGATCCGAAGGTTCGCCGCCGGCTTGTCGATCTGGTCAAGGCTCTCGCTGCGGAAGCAGAAAGCGAATAGTTCCAACGTTCCCCGTCGGGACTTGAAAACAAAGCGGCCTTTGTGCCGCTTTTTTCATGCGCGCTTTTCTCCGGGCGCGCCAAAGTGATTGGCCCTGACGGTGATATAAAGATATATTTATGTCGTTGTGCGCTTGTTTTTCGGGCGCAAAACCACTAACACCATGCCAGCGCTTTTTCTTCATTGAGGGGACTTCCCGCATGCGTGCAAACTACCTGTTCACGAGTGAATCTGTAGCCGAAGGTCATCCGGACAAGGTGTGTGACCGTATCTCCGACGAGATCGTGGATCTGGTCTACCGCGAAGCGGCCAAGACCGGTGTCGACCCGTGGGGCGTTCGCATCGCCTGCGAAACCCTGGCGACCACCAACCGCGTCGTCATCGCCGGCGAAGTGCGCCTGCCGCCGAGCCTTCTGAAGAAGGACAAGGACGGCAACGACGTCATCAACCCCTCGAAGTTCAAGTCCGCCGCCCGCAAGGCGATCCGCGAGATCGGCTATGAGCAGGACGGCTTCCACTGGAAGACGGCCAAGATCGACGTGCTTCTGCACTTCCAGTCCGCCCACATCGCTCAGGGCGTCGACAGCGCTGCCGACATGCAGGGCGAAGAGGGTGCCGGCGACCAGGGCATCATGTTCGGCTACGCCTGCCGCGAGACCGCCGAACTTATGCCGGCGCCGATCTACTACTCGCACCGCATCCTCAATCTGCTCGCCGCCGCCCGCAAGAAGGGCGAAGGCGAAGTCGCCAAGCTCGGTCCGGACGCCAAGAGCCAGGTCACCGTGCGCTACGTCGATGGCAAGCCGGCGGAAGTCACCTCGATCGTTCTGTCGACGCAGCATCTCGATGACACCTGGGATTCGGCCAAGGTTCGCTCGGTTGTCGAGCCCTATATCCGCGAAGCGCTCGATGATCTGAAGATCGCCGACGATTGCACCTGGTACATCAACCCGACTGGCAAGTTCGTCATCGGTGGCCCGGACGGCGACGCCGGCCTCACCGGCCGCAAGATCATCGTCGACACCTATGGTGGTGCTGCGCCCCATGGCGGCGGCGCCTTCTCGGGCAAGGACACGACCAAGGTCGACCGTTCGGCTGCCTATGCCGCGCGCTACCTGGCAAAGAACGTCGTAGCCGCCGGTCTTGCCGATCGTTGCACGATCCAGCTCTCCTACGCCATCGGCGTTGCCCAGCCGCTGTCGATCTATGTCGACCTGCACGGTACCGGCAAGGTCTCGGAAGACCAGGTCGAGCAGGCCATCCGCAAGACGATGGACCTGTCGCCGTCTGGCATTCGCCGTCACCTCGACCTCAACAAGCCGATCTACGCCAAGACGTCTGCCTACGGCCACTTCGGCCGCAAGGCTGGCCGCGACGGTTCCTTCTCCTGGGAGAAGCTCGATCTGGTGAAGCCGCTGAAGGCGGCGATCGAGCAGAGCGGTGCCGTCAACGGCCGGGCAGCCGCGTAATCCTGCGATTGGCGTGGCGTGTAACGCCGCGCATTGAAGATAGCGCAGCGGCCTGCTATCAGGCGCTTGCGAAATTCAGGGCGGGCGCTCCGGCAAGGAGCGCCCGCTTCGTTCATTTTGATTTTGGGTCGGCTTGATCGGGGATCAGCGTGACCAAGGGACAAACGACATGACCGAACCGCGCCGTGCCAGAGCAACCGAGGCCTTTTTCGGCCGCCGCAAGGGCAAGCCGCTGCGCGAGCGGCAGGCGGCGCATCTGGAAACCGTGCTGCCGACGCTGAAGCTCGATCTGTCGAGCCCGGCTCCGGCGGAACTGAAGACGTTGTTTCCTCAGGGCGTCGATCGCATCCGGCTGGAAATCGGCTTCGGCGGCGGCGAACATCTGATCCACCGCGCCGCCGAGACGCCTTCGACAGGCTTTATCGGCGTCGAACCCTTCGTCAATTCCATGGCCAAGCTCGTCGGCCACATCGAGGCTCGCGGTGTCAGCAACATCCGCCTTTATGACGACGACGCCACCCAGGTTCTCGACTGGCTGCCGGCCGCTTCCGTCGACCAGATCGACCTGCTCTATCCGGACCCGTGGCCGAAGCGCAAACACTGGAAGCGCCGCTTCGTCTCCAAGGTCAATCTCGACCGCTTTGCGCGCGTGCTGAAGCCGGGCGGGCTTTTCTGCTTCGCCTCGGATATCGACACCTATGTCAATTGGACGCTGTTGCATTGCCGCGATCACGCGGCCTTCGAATGGACGGCGGAGAAGGCAGCCGACTGGCTGACGCCGTACGAGGGGTGGCCGAGCACACGCTACGAGGCCAAGGCACGCCGGGAAGGCCGGAGCTCCGCCTATCTCACTTTCCGCCGAGCCTAGCAATTCCAGAAAAAGTGCGAAGCGGTTTTCCGCCCGGAATTGCGGCACTCCAAAATCAATTCCAGGAAAAGTGCGAAGCGGTTTTCCGTCCGGAATTGTGTCGCTTCACAGTCAATTCCAGGAAAAGTGCGAAGCGGTTTTCCGTCTGGAATTGCGTCGTTCAATGCAGAGCGGCGGCTTCAATTCAGCCCCATAGATCTACCGTCAGCGACGGCAGCCTGATCAATGCAGGGTGACCGTCTTCAGGTCATCCTCGGCGGCCTTGAAGAAGGTGCTGGAACGATTGTCGGTCAGGAGGATCGGCGTGCCGTCGGCGCCGAACAGGGCCCAGAGATCGATGCCCGGTCCCATCTCGGGTGCTTCCGGGAAGCAGCGCGAGACTTCTTCCGAACGCATTTTCCGGATGTAGCCGATTTCGCCTTCGCCGAGATGTGCGAGGTCGTTCTTCGACAGTGACGAGCTGACAGCTTTCAGTCCCATGGTGATACTCCGTGGTCGCCGGCCAGGGGAAAATCCCGCCGGTTATCCTACTCTGGGACTGAAATGTTAATTTTCTTTACCATACGCACCGGTTCGGGACGGACGAGGTCGACGGAGAGCAAGCCGTTGCGCAGCTCGGCGCCGAGAACTTTCATGCCATCGGCGAGAACGAAGGTGCGTTGAAACTGGCGCGCAGCGATACCGCGGTGCAGGTACTCGCGATCGCCGTTGTCGACCTGGCGGCCACGGATGACGAGCTGATTCTCTTCGGTGGTCACTTCGAGGTCTTCTTCGGAAAACCCGGCCACGGCAAGCGTGATTCTGAGCCGCTCGGGTGCGTCAACGGCGGCATCGCCGCGGATCCGCTCGATGTTGTAGGGCGGGTATCCGTCATTGCCCTTGGCGATGCGCTCAAGGGTCTTTTCCATTGTGTCGAAACCCAGCAGAAGCGGGCTCGTAAAGGGCGTAATTCGGCTCATTCTTCAAGTCCTTGCGAGATCAAGCGACCGATGTTCGGACCTGCCCAGCAGCATCCTTGCCGCAATATGGTAGCTGTGCGCAATGAGTGCAAGCCGCTTGCCTCGGACGTGCACGCAAATCATAGTCCGCTCTCGCAGAATCCAAGAGTGGGACGAGGAGGGCGCATGCGACGCTACCCGTATCCGCTCCGGTGCATTGAAATCGATCGCGCCTGGCTTTGGGTCGGGTCGACCCAGCCAAACGTGATCCAGGGAGGACGAGAGAGTGCCCGTGCCCAGAAAGATAATCATAGACACCGATCCCGGGCAGGACGATGCCGCCGCCATCATGCTCGCTTTCGGCAGTCCGGAAGAGATCGACTTGCTCGGCATCACCACGGTCGCCGGCAACGTGCCGCTGACCTTGACGGCCCGCAATGCGCGCATTCTCTGCGAGCTCTGCGACCGGCCGAAGGTTCGGGTTTTTTCCGGCGCCGACAAGCCGATCGCCCGTCCGCTGGTCACCGCCGAGCACGTGCACGGCAAGACCGGCCTCGACGGCCCGACGCTCGATGAGCCCAGGATGAAACTCGAGGAGCAGCACGCGGTCGACTTCATCGTCGAAACGCTGCGCAACGAGGCAGAGGGCTCGGTGACGCTCTGCACGCTGGGACCGCTCACCAACATCGCGCTCGCGCTCCAGAAGGCGCCTGAGATTGCGCCGCGGGTGAAGGAACTGGTGATGATGGGCGGCGGCTTCTTCGAAGGCGGCAACATCACGCCGGCGGCCGAGTTCAACATCTATGTCGATCCGGAAGCCGCCGATATCGTCTTCCGCTCGGGCATTCCGATCGTGATGATGCCGCTCGACGTCACCCATCGCGTGCTCACCCACAAGGCGCGGGTGCAGAAGATCCGCGACATCGGCAGCCGCCCGGCGATCGCCATGGCCGAGATGCTCGAATTCTTCGAACGCTTCGACATCGAGAAATACGGCACCGATGGCGGCCCGCTGCACGACCCGACGGTCATCGCCTATCTGCTGCGCCCCGAGCTTTTCACCGGTCGGGATTGCAACGTCGAGATCGAAACCAAGTCGCCGCTGACGGCGGGCATGACGGTTGTCGACTGGTGGCAGGTCACCGGCCGGCCGCACAATGCCAAGGTCATGCGCTTCGTCGACGACCAGGGCTTTTTCGATTTGTTGACCGAGCGCCTGTCGCGCATCTGAGCCTACGCTCGATCATCATGCTTCAAACAAAAACGGCGCCCCGAGAGGCGCCGTTTCTTTTCTCGATCTGTTGATCAGAACTCTTCCCAATTGTCCTGGGCAAGCGCGTTGGCGCCCGAGGTCTGGGTGAGCACCCGCTGCGTTGAAGCCGAGTAGCTGCTTCGTGCCGGGCTTGCTGCCGGAGCCGGCCGCGCCTCGCGGGCAGGTGCCGGTGCCGGGCGTTCGGCCGCACGCATGCGTTCGGCGGTGCCACGCAGCATCTCCGACGAGGTAGGCTGGGCCGACGTCGAGGACTGGGCGACGCGGAAGCGGGCAACCAGGGCGTTGAGCGTGCGGGCCTCTTCGTTGAGCGCCATGCCGGCGGCCGTCGTCTCCTCGACCATGGCGGCGTTCTGCTGGGTCACCTGGTCCATCTGGTTGACGGCCGAGTTGATCTCCTTGAGGCCGACGGCCTGCTCGGAGGCCGAGCTCGAGATCTGGCGGATGAGGCCGTTGATCTGCACCACCTGCTCGGCGATCTTTTCGAGCGCGCCGCCCGCCTTGCCGACGAGGTCGACACCTTCGCGCACCTGGCCGGCCGAAGTGTTGATCAGCGTCTTGATCTCCTTGGCGGCATTGGCGGAGCGCTGGGCAAGCTCGCGTACTTCCTGGGCGACGACGGCAAAACCCTTGCCGGCTTCGCCCGCGCGGGCCGCTTCGACGCCGGCGTTGAGCGCCAGAAGGTTGGTCTGGAAGGCGATTTCGTCGATGACGCCGATGATGCGGCTGACCTCGTGCGACGACTGCTCGATGCCCTTCATCGCGGCGATGGCCTTCTGTACCACTTCGCCCGACTGTCCGGCATCGCTGCTGGCCACTTCCACCGACTTCGCGGCGACCTTGGCGTTTTCGGCGCTGGCGTTGACCTGCGAGGTCAGCTCGTCGAGGGCTGCTGCCGTTTCTTCGAGGCTCGCCGCCTGCTGTTCGGTGCGGTGCGACAGGTCGTTGGCGGCGCTGCTGATTTCGCTCGTGCCGTTGCCGATGTTGACGACCGAATGGTTGACGGTGCGGATCGTCGCTTCGAGGCTTTCCATCGTCGCGTTGAAGTCGCGCTTGAGCTGGGCATATTCGCCCGGGAACTCGTCGGTGATGCGGAACGCGAGATCGCCGGACGAGAGATGGGACAGGCCCTTGCCGAGGCGGGCGACGATGTCGCGCTGCAAGGCGCTGCTCTCGGCACGCTCGGTTTCCGACCGGCCGCGTTCGCGCTCGGCCTGTTCGCGCTCATGGCGGGCTTCGCCTTCCAGGCGCTTGGTGTCGGCAAGCTGGTGGCGGAAGCCCTCGAGTGCCTTGGCGACTTCGCCGGTTTCGTCGGAGCGATCCTGGCCGGCGATCGCCTTGGTATAGTCGCCGTGGCTGAGTCCTTTGACGTCGTTCACGAGGGCGGCGAGAGGCTTCTGCACGAAGCCGCGGACGGCGAGATAGAGACCGAGCAGAACGGCGCCGAGCACGACCAGGCCGCCGACGATCATCATGTAGGTCTGGTCCTTGACCGGGGCATTGATCGCGGCGCGCGGCACGTCGACGAGCACGACCCAGCTGGTGTTCACGCCTGAAAGCGCGAAGGGATAGACGAGGCGGTCGAAGGGTTCGTTGCCGTCATAGGAAAGGTTGGAAATGACGCCAGGCTTGCCGGAATCAAGCGCATTCTTGACGATGTCGTTGCCTTCGCCGTCATAGGCTTTGAGCAGCAGTTCCGGGATCGGCGCGACGAGCCACTTGCCGCTCTGCGACAGCAGGTAGACGCGGCCGGTTTCGAACGGCTTCAACTTCGCCAGACCCTCGGCCAGCGAGGCGAGTGAAATGTCGACGCCGGAGACGCCGATCAGCTTGCCGCCTGACATAACGGGATAGGCGATCGAGCTCATCGCGGTCGGAATGTCGGTACCCTCGGCAGTATAGGGCTGGGTGATCGCGCCCTTGCCGCTCTTTGCCGCGAGCGCATACCACTCCGCCGGATAATCGGCCTTGAAGGTGGAGTACTGGATTTCGTTGTTCCGGGTCTTCGACCAGTAGGGCGTGAAGATGCCGAGCTCGTTGCCGCCCAGTTCCTTATTGTTGACGACATCTTCCTGGCGGCCGTCGAAGGCCTTGGGCTCTTCCGCGAACCAGCTGCCGAAGGCGAAGGGGTTCTGCTCGAGGTTCGCCCTCAGGATATTGATCACCCCGGTGCGCTCCATCGACTTTTCCGCATGTGCCCGGCCGAGAACGCCGGCCATCGAGCGGGCAGCGCTCGCAAGCTCGCCGACGTCGCCGGCGATGTCGGAGGCGATCGCGCGGGCTTCACCGTTTGCCTGTTCAAGGACCAGCGTTTCGACGCGATCCTGGGTCTGGGAGATGAGAACGAAATTCGAGGCGAGCAGGACAAGTGCAATCGTGCCGCCTGTCACCGCGATCAGTTTGGTCGCCAGCGATTTGGCTTGGAACTTGAACATGAAATCCTCACGTGCTGGGAGGTCCGCCGGCTCTCGCCTGCGGTGGACGCATTTCGCAATGGGGGTGAACTCCATCATGGAGCGTCAGATGCCGACCGGCATGTTGGAGGCAACCAGATCGCTTCGACCGGCCTTCTCAGGCTCCTGAATAGACTGGAGATTCTTAAAATAGGCCCAACGCGGACGCTGTTTTACCTGTTGCTTTGATAAAATTGCGCGCGGAGTTTTATCTCCGCGACATCGGCTGT
The DNA here is from genome assembly GCF_014852025.1 of Ensifer sp. ENS10. NCBI lineage: Bacteria > Pseudomonadati > Pseudomonadota > Alphaproteobacteria > Hyphomicrobiales > Rhizobiaceae > Ensifer > Ensifer sp. ENS10. The sequence continues at coordinate 366,308 of NZ_JACVAS010000001.1, forward strand.
CCGGATTGCGCAAGCGGAGATTTTGAGACGGTTGGAAACGCGCGGCGGCAGAGAGCCGGCAAGAAAAATGCGGGCGATCTCCGCCCGCACCAGATGCCCTTTGGCCTATCACGGGTCGGTCCGACCCAAGGTTGTCGCGATCTAGATACGCGACGCCACTTCCGAGGAAAGCGGGATCGAGGGCTGGGCGCCGCTCTTCAGGCAGGCGAGCGAGCCGGCGACGGCTGCACGGCGCAGCGCATCGGGAAAGGCAATGCCGGCGTCGAGGCTGGCGGCAAGATAGCCGCAGAAGGTGTCGCCGGCGCCGACGGTATCGACCGGTTCGATCTTCAGGCCCTTGGCACGCTGGATCTCGCCTTCGTGCACGGCGACGACGCCTTCGGCGCCGAGCGTGACGATGACCGTCTGGCCGGTCTCGGCGTGAAGCGCCTTCATCGCGTCTTCGCGTTCCGCGCTGCTGATGCCGCTCCTGCCGGCAAGCAGCTCGAATTCGGTCTCATTGGCAATGACGATATCGGCCATGCGCCCGAGGCGAGCCGCATCCGCGGTCAACGGCGCGATGTTGATGACAGACCGGACGCCCTTCTGCTTGGCTACATTGAGCGCCTTCTCGACGGAGGCTGCCGGAATTTCGAGCTGCAGCATCAGCGTGTCGCCGGGCTTCATGCCGTCGACGGCTTTCACCGCATCGGCCTCATTGACAGTCGCATTGGCACTGGCGACGACGACGATGACGTTTTCGCCGTCACCGCCGACCAAGATATGCGCGGTGCCGGTTGGCTCTTCCACCGTCTTGGTCAGGGAGAGGTCGGTGCCAGCACCCTTCAGCAGTTCCAGCGCGCCATCGGCAAAACTGTCCTTGCCCACAGCACCAGCCATCTTAACTGTCGCTCCCGCACGTCGCGCGGCAAGCGCCTGGTTTGCGCCCTTGCCGCCGGCGGCGGTCGAAAAACCAGTTCCGGCAACGGTCTCGCCCGGCTTCGGAAGGCGTGCGGTCGTGGCGATCAGGTCCATGTTGATGGACCCAAAAACAGTGATCATGTGAAAATTTCCCGTCGGATTGCAAAGTGGGCCGGAGAGTGCCCGACAGCCTCAGTCCTCGTCAACCACCCGCAGGCGCAATTGCCCGACGCGGTTGTCGACGGCGGCACGCGGATCGCTTGCTTCTTGCGTCCCGCCTTCGGCTTGAAGTTCGAGCGCCTCGATCTTGGCGCCGCGCCGCGTGAGCTTGCTGGACGAAATCAGAATATCCTCGACGTCCTTCTGGCTCATGGCGAAATGGCCCTGAAGCTTGCGCACGCGCTCGTCGAGACGGCTGAGGTCCTCCATCAGCCTGGCTACTTCACCCTGGATCAGATGCGCCTGCTCGCGCATGCGCGCATCCTTGAGGATCGCCTGGATCACCTGGATCGACAAGAGCAGCAGCGACGGCGAGACGATGACGATCCGCTGGCGATGCGCCTTCTGCACGATCGCTTCGAAATGCTCGTGGATTTCGGCGAAGATCGATTCCGATGGCACGAAGAGGAAGGCGGTGTCCTGTGTCTCTCCGGGGATCAGGTATTTGCTGGCGATATCGCGCACATGGGTTTCCATGTCGCGGCGGAAGAGTTGCGCGATCTGTTGGCGGCGTTCCGCATTCGGGGCATCCCGCATCGCGTTCCAGGCTTCCAGCGGAAATTTCGCGTCGATGACGAGCGCCGGCTGGCCGTTCGGCATGCGGATGGTGCAGTCGGGTCGTGCGCCGTTCGACAGCGTCGTCTGAAATTCAAAGGCGCCCATCGGCAGCCCATCGGCGATGATCGCCTCCATGCGTGACTGGCCGAAGGCGCCGCGCGTCTGCTTGTTTGAAAGGATCGCCTGCAACCCGGCCATGTCCTTGGCCAGCGACTGGATGTTGTTCTGGGCATTGTCGATGACCGCCAGGCGCTCCTGCAGCCGCCTGAGGTTTTCGTGCGTCGCCTTGGTCTGTTCGGTGATCGAAGTGCCGATCCGATGGGTCATGCCGTCGATGCGCTGGCTGAGGGACTGGTTGAGTTCGGCCTGCCGGGCGCCGAACACCTCGGCCATGGCGGCAACCCGCCCCTGCATCTCCGTCTGGGCGGCAAGCAGCATCGCCATCTGTTCCTGCCGCTCCTCGTCGCGGGTATCCCGCCGCCGCGAGAGCGCCATCAGCAGCGCGACTACCACTATCAGGCCGCCGGCGATGGCGAGATGGCCCAGCGTGACCGGCAGAGTGCCGATGAAAAACAATGGCTGGGAAAGGTCGATGGGCGCTGGTTCCATGGTGTAAGCCTAACAGATTCGCGGATGTTTTATAGATCAAAACATGAACATCTGTACCGTGCGGTTAACGCGAGGCCATGGGAAACGGCCGCTGAGGGTGGCAAGGCAATTTTCTTGCACGCCGGTGGAAAGATCGGCTATGGGAGCAGCATGACGATCAAGCCGCTTATCATCCTTCCCGATCCTGTGCTTCGCCAGGTTTCCACGCCGATCGAAACCATCGACGCGGACATCCGCCGTCTGGCCGACGATATGCTCGAAACCATGTATGACGCGCCCGGCATCGGCCTTGCCGCGATCCAGATCGGCGTTGCCAAACGCATGCTGGTGCTCGACGTTTCGAAAGAAGGCGACGACAAGACCCCGCTCGTCTTCATCAATCCCGAGATCGTTGCTTCGTCCGATGAGCGTTCGATCTACGAGGAAGGCTGCCTGTCGATCCCGGACTATTACGCCGAGGTCGAGCGCCCCGCGGCGATCACCGTCAAGCATCTCGACCGTGACGGCAAGGAACAGATGATCGAGGCCGATGGCCTGCTCGCCACCTGCCTGCAGCATGAGATCGATCACCTGAACGGCGTGCTGTTCATCGATCACATCTCCAAGCTCAAGCGCGACATGGTGATCCGCAAGTTCACCAAGGCCGCCAAGACGCGCGGTGCGAAGGCGATCTGACGCCGACCACGCAAGCGGTCGCGAACAGATCGCGCGATGGCACGATTTGAGGGCGGGGATCCACTGAGCAATCCCAGGAAAGCGTGAAACGGTTTTCCGCCCGGGGTTGTCCTGTTTCAGAGAATGAGATCATTTCGCTGTTTCCCCGCATGAAGTGATCTGAAAGGACGGAGTTACCGCCTTGTCACTTCGCATCATCTTCATGGGTACGCCGGAGTTTTCGGTGCCGACGCTGGCGGCGCTTGCCGAGGCTGGCCACCAGATTGTTGCCGCCTATACGCAGCCGCCGCGGCCGGGCGGCCGACGCGGGCTCGATCTGCAGAAGTCGCCGGTGCACCAGGCGGCCGAGCTGCTCGGCATCCCCGTGCTGACGCCGGTCAACTTCAAGGACGAGCCGGATCGCCAGACCTTCCGCGACTTCGACGCCGATGTCGCCGTCGTCGTCGCCTATGGCCTGCTTCTGCCCGAGGCGATCCTCACCGGCACCAAATACGGCTGCTACAACGGCCATGCTTCGCTGCTGCCGCGCTGGCGGGGTGCTGCCCCCATCCAGCGCGCCATCATGGCCGGCGATCATGAGACCGGCATGATGGTGATGAAGATGGACAAGGGGCTCGATACCGGCCCCGTCGCCCTCACCAAGGCCGTCCAGATCGGCGAGACGATGACGGCGGGCGAATTGCACGACCGGCTGATGCAGGTCGGTGCGACGCTGATGAAAGAGGCGATGGCCAAGCTTGCGGCCGGCGATCTGCCGCTGACCGCGCAGCCCGACGAGGGCGTCGTCTATGCGGCGAAGATCAGCAAGGCGGAAACCCGCATCGACTTTGCCCGCAGCGCTCGCGAGGTGCATGATCATATTCGCGGCCTGTCGCCATTCCCGGGTGCGTGGTTCGAGCTCGAAATCGCCGGCAAGCCGGAACGTATCAAGGTTCTGAATTCCGAGCCGGCATCGGGTGCCGGCGAGCCCGGCACGGCGCTTGACGACAATCTCACGATTGCCTGCGCCGAGGGTGCGGTTCGGCTCACGCGCCTGCAGCGCGCCGGCGGCAAGGCGCTCGGCGCCGCCGACTTCCTGCGCGGAACGCCGGTCGCGTCCGGCACGAGGGTCGGCTGATGCCGCGGTTCAAGCTGACCGTCGAATATGACGGCTCCGACTATGTCGGCTGGCAGCGGCAGGACAACGGCCAATCCGTGCAAGGGGCGATCGAAAAGGCGGTGCTGTCCTTGACCGGCGAGACCGTTTCGATCCGCGGCGCCGGCCGCACCGATTCCGGCGTGCATGCCAGTGGCCAGGTCATGCATGTCGATCTGACGCGCCCGTGGAAGCCCTATACGCTGCGCAACGCGCTGAACGCGCATCTGGGGCTTGCGGGTGAGCGTGTGGCGATCCTCGAAGCCGAGGAAACGTCGCCGGAGTTCGACGCGCGTTTCTCGGCGCTGCGCCGGCACTATCTCTACCGCATCATTTCCCGGCCGGCGCCGCTGGCGCTAGAAGCCAGGCGCGCCTGGTGGGTGCCAAAGCCGCTCGACCACGCGGCGATGCACGAAGGCGCGCAACGTCTAGTCGGCCACCATGACTTCACCACGTTCCGCTCCGCCCATTGCCAGGCAACGAGCCCGGTGCGCACCCTCGATCGGCTGGATGTCGCGCTCGTCGCCGGTGTCATCGAAATCCGCGCCACGGCGCAGAGCTTCCTGCACAACCAGATCCGCTCCTTTGCCGGTTCGTTGAAGCTGGTGGGCGAGGGGAAGTGGACGCCGGACGACCTGCAGGCCGCACTCGAAGCGCACGATCGCAAGGCCTGTGGCCCCGTGGCCCCGCCCGACGGGCTCTATTTCCTGCAAGTGGATTATTGATCGCCGGCTGATCCCGGGCTCCAAGCGTGTCTCGATCTTCAGATTCGCTCGCGCTTTGAGTCCTTGAAATTCCGCATGTCGTTATCGCAAAACCGCTGCGCACTTTTGCGCGACATGCGCTAGCCCGGGATCAGGCCGAAGAAGCGCTGCAGGAGATCACCGATCATCATCGACGGCAGCAGGAAGAGCGCCGTCAGCGCCGAGGCAAGCAGGGTCTGGCTGCCGGTAATCATGCGCAGGAGCCGGAAAAGCACCGCGACGCTGACGACGAGCAGCGCCAGCCAGATCAGGCTCGTCAGGCCCTGGCTTCCCGGAATGATCAGGCGGATGGCGGCGGGAATGGCCATCGCATAGGAAAGCGGGACGGAGAGCCAGTTGGTGGTGACGACGATGGGCACCACGGCCCCGGCAAAGCCGAGCGGGCGCGACAGAGTGGCGATCAGCACCAGCGGCAGCAGCCAACTGACGAGATCGACGACCAGAAGCTTGAAGATGAAACCGATGCCGATGGTCGTTCCGGCAGGCATCGCCGAGAGATAATAGAACCGCCAGGACGCCCATGTGACGGCGATCGCCGGCAGGCACCAGAGCATGGAGGTGAAGGAGCGCCAGAGGCCGCTCTCACTGAAATCCAGCCAGCGGAATCCCTCCTCTTTGCCCTGCGCCAAGAGCCAGAGGCCCTTGATATAGGCAAGCACCTCATCAAGCAGCGGCATGGCCGAACCAGCTGAAAATGAAGGTTTCATAGATATTCGTCAGCGTCTCGAGGTCGGCGACGGCGACGCGCTCGTCGACCATATGCATGGTCTGGCCGACCAGACCGAATTCGACCACCGGGCAATAGTCCTTGATGAAGCGCGCATCCGAAGTGCCACCCGTGGTCGACAGCTTCGGCTGCCGGCCGGTGACAGCCTCGACCGCGCCCGAAAGAGAATCGATCAGCGCATTGTTGCGCGTCAGGAACACGTGGCTCGGGCGCTCGGCCCAGGTGATCTCGTAGCGGACGGGCGCGCGGTCCGGGCGCAGGCTGCCGGCGGCTGCGGCACGGTCGAGCCGCGCGACGATCTCCGCCATCAGGCTTTCCGCCGTCCAGGTGTCGTTGAAGCGGATGTTGAAGGCGGCACTCGCCTTGGCCGGAATGACGTTGACGGCGCCATTGCCGACATCGATCGTCGTCACCTCAAGGTTCGATGCCTGGAAACTCTCGGTGCCGTTGTCGAAGGGCGGATCCATCAGCGCCTGGGTCAGTTGCAGGATGCCGCGCACCGGATTGTCGGCAAGGTGCGGATAGGCGGCATGGCCCTGCACGCCATTGACGGTGATGCGGCCGGAGAGCGAGCCGCGCCGGCCGATCTTGATCATGTCGCCGAGATGGTCCGGATTGGTCGGTTCGCCGACGAGGCAGGCGTCCCAGCGCTCGCCCTTGTCGGCCGCCCATTGCAAGAGCTTGGTGGTGCCATTGATTGCCGGCCCCTCTTCGTCACCGGTGATGAGGAAGGAAACCGAGCCTTTCGGGAGCCCATGTTTTTCGATGTGGCGGGCGATCGCCGCCACGAAGCAGGCGATGCCGCCCTTCATGTCGACGGCGCCGCGGCCGTACATCTCATCACCGGCGATGTCGGCCGAGAACGGGCCGTGGCTCCATGCGGCTTCGTCGCCGACGGGCACGACGTCGGTGTGGCCGGCGAACATCAGGTGCGGGCCTTCCGTTCCGAGCCGGGCATAGAGGTTCTCGATATCGGGCGTGCCGACGTCCTTCGCCACCACGCGATCGACCGCAAAGCCGAGCGGCTTCAGCATCGCCTCAAGGGCGGAAAGCGCTCCGCCTTCGGCTGGGGTGACAGAGGGGCAGCGAATGAGGGTGGCGAGATTGGCGATCGGATCGGTGGGGGTCATCTAACGCTATGCCGTCTGCTTGGCCGCTGGGGCCAATGGAATGGAGGCTGCTGGTTTATCCGATCGCCAGCGAACTGTCACGCGGGATGGGGAACTGTCACGCGGGGATGCAATGCGGCGCCGCGCCTGGGCGGAGGCGCGACGCCGCAGCGTCAGCGGGCCGGGATGGATCCGGCCCGCGTGAAGAGTGTAACGGGTAGAAGGGCCCTATTCTCCGGGTGCGAGATGCGGCGCTTCGATATGGGCTCCGGCGTGCTTCAGAGGCCGCTCGCCGGTAAGCTTGCGGATCAGCACGTAGAAGACCGGCGTCATGAAGATGCCGAAGGCGGTGACGCCGATCATGCCGGCAAAGACCGCGACACCCATGGCCGAGCGCATTTCCGCACCGGCCCCCGTGGACGTGACCAGCGGCACGACGCCCATGATGAAGGCCATCGAGGTCATCAGGATCGGACGAAGACGCAGCCGGCTCGCCTCGATCGCGGCCTTGACCGGGGTGCTGCCCGACAGTTCGAGTTCGCGGGCGAACTCGACGATCAGGATGGCGTTCTTCGCCGAAAGGCCGACCAGCACGATCAGGCCGATCTGGGTGAAGACGTTGTTGTCGCCTCCCGTCAGCCAGACGCCCACCAGCGCCGCCATGATGCCCATTGGTACGATCAGGATGATCGAGATCGGTAGCGTCAAGCTTTCATACTGGGCCGCAAGCACGAGATAGACCAGCAGCAGTGCCAGCGGGAAGACCAGGATACCGGAATTGCCGGCCAGGATCTGCTGGTAGGTGAGATCGGTCCACTCGTAGCCGATGCCGGGCGGCAGGGTTTCGGCGGCGATCTTCTCGATGGCTGCCTGCGCCTGGCCGGACGAGAACCCCGGAGCCGGGCCGCCGTTGATGTCGGCCGACAGGAAGCCGTTATAGCGGATCGCCCGTTCGGCGCCGACGGTCTGCTCGACCTTCAACAGTGCCGACAGCGGGATCATCTCGCCGGTCTGCGAACGCACCTTCAGCTTGCCGATGTCGTCGGCATGGCTGCGGTAGTTGGCATCCGCCTGGATGCGCACGCTGTAGGTGCGGCCGAAGGCGTTGAAGTCGTTGACATAGAGCGAGCCCAGGTAGATCTGCAGCGTCTCGAAGACGTCGGTGACCGCCACGCCGAGCTGGCGCGCCTTGACACGGTCGAGGTCGGCATAGAGCTGCGGCACGTTGATCTGGAAGCTCGAATAGAGCCCGGCCAGCTCAGGCGTCTGATAGGCCTTAGCAAGGAACGCCTTGGTCGCCTCGTCGAGCGCCTGGTAGCCGAGGCCATTCTTGTCCTCGAGCTGCAGCTTGAAACCGCCTGTTGTGCCGAGGCCCTGCACGGGCGGCGGCGGGAACATGGCGATGAAGGCATCCTGGATCGCGCCGAATTCCTGGTTGAGCTGCATGGCGATCGCACCGCCGGACAGTTCGGGCGTCTTGCGTTCCTCGAAGGGTTTCAGGGCGACGAAGACGATGCCGGAGTTCGACGAGTTGGTGAAGCCGTTGATCGACAGGCCCGGGAAGGCGATGGCGTTCTTGACGCCCGGATGCTTGAGCGCAATCTCGCTCATGCGCTTGATCACGTCTTCCGAGCGGTCGAGCGTTGCCCCATCCGGAAGCTGGGCGAAGCCGATCAGATACTGCTTGTCCTGGGCCGGCACGAAGCCGCCGGGGATGGCGCGGAACAGCGTGAAGGTGACGCCGAGCAACAGGACATAGACGACCATGATCAGCGACTTGCGCGTCAGGATCCGGCCGACGCCGCGGCCATAGGCCCCCGAGCTTGCCCCGAAGAAGCGGTTGAAGCCGCGGAAGAACCACCCGAAGGCCTTGTCCATCGCCCGCGTCAGCCAATCCTTCGGCGCGTGATGGTCCTTCAAGAGAAGGGCGGCCAGCGCCGGAGACAGCGTCAGCGAGTTGAGAGCAGAGATGACAGTCGAGATCGCGATCGTCAGCGCGAACTGGCGATAGAACTGGCCGGTGAGGCCGGTGATGAAGGCAAGCGGCACGAAGACGGCGACGAGCACCAGCGCAATCGCGATGATCGGGCCGGAGACCTCCTGCATGGCGCGATAGGTCGCCTGAACCGGCGACAGGCCCTGCTCGATGTTGCGTTCGACGTTTTCCACCACCACGATCGCGTCGTCGACGACGATGCCGATTGCAAGCACCAGGCCGAAGAGGCTGAGCGCGTTGATCGAGAAGCCGAAGACATACATCACCGCGAAGGTGCCGACGATCGAGACCGGCACGGCGACGAGCGGGATGATCGAGGCGCGCCAGGTCTGCAGGAAGATGATGACGACAAGTACCACGAGCGCGATCGCTTCGAGCAGGGTATGGATAACCGACTCGATCGAGGCGCGCACGAATTGGGTCGTATCGTAGACGATCTCGTAGTCGACGCCTTCGGGCATGGTGAGCTTCAGCTCGGCCATGGCCTTGTGCACGTTTTCGGAGATCTGGATCGCGTTCGAGCCCGGGGCCTGGAAAATGCCCATGCCGACCGCTGGCTTGTTGTCGAGCAGCGAGCGCAGCGAGTAGTCGGCAGCGCCCATCTCGACGCGGGCGACGTCGCCAAGGCGGGTCACTTCGCCCTCGGCGCCGGATTTGACGACGATGTTGGCGAAATCCTCAGGCGTCTGCAGACGGCCTTGAGCGTTGACGGAAAGCTGCAGGTCGAGGCCGGGCACGGAGGGCGAGGCGCCGATGACGCCGGCGGCCGCCTGGACGTTCTGACCGCGCACCGCATTGGCGATGTCGCTTGCGGCAAGACCGCGCTCGGCGGCCTTCTGCGGGTCGATCCAGACGCGCATCGAATAGTCGCCGCCGCCGAAGATCTGCACCTGGCCGACGCCGTCGATGCGGGCCAGCCGATCCTTGACGTTCAGCACACCGTAGTTGCGCAGATAGTTGATGTCATATTGCCCGTTCGGCGAGATCAGGTGCACGACCAGCGTCAGGTCTGGCGAGCTCTTGACGGTGGTGACGCCGAGGCGGCGCACTTCCTCAGGCAACCGCGGCTCGGCCTGCGAGACGCGGTTCTGCACGAGCTGCTGGGCCTGATCGGGATCGGTGCCGAGTTCGAAGGTGACCGTCAGAGTCATCAGGCCGTCGGCGGTCGCCTGGCTCTGCATGTAGAGCATGCCTTCGACGCCGTTGATCTGTTCTTCGAGCGGTGTCGCCACCGTCTCGGCGATAACGGCTGGGTTGGCGCCCGGATACTGCGCGCGCACGACGATCTGCGGCGGCACGACTTCGGGATATTCGGAGATCGGCAGACCGGTCATGCCGATCAGGCCGGCCACGAAGATCAGGACCGAAAGAACGCCCGCGAAGACCGGGCGGTCGACGAAGAAGCGTGAGAAATTCATGGTATCCCCCTTGGGACGAGTTCGCGCAGACGGCGGGTGTCCCGCGGCGAAAGGTGTCGCCGCGCGGCGCTGTCTGCTGAGTGATGCCTAGGCCGGCCGCCTCTTCACACCAGGCGAAGAGGCACCTGGATTACTTGGCGATCGAGGCAGTCGTTTCCTCGACCTGCTGCGGCGCCACGACAACGCCGGGGCGAACCCGCTGCAGGCCGTTGACGACGATGTTCTCGCCAGACTTCAGGCCGCTTTCGACGATCCGCAGACCATCGGAATTCGGCCCGAGTTTCACCTGGCGATACTCGACCTTGTTGTCGGTGCCGACGACGAAGACGAACTTCTTGTCCTGGTCGGAGCCGATGGCGCGGTCGCTGATAACGAGCTTTTCCTCGGGATCCGGCTCGCCGATGCGGATGCGGACGAACTGGCCAGAGATCAGCTTGCCGTCGGCGTTTTCGAGCGCTGCACGCACCCGGATCGTGCCGGTTGCCGCATCCACCTCGTTGTTGATGAGCTGGATATGGCCCGTGATCGGCGTGCCCTCGTCCGCGGCGGTGCCGACCTGGACCGGAAGGCGCTCGATCGCGTCGCCGCCTGCCGAGGAGGCAAGTTTGGCGAGTGCGGTCGTGACCACCTCTTCGCTGGCGTTGAAGCTCGCATAGATCGGATCGACCGAGACGAGTGTCGTCAGCACCGGCGAGGCAGAGCCTGCGGCGACCAGGTTGCCGGCGGTGACGTCGAGCCGGCCGACGCGGCCGGAAATCGGCGCCCGCACCTCCGTATATTGCAGGTCGAGTTCGGCGGTGCGCAGCGCCGCCTTGGCCGAGCGCACTTCGGCTTGAGCTTCGTCATAGGCGCTGGAGCGCTGGTCGACGCTGCTCTGCGGCACGGCGCTGGTGGTCACCAGCTTGCGGCCGCGCTCGAGTTCGATCTTGGCAAGCGCGACGCGCGCTTCGGCTGCCTCGACCTGGGCCTTCGCCCGTTCGACGGCCGCGGCATAGGGCTCGGGATCGATCGTTACCAAGAGATCGCCCTGCTTGACGAGCGCGCCTTCGCGGAAATGCCCCTTGAGAATGGCGCCGCCGACGCGCGGGCGAACCTCGACGCGCTCGATCGCTTCGAGCCGGCCGGAGAATTCCTCCCAGGTGGTGATACGCTTGGACTGCGCCCGCGACACCGAGACCGGCACGGCCGGAGGTGGCGCCGCGGCGGTCTCGGTTGCAGCGTCGGCCTCGAAATGCTGCGGCAGGCCGAGCATGACGGCACCACCGCCGGCGACAGACAAAAGGATACTCAGGCCGGCGCCCCAGAGGGCCCGACGGGTCACTATCGATGTCATCTTTTCTCTCCTTGCCGGTTGGGAGCCGGCGCGTTGCTTTCGATGTCAGACAAGGTGAAGGGGCTGGGTGACCGCCGCTCTCGTCTAACGCACCGTCATTTCCGCCGGCTTCGCCCCCGTCTTCTGGAAGAATCGGGAGAAGATGCCGGTAATTTCTTCCTGCTGTGCCGCCCAGTTTTCCTTGGCGACCGTATTCTGCGGCAGCCATCCGGCTCGTCCCGGCAGGACGTGAGATTCAACCGACACGCCGGCCTGACGCAGGCGTTTGGCGTAGGCTTCGGTTTCGTCGCGCATCGGACACTCCTCGCTGGTCAGGATCAGCGAAGGCACGAGGCCGGCGAGCCGCGTGCAGTGGGCCGGCGCGGCGTAAGGATGCGTGAAGCCGCCGCTTTGCCCGAGGTAGCGCTGCCAGCCGTCGGCGATCGATTGCGCCGAGGACTGCGGACAGTATTGCCGGAACGATTCCGTCGCCAGGCAAGGGTCGAGCATCGGCGACAAAAGAATCTGACCCTTGAGGTCGGTCAGATACTGGTCACGCGCCATCAGCGCGGCGCCGGCGGCAACATTGCCGCCCGCCTCTTCGCCGGCCACGAACAGCGACGATTTCTTGTGCGCGAACTGTGGGCAGCGCGAGCGCATCGACGACAGCATGGCGTAGGCGACATCGAGCGCCGCGGGAAACGGATTGAGGCAAGCTGTGGAATATTCCGGCGAGATCACCACCGCTCCAGCCGCCGCAAGCGCCTCGGCGACGCGCTCACCGGCGGCGATCGTTCCGCCCATGAAGGAGCCGCCATGCAGGTGCAGCACGATCGGCGGCGGATTGAGCAAAGCTTCGCCGCGGTAGACGCGTGCCGCGCAGCAGCCTTGGCCGGTCTGCATCGTCTCCACCTTGAACAGTTCGCCCATCTCTCTTGCCTTCGGCCCGAGCTCAACCCACATGTGGCGACAACACGCCACGGTAGGAGAATAACATTGTCTTCTGTCTGGAATAGTCTTTTCAAACTGACTACACTATTCGTATTCTCGAACAATTATGGCTCTTGAAAATGGACCAGCTCACGGCCATGCGTGCGTTCCTCCGGGTCGTCGAAACCGGAAACTTTACCCGCGCCTCCGCTTCGCTGAATATGCCCAAGGCGACCCTCACCAATCTCATTCAGGGGTTGGAAGCGCATCTGCGCACAAAACTTTTGAACCGCACCACCCGCCGGGTGCTGGTGACGCCGGATGGCGCGCTCTACTACGAGCGGGCCGCTCGGTTGCTGACCGATCTCGATGAACTCGACGGCAGCCTGTCGAGCGCCCAGAGTTTGCCGAAGGGGCGATTGCGTGTCGAGACGGCGGGCGCCTTTGCCAATCTGATCATCGTTCCAGCGCTTCCTGAGTTCAATCGGAAGTATCCGGACATCCAGATCGACCTCGGCGTTTCCGATCGCACCGTCGACTATCTCGCGGAGAACGTCGATTGCGCCATCCGTGGCGGCGCACTGACGGATCAGTCGCTGATCGCCCGACGCATTACAGAGATGAAATTCGTCACCTGCGCCTCGCCGGAATATCTCAAGCGGCACGCAATGCCGCAGCATCCTTCCGATCTCGCGAAGAATTGCTCCGTTGTCGGCTATTTCATGCCGAAGACCGGCCAGCCGATGCCCTACCAGTTCCGCCGCGGCAACGAAGAGATGGAGGTCCAGGGTCGTTACAGCGTCGCGGCAAACGAGGCGACGACCTATCTTGCTGCCGCGCGCGCCGGATTGGGTGTCATCCAGGTGCCGCTCTTCATGGTCCGCGACGATCTGCGGGCCGGCACCATGGTTCCGGTGCTCAGCGACTGGCAGATCGATCCGGAGCCGGTCTATCTTGTCTATCCGCCGAACCGCCACTTGAGCAGTCGCCTGCGCGTCTTTGCCGACTGGGTGGTGAAGGTGGTCGCCCAGTCGCAACTCGACGCGGAGTGAGCCTCACTTGTCTCGTTCGGCGTCGTAGCGCTCGCGGGCCACATCCAGCGCGCCGAAATGCGTCTCGGCCCAACGATCGAGCACCAGCAAGGTTTCGCTGAGTGAGCGGCCGATCGGGCTCAAGCTGTATTCCACATGCGGCGGCACGGTCTTCTTGTCCTCGCGGACAACCAGGCCGTTGCGCTCCAGCTCCTTCAGCGTCTGCGTCAGCATCTTCTGCGAGATGTCGCCGAGCCGGCGCATCAGCGCGGCATTGCGCATCGGCCCACCTTCGAGCGCCGAGATAATGAGCATCGGCCATTTGCCGGCGATCAGCTCCAGCGCGTGGCGTGACGAGCAGGTTGGATCGAACACGTCAGGGATCGAGGCTGCGGGCGCTTTCGCCGGGCTTTCCGGATTTTCCATAGTTACCAAAAGGTGCGTAATTGTTATTTGGTGCCTACTCTACCAGATTGTGAACCATGTGAGAATTCCGATGGAGACGAACATGGCATGGATCATTCTGATAGCGGCGAGCCTCGTCGAGATCGTCATGGGGCTGGCGCTGAAATACGCCGAGGGCTGGACGAAACTGGTGCCTAGCGCGATCGGCATCGCGGCAGCGCTCGCCAGCGTCTATCTCCTGACGATCGCCATGCGAGACCTGCCGGCAGGCACAGCCTACGCCGCCTGGACCGGCATCGGCTCGGTCGGCATCACTGTGCTCGGCATCGTGCTCTTCGGCGACCCGATCTCCTGGATGCGCATCACCTGCATCGCGATGATCATCGTCGCCGTCGCCGGCCTTCGCTTCCTGGAAGCCTGAGACCACATCGTTCGCAACCCTGCTCACGAAAAAAGCGCCGCGATCCGATCGCGGCGCTTTTTAATTGACTGAGAACTCTGCCGGTGTCGGCTTAGCCCTGGCGGTTCTTGGCGTTGCCCTTGGGCTTGGTTTTGGGCTTGAAGCCGCCGTCCTTGCTGGCGTCCGGCTTGCCCTTCTTCTTGTTGTTCCAGGGCTTGTCGGCACCCTTGGCCGGCGGCCGGTCCTCGGTATGGGCCGGTCCATCGGAATAGGCGGCCTTCTTTTCGAACTTCCGCTTCGGCTTGAAGTCGCCGCGATCATCGCTCCGCACAGCATCGTCGGAATAGGGGCGCTTCTTGGCAAAGCCCGGCTTGTCCTTGGAGAAGTTTGGTTTGTCCTTGGAGTAACTCGGCTTTTCCTGACGCTGCTGCGAAAGGTCAGGCGCGCCAGCGAGCGGCTTCACCCGAATGCCTTTCTCCAGCATCTTGTCCTTGCCGATGGCCGACAGGAACCGTTCGGCACCCTCGGAGGTCATCTCGACGAAGGTTTCCTCCTGCTGCATGCGGATCGCGCCGATGTCGCGCTTCGTCAGCTTGCCGTGGCGGCAGAGCATCGGGATCAGCCAGCGCGGCTCGGCGCTCTGCTTGCGGCCGACCGAAAGCGAGAACCAGCTGCCGTCGCTGAAGTCCGCCCGTTCGGCGCCGAAGTCCTCGCGCGGTGCACGGTCATCGCGCGGTGCGCGTTCGTCGCGGCGCGGCTTGGCGCCGACAGTAACTTCGATCAGGTCTTCCGGGGCTGAGCGTCCCGAGCGGAACTGGCGCACAAAGGCAGCGGCCATCTGTTCAGCACCGTGGCGTTCGATGAGCGCTGCGACGATCGCCTCCTCGTCCTCGCGGATCGGCTCGGCAAAGCTGGTGTCGGCAAGCAGGCGCTCGTCGTCACGCTGGCTGACCTCGTCGGCCGACGGTGGCCGCGCCCATGTCGCGGTGATCCGTCCGCCGTCGAGCAAGCGCTCGGCCTTGCGGCGCTGGTTGACCGGCACGATCAGCGCGCTCACCCCCTTCTGGCCGGCGCGTCCGGTTCGGCCGCTGCGGTGCAGCAGCGTTTCCGAGTTGGTCGGCAGGTCGGCGTGGATGACCAGTTCGAGGCCCGGCAGGTCGATGCCGCGGGCGGCGACGTCGGTGGCGATGCAGACACGGGCGCGGCCGTCGCGCATGGCCTGCAGCGCGTGGGTGCGTTCGTTCTGGCTGAGTTCGCCCGAGAGCGCCACCACCGAGAAGCCGCGGTTGTTGAAGCGGGCGGTCAGGTGGTTGACCGCGGCGCGGGTCGAACAGAAGACGATCGCGTTTCTGGCCTCATAGTAGCGCAGCACGTTGATGATCGCGTTCTCGCGATCGTTCGGCGCCACCGTCAGGGCGCGATATTCGATGTCGACATGCTGCTTCTGTTCGGAAGCGGTGCTGATGCGCACGGCGTCGCGCTGGTAGTTCTTGGCAAGCGTCGCGATCGATTTCGGCACGGTTGCCGAGAACATCAGCGTGCGGCGGTCATCGGGGGATTCCTCGAGAATGAATTCGAGGTCCTCGCGGAAGCCGAGGTCGAGCATCTCGTCGGCCTCGTCGAGCACGATGGCGCGCAGCGAGGAAATGTCGAGCGAGTTGCGGCGGATATGGTCGCAAAGACGTCCGGGCGTGCCGACGACGATGTGCGCGCCGCGTTCCAGCGCCCGCTTCTCGGTACGCATGTCCATACCGCCAACACAGGAAGCGATGGTCGCGCCGGTTTGTTCGTAGAGCCATTCGAGCTCGCGCTTCACCTGCAGCGCCAATTCGCGCGTCGGGGCGATCGCCAGCGCCAGCGGTGCGCCGGCCGGGCCGAAGCGGCGCTCGTCACCCAGCAGGGTCGGCGCGAGCGCAAGGCCGAAGGCGACCGTCTTGCCGGAACCGGTCTGCGCCGAGACCAGCGCGTCCCTGTCGGCGAGCTCCGGGTCGCGCATCGCCTTTTGAACCGGCGTCAATTCGTTGTAACCGCGTTTTGCCAACGCCTCGGCGATCGCAGGCGCGATCCCTTCGAATTCAGTCATATCGTGTCTTTCGGATTTCGGTCGTCATGCCCAGGACGATCGGATCGTCATTGGCGCGAATTGCCGTGGCCAGCACGTCGCGGGCCTGTCATGGCGCGCTACATACGCGCTCGCACGGTTCTTGTACAGGGGCGAAGGGTCCAGAGCGGGATGAGGAAAGGTGTGCACGGTTTTCCGCCCGTATCCCGCTCCAACTTACAGGAAACGATCCGTTTGTGATTTTGGGTCGATCCGATCCAAAATCATCGTGTCTAGATTCCCGGTTGGTCGCTGCGCGCGCCGAATTCGTTGGGTCCCGGCTCACCCGGCCACAGGCAAAGCGCGATGAAAACCACCGGGCTGAGGACGGGAATGAACAGACAGAGCGAGAGCGGTCCGGGATAGCCGATATCGTGCAGGCGCTTGATCGCCAGCATGGCGATCGAGGGCAGGGAGACGATCGCCGAGATGGCGAACGCCAGTGTCCAGAGGGCCAGCGCCGTCTCGTGTTCTTCGTTGGCAACCATCCTGGCGACGATGAAGCCGCCGATGAGGAACCAGAACAGCCAGGACAGGAAGAAGGGCAGGCGGCCGATGCGACCAGAGGGGCTGAAGAACAGCCAGGTCATGCTCGGCTGCGGCCCCTCCGGTGTCATCGCATCAGTCCCGCAGCAGTTCGTTGATGCCGGTCTTCGAGCGGGTCTTCTCGTCGACGCGCTTGACGATGACGGCGCAATAGAGGTTCGGTGCCGGCTGGCCGTTGCCCATGGTCGAGCCTGATGGCATCGAGCCTGCGACGACGACGGAATAGGGCGGCACTTCGCCATAGGTGATTTCGCCGGTGGCGCGGTCGACGATCTTGGTCGACTTGCCGATGAAGACGCCCATGCCGAGGACCGAGCCCTCGCGCACGATGCAGCCTTCGACGACTTCCGAGCGGGCGCCGATGAAGCAATTGTCCTCGATGATCGTCGGGCCGGCCTGCATCGGCTCCAGTACGCCGCCGATGCCGACGCCGCCAGAGAGATGCACGTGCTTGCCGATCTGGGCGCAGGAGCCCACGGTTGCCCAGGTATCGACCATCGTGCCTTCGCCGACATAGGCGCCGAGGTTGACGAAAGATGGCATCAGGATCGCGTTGGGGGCGATATAGGCCGAGCGGCGCACGACGCAGTTCGGTACGGCGCGGAAACCAGCCTTCTCGAATTCGTTGACGCTCCAGCCGTCGAACTTCGACGGTACCTTGTCCCACCAGACGGACTGGCCCGGTCCACCCTTGACGATTTCCATCGGGTTGAGGCGGAAGGAGAGCAGCACCGCCTTCTTCAGCCATTGATTGACCGTCCATACGCCATCCTCGCCGCGCTGGGCAACGCGGACCTTGCCGCCGTCGAGCAGGTTCAGCGCCGTCTCCACGGCATCGCGCACTGCGCCGCGCGTTCCGGTGCTGACGGAATCGCGGTCTTCAAAGGCGGTCTCGATCGTCTGCGACAGGGAGGTGAGGTCGTGGTTCGTCATCGGAATTCCTTAAAGTTCGGCGGTTATCCTGCGAAAGCTCTACTGCATAATTCCTCAAATCGGAATCGATTTAAGGACAAAAATACGCAGCAGATCTAGGTGCTGCAGCGATCTTGACACGTCTTGGCGGACGTGTGGCGCTGTAGAAGCCGGTCCTGAAAAGTTGAAGGGCTTTTCAGGCCGATGCGCTTGCCCGGGGTTGGCAAATCCGGGCGATTCCTGCACTACAGCGCCGCGCACCCGTTCGGGACGCGCAAGGGGCGCGCAGCGCAGTGGTGCGCTTGCAACCTTCATGACCGAGGATTGAGGATAGGACGCGTCTGGCCGAGATGCCGATTGTCCGGAACGCGACGAGAAAGACGACACGATGGCACGCATGAAGAAGCGCGCACTGCGCCGCAAGGACGGGGTCTGGGATCCACTGGCCGACAGCTCGCAGAGCCGGCAGCGAGCGCAGACGGTCCCGATCACGCCGCAATCGGCATCGCCCTCCTATCGCCTCGCCTATATCGACGACGATTTCCTTTGCCGCGAGGAACTGCGCCCGGTCCGTCTGCAGCTCGAACTCATGAAGACCGAGATGATGCTGGAAGAACGCGGCATCAATTCCACCATAGTGATGTTCGGCGGTGCCCGCATTCCCGAGCCCGGCGGTGATGCCTGGGCGGCAAAGAACGAGACCCAGCGCAAGAACCTCGAGGCGGCCTCGGTCTATTACGAGGAAGCGCGCAAGTTCGCGCGGCTCTGCTCCGAGCATTCGGCCAAGCTGCACCACAAGGAATATGTGGTCGTCACCGGCGGCGGACCTGGCGTGATGGAGGCGGGCAACCGCGGCGCCCACGATGTCGGTGCACCGTCGATCGGCCTCAACATCGTGCTGCCGCATGAGCAGGCGCCGAACCGCTTCGTGACGCCGGAACTGTCGTTCAACTTCCACTACTTCGCCATCCGCAAGATGCACTTCCTCTTGCGTGCCAAGGCCGTCACCGTCTTCCCCGGTGGCTTCGGCACGCTCGACGAGCTCTTTGAAACGATGACGCTGATGCAGACCGGACGTCTGGCGCTGGTGCCGCTCATTCTCTTCGGCGAAAAGTTCTGGCGTTCGATCGTCAACTTCGAGGCGCTTGCCGAGTTTGGCACGATCGCACCCAATGACATCGATCTGGTACACTTTGTCGAAACGGCGGACGAAGCCTGGGAGATCATTGCCCGCTTCTACGAAACCGTCGATCCGAAGTCGGTGCCGATGGCGAACGGGCGGCGCTAGGCGCGGCGTTCAATAATGCACATAGCCCCTTGCGCGGGTTGCAAGGGGCTATGGGTCAGGCAGGAGCCTCTCCACCGGGCGGTGGAAAGAGGGGGATGCTCCCGTCAGATCTTCTTGGTGAAGTCGGCTGCGTCGATGACACCGTCACCGTTCTTGTCTCGCCGCTTGAACATGGTCTCGGCGGCGCTCGAAACTTCGCTCGCGCTGAGCGAGCCATTGCCATCGGTGTCGATGCGTTTGAAGGCCTTCGGCCTGAGACCCGGCAGCATCGTTGGGCGAACTTCCTTGACCTTGGCAAGGGCCGCTTCGCGCTCGGTGCCAGTCTTGTCCTTGGCCTCTTTCCAGGCCTTGCGTGCCTCGCGGAAGGCTTCGCGTTTGGCCTTCATCTCATCGGCGCTGATCTGGCCATCGCCATTGGTGTCGAAGGTTTTGAAGTTGTCGGAGATCCGCGCCTGGAACTCGGCGAGCGAAACCTTCTGGTCCTTGTCGGTGTCGAGCCGCTGGATCATGCGCTCGCCCCGTTGCTCGGGCGTCATCTTTTCGCGCGCGGCAAAAGAGGGGCCGGCCATGCCGGTGACGGCGACTGAGAGCGCGGTCACGGTAAGGATCAGGATCTTGTTCGGCATCATGCTTCCTTTCGATCGGGTTGTCCCTGATCGAAAGGATAGCCGGTGAAGCGCGCCGTTCCAGTTAAACTTTCGTAATTTAAGTCATTGGCCGGAAAGAGGTTTTTTGCCGGCCAAATTGTGTCGGTCAGAGATCGGACAGGACGTGGCGCAGGAAGCCGGTGAGGTCCTCCGTCACGTAGTCGATCTGCTCGTCGGTATCGTTCGACTTCTCCCAGGATTCGGCGAACGTATATTCGAGGTTGTGCGGCACCAGCAGCACCGTCTTCATGCCGAGCGCCTTCGGCACCAGGAGGTTGCGCGGCAGGTCCTCGAACATCACGGCGTTCCGGGTGTCGACCCGGTGCAGGCTCATGAACTTGTCATAGGTCTCACCAGCCGGCTTCGGCACGAAATCGGCGGCAACGATGTCGAAGATGTCGTCGAAATGGTCGAGGATCCCGAGCGCTCGCGCCGTCATCTGCGCATGCGCGACACTGCCGTTGGTGAAGATGAACTTGCGGCCTGGAAGCGACTTGATGGCTTCGCCGAGTGCCGGATCCGGCGGCACGATCGAGTAGTCGATCGCATGCGCCTGCTCGAGGAACTCGTTCGGGTCGATGCCGTGGTGGATCATCAAACCTTTGAGCGTCGTGCCGTGGTCGCGGTAGTAGTCTTTCTGCAGCTTCTTCGCATCGGCCGGGTCCAGCGACAAAAGCTTCGCCACATAGGCCGTCATGTTGCGGTCGATTTGCGCAAACAGGTTGACGTGGTGCGGATAGAGCGTGTTGTCGAGGTCGAAGACCCAGTCGGTGACATGGGCGAAGTCGGATTGGTTCGGCAGGCGGTTGAGCTTTTTCATGACCGCCTTATGACATGGGGAAAGGTGGCGGCAAATGAGAAAAATGCAAATCGCTGCTCGGGCCGCAATGCTGGCGCATAGAATTCCACTTTGAATTGTCAAACCGGCGTGGCATCTTCCGGCGCGCGGTTTTGGCTCGGGGGAATGTAGGTGCCAATGTCGGACGAACTGTTCTATCTGCTGTTTCTGTTCGGATTCTATTCGTTCACTGTCGGGACCTATTTCGCGCTCGGTTACGGCATCACTTGGCTCAACGAGCGCAATCCCGAGCGAAAGATCCAGAAGGGACGCGGCTCCGACAAGCGGCGCAAAGCCGAGATCCGCCAGAGCCTGGCATCGATGTTCAGCGCCTGCCTGCCGCTGACGATCGGCCTCTATGCGCAGCAGAAAGGCTGGGCGCCGGCACCCTGGGATTTCAGCTGGTGGTGGGCGGTGCCGTTCTTCGTGCTCAGCATGATCCTCTACGATGCCTGGTTCTATTTCATGCACCGGCTGCTGCACACCAAGTGGCTCTATCCGCTGCATGCCCTGCATCATAAAAGCGTCGCGCCGACGATCTGGAGCACCTATTCGGAAGATGTCTTTGACAACTTCCTGCTTCAGAGCTTTTCCGCCGTCGTCGTTTTCGTCGTGCCGTTTCCGCCAGTGATCCTCATCGGGCATAGGCTGTTCGAGCATTTCAATGGCATGATCGGGCATTGCGGCTTCGAGTATTTCGCCACGTCGACGGCCCGTTATCCGTCTCCCCTGTTGTGCACGACGTTCCATGACCAGCACCATTCAGGCTTCAAATACAATTACGCCAACTATTTCTCGTTCTGGGATCGTGTGCTCGGCACGCTCGCACCCAACTACGATCAGCGCGTGAAGACGTTTGAGGACGAGGCGCCGCGGATCGCGATCAATCCGTCCGTTGTGCTCGCCGAGGCTCAGGAAAAGGCGGACTGAAACGCTGGAGCGCGCGGGGCCTTGGCAATGCCGGGAGCCGCGTGCTAGCTCGCAGCCATGGAAACCTGGGTCCTCATCACCGTCGCTGCGGCATTCCTTCAGAACGTCCGCTCGGCCATGCAGAAACACCTGAAAGGCGTCATGGGCACGACGGGCGCGACCTTCGTGCGCTTCGGCTTCGGCCTGCCTTTCGCCTTTCTCTATCTGTTTCTGCTCTGGCAGGTGGCCGGTCGTCCGCTTCCAGTGCCGAATGGCACGTTCTTCCTCTGGGCTATTATCGGCGGGCTGGCGCAGATTGCTGCGACCTTCCTGCTCGTCCACCTCTTCTCGTTCCGCAACTTTGCTGTCGGCACTGCCTATTCCCGCACCGAGCCGGCGCAGGCGGCGGTGTTTGGCCTTATCTTCCTCGGCGAAAAGGCGAGCCAGGGAACCCTGGTGGCAATCGCCATCTCGGTCGTCGGCGTGATGCTGATCTCGGTGGCGCGCACGACACTCAGCCCACGCACGCTCGTGACCTCGGTGTTCAGTCGCACGGCCGGCATCGGTCTGCTGTCAGGTACGTTCTTCGGTCTTTCGGCCGTTTCCTATCGTTCGGCCTCACTGGCGCTCGCGCCGAGCCTTCCGGCGCCCGACTACATCATGCAGGCGAGCTATACGCTCGGATTCGTCATCCTGCTGCAGACCGTGGTCATGCTGATCTGGATCGTGCTTCGCGAGCGTGACGAGCTGCCACGCATCGCCGCCGCCTGGAAGCCCGCCTTCGTCGTCGGCTTCGTCGGCGCATCCGCCTCCTTCGGCTGGTTCATGGCGATGACGCTGCAGCAGGCCGCTGTCGTCAAGGTCGTGGCGCAGGTGGAAATGCTCTTCACCTTCGCCTCGTCCTTCTTCATCTTCCGCGAATGGATCAACCGGCTCGAACTTTTCGGCTGCCTGCTGATCGTGCTCGGCGTGGTGATGCTCGTACTGATCTGAAAACGCGTGCTGATCTGAAAAAATAGGCGCCCGAAAACCGGCGCCTTCGCGCATGCGGGCGTGGTAGAACGCCTGCATGTTGTTCGATCTTCCCTCCGATGAAACGCTCTACGACGCGCTGATCGCGCGAAGCACCGAATACGAAGGTGCTGCCTTCGTTTGCGTCAAGACGACAGGCGTCTTCTGCCGCCTGTCTTGCCCCGCCCGCAAACCGAAGCGCGAGAACACGATCTTCGTGGGCTCTATCGGGACCTGCCTGGAGACGGGTTTCCGTCCATGCCAGCGCTGCCGGCCGCTCGCGACGTTCGGCGCCAAGGACCCGCTCGTCGAGGACCTGCTGCAGGCGCTGGAAGCGGCACCGGAACGGCGCTGGAGTGAGGACGATATCGTTCGCCGTGGCCTCGATCCCTCGACGGTGCGGCGCGCTTTCAAGCGCAGCCTCGGTATCACCTTCCTCGATCTCGCGCGGCACCGTCGCCTGGGGCTCGCCGCCCGCCAGCTTGCCGACGGCGGCCGGGTGATCGATGCCCAGCTCGAAGCCGGATATGAATCGCCAAGCGGCTTTCGCGCTGCGTTCCAGCGGCTGCTCGGCGACGCACCGGCGGCAGCGCAGGGGAGGGCCCTGCTTTTCTCCGACTGGATCGAAACGCCGCTCGGGCCCATGGTCGCCGTTGCCGATGCCACGCATCTGCATCTGCTCGAGTTCCACGACCGCAAGGCGCTGCCGACCGAACTGGAGAAACTGAAGAAAGGGACACGCTCGGCCATTGTATCAGGCAGAACGGGGCCGATCGACGAGATCGAAAGCGAGCTCATCGCCTATTTCGCGGGCAAAACGGGCGCTTTCGAAACGCCGCTCGCACCGGGCGGAACGGCCTTCGAACGCAACGTTTGGGCGCAGCTTGCCAAAATTCCCGTCGGCGAAACGCGATCCTATGGTGACATTGCCCGCGAGGTCGATACGATCCAGGCCGCGCGTGCCGTGGCCAAGGCCAACGGTTCCAACCGGATCGCGATTGTCATCCCCTGCCACCGTTGTATCGGCTCGGACGGTTCACTGACGGGGTATGGCGGCGGGCTCTGGCGGAAGCAATGGCTGCTCCGGCACGAAGGAAAACTGAAACCCAAGGGATTGTTCGTGGAGGAAATGCAATGAGCCAGAAGGAAAAGGCGCTCGCCTTTGCTGCCCTGCATCGGAAGGGCGACCCGGTGGTGCTCTATAATATCTGGGACGCCGGCAGCGCCAAGGCCGTGGCCGAAGCCGGTGCCAAGGCTCTTGCCACCGGAAGCTGGTCGGTGGCGGCCGCCCATGGTTTCGGCGATGGCGAGAAGGTGCCGATGGCGTGGCTCGCCGATGTCTCGCGGCTGATCGTGGCTTCGACGGAGCTGCCCGTCACCGTTGACTTCGAAGGCGCCTATTCCGACGATCCGGCGACGGGTGCCGCCAATGTCTCGCGCATTCTCGATGTCGGTGCCATCGGCATCAATTTCGAGGACCAGGTGGTCGGCAAGGGCGGCGTGCATGCGGTCGACAAGCAGGCGGCACGCATCCGCGCCATTCGCGAGATGGCCGATAGGCGCGGCATACCGTTGTTCATCAATGCCCGCACCGACCTGTTCCTGCAGGAGAGCGATGAGACGCGACACGGCGGCCTCGTCGACGAGGCGATCGCGCGCGGCAAGGCCTTTGCCGAAGCGGGCGCCAACGGTTTCTTCGTTCCGTGGCTGGTCGACGAAGGGCTGATTGCCAAGGTCTGTGCTGCCTCCAGCCTGCCGGTCAACATCATGATGCGGCCGGCAGCGCCCGACGTGAAGACGCTTGCCCGCGCCGGCGTCGCGCGCATCAGCTATGGCCCGTTCCCCTACCGGGTGATGATGGAGAAGCTGAAAGCCGCAGCGACCGAGATCTACAAGGGCTGATCGGGCACCGCCCTCAAAAGGAAAGCGGGAGAAGGCCGATGCCGTCTCCCGCTTCTTTGTTTGATACGGTGTAGGTCGTTAAAGCCGATCAGGGCACGATCAGCGTGCCGGCTCCGCGCTCGGTGAAGATTTCGAGCAGCACCGAGTGGGCCGTCTTGCCGTTGAGGATGACGACGCCCTGGACGCCCGCCTTGATCGCCTCGATGCAGGTCTCGACCTTGGGGATCATGCCGCCGGAGATCGTGCCGTCGGCGATCAGCGCGCGGGCCTGGGAAACCGAGAGCTCCTTGATCAGGTTGCCCTGCTTGTCGAGAACGCCCGGAACATCCGTCAGGAACAGGAGGCGCGTGGCGTTCAGCGCGCCGGCGATGGCGCCGGCGAAGGTGTCGGCGTTGATGTTGTAGGTGTGGCCGTCGCGGCCGGGCGCCACCGGTGCGATGACCGGGATCATCTCCGAGCGCGCGAGCAGGTCGATCAGCGTGCGGTCGACTTCGACCACTTCGCCGACGAAGCCGAGATCGAGGACGCGTTCGATGTTGCTATCCGGATCCTTGATGGTCTTGCGCGCCTTTTCGGCGAAGACCATGTTGCCGTCCTTGCCGCAAAGGCCGATCGCCCATTCGCCCGTCTGGTTGATCAGCGCGACGATCTCCTTGTTGATCGAGCCGGCCAGCACCATCTCGACGATCTCGACCGTCTTCTCGTCGGTGACGCGCAGACCGCCCTCGAACTTCGATTCGATGCCCATCTTCGTCAGCATCGCGCCGATCTGCGGGCCGCCGCCGTGCACGACGATCGGGTTGACGCCTGACTGCTTCAGAAGCGCGATGTCGCTGGCAAAGGCGCGGCCGAGCTCGCTGTTGCCCATGGCATGGCCGCCATATTTGACGACGATCGTCTTATTTTCGTAGCGCTGCATATAGGGCAGGGCCTGGGTGAGCAGGCGTGCCTGGATTTCACTTTCATTGGCGGACATGGCGGACCCTCGAAAAATACCGGCTGCTGTTTAGCGCAAGTTCCGGACCGATGGAATGATCGGCGAGCAATATAAAGCCGGAATGACGGAGATGGCTGGTGCATTGTGATCCGCGCCCTATCTCTGTTTACGGACGAGATTTTGGGGCGCACGCTGAATGATCGAGGAGGATGTAGCCGAGTTGCTTGGTCGCGTCTCGCTTGGCGATCGCGACGCCTTCGCCGAACTCTACCGGCAGACGAGCCCGAAACTCTTCGGCATCTGCCTTCGTATCCTCGGAAATCGGGGTGAAGCGGAAGAAGCGCTGCAGGAAATCTACGTCAAGATCTGGCAGCGGGCTGACCGATTTTCCCAAGGACAGGCGGCGGCGACGTCCTGGCTGGCGGCCGTTGCACGCAATCAGGCGATCGACGTCGTCAGGGCGCGAAAACCGGCCGCCAACGCGATTGACGAAGCCTACGATTTGGCTGATCCTGCTGCCGATCCGGAAAAATCGGCGGTCGTCAGAGCAGAGGGCAGGCGGATCGATGCCTGCATGGAGGAGCTTGAAAAGGACCGCGCGGAGGCGGTTCGGCGTGCCTATGTCGAAGGTCTGAGTTACCAGGAACTGGCGGATACCTTCGCTGTGCCGCTGAACACGATGCGGACTTGGTTGAGGCGCAGCCTCATGAAGTTGCGAGAGTGTATGGAGCGATGACGACACCAACCCCAGAGGGCCGAGACTTCCGCCGCGACGAGGTGATCGCCGGCGAATATGTGCTTGGCGTGTTGTCTGCTGACGACCGACGCAAGGTCGAGGCCCGTCTTGCCTCCGATCGCAACTTCGCCGCCATGGTCGACCGCTGGCAGAGCAATCTCTCCTCCTTCGACGAGGCCTATGACGCGGTGGTGCCCCCACCCAGGAGCTTTTCGGCAATCGAGCGGCGGCTCTTCGAAACGGCGCGGCCCGAGCCGGTCACGCCGCGCCGCGGGCTGTGGAACTCACTGGCCCTTTGGCGGAGCCTGGCACTGGCTTCGCTCGCCGCTGTCATGGTCATGGGCGCTTCGCTCGCCAGCCTGTTCGAAGCGCCTTCGGCCGGCACCTCGCTCGTCGCGGAACTCGCCGGCAAAGGTACTGCCATCGATCTCGTCGCCCACTTCGATCGGGCATCGGGGCGGCTGAAGGTAACGCCGGTTGCAGCAAGGCAGGCGGAGCAGAAATCGCTTGAGCTCTGGCTCATCAATGGCAGCAATCCGGCGATCTCGCTCGGCGTGCTGCCGCAGTCCGGCGAAGGCGAGATCGCCGTTCCATCGGCCTTCCGGTCGAGAATTTCGACCGGCTCGGTTCTTGCGGTCAGCGTCGAGCCGCTGGGCGGGTCGCCGACCGGATCGGCGACCGGGCCGATCATCGCGCTCGGCAAGGCGCGAAACCTCTAATCCGCCATAGAGCAAGAATTCCCATTTTCTATCAGATAGATACGTTTCAGGAAAATTCCTGAAACTCTTTCTCTCGCGCTTCCGTTGCTTGTTATGTTCCCGCGGTGGGAACGGCAGCTTCGGCGGGGCGGCTCACGCGTCGCCTCCCTCAACAGGAAGGAAGAGAAAGATGTTCACGTCTGCTATCCGCACTCTGGCGACAGCGTCCCTTCTTGCGGCAAGCGCACTTGTCGCCCATGCCGAAAATCCGATGGTCGGCGGCGCGCCGATGTATGCGGAGAAGAATATCGTCGAGAACGCCGTCAATTCGAAGGATCACACCACGCTGGTCGCGGCCGTCAAGGCAGCCGGTCTGGTAGAAACCTTGGAGGGCAAGGGCCCGTTCACGGTGTTCGCTCCGACGAACGCCGCCTTCGACGCGCTGCCCGCGGGCACGGTCGAGACACTTCTTAAACCGGAAAACAAGGAGAAGCTCACCAAGATTCTGACTTGCCACGTTGTTGCCGCCGACGCGATGTCCTCGGCGATATCAGGCATGATCAAGGACGACGGTGGCGAACATGACGTGAAGACCGTCGGCGGTTGCGTTCTCAGGGCCAAGGAGGATGGCGGCAAGCTGATGCTGACCGACGAGACCGGCGGCACGGCGACGGTAACGATCGCCGATGTCAAGCAGTCGAACGGCGTCATCCATGTGATCGACAAGGTGCTGCTGCCGAAGGGTTGACGAGCTTGCGCCGAGGCGGCGGTTCGTCGTCCCGGCGCTTTGCCAGCGGCCAGATGGCCGCTGGCTTTTTCGAACCGCGCCTCACGGTGCTTTGATCCGCATTGTTTTGCCGTCGTTGTGGCCGGTCGCTATGCTCACGAAAGGATCGGTAGGGGAGGCTTCTATGATCAACCGGCGCGTCTTCCTGTTGGCGGGCTCCGCATTCGCCGCGCTGCCGACAATCCAAAGTCTCACGCCGCTCGCCCGGGCGGCCGGCGGCGAATCCTTCGAGATCGTTAGGAGTGATGAGGAGTGGCGGGCGGTTCTGACCGACGACCAATACCGAATCCTGCGGCATGAGGATACGGAGCGCCCCTTCACCAGCGCGCTCAACCACGAGAAGCGCAAGGGTATCTTCCAATGCGCCGGCTGTGCGCTTCCGCTCTATTCGTCCGAGGCGAAATATGACAGCGGTACCGGCTGGCCGAGCTTCTGGCAATCGCTGCCCGGCGCCGTGGCAACGCGCGAGGACACTTCCCTGTCCATGACCCGCACGGAGTGCCATTGCCGCCGCTGTGGCGGGCACCTCGGCCATATCTTCGATGACGGTCCACGGCCGACCGGCAAGCGCCATTGCATCAATGGCCTGGCGCTTGCCTTCGTACCGGCGGCCAAATCCAGCTAGGCGCTCCGGCGGGAGCGCTAGCGTCGCGCGGCGGGATTAGAACGACCCGGCTGGCGGCGAGGCTGCCGCGGCGCCGGAGAGTGCAGCCTGGAGCTTCTGCTCCTGTTCCGGTGAAAGCGACGTCTTCAGGACGCGGCCGCGCAGGTCCGGGAATTCGGCGAGCACCTTCTCAGGCTGGACCTTGCGCACGAGGATGAACAGTGCCGAGGAATTGTTCGGAATGGTGTTGCCGAGCGATTTGATGAACTCGTCGTCGATGCCGTAGTCCGTCAGCGACCCGGAGAGGGCACCGGCACCGGCGCCGAGCGCGCCGCCGATCGCAAAGCCCGCCAGCGGGTTGAGGAAAAGGAGGCCGACGAGCCCGCCCCAGATCGAACCGGAGAGCAGCCCGGACGTGGCACCGACGGCTGTCAGGTTCAGGCTCTGCTTGAGATGAACCTTGCCTTCCGTGTCGCGCACGACCACGACCGCGTCCTCGAGGTCGATCAGGTATTCCTTCTTCAGCCCGGCGAGCCGGACCAGAACCCTATCGGCTTCCTCAGGGGAATCGAACCCGACAACGATCAAATCGGACATGACTTTCTCCTATCTCTGGCCGCGCCACCGATGTGGACGCAACGCAGAGATAGAGCGGATTGCATATCGGGGTAGTGACAGAGATCAAAGACTTTGGGTCGATCGACCCCGTGCGCAGCGCGCAGTTCAAGACGCGCTTCGAACGCTTTCCAGGATCCCCTTAGCGGGCGATCGCCGTGCCGATCGCGGCACGCAGTTCGTCGATCCCCTGGCCCTTTTCCGAGGAGGTCGAGAGAACCTCCGGGAAGGCTGCGGGATGCTTCTTGATCTTCTCGAGCGTCTCGGCGATCAGCCGCGGCACGCCGGCGGCCTTGATCTTGTCGGTCTTGGTGAGGACGACCTGGTAGGAAACAGCCGCCTTGTCGAGCAGGGCGAGCACGTCCTCGTCATTCTTCTTGATGCCGTGGCGGGAGTCGATCAGCACATAGACGCGCTTCAGCGTCGAGCGGCCGCGCAGATAGTCGAACACCAGCTTCGTCCAGGCGTCGACCTGGTCCTTTGGCGCCTGGGCATAGCCGTAGCCCGGCATGTCGACGAGCGCCATCGGCGGCAGGTCGTCGGCCTCGCCGGAATAGCCATCGGGTACGAAGTAGTTGAGTTCCTGCGTGCGGCCCGGCGTGTTGGAGGTTCTCGCCAGCCCCTTATGGCCGACCAGCGCATTGATCAGCGACGACTTGCCGACATTCGAGCGGCCGGCAAAGGCGATTTCCACCGGTCCCTCCGGCGGCAGGAACTTCATGGCGGGCACGCCGCGAATGAAAATCCACGGCCGGCCGAACAACGGCTTGTCGTCTTTGGTTTTGCTTTCGGCCATCGGCGGTCGGTCCTTCATCGAGAAAGTCCATGGCTTCCCGGTTTTGGCCGTGGATGTCAAGGCGTCGGCGTGCGGACCGGCCGTGTGGGGATGGTTTGCGCCCGCCGGAACTCGTTGAAGAGATAGGCAAGCAGCGCCAGAAAGATGAAGGTGCCGCCGATGATCGTCCGGCTGCTCGGCACTTCGCCATGAATGATCGCGACCCAGAGCGGACCGAGCACGGTTTCGGCGGTGCCGAGCAGAGCGGCCAGCGCCGAAGGCACCAGCCGGGCACCGGTGACGAAGAGCGCCATGCCGAGCCCGAGGTTGAAGGCGCCGAAGACGAAGAGAAGTGCCAATTCGCCCGATGTCACCGCAAGCCCGGAAGACTGGCCCCCCGCAATGGCGCTGGCCGCGAAGCAGCCGAAGCAGGTGGCGGGCGTCATCCGCACATGCGGATAGCGGCGCGTGATGACGGTTGCCAGCGCGAAGACCACAGGGATCAGCAGCGCCAGCGCATCGCCGACCGGCGACACACTGCCCGTCAGGCTCTCCGATACCATGATCGCGACCCCGACGATGACGGCCGTGATCGCGCCCCAGGTGAAGCGCGATACCCGCTCGCGAAACAGGATCCAGCTCATCAGCGCCGCAAACAGCGGCACGCCGGCGCCGAGCAGCACGACATTGGCGATCGTCGTATAGGAAATGGCGATGATGAAGGAGGTCGAGGCGATGGTGAAGCAGAGCCCGACGGCGATGCCCGGCCAGCCCATGCCCTTGAAGAGTGCCAGAGTGCCGCGCGGTCCGTCGCGCACCAGCATGAAGGCAAGCAGGAAGAGGCCGGCAAACAGGCAGCGCCAGAAGACGATCGTCCAGCTGTCGGGGATCTCCAGGAAGCGGGCGATGGCTCCTCCGAAACTCCAGAAGAAGGCCGAGCCGAAGACGAGCAGGGCGCCAAGCTTCTCGTTGGCGGCGAACGGAGCGGAGGTGGCCGACGGGTCGGTCATGGCAAATTGTCCTGGAGCGAGGCGCAGAGATTTCGATATCGCCTGATGCCCGCGCCGCGCGCCCGCGTCAACGCCATTGCGTGTCGCGCGAGGGCGCAGAAACGAAAAAGCCCCGGACCGTGGTCCGGGGCTTTGGGATTGTCGTGCCGGCCGGCGTCATTCCGCCGGTTTGGGTTTCTTCGAAAACAGGCCCTTCAGGTTGTCGAAGAGCTCGATCTTCACGCCCTGGCGCTTCATGATGATCGACTGCTGGAGCACCGAAAGGGTGTTGTTCCAGGCCCAGTAGATCACGAGACCGGCCGGGAAGGATGCCAGCATGAAGGTGAAGACCACGGGCATCCAGGTGAACAGCATTGCCTGGGTCGGATCCGGCGGCGTCGGGTTCATGCGCATCTGCACGAACATGGTAACGCCCATGATGATCGGCCAGACGCCGAGATGCAGGAAGGTCGGACCGTCGAACGGCAGCAGGCCGAAGAGGTTGACGATCGTCGTCGGATCGGGCGCCGAGAGGTCGTGGATCCAGCCGAAGAACGGCGCATGGCGCATCTCGATGGTGATGTAGATCACCTTGTAGAGTGCGAAGAACACCGGGATCTGGATGAGGATCGGCCAGCAGCCCGCCAGCGGATTGATCTTCTCGTCCTTGTAGAGCTGCATCATCGCCTGCTGCAGGCCCATGCGGTCGTCGCCGAACTTCTTCTTCAGTTCCTCCATCTTCGGCTGAACCTTCTTCATGTTCGCCATCGATGCGTACTGCTTGTTGGCGAGCGGGAAGAAGAGGCCCTTGACCACGATCGTGGTGATCAGGATCGCGATGCCGAAGTTGCCGAACAGACGGAAGAAGAAATCCATCATTTTGAACATCGGCTTGGTGATGAAGTAGAACCAGCCCCAGTCGATCAGCTTGTCGAAGTTGGGGATCGAGTAGGCCACTTCGTAATTGTCGACGACAGGAACTTCCTTGGCGCCGGCGAAGACGAGGTTCTTGACCTCGGACGTCTGGCCGGGGGCCACGGTCACGGCGTCGCTCTTGTAGTCGCTCTGGTAGCGGGCGCGGCCATCGGTGAAGTGCGTGAAGCGGGTGTCGTAAGGGGTCGCCTGCGGCGGGACGATCGCTGCTGCCCAGTACTTGTCGGTGATGCCGAGCCAGCCGCCGGTCGCCTTGCCGGGTTCGACGGACTTTTCGTCTTCGATCTTGCCGTATTTCAGTTCCTGCAGGCCGTGTTCGCCGAGGACGCCGATGAAGCCTTCATGCAGCACGTAGACGCTCGGCGTCGTCGGCTTGTTGAAGCGGGTCACGCGGCCATAGGACGAAAGCGCCAGCGGCTCGGCCGTGCCGTTCTTGATGCTGTCGACCACCTGGAACATGTAGTGGTCGTCGACCGAGACCGTGCGGGTAAAGGTGACGCCCTTTTCGTTGGTGAAGCTCAGCGTTACCGGGGTCGCCGCAGTCAGCTTGTCGCCGCCTGCAAGCGTCCACACGGTCTGCGGGCCGGGCACGCCGCCGGTCGCATCGCTGCCGACATAGCCGAGTTCGGCGAAGTAGCCGTCGGTGGTCTCTGCCGGACTGAAGAGGGTGATGACGGGGCTCTTCGGATCGACCGTCTCGCGGTATTCCTTGAGCTTGAGGTCGTCGAAGCGCGCGCCGGTCAGGTTGATGGAGCCGGAAAGGGCTGGCGTGTCGATCGCAACGCGGGCCGTTTTGGCAATTGCCTGGTCGCGGTTCTCGCCGGCGCCCGGAATTGCACCGCTGCCCGGCAGAGCTTGGCCCGAAGGCTGCTGCGTCGGGGTCGCTGGCTGCGACTGCGACTGCGCCTGTTGCGCCTGCAGGGCTTCCGCAGCGATGCGTTCCTTTTCCATCTTCGGATTGACGTAAAGGAACTGCCAGGCAATGAGGATCAGCACGGACAGGCCAATCGCCACGAAATAGTTGCGGTTTTTTTCCATCATGGTTTCCTGGAACCGGCCGGCGGCCGCTTCTGTTTCGGCTTGTTTTCGATGCGCTCGCCAAGCCCCCGGGTCAAGGCGTCGAAGGGGGCGTTCAGGAGATCGCGTCGGGCGACAATCACATAGTCGTGTCCGGGTTTCATTGCAAACCCGGCGGAAAGCCGCACCGCCTCTTTCAGGCGTCGGCGCATCCGGTTTCGCTCGACGGCATTGCCGTGTTTCTTGGTAACGGTGAAGCCGACGCGGGCTTCGCCCTCCGGATCGTTGCGGTCGAGCACTTCGAGGAGAAACAAGGGGCCTCTACGGCTTTCTCCTGCCCGAACGGCCAAAAACTGCGGACGGCTTTTCAGCCGCCCGACAGTCGTTTTGTCTTTATCTGACGTCATGTGCCCGGACACTGGTTTCGGGCAGTTTCGGCTTAAGCCGAAAGACGCTTGCGGCCACGAGCCCGGCGGGCTGCGAGGACCTTCTGGCCACCCTTGGTAGCCATACGCGAACGGAAGCCGTGACGACGCTTGCGGACAAGCTTGGACGGTTGGTAGGTACGCTTCATTTATTTAATACCGCGGTGTGCGGCCCTTCTTGGGTTTGCGTGTAGCAAGGAGCGTTTACGTTACCGGACGCGGCTCCGCCTTGCGGGCAGGAGGGCTTGACCGGACGTGCGCGGCTTATAAGGGGAAATTTCCCGGAAAGTCAATTGCGGCCGGCGATTCAGTGGCCGCGGGATCGTAAAAGTAACCGGCACACTGGATTGAGGCGTGTCACAGGCGCGCGAAAGGCGGGCATCTAGCCGAGATTGGTAAACAGAACTCTAACCGGCGCTCCCCAGAATGCCTGCCGGCTGCGACGAGTTTTATTAACTACGGCTATTTTAGGGTCGCCTCGGTGCAATGGGGTGGCGGCGTGTCCGATAAGCGGACAGGTCTCGCGACCTTGTGGAGGTCGGGATGAAAATACGCGGTAAAATCTATCTGATCGTCGGGATCATGAGCCTGCTGGCGGTTGCGGTGACCGGGATGTCGCTGGTCGCTGTCAGCAGATACAACGAGAAATTCCACCAGTACGAGAATGTCGCGACGCGCGCCTTCAACGCGGAACGCCTGAACCGTCTGGTGACCGCGGTCGTCATGGAATCGCGCGGTATTTACGCCGCCCCGACCATCGAGAAGGCCAAGCCCTTCGCCGAAGGCATCCGCAAGAACCTCGACAAGATCGACGCGCTGCTCACCGAGTGGCGCCCGCTGATCCCGGCTGAAACGAAAGCGTCCTTCGATACGTTGGTCGCCCGCGCCGCGGAGTTCAAGACTTTCCGCGTCGAGACGGCGCGGCTTGGCGAGGAGGTCTCGCCGCAGGCCGCCAACGAGCAGGGCAACACCGATGCCAATCGCGCGAACCGCAAGGCTTTCCAGCAGCAGATCGACGGCGTTGTCGACATAAACCTGAAGACGCTTGAAGTCGTTACGGCTGACGTTGCCACCTTCGAGCGCGGTGTAATCATCACCATTTTCGCCATCGCCGGCCTCGGCATGCTCGCCGGCCTCGGCGCGGCCTTCTATATCGCAACGAACCATTTGAGCCGCCCGATCCTCGAGCTGACCGGCAAGATGAAGCAACTGGCTGGCGGCGATCTGACCGTCGACGTGCCCTTCGCTGGCCGCAAGGACGAAATCGGCGAAATGGCTGAAGCCGTTCAGGTCTTCAAGCAGAACGGCCTTGCCGTTCGCGACCTCAATGCACAGGAAGCGGTGCTGCGTGAAAAGAGCGCCGACCTCCAGTCGAGCATCGGCGTCGTCGTGGCGGCCGCTGCCGCCGGCGATTTCACCAAGCGCATCGGCAAGGACTACGAGAACGACGACCTCAACCGGTTCGCCACAAGTGTCAACGAACTGGTCGGCAGCGTCGATGCGGGCATCGCCGAGACCCGCCGGGTCGTCGCGAGCCTGGCGGGCGGCGACCTGACCCAGAGCATGAACGGCCATTTCCAGGGCGCCTTCGCCGAACTGCAGAAGAACGTCAATGAAACGCTGTCGACGCTGCAGAAGACGCTGCGTGAAGTCCGCGTGACGACCGACACGATCAACGGCAACTCGTCCGAACTGCGTGCCGCAGCCGACGACCTCTCGAAGCGCACCGAGCAGCAAGCCGCGGCCCTCGAGGAAACCTCGGCCGCCCTGGACGAGATCACCGTTGCGGTGAAGAGCTCGACCGAGCGGGCGCAGGAAGCGACCGTCATGGTCAACGAGGCCAAGCACAGCGCCGCGCAGTCGGCCGCTGTCGTGCGCAACGCCGTCGACGCGATGGGCCGCATCGAGCAGGCGTCGAGCGAGATCGGCCAGATCACCAACGTGATCGACGAAATCGCCTTCCAGACCAACCTTCTGGCGCTGAACGCCGGCGTCGAGGCGGCACGTGCCGGTGATGCGGGCAAGGGCTTTGCGGTCGTCGCACAGGAAGTCCGCGAGCTTGCCCAGCGTGCGGCAAGTGCCGCCAAGGACATCAAGTCGTTGATCTCGAAGTCCGGCAGCGAAGTGGCGACCGGCGTCCGGCTGGTTCAGGAAACCGGTTCGGCTCTTGGTGAGATCGAAGACCGCGTCCTGAAGATCAACGATCATATCCACTCGATCGCAACGGCGGCGCGCGAGCAGTCGACGGGCCTCAGTGAAGTCAGCACCGCGGTCAACCAGATGGACCAAGTGACCCAGCAGAACGCGGCGATGGTGGAGGAGGCGAATGCCGCCACCCACAAGCTCTCCGCCGAGGCCAACAACCTCGCCAACCTGATCGCCTACTTCAAGGTGGACAATACCGTGGCAAGGCCCGTGGTCGTCGCGCGTGAAACCGCCCGCCCGGTCGAATCGCCGGCGCGCCGCATGATGGGCAACGTCGCTCGCGCCTTTGGCGGTAGCTCCGCTGTGGCTGTTGCAAAGGACGATTGGCAAGAGTTCTGATCGGCGACTTGCCTCGCGACTGCTTGTTTCCGCAAGTGGTAGGTGAATAGGGGCGAAAGCAGGCAGCATTTGAAAGCGCTACAGCAACCTTTGCGCGTCTGAGAGGACGCGCGGCGCTGCAGGTGATCGGAGCCCGCGGTACCGTCATGGTGCCGCGGGTTCGCTGTTTTGGCAGCCTCGAATGCCAGCCGCCGGTCTGGCGTCATTGCCCCCGCGACGCACCGGCCCAGAGGATTGCAGCACTGTTCCCTGGGTGACTTACACCGATCCGGATTCTGTGCAGGTAGGCCAGACCGAGGCGGCAGCGCGCCGAAGATTTCTCTTCGGCGATGCGAGGGGAGGGAGATAAGCGGGATGTGGTCCTTTGCAATTGCCAACGGCGCGACACTGAATGATGTCCGCGCCTATGTCGCACCCCGCCCGGCCGCTCCGAGATTGGAAAACAGACGGCCATCTCCTATTATGGACCCTTGGCGCGAAACCGCTTGGCTCGGGCACGTGTGCGGGCTCTCGGGCGTTTTGGTTGACGGGCAGGGAAGTTTGTAAGGCATGGCGGAAGAGACGCGTCCGGCAACGGCAAGTGAGCCACTGAAGACGAGTGCGGGGTTCTTCCGGGGCCTTTCCGGCAAGCTGCTCCTGCTGACCATCGTCTTCGTCATGCTGGCGGAGGTGCTGATCTTCGCGCCGTCTGTCGCCACCATGCGCATTCGTTGGCTTGAGGATCGGCTGAACACGGCTGCCGCCGCTGCCGTCGTCGTCGATGGCCTGCAGAATGTCGAGCTGCCGCGCAGCGTGCAGAAGGACACGCTGATGGCGACCGGCACCAAGGCGATCGTCATCCGCCGCAAGGATGCGTCGCGCATGATCGCGCTCACCGACATGCCCCTTGAGATCGAAGGCGAGTACGACGTCGCCAATTCCACGGCCTTCGCAGCGATCCGCGATGCCTTCGATACCCTGCTCTTCGGCGGCGATCGTGTAATCCGTGTCTACGGGCCGCTCGGCGAAAGCGACGCGACGATCGAGCTCCTGATGAAGGATGCGAGCCTGCGCAAGGCGATGCTCGTCTATTCGCGCAACGTCTTTGTCCTGTCGCTTATCATTTCGCTGATCACGGCGGCGCTGATCTTCCTTGCCATCAACCGCATGCTGATCACGCCGATCCGGCGGATGACGGCGAGCATGCAGGAATTTTCCGACGATCCGGCTGATCCGGGTCGGGTGCTCGTGCCGCCGGAGGGGCGAGATGAGCTTGCCGTCGCCGGCCAGCATCTCGCCACCATGCAGCGCGAGTTGCAGAAGACGCTGAAGCAGCAGAAGAGCCTTGCCGAGCTTGGCCTTGCCGTGTCGAAGATCAACCACGACATGCGCAATATTCTGTCTTCGGCACAACTGATCTCCGACCGCTTGGCCGACGTGGATGATCCCGTGGTCAAGCGTTTCGCCCCGACCCTGCTGCGCACCATCGACCGGGCTGTCGGCTATACGCGCGAGGTCCTCTCCTATGGCCGCACCACCGAGGCCGAGCCGCATCGCCGCTTCGTGGCGTTGAAGCCGCTTGTTTCCGATGTCGCCGAACTGCTGGCGATCGATCCCCAGGCGGGCATCGATTTCCAGATCCAGATGCAGGACGACATCGAGGTCGATGCGGACAGCGAGCAGCTCTTCCGGGTGGTGCACAATATCTGCCGCAATGCCGTCCAGGCCCTGACCAACCATGAGCCGGAGGACGGCCGTCCGCGGCTTGTCACGGTGTCGGCCATGCGCATCGGCAGCGTCGTCACCATCTCCGTCGACGATACCGGCCCCGGCATGCCGCCGAAGGCGCGGGAAAACCTGTTCGCCGCTTTCCGCGGCTCGGCCCGCTCCGGTGGCACCGGACTTGGTCTCGCGATCGCGCGCGAGCTGGTGCTTGCCCATGGCGGCACGATCGCGCTTGTCGAAAAGCCGACGCCCGGCACGCTCTTCCGCATCGAACTGCCCGACCGGCCGGTGCCGCTCGACGCATTCCGCTCGAAGTTTCGCCACTAGCGCACGGCAATTCCCGCCCCATGAGGCGGGTAGCCGCTAAGGCTGGCGCCTCCAACAAATTTTTCCGGGGCCGCTTCCGCGGCGCAACACCCTGCTTTTCAGGGCATTGCTGCACCGCAGTCGTAGCGACTGTCCACAGCAAGTCGGGGCATCGTCGTAAAAATGAAATTTTTTTGCCGAACGGCGCTTGCAATCCCCGAAAGGACCCTTTAGAGAACCGCTCACGCAAGCGGTTCGACCGCTTCAGGCAAGCACCCGTAGCTCAGCTGGATAGAGCACCAGACTACGAATCTGGGGGTCAGGAGTTCGAATCTCTTCGGGTGCGCCATTCTTCTTCAATAGCTTAGGCTAGTCCAGATCCCCGTCGTTTGTGCGGGGATTTTTGCGTTTTGGGGCCATCCTTTCAGTAAAGCGCGGCGCTGTGCGACGTTGGCGCAGCTGTCGGTCGCGCAGCCGTTCGGCCACGCTTGGTTGCGAGCCGATTGCTTTGGCGGCGGTGCGCGAACGGCCGAGCGATCCCGCTCGCTCGGATGGCGGCCCGAGTTTCTCGATATGACGCAGCGCCACCGCTACGAGGACCGCAAGGATGGTCACGGCGATCGCGCTGAGGATGGCCGCGCTGTTGAAGCCTGTCGTAAAGGCCGCCCGGGCATTCTCGATGAGGCCCGCCGGCAGTTCCGCCCGCACCGCCCGCGGGCCCCACAGACTGTCGCTGACTGCCTCGCGGGCCGCGTCCCCGAGGTCATCGGGTGTGCTGAGATCAATCGAATGGCGATAGATCGCAGTCGAGATGCTGCCGAGCACGGCGATGCCGAGCGAAATGCCGAGATTCCTGCACGGTTTCGGTCATGGCCGAGGCGGAGCCTGCCTTCTCGGGCGGTGCGGAGCCGACGACGAGGTCGGTACCGACTTCGCACATGAGACGTTGCTCGTCGACGAGCATCGTCATTTGCGGATGACCGTCCACTTCGAGGGGTAGGGGCCTTGCCCACAGTCACGACGATTTTTGATACTGCGACATATTCGCCGCACGGAGCGTGGGGTAATTGTTCAATGCTCCGAAGTGGTTACGTGACAAGGAATATATATTAGTATAATGTAATTTCTAGAGGTCGTGGAGGCGCCGAACCCGTCTCGGAGCCTTTGGGGGATAGTGACTCCGGATCACAAAAAGGCGGAAGCGCCTTCACGAACTTTTGACGCCTGTGTCTGAGAATTGGCCCAATGACTTCCTATATTCAGGAAGATATTGCGGCCACTGAAGGAAAGGAGGTGCCGGATGTATCGCTATATGATGAAAGAACTGCTGGTGATCGTAGCTGGCCTTTCGATATGTGCCTTCACGATCCTGTTCTTCCTGGTTAACTCGACGCCCAATCTCTGACGGAACCAAACGACGTTCCGCGAGCGTTAGCGTCACCGAAGGTGCGCCAGTATGTCCAGAGTGCGCCGATCCTTCTCTCCCCCGAAATAGTGCTCAAGCGCCTGTTCGAACAGGTGCCCGCCCTCGTCGGCCTCGGCAAACAAGGTCATCGATGACCGGAACTTCACGTCGTCGGGGCTGGAGAATATGTCGTGTGCCGATTTCCCTGAAACCGAATTGACCAGTTCGGTGCATTGCCGAAGCCGCAACCCCAACAGTGGATGGGCGAGATAGGCCCGCGCTTCGTCGAGCCCGGAGATCGCGTAGCGCTCTGCCATCGGCGAGTGCCCGAGGCCGGCGATCTGCGGGAAGACGAACCACATCCAATGTGTCCGTTTGCGGCCGTGGCCGAGTTCGTCCAGAACCGCGGCATAGACACGGTCCTGGGCTTCGACGAAACGTTTGAGCTCGAAGGGATCAGGCATTGCCGCGTCTCCTTCTCCACGCCTGCGGCGGTGGCGTCAGTTACCAGCGATGATGAACATGAACCTTCACCAGCCGCTCGTAAACTGCGGTGATGGCCGCCTTGGTCTGCTCGTCGATGGCTGCAAGCGCGCTGGCGGCTGCGTTGGATTTTGCCTGCGCCTCGTTGCGGGCGCCGGGGATGACCACCGAGACGGCCTGCTGCTCGAGGATCCAGCGTAGCGCGAACTGTGCCATCGGCACGCCTTCGGGCACCAGCGGACGAAGTTGCTCGACGGCTTCCAGCGCCGCTTCGAACGGCACACCGGCAAAGGTCTCGCCGACGTCGAAGGCTTCGCCGTGCCGGTTGAAGTTGCGGTGATCGTCAGCGGCAAAGGCGGTTTCCCGGGTGATCTTGCCGGAAAGCAGGCCGGAGGCGAGCGGCACGCGTACGATGACGCCGACATTCTTCTTCTGAGCTTCGGTGAAGAACAGCTCGTGCGGGCGCTGGCGGAAGATGTTGTAGATGATCTGCACGGTCGCAACGCCGGGATATTCGATCGCCTTCAGCGCTTCCTCGACCTTTTCGACTGACACGCCGTAGTGCCGGATCTTGCCCTTGGCGACGAGCCGGTCCAGCGCACCGAACAGCTCCGGACGATAGTAGACCTCGGTCGGCGGGCAGTGCAGCTGTACGAGATCGAGCGTCTCGACGCCGAGATTGGCGAGGCTGCGGTCGATGAAGGCCTCGATGTTCTCGCCCGTATAGCCTTCGGTCACGTGCGGGTTGAGCCGGCGGCCGGCCTTGGTTGCAACGAAGGGCCTGTCGCCGCCGCGCTCCTTCAACACTGCCGCGATGATCTTTTCGGACCGGCCATCGCCATAGACGTCGGCCGTATCAACGAAGGTGACGCCGGCATCAAGTGCGGCATTGAGTGCACGCTTGCCGTCTGCCTCGCTGACATCGCCCCAGGAGCCTCCGATCTGCCAGGCGCCGAAGCCGATCTCGGAAATGGTTGCGCCGGTCTTGCCAAGAACTCTCGTTTTCATGGTGCTGTCTCCTGTTTTGCGTCGTCGATCATAGGCTGTGTGGAGCGCTTCTATTATGACCGGTCTGATCGAGTAAATTAGAGCGAGATAGAGAGCGGGAAACCGCGCACACTTTTCTCGACAGGCTGGCTGAGAACGCGTTTTCGGGCGGAAGCTGATCGCTTGGGGCGTGGGCGCGCCGGGAGCTAGTCGTCGAGCGAGACTAAGGCCTTGCCGCGGCTGAGATCGACGACCATGGAAAGGATCGCCTCCGCTTCATCCTTGCGCAGGTCCACGGTCAGAACCGGGCCCTTGTCCGTGAAGCTCTCGCCGGCAATGGTCACGTCGCGGGCGAGGAGCCGCGCCTTGATCAGCGCCATGTCGGAAAAGTCGACTGCGACGGTCGCACGCACGGTTTCGATCATCTCGATCTTTTCCGCCGCCCTCAGGCAAAGCGCCGCCGTGCCGCCATAGGCGCGCACCAGGCCACCGCTGCCAAGCAGGATACCGCCGAACCAGCGGGTGACCACCACGGCGACCCGGTCGAGCTCTTGGCCGTCAATCGCGGCGAGAATAGGCTTGCCGGCCGTGCCGCTCGGCTCGCCGTCGTCGCTGAAGCGATAGGCCTGGCCGATGCGCCAGGCCCAGCAATTGTGGTTCGCCGTGGGATCGGAATGGGCGCTCAGGAAATCCTTCGCCGCCTGTTCATCGGCAATAGGCGCGGCAATGGCCAGAAACCGGCTCTTCTTGGCGTCCTGGGTTGCCGTTTCGATGCGCGTGAGGGTGAACATGGCTGCTTCCGTTTCTGAAACGCTGATAACGGATTGCGGGCAAGGGCGCCACCATGGTTTGGGGCGCGACACAGGGCTTGAGTATCGGAGCGGGTCCGAACTTTTCCGGCCCTCATTTCTGTGCTTGTCACGGAAATGCAGTCACGGCGCGTCTGCGGCGCCGTCTGCAGTGTCGCCTTGAAAGGTTCTTTCGCGCCGCCGACGCGGCGCAGCTGGATCTCTGTGACAAGCACAGAGATGAAGAGGAGAGGGCAGCGCCACGACGACCGGGTGAAGCCCCAGCCCCTTCATCGCCTCTCCCGCGTTCGGGAGAGGCATTCTTGTCTGTGAGGACGAGTGACGATCAGCCGATCGCCATCAGGCTGGCATTGCCGCCGGCGGCCGCCGTGTTGATCGAGGTCGAGACCTCCTCGAGCAGCCAGTTCAGGCAATAGGCGTCGGGGTTCCTGCCGATCTCTTCGGTCGAAGCCGCCTGGACGAGAACGAGCGGGCCCGGCAGGCCGGCAATCGCCTTGCTGACCTCGCGCACGCGTTCGCCGTCGCCTTCGACGAGTGCACCAGCGAACGGACCATCGGCCGCCCATTCCTTCGACCAGGAAAGTCGGGCGGAAACGCTCGCCGGCAGGTCCTTCAACGAGGCCTGGAGGCCGGAAGCGGCGTCGACGACCACGGTGTTGCCGGTCGCAAGCGCAGCACCCAGCTGGTGGTAGAGACCGGTTTCCGTCGCCGGAACCAGCAGGACGCGGCCGCGCGGGTGCAGCGCATAGAGGTTGCGTTCGCCGACCGGGCCCGGAAGCTCCGAAAGCAGGCCGAGGGCCGAGTTGCTGCCGGCGGTGCGGGCAGCTTCTGCCTCAGTCTTGGCGCCCTTGCCGTCGAGCCACTTGGCAAAGTCGAGCAGCGCCGGATCGGTGTGAACCGAGCTGTGCTGTGGCGGAACCGGTGCGGTGGCGACGAGACGGCCGAGA
Source organism: Ensifer sp. ENS10 (assembly GCF_014852025.1). Lineage (NCBI taxonomy): Bacteria > Pseudomonadati > Pseudomonadota > Alphaproteobacteria > Hyphomicrobiales > Rhizobiaceae > Ensifer > Ensifer sp. ENS10. Next base: position 408,351 of record NZ_JACVAS010000001.1, read on the forward strand.
TAGAGCGGGCCGCCGGCCTTCGGGCCGGTGCCGGAGAGGCCGCGTCCGCCGAAGGGCTGAACGCCGACGACAGCGCCGATGACGTTGCGGTTGACATAGAGATTGCCCGCCTTCACCCGGGCGGTCACATGCGCGATCGTCTCGTCGAGGCGCGTGTGCAGGCCGAAGGTCAGGCCGTAGCCGGTGGCGTTGATGTCGTCGATCAGCTGGTCGAGATCGTCGCGGCGGTAACGGATGACGTGCAGCACCGGACCGAAGACTTCGCGCTTGAGGTCGGAGAGCTTGTCGAGCTCGATGATCGTCGGTGGCACGAAGGTGCCCTCTTCGGTTCCGGAGGCAAGGCCGATCTGCTCGACCTTGCGGCCGAGACCGCGCATCGCGTCGATATGCTTCTCGATGATGCCCTTGGCTTCGGCGGTGATGACCGGGCCGACATCGACCGAGAGCCGGTCCGTGCGGCCGATCTTCAGCTCGTGCAGCGCACCCTTCAGCATCGAAAGCGTGCGGTCGGCGACGTCTTCCTGCAGGCAGAGAACACGCAGCGCCGAGCAGCGCTGGCCGGCGCTGTCGAAAGCCGAGGCGATGACATCGCCGACGACCTGTTCGGCAAGTGCCGAGCTGTCGACGATCATGGCGTTCTGGCCGCCGGTCTCGGCGATCAGCGGGATCGGTCGGCCGGCGGGCGAAAGCCGGTCGGCAAGCTGCGCCTGGATCAGGCGCGCGACTTCGGTCGAGCCGGTGAACATGACGCCGGCGATTTCCGGTGCAGCCACCAGGGCCGCGCCGATACGGCCGTCGCCGGGGAGCAACTGCAGGGCGTCGGCGGGGATGCCGGCCTCGTGCAGGATGCGCACGCCTTCAGCGGCAATCAGCGGCGTTTCCTCGGCCGGCTTTGCCAGCACCGGGTTGCCGGCAACGAGGGCCGCGGCAATCTGGCCGGCGAAGATCGCCAGCGGGAAGTTCCACGGGCTGATGCAGACGATGGGTCCAAGCGCCTTGTGGGCCGGGCCGAGCGTGCGGCGCGTCTGTTCGGCGTAGTAACGCAGGAAGTCGATCGCTTCGCGTACTTCGGCAATGGCGTTCGGCAGAGACTTGCCGGCTTCGCGGGCAATCAGGCCGAGCAGCGTCGGCATGCGTGCCTGCATCAGATCGGCGGCGCGCACCAGGCAAGAAGCACGTTCGGCCGGCGAGACGGCGGCCCAGCTTGCGGCGGCCTTGGCGGCAAGGGTCGCGGCCTGACGGGCATCGGCTTCCGAAGCCTCGGTGACCGAGCCGACCACGTCGCGGTGATCGCCGGGGTTGACGACGGCCCGCGTTTCGCCCGAGGCAGTGCCGGTTGCCAGCTGCGGAACGGCCTTCCAGTCGACGGTTGCACTCGCCTGCAGCGCGGCGGTCAGCGAGGTGAGGCCCGCTTCGTTTGAGAGATCGAGACCGGCCGAGTTGCGGCGCGTTTCGCCGAAGAGATTGTCGGGCAGAGCGATCTGGTCATGCGGCGCGCCGACGATGGGCATGGCGCGGACGATCTCGACCGGGTCGGCGGTCAGTTCGTCGACCGAAACCTTCGGATCGGCGATGCGGTTGACGAAGGAGGAGTTCGCACCGTTTTCGAGCAGTCGGCGAACGAGATAGGCAAGCAGCGTCTCATGCGTGCCGACCGGGGCGTAGATGCGGCAGGGACGGTCGAGATTGCCTTTGCCGACCACTTCGTCATAGAGCGGCTCGCCCATGCCGTGCAGGCACTGGAACTCGTATTTTCCGACCTTGAAGTCCTTGCCGGCCATTTCGTAGATGGTCGCAAGCGATTGGGCGTTGTGCGTCGCAAACTGCGGGAAGATCACGTCGGTCGCGGCCAGCAGCTTCTTGGCGCAGGCGATGTAGGAGACGTCGGTGTAGATCTTGCGGGTATAGACCGGGAAATCTTCGAGACCGTCGAGCTGGGCGCGCTTGATCTCGGCGTCCCAATAGGCGCCCTTGACGAGGCGAACCATGACGCGGCGTTCGGCGCGGCGGGCAAGATCGATGATGAAATCGAGCACGTAGGGGCAGCGCTTACCGTAGGCCTGGACGACGAAGCCCATGCCGGCCCAGCCGGCGAGGTCCTTGTCGAGGCAGAGTTCTTCTAGCAGGTCGAGCGAGAGTTCGAGGCGATCGGCTTCCTCGGCGTCGATGTTGAGGCCGATGTCATATTTCTTGGCGATGAGAGCGAGCGCCTTCACCTTCGGCAGCAGCTCTTCCATGACGCGCAAGGCCTGCGAACGGGCGTAGCGCGGGTGCAGCGCCGAAAGCTTGATCGAGATGCCGGGACCTTCATAGATGCCGCGGCCGGCGGACGCCTTGCCGATGGCATGGATCGCCGTCTCGTAGTCGCGGTAGTAGCGCTCCGCGTCGGCAGCCGTCGTCGCCGCTTCGCCGAGCATGTCGTAGGAATAGCGGAAGCCCTTCTGTTCGAGCGCGCGCGAACGGCGCAGCGCCTCGTCGATGGTCTCGCCGGTCACGAACTGTTCGCCCATCATGCGCATCGCCATGTCGACGCCGCGGCGGATGACCGGCTCGCCGCAACGGGCGATGAGACGGGTCAGAGCGGCCGAAAGGCTGCGGTCGTTCACGGTGGCGGTGAGCTTGCCGGTGACGACGAGACCCCAGGTGGCGGCGTTGACGAACAGCGAGCGGCCGCCGCCGATATGCGACTTCCAGTCGCCGTCGGAGATCTTGTCGCGGATCAGCGCGTCGCGCGTTGCGGTATCAGGAATGCGCAGCAGCGCTTCGGCAAGGCACATCAGCGCCACGCCTTCCTGGCTCGACAGCGAATACTCCTGCACCAGACCCTCGACGCCCGAACCCTTGTGCTTGGCGCGCAGTGCCTCGATCAGCTTGCGTGCGGTCTTGGCCGCTGCCGCGCGGGTCGCGGCGTCAAGCGTTGCGGCTTCGATCAGCGCCGGCAGCGCTTCCGTTTCCGGGCGGCGGTAGGCGGCAGTGATTGCCTGGCGCAGCGTGCTCTGCGGCCGCACCGGCGGGGCGAAATCGGCGAAGGGAGCCTGCGGCGCGCCGGTTTCGGTCGTGGTCTTTTGAAGCGGTGTCTGGCTCATCGAGCGCTATCCTCCGGGAAGCGGTTTGGAGGGCGCGGCGCGCCCCCGATCGTGGGCGGAAAATACGCTTCCTTTCGCCGTACATCCATCCGGCATTTTTTGTCTTTTGCGGAATGTTTCACCGCTACGGCCGAACATGACCGGAGACAATGCGGATTGTTCGCGATACCACCGGATGATCAGAGATCAGGCCGCCTTGCCGAAATGCTTCTCGCGGGCCATCAGGCACTCGTCGTCGCCGGGCATGCAGGTGCGGCAGACGATTGGCCTGATCGCATAGATCTTGCAACCGACGTGTTCGCCGAGCTTGCCGCCGAGTGCGGAGCAACGATCGTCCTCGCAGCGCATGCCGCCGAGATCGGCCGACACATATTCCGCCGGTATCAGGTCGAGCTCCTCGTCCGTCTCCAGCGAGAAGCGCGGCCAGTCGGCCGAATAGGCGCAGCAGGCGCCGCAGCTCTGGCAATCGAAGATGTCGTCGGAAGCGGAATGGGTCATGCGCCAAACTAGCATGAAGGTCCGCGGTCTGAAATGGCCCTCACGCGATGGTCGCGTCCCGGCGGGCAATCTCATAGTCTTCCGTATGCACCAGCACGCCATCGTCGGTCACGACGGCGATGCCGTAGGCTGCCGGTTCGTCGACGGACAGAGACGTATCGGGTGTGTCGAAGGGCATCGGCTGCTGGTGCACGGGGCTCTTGAAGATCGAGAAAGGAATGCCGCGGCTGGAGCCGCTGATCGTGCGGTGCACGTGGCCGGCAAAGATATGCCGCACGTTGCCGTGTCGTTTGACGAGCGCGTAGAACTCCGTCTCGTTGGCGAGCCGGATCATGTCCATGCCGGTAAAGCCCGTTCTGTGTGGCGGATGATGCATGAACAGCAGCGCCGGCCTGTCGCCGGCGTCGGCAAGCTGCCGGTCGAGCCAGGCAAGACGTTTGGCGCAGAGCACGCCGACATGGCTGGTGGGATAATCATAGGGCGGCGCAAAGAGCGTATCGAGCAGGATGACGCGGCAATCCGGGAAATCGATCGCCTGCTGAATGAAACCGTTCTCGTCCGCCACGGCGTCCGGGAAGGTATCGAGAAAGACCTCGCGCCGATCGTGGTTGCCGATGGTTATGGCAACCGGCGGCGCGAGCTGATCGATAAGCTGCTTCAGCCGTTCGTAGGAAACGCGATCGGCGTAGTGGGTGAGGTCGCCGGTGAAAATCACCCGGTCGGCGTCCGCATGGTAACGGTTGACGTGTTCGATGCCATTGGCCAGGCGCTGGTAGGGATCGAGCCCGATGATCGTCGTGCCTTCGGGCACCATGTGTAGGTCGGTAAAGATGATCAGCTTTGTCATGGAGATCCAGAAGGTTGCGTCGCGGGTGGCCCAAGCTGTCGCGCGGCGTATGACGCGTCAAGCGGCAACTTTGGGGCGACTCTCTCGGAGCTCGGCGGTTCTTCTTGCGGCGGGCCTAGGAAAGCGCTAATGCAAACGCATCTGATATATCAGCTATGATCGCCGCTAGGGCGACGGCAAGCGAATTGGAGAAACGGCATGCGGTGGAAGCGCACAATCCAGTTGCTGGACGTTCATTGCGAGGGTGAGATCGGCAAGGTCGCGATCGGCGGCGTGCCGAAGATCCCGGGAAACTCGATCGCCGAGCAGCTCAACCACATCAACACGGTCGATGACAGCCTGCGCCGGTTCCTGTGCCTGGAGCCGCGCTCCGGTTCGATCGGCTCGGTCAACCTGCTGGTGCCGCCGAAGCGGCCGGAGGCAGACGCCGGCTTCATCATCCTCCAGGCCGACCAGGCGCATGCCATGTCCGGCTCGAACTCGATCTGCGTCACGACGGCGCTGCTCGAATCCGGCATCATCGAAATGAAAGAGCCCGAAACGGTGGTCATGCTCGACACGGCCTCCGGCCTCGTCAAGGCCACCGCCACCTGTCGCGACGGCCGTTGCGAGAAGGTGAAGCTGACGATGGTCCCGTCCTTCGTGCATGAGCTCGACGTCGAGGTCGACACGCCGAAGTGGGGCAAGATCAAGCTCGACCTCTGCTACGGCGGCATCTTCTACGCGCTGGTCGATGTCGGCCAGATCGGCACCACGATCGACAAGGCGAACGCCCGCGAGATCGTCGAAGCGGGCATGATCCTGAAGGATATCGTCAACCGCACCATCCCCGTCGTCCATCCGGAGATCCCGGAAATCAAGGGCGTCGCCTACGTCATGTTCCGCGATGTCGAGGCGGACGGCACGATCCGCACCTGCACGACCATGTGGCCGGGCCGCGTCGACCGCTCGCCTTGCGGCACCGGCAGCTCGGCCAATCTCGCGACGCTGCACGCCCGCGGCAAGGTCAAGGTCGGCGACGTCCTGAAGTCGCGCTCGATCATCGGCTCCGAGTTCGAAGTGGGCCTCGAAGGCGTGACGACCGTCGCCGGCCGCGAGGCGATCATCCCGACGATTGCTGGCCGCGGCTGGACCTTCGGCCTGCACCAGGTGGCGCTCGATCCCTTCGATCCGCTGGCCGACGGCTTTGCGCTGACCGATACCTGGGGACCGCAGGCGGGCGAAATTCGCTAACCCGACCTGCTTTGAAACATGCAGTTCCGAATGAATCGTCGCTTCACACCGTTTCTGGAATTGCCCAAACGAAAACGCGGGCCGAAGATCCCTATGATCTCCGGCCCGCGCGGCCCTTGGGAGGCGTGTTGGATTATTTGATGCGGCTGGTCTTGCCGAGCATGGCCGTCTGCAGGGCGTCGTTGCCGGTAAGTTCCGCGAGCTTGCGTTCGGCGAAGGCGTCACCTTCGTTGGCGGCCTTGCGGAAGATCGCACGGGCGGCCGGGATACCCTTGGCGGTGCCTTCACCGTTCTCGAGCATCAGGCCGAGATTGACCATGGCATCGACATTGCCGCGGTCTGCGGCCAGGCGATAAAGCTTGGCAGCCTTGGCGTTGTCTTCCGGCACCAGCTTGCCTTCGTCCAGGATCACCGCGAGGTTGAAGGCGGCGACGTCGTCGCCGGCGAGCGATGCCCGTTCGAACCATTCGATCGCCAGCTTGCCGTTGACCGGCGTGCCCATGCCGTCGCGGTAGGAGACGCCGAGATTGTAGGCCGCGAGAACGTTGCCGGCAGCAGCGGCCTTCTGGTTCAGCGCGAATTCGGTTGCCGTGTCGCCCTGTTCACCGACGAGAACGGCATAGTTGGTCATCGCCAGCGCGTGGCCATGTTCGGCGGCTTCACCGAGAATGCGCAGCGACTGGGTCTTCTGCCCGGCCTTGTCGAGCACGCGAGCGAGCTGAAATTCGGTGCGGGCGCCGCTCTTCTGGTTGTAGGCCTCGCGGCAGGCCGAAAGCGCCACGCCGATCCTGATGTCTTCGGCGGAAACGGCCGGGAAAGTCTGGTTGCGCTGCAGGTCGAAGATGCTGCCCGCTTCGCGGTCGCAGACTTCGGCGGCGGAGAGATCGGCAGCGCGTGCCGACGGGAGGGCGATCGCGGCCACTGCCAGCAGACTGACGATCGCCAGGAAGAGGGCATTGATGATGCGGGTTCCGGATGTGCTGCGCTTTTCCATGATGCTCTCCCCGTGTCTTCAGGATCAATTTATCGGCGACCGTCACGGAGGGCTGTTACGGCGGGAACAGCCTGGTGGCGAAAGCTCTGGCGAAGTGACGGAGGGACATAGAGAGCCGGGCCCTTGAGCCGGCTTGCATCCGGGAACGCCGGGGCTATCCTCGAAGGTCGCAACGCTCAAACGGGAGAGGGCAATGGAAGATCTGGCAGCGCCAATGCGCAAGATGCTGGTGAGCCGACGCGTTGTCGTCGGCGGCCTGCTGCTGACGGCGGCCGGCGGCGGTGTCGCCACCTCCTGGGCAAGCCCTTCACTTGGCGAGGCAACGGAGGTCCGCGGCGACGTTAGACGGAAGCAGGCGAAAAAGGACGACCCGCTCACGGTCGGTAGCCAGCTCTTCGAGAACGACCGCGTGCGCACGAACGTCGAGAGCTATGCGACCTTGAACCTCGGCACCGATACGCGCGTGCTGCTCGGCGCCGAAACCGAGCTGCTCGTCGACAGCTTCATCGCCGGTCAGGGTGGTACGCTCGAACTCGGAACGGGCCGCATGGTGTTCGATCGGCCCGAGGGCCTGCCCAAGGTCGATGTGGCGGTCCGCACGGCCTTCGGCATGATCGGCGTGCGCGGCACCAAGTTCTTTTGCGGACCGAGCCGGGCCGCATTTGCCGTCTTCGTCGAACATGGGAGCGTTTCGGTCGCGCGTGGCGGCGTGACCCGGATCGTCGCTGCGGGGCAGGGGGTGGAGTTTCATCATCGCGGTGACGCCCCGAGCGAGCCCATCAACTGGGGTGAGCCGCGCATCAGGGAAGCCTATGCCAGCGTCGGGCTAACGCGTTGAGCCGTCGCTACTCCCGACGAAAAGCGCGCTCCGCGCATTGTGTCCCAGGCTTTGCGGCGCTTTACTCCGAAACCGTGAAAAGCTCCATCGTCGAGAAGCCGCGAATTTCGTGGCTGCCGAGCGGGCGAAGCGGCTGCTTGCTTTCCGCCGCTGCAGCAGGCCCGACGCAGATCGATGTGCCTAGGAACTTGTTCGCCTCCTGAAGCCGCGCCGCCAGATTGATCGCGTCGCCATGGGCGGTGTAGTCGAGCTTGCCGCCGGCGCCGACTTCGCCGACCACCGCCGGTCCGGTCTCGACGCCGATCCGGGTCCTGCCGAAGCTGTTGGCGGCAAACTGCGGGCGTCCCCGCATCTCTTCCGTCAATGCATGGATCGCTCTGGCACACGCGATCGCCCTGTCGACGTGTTCCGGCAGGTCCTCGGGCGCGTTGAAAAAGGCGTGCACGGCATCGCCCACCACCTTATCGACCATGCCGCCGTGCTCGGCCACCAGCGCGTTGACCTCCGAAAAGTAGATGTCGAGCAAGGCAATGAGGTCCCGCGGCTTCAGTCTCTGCGACAGGGAGGAAAAGCTCTCGATGTCGGTGAAGAGCGCCGTCACCTGGCGTTCCTCGCCGGCCACGCGTGTAAGCCCGGGATTGTCGATATAGCGGGCGACGACCGATTGCGGCAGGTATTGCGAAAATTTCTGCCGTGCCGCCGCTTCGGATCGCCGCACCCGAGCAAATTGCAGGATGCTCGTCACCGCCAGAACGAGGGCGAGCGCGACCGAAATGCTGATCGCATCGATAAGCCAGCCACTGGTGTCATAGATGATCGCTGCTGCCGCGACGACGGCGCCGACGGCGATAAGGCCAAGGGCCGCGGATATCATTGGCCGAAGGCGCGCGGCCGCGAAGGCGATACCACATCCGGCGACGAGGGCCATGGCGGCCTCGGCGAGCGGAAGCCGGCTGTCACGCTTCGGTATGAAGCCGGTCAGGACCGCGTTGGCGATATCCGCGTGGATCTGCACCGAGGGTTCGAGCGGCATCGAGGCGCTGGGCCGTAAGCCCCCGAGGCTCGGCAGGCTGCTGCCGATGAGCACGAGTTTGCCTGCAAAGCGATCCGCCGCCGCCTTGCCGGACAACACATCGGCGGCGGAAACGGTGCGGGCGGCGAGCCGGTCCGCAGCACTGGCGACGAAGCGCAGGCTGCCGGTTTCATCGAGCGCCATCACCCGTCCGTCGATGCGCAACCAGGCGGGTGCGCCGCCGAGGATCGGCGTGCCGGCGCCGCGCATCAGCCGTGTCGCCTCGATCGCCAGCGTCGGATAGGCGTCGTTGCCGAGGATGGCATAGGCCTGTACCCGCCGGATCCGCGCGTCCTCGTCGCCAACGAGAAACGAAGCGGCGGCCGCCTTCGCCCGGTCCATGAACGCGGCACAGGAGGTTTCGGCGCCGTCGAGGAACCAGAGTTCGGGCGGGGCGAAGGGGCGGCTCAGTGCCAGCGGCGGTACCGGACGCGGCCGCTCCTGGATCGTATCGGCAATCAGAAAGCCGAGCACGACGGGGACACGTCCAAGCGCGGAGGCGAGGGCCGCATTGCCGTCGCCGGTCGTGTTGCAATCGGCGCTGAAGACGAAGTCGACCGCCACGGCCTCGGCGCCGGCCGTCGCAAGCCGCGACAGAAGATCGGCGGTTGCCGTCCTGTCCCATTCGCCTGACGGGCGCGATTGATGGGCCTGGCGGTCGATGTCGACCACAATGATGTCAGGCGACTGCGGCGCGGGAATCCACTGTGTCAGGCTGTCGAAGAACAGCTCGCGCTGCGTTTCTAATACCGGCTCGGCGAAGAGATAGAGGGCGACGGCAACCAGCAAGCTCGTCAGGAACCCGCCGGCAAGCGGAGTGAAACGCAATTGCCGGCGCGGCTCAGCGGCCATGCGCGCTAGTCCTCCTCCGGATCGGCGATGCTTTGCAGGCGGCCGACCTTGCAGGCGATGATGCCCTCGTTTCTTCTGATCGCGCCGCTTTCCTCCAGCCACTGGATGGCGCGGTTGACCTTCGGCCGGCTGGCGCCGAGCACACCGGCGATGTCCGTCTGGCTCATGGTCAGCCTTAGATTGGCGCTTTCCGGCAGCTCGTTGCCGTGGATCTGGCGGAGCGTGGCGAGGAAGAAGCGCGCGACGCGGGCATTGAGATCATAGAGCGCGATGGTCTCGAGTCGCTCGGTCGTGTCGCGCAGCTGGGCGCAGAGGAAGCGGATGACGGCCTCGGCCGCTTCCGGCCGGTTGGTGACGATATCGAGGAACGACTTCTTGCCGATGACATACCCTTCCGACGCTGTCATCGCCGTTGCGTCGGCCGACCGCGTCTGGCCATCGAGCACCGCCATCTCGCCGAAGATCGCGCCGGCTTCGTGCTGGCGCAGCATTAGTTCCCGGCCTTGCGGCGTGATCAGCGACAGCTTGATGCGCCCGGAAATGACGACAATCATGTAATTGCCTTCGTCGCCACGCTGGAAGATTACGGTGCCGGCCGGCCACTTCCTGTAGGTCGCGATGTCGGCAAGCTCGGCAATGGCATTCTTGTCGAATTCTTCAAAGATCGGAAACGAGCGCCAGAAAGTCGGGCTCCTGTTGATTTCGTTCATGACATGCCCCCGCGCGGCGTCCCCTGCCGCGCCGAAATTCTTCGCCCAGCCGCCTCGTCCTTGCAATAGAAAAGAACGATGTGCCGACGATGTAGTTCCGTGTTTGTCTGCGGATAAGTCAGAAAGCGCCAAGCTCGGAGGTTGACGATGCCGGCTGGTCGTTTCATTTTCTTGAACGATCTGTCGCTCTCGGAGCGGCTAGATGAATTTCAAAATGCTGATACTTCTGTTGCCAACAACCGTTTCTCACAGGAGCCTCGCATGCCTCAGAATGTTGTCGTCCTCATCGGACGCGTCCTCCTCTCTATCATGTTCATCATGTCCGGTTTCAGCAAGCTGATGGATCCGTCGGGCACGGCCCAGATGATCACCGGCGCTGGCTGGCCGGCACCGACCGCACTCGCTTACCTTGCCGGCCTCTTCGAACTCGTCGCCGGTCTTGCCGTTCTCGTCGGCTTCCAGACGAAGATTGCCGCCTATCTGCTTGCGGCGTTCAGCCTTATCACCGCTTTCGCCTTCCACAGCGGAGCGATCAACATCCCGAACTTCCCGCCGGAAGCCAACGGCCTGCTGACCGTCTTCAACGGCCTGATGATGATGAAGAATATCGCGATCGCCGGTGGTTTCCTCGTGCTCGCCGTCTTCGGCCCCGGCGCTCTGTCGGTCGACAAGCGCGGCGCCTGAGACCGAACATGCCGCGCGTTGGGATCAACGCACAAGGCATACTCTGGTTTACCGCAGTAACATCAAGCCCGTCGCTCGTTCGGCGGGCTTCTTGCATTTCAGGGATAAATCACGCCCTTGCGCAGAATGACGTTGCCGTAGAGCCTGGGCTCGCTCGTCTGGACGACCGTGTGGGCGGCTCTTACGCGCGGGTAAAAATCCGCTCCGAGCAAGGGCACGACACGGCGGCCGGGCTCGTGCCGGGCGCAGCACGCGACGATCTCCTGATGCACCGGGTCCAGCGCCTCCCTGTCCTGTTTGACGGTGGCGCGGAAGATCGCTTCGGGCACGAAATCGTCGATTGGCAAAACGCTGAGGATGGCGTCGAGCACCGGGATCAGCGGGTGCCCGTCGAGCCGGACGAGACGGCGTGCATGTTCCTGGCCCGGATAGTTGCCGTCGACCAGCGCGATTTCATCGCCGTGCCCCATCGCCCGGAGCGTTGCGAGCAACTCGGGACTGAGGATCGGGTTTAGTCCTTTCAGCATCAGCCGAGCTCCTTGAAGAGGACATTGGTGTCGAGCAGATAGCGGGAGAAGAGCGGCAGGCTGGCGCCGCCGATGGCGCGCGCGTGGCTACCAACCAGGCCTTCCACCAGTTCAGGGATGGTAACGCCCTGGAGGTCGAGCTCGTAGAGCGCCCTGCGGGTGGCGGCGAGCAACCGGGCCCGGACCCAGGGTGGGAAGCCGCCGTCGATGACAACGGCCGAGAAGTCGACGATCGAGACGGCCGACACGACAGCCTGGGCAAGCGCCGCGCCACAGTCGTCGATCCAGATGTCGAGCGGTTCGCCGAAGTCGATCCAGTCGTCAGCCGAGTACCAGAGCGGCCGCGGGTCGATGCCGCGTTCCCGCAGCAGATTTTCGAGCACGAAGACCGAGGCGATCTTGAGGAGCTGGATGGTCCTGCCGTCCTTGCCCGAGACCGGCAGGGGGCCGATGGCGCCAGCCGTTCCGGTACGCCCGGAGAAGAGCGCCGAGTTCAGGACGACGCCGCCGCCGATGAACGAGCCGATATAGAAATAGACGAAGTCCGGGTAGATGGCGCCGACGCCGAAGGCGAGCTCGGCGCCGCAGGCGCTGGTGCCGTCGTTCTGCAGGAAGACCGGATAGGTGGTGCGGGCCGAGATTGCCGCCTGCAGATCGATGTCGCGCCACTTGTTCATTTCTTCCCGCGGCGCGCCCACTTCCTCCGCCCAGTTCCACAGTTCGAAGGGCGTGGCGATGCCGATGCCGGCGATCCGCTTGCGCTGATCGGGGTTGAGTTGCTGTTCGAGCTTCGCCATGCCGGAAATGATGAAATCGACGAGATCGCCGGGCAGCGGATAGGCATGCACATGATGCAGATGCAGCCGGATGGTGCCGACGAAATCCATCAGCACGAGATCGGCGCTGCGCCGGCCGATTTTCACGCCGAAGGAAAAGACCGCGTCCGGATTGAGCCGCATCGGTGTCGATGGTTGTCCAACCTTGCCGCGAACGGGATCGCCCTTGACCAGCAGGCCGTCGCTTTCCAGCGCCCGCATGATCACCGATACGGTCTGCGCCGAAAGGCCGGAACGCCGGGCGATATCGGCTTTGGAGAGGCCGCCGTGACGCCTGACCAGCGACATGACCAGGCGCTCGTTATAGGCGCGCACGCGCGTCTGGTTGGCCCCGCCGCTAGGGTCAATGACCTCAGGTTGCATCGGTCCCCGATCAGGACCGTCTGTCAGTGACATGCCACCGTCTCCTCCCGTTGGCATTAGATCACGATGGTTCAGGGTCGGATCGACCCAAAACCATAGACGTGATCGCTTCTCAAAAGCTGGAGCGGGATCAGGCGGAAAACCGCATGCACTTTTCCTCATTCCGCTCTGGTGCCCGCTTGGCGCAGGTCTGTTGTTTCCGCTTGCTGTGACTCTGTCAATTTGTCTGACGCTCCGCTTCTCGGACGGAGCGTCGTCATCCCAAGAATGCCACATCGAAATAATAATTCAATTTGATTTATTTATTGACACCCCGGAATTTTAATGTTTGTTTTTGTCTCGGAAGCGTCGATTGCAACGGAGGAAAATGTTGCTGTCGCGTGGCCTGGGGGCGGTCCGCCGACCCGATTTTCAATCCTTGGGAGGATTTCATGAAGAAGACTGTTCTTTCCGCTGCTTTCGGCGCGCTGTCCCTTGGCGTCGTTTTCGCCGCGCCGGCACAGGCTGCTGATGTCGGCGCCTGCCTCATTACCAAGACCGACACCAACCCCTTCTTCGTCAAGATGAAGGAGGGTGCTACCGCCAAGGCGCAGGAACTCGGCGTGACGCTGAAGGCCTATGCCGGCAAGATCGACGGCGACCACGACAGCCAGGTGGCTGCAATCGAATCCTGCATCGCCGATGGCGCCAAGGGCATCCTGATCGCCGCCTCCGACACCAAGGCGATCGTCGATCAGGTGAAGAAGGCGCAGGACGCTGGTCTGCTCGTGATCGCGCTCGATACACCGCTCGATCCGCCGACCGCTGCCGACGCGACGTTTGCAACCGACAACCTGCTCGCCGGCAAGCTGATCGGCCAATGGGCCGTCGCCACCATGGGCGAGGGTGCCAAGACCGCCAAGATCGGCTTCCTCGATCTACTTCCGTCGCAGCCGACGGTCGACGTCCTGCGCGACCAGGGCTTCATGATGGGCTTCGGCATCGACACGAAGGATCCGAACAAGATCGGCGACGAAGATGATCCGCGCATCGTCGGCCACGACGTCACCAACGGCAACGAAGAAGGTGGCCGCAAGGCGATGGAAAACCTTCTGCAGAAGGATCCCGACATCAACGTGATCCACACCATCAACGAGCCGGCCGCCGTTGGCGCCTATCAGGCGCTGAAGGCCGTCGGCAAGGAGAAGGACGTGCTGATCGTCTCGGTCGACGGCGGTTGCCCGGGCGTCAAGTCGGTCGCTGAAGGTGTCATCGGCGCCACCTCGCAGCAATATCCGCTGATGATGGCGGCCCTCGGCATCGAGGCGATCAAGAAGTTCGCCGATACCGGTGAAAAGCCGAAGCCGACGGAAGGCAAGGACTTCTTCGACACCGGCGTTTCGCTCGTCACCGACAAGCCGGCTGCCGGCGTCGAGTCGATCGACACCAAGGTCGGCACGGAGAAGTGCTGGGGCTGATCGCCTTTGCTCTTCGAACGCATGAGCCATTAACGGAAGGGCGGCCCCGGCCGCCCTTCGCGTAAGCGCCGATGTCTTTGACACGGCGATGAAAACCGCGCAGCTTCTTAAGAGTGCTTATGCCCGCGTCTTTGTGGGCGGGCTGTGCACGACTGCATCGCAACCCCTTGGGAGCGGGGTTCACGGGAGGAAGGTCCATGGGCGAGCCCAACACAGCCGCACAACCATCCCAGGAATTCGAAAAAGTCCTGGTCAACAGTTCGACGCAGGTCGCGTCGTTCGATACGCATGACAAGACCGCGATCCAGAAGATCCAGCATTTCCTGCATTCGACGCCGGCGGCCGTGCCGTTCATCGTGCTTGTCGCAGCAATTCTGATCTTCGGCATTGCCATCGGCGGGAAGTTCTTCTCGTCCTACACGCTGACCCTCATCCTCCAGCAGATCGCCATCGTCGGTATCCTCGGCGCCGCGCAGACCCTGGTGATCCTGACCGCCGGTATCGATCTTTCGATCGGGGTGATCATGGTGCTTTCGGCGGTCATCATGGGCAACTGCGCCGTGACCTATGGGCTTCCGGCACCGATCGCGATCTTCCTCGGCTTCGTCGTCGGCGGCGCCTGCGGCTTTCTCAACGGCTTCCTCGTCTCCAGGGTCAAGCTTCCGCCGTTCATCGTCACGCTCGGCACCTGGTACGTGATCATGTCGACGAACTTCATCTATTCGGCCAATGCGACGATCCGCGAGGCCGATGTGACGGCCGTCACCCAGATGCTCCACGTCTTCGGTGTCAGCTTCAAGGTGGGCTCCGCTGTGTTCACGCTCGGTGTGGTGATGATGGTCTTGCTGGTCTTCGGCCTCTGGTATGCGCTCAATCACACGGCCTGGGGGCGTCATCTTTACGCTGTCGGCGACGATCCGGAAGCGGCCAAGCTCTCCGGTATCCGCACCAGCCGCGTCCTGCTCAGCGCCTATACACTGGCCGGGCTGATCGCCGCACTCGCCGCCTGGGTCTCGATCGGCCGCAATGGTTCGATCTCGCCGTCGGCAGCCGTCACCGACTACAATCTGCAGGCCATCACAGCAGCCGTGATCGGCGGCATCTCGCTCTTCGGCGGACGTGGGTCGATCCTTGGAACCCTGATCGGCGCGATGATCGTCGGCGTCGTCTCCATGGGCCTCAACATGCTGGGCGCTGACCCGCAATGGAAGGTCTTCCTCACCGGCGTGCTGATCATCACCGCCGTCGCCATCGACCAGTGGATCAGAAAGGTAGCTGCCTGATGACACAGGAACCCATTCTCACAGCCCGCGGCCTCGTCAAGCGCTACGGTCGCGTGACCGCCCTCGACTATGCCGACTTCGACCTCTATCCCGGCGAGATCCTCGCCGTGATCGGCGACAACGGTGCCGGCAAGTCCTCGATGATCAAGGCGATATCGGGCGCCGTCACGCCCGATGAGGGTGAGATCATGCTCGAGGGCCAGCCAGTCCACTTCCGCTCGCCGATGGATGCACGCTCGGCCGGCATCGAGACGGTCTACCAGAACCTGGCGCTGTCGCCGGCGCTGTCGATCGCCGACAACATGTTTCTCGGCCGCGAGATTCGCAAGCCGGGCATCATGGGCAAGCTCTTCCGCACGCTCGACCGTGGGGAGATGGAGAAGCGGGCACGGGCAAAGCTGTCCGAGCTCGGTCTGATGACCATCCAGAACATCAACCAGGCGGTGGAAACGCTTTCGGGCGGCCAGCGCCAGGGTGTGGCCGTGGCGCGCGCCGCAGCCTTCGGCTCCAAGGTGGTGATCATGGACGAGCCGACGGCAGCACTTGGTGTCAAGGAAAGCCGGCGGGTGCTGGAGCTGATCCTCGACGTGCGTTCCCGCGGTCTGCCGATCGTGCTGATCTCGCACAACATGCCGCATGTGTTCGAGGTGGCTGACAGAATCCATGTCCATCGTCTCGGCAAACGGCTATGCGTCATCAATCCGAAGGAGCACACGATGTCGGATGCTGTCGCCTTCATGACCGGGGCGAAGGAGCCGCCGCGCGAAGCGCTCGCGGCATGAACGTCGAGCCGATCGCCAACGAAATCCTGAAACGGGCGGCTGGTGCTGCCCGTTTCGTCGTCGCCATTGCCGGCCCTCCGGGTGCCGGCAAGTCGACGCTGTCGGACGCGCTCGCCGAGGCCCTGGTCGCCCGCGGCGAAAAGGCGGCGGTGCTGCCAATGGACGGCTTCCACATGGACAATGCCGTCCTGGAAGAAAAGGGCCTGCTCCCTCGCAAGGGCGCGCCGGAAACGTTTGACGTTAGGGCGTTCCTGTCGACGGTTCAGGCGGTCCGCGCCAATGACGGCGAGGTGCTTGTTCCGGTTTTCGACCGGTCGCGGGAATTGGCGATCGCCTCGGCCCGGATCGTTGCGCCCGAAACACGCATGGTTCTCGTGGAGGGCAACTATCTGCTTCTCGACGAGGCCCCCTGGAACAAGCTCGCGGGTGCCTTCGATTTCTCCATCTTTATCAACCCGGGGATCGAGGAGCTGGAGCGGCGTCTTTTGAAACGCTGGTACGATCACGGTTACGAGGAGGAGGCGGCGAAGCGGAAAGCCCACGGCAACGACATCCCCAACGCGCATCGCGTCGTCGAGCACCAGCGACGCGCAGATCTCGTGCTTGCGGATTTCTGATCGATGGTCGGATTGCGGATTGTGTTTCCTGGCGCATTGGTGTTATCGAGACGCGGTTCCACCACATGAGTAACCGCCCGCCACCCGCACCTGCCGGCTGCAAAGCCGCGCGCGCGGATCGGGCGCGAGCAGAGCGGGATGAGTGTAAGCGGTTTCCGCCTGCATTCCGTTCTGAGCTAGGAGAACGCTGACCATGCAAGACCTCGTTATCCGCCGGCCGGATGATTGGCACCTTCACCTGCGCGACGGCGACATGCTGAAAGGCGTTATCGCCGATACCAGCCGCCATTTCGCCCGCGCGATCATCATGCCCAACCTGGTGCCGCCGGTCGTGACGACCGCCGACGCCAGCGCCTATCGCGAGCGCATCCTCGCCGCGCTTCCCGCGGGCGACCGGTTCGAGCCGCTGATGACGCTCTATCTCACCGCAGGCACCAATCCTGACGACGTCGAGGCCGGCCACAGGAGCGGCCTCGTCAAGGCGGTCAAGCTTTACCCGGCGGGCGCGACGACCAATTCGCACAGCGGCGTGCGCAACATCGATGAAGCGATGCCGGTGCTGGAGCGCATGGCGAAGGTCGGCCTGCCGCTCTGCGTCCATGGCGAGGTCACGAGCTCGGATGTCGACATCTTCGACCGCGAAGCCGTGTTCATCGAGACCGTGCTCGATCCGTTGCGCAAGCGGCTGCCGGAACTGAAGGTGACGATGGAACACGTCACCACCAAGGACGGCATCGATTACATCAAGGCGTCGAAGGCAAACCTTGCCGGCTCGATCACCACCCATCACCTGATCATCAACCGCAATGCGATCCTGGTCGGCGGGATCAAGCCGCACTACTACTGCCTGCCGGTCGCCAAGCGTGAGAACCACCGTCTGGCGCTGCGCGCGGCCGCCGTCTCCGGCGACAAGCGCTTCTTCCTCGGCACCGACTCCGCCCCCCATGTCGATCCGCTGAAGGAATGCGCCTGCGGCTGCGCCGGCATCTACACCTCGATCAACACCATGAGCTGCCTGGCGCATGTGTTCGAGGAGGAGGGTGCACTCGACAAGCTCGAAGCCTTCGCCTCGCTGAACGGCCCCACCTGGTACGGTCTGCCGGTCAACGAGGAAACGATCACGCTGCGCAAGCAGGCTGAAGCGGTCACCTATCCCAAGAAGATCGAGACCGGCGCCGGTCTGGTCACCGTTTTCGATCCGATGTTCCCGCTGCACTGGGCCGTCGTCTGATCACTGCATAATTCCTTGGATCGGATGGATCCAAGGACAAAATTATGCAGCAGTTAAAAATGTTACAGCGACCTTTGCGCGTCTGAACAGACGCGCGGCGCTGTAGAGTTTTGAAGGAGAGTTTGATGTTTTCCAACGCGTTCACCGACAAGGCCGTTATGGCTGAGCTGGTCGCCAAGATGCTCTGGGAGATCAAGGCTGTACACTTCCGTGCCGATGAGCCCTACAAGCTGTCGTCCGGCATGGCGAGCCCCGTCTATATCGACTGCCGCAAGCTGATTTCCTACCCGCGCATCCGTTCGGCTGTGATGGATTTTGCCGCAGCCACGATCCTGCGTCAGGCCGGTTTCGAGAAATTCGACGTGGTTGCCGGCGGCGAAACGGCCGGCATTCCCTTCGCGGCCATGCTCGCCGAGCGCCTGGGCCTGCCGATGATCTATGTCCGCAAGGCGCCGAAGGGCCACGGCCGCAACGCCCAGATCGAAGGGCACATGCCGGAAGGCGCACGCGTGCTCGTTATCGAGGACCTGACGACGGCCGGCGGTTCGATGTTCAAGTTCATCGACGCCATTCGTGCGGCCGGCGGCATCGTCGACCACGGCATTGCGCTCTTCTACTACGACATCTTCCCGGAAGCGGTCGGCGAGATGAAGGGCAAGGGCGTCGATCTGCACTGGATCGCGACCTGGCGCAACGTCCTTGCGGTTGCCCGCGAGCAGGCGCTGTTCGACGAGAAGACGCTGAGCGAAGTCGAAGCCTTCCTCAACGCGCCGCTCGCCTGGTCCGGCCGCAACGGCGGCGTGAGCGCCCTGGCCTAACGATTGAAGAGGCCCCGGCTATGCCGGGGCCTCGCAACTCCTGAGTTTTCGTTTTTAAATCGATTGAAGTCCATCGAGGAGGAAGAGCCGATGATCGTATGTTGCGGAGAAGCGCTGATCGACATGCTGCCGCGGGACACGGCCGCGGGCGAGAGCGCGTTTGCGCCCTATGCCGGCGGAGCGATCTTCAACACGGCAATCGCGCTCGGGCGCCTTGGCATCCAGACCGGTTTCTTCACGGGCCTCTCCGACGACATGTTCGGCGATATCCTGCGCGAAACGCTGAAGGCGGCGAATGTCGATTTCGGTCCGTGCGCGACGCTTTCGCTGCATACGACGCTTGCCTTCGTTAAGCTCGTCAATGGCCATGCAAGCTACGCCTTCTTTGATGAAAACACGGCAGGCCGGATGATCACGTCAGAGCACCTGCCGGCGCTTGGCGATTTCTGCGAGGCGCTGCATTTCGGTGCGATCAGCCTGATCCCCGAGCCCTGCGGCTCGACCTATGAAGCCTTGATGACGCGCGAGCACGAGAAGCGGGTCATCTCCTTCGATCCGAACATCCGGCCCGGCTTCATCCGGGACCGCGAGGCACATCTCGCCCGCATGAACCGCATGGCGGCGATGTCGGATATCATCAAGTTCTCCGACGAAGATCTTGCCTGGTTCGGCATGGAAGGCAGCCACGACGACCTTGCCGCCGAATGGCTGAAGCGCGGACCGAAGCTGGTGCTGATCACCAAGGGCGCCGATGGCGCCGTCGGCTACACGGCGCGCCACAAGGTCGAAGTTGCGGGCGAGAAGGTCACGGTGGTCGACACTGTCGGCGCCGGCGACACGTTCGATGCCGGCGTGCTGGCATCCCTCAAGCTCGGCGGTCTCCTGACCAAGGCCGATGTCGCCGATCTCAGCGAAACTGCCGTTCGCAACGCGCTGGCGCTCGCCGCCAAGGCCGCCGCGGTCACCGTCTCGCGCGCCGGCGCGAACCCGCCGTGGAAGCACGAAATCGGCCTCTGAGTCATTTTCTCTGGCCTACTCTTCCTGTTCCGGGCGGTATTCCAGGATATCGCCCGGCTGGCATTCCAGCACGGCGCAGATCTTCTCCAGCGTATCGAAGCGCACGCCTTTCACTTTTCCCGATTTCAACAGCGAGATGTTCTGCTCGGTGATCCCCACCTGCTCGGCGAGATCGCGTGAGCGGACCTTGCGCTTCGCCAGCATCACATCGAGATTGACGACGATCGGCATCCGCTAGACGAAGCTCCTGTTCTCCGCCTCGACCCCCGACGCGATGACCAGGACGTGGCCGAGACCGACGACGAGCCCCGCCATCAGCAGCACGATGATAGCGCCGCCACTGATATCGAAGACCACCGCATGTCCCGTGGTGCCCGGGTTGTCGTAGGTGACAGCCAGGATGCCGATGCCATTGCTGATCGTCATGCATAGTGCTCCCGCAAGCGCCGTCAGCCCCACGCGCCGCAACAGCACGCCATTGCGGCTGGTGAGAATCTCGCCGCGCTGGAAGCCGTCGAACAGCTGCCACGCGAAGGCGAGGCCGGCGATGACGAGCGCATTGTTGATCGCGGTCAGGAAAATGACGGTGGCGATGGCGCGGTAGGAAAGGGTGATTACCTCCACGCGGGGAAAGACGACGTCGCGAATGCCCTGCTCGAAGCCCTGCCTGTCAAAGAAAATCTGCCAATGCGCATAGACGACTGCCGAGCAAAACAGTGCGCCGCTCAACACCACCATGAGCTTCATGAAGCGACTGAGCTTGCGCAGCCTCTCGGCGGTTTCCGTCATAAAAATTCCCTTATCGTTTGGCTTGTGTTTTTATCGTAAAACAATAAGTAATTCTCGTCAATTGTGATTTTGGTGTCGTGCCATGCCTCTTCGATTTCTCAAAAATCCCTGCCTTTTCCTGCTGTTGAATACTATCTTCCGGTCCTATCAGAATC
The DNA here is from genome assembly GCF_014852025.1 of Ensifer sp. ENS10. Taxonomy (NCBI): domain Bacteria; kingdom Pseudomonadati; phylum Pseudomonadota; class Alphaproteobacteria; order Hyphomicrobiales; family Rhizobiaceae; genus Ensifer; species Ensifer sp. ENS10. The sequence goes on from NZ_JACVAS010000001.1 coordinate 429,040, forward strand.
TCGATCTGATGCAGGTGCTGAAACCGGCGGGCGCCACGGTGCTGCCGGCCTGCGCTATATGATAAGGCCCGAGGCGCGATCTGCGCTTCGGGCCTTATCGTTTGACGCGATGCGGTTCAGGATGGAACCGCTTGGGGATGCTCCTCAGCGAGCGGCCTTCAGCAACGCTGCGACCAGACCTGCGGTTGAAGAATCGTGGCCGGCAGCGCTTTCCTTACCTTCGACAACAGGAAGCAGGCCGGTTGCCAGCTCCTTGCCGAGTTCGACGCCCCACTGGTCGAAGGAGTTGATGTTGAAGAGCGCGCCTTCGACAAAGACGCGGTGCTCGTAGAGCGCGATCAGACGGCCGAGCGCGAACGGGTCGAGCTGGTCGTAAACGATCGTCAGCGACGGGCGGTTGCCGGTGAAGACGCGGTGCGGCGCGATCTTGTCAGCCTTGACGTCGGCCATGCCCTTGGCGGTGAGCTGCGCCTTGGCCTCAGCCAGGGTACGCCCCTTCATCAGCGCCTCGGATTGCGCCAGGCAATTGGCAATCAGCAGTTCGTGCTGGTGGCGCAGGTTCTTTTCATGGCCGTTTGCCGCGATCATGAACTCGGCCGGGATGATGTCCGTGCCCTGGTGGATGAGCTGGTAGAAGGCGTGCTGGCCATTGGTGCCGGGTTCGCCCCAGACGACCGGGCCGGTTGAATACTCCACAGGGGTGCTGTCGAGCGTTACCGCCTTGCCGTTCGATTCCATGTCGAGCTGTTGCAGATAGGCAGGGAAGCGCGACAGACGCTGGTCATAGGGCAGGATCGCGCGCGACGGGTAGCCGAGCACGTTGCGGTTATAGAAGCCGAGAAGGCCGAGCAGGACGGGAATGTTCTTGCGGATCGGGGCGGTGCGGAAATGCTCGTCGATGGCATGGCCGCCATCGAGGAAGCGCCCGAAATTCTCCTTGCCGATGGCGATCATCAGCGGCAGGCCGATCGCGGACCAGATCGAGTAGCGGCCGCCGACCCAATCCCAGAAACCGAAGACGCGGGCCTGGTCGATGCCGAAGGCGGCGACCTTGTCGAGCGCCGTCGAGACGGCAGCGAAGTGGTGGCCGACGGCGACCTCGCCGAGCTTGTCGGCGATGAAGGCGCGGGCGGTCGCGGCATTGGTCATCGTCTCGATCGTCGTGAAGGTCTTCGAGGCGATGATAAAGAGCGAGGTTTCCGGATCGACGAGCTTCAGCGTGTCGGCGATGTGGGCGCCGTCGATGTTGGAGACAAAGTGAAGGCGCGGGCCGTCATGGAAGGGCGCGAGAGCCAGCGTCGCCATGACCGGGCCAAGGTCGGAGCCGCCGATGCCGATGTTGATGACATCGGTGATCTTCTTGCCGGTGGCGCCTTTCAGCGCGCCCGAGCGGATGCCGTCGGCAAAGGCGCCCATGGCGTCGAGCACGCCGTTGACGTCGGGCATCACGTCCTTGCCGTCGACGAGGATCGCGCGGTTGCCGCGGTTGCGCAGCGCCGTGTGCAGCACGGCACGCTCCTCGGTGATGTTGATGATGTCGCCGCGGAACATGGCGTCCCGCTTCTCCTCGACCTTGGCCGCCTTGGCTAGCGCTTCGAGGCCGTCAAGCACCCTGTCATTGACGGCGCATTTCGAATAGTCGAGCAGCAGGTCGCCGAGCGTGGTGCTGAAGCGCTGGAAGCGTTCGGCGTCGCTGGCGAAGGCAGCGCGGATATCGGTTGCGTTGGTCTCAGAGGCGGTTGCTTTGAGTTGGTCGACAAGCGCTTTCATCGCAGGGCTCCTTGTGTCGGACAGGGGTGTCGGACAATCGCCTGCGTAGCTATTCGCTTTAAGCCGCTCAAATCAAGCCCGCAAAACCGCCGAAGTGGCGGTTTTCAGGATTTATTAAATCGTTTGAATTTTGGACTAATTCAGCCGCGCAGGTCTTTACGCAGGATCTTGCCGACATTGGTTTTCGGCAGCTCGGTGCGGAATTCGACGTAACGCGGGCGCTTGTAGTTGGTGAGGTTGGCGGCGCAGTGGCGCTTCACGTCGTCCTCCGTCAGCGCCGGATCCTTCTTGACCACGAAGAGCTTGACGGCCTCGCCGGAATGCTCGTCGGGAACGCCGATCGCGGCGCATTCGAGAATGCCCGGATGGGTCATCGCTACTTCCTCGATCTCGTTCGGGAAGACGTTGAAGCCGGAAACGAGGATCATGTCCTTCTTGCGGTCGACGATCTTGACTAGGCCGTCCGTGTTCATGAAGCCGATATCGCCCGAGCGGAAGAAACCGTCCGGCGAGATCGCCTTGGCTGTTTCATCCGGCCGCTGCCAGTAGCCGGCCATCACCTGCGGGCCGCGAATGCAGATCTCGCCGACTTCGCCAATCGGCAGCGTGTTGCCCAGGTCGTCGCGGATCTCGACTTCGGTCGAAGGGATCGGCATGCCGATCGTGCCGGTGAACTCGGTCGCGTCGAGGATGTTGGCCGTTGCTACCGGCGAAGTCTCCGACAGGCCGTAGCCTTCGGCAATCGAGCAACCGGTCATCTGCTTCCAGCGTTCGGCGACCGGACGCTGGATCGCCATGCCGCCACCGAAGGTCAGCATCAGCGACGAGAAATCGAGCTTCTGGAACTCCGCATTGTTCATCAGCGCGTTGAACAGCGTGTTGAGGCCCGGGAAGATATTGGTCTTGTGCTTGCCGAGTTCCTTGACGAAGCCCGGAATGTCGCGCGGGTTCGGGATCAGGATGTTGTTGCCGCCGGTGGCAAGGCCCATCAGCGAATTCACCGTCAGCGCGAAGATGTGGTAGAGCGGCAGCGCGCACATGAAGACGAGATTTTCCGGGCGGGCGCGTGAGCGGAACGCCGTGTGGAACCAGATCTCCATCTGCGCCATGTTGGAGAGCAGGTTCGAATGGGTGAGTGTTGCGCCCTTCGAAACACCCGTGGTGCCGCCAGTATACTGCAGGAAGGCGACGTCGCTGGGAACAACGTTCGGCTTCGTCAACTTGGCTCGGCCGCCCTTGGCGAGCACGTTTTTGAAGGAGAGGTGACCGGGGATCGACCAGGCGGGAACCAGCTTCTTGACGCGACGGACCACGAGATTGACGATCGCGCCCTTGAGGCCCAGCATGTCGCCCATCGTTGCGACGACGACGTGCTTGACCGAGGTCTTGTCGGCCACCTGCTGCACCGTATGCGCGAAGTTTTCCAGAACGAAGATCGCCTTGGCGCCGGAATCGACGAGCTGGTGCTGCAACTCGCGCGGCGTATAGAGCGGGTTGACGTTTACGACGGTAAAGCCGGCTCTAAGAATGCCGTAGACGATGACGGGGTTCTGCAGGATGTTCGGCATCATCACGGCGACACGGTCGCCCTTGACGAGGCCGAGAGATTGCAGCCAGGCACCGATCTTGGCGGATTCGGCATTGAGGTCCGCAAAACTCAGCGTCTTGCCCATGCAGGTGAAGGCTGGGCGGGTCGAATAGCGGGCGACGGCGTGGTCGAAAAATTCGCCGATCGATTTATAGGGCAGGGGGCCGATTTCGGCGGCTATGCCGGGTGGATAGGATTTCAGCCAGATCTTGCCTGGGCTGGTACCCGTTTGTTGTGCGCTGACTTCCACCATGACCTCTCTCCCTCTGGTCGCCACAGGCTGGCCTGCTCGCGGCCTGAGAAAATCCCTCCTGACCTTCTCATGCCGATGAAGATGATGCTTTTGAGACACCTCTTCAAGCTGAGATTCGGGATTATATAACTTTGACGTAAACGTCAACTGAGCTTACGGTTAACGGGCGCGGATTGCGCCCTTGAAAAAGTATGACGAGAGCTGCAAAGCCTTTGCCTGCTAGGGCAAAACACTGTATTGCATTGCAGCATATCCCTGTTGGTTCGATCCAACATCCGCCGACATATCCCCCAGATTCTTCTCCGGTCCGCTCGGGCCGGACGACGCAGGCCATTGCTCATGTGTGACGAAGCTTGTTCTTCCGCCGTCGAACCGCGCCGTGCCCGTGTTTCTGCTGCCGAAGTGGCGCTTGCAGTCGGCGGCTTCGGGATCGGCACCGGCGAGTTCGCGATCATGGGTCTCTTGCCGCAGGTCGCTGAGGATGTCGCCGTTTCGGTGCCGCGGGCAGGGGCAGTGATCAGCGCCTATGCTCTCGGCGTCGTCGTCGGCGCGCCGCTGATCGCGGTGCTTGCTGCCCGCTTCTCCCGCTTCCGCGTGCTGCTCGCGCTGATGCTGGTTTTCGCCGTCGGCAATTTTGCAAGCGCGATCGCACCGGATTTCTACACGCTGATCGCCGCGCGCTTCTTCGCCGGCCTGCCGCATGGTGCGTATTTCGGTGTGGCCGCCTTGGTGGCCGCCGGCCTCGCGGCGCCGAACCAGCGGGCGCGCGCAGTCGGCCGGGTGATGATGGGGCTGACGATCGCAACCCTCTTCGGCACGCCGCTTGTCGCGTGGTTCGGCCAGGCGCTCGGCTGGCGGTCCGCTTTCGCCATCGTCGGCGCCATCAGCCTTTTGACCGTGGCGCTGACCTTCGTCCACGTGCCGCGCGACAAGGGCAATCCGAAGGCAACGCCGCTTCGCGAGCTCGGCGCGCTTGGCAAGCTGCAGGTCTGGCTGATGCTTGGCATCTGCGCCATCGGCTGCGGCGGCATGTTCGCAGTCTTCAGCTACATCACGCCGGCGCTGACCGAGGTCGCAGGTGTTTCTCTTGCCAATGTGCCGGTCATGCTCTCGGTCTTCGGCGCCGGCATGATCCTCGGCAACATCGTCGGCGCGCGACTGGCCGATTGGGCGCTGCTGCCGGCAATCGGCATCGCCATCGTCTTCAACATCTTCGCCTATGTGCTTTTCTATTTCACCATGGGCAATCCGTGGATCGCGATCGTCAACGTGCTCTTCATCGGCGGCGGTTTCGCCGTCGTGCCGGGCGTGCAGACCCGGCTGATGGATGTCGCCGGCGAGGCACAGACGCTTGCCGCCGCCCTTAGCCATTCCGCCTTCAATCTCGCCAACGCGCTTGGCGCCTGGCTCGGCGGTGCCTCGATCGCTGCAGGCTATGGCTGGACCTCCACAGGCCTCGTCGGCGCCGTTCTCGGCGTTGCCGGCTTCGGCATCTTCCTCGCATCCGTCTTTGTCGATCGCGCTCAACCGGCCGGCATGCGTGCCAAGCCTGCGGCGGAATGACCGATCAGGCCGAAAGAAAGCCTGGGGATCTTGAACCCTCCTAAATTTTTCTGTCATGTCCCGCCGCTAGCGTCAGTTATCGCCCTCAAACTACCGTAAAGCAGGGGCAAAGGGCCGCGCTTGGCGCTGCAAAGGCTGGCAAGGCCTCTGGATTGTTGTAAGCTCGTCGAAAGACGGAGGATCATTGGTGCAATTGGGCAATCGCGAACGAGAAAACTTCGCCGTGGAGCCACGGCTTCTCGGGCACACCGCGATTTCGCGCCATGCCCTCGTTGGACCGATGACGGCTGCCCGCTGGATGCTGGTCTTCGTTCTTCTTGCCGGCGTTTACTTTTTCCACGGTTTCCTCGTCCCGGTTCTGGCCGCCGTCGTCATCGGCTTTGCCAGCTGGCCGATCTATCGCCGGCTGCTTGCCGCCGTGAACGGCAACCGCACGCTTGCGGCCACCATCGCCATCGTCTGCGTCATCTCCTTCATCGTCGTGCCGATTTCTCTTGCTGCCGTCTATGCGGTGGACGAAGTGCGCGACTGGGTCGTCTGGGCCGTCGAGACCAATGCCAACGGTGCCGTGGTTCCCGCCTGGCTGACCAGCATTCCGATTGCCGGCGTTTGGCTTGGCGAACAATGGGTCAAGCATGTCGGTCATCCGGGTGCGCTCGGGGAACTGGTCCAGTTGGTCAGCGGCTCCAACATCGGCAACATCTACCGCGGCGTCCTCGTCGTCGGCGCGTCGACCTTTCACGCCTTCCTGACGCTGCTCTTCATGCTGATCACGCTGTTCTTCGTCTATCGTGATGGCCAGTCCTTCTCCGGCCAGCTCGACCGTCTCGGCGAACGCATCTTCCCGATGCGCTGGGAGCGCTTGTCGCGCGTCGTGCCAATGACGATCAGCTCCACAGTCACCGGCATGGGCATCATCGCCATCGGAGAAGGCATAGTTCTCGGCGTCGCCTACTGGCTCGCCGGCGTTCCGTCGCCGGTCACGCTCGGCATCATCACCGGCCTGATGGCGCTTGTTCCTGGTGGTGCGCCGCTGTGCTTCTCGCTGGTCTCGGTCTATCTCGTCGCCAGCGGTTCGCCGGTTCACGGCATCGCGCTGTTTGCCTGGGGCACGACCGAACTCTTCATCGTCGACAAGACGCTGCGTCCGCGCCTCGTCGGCGGGCCGATCAAGCTTCCCTTCCTGCCGACCTTCTTCGGCCTCGTCGGCGGCGTGAAGACCATGGGTTTCCTCGGCCTCTTCGTCGGCCCGGTGCTGATGGCGCTGCTGGTTGCCATCTGGCGCGAGTGGATGCGTGAAGTCACCACCCCCACCCCCACCGACACGACCGTCAACCACATCATCAAGGGCTGAGTCACCAATGGCTGAGCCGCCGGTTGCCTGGGCGCGGCCGGTGAGACCGTCTCCCTGTTTCATTGGAAACGCGAGATGATCCGATGCCTCGTATCTGCGCTTTCCGCCTCTCTCGGAATGTCGTCGGCGGGCGTCTTTATCTTTTCCTTACACCCCCTCCCAACCATCGCAATCGATAATTGACCCTGAGCGGACGCAAGATCCGGACTTCAATAGTCCGGAGTATTTTTGCATGTCCGATGTTCTTTTCCTTGCCGCCGGCATCGGCGGCTTTGTCGTGTTTGCGCTTTATGCGCGCGCGCTGAGCCGTCTTTGAGGAGGGCGTCATGTTCGAAGCCCTGATTGGTCTCGCAGTCGCCGTCGCCCTTGCGGCCTATCTCGTCGTCACCCTCGTTCGCCCCGAACGATTCTGACGCCCTTCGCGGAGAAATCTCATGTCTATCATCGGGTGGCTGCAGATCAGCCTCCTCTTCATCGCCGTCCTGATCGTCATCAAGCCGCTGGGGCTTTACATGGCGCGGGTCTTCTCCGGTGAACGCAACGTCTTTTCACCTGTCCTCGGTCCTGTCGAGCGCGGTCTTTATCTCGCCGCCGGCGTCGATCCGAACAAGGAGCAGGGCTGGCTCGCCTACGCGATGTCGATGCTCGCCTTCAGCCTTGCAGGCTTCGTTTCTCTCTATGCGATTCTGCGGCTGCAGGCTTACCTGCCGATGAACCCGCAGGGTTTTGCCGGCATGCCATCCGATCTCGCCTTCAACACGGCTGTCAGCTTCGTCACCAACACCAACTGGCAGAACTACGGCGGCGAAACCACGCTCAGCCATTTCAGCCAGATGGCGGGGCTGACGGTGCATAACTTCGTGTCGGCGGCGACCGGCATCGCCATGGCGCTCGCCGTGACCCGCGCCTTTGCCCGCTCGAACGCCTCAACCGTCGGCAATTTCTGGGTCGATCTCACCCGTTCGACCCTCTACGTGCTGTTGCCGATCGCCGTCGTCATGGCGCTTGCCATGGTCTGGACCGGCCTGCCGCAGACCTTCCACGCGGACCTCACCGCAACGACGCTCGAAGGCGCCAAGCAGACGATCTCGCTCGGCCCGGTCGCGAGCCAGGAGGCGATCAAGCAGCTCGGCACCAATGGTGGCGGCTTCTTCAACGTCAACGCCGCCCACCCGTTCGAAAACCCGACGGCCCTCTCCAATTACCTCAACATCTTCGCGATGCTGTCGATCTCGGCCGCCCTCGTCTACACCTTCGGCCAGATGGTCGGTAACCGTCGCCAGGGCTGGGCCTTCATCGCCGTTACCGGCATCCTTTTGATATCGGGCGTCGCGGTGGTCTACTGGGCGGAAGCGCAGGGCAACCCGATCCTGACGACACTCGGTCTCGATGCTGCCCAGGGCAACATGGAAGGCAAGGAAGTCCGTTTCGGCCAGGCGATGACGGCGCTCTATGCCGCGGTCACCACCGGCCTGTCGGATGGCGGCGTCAACGGGATGCACGGCTCGCTCACCGGTATCGGCGGTCTTGTACCGATGTTCCTGATGCAGCTCGGCGAAGTTCTGCCTGGTGGCGTTGGGTCCGGTCTCTACGGCATGGTCGTCTTTGCCATCCTCGCCGTCTTCGTCGCCGGCCTGATGGTTGGCCGCACGCCGGAACTGCTCGGCAAGAAGATCGAATCTCGCGAGATGAAATACGCGATGTTCGCGGTCCTCATCCTGCCGGTGACGATCCTCGGCTTTGCCGCCGTCTCCGCCATGCTGCCTTTTGCCGTCGCAAGCATCGGTACCGCAGGCCCGCACGGCCTGTCGGAAATCCTCTATGCCTTCACTTCGGCTGCCGGCAACAACGGCTCGGCCTTTGGTGGCCTTACCGGCAATACGCCCTGGTACAACACCACGCTTGGTCTCGCCATGCTGCTCGGTCGCTTTGCCTATGCGGTGCCCGTCATGGCGATCGCCGGCTCGATCGCGGTCAAGACCCGTGTACCGGCCTCCAAGGGCACCTTCCCGACCGACACGCCGCTCTTCGTCGGCCTGCTCGTTGGCATCATCCTCATTCTCGGCGGGCTGCAGTTCTTCCCGGCGCTCGCTCTCGGTCCCATCGTCGAGCATTTTTCCATGCTTGCCGGCCAGACCTTCTAAAGGAATTCGACACATGTCTTCCAAACCAGTTGCTCCAAGTCTGCTGGATCCGGCAATCCTCCTGCCGGCTGTCAAGGCGGCCTTCGTCAAGCTCGATCCACGCCAACTCGTGCGCAACCCGGTGATTTTCGTCACCGAAGTGGTTGCGGCCGTGGTCACTGGCCTCTTTGTCCGCGATCTTATGACCGGCACCGGAAGCCCGCTCTTCTCCGGGCAGATCGCCGCCTGGCTGTGGTTCACCGTGCTCTTCGCCACCTTTGCCGAGGCTGTCGCAGAAGGCCGCGGCAAGGCTCAGGCCGACAGTCTGCGGCGCACCAAATCCGAACTGACGGCACGCAAGCTCGTATCGGCCGAGGGTCGCGAAACCCAGACGATCCCGGCGACCTCGCTGAAGGTCGGCGACGTCGTGCTGGTCGAAGCCGGGGAACTGATCCCCGGTGACGGCGACGTCGTCGAGGGTGTCGCTTCCGTCAACGAAAGCGCGATTACCGGTGAATCGGCTCCTGTCATTCGTGAATCCGGCGGCGACCGTTCGGCCGTCACCGGCGGCACGCAGGTGCTTTCCGACTGGATCAAGGTCCGTATCGGCGTTGCGCCCGGCAATACCTTCGTCGACCGCATGATTGCGCTGATCGAGGGTGCACAGCGCCAGAAGACCCCGAACGAGATCGCGCTGTCGATCCTGCTCTCGGGCCTGACGCTGATCTTCCTCGTGGCCGTCGTCACACTCTGGGGGCTCGCCGGCTATTCCGGCACTCTGCTGTCGGTTACCGTGCTGTCTGCGCTGCTCGTCACGCTGATCCCGACCACCATCGGTGGGCTGCTCTCGGCGATCGGCATCGCCGGCATGGACCGTCTGGTCCGCTTCAACGTCATCGCCACCTCTGGCCGTGCAGTTGAAGCCGCCGGCGACGTCGATACGCTGCTGCTCGACAAGACGGGTACGATCACCTTTGGCAACCGCATGGCCGCCGACTTCATGCCGGTGCCGGGTGTCACCGAGGCAGAGCTTGCCGACGCAGCGCTGCTTGCGAGCCTTGCGGACGAAACGCCCGAGGGGCGTTCGATTGCAGCGCTTGCGACGGGTGAATTCGGCCGCCAGGCGCCTGCCGTTTCGCTTCCCGCGTCCGGAAAGGGTGAAGTCGTCGCGCTTGCCGTTGGCGGTGGCACAAGCCCGGCTGGTGCGACCCGGATCGACGCTGTCATTCCCTTTGCCGCGGAAACGAGGCTCTCGGGCGTCGACTTTGGCGGCCGCCGGCTGCGCAAGGGCGCCGTCGACTCGATCCTGAAGTTCACCGGCATCCGCGACGAAAACGTGCCGAACGAATTCCGCCGCGCCGTCGACCAGGTGGCGCGCACCGGCGGCACGCCGCTTGCCGTTGCCGACGGTCCGCGCCTGCTCGGCGTCATCCATCTGAAGGACGTCGTCAAGCCGGGCATCAAGGAGCGTTTCGCCGCCCTTCGTGCCATGGGCATCCGCACCGTCATGGTGACCGGCGACAACCCGGTGACCGCCGCGGCGATCGCCTCCGAAGCCGGTGTTGACGACTTCCTCGCCGAAGCAACGCCAGAGGACAAGCTCGCTTATATCCGCAAGGAACAGCACGGCGGCCGCCTCATCGCGATGTGCGGTGACGGCACCAACGACGCGCCGGCGCTTGCCCAGGCCGACGTCGGCGTTGCCATGCAGACCGGCACGCAGGCCGCTCGCGAGGCCGCCAACATGGTGGACCTCGATTCCAGCCCGACGAAGCTCATCGAGATCGTCGAAATCGGCAAGCAGCTCCTGATGACCCGCGGTTCGCTGACGACCTTTTCGATCGCCAACGACGTGGCGAAGTACTTCGCCATCATCCCGGCGCTGTTCATCACCACCTATCCGGCGCTCGCCGCACTCAACGTCATGAACCTCGGCTCGCCGCAATCGGCGATACTCTCGGCGGTCATCTTCAACGCGCTGATCATCGTCGCGCTGATCCCGCTAGCGCTGAAGGGTGTCAAGTATCGGCCAGTCGGTGCCGCAGCGCTCTTGCGCCGCAACCTCCTCGTCTACGGTCTCGGCGGCATCCTGTTGCCCTTCGCAGGTATCAAGCTCGTCGATCTCGCCGTCAACGCACTCAATCTGGTGTAACCATGCTGAACCAACTTCGCCCTGCCATCGTGATGACATTGCTCCTGACGCTCATCACCGGGCTTGCCTATCCCTTCGCCATCACCGGCATGTCGCAGGTGCTGATGCCGGCACAGGCAAACGGCAGCCTCATCGAGAAGGACGGTGCCCTGATCGGTTCCGAGCTGATCGGTCAGAACTTCACTTCCGACAAGTATTTCTGGCCGCGCCCATCGGCGACCGGACCGGAAGCCTACAATGCCGGCGCCTCGAGTGGCTCCAACCTTGGCACGACCTCGGTCAAGCTGAAGGATCGCGTCGCCGCCGACGTCGAGCGACTGAAGACCGCCGGCCTTGCCGGCGAAATTCCCGCCGACGCGGTGACGACGTCAGGCTCCGGCCTCGATCCGCATATCACGCCGGCTTTTGCCCAGGCGCAGGTGGCCCGCATTGCCAAGGCGCGCGGTCTCACCGAAGCCGATGTTACCGCGCTGGTTGACAAGGCAACGGAAGGCCGTCTGCTCGGGGTCGTAGGCGAGCCGCGCGTCAATGTGCTAGAACTCAATCTGGCCCTTGATGCGCCCGAACCTGATATCTCACGCCTGAGACGATGAATGCCCGACAGTGAACGCGACGCCAAAAGTCGCCCGGACCCAGACGCACTGCTTGCCCTTGCCGCGCAGGATCGCCGAGGAAAGCTGACAGTTTTCCTCGGCGCAGCCCCCGGCGTCGGCAAAACCTATGCGATGCTGACGCGGGCCCGCCGGCTCAAGCAGGACGGCGTCGATATCGTCATCGGGCTTGTCGAAACCCATGGGCGCAGCGAGACCGCCGCGCTCATTGAGGATCTGGAAATCTTGCCGCGCCGCGATGTGAACCATCGCGGCCGCGTGCTGTCCGAGTTCGACCTGGATGCGGCCCTTGCCCGACGTCCCAAGATCATCGTCGTTGACGAACTCGCTCACAGCAACCCGGCTGAATGCCGGCATCCGAAGCGCTATCAGGACATCGAGGAACTGATCGCTGCGGGCATCGATGTCTGGACGGCGCTCAATATCCAGCACCTCGAAAGCCTTTCGGACATCGTCGCGCAGATCGCCGGGGTACCGGTGCGCGAGCGGGTGCCGGATACGGTGCTGAAGCGCGCCGACGAGGTGCTGCTCGTCGATCTGCCGCCGGCCGAACTGATCGAGCGGCTAAAGGAAGGCAAGGTCTATCTGCCCGACAGCGCCAAGCGTGCTGTCAATCGCTTCTTTCGCCTCGGCAACTTGACGGCACTGCGCGAACTGGCGCTCAGGCGCACGGCCGACCGGGTCGACGACCAGATGGTCGACTACCTCAAGCAGAATGCGATCGAAGGCGTTTGGGCGAGCGGCGAGCGCCTGCTCGTCTGCATCGGGTCCGATGCGCTTTCCGAGAAGGTGGTCCGCACCGCAAGCCGGCTGGCAGAGGGATTGAACGCTCCCTGGATTGTCGTCTTCATTGAGCGCGCCGACCGTGAGAGCGGCGATGGTGAGGATGTGCGCCGGCTCGACGAGACCTTTCGTCTTGCCGAACAGCTTGGCGCCGAGACGCGCCGCATCATCGGCAACGACTTCGTCGAGGAGATCTTGAAGCTTGCGCGTCGCGAACATGCGACGCAGATCGTCATCGGCGCGCGCCGCCAGTCCTTTCCGATGCGGCTGTTCCGCCAGTCGCTTCCCGACGCCTTGGCCGAGCGCGTGTCCGGCGTCGGCATTCATCTCGTCACCGATCGTGAGACGGTGCCAACCAAGCGACGGTCCGCTGCGAAGAGGACGCTGCCGCCCGGAACCGCGCGCGCCGTTGGCATCGCCGCCGGGTCAGTGGCTGTGTCGACGGCAGTCGGCCTTTTGCTCGGCCACTTCGTCGTCCTGCCCAACATTTCGCTGCTTTATCTGCTAGCAGTGCTCGCTTCGGCGACCTATGCCGGCCACATCTCGGCGATCGCCGCCTCGCTGTTTTCGGTGCTCGCCTACAACTTCTTCTTCATCAAGCCCACCGGTACCTTCACCATTGCCGAGCCGCACGAGGTTTTTGCACTGGTCATCTTCCTGGTCGCCGCTGCCCTTGCCGGCAGCCTCGCATCGCGGGTGCGCGAACAGGCGAAGACCGCCCGCCGGCGCGCCGCAGCGACCCAGGCGCTCTACGATTTCTCCCGCAAGCTTTCCGGCACCGCCAAGGCCGACGACGTGCTTTGGGCGGCGGTGACGCAGATGCAGACCACACTCAGGCGCAGCTCGGCGCTGTTGCTGCCGGAGGAGGGCGACCTGCAATTGAAGGCTGCCTGGCCGCCGGATACCGAGCTCGATGTCACCGATATCATGGCGGCGCGCTGGGCGATGGACAAAAGGGAGCCGGCCGGCAATGGTACGGGCACCCTGCCCAACAGCCCGTTTCATTTCCGCCCTCTGACCAGCCCGCACGGTGTCGTCGGCGTCTGCGGCTTCGTTCAGGCGGATAAGCCGCTTGAAATCAACGAGGAGCGCGCGCTGGCGGCGATCCTCGACCAGACCGCGATCGCTGTCGACCGGGCGCGTCTGTCGCGCGAAAGCCTGGACCAGGCGGCGAAGCTCGAAGGCGAGCGCTTTCGTGCGGCCCTCCTGTCGTCGATCTCCCATGACCTCCGGACGCCGCTTGCGACCATCACCGGCGCGGTCACCAGCCTGCGCCAACTCGGCGACCGCATGCCGCCGGAAAGCCGCGATGACCTGCTGCAGTCGATCGAGGAGGAGGGAGCGCGCCTGACGCGCTTCGTTGCCAACCTGCTCGACATGACCCGCATCGAAGCGGGCACCGTCAACGCCAAGCGCGACTGGGTCGACGTCGCCGACGCAGTGCGGGCGTCCGTCGATCGTGCCCGCAAGTACTTTCCCGAGCGCGAGATCGAAACCAGCATCGCGCCGGACCTGCCTTTGATGCGCGGCGACAGCGTGCTTCTCGGGCAGGTGCTTTTCAACCTGCTCGACAACGCCAACAAATACGGCGGCGACGAGCCGATCAGCATCTATGCCCGCTCGGACGGCAACGAGATCGTGCTGTCGGTGACCGACCTCGGCAGGGGCATTGCGCCGAAGGATCTCGAGCAGGTCTTCGAGAAATTCTTCCGCCGCGGCAAGGCGGATGGCCGTACGCCAGGGACAGGCCTTGGGCTGTCGATCGCCAAGGGCTTCGTCGAGGCCATGGGCGGGCAGATCAAAGCGGAAAGCCCGGCGCTTCGCCGCCGCGGCACGCGCATTTCCATGCGCTTTCCTGCCGCCAAGGCCGAAATCTCCGAAAAGGACAGTGCATGAGCGTGGAGCGTATCCTCGTTGTCGACGACGAACCGCAGATCCAGCGTTTCCTGAAGCCCGCATTGAGCGCTGCCGGCTATGACGTGCTGGAGGCCATGACCGGTGCCGAGGCATTGAAGGCGGCCGCAACGACGGCGCCGGACCTCGTCATCCTCGATCTCGGCCTGCCCGATATGGACGGCAAGGAGGTCATCGCAAACCTGCGTGGCTGGTCCCAGGTGCCGATCATCATCCTGTCAGCCCGCGACCGTGAAAGCGAAAAGATCGCCGCGCTCGACCTTGGCGCCGACGATTACATTGAAAAACCCTTCGGCATCGGCGAGCTGACCGCCCGCATCCGCACGGCACTGCGTCACCGCATCCAGATGGAGGGCGGCCAGACGCAGCTTTCTGCCGATGGCGTATCGATCGACACCATCAAGCGCGTGGTGACGAAGGATGGCGAGCCGGTGCGGCTGACGCCGAAGGAATATGATCTCTTGGTGATGCTGGCGCACCATGCCGGCCGTGTCGTCACCCACAAGACGCTGCTGACCTCGGTCTGGGGCGTCGCGCATGGCGAGGACCTGCACTATCTCAGAGTCTTCATCGGTCAGTTGCGCGGCAAGATCGAGCGTGACCCGGCCGACCCGAAGATCATCCGCACGGAGCCGGGCGTCGGCTACCGCTTCGTCGGCGACGACGGTTGATGGCGGGCTGCCGTCAAAGAGCGGCAGCCGCTGATCCGTCACTTGATCTTCACGGGCTGCGGCGTGTCGCTTGACAGCGTATCTCCGACGACCACCCTCTTCTTCTTCGTCGGCTGCGGATTTTCGAGGATCGATACCGGCGCCGAGACGGTGACCGCAGCGACATTGCCGACATTTCTCGCCGTGCCGGCAACAACCGCGGCAATGCCGGTTCCGACCGAGATGTCGGAGTCGGTGAGCGTCTGCCCCGTGGCAAGCCGCGTGCCGATGAGCTGAACGATCTGCGGGCTTTCTGCGAACTTGCCGTGATGCAGGCCGTCCTCCGTCTTGACCTTGGTCAGGTCGATGGCGGTGATGCCGGCCCTTTCCAGCTGGGTACGGTAGGGCTCCGCCGATGGGTCGATCGCGCCAAGGCGAGATACGTCACCGGAAATGAAACTCGAAAGTGCCAGCGCACGATCGTCCTGCGAAACGAAGATCGTGAACTTCGGCCGCTTCTTGCCCATCTCGACGAATTGCTTGGCAAAGACGTCGAGATCGATATCCGGCGAGGCGAGAATGACGTTCTCGATCTTCGACGGCACGTTGCCGTCGCGGATGGCCATCTGCCGGAGCGATTCCATCGTCAGCCAGGTCCCCATCGAATGGGCGAGGATGGTGATGTCCTTCACCTTCGGCGCGTCCGAGAGCTTTTTCAGAATGTCTTCGAGTGCCGTGCGCGAATAGTTCGTGCTTTCCTTGTCGTAATTGTAGTCGAACACATTGGCACGGGACGGCCAGGTAAACAGGACTGGCGTTGCCTGGACCTCCGAGTCGTGGACGATCTGGGCAAGGCGGTAGACGGAATCCTCGTAGCGGTTGTTGAAGCCGTGGACGAAGACGAAGGCGTGGCCGCCGACGTCGTGTTGTAGAAACCAGGACTTGGCTTCATCGAGTGTCTGGAGCTCACGCACACGCGTGACGGCGAATTCCTTGGCGGGATCCGGGGGCAGCTTGCGCGGCCATTGCACGGTGCCAGATTTCCGCACCGTGTCCGGCGGGATCGAGACCGCGACGTCGGTGAGGAAGGTATTGGCGTCTCGCTCGCCGGAAAACAGCGTCGCCGGATCGCCGGACGGTTGGCGCGTGGTTGCGACAAGCATGTCTACGGTCGATGTACCGGGGGTGGGAGCGGTGACCGCGACAGGTGCCATCACGCCCTTGGCATGACCACCGCATCCGGCAAGCAATGCCAAAGCCGCCAGGACGAAGGTTGTCCGCCCTCCTCTTGCACATCCGTGCTGCAGCGAACCCTGAAACCCCACCCGCTCGAACATCGGCATCCCCATATACGCCTGAACTTGGCCGCATCTGATCGCGCTTTCGCGAAACGAAGATGACAACACTCGGCGCTAATATGCAAGCGGCTGGGGATTGCGGTTTCGCCGTTGGGTTGTTGATGAGCGCAGGTTCTCCCGTGCTGCGGGCTGCCGCAACACGGGGAGGGTGCCTTTGATGGACGCTTGGCCGCCTATTCCGCCGCAGTTGCCAGCGTCTTCAGAATTGCATGCACTGCCTTGATGCGCTCCGGATTCGGGAAGTTCCGGTTCGCCAGCATGACGACACCGATCTTCTTTTCCGGAACGAAGGCGACATAGCCGCCGAAGCCGCTGGTGGATCCGGTCTTGTTGTAAAGCGTCGCGCCATCGGGCCGCTTCGGAGGGTTCAATGCCGTAGCCGGATTGGCTTCCATGGCCATCGTCCCGGAGTTGCCGTCGAGCAGCCGCTCCAGCGAAACCGGGTAGGGATACTGCTCCCAGCCGAGGCTCTGGATCATCTTGCCGGTATCGAAGTAGCCGATATGCGTTCCCTCTAGGGCCTTGCGAACGGGGCCGTCGAACTGCTCCGGCTGGATATTGGCTTCGACGAAGCGGATCATGTCTGCCGCGGAGGATTTCACGCCGTAGGCCTCGGCGTCGAACATGCCCGGGTTGACCCGGATCGGCTTGTCTGCCTTGCCGTAGCCCCAGGCGTAGCTGCCCATCGCGCTTCTGGGCACGGTGACATAGCTGTGCTTGAGGCCGAGCTTCGGAAACAACTCGGTCTCGAGCGCCGTGGCGAAATTGCTGCCCATCGCCAGGCCCGCGGCATGGCCGAAGAGGCCGATGCTCGGGTTGGAGTAGCGACGCTCCTTGCCTGGTTCGGCGCCCGGTTTCCAGTTGCTGAAGTAAGTCAGCATGTCAGCGTTGCTCTTGACCTCGTCGGGGAACTGCAACGGCAGGCCGCCGGCGGTATAGGTGGCGAGATTGAGCAGGGTCGCCTTGTCGATCGCGCTGCCGCTGAGATCTGGCATGTATTTGCCGGGATGGTCGTCGAAGGACAGCTTGCCGAGCACCTGCGCATAGGATGCGAGCGTGCCGGCAAAGGTCTTGCTGATCGAGCCCAGCTCGAACAGTGTGTTTTCGGTGACGGGCGCCTTCGTTTCCTTGGAGGCGACGCCGTAGTTGACGAAGTAGTGCTGGCCGTCAACGGTGACCGCGATCGCCATGCCCGGCACCTTGTATTCGCCCATGATCGGTCGGATTGCCTTGTCCACGGTGGCGGCAATTCGGGCCTGCTCGCCGTCCGCGGCAAAGACGGTCGCGGTGAGTGAAAAGAGGATTGCAGTAGTAAGCCCTAATTTGATTGTCGTCATTCTATCCATTCGGTCTGCTCTTTCTTGCAAGGCGGGGATGCCCATGGTTTGGCCGGATCGGGCATCTGCCCGAAACAGCAGCGGATAATCGGGTCGGTTCCGCTGAATGTGCGTTTCGTCCGTGCGGTGGATACGCGAGGTGAAAGCAAGAGGCCCGTGCCGGGCAAGCCAGACCTAGCCCGCTCGCCGCTAGGCCACAAACGATGATATCTCGCGGGAGACCCAAATAAATCTAGGGCGAGGGGATTTTTCGTCCGTCGGCGCACGTCCCTGGCCAAGGCTGTGGGTTATTGCGGCGGGAAAGCTAATACTACGCGGAACATTGTCATTGCCGGCGGCAAAGGGTAGTATTCGCCCGTCAAGTTTGGGGCCCTTGTCTCCGGACTATGTGTTTTATTGGTGAGCTGCTTCAGAAAAAACAGAAGAGCCTCCCTTATCCTGGGAGCATACTCGGAAGCTTATTTACATCCGACGCCACTCAATGGCGCCTCCGCCCGATCTCTATTCCAAACAGACGGCCATATTGGAGGATAAAATGAGCAAACAGACCGTAACTATCATTCTTGCCGGCGCCCTAGCCTTGTCCGGGTGCCAATCTGCCTACGTGTCGAAGAGCGGCCCGACGGGCAACGAATTCGGCTGCATTGCCGGAACGGTGGGTGGCGCAATCGTCGGCGGCCTGATCGGCTCGACGATCGGCTCTGGTACTGGTCAGCTCTGGGCGGTTGGCGGTGGTGCGACACTTGGCGCTGCAGCCGGCAATGCGCTGACGTGCCGCTACTATTGATCGCGGAAGGTTGAGGGATGAGAAAGCTCGTTCTTTTCAGCGTCCTTGTGTTCTACCCGGCTGGTCTCGCTGTCGCGCAGCAGGCTGCAACGATGAACCAGGGCCAGATGAGTGCGCTCGACAGCAACAAGGACGGCGCGGTCGAACGTTCCGAATACGAGAGCTTCATGACGGCCGCCTTTGCCAACCTCGACAAGAACAAGGACGGAAGTCTCAGCCCCGACGAGACGAAGCAGGCGCTGAACGCTCAGCAGTTTGCTGCCACCGACGCCAACAGCGACGGCAAGGTCACCCAGAAGGAGTTTCTGGACAGGGTGATGGCCGACTTCAAGACTGCGGATCGCAGTGGCGACGGCAACCTGAAGTGACGGCTGAAACGGCAGGTTGGTCTGGGTTTGATGTCCCGTTGTGAATGTAGCGGCCGGCTGAAATGCCGGCCGCCACCTCGCATTCACCGCAGAAGCTTCAGCAATTCCTTGGCGCCGGAGGTCGAGGACGCCGGATTCTGTCCGGTGACGAGACGGCCATCGACGACCGTGAAATCCGCCCAATCGGCTGCCTTCTCGAAGCGACCGCCGAGACGCTTCAATTCGTCTTCGACGAGGAAGGGGACGACATCCGTCAGTTGCACGGCTTCCTCCTCCGAGTTGGTGAAGCCGGTGACGCGCTTTCCCTTGACGATAGGCTCACCCTGATAGGTTACCTTGCGGAGCACCCCCGGCCCATGGCAGACGGCAGCGACCGGCTTGCCGGCATTGTAGAAGCTCTCGATCAGCGCGATCGAGTTCACGTCGTTGGCGAGGTCCCACATCGGTCCGTGACCGCCCGGATAGAACACCGCGTCGAAATCATCGGCCTTGACGTCGGCAAGCCGGTGGGTGTTGGCGAGGACCCGTTGCGCGGCGGGATCGTCCTTGAAGCGGGCCATCGCTTCGGTCTGGTTGCCCGGATCGTCGCTTTTCGGGTCGATCGGCGGCTGCCCACCCTTGGGCGAGGCCAGGGTAATGTCGACGCCCGCATCCCGGAAAACGTAATAGGGCGCAGCGAATTCCTCGAGCCAGAAACCGGTCGGTTTGCCGGTATTGCCAAGCTGGTCATGTGAGGTCAGAACCATCAGTATCTTCATCTTTCGCTCCCTTTGACGCGGCGGCTCCCGTTGAGCCGCCGATTGGCATGGCACCGGCTACTCGCGGTACTTCGCGGTGTAGTGGCCGAGGTTCCTTTCAATGTCGCCGGGTTGCTGCAGTCCCTGCTCGACCAAAGCCTTGACGCGGGATTGCGCCGCTGGGCGCTGGACCGAAGTGATGAACGCATCCCACCCGGGTTGCATTTCCGCCTGCGGTGGCAGGCTGGCGCTGTCAATCAGCTTCTTGGTCTCGACAATGGCATATTGATCGAACGGGGCGATGCGTTTCGCCAGGGCATCGACAAAGGCATCAGTTCCGCGTCCGGTAGTGCTCTGTTCACGTAGCCGTAGCGTTCGGCCAGTTCACCGTTGAAATCATCCGCGCCGATCAGAATTTCGATCGCTCGGCCGCGGCCGACGAGGCGAGGCAGGTAGGCCATCGGCCCGCCGCCCGGGACGCAGCCGGCACCGACTTCGAACTGCGATAGTACCGCTTTCTCGCGGCTGGCGAAACGCATGTCGGCCGCAAGCGCCAGTTCGCTGCCGATGCCGCTTGCCCGCCCGCGAATGGAAACGATCGTCACGGCCTGCAGGCGGCTGAGGCGCGTCATGAAATCGGGCACGGGATGCATGCCCGTCGGCCCGGGAGGCATGCCGGTGGAAGATGGCCGGCATTTGCACGGGCGGCGCAATCCTAAATCTCCTTGCTGGCGCTCTTGCCATCGGGCTGCGCCAGGAGAATCTCTTCTGGTTTTTCGGTGGTGCCATAGTCTCGCTCATTGGATCACTTGTCGCATTCCTGTTTGAATTGCTGATCGCGGGACGAAACCTGTTGCGGCAGATACGAATGGACCGAGTTCCCATGGAGCAAGACTGACCAAATACTTCTCACCTTGGCAGCCGTTCACGCTGCTGAACGGCCAACGGCCGTACCTTCAAGGCGAGATATTCGAGCGAAATTCCCGCGGTCCGTTGCCGGTTGCCTTTCGGAATGCCCGGGCAAAATTGGCTGGGGACGAATACCCTAACTCCGCCGAGACGCGCGTGATCGAGCCGTTCGTATGCAGCAGCAGCTCAATGGCTCGCTGAACCCTTGCGGCGCCCGCCAACCCGCGAAAATCGGTGCCAGCCCGATTCAGTTCACGTTGCAGCGTCCGGACGCTGGTGTCCAATGTTTGCGCGGCGCTATCGATCGACACGCTGCCGGTGAGAACTTGGACCCGCACCTGCTCCACGATGACCTCGAGCAGATCCCGTGGAGCGCCGCCTTGCCGGTCTCGCGCCACATCCTCGATGGTGACAATTGGCCACGAAGCGGCCCTTGGAGCAGCGGAAAGATGATGGCGATCCATGACGATGCTTGTCGCGGGTGCGTTGAAGAGAACCGGACACTGGAAGACGTCTTCAAAAATGCCCGTCTGGCGCGGTCTGTCGGTGTCAAGCTCGACGCGCAGCGGTCGCCAGTCAGAGGGCAGATAAGGCTTGAAGAGGCTGAGCAGGACGCCCGCGGCGGCACAGACAATACTGGCATATCCAGAGTGGCCGGCCAAAGCGAACGCATAGCTGTACCGTACCTCGTCGCCAACCACTGCGACTGACATCCTATCAACCGTACTGTGAAAACGAAGGCCAGCAATGCTGCGCTCGATGGCCTGCCCCAAGGAGTCGGCGCCAAGCACGTAGTGTCCGAAGCTGCCATAGTTGGCGATGTTCATCATCGGCGTGATCAGAATTCCGAAGTTGGCCTCACCGGCTGTCCGCGCGGCCGCCTCGACGAAGCCGATTACCGCCGCGTGCGGGATGAAGCAGTTCTCTCCCTCGGTCAGTTCGAGATCGAACCCGATAGCACGATTGGCCTGCAGCAGCGCCTTTTGCCCCATTTCACGGCGTATGAAGGCCGGCATACCAGACAGGATGCGGTTGGAGATGACCGGGATCTCAGCCATGCGTGCAACACTCCAGAAATAAGACAGCCGTGGCGCAAAATGAGTGGTTTTGTATTGCGAATACTGTTTAGTGCCGTAAAACGTGTGAGTAGCACAAGTAGAGATCTGAACGTCTTGCGACCTATGGGAGGGGTACGACTATGACAACCAGACGGAACCTACTGCTAGCAGCCACAGCTGTCGCGGCGACGACAGTGCCGTTCATGCCGCGACTGGCGCAGGCGACCGATGAAGCGGCCGACTTCCTGTTCGTTCAAACCGCAAGCGCTATGAAATTCGACAAGGCGACGAGCAAGCTGACGCTCGAAGGTATTGGCGGCGCCACGTTGTTTTTCTCTGACCGTCCGGAGCGCATTGCCGGGAACATGGCCACGACCGCTTTCTTGCCGTTCTGGAGCAAGGGCAAGGACAGCTTCCTTTCCGATCCGCCGAATGCCGACCTGTCGATCCTCGAAGGGAACAAGCTCCGACAGGTTGTCGTCGTCCTGGAGAATCCGGAGCTGAACGACAATAACTTGACTTACACGGTCAAGGTGGTTGGTGGCGAAATGCCGGAGAAGGGCTCCGAGGTCTCTGTGTTCATCGACATCATCGGCATGCCGTTGACGCCGCTCTCTTATGCAGGCGTGGCCAGGCGCGGCTACCGGCGGGCATTTCTGTATTAGCACCCGCCGGATTGCGCGTCGGTGCGATCCCGACTGCAGCCTGCACAGCTCTCGCGAATACCTCACCAACAGCCAACGAACTGCACAATTGCGTCCAGGGTTCCTGAGCTGCCCCACAGCTCTCGTCGTTTCGATAACTCATCGAATAATGGAGGAGTACGGTAAATGTTGACGAAGAGAGATCTACTTCGATCCACCGCGGTGATCGCCGCTAGCGCTGCGATTGCGAGGCCAAGCCTGCTGATGGCGCAGAGCTATCCCGGCATCATCGAGGCCAAGGACATTGCCGAGGAAGGCTTCATCTATGGCCTGCCGCTCGTGATGAACTATGCGGTCATGCAGGAGTATGCCGTAGACCGAAACTCGGGGCAGTTCAAGGCACCGTTCAACGAAATTTACAACATGCACCATGTCGCCACCCCGGCGGACACGGCAATCATCACGCCGAACAGCGACACTCCTTACTCGATTCTCTGGCTGGATTTGCGCGCCGAACCGATGGTCATCTCTGTGCCGACGGTCGAAAAGGACCGCTACTACTCGGTCCAACTGATCGACGGCAACACCTACAATTTCGGCTACATCGGCACGCGCGCCACGGGGACTGAGCCGGGCAACTATCTGGTGGTCGGCCCCGACTGGAAAGGGGAAACGCCCCCCGGAATCAAGCAGGTCTTCCGATCGACGACGCCGTTCACGTTCGCGGCTTTCCGTACCCAGCTCTTCCACCCTGACGACATGCCGAACGTCGAGAAAATTCAGGCCGGCTACAAGGCGCAGCCGCTTTCCGCTTTCCTTCGACAACCCGCCCCGCTTGCCGCGCCCAAGATCGAGTTCCTTCCTGCCACCACTGCCGGGATCAAGGATAACTTCTTCCAGTATCTCGACGCGGCCCTGCAGTTCGTCCCTGAGACGGCAAGGGACAAGGAGGTTCGTGCGAAACTTGCCAAGATTGGCATCGGTCCCGGCAAGACCTTCGAGTTCAAGGATCTATCGCTCGAACATAGAGCCGAATTCCTGGTGGCCATGAAGCAAGGAAATGACAAAGTCGACAAATGGCTGGCCAGCGGAAACAAGGACATCAACGGCTGGAACATCGGCTCGTTCTTTGGCGACGAGGCCTTCTACAACGGCGATTGGTTGATGCGGGCAGGCGCCGCCAAGGGCGGCCTCTATGGCAACGATGCCGTAGAAGCCATGTACCCCTATACCCGAACGGACGCTACCGGTGAGCCGCTCGACGCCAGCAAGCATAACTACACGATCACCTTCGCACCCGATCAGTTGCCGCCAGTGAATGCGTTTTGGTCCGTTACGATGTACGACGGCAAGAGCCAGCTCTTGGTCAAGAATCCGATCAATCGCTACCTCATCAACTCTCCGATGTTGCCGGCGATGAAAAAGGGGGCGGACGGCTCGCTGACGCTGTACATCCAAAAAGACAGCCCCGGTGCGGACAAGGAGTCCAATTGGCTTCCGGCGCCGGACGACAAAATCTATCTCGTGATGCGCCTATATTGGCCGAAGCCTACGCCACCTTCGATCTTGCCGGCGGGCCAGGGCACCTGGCAGCCGCCGGGCGTCAAAGTGGCGCAATAATCCCGACCAAGCTGATGCGCGGCCGGTGCCAGTGCCCCTCGCGGCCATCGTGCCCGGAGGACAGTTGGCGACGGCCGGCATTTGCGCACACGGCGCCGGCAGCGGTGAATTCGTATCGCGAGCTTCTTGACCTCAACTTATGTTGAGGTCGTAACAAGGAGCTCGAAAAGCTAATTGCGTCGTCGGGATCGGATTTCATGCGCATAAATAAACTGACACTCCCTGCATCGGATGTCTCGAAGAGCGTAGCCTTCTTTCGCGATGTGCTGAAACTGCCGACAGCCGGGAATTCCATCCAAGTGGGATGGAGCGAAATCCGGCTGGTCTCGGCCGTTGGAGATGCACCACACGGCGTGCACCTGGCTTTCAATGTGCCCTATGATCGGTTCGATGCCGCAATAGAATGGCTGAAGGAACGTACGCCTCTCCAACGGGAACCGGATAGCGGAGAGTGCTTCGTTCTTGAGGGGCATTGGCAGTCAAAATCCATCTACTTCGATGGTCCCGATAGCTCGGTGCTGGAATTGATCGGCCGCCGGAGGCTAATCCGCCCGACTGGAAAGCGGCCGTTCAGCGGCGCTGATTTATCCTGCCTCAGCGAGGTCGGACTTCCGACCGAAGACGTCGGGAGTGTCGTTGCCGAGGCCGCCCGGACGTTCGGGGTCGCAACGCTCGGACCGGCCTCTCCCGGCTTTGCCGCCATAGGGAATGATGAAGGGGTGCTTATTGCCGTGGATACAAAGCGGCCATGGTTCCCGGAAAAGCGCCAATTGCCGAGCGCCAAGGGTTTGGAAATTTGGTTGGGCGGCGTGTGTGCGCCTGGAGCCATGTCGGACCTGGCTAATGGTTGGAAGATCCACGCGGCATAGCGCCGTTCTCCGTCGCGACCTGCAAACGGTCGCCTTGCCGCAAGCGAAAGCGCCGAAACGCAGACTTGGGAGCCACCGCACCAGGCTGCTGAATGGAGTTCGATTTGATTTCCGGAGAAGAATGGTGCCGCTTACGTGACTCGAACACGTGACCCCATCATTACGAATGATGTGCTCTACCGACTGAGCTAAAGCGGCCCGGAGGCGGTTCCGCGGAAGACCGCGGAACGAATGTGAGGCGCTGATAAACGCAAAGCGCCAAGATTTCAAGCCATCAGTTTCGAGAACTTGAAAATTCCTTGTTGGTGGCCGCGACGGGCATGGCGTTCAGGCCAAGGCGGGTACGTGCCGCATCGTATTCGCGCTCGAGCCGGTCGACGAGACGGGCGACGGAGGTCACTTCCCTGACCGCGCCGATGCCCTGGCCGCAGCCCCAGATGTCCTTCCAGGCCTTGGCGCTGTCGGTTGCGGCGCCAAAGTCCATCTTCGACGGATCTGCTTCCGGCAGATTGTCCGGATCCATGCCGGCAGCAGCGATCGAGGGCTTCAGGTAGTTGCCGTGAATGCCGGTGAAATAATTGGAATAGACGATGTCGGCAGCGTTGCTGTCGACGATCATCTGCTTGTAGGCGTCGGTGGCGCGCGCCTCTTCCGTCGCGATGAACGGCGAGCCGATATAGGCCATGTCGGCACCCATCGCCTGGGCGGCCAGGATGGCGCCGCCGGTGGCGATCGCGCCGGAAAGAAGCAGCGGGCCATCGAACCAGGAGCGGATTTCCTGGATGAGCGCAAACGGCGAAAGCGTGCCGGCATGACCGCCAGCGCCGGCAGCAACGGCGATCAGGCCATCGGCGCCCTTGCGGATCGCCGAATTGGCGTGGCGGTTGTTGATGATGTCATGCAGCACGATGCCGCCGTAGGAATGGATCGCGGCGTTGACCTCGGGCACGGCGCCAAGCGAGGAAATGACCACCGGAACCTTGTATTTGATGCAGAGCATCAGGTCCTGTTCGAGGCGCGCGTTGGACTTGTGCACGATCTGGTTGACGGCGAAGGGCGCGGCGCGCCGGCCCGGGTTCTTGGCGTCGTGATCGGCGAGCGTCTCGGTGATCTCGGCAAGCCATTCGTCGAGCTGCGAATGCGGACGAGCATTGAGTGCTGGGAAGGCGCCGATCACGCCGGCCTTGCACTGTGCAATCGTCAACTGGGGATTGGAGATGATGAACAGGGGCGCGCCGACGACCGGCAGTCTCGTCGTTCCGGAAAGAATTGGCGGAAGCGGCATCGGTTTCTCCATCCCTCGATTGGCGCATTGAACTTTGACGTTTGCGTAAACGTCAAAACAGATAGCAGCAAGTTCATCGCTTGCAAAGAGGTGGTTTTCGCGCCGGCGACGCCGGCTTATCCTGCATTGTGCCTGCGAAGTTGTCGCGTTTTCCCCGGGCTTGGCCGGTCGACCGGGCCGCCGGACTTGCGGATTCCGAAAGCAGCGGTTACGCAATTGTTAACAAAACCAACGGCGTGCCTCCAGATTTAACCGTTAGGCCCTTGGAGAAAGATCGAGGGGTACCGATCAGCTAGCGCGCGCCGGCAGGCCCAAAGCCCTGCCTACACAGAGGACTTGATGTGAGCGGACTTGAGACTGCGATCAGAAATGCGCTTGAGCGCTCCGACCGCGCCAGCGCGGAAACGCGCGCGCGCATCTACCAGTCGGCCCGCCAGGCGCTGGAAGCCGGGCTGCAGAAACAGGGAATTGAGGACGGCAACGTCATCGCCCAGCAGCGCCATCGGCTGGAGGCGGTGATCCATGCGATCGAAACGGAGGAGCGTGCCGCCCTCAGGGCGCGGCAACCGGCGCCTCCAGTTGCCACACCTCCCGTCGTCAGTGTCGATGATAACGTCCGCGCACGTGGCCCTGAGCAGGCGCGTATCGAGCCGCAATCCCAAGCGCAATCCCGGCCTCAGGCCCAAGCGCAGTCGCCGGCGGCGGACCGCCGCGAGCCTGGCTTTGCTGCCGATGCGTCCCGTCCCGCGGCGAATGACGGCGGTCTCGGCGGCCTTCGTGCCGACCGTGTTGGCCCGGTCGTCTCGACGCGTGCGGCAGCGGATACTGCTGCAAAGAGCGCGGAAGCCGCCGCCGCGCCCGAGGTTCGTGGAGATACCGATCGAAAGCGCCGCCGCAAGCGCAGCCGCTTCCTGTCCTTCACCATGGTGGTCGTCACCCTTGCCGCAGCCGCAGGTGCTGCCGCCTGGTGGGTGCAGACCAATGATCTTCTGAAATCCGCGGCCGAACGCGACACCAACGTCGCCAACCCGCCGGCATCGGTGGCATCGGAAGATTTCGACGGCGCTGCCGGTCTGCAAACGCTCGGCGCCCAGCAGGGCTTCACCGGTGACTGGGTGGAAGTCTTTGCGCCTGAAAACACTGCCGCGGTCGTGGCGGGCTCACGCGCCAAGGCCGAGCCGGTGGATGACGACGGTGGCAAGCGCATCCAGTTGACTTCCTCGGTTGCCGAAACGGAAGGCGACATCACCATCGAAATCCCGGCAACGGTCCTGGCGCAGCTGTCCGGCAAAACCTCGACCATGGCGCTGACGGTGCAGGCCCAGCCAGGCAAGACGACCGAGTTTGCCGTCGAGTGCAATTTCTCCTCGCTTGGCGAATGCGGCCGTCATCGCTTCACGGTGCATGACGAACGGCTCGACATGCTGTTCAAGGTCACCTTCGATCGCAGCCTTGCACCGAACTCCGCCGGCCGGATCGTGATCAACAGCGATATCAGCGGCGAGGGCAAGGGCCTCACCCTCTACGCCATACGCGTCCTTCCGGGCCAATAAGTCCCGCACGAGGCCTCTTCGTCCTCGAGCCTCTGACCCCAATTGACCGCGTTGGCCGCCCTCTGGCGGGGCCGTCGCCTTCGGCCGCTGTCGTATGGGCGCTACTTCAGAAAGCCCGGGCCGGACCCGACAATCTTGTCGTCGACCTCACCGATCGCGCCCTTGTCCTTGCCGTCATAGTCGAGCGTGGAGAGCATGTGGCGGATGAGATTGAGGCGCGCGCGTCGCTTGTCGTTGCCGCGCACCACGGTCCAGGGTGCGTGGTCCGTGTGTGTTGCCTTCAGCATCTCGTTGCGCTTTGCCGTGTAGTCGTCCCACTTGTTGAGGGCGGCGATGTCCATCGGCGACAGCTTCCAGATCTTCAGCGGATCGTGGCAGCGATCGTGGAAGCGCTTGAGCTGCATCTCGCGGCCGATGTTGATCCAGAATTTGAAGAACTGGATATCCTCGTGCACGATCATCTTTTCGAAGCGAGGCGTCTGCTTCAGGAACTGCTTGTGCTGCTCGGGCGTGCAGAAGCCCATGACCGGCTCGACGCCGGCGCGGTTGTACCAGGAGCGGTCGAACAGCACGAATTCCCCAGCCGTCGGCATGGTCGCGACATAGCGCTGAAAATACCATTGCCCGCGCTCAGTCTCTGTCGGCTTCGTCAGCGCCACGATGCGGGCCCAGCGTGGGTTCAGGTTGCCCATGGTCGCATGGATCGCGCCGCCCTTGCCGGCGGCGTCGCGGCCCTCGAACAGCGCGATGATGCGTTTTCCGGTTTTCTGCTGCCAGAGCTGAACCTTGACGAGCTCGATCTGAAGCTTCTCCAGCGTCTCGAGATATTCTTCCTCGTCGAGCTTCTTCTTGTAGGGATAGTCATCGGACGCAAACGCTGCGTCGTCGATCCACTTCGGCAACTCGGGATTGTCGATGTCGAAGACGCGGCTCTTGCCGTCGATCTGCAGCTCCACTGCGCGGCTTTCCGCCTTTTCCGCCGTCTCCGCTAACGCCATATGCTCGCCCCTTCGGCTTGGCGCACGGGCCCGAAAACCGGCTTCGATCATCGGCAGGATCATGCGCGTTTTCAAACTTCTGCAGCTCCAAGCAGCGCCGAAAAGTCGCGGTGCTCAAGGCCCGATTTCCTTGGAGGAGGCCACAATTGCATTGCGGATTCAAGCCGGTCGTGAAAATCATGTCATGAAGGATCGCTATTCCTCGATCATTTTGGTCCGGGAGGAAGACAAAGTGATTCATGAGGATGTCGAGGTGGACGGTTCGAAAGCGTTCTGGCGGGACCTGGTGCCGCGGCTGAAGGCTGAGCGCTGGCTGCTGGGCCTCACCCTGCTTTTGGCGATCCTTGCGACCTTTGCCGGCATCCATTTCCTTATCGTGCTTCCCTTCTGGATCGTTCTGGTTGCGGCGCTGCTCAACCGCAGTGCGCCGGCCTCGGTGATCTTGAGCCCGGCCAAGGCTGTGGCCGTCGATGGCCCGACCAGCGATCCGCTGGTGCCGGCGCTGAATGCGCTCGACATGCCGGTGTTGGTCGTCGCCGCCGATGAGACGGTGGTTTTCCAGAACATCGCCGCGGAGAAAGCCTTCGGCACCATTCCGCCGAACACTTACCTGGCCGCCCGGGTGCGTTCGCCCGGTGTTCTCGACATGATCCGCGAGACGATGGCGACCGGCAAGGCCAACCAGATCGAGCATACCGAGCGGCTGCCGTCGGATGCCGTCTATGTCGTGCGCGTGGCACCCGCCGAAATCGGCGGCGAGGGGCGGACGCCCCGCATCTTCCTGATCACCTTTCGCGATATCTCGCAGGCGCGCCGCATCGACCGCATGCGGTCGGATTTCGTGGCCAATGCCAGCCATGAGCTGCGCACGCCGCTGGCATCGCTTCGCGGTTTCATCGAGACCCTCCAGGGCCCCGCGCGCAACGACTTGAAGGCGCAGGAAAAATTCTTCGGCATCATGCATGAGCAGGTGACGCGCATGAGCCGCCTCGTCGACGACCTCCTGTCGCTCTCGCGACTGGAGCTGCGCTCGCATATCGCGCCGGACGATCCGGTGGACCTTGCGCCCTTGCTCGGCCATGTCCGCGACAGCCTCCTGCCGCTGGCGAAGGACCTGAACGTCACGGTCTCTCTCGTGGTGCCGGACAAGCCCGTCATCGTACAGGGCGATCGCGACGAGCTCATCGAAGTCTTCGAGAACCTGATCGAGAATGCCTGCAAGTACGGCCAGGAGGGCAAGAAGGTCGACATAACCTTGCGTGGCGGCGAAGAAGGCACGCAGGCCGAGGTGATCGTGAAGGACTATGGGCCGGGCATCCCCGCCGAGCATGTCCCGCGCATTACCGAGCGTTTTTATCGGGTCAATGTCGAGGCGAGCCGCTCGAAAAAGGGCACTGGATTGGGCCTTGCCATCGTCAAGCACATCCTCACCCGGCACCGTGCCCGGCTGCTGATCCATTCTGAGATCGGCAAAGGTACGACTTTTACGGTCCGGTTCTGACATATTGGCGCGGGAAAACCCGGGACCGTTCATTTTCCCTTAGCATTTTCAATGACATGAGCTGTCATAAATGTTTCGTCAAACTGACATAAAAGGTGTGGCCATCGGCAGCTAACTAGGGGCAGCCGATAAGACGGCGAAGAGCGCTGCAACGCTTGGCGCACACCAACACAAGCCCATTCCGGGAGAACTTTTATGAAAGCTCTTAAACTCACTGTCGCGGCGCTGGTAGCGTCTGCCGCATTTGCCGGCGCAGCCGCCGCCCGTGACCAGGTTCAGGTCGCTGGCTCCTCGACCGTTCTTCCCTACGCCAAGATCGTAGCCGAGACGTTCGGCGAGACCTTCCCCGACTTCAAGACCCCGGTCGTTGAATCTGGCGGCTCCTCGGCCGGCCTGAAGGAATTCTGCAAGGGCGTCGGCCCGGACACCATCGACGTCGCGAACTCCTCGCGCAAGATCAAGGACAGCGAAGTCGAGGCCTGCAAGGCCGCTGGCGTGACCGAAATCCAGGAAGTCAAGATCGGCTATGACGGTATCGTCTTCGCGACCGACGCCGGCAATGCCGACCTCGCCCTGAAGCCGGAAGACCTCTACAAGGCTCTCGCTGCTGAAGTCGTCGTCGACGGCAAGCTCGTTGCCAACCCTTACAAGAAGTGGTCGGAAGTCAACTCCGCCCTTCCGGAAGTTGAAATCGCCGCCTTCATCCCGGGCGAAAAGCACGGCACCCGCGAAGTCTTCGAAGAGAAGATCCTGGCTGCAGGCTGCAAGAACGCCGGCGCCGTTGACGTCATCAAGGCTGCCGTTACCGATGAAAAGCAGCAGCACAGCAAGTGCGTCGCGGTCCGCAAGGACGGCATGGCTGTCGACATCGACGGCGACTACACCGAGACGCTCGCCCGTATCGCTGCCAACAAGAACGGCATCGGTGTCTTCGGCCTGTCCTTCTACGAAAACAACGCCGACAAGCTGAAGGTCGCGACCGTCAACGGCATCGTACCGTCGACCGAAACGATCGCTTCCGGCGAGTATCCGGTTTCCCGCCCGCTGTTCTTCTACGTCAAGAAGGCACACCTTGGCGTTATCCCGGGCCTCAAGGAATATGTTGAGTTCTTCATCAACGACCAGATGATCGGCCCGGACAGCCCGCTCGCCGAGTACGGCCTGGTTGCTGCTCCGGACGCCGAGCGCGAAGAAATCCGCAAGGCTTTCGCAGCCGGCAACATGCTCTGATAACGACAAGCCCCGGCGCGATATCCTTCGCGCCGGGGCATGCCTTCATTCGATTTGCCGGCGGCCCATGGCGGGCGATACCGGGGAGACGTGCGGATGAGTACCTCGCTCCTTCTTTTGCTAATTATTGTTATTGGTTTCATTGCCTATTTTGCCGGTCGCGCACGTTCGCTGGCGCAGGCTGGCGGCAAGCTCTCCAACCTTCATTCCTTGCCGGGCTATCACGGCAGCTACGTCGCTATCTGGGCGATGCTGCCGGCGGCGCTCGTTCTCGGCACCTGGCTGATTGCCGCTCCTATCTATATTGACGGGAGCACGCGCGCGGCCCTGCCGGACACCGTCCAGAGCCAGGGGACCGCCGCGGTTCAGCTCGCGCTCGGCCAGGTCAAGTCCGTTGCCGGTGGTCTGCTGCGCCTGAGCGGCGAGGAGGTTGCGGCACTTCAAAGCGGTGCCGCCAATCTCCGCTCGACGCTCGCAGCCAAGGGCGTCGCCCTGGCCGGCGAAGGCGAGCCCTACATGGTCACCGTCGCCCAGCATTTCAACGCGATGGCCGCCGCCAACCGCTGGCTGATGACCGCGGCCGTACTGTTGATCGCGATTGCCGGCGGCATCTACGCCATCCGCAACATCGCGACCCGCTTCCGTGCACGCAACCAGGTCGAGCGGGTCATTCTCGGCTCGCTGATCGTCGCGTCTTCCATCGCCATCCTGACGACGGTCGGCATCGTCGCCTCGATGCTGTCGGAAGCCGGCCGCTTCTTCACCATGGTCTCGCCGTTCGAATTCTTCTTCGGCACGGTCTGGGATCCGCGCTTCGCTGCTGCCGGCAGCGGTGGCGCCTCCGGTCAGTTCGGCCTGGTCCCGCTTCTCACCGGCACGCTCTACATCGCCTTCGTCGCGATGCTCTTTGCGGTGCCGATCGGCCTCTTCGCAGCCATCTACATGGCGGAGTATGCAAGCCCGCGCTTGCGTTCGACCGCAAAGCCGCTGCTCGAAGTGCTCGCCGGCATCCCGACCATCGTCTACGGTTTCTTCGCTCTCGTGACCGTTGGTCCGTTCCTGCGTGATATCTCGGCGCAGCTGAACGGCCTTGCCACCGGCAATTACCAGAACTTCATCCAGGCGCAGAGCGTGGTCACCGCAGGCATCGTCATGGGCATCATGCTGATCCCGTTCGTGTCGTCGCTCTCGGACGACATCATCACCCAGGTGCCGCGCGCATTGCGTGACGGCTCGCTCGGTCTCGGTGCCACCCGCTCGGAAACGGTCAAGAAGGTTATTCTCCCGGCAGCACTTCCCGGCATTGTCGGCGCGCTGCTTCTGACCGCATCGCGTGCCGTCGGCGAGACGATGATCGTCGTGCTGGCAGCCGGTGTCGCGGCCCGCATGCAGATCAATCCCTTCGAGCCGATGACGACGGTGACCGTGAAGATCGTCAACCAGTTGACGGGCGACCTCGAGTTCACCTCGCCGCAGACGCTGGTGGCCTTCGCGCTGGGCATCACGCTCTTTGTCATCACGCTCGGCCTCAACATTTACGCGCTCTACATCGTGCGCAAATACCGGGAACAGTACGAATGACCGACATCGCTTCCCCGACCGTCCGGATCTCCGCCCGTCCTGAATCCGCAAAGCGCGATATCGGCATCAAGCGTCGCTATGCCGCCGAGCGCCGGTTCCGCGCCTACGGCATTGCGGCAATCAGCACCGGTCTCTTCTTCCTGGCGCTGCTGCTGTGGACCGTCATTTCCAACGGCTACACCGCGTTCCAGCAGACGACGATCACGCTGCCGATCGAATTCACCGAAAAGGTCATCGACCCCAACGGCGAACGCACGACCGACAGCAAGGTACTGATGACCGCCAACTATCCGCTGCTGGTGCGTGATGCGCTCGTCAAGCAGCTCGGCATCGATGCGACCAAACGGCCGCTGGTCAAGCAGGCGACCGACATGGTTTCTGCGAGCTCCCGTACGCTCTTGCGCGACATGGTCGTGGCGGATCCGTCCATCGTCGGCAAGACCATTCCGGTCACGCTGTTGGCCGAAGCCAACATCGACTCCGCCAACAAGGGCCAGATCGACCTCAAGGTCGAAGAGAGCAAGCGCAAGGTCAAGGACCAGCAGGTCACCTGGATGAACGAGCTCGCAAGCGCCGGCGTCCTGAAGAAGAGCTTCAACACCGGCATCTTCACCTTCGGCGCCTCCAGCCGTCCTGAAGCGGCGGGCGTCGGCGTTGCCGCCCTTGGCTCGTTCTACATGATGCTGATCGTGCTCGTGCTGTCGTTGCCGATCGGCGTTGCCGCCTCGATCTATCTCGAAGAGTTCGCTCCGAAGAACCGGCTCACCGACCTGATCGAGGTCAACATCAACAACCTCGCGGCCGTTCCGTCGATCGTCTACGGTTTGTTGGGTCTCGCCGTCTTCATCAACTTTGCCGGCATGCCGCGTTCGGCAGCGGTCGTCGGCGGTTTCGTGCTGACGCTGATGACCCTGCCGACGATCATCATCGCCACCCGCGCGGCCTTGAAGGCGGTCCCGCCGTCCATCCGCTCGGCGGCGCTCGGTCTCGGTGCCTCGAAGATGCAGACCATCTTCCACCACGTTCTGCCGCTGGCCATGCCGGGCATTCTGACCGGTACGATCATCGGCCTGGCCCACGCGCTTGGCGAAACCGCGCCGTTGCTGTTGATCGGCATGGTCGCCTTCGTCGTCGACTATCCCGGTTCGCCGATGGAGCCGTCGACAGCGCTGCCGGTGCAGATCTACATGTGGGCCAACGAGGCGGAACGCGCCTTCGTCGAGCGCACCTCCGGCGCGATCATCATTCTTCTCATCTTCCTCGTCGTCATGAACCTTGGCGCCATTCTGTTGCGACGTCGCTTTGAGCGCCGTTGGTAGTGAGGTAATTACTATGAACATCATGTCAGAAGCAGCGGTCGAGAAAGCCTTGGATCAGAAAATGAACACGGTTCCCTTCAAGATGATCGGCAAGGATGTGTCGGTCTACTACGGCGAGAAGCGGGCGCTTTTCGACGTCAACCTCAACATCCGCGAGAACACGGTAACGGCGCTGATCGGTCCGTCGGGCTGCGGCAAGTCGACCTTCCTGCGCACGCTGAACCGCATGAACGACACCATCGAGAACTGCCGCGTCACCGGCAAGATCACGCTCGATGAGGACGACATCTACGACCCGACCATTGACGTGGTCGAGCTGCGCGCCCGCGTCGGCATGGTGTTCCAGAAGCCGAACCCGTTCCCGAAGTCGATCTACGACAACGTCGCCTACGGTCCGCGCATCCACGGGCTTGCCCGCACCAAGGCGGATTTTGACGAGGTCGTCGAAACCAGCCTGCAGAAGGCAGGTTTGTGGAACGAGGTGAAGGACCGCCTGCAGGAGCCGGGCACCGGCCTCTCCGGTGGTCAGCAGCAGCGCCTTTGCATCGCACGCGCTGTTGCCGTCAGCCCGGAAGTCATCCTCATGGACGAGCCCTGCTCGGCACTCGACCCGATCGCGACCGCCAAGGTCGAGGAACTCATCCATGAACTGCGCACGAACTTCACGATCGTCATCGTGACCCACTCGATGCAGCAGGCCGCCCGCGTGTCGCAGCGCACCGCCATGTTCCACCTCGGCAATCTCGTCGAGGAGAACGACACCGACAAGATGTTCACCAATCCGGATGACCAGCGCACCCAGGATTACATCATGGGCCGCTTCGGCTGAGGCCAATCACGGCTGCAACAGTCACTGGAAAGCGCCCGTAAGGATCGACGATCATGTCCATGCATATCATGTCCGCCTATGACGAAGAACTGAAGTACCTGACGCGCCGCATCTCGGAAATGGGCGGTCTCGCCGAGCAGATGGTCGCCGAATCCGTCCGCGCTCTGGTCAATTCCGACCTGGCGCTGGCGCAAAAGGTAATCTCGGACGACACTGTTCTCGATGATGCCGAGCGTCAGATCGGCGAGAAGGCGATCGTCACGATCGCCAAGCGCCAGCCGGTCGCCGCCGACCTTCGCGAGATCATGGGGTCGATCCGCATCGCCTCCGACCTGGAGCGTGTCGGCGACCTCGGCAAGAACACTGCCAAACGCGTGATCGCGGTTGCCGGTTCGGGCATCCCGCGCAAGCTCGCCCGCGGTCTCGAGCACCTCGCCGAGCTCGCTCTGGTGCAGCTCAAGGAAGTGCTCGACGTCTATGCGTCGCGTTCGCCGGAAAAGGCCAACAGCATTCGTGAGCGCGACGAGGAGATCGACGCGATCTACACCTCGCTGTTCCGCGAGTTGCTCACCTACATGATGGAAGATCCGCGCAACATCACGCCCTGCACGCATCTTCTGTTCTGTGCCAAGAACATCGAGCGTATCGGCGACCACGCGACCAACATCGCCGAGACGATCTATTACATGGCGACGGGTGCCCAGCCGGAGGGCGAGCGCCCGAAGGATGACAACACGTCGACGTTGGGCTCGGTCAACGACTAGAAGGTTGGAGCGGGATGCGGGGGACAACCGCATACACTTTTCCTCATCCCGCTCTGGCGTTAAACGCGCCGTTCGCAATGCATGCCCCATGAATATCATCCGGTCGCGGCTTCGGTCGCGGCCCCGAATTCCTGTATCTGAAGCATGCGGTTTTCGCCCCGCCTTTGAAAACGGCGGATGTGCTCCAGATTTAGAGTGTCTGAGTGCCGGCCGGTCCGCTGGACCCGCGCGGCGCTCGCGGTAAGGAGACGTTACCTGATGTTGCCAAAAATCGCCGTGGTCGAAGACGAAGAGGCGCTGAGCGTCCTGCTGCGTTACAATCTGGAAGCTGAAGGCTTCGACGTCGATACGATCCTCAGGGGTGACGAGGCGGAGATCCGGCTACAGGAACGCCTGCCCGACCTTCTGATCCTCGACTGGATGTTGCCTGGCGTCTCCGGCATCGAGCTTTGCCGTAGGTTGCGCCAGCGCCCGGAGACGGAGCGGCTGCCGATTATCATGCTGACGGCGCGCGGCGAGGAAAGCGAGCGCGTTCGCGGTCTGGCGACCGGTGCCGACGACTATGTGGTCAAGCCCTTCTCCACGCCGGAGCTGATGGCCCGCGTCAAGGCGATGCTCCGCCGGGCGAAGCCCGAAGTTCTCTCGACGCTGCTGCGCTGCGGCGACATCGAGCTCGACCGGGAAACCCATCGCGTCCATCGCCGCAGCCGCGAAGTTCGCCTGGGGCCGACAGAGTTCCGCCTGCTGGAGTTCCTGATGTCCTCTCCGGGCCGTGTCTTCTCGCGCTCGCAGTTGCTGGACGGCGTCTGGGGCCACGACATCTATGTCGACGAGCGGACCGTCGACGTGCATGTCGGCCGCCTGCGCAAGGCGCTGAACTTCTCGACCATGCCTGATGTCATCCGCACCGTGCGCGGCGCCGGCTACTCGCTCGAAAGCTGAGAAGGGCAAACAGAAGTCAATAAAAAAGGGGCCGATCGGCCCCTTTCGTTTTGGTCCTGTGCGGATCCTTAGCGCATCCGACGGCGCTCGGCGGACGGCTGGTAGGCAAGCCGCGCATGAAAGCTGCAATAGGGCGAAGCTTCCGGGGAATCGTTGCCGCAGAAGTGGAACTCTTCCTTCAGCGGGTCGCCGATCGGCCACTTGCAGGTGCGTTCCGTGAGCTGGGTTAGCTCGAGGCGGCGCGACATCGGCACGACCACGTCGGTCTGGATGCTGAAATCCTGCTCGGCAACGAGATCGACTTCGATCTCTTCCTTGAGAACGGTGGCGCCGGACGGACGGGCAACGGTGCGGGTCGAAACGCGCGAGGCGTAGTTCGGAGCGCGCGGCGCCGAGGTCGGCCGCTTCGGGCGGGCCGCCGCAGTGGTGCTGCCGCCGGCTTTGGCACGGCCTGGAAGGCTCAGGCGATGAACCTTGCCGATGACAGCGTTACGGCTGACGCCGCCGAGCTGTGCCGCGATCTGGCTTGCGCTCAGGCCCTCGGACCAAAGCTTCTTCAGTTTCTCCACCCGCTCGTCAGTCCAGTTCATTTCTGCACTCTCCGTTCTCAGCGTTGGGGATGGCAGAATCCCTCACCGCACCCCGGTTGAATCCCGAGGTTGCAAACGCGATAACTCTTTTGGTGACTAGGTCCGCCGCATGCGTCTAGTAATTGAATGTTAACGTACTGACCGTCGGACTCCGTGGCAAGAGTCCCGGGATTCACGCCGAATCGATTTCGTAGTTTTCCCCAACTTGCTCGGCTGGCGTTGCATTTTTGCAAGCCCTTCCGGGCGATTTTTTCGCCGCCGGGAAACGGGCTTCTCTGTTGCACTGCAAGGCTTGGTTTTATTGACATTGCGGCGCGAAATAGGAATAGTGCCTGCGCCGCCGAAAGGCGGCATTTTTGATTTTTATCGGGCCGCATGAAGCAGCGGGACCGATGCCGACTGGAGTAAGGAGAGCCTCGCATGACTGCAACCACGCCGCTTTACGATACCTACATGCGCGCGCCGTTGCGTTTCGAGCGAGGAGAGGGCGTCTGGCTGATCGCCGAAGACGGCTCGCGCTATCTCGACTTCGCCGCCGGCGTTGCCGTGAACTCGCTCGGCCACGCGCATCCGCATCTCGTCGAGGCGCTGAAGGCGCAGGCCGAGAAGGTCTGGCACCTTTCCAACCTTTACGAAGTTCCCGGTCAGGAAAGTCTTGGACGCCGCTTGGCGGCCGTCACCTTTGCCGATCGGGTCTTCTTCACCAATTCCGGTGCGGAAGCGCTGGAATGCGCGATCAAGACGGCGCGGCGGTACCACTTCGCCAAAGGCCAGCCGGAGAAGTTTCACATCATCACCTTCGAGGGCGCGTTCCACGGTCGCACGATCGCGACGATCGCCGCCGGTGGTCAGCAAAAGTACATTGAAGGTTTCGGGCCAAAGGCCCCAGGGTTCTACCAGGTTCCGTTCGGCGACATCGCGGCCGTCAAGAATGCGATCACCGAGGAGACCGCCGCGATCCTGATCGAGCCGATCCAGGGCGAGGGCGGCATCCGTCCCGCGACCAAGGAATTCATGCAGGAACTGCGCGCCCTCTGCGACGAATTCGGCCTGCTCCTGATCCTCGACGAGGTTCAGACCGGCGTCGGCCGCACCGGCAAGCTTTTTGCCCAT
Source organism: Ensifer sp. ENS10 (assembly GCF_014852025.1). Classification (NCBI taxonomy): domain Bacteria; kingdom Pseudomonadati; phylum Pseudomonadota; class Alphaproteobacteria; order Hyphomicrobiales; family Rhizobiaceae; genus Ensifer; species Ensifer sp. ENS10. The sequence goes on from NZ_JACVAS010000001.1 coordinate 467,193, forward strand.
GAGTGGACGGGCATCCGCCCGGATATCATGGCCGTTGCCAAGGGTATCGGTGGCGGCTTCCCGCTCGGCGCTTGCCTGGCGACGGAAGAGGCGGCCGCCGGCATGGTGGCGGGCACGCATGGCTCGACCTATGGCGGCAATCCGCTGGCGATGGCCGTCGGCAACGCCGTGCTCGACGTCATCCTCGCTGATGGCTTCCTCGCCCATGTGCGCGACGTCGCGCTCGTCTTCCGCCAGGGCCTTGCTTCGCTGAAGGATCGCTATCCCGATGTCATCGAGGATATCCGCGGCGATGGCCTGATGCTGGGCATCAAGGTGAAGGGCCCCTCGGCCGATCTCCTGAAGGAGATCCGCGCCGAGAAGCTCCTGGCCGTGCCGGCCGGCGACAACGTGTTGCGCCTGCTGCCGCCGTTGACTGTGACGGCGGAGGAAGCACGCGAGGGCCTCGTACGCATCGAGCGCGCCGCCGAAGCAGTGACGAAGGCAAGTGGTAACGCTGCGGCCTGACCGATAGGGCCAAGACTGACCCAGGATGGTAGAATGACCTTCGTGCGTTCACGCCGCTGCGTGGCGCACATAGGTTCGATTTTTTGAGGAACCGAGTACGATGGCAGGCACCAGACACTTTCTCGATCTTTCGGCCATGACGGCCGCCGATCTTCGGACGATCATCGATGATGCCCGCGTCCGAAAGGCGACGACCAAGGCCGGAACCGCCGAGAAGCCGCTCGCCGGCAAGATGCTGGCGATGATCTTCGAAAAGCCGTCCACCCGCACCCGTGTGTCCTTCGATGTCGGCATGCGCCAGCTCGGCGGCGAAACCCTGTTCCTTTCGGGCACGGAGATGCAGCTCGGTCGCGCCGAGACGATCGGCGATACGGCGAAGGTCCTGTCGCGCTATGTCGACGCGATCATGATCCGCACCACCGACCATCGCCGCCTGCTGGAATTGGCAGAACACGCGACGGTACCCGTCATCAACGGCCTGACCGATGACACCCATCCGTGCCAGATCATGGCCGACATCATGACCTTCGAGGAGCATCGCGGACCGGTGAAGGGCAAGACGATCGCCTGGACCGGCGACGGCAACAACGTGCTGCACTCGCTGATCGAAGGCTCCGCCCGCTTCGGCTATCGCATGAACATGGCCGTGCCGCTCGGCTCCGAGCCGCAGGACAAGATCCTGAACTGGGCCCGCAACAACGGCGGCGAGATCCTGCTGTGTCACGATGCCGAGCAGGCGGTCGCCAACGCCAATTGCGTTGTCACCGACACCTGGGTGTCGATGAACCAGGAGCATCGTGCCCGCGGCCACAACGTCTTCCAGCCCTATCAGGTCAACGAGGCGCTGATGAAGCAAGCGGCATCCGATGCGCTGTTCATGCATTGCCTGCCGGCGCACCGTGGAGAGGAGGTGACCGACGAGGTGATCGACGGTCCGCAGTCGGTGGTCTTCGACGAGGCCGAAAACCGCCTGCATGCGCAGAAGTCGATCATCGCCTGGTGCATGGGGCTCGTCTAGGCCCTTGCGAGCGCCGCGGTGAGCGCGATGGCGCAGCGCTTCGGCGGCTGTGAGGCTGGCTATTGACATTGCCGCCGTGCGACACGATCTAGGCGGCTGCAGGGCGCTCCTGGCAACAGTGAAGCGCCGACTGCCACGGGTGGTGCGCGGCGCAATGGCTGATGGCACATATCCGGTGGACAATCCGTTTATCGCGGGATCGATTGAGACAGCGGGCACGTTGCGCCGGGGGACAGGAATGTCCCCGGCGCAACGCAGTTGCTGAGGCAAGGAGCAAGACATGACTGACATGACGCCAGGGCTTGGTGAATTCGACTTCGCCGGTGACGATCACGTCGTGCCTTTCCAGGTGGAAGGCCTCGACGTGCGCGGCCGCGCCGTGCAGCTCGGCCCGATGCTCGACGCAATTCTGGAGCGCCACAACTATCCGCTTCCGGTCGCGCGGCTCGTTGCCGAAACCGTCGTGCTGACGGTTCTGCTCGGCACTTCGCTGAAGTTCGAAGGCAAGCTGATCGTCCAGACGAAAGGCGATGGTCCGGTCGATCTCGTCGTCGCAGACTTCTCGACGCCGGATCGCGTGCGCGCCTATGCCCGCTACGATGCAGATGCGCTTGCCGACGCCGAGAAGGATGGCCGCACCCTTTCGCATGAACTGCTTGGCAAGGGCGTACTCGCCTTCACCATCGACCAGGGCGCTCATACTCAGCGCTATCAGGGCATCGTTGCGCTGGACGGCGCCACGCTGGAAGAAATCGCTGGCGTCTATTTCCGCCAGTCAGAGCAGATCCCGACCAAGGTCAGGCTCGGCGTTGCCGAGCTGCTCGACCGCGATGAAAGCGGCAAGCCGCGCCATCGCTGGCGTGCCGGCGGCATGGTCGCGCAGTTCCTGCCGGAAGCGCCGGAGCGCATGCGCCAGCCTGATCTTTCCGGCGGCGATGGCGATGACGGGGAAGGCGTCTTCGAGGATGACGATCTCTGGGCGGAAGCCAAGGTGATGGTCGAGACGATCGACACCGACGAGCTGACCGACCCGATGGTCGGAACCGAACGCTTGCTCTACCGGCTGTTTCACGAGCGCGGCGTTCGCGTCTATGAGCCGCAGGCGGTTTATGACCGTTGCAGCTGCTCGCGCGAGAAGCTGCACTCGGTGCTCGCCAATCTGGACGCTGATGATATCGAAAGCACCATCGAGGATGGGGCCGTGAAGGTCACCTGCGAATTCTGCTCGACGACCTATCGTTTCGAGGCAAGCGAAGTGCGTCCACAGTAGCCGGCGCCACTCCGGATCAAGCTAGTTCAGGGTACGCACGAGCCCGGGTGAATCGAGCGAGAAGGCGGGGATGGCCACGTTGAAGGTCTCTCCGCCTTCCGCTTCCATACTGTAATGGCCGAACATCACGCCCGACGGCGTATCCAGCGGGCAGCCGGACGAATACTCATAGGTGTCGCCGGGATTGAGCAGCGGCTGTTCGCCGATCACGCCGGGACCGCTGACCTCATCGACCTGCCCATTCTCATCGGTGATATGCCAGTAGCGGGTCATCAACCGCACGGCTGCGTCCGAATGGTTTGAGATGACAATGCGATAGCCCCAGACATAGCGGCCGTCATCGGGGTCCGACTGCTCTTCGAGATAGTACGGCTCCACCGTAACTTCTATGTCGCGGGTCAAAGCGCGATACATGGGCAACACCTTGCTTCGGTCTTTCAGGGTATTCTACAGCAAGATGGTTTCGTCAAGAATAACGGCAAGATTGTGCATACCCATTCTGGGGCAAGGGCTTGCGGGTATCCGGATCGGCTGTTCGAACCCGCTCGATCCCGCTGGTGAGGCCATATTGGATGGCGGGGCGCCCGCTGCATGAGCGCCACGAGGGATCGACGGCCGCCGTCTGTTGTGGCGGCCGTATCTTTTCGTTGCCTCAGGCTTTGACGGCCTCAAGCGCGCGGGCGAAATCCTCGACGACATCCTCGCTGTCTTCGATGCCGGCCGAGAAACGCACCGTGCCGGCGGAAATGCCCAGCTCTTCGCGGGCCTCGTCGGTCAGGTTCTTGTGCGTCGTCGTTGCCGGATGGGTGATCAGGCTCTTGCTGTCGCCGAGATTGTTGGAGATGCGCACGATCTCGAGCGCATTCTGCAGCGCGAATGCCGCATCCTTGCCGCCCTTCAGTTCAAAGGCGACGAGGGTGGAGCCGCCGGTCATCTGCTTGGCGATGATGTCGGCCTGCGGGTGATCCTTGCGGCCGGGATAGATGACCTTCGCCACCTGCGGCTGCTCAGCCAGGAAGTCGGCGACGCGGCGTGCGGTTTCCGTCTGCTGGCGCACGCGCAACGGCAAGGTTTCGATGCCCTTCAGCAGCGTCCAGGCATTGAACGGCGACATGGCCGGGCCGGTATGACGGAAGTAGTCGTGCAGGTTCTCGTTGATCCATTCCTTGTCAGCAAGCACGACGCCGCCGAGGCAGCGGCCCTGGCCATCGATATGCTTGGTGGCGGAATAGACGACGATATGGGCGCCGAGTTCCAGCGGCTTCTGGAAGAGTGGCGTCGCAAAAACGTTGTCGACGACGACCTTGGCGCCGATCTGGTTGGCGAGCTTGGCCACACCGGCAATGTCGATGACTTCGAGCGTCGGGTTGGTCGGGCTTTCCAGGAAGAAGACCTTGGTGTTCTTCTGGATCGCCTTTTCCCAGTTGGCGAGATCGCGTCCATCGACCAGCGTGCATTCGATGCCGTATTTCGGCGCCAGCGTCTCGACCACCCAGCGGCAGGAACCGAACAGCGCACGGGCGGCAACGATATGATCGCCGGCCTTCAGCTGGCAGAGGATTGCCGCGGAAACGGCAGCCATGCCCGAAGCCGTGGCGCGCGCGTCTTCGGCGCCTTCCAGCATGCACATGCGCTTTTCGAACATGTCGTTGGTCGGGCTGCCGTAGCGGGCATAGATGAAGCCTTCGGTCTCGCCCTTGAAACGCGCTTCTGCCGCCTCGGATGTCTCGTAGACGAAGCCCTGGGTGAGGAAGATCGCCTCGGACGTCTCGCCGTGCTGGGAGCGGGTGGTTCCGCCGTGGACGAGTTGTGTTGCCGGGCGCCAGTTTTTGCTCATGTGACGATCACCTTCAAAAACAAAAAAAAACCGGCCGCAAAAATGGGCCGGTTTGACACCCGGCCTTTTTAGCTACTTGTTTAACGTGGCTGCAAGCCGACCGGCCAAATCACCACGGGATAAAGCTTCAATACTGCTAGGGTGCGCTTGCGTCAATTCCCGGAGTTTGGTTTTGTCTCGCAACTGGAAAGAGGACTGCAATGGCCCGCGATACTGGGATTTTGGCCGACCGCGCGATCGCCGCGCTGCTCGAAACGGGGCGCCTGAAGAGCGAGAGGCCGCTGGATGACGATCAGATCCAGCCGGCAAGCCTCGACCTGCGCCTTGGCGCCAAGGCTTTCCGCGTCCGCGCGAGCTTCATGCCCGGCCCGTCCCACCTCGTCGCCGACAAGCTCGACCGGCTGAAGCTGCATGTCGTCGATCTCACCGACGGTGCCGTGCTTGAAACCGGCTGCGTGTACATCGTGCCGTTGATGGAGAGCCTGGCGCTGCCTGCGGGCATGTCGGCCTCGGCCAATCCGAAAAGCTCGACCGGCCGCCTCGACATCTTCACCCGCGTGATCACCGACCGCGCCCAGGAGTTCGACAAGATTCCTGCCGGCTATAGCGGTCCGCTCTATCTCGAAATCAGTCCGCGCACCTTCCCGATCGTCGTGCGCCGTGGTTCGCGCCTGTCGCAGATCCGCTTCCGCATGGGCCAGTCGCTGCTCTCCGAACAGGAGCTGCTGGCGCTGCATGAAAGCGACGTGCTGGTGGCGAGCGAACGCCCGAATGTCAGCGGCGGCGGCATTGCGCTGTCGATCGACCTCAAGGGCACCGGTCCGGAGGGTCTGATCGGCTACCGTGGCAAACACCACACCGCGGTCATCGACGTCGACAAGAAGGCGCAGCACAAGATCTTCGATTTCTGGGAGCCGCTCTACAGCCGCGGACGCGACGAGCTGATCCTCGATCCGGACGAGTTCTACATCCTCGTCTCGCGCGAAGCGGTGCATGTGCCGCCGCTTTACGCGGCCGAGATGACGCCGTTCGATCCGCTGGTGGGCGAGTTTCGCGTGCACTATGCCGGCTTCTTCGATCCCGGCTTCGGCCATGCCTCTGCCGGTGGCAGCGGTAGCCGCGCCGTTCTGGAAGTGCGCAGCCACGAGGTGCCGTTCATCCTCGAACATGGCCAGATCGTCGGCCGCCTGATCTATGAACACATGTTGGAGCGTCCTGACGGTCTCTACGGCCTCGGCGTCGGCTCCAACTACCAGGCCCAGGGCCTGAAGCTTTCGAAACATTTCCGCGCCGAGTAGGGATTTTGCACGGGACCCTCGTGCGATACCGCGCAAGGGTCCTTGACAGATCGTCCCGGTTCGGGAAATTTCGCAGGCATCGCGGGTGTAGTTCAGTGGTAGAACGCCAGCTTCCCAAGCTTGATGTCGTCGGTTCGATCCCGATCACCCGCTCCAATCCTTCCTGAAGCCTCTTTTGCCTCGTTCGAGCGAGACCTATGGCCAGTTGCCTTGCGGACGGTTACTTTACCGCTCGATGAATCATCCCGCGGTTCCAAGCGCCGCCCCTGAGACAAGAACCGTGCCGGCCCGCTGCCCATGAGATTTCTTTCCCTGTTCGCTCTCTGCGCGTCCCTGATCGCAACGCCGCTTGCGGCCCAGCCCAGGGACCTGCCCATTCTGTTCGATGCGCGCGAACGCATCGCCAAGCCCGATCTCACGGGCCTTGCGCGCTTGCGCTTCCTGACGACGGTCGACTTTCCGCCGTTCAACTTCATCGATCAGTCCGGCAAGCTCTCCGGTTTTCACGTCGATCTCGTGCGCGAGATCTGCCGCGAGCTCGACATCGAAGCCAAATGCCAGATCCAGGCAGTGACCTATGCGGAACTGCTGCCGGCGCTGGAGCAGGGGCAGGGCGAAGCGGTTGCCGCCGGTATCGCCGTCGGCCCGGAACTGCGCCAGCGCTTCGGCTTCTCGCGCGCCTTCATGCGGCTTCCGGCCCGCTTGGCCATCAACACCAAGGCGGCCGGCGCCGTGACGGGTCCGAAGGACCTCAGGAAAAAAACGGTCGGTGTCGTGGCGGGCACCACCCATGAGGCCATGTTCAAGGCGTTCTTCCCGAGTATCGGGGCCAAGGTCTTCCCAGATCGCGATGCCATGCTCACGGCACTGCAGAAGGGTGAGGTGCCGGCGGTCTTTTCCGACGGTTTGCAGCTTTCCTTCTGGATCTCAGGCACGACTGCCGGGGGCTGCTGCGCACTCGTCGATGGTGCCTATTTCTCGCAACGCTTTCTCGGTGAAGGCCTGACGATCATGAACCGCAAATCCGAACCGGCGCTGACCCAGGCGATCGACCACGCGCTGCTGGCGCTTTCGCGCAGCGGCCGGCTCGAGGAAATCTACCTGCGCTACTTCCCCAACGGCATCTATTGAGCGCCCACTGCATGTTTCCTTTAATCGTACCCGGTCAAAGGTCAAAAACATGCAGCAATTCAAAGTGCTACAGCGACCTTTGCGCGTCTGATAAGACGCGCAGCGCTGTAGACAGCTTGGCGTGAACGCCAGGAAATGATGAGCTACCGGCGGAAGCGGGCAAGCGCCCCTCGTTCGATGGCGGCGCAGGTGAGCTTGTCGAGACCGAGGCGGTCGCGCAGCAACTGCAACAGCCGGATCTCTTCGTTGCGAATGCGCTGGTCCGCGGCGGCGATCTCGACGGCAAGTGCGTAGGCCGTCTCATGGAACTTTTCCGGAAGCGCCTCGCGCACGATTTCCAGAGCGATGTCCAACCCCTCGGGGGCCGCGAGCTGGGCGGAGCATTCGTGGCCGATATGGACGAGCTGATCCTCGTTGAACCCCTCGAAGACCGGCAGGAACTGCACCAGCCGGCCGATGCGGGTGAATTCGTCGTCGCTCATCTCGCGGTCGACCGCCGACATCATCACCATGACATAGATGAGCGCTTCGTGGTGGCTGAGGCTTGGCAGCATGGGTCTTTCCAGCGGTAGCGCAATTCCGGGAACGGCGTGAAGCGGTTTTTCATCCGGAATTGCATAGTTTCAAAGAGTTGGATCATCTCACTGTCTCAACGATCAGATGATCTGGACGGTTGAGAGCTGGGAATTGCCGCGGCTGTTTACAAGTCCGGCTGCGGCTCGTCCATCCCGGTGCCGAGCGTTGGGTCGTCAAACGTCATCGGCGTGTGACTGAGGTCGCGCGGATCTTCGCCATAGAAGCCGAGCTTCGCCTGGTGCGCGGCGTCGGCCCGCTTCTTCAGCGGCGAGCCGGGTACCGGCGTCGCCCAGCCGTTGTCGACGAGCCAGGTTGCGAGATCCTGTCCACCGAGAGAGCAGGAAGCAGTGGCCGATGCGCCGGCGCTTCCCTCGGGCATGTCGCAGCTGACCGCACGTGCGCGCAGGAAGTTTCTGAAGGCCGTCCGTGCGACGATGCCGCAGGGCCAACTCTTCCCCCCGGTTTCGCAGGTTCTCTCTGCCTGCTCGGGCTCGATGCCATCGATCTGCAGCGTGAGCTTGTCGAACTGGATCACACCGGCGGCGATCGCCACGGGGCGATAGAGGATGGTCGGCCCGGCGGTCGCCTTCGCTTGCTTCTCCGGCTCTGACAGCGGGGCACGCGGCTCCGCGCGTTCGAGCGGCGCGCCGGTGACGGTGTCGGGCAGACCGAATTGTTGCGGCTCGATGGCGCGTGCGGCGTTTTCCGTCGTCGACGTCTGCGGTTGATCGCCGGTCGTAACCGCACCGGGCTGCGCGGTGCCGTCGGTCGGTGTTCCCAAGTCGAGCGGTACGTTATCATCCGTTTCGGCGTCATCCGGCGCCGGCTCGATTTCCGTCATGTCGGGCGTTTCGAGGACGAAGTCCGGCGTGGCGGCACTCTCGCGGTCGCGAATGGCGGCTGCACCCGCGTAGAGGATGCCGGTGAAAAGCGCGATCGCGGCGATGCCGCCGGCAAGGGAGTATAAATGCTGCCGCATCAGGAAGAACGTCCTATTGGCTGGCCCAGATGATCCGGGCGATCCATTCGATCTGGCTGATCTCGAAGCCCCGGTTCGGGTGCTCCGGGTTGAGGGAAAGGAGTTCGATCGTGCGCGGCGTCTGGCGTGTCAGGACCTTCGCCATGACCTCGCCTTCGCGTGTCTTGACCACGACGCGGTCGCCGCGCCGAACCTGCGCCCCCGGATCGACGATCAGGGTGTCGCCGTCGCGGTACAGTGGCAGCATGCTATCGCCCTGCACCTCAAGCGCGTAGATGCCCGTCCGGCGTTCCGCCACTGTTGGAAAGTCGATCACGTCCCAGCCCTGGCCGGCCGGAAAACCGCCGTCGTCGAAGAAGCCGCCGGCACCCGCCTGGGCGAAGCCGATCAGCGGGATCGCGGCACTTGCAGTCGCCGGGGTGGCCTGAGTGTCATTCGGGCTCAACAGGCTGGTGAACTGGTCCATCGTGGCGCCGGTCGCCTCGAGCACCTTGGCGATCGATTCCGTCGAAGGCCAGCGTTCCCGCCCGTCGGCAGAGTGGCGCTTGGACTTGTTGAAGGAGGTGGGGTCGAGCCCGGCGCGGCGGGCGAGACCGGAAGGCGAGAGCTGATTGCGCTCGGCCAATGCATCGATGGCGTGCCAGATCGTGCCGTGAGACAACATGCGAAAGGTCCGGGCCGAACAGGCGGCCACTTGCTGGGTTTGTTCGACACCACACTATCGAAACGCGAAGTACCGGTAAAGAATCCGAAGGAAAATAGTCCTTTCTCCGTCATTTGCTTTGGGGGCGGCGGCCCCTATAGTTCGCGTGACGGGCAGGACAGGCTTTCATCGGAGGGAACGTTTGTTGGCGCGCATGAGATCGGAGCGTCTGCTGTTCGTGGCCCTCGCTGCGGCGATTGCCGGGATCGCGCTGGAGCATGAGCTTCTCGAAATGGGGCGCCTGGCAACGCTTCTCGGTGCCGCCGGTCTCGTGGTGGCGATCGTGCTCGCCTCGCTGCGCGTGTCGCACCATGCCGAGGTGCTGGCGTCCAAGGTCGGCGATCCCTATGGCACGATGATCCTGACGCTCTCGGCGGTCTTGGTCGAGGTCGTCGTGCTGGCGATCATGATGACCAGCGAGACCTCGCCGACGCTCGTGCGCGACACGATCTATGCGGCCGTCATGCTCGATATCAACGGCATCCTGGGCCTCGCCGCCCTGCTTGGTGGCCTGAAACATGGAGAGCAGCCCTATAACGACGATTCCGCCCGCACCTACAGCGTCATGATTCTGACGGCGATGGGCATCTCGATGGTCGTTCCGGAGTTCGTGCCGGCGGCGAGATGGCATCTCTATTCGGCCTTCACCATCGGCGCGATGATCACCCTCTATGCCCTGTTCCTGCGCATGCAGGTGGGGGTGCACAGCTACTTCTTCAGCTACAGCTATCCGAAGGCGAAGGGCGAGGGGAGCGCGATACAGGGTGGGCCGGATCAGCCGGTGCTGCCGTCGATCGTGATACTGATCCTTGGCATCGTGTTGATCGGCGTGCTGGCGGAAGTGATGTCGTCGCTGCTGACCTCGGGCCTGAAGGGGAGCGGCGCCCCGCCGGCGGTGACCGCCATCGTCGTTGCCGTGATCTCTGCCTCGCCGGAAGTCATGACCGCGATGCGGGCGGCACTCGCCAACCGCATGCAGGCGGTCGTCAACATCGCGCTCGGGGCATCGCTTTCGACGGTCATCCTGACGGTGCCGGTCATGGAGGCGATCGCGCTCTATACCGGCCAGCCCTTCCTGATGGCCATGTCGCCGGTGCAGACGGTGATGGTGGCGGTCACTTTGATCGTGGCCGCGATCAACCTCAACGACGGGCAGACCAACGCCATTGAGGGCATGACTCATTTCGTGCTGTTCGCGACCTTCGTCATGCTGTCTGTGATCGGGCTCTGAGCGGATGAAGTGCCTGTTCGTATAGCCTCAGGCCGTCGCCTTTTCGCGTGCCTTTCTTGCCACCACCTCTTCATAGGCTGCCTGCAGTGTAGCGCGCACCCGCGGCGGACCATCGAGCAGCGCGCCGAGATGATCGTGTCGCAACTCGTCCATGAAGCGGTCCCAGAGTTCCGGACCGCCGTTTTCCATCTGCTCGGCGCGAATACTGAGCTCTTCGCTGACCGGCAGATAGCGCCGCCCCCAGGCGCCGAGCTGGGCCATGATCGGCACCAGCGCGATCGTCATCTCCGTGAGACTGTAGATCGCCTTCTGCTTGTGCGTGGGGTCGTCCGCCTTGGTCAGCATGCCCTGCTCGACCAGCATCTTCAGCCGATCCGCCAGGATGTTGGACGAGATGCCCTCCTGGGAACGCAGCAATTCCCGGAAGTGCCGTTTACCGCCGAAGATCATGTCGCGAATGATCAGCAGGCTCCATTTGTCGCCGAACACTTCGAGCGAAAGATTGATCGGGCAACCCGAGCGAATGTCGTCCTTCATTGGCACCTCTTCAAAACCGCTTGCATTATCGCATCAGTGAGGCTATCGTGCAACTGCTTTCAAAATTAGAGCAGTTTTTAAATGAAACCAGTTAGGCAAAGGCCAGCGGTATTCGAACATCAGAGGAGAGAGAACATGACCGACAGATCCGTGGAACATGCGAGCTTCACCATCGAGCGCAGCTTCAAGGCGACGCCGGGACAGGTGTTCAGGGCTTTCTCCGAGCCGGCTGCGAAGGAACGCTGGTTCGTCAGTGCTGACGGGCCGGTGGCCGAATTCAGCCATGACTTCCGCGTCGGCGGTCGCGAGAGCGGTCGCTTCAGCCAGGACGGCGAAACGATCTATCATGACGACACCATCTATCTCGACATCGTCGAGAACCGCCGGATCATCTTTGCTTACACGATGGCTGAGAACGACAAGAGGATCTCGGCGTCCGTCGCGACCGTCGACATTCAGCCGGAAGGCAACGGTACGCGCCTCGTCTTCACCGAACAGGTTGCCTTCCTCGACGGGCTCGACAAGCTCGAATACCGGCGCGACGGTTGGCAACAATTGATCGGTGTGGCACTGGCAGAGGAACTCGGCGAAGCGGCTGTTGCTGCGTGACGCAGCAATCGGTCTCGTGAGCGCATTGAACCCCCGAGACCTTTCTGTCTCCGGGGGGTCTCAGTGCATGGCCGCGATCGCGCTGCCGGCGATGCCCACCGAAAAAAGGGTGAGACAAACGGCAGCAATCCGTCGCGGCAGATGCGAGGCCGACAAGCCCTTCGACATCTGCACCAGCATGGCGCCGGCGCCGATCCAGGTCGATCCGGCGGCGACGACCAGCAGCGAGAAGCCGGCGATCCAGGGCCAGACGGCGGCCAGTCCAGTCTGTGGCAAGAGCACCAGGGCGACGATCAGCGCCTTCGGATTGAGCAGCGTCGTAACGAAGACCTGGCGGATGGAGATGACGACACCTTCGCTGCGCTCGGCATCGGTGGTCCAGAGCGCATAGGCGAGGTAGAGAACCCAGCAGGCGGCGACGAGCCTGAGCGCAAGGCCGAGCTGCGGATGGGCGGCAAGGAATGGCGCCAATAGTGCTACGGCCGGGATGATGACGGCGAGATAACCGCCGAGCTCGCCGGTGAGCAACGGCAGCGAACGGCGGAAACCGGCAGAGGCGCCGGACAGCCAGAGCAGCGTGTTTGTCGGCCCCGGCGTTGCGAGCAGGATCAGGGCGGCGAGGGCGAAGGTGAGCGGCTGCATGTCGTTGAACCTGGTTTTGTGGCCGTTATCGCCGTCTTCTACCAGCCGCGCAAGCGTCCGCTCTTGATCTCCATCAAGCGTGGCGCCCGATAGTACCGGAATCTACCCGCAAGAAATCGCCACACGTGTCCGTGGGAATGCCTCTTCCGCGTGTGTCGCGGCCGCGCTATCAGACGGGACGCTGCCGCTTCTCTCCCGCCGGCGCGATCGAGGCCTCCCATGAACAAGACCGTACTGTCAGGCATCGTCATGACGACGTTTTCCTATTTCCTGTTCTCGTTGCAGGATGCGTCGGTCAAATGGCTCGTCGTCGGCTATTCGGTCTGGCAGATCCTGTTTACCCGCAGCATCACCATTCTCGTGCTTTGCCTCGTCATCGGCCGCGGCAAGCTGGTGCGCAGCGCCATCTCATCTCCGGTGATCAAGCCGCTCTTCGTGCGCAACCTGCTGCTGCTCGCGGCCTGGCTTTCCTATTTCAACGCGGCGCGCGATCTTGGCCTCGCGGAGATGACGACGCTCTACTATGCAGCGCCGATCATCGTGACGCTGCTTGCCGTGCCGATCCTGAAGGAAGATGTGCCGCCGATCCGCTGGTTCGCCGTTTTCATCGGCTTCGTCGGCGTGCTCATCGCCTGTGACCCGCTCGGCACCGGCATGAAGCTGTCGCTGCCGGTGTTCCTGGCGCTCACCGCCGCCGTCTTCTGGGCGATCGGCACCGTCATGCTGCGCAAGACCGCGCTGCAGGAAACGACCCTGGTGCAGATGACCATCTCCAACGTCTTCTTCATCGCCATGACCGGGCTTGCGGTCGGCTTCTTCTGGACGCCGCCGGCGCTCTTCGACGTGGCACTGATGGCCGGCACGGGCGTCATTGCCGGCGCGGGGCAGTATGCGCTGTTCGAGGGCATGCGCCGAGCACCGATCTCCGTCATCGCGCCTTTCGAATACACCTCGCTCGTCTGGGCCTTCGGCCTCGGTTTCCTGATCTGGGGCGACGTGCCGGCCATGAATGTCTTTGCAGGCGCCGGCCTGATCTTCGCGGCCGGTCTGCTGATCATCGTCGGCGAACGCCTGGCGCACCGTCGCGCCGGTGCTGCCGCTTAGAGGATATCGAAGCGGTACGGCCCCGATGGAACGCCGCTTCAGGCCTTGATGACGAGGGCTTCAGGCACGCGGCCGGTCAGCCGGAAGAACAGATGGGACGTGACAAGCACGTTCGGGTCGGCCAGGTGGCGGTCGAGTGCGGCGAGATCGTCGTCCAGTTGGGCCTTGTCGATGAAACCCTCGGCGACAAGACCGTCTCGGACATTGTTGATGAAATCCTTAAAGATCGGCCGGCGGTCGTGGCCAGGCGGGTAGACATGTGCGACGGCGTCGACGGAAATTGCCTCGACACCCGCTTCCCGGAACAGCCGATGCAGGCGGCGGCCGATATGGAGGTCGATGCCTCTGGCCGCCGAATAGGCGATATAGGCGGCAAGCAGCCGGTCCCAGGCGGCAAGCGGCGGGTCGCAGACATGCGCCAGGAAATCGGCCTCGAAGCTCGCGATCCAGCCGCCGGGTTTTACCAGCGACACCATTTCGAGCACGATGAGCTCCGGCCGCGGCACGTTGACGAGCACCAGCCGCATATGGGCACCGTCGAAGGAGCGGCGCGGCAGGCCGGTCGCATAGGCGTCGCCCTCGCGCACCTCCACCTGGGGCAGGGCGTGGCTGGCGACGAAACGGCGCGCAAGTTCGACGAAGTGCGGGTCGCGCTCGATACCGAGCACGGAGCCCGTGGGCCCCACGCGTTTGCCAAGCAGGTGCAGCACACCACCGGGACCGCAACCGAGATCGATGACGTGTTCGCCTGGCTGGATGCCGACCCGTTCGAGCTGCTGGTCGGAATCTGGGGCGAGATTGGCGATCTGTCGCTTCAGGCGTTCTTCCTCGGGCCCGGCGCGCCCAAGCAGATAGAGATCAGGCTCGCTCATGGCGTGTCCCCCTCTGATCCCGGCGAGCATGCGCCCGCGCAGGGAGGCCGTCAATCGGGAGGTGCAAGTAGCCTTAACGCACCTGCGACGACATGAAGCGCCGTTCTGCGGTCTCCTCGTAGATGCTGAGACCTTCGCGTCGGTAGAAGGCGACGGCGGGGTTGGTGGCCAGGACGCTGAGGCGCAAGGGCAGGCCAACCGCCCTTGCTTCGCCGAGCACCTGCCTGAGCGCGATCGCGCCATTGCCGCGTTTCTGATGGCCGGGCGCCACATAGAGCTTGTTGACCCAGACATGGTCGTTGCGCACGGTGACCGAGACGCAGCCGACATCCTCGCCGTTCGCAACGATGATGCGATGTTCGTCAAGGATAAGCGCATCCGCCGGACGCGGCCGCCAGTTGCCCCAGAGCGCCATGGCATAGTCGCGCATGCAGGCCTCTTCCAGCCAGTGCAGATAGGGTTCGTCGCCGGCGATCGCGGGGCGGAGCAGGACTTTGTTCATGGCTTCATCACTTGCGCGGCTTCAACCCGAATAGGTCTAACATCGCAACCATAACAACTTGATGGTCACGCGAATGCGGGCGCTGCGTTAGGCCATGAGCCTTGGACGAGCCGTCGCCCAAACGAAAACAGGCCCCGAGGGGCCTGCTTCCAATTCGATGCGCGGAACTTACGCCGCCTGCTTCTTCTCGCCGTAGGGGTCGAAGCGACCGTAGAAGGTCTCGCCGCGCTCGGCCATTTCCTGCAAGAGCGCCGTCGGCTTGAAGTGGCTGCCGTAGTCCTTGGCAAGCTTGTCGCACATCTTGACAAAGGCCTTTACGCCCATGCCGTCGATGTAGGAGAGCGTGCCGCCCGTGTAGGGGGCAAAGCCGAAGCCGAGGATCGAGCCGACATCCGCCTCACGCGGATCGGTGACGATGCCCTCTTCCATGGTGCGGGCGGCTTCAAGCGCGATCGTCGCCAGGAACCGCTGCTTCAGCACTTCGATGTCGATTTTGTCGGCGTTCTTTTGCGGGTAGAGCGTCTTCAGCTCCGGCCACAGATACTTCTTGGCGGGCTTCGCCGGATACTCGTAGAAGCCCTTGCCGTTCTTGCGGCCGCGGCGGTCGAGGTCGTCGACCATCTTGTTGATCAGCGCCATGTGCTTGGGATCGACGGCCTTTTCGCCGAGGTCGGCGACGGTGGCCTTGAGGATCTTCTGGCTGAGGTCGATCGCCACTTCGTCGTTGAGCGACAGCGGTCCAACAGGCATGCCGGCCATCTTGGCGGCATTCTCGATCATCGCCGGCGGCACGCCTTCGATCAGCATGTCATAGGCTTCGTGGATGTAGCGGAAGACGCAGCGGTTGACATAGAAACCGCGGGTGTCGTTGACGACGATCGGCGTCTTCTTGATCGCGGCGACGTAGTCGAGTGCCGTAGCGAGCGCCTTGTCGCCGCTCTCCTTGCCGAGGATCACTTCGGTCAGCATCATCTTTTCGACCGGCGAGAAGAAGTGGATGCCGATGAACTGG
Source organism: Ensifer sp. ENS10 (assembly GCF_014852025.1). Lineage (NCBI taxonomy): Bacteria > Pseudomonadati > Pseudomonadota > Alphaproteobacteria > Hyphomicrobiales > Rhizobiaceae > Ensifer > Ensifer sp. ENS10. The sequence goes on from NZ_JACVAS010000001.1 coordinate 483,021, forward strand.
CCGGGGCGTTTCGAGTTCTTGGCAAGGCCGGTGATCGGTAGTGTCGAGGTGTTGGAGGCGAAGATCGTGTCTTCGCCGATCACCGCCTCCACCTTCTCGATGACATCCTTCTTGACCTGGCGGTCTTCAAAGACGGCTTCGACCACGAGGCCGACTTCCTTCAGGTCGTTGTAATCGGCCGAAGGCGTGATGCGGGCGAGCAGCGCTTCGCCTTCTTCCTTGGTCAGGCGACCCTTGCCGACCGAATCCTTGACCAGGCCTTCCGAGTGGGCCTTGCCCTTCTCGGCCGCTTCCATGTCGCGGTCGATCAGCGTGACGGCAATGCCGGCGGCAGCCGTCACATAGGCGATCGAGGCGCCCATGAAGCCGGCGCCGACGACGCCCACATGCTTGAACTCCGACTTCGGCACGCCGGCCGGGCGGCGGGCGCCCTTGCCGAGCTCCTGCATCGAGACGAACAGCGAGCGGATCATCGAGAAGGCTTCGGTCGTCTGAAGGATCTCGGTGAAGTAGCGCTGCTCGATCTTGAGCGCCGTGTCGAACGGCACCTGCAGGCCTTCATAGACGCATTTCAGGATGGCAACGGCGCCCGGATAGTTGCCGTAGGTCTCGCGGCGCAGGATCCCGGAAGCGGCCGGCCAGAGCTGGGCCGAGGCCGGCGTCCAGATGCCGCCGCCCGGTACCTTGTAACCCTTCTCGTCCCAGGGCTGCACCGGCTTCAGGCCGTTCTTGATCATCGCCTTGGCGGCGTCGACCAGCTTGTCCGCATCGACGACTTCGTGCACGAGGCCGAGCGCCTTGGCGCGAGCCGACGTCAGCGACGAGCCCGTCGTCATCATCTGCAGCGCGTCCTGCGCATTGGTGAGCCGCGGCACGCGCTGGGTGCCGCCGGCGCCCGGGAAGATGCCGACCTTGACTTCCGGCAGGGCGATCTTCACCGACTTGGAATTGGACGCGACGCGGCCATGGCAGGCGAGCGACAGCTCGAAAGCGCCGCCCATGCAGGTGCCGTTGATCGCCGAGACCCAGGGCTTGCCCGAGGTTTCGAGCTTGCGGAAGAGCCCGGTCATGCGGCCGACGAGGTCGAAGAGCTTCTGGGCGGCGTTATCCGGATCCTTCTTCTTCTCTTCCTGCTGGAAGGTGAACATCGACTTGATCATCGACAGATCAGCGCCGCCGGAGAAGGTCGACTTGCCGGAGGTGAAGACGACGCCCTTGACCGCTGCGTCGGCAGTCGTTGCGTCGACGATGGCGTTGAGTTCCTCCATCACCTCCTGGGTGAAGACGTTCATCGACTTCTCAGGCATGTCCCAGGTGACGAGTGCGATGCCGTCGGCGTCGGTCTCGATCTTGAAATTGGTGTAATTCGTCATGGTTCTCCCCCTCAGTAGAGAATGGGTTCGATGCGCAGCGAGATATTCGATCCGCCGCTGTAACGTTGTTTGCTGGTATTGGTGGCGATCAGCCGGTCGTCGCGCTCGACGCGGATGGTGAAGCCCGCATCGGTGGCCTTATTGAGTTCAGGCTTCGGCACCTGCAGCACGAAGGGCACGCGGGTGGCCTTGCCATCGCTGACGACGGACGTTTCCGCGATCAGCTTGGCAGCGACGTCCATCACGCCTTGCTCTTCGAGCCTGATGGTGACGGTGCCGGCCGGAACCGGGCCGCTCGCGACATTGGTGATCGCACCGGTGAGCGTGAAGCTGTCGCTGCCTTCCTCGTCGGAGACGCAGCCAGCGGCTGCAAGCAGCCCCAGGCCCATCAGCGCGAGAAGAGAGCGGCGCATCACGTCCATCGTCAGACCCTTTCGATGATCGTGGCCGTGCCCATGCCGGCGCCGATGCAGAGCGTGACGAGCGCGGTGTTGAGATCGCGGCGCTCCAGCTCGTCGAGCACGGTGCCGAGGATCATCGCACCGGTGGCGCCGAGCGGATGGCCCATGGCGATCGCGCCACCGTTGACGTTGATCTTGTCGTGCGGGATGTCGAAGGCCTGCATGTAGCGCAGCACGACGGCGGCGAAGGCTTCGTTGAGTTCGAAGAGATCGATGTCCGACAGCTTCATGTCGGCGCGCTTCAGAAGCTTTTCGGTGACGTCGACCGGGCCGGTCAGCATCAGCGCCGGATCGGAGCCGATATTGGCGAAGGCGCGGATGCGGGCGCGGGGTTTCAGGCCCATGCTCTCGCCGCCGGCCTTGGAGCCGAGCAGCACGGCTGCGGCGCCGTCGACGATGCCCGACGAGTTGCCGGCATGGTGCACGTAGTTGATCTTTTCGATTTCCGGATGCGCCTGGATGCCGACGGCTTCAAAGCCGCCCATTTCGCCTGGCATTTGGAAGGACGGGTTGAGCGAGGCGAGCGCCTGCATGTCGGTGCCGGGACGCATGTGCTCGTCACGGTCGAGGATGGTCAGACCGTTCCCGTCCTTGACCGGCACGACGGACTTCTTGAAGTAACCCTTCTCCCAGGAATGCGCCGCGCGCTTCTGGCTTTCCACCGCATAGGCGTCGACGTCGTCGCGGCTGAAACCGTATTTCGTGGCGATGAGATCGGCCGAAACGCCCTGCGGCATGAAGAAGGCCGGCAGGTTGACCGAGGGGTCCATGAACCAGGAACCGCCGGACATGCCGAGGCCGACGCGCGACATGCTCTCGACGCCGCCGGCAATGACGATGTCGTCTGCACCCTGGGCGATCTTGGCCGCGCCGAAGTTGATGGCGTCGAGACCGGAGGCGCAGAAGCGCGAGATCTGCATGCCCGGCGCGCGGGTGGAATAGCCGGCTTCGAAGGCGGCCGCCTTCGGAATCACCGCACCGGCGTCCATGACCGGATCGACGCAGCCCATGATGATGTCGTCGACGGTCGAAGTATCGAGGTCGTTGCGGTCACGCACCGCCTCCAGCATCTTGGCGGCGAGGCGAACGGACGGCACTTCGTGCAGCGATCCGTCCTTCTTGCCACGGCCGCGCGGCGTGCGCACGTGGTCGTAAACGAAGACTTTCGTCATGTCTCATCTCCCTTTCGGCAGCACCGCCAGGTGCTGCCCGTCAAAACATTTTGAAATCGAACGGCTCAGAACGCGGCCGCGTCGAGCGCCATCAGCGTGTCGGCGCCGGTCTCGATGCGGGCCTTGCGCAGGGCCGTTTCCGGCAGGATCCTTTCCATGAAGAAGGTCGCGGTGATCAGCTTGTTCTTCAGATAGTCTGCGCGCGTCGTTTCGCCAGAGGCAAGTTTTTCCTCAGCCGTCTTGGCAATTTTTGCCCACATGTAGCCAAGCACGACAAGGCCGAAGAGGTGCATGTAGTCGGTCGAGCCGGCGCCGGCATTATCGGGCTTGGCCATCGCGTTCTGCATGAACCACATGGTGGCGGCCTGCAGGTCGTTGAGGCCCTTCTTCAGCGCCTTGGTATAGGCGGAGAGTTTCTCGTTGCTGCGGTTTTCCTCGCAGAAATCGCCGATTTCCTTGAACAGCGCCATGACGGCGCGGCCACCATTGAGGCCGAGCTTGCGGCCGACGAGGTCGAGCGCCTGGATGCCGTTGGCGCCTTCGTAGATCATCGCAATGCGGGCATCGCGGACGTACTGGCTCATCCCATGTTCTTCGATATAGCCGTGGCCGCCGAACATCTGCTGCGCCATGACGGCGTGGTCGAAGCCCTTGTCGGTGAGCACGCCTTTCAGGATCGGCGTCATCAGGCCGAGAATGTCGTCGGCCGTCTGGCGGTCCGCCTCATTGTCGGAGCGGTGGGCGATATCGGATTTGAGCGCTGTCCAGAGCGTGAAGGCGCGGCCGGCTTCGTTGAAGGCCCGGATCGTCATCAGCGTGCGGCGCACGTCCGGATGCACGATGATCGGGTCGGCCTTCTTGTCCGGCGCCTTCGGGCCGGAGAGCGAACGACCCTGGATGCGGTCGCGGGCATAGTTGGCGGCGTTCTGATAGGCGATCTCGGCGATCGACAGGCCCTGCAGGCCGACGCCGAGGCGGGCTTCGTTCATCATCACGAACATGGCGTTGAGGCCCTTGTTCTCCGTGCCGATGAGGTAGCCCTCGGCCTCGTCATAGTTCATGACGCAGGTGGAGTTGCCGTGGATGCCCATCTTGTGTTCGATCGCGCCGCAGGAAACGCCATTGCGTTCGCCCGGCTCGCCGTCGGCATCGAGCTTGAACTTCGGCACGATGAACAGCGAGATGCCCTTCACGCCCTCCGGTGCGCCCTCGATGCGGGCAAGCACCAGATGGATGATGTTGTCCGACATGTCGTGTTCGCCGGCGGAGATGAAGATCTTCTGGCCGGAAATCTTGTAGGAGCCGTTGCCATCAGGAACGGCCTTGGTGCGCAGCAGCCCGAGGTCCGTACCGCAATGCGGTTCGGTCAGGTTCATCGTGCCGGTCCAGGTGCCGGCAACCATCTTCGGCAGATAGGCCTGCTTCTGTTCGTCCGTACCGTGAACGAGGATTGCCGCGATCGCGCCCTGGGTGAGGCCGGGATACATGGTCAGCGCCATGTTGGCCGAGGACATGTACTCGCCGACGGCGGTATGCAGCGTATAGGGCAAGCCTTGGCCGCCGAATTCCTCCGGAACGGCGAGGCCGAGCCAGCCGCCTTCGCGGTAGAGGTCGAAGGCTTCCTTGAAGCCCTTGGGCACGCTGACCGAGCCGTCGTCGCGGCGCTTGCAGCCTTCCTGATCGCCGGAGAGATTGACGGGGAACAGGGCCTCCTCGGCAAGCTTGGCAGCCTCGCCGACGATCGCTTCGATCATGTCCGGCGTCGCATCAGCAAAACCGGGCAGGTTGTTGTAGCGCTCGATGCCGAGCACGTCGTTCAGGATGAAGAGGGTATCGTCGACCGGGGCCTTGTAGATGGGCATGCTTTCCTCGCCTTTTGGTGCTTCGGGCGCCGTACCTCGTCGTCGACGCCCGGTTGCAGGATGCCGGATGCGCCGCCATCGTCTTTGATTCTAGAGCATCTTTCCCTTCCAGTGATTCCACAGGAAAGCGGCCTGCTCCAGGGCGGTCTCGCATCGTTGGCCGGATGCTACAAAATTTTGACGTTTGCGTAAACGTCAAAAATTGCGGGCTGCGAAGTTTCGTCGCGGCACCAGGGGAGCCGAAAGGGGCGCCGGCAACCCGCGCTCACGGTACGATCCTGCCAAATCGTTAAAAATCCTGGGCAGATTAACGGCTTATTTACCACGTTTCGTGAAAGGTGCGTGTTGAGATGGTCAAAGCTGCAACCGGTCCTGGCGTCGTGTCGTTGTAGCTTTGCCCACGTCGGAAGCGCCACAGGGGTGAGGAAAGCTGTTTTCTTCCGTGACGACTTTCGGGATGGCCGACGACAGGGGCGAAGAACACCATGAATGGATCGCGATCAAATCCTCAGCGCGCAGGCAGCCAGTCCTATAGCGAGCGGCCGTCGCTCGACGCTTTGAACCGCACCATCGAAGGACTTGAGGCGCGGATCGAAGGCCTGATGAGCGGCGCTGCCCGCGACGTGGCGCCAAGGCCTGCCGAGCGTCTTCCGGCCCGCGAACCAGCCAGAGAACCCGCAACGCCCCGTGACGCCGTCGCCGAAATCATGCAGCGCCAGCGCAGCCTCAGCGCTTCGCGCGAGCGCCCGCCGCTTCGCGACCGAATGTCGGCGCGCGAACCGGAACGCTATGTTCCCGAACGTCCGGCCTCTGACCGTCTTACCGAAGAGCCCCGCCTGCAACCGTTGCACAGCCAGCCGCAGCGCCCGTCTTTGGCCGTCAACGATATCGCCGAGGCGCTCGTCGGTCTGCGCCAGGACCTGAAGCGCGACATCACCGATGGCCTCACGCGCGAGATGAATTCGCTCAGGTCCGAGATTCGCGGCATCAAGGCTCAGGCGCAGGATCACAGCTTCGCCGAAGACGTGCGCGGCGACATGCAGCGTCTTGCCGACAGCATCCAGCAGCTCGGCCGCCAGGCCTCGCCCGCCCAGGCCGACGCGCTGCGTGGCGACTTCGACGAACTGCGTGCGATGATCGACGGCCTTGCGCGTGAAGACAGCATGCGCCGCATGGAAAACCGCTGGACCGGCGTCGAGGATCGGCTGATCGCGTTTGATCAGAACCGCGACGACGAGCTGGTGGCGCTGGCCTATCGCCTGGACGAGATCAAGTCGCAGATCGGCTCGCTGAAGGGCAGCTCGGCCGTCGACGCGCTTGAGGACAAACTGATCGCCGTCGCCCAGGCCATCGAAATGCTGGGCCGCCAGATCCAACCCGATGACCGCCGTCTCGTTTCGCAGTTTGCGGATCTCGACGGTCGGCTCGATGAAATCAGCCGCGCGATCGCTGCCAACAGTCGCACGGCGACGGGTCTCGACGGTAGCTTCGTCAACCGGCTGGAAAGCCGGCTTGGCGACCTGTCCCGTCAGATCGACAGCCTGTCGCGCCCGAACGATTCCGGCCTCGGCGCCCGCCTGGAAGCCTTGACCGCCCGGGTCGAAGATCTCGCCGGCGAAAAGGCGGCCGCCCGTCTCGAAGAGCGTCTCGACCAGCTTTCGCTGGTGATGGAGCGCAGCAACAGGACCGCGCAGTCGGATCTCAACGATTATCTGTCGGATATTTCGCGCAAGATCGAGGCCCTGGACCAGGGCAGCGTCAACGACACACTGGCCGAGCGGCTCGACTATCTGGCACGCCGGATCGACGAACTCGACGCCCATGGCGTTCAACCGGCCTCCGATCCGCGCTTCGACCGGCTGGAAGATCGCCTTGTCGGCATCGCGCAGCGTCTGGAAGAGACCCACGCTGCGCCGTTCGATGATCGTGTCGCCCTGCAGAACCTCGAAGCGCAGATCGCCAATCTGTCGACGCTGGTCAGCCAGCCGCGCGCGGACGTCGCTGCGAGCGCGGTGCCCGTCGATTTCGAAAACCGCATGAGCGCGCTCGAGGACTACCTCTCGACCAGCGACGAATACATCGTCGAGGCCGCTCGCCAGGCGGCCGAAGCGGTGATGGAAGCCTATGCCAAGAACGGCTCTCCGCGGGGTTCCGGCGGAGATCTGGCCGCAATCTCGGCGCTTGCCGAAGACCTTCGCACGCTCGAGGACCTCAGCCGCTCCAGCGAGGAGCGCACGGCGCGCACCTTCGAGGCTTTGCACGAGACCCTCGTGCATATCGCCGACAAGCTGGAGCGCATCGAAAATCGCGAGCCGGCAATGCTGGCACGGGCTGAAACGCCGGTGCTGCGCGAACCCGCGCAGATGCCGAGGGCCGCGCAGCCGGAACTCGCTCCCTTCGGCGACAACGATCTCGATGACCGCTACGAGGATCTGCAGCGCAACGTCCGCGCGCTGCAGGCCGAAGATCAGGCTGTGGTCACCCAGACCGCCGAGCCGGCAACGACCTTTGCCGATGACCGGCAGGTCTCGACCGTTGAAGTCGAAAATGTGCGCGAACCGGCCGCTGCAGCCCGCACCGGCCTGCTCGCCGGCCTGACCCGGCGCTTCTCCGGCAAGCGGTCCGAGCCGGTGCACGAGCAGGAGCAGTCCCGACAGGTCGTCGAGCCGACTCCGTCGATCGATCCCTCCGAAATGCTTGCGCCCGAGGAAGCCAACCAGCTGCTGGAGCCGGGTTCCGGCGTTCCCGATGTCAAGAAGATCCTGGAACGCGTGCGCGCCGGGCAGATGAACAAGGCAGGTATTCAGCCTGGCGATGGCGACAAGTCGGACTTCATCGCTGCCGCCCGCCGTGCTGCCCAGCTCGCCGTTGAAGAGGCCGACACCCTGAACAAGGTTGGTCAAAGCGGAAAGACCTCCGGCATCGGCGGCGCTTTTGCCCGTCACCGCCGGCCGATCCTCATGGGCGTCGGCGCGGTCCTGCTGGCGATCATGTCCTATCCGCTGGTCAGCAATATGCTGAAGAAGCAAGAGACCGCACCGGTGGAGCCGGCCGCGATCATCGAGCAGCAGGCGGTGCCGGAATCGCGCGAAAACAAGATCGTCGAAGGCCTTCTGCCGCAGACCGCGGCCGTAGCCCCGGCTGAAACGCCGGTCACGGCATCCGAAATCGCAGTCGCAGCACCGGTCGATTCCGTTGAAGCCCCGGCGAAGGTATCCGAAGCTTCGATCTCGGTACCGGCGACGGCCGTGCCGACGACCACCATTGCGACACCGGCCGAAGAGAAGGCACCGATGCTCGCGCCGGTCGCAGAAACGAAAACCGCTTCGGCGGCCTCCGAGTTCCAGGCGACGCCCGCTGGCAACGCACCCGCCAGTGGTGCGGCCCTTATCAGTTCTCCGGCCGAGGGCGCGGCAACGACCGCGCTGGCGCCGGTGGCCGCACCGAGCGAGATCGTGCTGCCGGAAGGCTTCGGCCCGGCAGCCCTGGTGACGGCCGCCAAGGGCGGCGACCCGCTTGCCTTCTACGAAATCGGCGCCCGCTTTAGCGAAGGCCGCAGCGTTCCTGAAAACATGGCGGAAGCCGCCAAGTGGTATCAGCGCGCCGCCGACGCCGGCGTCGTTCCGGCGCAGTATCGCCTCGCGAGCATGTATGAAAAAGGCATGGGCCTAACGCGTGACGCCTCCAAGGCGAAGGCGCTCTATCTCGCCGCCGCCGGCCAGGGCAATGCCAGCGCCATGCACAACCTCGCGGTCATGCTGGCGAGTGGCCGCGATGCTTCGCCTGACTTTGCCGAGGCAACGAAGTGGTTCGCGAAGGCTGCCGAACTCGGCATTCGCGATAGCCAGTTCAACCTCGCCGTCCTCTATGCGCGTGGCAACGGCGTGCCGCAGGACCTGACCGAATCCTACAAATGGTTCTCCGCCGCCGCCCGCGAAGGCGACATGGATGCCGCCGCCAAGCGTGACGAAGTTGCCAAGGCGATGAAGCCTGAGCAGCTCGAAAGCGCCAAGGCGAAGGCCGATGCCTGGAAGGTGCAGCCGGTCGACGCCAAGGCGAACACGGTCGACGTTCCGGATGCCTGGGTCGGCCCGGCCAACAAGACCGCCAGCGTCGACATGACCAAGGCGGTCCGCAATATCCAGGCGATCCTGAACAACAACGGCTTCGACGCCGGCAAGCCCGACGGCCAGATGGGCAAGAAGACCGTGGCTGCCATCAAGGCCTTCCAGAAGTCGGTCGGCCAGGAGCCGACGGGCGAAATCACCGAGCAGTTGGTCAAGGAATTGCTGAAGCGCAATTCCTGACCCTTGGGCTTGCGCCGTAATAAAGCCGCAGAGCCGGGCGACACGGGTTGCGGGTGGCGAAGCCGTCTGCCATGTGGCTGAAAAGGTTGAAATGTCGGGCCTGCTGCATAATTCCTTAATCGGAATCAGGCTAGGGAAGAACTGATGCAGCAATCAAGGTCCGGTTGTGACCTTGGCATGTCCTGGCGGAAGCGCAACGCTGCAGGAGTGCATGACGGAAGCCGCCTCGCCCTCGGGAGAGGTGCCGGCCTTTCGAATAATCCCTCATTCGTGGTGAATTGCTTGCCACACTAACCGGTTTGCCCGCATTGCGGGCCGTTGGCATATCGAGGACCCGGCGTGACGATCTATCTGCCCATCGCAGAGTTGTCGGTGAACATACTCATCATTCTCGGTATGGGCGCGGCCGTCGGCTTTCTTTCCGGCATGTTCGGCGTTGGCGGTGGTTTCCTGATCACGCCGCTCCTGATCTTCTACAATATTCCGCCTGTCGTGGCGGTGGCGACCGGCGCCAACCAGGTGGTTGCCTCGTCGATATCCGGCGCGATCACGCATTTTCGGCGCGGCACCATCGATATCAAGCTCGGCACGGTGTTGCTCTGCGGTGGCCTCGTGGGCGCGACGGTCGGCGTCTGGCTGTTTTCGCTGCTGCGCCGCCTCGGCCAGCTCGATCTGGTGATCTCGCTGCTCTACGTCGTGCTGCTCGGCACTGTCGGCGGTCTGATGCTTTGGGAAAGCATCGTCGCCATGCGCAAGGCCGCCAAGAACGAGGCGACGACCCTGCGTCGCCCCGGCCAGCACAATTGGGTGCACGGCCTGCCGTTGAAGATGCGTTTCAAGAAGTCGAAGATCTATCTCAGCGTCATTCCGGTTGCCTTCCTCGGCTTCTGCATCGGTATCCTGACCTCGATCATGGGCGTCGGCGGCGGCTTCATCATGGTGCCGGCAATGATCTATCTCCTGCGCATCCCGACCAACGTCGTCGTCGGCACGTCGCTGTTCCAGATCGTCTTCGTCTCGGCCTATACGGTCATCGTCCAGGCGTCGACCAACTATACCGTCGATATCGTACTCGCCTTCGTCCTGATGATCGCCGGCGTCATCGGCGCGCAATACGGCGTGCGCGTCGGCCAGAAGCTGCGCGGCGAACAATTGCGAGCGCTCTTGGCGTTGCTCGTCCTTGCCGTCGGCATTCGTCTGGCGATCGAGCTCGTCATTCCGCCGAAGGATATCTATTCGGTCGTATCAGCGGGGCTCGGCTTCTGATGATCCGGTTCGCGCGCACAGCTCTCGCCCTTCTGGCACTCGCCGTCGCCGCTCCGACCCATGCGGCACTGCAGGACGAGAACGCCGATTTCACCGAGAAGCTGGAGATCGGCATCTCCACCGACGAGATTGCCATCACCTCGGATTTCCGCGGCGCGGATCTGACGATCTTCGGCGCCGTCGATGGTTTCGACCAGGGACTGCTGGCCCAGGGCAGGTACAACATCATCGTGTCCCTCGAAGGCCCCAAGGACAATGCGACGGTGCGCAAGAAGGAGCGCGTCTTCGGCATCTGGGTAAACACGCGGTCGATGACCTTCGAGCTGGTGCCGGAATCCTATTCGCTGTCAAGCACGCGCGACATCGAAACGATCGCGCCGCCCGGCGAGATGGGCAATATGGGCATCGGCGTCGACCACATGCGGCTGGTGCCGCTCGGCTTCGTCGGCGACGGCAGCAATCTCGGCGAGTTCCGCAACGCCTTTCGCCGCATCCGCGAAACGAGCGGCGTCTACGAGCGCGATCCGGGCGGCGTGCAGTTTATCAGCGCGAGCCTGTTCAAGGCGTCGGTGCGCCTGCCGGCGAACGTGCCGAACGGCGTCCACGTGGTGCGCGCCTACCTCTTTCGCGACGGCGTCTTCGTCGCCGCCAAGGCGCTGCCGTTGCGTGTCGTCAAGACTGGCCTGGAACAGTTCATTACCCAGGCAGCGCATCAGCAACCGCTCTTCTACGGTCTCGTCGCCGTGCTGCTCGCAGTCATCACCGGCTGGGGTGCCAGCGTGATCTTCCGCAAGGAATAGTTGGGCCAGGAGCTTACCCTGCGTTTTCTTTTGCCCGGCGTGCGTTTAAAGAAAGGGCAGCAGGATGCTGTAGGGATAAAATACCCAGGCATCTCGAACATGTTGATCTGAACACGCCGCGCCGAACGCGCGCTGAAGTTCGAGAAGGCGATGCTTGCGCTAGTAGCGGCAAGCGACGCCACACAGACAGAGGAAGCTCGATGAAACCGATTTTTGTCCAGTTGCAGTGCGCTCCCGGCAAGACCTACGAGGTCGCTGACGAGATCTACCGCAAGGAAATCGTTTCGGAAATGTACTCGACCAGCGGCGACTACGACCTGATCATCAAGGTCTACATCGAGGAAGGCCAGGACATCGGCAAGTTCATCAACGACAACATTGCCACGGTGCCGGGTATCTCGCGCTCGTTGACGACGCTGACCTTCAACGCGTTCTGATCACGGGGTCGGCGGTGTGCGGACGGAACCGCACGCCTTCCCCAAGCGTCAGGCAATCAGATTGGCAAACCGGACCGAATAGATCCGGTCGCGACCGAGCATGTGGGCGACCAGCCTGCTGCGGTCGAAGAGGCCGGTCATGGCCCGGTGTCGCAGATCTAGCCCGCCGGTCGTGACCCCGAAGGCGGGCATCAACATGCGCGTGCCATCCGTCGCAAAGCAGGCGCGGCGCACGGCCCTTTCGCGTCTCACCACCGTTGCCGCCGGATGCAGATGCCCGGCGATCTCGCCAACGGCATCGCCGCGCTTGGGCTCGTGCCGGAAGGCAAGACCCGCATGGTTGAGCTCGTCCATCGAGGCGCCCGGGAGCCCGAAGGCGCCATCCGGATCGTGATTGCCGTTGATCCAGACCCACTCGCGCCCGAGCGCCATCGCCGCGATCATGTGCCGGAAGGCGTCCGGCATCACGGCCGAACCGACACGATCGTGAAAATTGTCGCCGAGGCTGATGACGAGTTTCGGGTCGTGGCGCACGATCGCCGCCTCCAGCACGCGCAGCGTCGCAAGCGTGTCATAGGGCGGCAAAAGCATGCCGCGGCGGGCGAACGCCGAACCCTTTTCCAGATGCAGGTCGGAAACCACGAGCGTGCCGGTCTCGGGCAGGTAGAGACTGCCGAGCGGATCGCAGATCGCGACGACGCCGTTCACGATCGTCTGGGCGTGGAGGAGGGGGGCAGTCGTCTGAGCTGATAGGGCGTGGGCGAGGCGGTGCATGGTCACGATCCCGCACGCGACTGACTGTCGAGACGGAAGTGACCGGCCCAATTCGTTAGACTGCTCGTTCTCAAAGCCATTTTCCTATCAATCCACATCCAGACCGCCCATCGCCTCGTGGATCAAGTCGTCGGCGGCCTCCGAAAGCAGGAAGTCCTGCGCTTCGCCCTGGATCATTTCCTTGCCGATCTCCAGCATCACAGGCACCGCCAGCGGCGAGATCCGGTCGAGACGCCTGTGGGTGATGTGGCCCTTGATTCGCTTCAGCATATCCCCGAGCCGAGCGATGTCCAAAAGCCCCGTTGCCGCATCGTTGCGGGTCGCTTCGAGCAGCAGGTGATCCGGCTCGTGCGCGTGCAATACGTCGTATATGAGGTCGGCCGAGACCGTCACCTGCCGACCGGTCTTCTCCTTGCCGGGGTGACGCTGGTCGATGAGGCCGGCGATGACGGCGCAGTTGCGGAAGGTGCGTTTCAGAAGAAAGGACTCGTTCAGCCAGGCTTCGAGGTCATCGCCGAGCATGTCTTCGTCGAACAGCTCGGCAAGCGCGCCGCGCTTGAGCTTGAAGGTGGCGCCGAGGTCGTCGAGCGCCCAGACCGCCAGCGAGTAATCCGTCGCGACGAAGCCGAGCGGCTTCAAGCCGGCGCGGTCGAGCCTGCGGGTGAGCAGCATGCCGAGCGTCTGGTGCGCCAGTCGTCCCTCGAAGGCATAGATGACCATGTAGTGGCGGCTGCCGCGCGGGAAGGTCTCGATCAGAAGCTCGTCCTCGCGCGGCAACATCGAGACGTCTTTCTGTAGCGAGAGCCAGTCGCGCACCTGTTCCGGTAGTGCCGCCCTGCGCGCCGGATCGGCGAGCATCCTGCGAACCTGCTGTGCCAGATAGGTCGAGAGCGGAAACTTGCCGCCGGCATAGCTCGGCACCTTCGGGTCAAAGGTAAAGGCCTGGCTGACGAGGCATTCGTTCTCGCGAATGCCCTCGAAGCGCAGCACCTTGCCGGAGAACATGAAGGTGTCGCCCTGGGACAGCATTTCGAGGAAATACTCCTCGACCTTGCCGAGTGACATGCCGCCGCGACCGAGCGAGCCGCGCTGGTTGCGTTTGACCATGCGCACGTTCAGCATCGGCGACTCGACGATGGTGCCGACATTCAGGCGGTATTGTTGCGCCACCAGCGGATTGGAGACGCGGTAGAGCCCGTCCTTGGTCTTGCGGATCCGGGCGTAGCGCTCATAGGTCTTCAGCGCATAACCGCCGGTCGCGACGAAATCGATCACCCGCTCGAAGGTCTCCCAGGCGAGCGTCCTATAGGGCGAGGCACTGGTGATCTCGTCGTAAAGCGACAGCGGGTCGAAAGGCGCGGCACAGGCCATGCCGAGCACGTGCTGGGCGAGCACGTCGAGCGCGCCCTTGCCGACCGGCGGCGTGTCCTGCGCGCCGATATAGTTGGCGTCGAGCGCCGCCTGGCATTCCATCACCTCGAAGCGGTTGGCCGGCACAAGGATCGCCTTCGAGGGTTCATCCATGCGGTGGTTGGCGCGGCCGATGCGCTGGGCGAGGCGGCTCGCGCCTTTCGGCGCACCGACATGCACGACGAGATCGACGTCGCCCCAGTCGATGCCGAGGTCGAGCGTCGAGGTGGCGACGACGGCGCGCAGCCGGTTCTCGGCCATCGCCGCCTCGACCTTGCGGCGCTGGGTGACATCGAGCGAACCGTGATGCAGCGCGATCGGCAGATTGTCGTCGTTGATCGTCCAGAGTTCTTGGAAGAGCAGCTCCGCCTGGCTGCGGGTGTTGACGAAGAGCAGGGTGGTGCCGTGCTCCTTGATCGCGGCGTAGACATCGGCAATGGCGTAGCGCGCCGAGTGCCCGGCCCAGGGCACGTGCTCTTCCGTCTTGAGGATGGAGATCTGCGGGTTGGCGCCGCCTTCGACAAGCACGAGCCCTGCATGGTTGTTCATGTCCGGCTCCTGTGGCGCCAGCCAGCGCTGCAGGTCCATGGGATCGGAAACCGTTGCCGAAAGCCCGATCGTCTGCACGCTCGGCGCCAGCCGGCGAAGCCGCGCCAGACCGAGGGAGAGGAGATGGCCGCGCTTCGAGGTGACGAGCGAATGCAGCTCGTCGAAGACGACGTAGCGCAGGTCTTTGAAGAAGCGGGTCGCCTCGCCATTGGCAAGCAGCAGCGCCAGCTGTTCCGGCGTCGTCAGCAATATGTCGGGTGGATTGAGCTTCTGCCGCTGCCGCTTGGCGGTGGGCGTGTCGCCGGTGCGGTTTTCGATGCGAACCGGCAGGCCCATTTCGCCGACCGGTTTCATCAGGTTGCGCTCGATATCGACGGCGAGCGCCTTCAAAGGCGAGATGTAGAGCGTATGGATGCCGACGAAGGCAGAGCCGGGCGGGATCCTGCCGCGGCGAGTGAGATCGACCAGCGACGGCAGGAAGCCGGCAAGCGTCTTGCCGGCACCGGTCGGTGCGATCAGCAGCGTGCTGTTCCCGGCTTCGGCGCGTGCCAGGAGCTCGAGCTGGTGGGCGCGCGGCCGCCAGCCCTTCTCGCCGAACCAGCGCAGAAAGGGGGCGGGCAAGGTCAGGGCATCGCCCTGCGGTTCTCTGGAATCGATCCTGTTCACGGAGAACAAAGGTAGATCAAATCCGTCAAAAGAGAAGCCCGGAAGACTTGCCGCCGGGCGGCACATTGACTCCTGTTCGGAACCGGATCGCCGGCGGCTTCCGCTCCCCGCATCCGGTCGACGCACCGGCAAAGGGTCGCCTGAGACAGCCGAGCAATCGTTTTCGCGTGACGACTGGACTGATCTAGAGTGCGATGTAGCGATCGGCGCGGTGGTTGATGGCCACAAACAGGTTGAGCACGACCGCGCCGAGCACCGACCAGGCGACCACCGTGGGCGTCGTCACCCCAAAGGCGATAACGAGCACGACCATGTCGATCGCAAGCTGCACGAGGCCGGCGCGAATGCCGAAGCGCTCCTGCAGGTAGATGCCGAGAATGCCGACGCCGCCAAGGCTCGCGCGGTGGCGATAGAGTGCGAGCAGGCCATAACCGAGCAGCAGGCCGCCAAGCAGCGCTGCCCAGGCCGGCTGGATCGTACCGATCTGGAAGAGGCGCGACTGGATGTCGGTCAGGAACGAGGTAAGACCGATGGCGATGAAGGTCTTGACCGTGAAAGCCGGGCCGAGCCGCTTCAGCGACAGATAGAAGAACGGCAGGTTGAGCAGGAAGAAGGCAAGACCGAAATTGATGCCGAACGCATAGTGCAGCAGGAAGGCGACGCCCGCCGTGCTGCCGGTGAGCAGGCCGGCGCTTGCCAGGAAATAGAGGCCGAGTGCGGCGATCAGGCTGCCGGTGAAGATGCCCTGCAGGTCCTCGACCGCCGTATGCCGGGTCGGGCTGGTGTTCCAGATACCGAAAACGCTGCTGATCTGAGCCATGGCAAAACCTCGATTGCGATGGCCGCAGCAATGCTGCAACGCACAACAATATTCAAGAAAAATATGTCAGTAATGCTGACTTATTTTTGCGACTCTGCCTTGCGTTTTATGCAGGCTTGCGCGCCAGAAACAGGATGCCGAAAACCGGTTCGCCGGCATCCATGCGGATGACGGTACGCTCGATGGCCAGCAGCTTCAGCCCGTGCGCCGTGCAGAGGCCGCGAATACAGGCTTCGCTATGGGCGTAGCGCAGCGAGGGGCGCAGCAGAAAATCCACGCCATCGCCCGCATCCTCGACGGAAAAGGCGAAGTAGCCACCGGCGGCCAGCAGACGGAGCGCGATGTCGAAGACACTGTCGAGATTGCCGAGATACATGAGCACATCGGCGGCGCTGACGAGATCGGCGCGGGCGGACGCGAAGTTGCCGAAGATGCCGGAAGCTTCCGGCGGGAGCGAAAGATCGGCGCGTGCCAGCCGATCGTAGGTGGATTTCGCCTCGGCCTTGGCGAGCATGTTGATGGAGATGTCGAAACCTTCAAGGAATTGCGCCTGATCCCGGATGCGTTCGCCGAAGAGGCCGGTGCCGCAGCCGAGATCCGTCACATGCTCGAAGATGAGGCCCCCGGTGTGGCTTTGGATCAGCGCCGCGAGCTTTTGCGGCACCGTGTAGCCGAGCTTTTCCACCAGCGCCTGGTCGAAGCGATCGGCATAGTCGTCGAACAGGCGCTCGACATAGAGGCTCGGCGGCTGTTCGGGCACCGCGGCGGCACCGAGAAGCGCCAGCTTCAGGCCGGCGCCGAAGATGTCCTGAGGGCTCAGCGCCAGGGTTTTTCTGAGCGCGTCGATCGCCGCCTCTTTCCGGCCCGATTTTTCCTCATAGTCCGCGAGCCGAAACCAGCCGGCTGCCCAGTCCGGCGCCCGTTCCAGCGCCTGTGCCATGAGTTCGGCAGCACTTCCGGGCTCGCCGCCTTCGGCAAGCATTTTTGCGTAGTCGGCGCGGCGGTCGGCGATCAGGTCGCCGGAGGAGAGCTGGTTGAGCGTCATCAATGTGAGATATCGGTTGCGATCAGCGCTTCTGACGCCGGATGCTGCAAAACACAAGCGGAATCTGGCTGAAACCGAGAGCTTGGGCGCTGTGCAAGGTCTGGCCGACTTGCGACGCTGCCGATCGCGGCTTATGTGAAGACAAACAGGAGAAGTTCGCGGATGTCGGACGGAATGAACAGATTTTTGGGTGACTCGCCGCTGCGGGTGCTGGTCAAGCTCGTCGTGGTGTCGATCCTCGTCGGCTTCGTCATGACCGTCTTCGGCTGGTATCCGACCGACATCTATTTCGCGGTCCGCAACTTCCTGCTCGACCTCTGGTACACCGGCTTTGCCGCACTTGGCCGGGTGGGCGACTATCTGCTGCTCGGTGCGGCGATCGTCGTTCCGGCCTTCGTGATCCTGCGTGTTATGAGCTACCGGCGCTGATGATGCACGACCGGTTTCTCTTGATCGAACGCCGCGGCCTGCTGCGTGCAACCGCCATCCTCTCGCTCGGCGCGCTTGCCGGCTGCACGACGTCCCAACTGCTGACGCCCGATAGTGGCACTGGCAGCGACCAGACCGAGGCGAGCCTCGGCTACGTCAACAAGCTGCGCAAGGGCAAGGGGCTGACGGAGCTCGTGGCGGACCACGCGGCCTCGGTCGCCGCGATGAACCAGGCGGCGCGCATGGCACGGGTCGGCAAGATGCAGCATCTGATCGGCTGGAACGACAGTTTCTACGACCGGATGAAGGGCCAGGGCGTGACGCTTCCGGCAGCCGAAAACATCGCCATGGGCCAGGACGACGCCGAACGCGCCTATGATGCCTGGTACAAGTCGCCCAAGCATCTGGAAAACATGCTCGGTAACTATCGCGGTCTCGGCGTTGCCGTCGCCCAGAACGCTTCATCCGGCAACCGCCCCTTCTGGGCCATGGTGCTGTCGGCCTGATTCGGCCTTAGCGGACATCTGAACCGCACCTGGCCCCTCATCCCCTGCCGGGACCTTCTCCCCGCAGGCGGGGAGAAGGCAGGTTGCCGCACCCCCTCTATCCCCAGCAACCATGCGATTGGACTGCTCTTCCGATAGCGGCTCGGGATGCGGTGTTGCGGCTTGTCCACGTCCCCTCTCTCCGCTTGCGGGGAGAGGGCTAGGGTGAGGGGCTACTTGCGCGCTGAAACCTTTTCGTCGCAACTGCTCGGCGCGCTTGCATCCTCCCATGCACTTTCCCTAAAACGGTCGTCACTCACCCATAACGCCCGGACCGTTCGATGACCGCCTTCGACCGCAACGATGCGCCGGGCTGGGCGCTGATCTTCGATCGCGAGCGATTGAAGCCGCTCTTCGGCCTCAACCGCGACATCATGATCCGCTCCTTCGTGCTGCTCGCTGCCTTTACGCTGATGACGCGCATCGGCACGGCCTTTGGGCCGGTGACGCTTGCGGCAAACGCGGTGCTGATGACGATCTTCCTGGTCGCCGGCTACTATCTCGACGGCCTCGCCAACGCCGCCGAGCAATTGATCGGCCGCTCGATCGGTGCCCGCTACCGGCCAGCCTTCGATCGCGCGCTACGCCTGACGGCTGCCTGGTCGCTGGGGCTCGCCTTGGTCACCACCATCGTCCTTCTGCTTTTCGGCGATCGGCTCATCAATCTGTTGACGACGGCCGCCGATGTCCGCGTGGCCGCTTACGAGTATCTGCCCTGGGCGGCTGTCACTGCGACCACCGGCGCGCTCGCCTTTCTGATGGATGGCGTCTTCATCGGCGCCACCTGGTCGCGCGAAATGCGCAACATGATGGTCGCGGCCTTTGTCGGCTACGCGGCGGTGCTGGCTGTGCTCGTGCCCGTCTTCGGCAATCACGGGCTTTGGGCCGGCCTCAATCTCTTCCTGCTGCTGCGCGGCCTGTTCCTGCTTTCGAGAATTCCCTCGAAGGCGCGTCAGACCTTCCGGCCGGCCCAGTAGTCGAGGCGGCTGTCTCTGATATCGCGGATCGAGCTGAGCCGCTCACGGTCGCAGAGATCGGAAAGGCCACGCACGATGCGGCCGGGCAGCGCGGGGCCTTCATAGACCATGCAGGAATAGAGCTGGACCAGATCGGCGCCGGCGCGGATTTTTTCTGCCGCGGTCTCGGCCGAACTGACGCCACCGACACCGATGATCGGCAGATTTGGTCCGACGCGCTTGCGCATGCGGGCAAGTGCCGCGGTCGACTTCTCGAAGAGCGGCTTGCCGGAGAGGCCACCGGCTTCCTTCGCCTGGTTCTGGTCCTTCAAGCCTTCGCGTGAAAGCGTCGTGTTGGAGACGATCAGGCCGTCGAGATTGTGGGCGAGAACTTCGGCTGCGATGTCGTCCATGCCCTCTTCCGTCAGATCGGGCGCGATCTTGAGGAACACCGGAACGTACCGGTTGCTACGGCGGGCTTCCTCGTCGCGAGCGGCGAGCACGGCGGACAGCAGGGCGGCGAGGCTCTCGCGCGCCTGCAGGTCGCGCAGGCCCGGCGTGTTCGGCGAGGAGATGTTGGCGGTGAAATAGCGGGCGACCGAATAGAAGGCGTGAATGCCGTTCACATAGTCGGCAACGCGGTCGGCACTGTCCTTGTTGGCGCCGATATTGACGCCGATCAGCGCAGCGCGCGAGCAGGCCTTGAGCCGCGCCAGCGCCGCGCCATGACCCTCGTTGTTGAAGCCGAGGCGGTTGATGACGGCCTCGTCCTCGACCAGCCGGAAAATGCGCGGCTTGTCGTTGCCGGACTGCGGTTTCGGTGTGACGGTGCCGATTTCGGTAAAACCAAAACCGATCTTCAGGAGCGCTTCCGGCACCTCGGCGTTCTTGTCGTAGCCGGCCGCCATGCCGATCGGGTTTGGGAACTCGATGCCGGCGACCGTCTGGGAAAGCCGCTTGTCGGCCTTGGAAGGACAGCTGGGCACGAGCCCGGTCTTCAGCGCCTTGATCGACAGGCCGTGCGCGGCCTCAGGATCGAACAGGAAGAGGCCGCGGCGGGCGAGATTGGTAAGCGGATTCATGCGTCAAGTTCCGGGAAGATATGCGAGCCATCGGCGCCAAGCGGCAGGGGCTTTTCCCAGACCACGGCGGAGAGGAAGAGGGGTGCATAGAGATGCGGGAAGAGGGCGCCGCCGCGCGAGGGTTCGTAGACCAGTTCCACGCCGAGCGCGTCGCCGTCAACGGCGACCAAAAGTAGGCCTTCCTGTCCCTCGAAATGCCGCGCTGCCGTCTCCAGGGCCTGTTCGGCGGTGGAGAAATGGATGAAGCCGTCAGCAAGGTCGACGGGTGCGCCGTCGAAGCGTCCGCTGCGCTTGGCTTCCTGCCACAGCGAGGTCGGAACGATCTTGTAGATGATGGAACCCATTGTGCCCGTCTGCCCCCGTAATCTTCTGTCGTGGCCTTGCCGCAAATATCAGCGATTGTCCATCGCAGAAGGACGTCGATTCGCGCATAATCCTTGGTGAAGATCGATTTCGCTCTTCCCGTTCATGTGCCGGGCGTCATCTGGCAAGGACCGCAACGGAGAGGACGTCATGAGAAAAGCTACAGTCGCACTTCTGATCGGAGCCGGCCTGGCATTCGCCGGCATCGCCTCGGCGCAGGATCCGGCGCCCGGCCGCTACAGCATGCAGAAATCCGAGACCGGCATTGCCCGGCTCGACACGCAAACCGGCGAAGTGTCGCTCTGCCAGGAAAGGAGCGGCGAGCTCGTCTGCCGCATGGCAGCCGACGAACGCTCCGCGCTCGAGCTGGAGATCGAGCTTTTGACCAAACGGGTAGAGACCTTGGAAAAGGCCGTTAAATCCGGTGAAAGCGTCGCGAAACCGAACCTTCCGACCGACGAAGAGATTGACCGGACAATGGGCATCATGGAAAGAATGATGCGTAAGTTCATGGATATCGTGAAGGATCTCGAAGGCAGCGACCCCGCGACGGAGCCGCAGAAGACCTGAGACGCCGGAACGGCCATGCGGGATGCGGATCGGCGCGTGGAGGCGCGCAGGTCGCAGACCGGGCTCTTGGGAGGGAGCGACATGACGCCGGACATGACCATCATCATCGCGGACGATCACCCGCTGTTTCGTGGCGCCATGCGCCAGGCCCTGAGCGGGATGGACGGCGCGCCCGCCATCGTCGAGGCAGCTGATTTCGCCGCCGCGCGCAAGACTGCAGCCGATTACCCGGATGCCGATCTCCTTCTTCTGGACCTGACGATGCCTGGCGTCAGCGGCCTTTCCGGCCTGATTGCGCTTCGCGCCGAGTTTCCGAGCCTGCCGGTCATGGTGGTTTCCGCCCATGACGATCCGGCGACGATCCACCGCGCGCTCGACCTCGGGGCGTCCGGCTTCCTCTCAAAGTCGGCCGGTATCGAAGAGATCCGCGAGGGTATCGAGAAGGTCATGGCCGGTGAGGTTTTCGTGCCGGCGGGCTACGACGACGCGCAGGAGTACGAACCGGAAGTCGCCGATCTGCTCCAGCGGCTTCAGACGCTGACGCCGCAGCAGTCACGCGTCCTCAGCATGCTGGGCGAAGGCCTGCTCAACAAGCAGATCGCCTATGAGCTCGGCGTCTCCGAGGCGACCATCAAGGCGCATGTCTCGGCGATCCTGTTGAAGCTCAATGTCGACAGCCGCACCCAGGCGGTGATCCAGCTTTCGAAGATCGGCACCGTCGCCGCCGCCTGAGGCGGTCAATCGAGCACTGCGGCAGCATACGTCTAATGCAGGCGCGTTGCCGCAACGCCGAAGCAGCTTATTCTGCAGCCGTTCGCGCCGCCGTCGAAAGCTGTGTCAGCCACGCCCGCATCGCTGCCGGCCGCACCGGCTTGTTCTGGATCGAAACGCCGTCGCGCTCGGCCGCGGTGCGCACTTCCGGCGAGCGGTCCGCCGTCACCAGCAGGGCCGGGATCGCCTCGCCGGCGGAAAGCCGGATCTTCGCAATTGCCTCGATGCCAGTGCCGTCGTCGAGATGATAGTCGGCGATGATCGCGTGCGGTTTCTCGGCCGGCTCTCCCGTCATCTCGGCACAGGCGGCAACCGATTCCGCCGTGCTGACGACGCAGCCCCAGCCCGAAAGCAGCACTTTCATGCCCTCGAGGATGCGCGGTTCGTTGTCGATGCAGAGCACGCGCAAGCCGTTGAGCGCCTCGCTCGCCTTGTTGGGGACAACTGGGCGGACCGCGACCGGTTCGCCGGCGCTTACGTCCAGCGGCAGCGTCACCTTGAATCCGGTGCCCTTGCCCGGTGTCGATTGCAGGCTGACCGGATGGTTGAGCACGCGCGAGATGCGATCGACGATCGATAGGCCGAGGCCGAGCCCGGAAGCGGTGCGCGCGCCCTCGTCGAGCCGTGCGAATTCCTTGAAGACCGTCCGGAACTTCGACGACGGAATGCCGATGCCGGAATCGAGCACCTCGATCGTCGCCATCGCGCCATGTCTGCGCACGCCGACCAGCACCTTGCCGGTGAGCGTATACTTGATCGCGTTGGAAACGAGGTTCTGCACCACGCGGCGCAAAAGGTTCGGATCGCTGCGCACGACCAGCGAGGTCGGCATGACCACCAGGTCGAGATCCTTGGCGCGCGCGATCGGCGCGAAGTCGGTCTCGATGCGGCGGAGCAGGTCGTTGAGCGGGACGGATTGCAGCCGCGGCTTCATTGCGCCGGTGTCGAGGCGCGAAATATCGAGCACGGCGCCAAGAATGGCCTCGACCGATTCCAGCGAGGAATCGATGTTCTCGACGAGCGTGCTGTTGTCGGAATCGCCCAGCCGCTCGACCAGCGAGGACGAATAGAGACGGGCGGCATTGAGCGGCTGCAGAATATCGTGGCCGGCAGCGGCGAAGAACCGCGTCTTGCCGATATTGGCCTCTTCCGCGGCCGCCCGTGCTTCGGCGAGTTCCCGGTTCACGCGGGTCAGTTCGCCGGTGCGTTCCTCGACGCGCAGTTCCAGCGTCTCGTTCGCCTGCTTCAGCGCCATGTCGGCGGCAACGCGCTGGGTGATGTCGGTATAGGTGGTGACGATGCCCTTGTCGGGCATGGCATTGGTGCGCACTTCGATGATGCGCTCGCCATTGCCAAGTTCGAGCAGGAAGGGCTTGTCCAGCGTCAGAAAGTTGGCGATCAATCCCTTTTCCTGATCCTTGCGGATATCGCCGCGCTTGGTGAGGATCGAAACGATATCGGCGAGCGGGAAGCCCACCTGGCCGGCCGCCTCGGGCAGATCCAGAAGCTGGCGGAAGCGGCGGTTCCAGATGATCAGGTTGTTGGCGTTGTCGAAGACGGCGATGCCCTGGTCCATCTGCGAGAGCGCGGTCTGCAGCATATCCTGATTGTATTGCAGCGCCTCGCTCGCCTGGTCGAGCAGCCAGGCCGTGTCCGATGACGTGTCGTCGCCGCGCTGCAGGACGAGCGAAAGCACGAGCCGCGCCGACGACGAGCCGATGGCACTGCCGAGCAGTTGCTCGGAGAAATGCACAACGGCCATGTCCGCCGGCGCATTGTCGTCCAGCCAGCGGCCGGATTGGCGCTCATAGGTGTGGAACGAGCGCTGCATGCGCTCGGTGCCCATGTAGCGGCCGATCGTCGCCTTGAGATCGCGCACGGTGACCTTGGTCTTCCGGCCGCGGAACGTGCCTTCGGTGCGCGACCGCCGGGTGATGAAGACGCCGGCCTGAAAGCGCTCGATCGGTTTCGGCGTCCGGGTCAGCGAGCCGAGCACATAGGCGCTGCAGTTGACGAGCAGGCTCAGCATCGTGGCATTCACCAGCGGGTCGGCGCGGGGACCCGAGAAGAGGTCCGTAAATGGCAGCAGGAAGCTCAGCACCGTTGCCGCGACTTGGGAATTGTCCGGTCCGCCGAGGCTCGGCAGGAACAGGAGATACGCCCAGACGAAAAAGCCGGAGACCATGCCGGTGATCGCGCCGCGCGCATTCGCCTGGCGCCAGATGAGACCGCCGAGCATGGCCGGCGCCATCTGGGAGATGGCGACGAAGGAGAGGAGCCCGAGCGAAGCTAGACCGGCACTGATATCGGCGGAGCGGTAATAGCCATAGCCGAGCAGGAGGACGACGAAGATCGCCGAACGGCGGATGTTGAGCAGCGTCCCCGCGAGGTTTTCCTGAAGCCCGCCGCGCTGGCTGAGATTGCGGCGCAGGAACACCGGCATGACGATGTCGTTGGAGATCATGATCGACAGCGCCACGGAGGCGACGATCACCATGGCCGTTGCTGCCGAGAAGCCGCCAATGAAAGTGATGAGCGTCAGCAGCGGCAGGCCGTTGGCGAGCGGCAGAGTCAAGAGGTAAAGATCCGCGTCGCCGGAGCCCGAGAAAGTGAGGAGGCCGGCAATCGCGATCGGCAGCACGAAGAGATTGATGCCGATCAGGTAGAGCGGAAACAGAATGCCGGCGGTACGCAACTCCCCTTCGGTGCGGTTCTCGACGACGGTCACATGGAACTGCCGCGGCAGCATGATGATCGCGAAGGCGGAGGTGACGATCAGCAGGATCCAGCGCGCCGTCGGCGTTTCATAGGAAAGTGCGGATTGCACCGCCGGGCTCTCTGCCGCCAGCGACCAGAGATGCGCCGGGCCGTTGAAGATGACGAAGACGATGTAGAAGCCGGCAGTGACGAGCGCGACGAGCTTGACCAGCGATTCCATTGCGATCGCGAGGATCAGTCCGTCCTGATGTTCTGTCGCGTCCGTATGGCGCGTACCGAAGACGATGGCGAAGCAGGCGAGGAACAGGGTCACGAGCAGGGGCAGGTCGATGAAACTCTGCCCCGCGCCGATGCCATAGTCGCTGGTGTTGATCATCGCCGCGACGGAGCTCGAAATCGCCTTGAGCTGCAATGCGATATAGGGGATGGCACCGACCAGCGAGATCAGTGCAACGATCGCCGCCACGGCCGGGTTCTTGCCGTAGCGCGCGGCGATGAAGTCGGCGACGGAGGTCAGCTTCTCGGTCTTGGCAAGGCGGATGATCTTGCGGATCAGCGGCATGCCCAGCGTGAACATCAGGATGGGTCCGATGTAGATGCCGGTGAATTCGAGCCCGCGCTCGGCGGCAAGCCCGATGCCGCCGAAATAGGTCCAGGACGTGCAATAGATCGCAAGGCTGAGCGCATAGACGAGCGGTCTGCCTTTCAGCGCAGCGCTTTTCCTCCTGGCCCGCCGGTCGCCATAGCTCGCGACTGCAAACAGCAGCAGCAGATAGGCGAAGGCCGAGGCAAAGATGACCGAACCCGAAAGCATGCCTCACTCCTCCGACGCGAAGCATAGGACAAGTCCGCGAGGTTGAGAATTGCCCGCCATATGAGTCTTAAGTCCAAGGTGCTGCAAGAGAAAATGGTCTGCCGGATGTGGAAGGGAGTTTGATCCTTCTTTTGGCAGGCGTGGTTTGACCAAAGGCAAAGAAAGGTTTTCTCGGTGCCCGCTTTGGTTTAGTTTCCGTAAACGGTTGCAGCGCGGGACAGCGCCGGCGGTCGTTTTCAACGGGGATGATACGGAGAGACGTATGCTGAATGAGTTCAAGGAGTTTATTGCCCGCGGGAACGTGATGGACCTCGCGGTCGGTGTCATCATCGGCGCCGCCTTCAGCAAGATCGTCACGTCGGTCGTCGAAGACCTCGTGATGCCCATCGTCGGCGCGCTGACCGGTGGTGGTTTCGACTTCTCCAACTACTTCCTACCGCTGTCGGCCAACGTCACGGCGACGTCTCTCGCCGCTGCCCGTCAGCAGGGCGCTGTCTTTGCCTATGGCAACTTCATCACCGTGCTCATCAATTTCCTGATCCTCGCCTGGATCATCTTCTTGATGATCAAGGCCGTGAACCGCATGCGCGCGTCGATCGAGAAGAAGAAGGACGAGGCACCGGCCGCGCCACCGCCGGAAGATATCCTTCTGCTCTCCGAAATCCGCGACCTGTTGAAACAGCGCGCCTGAGGCTTCTCGCGGCCCCGTTCTGGCGGGGCCGCGAAACATCACAAAAATCGATAAACCGGTCAGATAAAGTCGCGTGATCGCAGAAGCGAAAGCGGCTAGAAGCGATGGGCAGTCTGGAGCGGTCCATTTCCGCTCTAATCCATTGGAATCTTTCACGATGATCTCGGGCGATCCGGCGCGGGACCGTCGTGCCTCCGGAGCCCGCCGATGACCATCCTCAGCACCATCAGCCCCCGCGCACTTGCGGCGCCCGAAAGCGGCATCGTCGAGGTGGTGAACTATGCCCGCGGGCGCGACGGCCTGATCCCGCTCTGGGTCGGCGAAGGCGACCTGCCGACGCCGGCCTTTATCAGCGATGCGGCACGCGAGGCGCTTTCCGCCGGCGAGACCTTCTACACTTGGCAGCGCGGCATCCCGCCGCTGCGCGAGGCGCTGTCGCGCTACTATCAGCGGCGTTTCCAGAAAGCCCTTTCGCCCGAAAATTTCTACGTCGTCGGCTCCGGCATGCAGGCAATCAAGCTCTCGATCGAGGCGATCGCTTCGCCGGGAGACGAGATGGTGCTGCTGACGCCGGCCTGGCCGAATTTTGCCGCTGCCGCTGACCTCTCTGGCGTCCGTCCAGTTTCCGTCGAACTGCGCTTTGAACACGGAAAGTGGCAGCTCGATCTCGATCGACTGGAAGCGGCGATCGGCCCGAAGACCAGGGCACTGTTCATCAACACGCCGTCGAACCCGACGGGATGGACCGCGACCAAGGAAGAACTGGCCGCGATCCTGGCGCTGGCGCGCAAGCATGGTCTGTGGATCATCGCCGACGAGATCTACGCGCTCTATTATTATGCCGGCGCCCGCGCGCCGTCCTTCCTCGATGTCATGGAAGAGGGCGACCGGATCCTCTTCGTCAATTCCTTCTCGAAGAACTGGTCGATGACCGGCTGGCGGGTGGGTTGGATCGTCGCCCCGCCGGAGATGGGGCAGGTGTTGGAGAACCTGGTGCAATATTCGACGTCAGGCGTCGCCCAGTTCATGCAGCGCGGTGCCGTCGTGGCGCTTGACGAGGGCGATGCCTTCCTGGACGCGAATGTCGCCAAGGCGACCAGCAACCGTGACGTCTTCTGCGACGCGCTGATCGCTACCAACCGGGTGGAAACGCTGAAGCCGGATGGAGCGCTCTACGCGTTCCTGAAAATCGACGGCGTCACGGATTCGCGCGCGGCCGCGATCGATATCGTCGACAAGACGGGCGTCGGCCTGGCGCCCGGCACCGCCTTTGGCGATGGTGGTTCGCTGTTCATGCGCGCCTGCTTCCTGCGCGACCCGGCCCAGGTGAAGGAAGCCGCGCACCGCTTGCAGGGTTACATCCTCGGGCGCTGACTTCTGCCAGGAAGGGCGATCGAAGACGGCGACGCTATTCGTCGCCGGTTTCGCCGAGCAGCTTCTGCTCATGGGCAATTGCGTGGCCAATCAGCCGCGCCCAGATGTCCTCGTAGAAGTCAGGATCGAGGTTGTAGCTCGCGGCGTTCTTGCGGGCGTTCTCACGCACTTCCATCACCCGCGCCGGAATGTCGGCCTTCAGCTTCAGCGGCCGTTTGATCTCGGCCGCCCGGTCGATATAGCCCCAGCGTTCGGCAAACAGCGTCATCAGCGCCTGGTCGAGCCGGTCGATTTCGGCACGCACGTCGGCCATGGTGGTGCATTGCGCGGGGGTCTTTTGCATCTGTCTCGTCCGATTGCCTGGTGCATGGCCGTCGTGGCCAAGCGCAGGTCCAGGTGTTCGAGCGTCCCTCGGCTCTGGGCAAGCGGAGCGCTCTTGCGGCGCACTGCTAACAAACGATGAGCTCAATGAGAAGGGGCAACAGGGTCGCAGCATGCGACCGGTGACGGTGGTCACCTCAGCAGGCGATCGCTGGGCAGGGGAGGAGGGTGCGGTCCTGTCTCCGTCTGCGGCGATCGCCTGCTGACGTGTTGAGGGAAGTTAGCCGGCCAAGCTTGAGCGAGGCTTTTTAGAGCGGGATGAGGAAAAGCGTATGCGGTTTTCCGCCCGCATCTCGCTCGAACTTATGAGAATCGATCACGTTCCGATCATCAGCTTGATCGCGAGGCCGACGATCGTCACGGCTGCCACCCCGGCGCACCACAGGCCCACGAACCAGAGAAGCTTGCGGCCGGTTCCGGTTTCATCAGTCAATGGTAACCCTCCTCCGGATCGACTTTGCCGCGGAACACCCAATAGGAATAGCCGGTATAGGCGAGGATGATCGGCACCAGCACCAGCGCGCCGGCGAGCAGGAAGGACAGGCTCTCCTCAGGCGCCGCCGCATCCCAGATGGTCAGCGATGGCGGCACCATATAGGGGTAGAAGCTGATGCCGATGCCGGCATAGCCGAGCACGAACAGGCCGAGCGCCGCAAGAAACGGCCGGCTGTCGTGCCTGTTGCGAATGCCTGTGATCAGCGCATACAGGCAACCGAGAACGAGGGCTGGCACGATGACGCTGAAGATCGCCGTCGGAAAGCCGAACCAGCGCTTCAGATATTGCGGCTCCAGGAACGGAGTCCACAGACTGACGATGCCCATGGCGGCGACGGTGCCGAACGAGCACTTGAGCGCGAGGTCGCGGGCGCGGTCGGCGAGGTCGCCATGGGTCTTCATGACCAGCCAGGTGGAGCCGAGCAGGGCATAACCGACGACGACGGCGACGCCGGTCATGATCGAGAAGGGCGTCAGCCAGTCCCACCAGCCGCCGACATAGGCGCGGTTCTCGACGGGGATACCCTGGACGAGCGCGCCGAGAGTTATGCCTTGCGCGAAGGCGGCGAGCATCGAACCGCCCGAGAACGCCCAGTTCCAGAGATATTCGGCACGCCTGGTGCGCCAGCGATATTCGAAGGCGACGCCGCGGAAGATGAGGCCGATGACCATGGCGATAACAGGGGCGTAGAGTGCCGGCAGGATCGTCGCATAAGCGAGCGGAAACACCGCCATCAGACCGCCGCCGCCGAGCACCAGCCAGGTTTCGTTGCCGTCCCAGACCGGCGCGACGGAATTCATCATCACGTCGCGGTCGTGCTTCTCCGGGAAGAACGGGAAGAGGATGCCGACGCCGAGGTCGAAGCCGTCGAGAATGACATAGGCGAGCACCGCAAAGGCGATGATGGCGGCCCAGATGAACGGCAGATCAAACTCCATGACGACCTCCATGAGTGCTGGTGCTGGCGATGGCGGGGCCTGGCATGATGCCGGAGCTGCGCAGCGGCCCTTCGTCGAGATCCGGCATCGGATCACGCGGCAATCGCGCCATCAGCCTCAGGATGTAGAAGGTGCCGGCGCCGAAGACGAAGAAGTAGACGATGATAAAGGCGATCAGCGAGGCGGCGACGGCAGGGGCTGCGATCGGCGCCACCGAGTTCACTGTCAGCAGGTGGCCGTAGACCGTGTAGGGCTGGCGGCCGACTTCGGTGGTGACCCAGCCGGCGAGCACGGCGACGAAGCCGGCCGGGCCCATCACGACTGCCGCCCGATGCAGCCAGACATTGCTGTCGAGCGTGCCGCGGTAACGACACCAGAGCGACCAGAGGCCGATGCCGAGCATGGCGAACCCAAGGCCGACCATCACCCGGAAGGACCAGAACACGATGCCGACGGGCGGATGCAGCTCTTCCGGGATCGTATCGAGGCCGGCGAGCGGCGCGTTGAGGTCGTGCTTCAGGATCAGGCTGGAGAGTTTTGGAACCTCGATGGCATAGTCGACGCGCTTTTCGGGCGAGTTCGGAATGCCGAAAAGGATCAGCGGCGCCCCATCCGGATGGCTCTGGTAGTGGCCTTCCATCGCCATCACCTTGGCCGGCTGGTGTTCCAGCGTGTTCAGCCCGTGCATGTCGCCGGCAAAGATCTGGATGGGCGCGACGATCGCCGCCATCCACATCGCCATCGAGAACATTTTGCGGGCGCGGCGCGGCGCCGTCTTGCGGATGAGGTGCCAGGCGCCGCAGGCGCCGACGACGAAGGCGGTCGTGAGGTAAGCGGCAAGCACCATATGGGTAAGGCGATAGGGGAAGGACGGGTTGAAGACGATCGCCCACCAGTCGACCGGGACGAACTGGCCCGCTTCGTTCATGGCGAAACCGGCGGGCGTCTGCATCCAGGAATTTGCCGAAAGGATCCAGGTGGCGGAAATCAACGTGCCGATGGCGACCATGACAGTGGCCAAGAAATGCAGTTTTGGCCCGACGCGGTTGAGCCCGAAGAGCATGACGCCGAGGAAGCCCGCCTCGAGGAAGAAGGCGGTAAGCACCTCGTAGCCCATCAGCGGCCCGATGATCGGCCCGGCCTTGTCGGAAAAGACGCTCCAGTTGGTGCCGAACTGGTAGGACATGACGATGCCGGAGACCACACCCATGCCGAAGGCGACCGCGAAGATCGTTTTCCAGAAGTGGAAGAGTTCGAGGTAGACCTCGTCCTTTTTCAAGAGCCACAAACCTTCCAGTACCGCGAGGTAGCTCGCAAGGCCGATGGAAAAAGCAGGGAAGATGATGTGGAAGGAGACGGTGAAGGCGAACTGGAAGCGAGCGAGCAGGGTCGCATCGAAACTCTCAAACACGGGCGCAATCCTTTCAGACATACGGCAACGCGCGTCGCTGACGCGTGGCCGTATCGCTCTGGCTGCTGCATCATTCGTCCCATGATCGATCGTCGATCAGGGGACTTTTCTTGGCCGTCCGTCGGGGCGTTTTCGGTGTTGGCCCCGGCTTCTCAGCATGCGCTTGAATCTGAGCCAAATTTGCCAAACGTCAATGACAGCGCGTCCGCCACGTTGTCACACTGCGGCAATGTCGCGCTGCGGCATATTGGACGGAGCTTCACCAGAGAGCGAAGCTGGCGACCGGCAATCGATCAAAGGGTTGCCGGGATGGCGTCAGCGGACCGGGAGATAGGCTTCGGCAAGCTCGGTCCAGAAGGCGGCGCCGATCGGCAGCAGGTCGTCGTTGAAGTTGTAGGCCGGATGGTGCAGCGGCTTGTCTTCGTCGCTGACCTTCGAGCCGAGGAAGAAATAGGTCCCCGGCTTTTCCTTGAGCATATAGGCGAAATCCTCGCTGCCCATGAAGGGACGGGCGAGATCGACCACCTTGTCGGCACCAGCAAAGCGTACTGCGAGATCGCGGACGAAATCCGTTTCGGCCTTGTGGTTGATCGTGGCATCGTAGCTGCGTTGGTAGTCGACTGTCGCGCGCATGCCGAAACTCGTGGCCTGCGCCTCGGCGATCATGCGGATGCGCCGTTCGAGTTCGTCGCGGACATCAGGCTCGAAGGAGCGGATGCCGACGACGATCTCGGCGCGCTCCGGGATGATGTTGCTGGCCGAGCCCGCATGGAAGGCGCCGACGGTGACGACGGTCGGATCCATCGGGTGGATGTTGCGCGAGACGATCGATTGCAGCGCCATGACGATCGAGGCACCGCAGACGATCGGGTCGGCCGTCTCCTGCGGTTCCGCGCCATGCCCGCCGCGGCCGTGCACGGTGATGCGCGCCTCGTCGACGGCCGCCATGATCGGGCCTTCTCTGAGTGCAAACTGGCCGAAGGGCAGGCCCGGTTCGTTGTGGAGCGCGAACACCGCGTCGCAGGGGAATTGTTCAAACAGCCCCTCGTCCATCATGATCTTGGCGCCGCCGAAATTCTCCTCGGCCGGCTGGAAGATCAAGTGGATCGTACCGTCGAAATTGCGCCGCTCTGCAAGCGCCCGCGCAGCGCCAAGCAGCATCGTCGTATGCCCGTCGTGGCCGCAGGCGTGCATCAATCCTGCGGTCTTGCTGGCATAGTCGAGCCCGGTCTTTTCCAGGATTGGCAGCGCATCGATATCGGCGCGAATGCCGATTGATCTCCCGCTCGTGCCGTTCCGGAGCGTGCCGACCACGCCGGTTTGGGCGAGACCCGTCGTCACCTCGTAGCCGAGGCTTTCGAGATGCTTGGCGATGAAGGCGGAGGTGCGCCTCTCCTCCAATCCAAGTTCCGGATGGGCATGCAGGTCGTGGCGGATGGCAACGAGTTCCGGCATGGCGTTGGTGATCGAGGAGGAGAGCTTCATGTCAGGCGCCACGGGTTGGGATACGATTTTCGAATGTGCGGAAGGCGACCACCAGAATGCCGGTGAGGCACATATAGATGAGCGCCAGCAGGAGCAGCGGCTCATAGGTGAGGAAGGTTTCCTGCCGCACCTTGGAGATGACGGCATAGACGTCGACGACGGTCACGGTGGCAACGAGCGGCGTCGATTTCAGCTGCAGCACGGTTTCGCCGTTCAGCGTCGGCAGCGCCCGGTGGATGGCGCGCGGCAACCAGATGCGGCGGAACATCGTCCAGCGGCCCATGCCATAGGCTTTGGCCGCCTCCAGCTCGCCCGGCGGCACGCCGGCAAAGGCGCCGCGCATGACCTCGCCCTCATAGGCGGCAAACGAGACGGTGAGTGCCGCCACGCCATAGGGCCAGGCCTCGCGCAAATAGGGCCAGAGGAAGGACTGGCGGATCGCCGGAAACTGCGGAAACAGCGAGCCGAGCCCGTAATAGAGCAGCCAGAGCTGCAGGAGCAGCGGCGTGCCGCGAATGACGGTGCAGAAGACCTTGGCCGGCAGTTTCAGGAACCAGGGGCCTGTCACCTGCACGAGGCCGATCGGCACCGCCAGCAGGAAACCGAGGATCGCGGTGCTGAACAGCATCACGAGGCTGACGAGAATGCCCCAGCCAAGCCGAGGCAGATAACGCGGCAGCCAGTCCCAGCGCATGAAGACGGCAACGGCGACGACGAAGGCGGCGAAGACCAGCATCATCACGATGCGATGCGGTACGAAGAAGCTCCGAGCCGTCGGCAGGTCCTCGGGCGTGAAGGCAACGGCGTGGGTGGTTTCGTTGGTCATCGCTGCACCGCAAAGCCGCGTCGGGCATGGCGTTCGAGCATGCCGATGAAGACGTTGGACACGAGTGTCAGCGCCAGATAGAGCGCGCCGGCGGCAAGGAAGAACAGCAGGTATGCCTTGGTCGTGCCGGCCGCCTGGCGCGTGACCAGCGTCAGCTCGCTGAAGCCAACGACAGCGAGAAGGGCGGTGTCCTTGGTGGCGATCAACCAGAGATTGGAAAGACCGGGAATGGCATAGGGCAGCATCGCCGGCAGGGTGATGCGCCGCAAGACCTTGGTCGGCGACATGCCATAGGCCCGCGCCGCTTCGATCTGTCCGGCGGGCACCGCCTTGATCGCGCCACGCAAGACTTCGGTCGAGTAAGCCCCCTGGACGACGCCGATGACGAAGATGCCGGCCATCAGGCCGCTGATGTCGACCGGGCCGATCGCAAAGAGCGCCAGCACCTGATTGAGAAGATCGGTGCCGGCGTAATAGAGCAGCAGGATCAGCACCAGTTCCGGCACCGCACGCACCACCGTGGTGTAGCATTCAAGCAGATCCCGCAGCACCGGACCGCCATAGAGCTTGCCGAAGGCGCCGCCGATGCCGAGTGCCAGGCCGAGCGTGAAGCCGCCGACGGCGATCTGGATGGAGTTGAAAAAGCCCTGCAGCAACACGCCGCCCCATCCGGGCGCGTTGAGCGAGAGCAGGCCCCAATTGATGAGGGAATCCGCAGCCATGCGTCGTACTCCGATGGCGCCAGCCGGCGGCGGCTGCTGCGCCCGCGTCCCCTTTCAGGCACACAAGGCACAGCACCTCTGGGCCGCCGGCCGATCGCGCCTTAATCGCCGTAGATGTCGAAGTCGAAGTACTTCTTCGAGAACGTATCATAGGTTCCGTTGTCACGGATCGCCTTGATCGCAGTGTTGACCTTGTCCTTGAGCTCGGTTTCGCCCTTGCGCAGGCCGACGCCCACACCCGGGCCGATCACGGCAACGTCTTCGGCGACGTCGCCCTTGTAGTCGCAGCATTCCTTGCCCTGGTCGGTCGCAAGGAAAGCCTTCAGCGCGATGGCGTCCGCCTGGACGGCATCGAGGCGGCCGGCGGCGAGGTCGTTGTTGGCTTCGTCCTGCGTCTGGTACTCCTTGACGTCGACGCCTGCCGGCGCGAAATGCTTGGCGGCATAGGCTTGGTGGACCGTCGAGACCTGGACGCCGAGCGCCTTGCCGTTGAGACCTTCCGGCGTCGGCTTGATGTCGACGCCCTTGGTGCCGATGATGCCGGTCGGGGTGTTGTAGTATTTGTCCGAGAAATCGATCGTTTTCAGGCGTTCGTCGGTGATCGACATCGAGCTGATGATCATGTCGATCTTCTTCGAGGTCAGCGCGGGGATGATGCCGTCCCAGGCGACCGGCGTCAGCACGCATTCGAGCTTCGCCTCGGCACACATCGCATTCATGAACTCGACTTCCCAGCCTTCCCATTTGCCGCTGGCGTCGGGCGCCGTGAACGGCGGATAGGGCTCGGCGGCGACGCCGACCTTAAGCGCTTCGGCCGAAGCGGCGACGCCGCCGCTGACGGCGATTGCCGTCGCAACGGCCAGGACTTTCAATGCCTTCTTCATGCTGTTCCCCTTTTTGGTTGTTTAGCATTCCGGAATTCAGTGAATGGAACTGATGAACTTCTTGAGCCTTTCCGACCGCGGCGAACCAAAGATGGCCTCTGGCGGGCCCTGTTCCTCGATCACGCCGTTGTGGAGGAAGACGATGTGGTTGGCGACGTCGCGCGCGAACTTCATCTCGTGGGTAACCAGGATCATCGTGCGCTTCTCGCGCGCGAGATCGCCGATGACCGAAAGCACTTCGCCGACGAGTTCAGGATCGAGCGCCGAGGTCGGCTCGTCGAAGAGCATGACCAGCGGCTGGATGGCGAGCGCCCGCGCGATGGCCGCGCGCTGCTGTTGGCCACCGGAAAGAAAGGCCGGGTAAGCGTCGCGCTTCTCATAGAGGCCGACGCGCTTGAGCAGCGTTTCGGCGGTGGCGACCGCTTCGGCCTTCGGCTTGCCGAGCACGTGGATCGGCGCCTCGATGACGTTTTCGAGGATGGTCATGTGCTGCCAGAGATTGAAGCTTTGGAAGACCATGCCGAGCTGGCTGCGGATGCGCTGGACTTGGCGGCGGTCCTCCGGCACGAGGCCGCCTCGGCCGTCGGGTTTCATCCGGATCTTCTCGCCATGCACGCTGACGCTGCCCGCGGACGGGAGTTCCAGAAGGTTGATACAGCGCAGGAAGGTGGATTTGCCGGAGCCGCTGCCGCCGATGATGGCGATCACGTCGCCCTGTTTCGCCGTCAGCGAAACACCCTTCAGCACTTCCAATGGCCCGAAACGCTTGTGCAGGTCAGTGACCGCGATTGCCTGGGCCGCATCCGTCATCGGCACGCCGCTCCAACGGCTCTGCGCGCTTTTTCTGTCAGCATGAGAACAGTTCCCCTGTCGTTTTCCGCGCGGCATCTTTGGCCTGTCACGGTTTTGTTGATTGGCATGGTTGCACTTGTGTCGCTATTATTCAAGCGTATAATAATACGCATCGTCGATTTTTCGACGCCCGCCCCCAGCCTTGATTTCCCGAAGGAGCCGCCCATGTCCCCGTTCCGGCCGAAGCCATCGTCGACCGCGCCAGGGCACTTGTTCCAGCGGGTCGCCGCATGAATCGGCGCAGCTTTCACCGCGCTCCGGAAGGCGAGCGTCGCCAGGAGCTGATCGAGGCGACGCTCGATTGCATCTCCGAATTTGGGCTCAAGGGCGCGACGGTGCGGCAGATCGCGATCCGCGCAGGCGTGACGGCCGGGCTCGTGCGCCACTATTTCGAATCGAAGGATCAGATGGTTGCCGAGGCCTATCGCGCCGTCATCGCATCCTTGACGGACAAGGCGAGCCAGGTGGAGGGCGATCCGGAAACCCGCCTCAGGGATTTCATCGCGATCAACCTCACCGAACCGGTGGCCGACAGCCGGAGCATCTCGCTGTGGGCTGCCTTCATCAGCCAGGTGCGTGTCGATCCGGTGCTCGCCGAGATCCATCGCGAAGGCTACCTCGCCTTCCGCAACACACTGCAGGAACTGCTCGCCGATTTTCTTGCGGCGAAGGGCAAACCGGCGGACGCAGAAACCTGCCGGGCGTTCGCCATCGCCATCAACGGGCTGGTCGACGGTCTTTGGGTGGAGGGGTGCCTGGCGGGCGACCTCTTTCGCGAGGGTGAACTGGTCGCCATCGCCATGTCGTCGGCCGAGGCACTGCTCGGCACGTCGATCGGAACTGCAAAACAATGACAACGGGAGAGAACACCATGCGCTACGCGTCCATCACCGAACGTCTTGCCGATCTTGGTTCGGGAAAATGGTCGCTGCATATTCGTGCCCGCCAACTGAAGGCAAGTGGCGCCGACATCATCGAACTGACCATCGGCGAACCGGACCTTCCGCCGGACCGCGCCCTTCTCGATGAATGCCAGCGCGCGATGAATGCCGGGCGCTACCGCTATTCCAATGGCCGCGGCGAGCCGCCGGTCGTGGCTGCTCTCGCGGAA
Organism: Ensifer sp. ENS10; assembly: GCF_014852025.1. Classification (NCBI taxonomy): domain Bacteria; kingdom Pseudomonadati; phylum Pseudomonadota; class Alphaproteobacteria; order Hyphomicrobiales; family Rhizobiaceae; genus Ensifer; species Ensifer sp. ENS10. The sequence goes on from NZ_JACVAS010000001.1 coordinate 519,382, forward strand.
AAATATCGCCGGCGCCGTGACGACGTCACCGCGGCGAACGTCTTGTGCTTCCCCGGCACCCAGACGGCGCTCTTCTCCGTGATGCTGGCCCTGGTCGAAACCGGCGACGCGGTGCTCGTCGGCGACCCGCTCTATGCGACCTATGAGGGCGTGATCCGCTCCACCGGCGCCCATCCGGTGCTGGTGCCGCTGAAGCCGGAATTCGGCTTCCACATGCAGGCCGAAGATCTTGAAAAGGCGATCACACCCGAGAGCCGGGTGCTGCTGCTCAACACGCCGCACAATCCGACCGGGGCCGTGCTGACCGCGACCGAGATCGCCGCGATCGGCGAGGTCGCGCGCCGTCACGATCTCTGGATCGTCTGCGATGAGGTGTACGAGGAACTTGTCTTCGACGCCGTCTTTGCCTCGCCCTTCGACAATCCGGATCTCGCCGAACGCACCGTCGTCGTCTCGTCGATCTCCAAGTCCCACGCCGCGCCCGGCTTCCGCAGTGGTTGGGCAGTCGGCCCGGTCGAGTTTGCCAACCGGCTGCTGCCGGTTTCGGAAACGATGCTCTTCGGCACCCAGCCTTTCATCGCCGACATGACCGCCTATGCCCTGACCCATGACATCGATACCGCGCGGCGGATGCGCGAGTCCTATCAGTCCCGTGCCGCACAGATCGTAGCCGGTCTTGCCGCGGCACCCGGCATCGAGGTGTTCGCGCCGGAAGCCGGCATGTTCATTGTGATCGACGTTTCCGGAACCGGCCTTGACGGCGATGCGTTTGCCTGGGCGCTGCTCGAAGAGGAGGGGGTTGCCGTCATGCCTGGATCATCCTTTGGCGATCAGGCGCAGAACTATCTGCGCGTCAGCCTGACCGTGCCTGATCGGGACATCGACGAGGCCTGCCGTCGCATCGCTGCGCTCGCCGAGCGGTCCAGCCTGCGTAAGGAGCGCTGCGCATGACGATGGAAAAAACAGTTGGAGAAGTGCTGGTCGATCTGCTCGAGGCCAATGGCGTCGAGGTGGTTTTTGGCATTCCCGGGGTGCACACGGTCGAGCTTTATCGCGGGCTGGCGGCATCGAAGATCCGCCATGTGACCCCGCGCCATGAACAGGGTGCGGGCTTCATGGCCGATGGATATGCCCGGGTCAGCGGCAAGCCGGGTGTCGCCCTCGTCATCACCGGTCCGGGGCTCACAAACACCATCACGGCGATGGCGCAGGCCCGGCAGGATTCGATCCCGATGCTGGTGATTTCCGGCGTCAATCGCCGCGATTCGCTTGGTCACGGTCGCGGGCTCTTGCATGAGCTTCCCGACCAGCATGGCATGATGAAAACGCTGGCGCTCTACTCGCACACGCTGCTCAATCCGGAAGACCTGCCTTTCGTCGTCGACCGCGCCTTCTCGGTGCTCGTCTCCGGCCGGCCGGGGCCGGTGCACATCGAGATCCCGACCGACGTGATGGCGGCGAAGATCGCGCCGCAGGCGGTGCGCCCGGCGACGGCGACGCGCCCACGCTCCGACAGCGAGACGCTGCAGCGTGCAGCGATCCTCTGCGCCGACGCCTCGCGGCCGGTGATCATCTGCGGCGGCGGCGCGTTGACGGCGGAAGCCGAAGTGACGGCGCTTGCCGAGAAGATCGGCGCGCCTGTCGTCACCACGGTCAACGCCCGCGGCATGCTCGCCGGCAACCCCTTGCGCGTTCCCGCAAGCCCCAGCCTGAAGGCGGTGCGGTCGCTCCTCAAGGAAGCGGACCTTGTCCTGGCGCTCGGCACCGAAATGGGCCAGACGGACTACGACATGTATGCCGATGGCGGTTTCCCGGCCTTGCGCAATCTCATCCGCACCGACATTGACTCAGCGCAGCTCGCGCGCGGGCCGCATGCAGCCCTTTCCATTCTCTCCGGCGCCAAGGCGGCCACGGCAGGCATCCTCGCCTTCCTGCCCGGCCACACCGCGAAGGATGGCGTCGGGCGCGCCGAAACCGCGAGACGGGCAGCGCTGAAGGAACTGACGCCGAAGATGAAGGCCGAGATCGGCATCATCGACACGGTCTACAGGACGTTGCCGGACTGCACCGTTGTCGGTGACTCGACCCAGGCCGTCTATGCCGGCAATCTCTATTGCGATGCGCCGCGCCAGCGCAGCTGGTTCAATTCCGCGACCGGCTACGGCTCGCTCGGCTACGCTCCGCCGGCGGCCGTGGGCGCTGCGGTTGCCGATCCGTCGCGTCCGGTCGTGTGCCTTGTCGGCGACGGCGGCTTCCAGTTCTCGCTGGCCGAGATCGGGTCCGCGGTGGATGCGCAGGCGAAGGTGATCTTCCTCGTCTGGAACAATGACGGCTACCAGGAGATCGAGTCCTACATGGTCGACGCCGGCGTTACCCCTGAAGGGGTCAGGCCCTCGGCGCCGGACTTCCTGATGGCGGCCAAGGCCTATGGGGTCGAGGGGCAGCGGCTCACCGCGGTTGCCGATCTGGCCCAGGCGCTTGCCGCAGCCGCAGAGCGCAAAGGCCCGTCGCTCATCGAGATCCACGAGAGGCGGACGGCGGGTCTCTCGGCCTGACCGCGCCTCAGTCGCACAACGGGCCGGATTTGACTTTTCCGGCCCGCAATGGTGTTAAGGGCGCCCATGCTCGAATCCGGCCACGTTCTTTCGTTAAGGTCGGGCATTCGGGCTGAGTTTCGTCTCGCTGGCGCTGGAGCGCCGCGCGTCTTGTAGGCGCCAAGGAAAGGGACCGCGTCCTCGATGGACCGCTTTGGTGGTGGCAGCAAGAATATGCAGGCCGGCCGGCTTCTCGCCGTGCTGTGGCTGTTCTGCGCCTCCTTCGCAATGCAGGTCATCTCGGTTGGGCAGAGCATTCCGTCCCGCTCGTCCTCTGGCGCCCAGGCCGGCAATGTCACCGATACCGGTTCGACCGGTCGCCCTGCGGCCCGGCAGATCTCGCGGGCGACACCGCTTTCAGACCTTCGGTTCACGGCCGAGCGCAAGGACGCGAAGTCCGCGACCGACGATGGGTTACCGGCGCTGCTGCCGGTATCCGCGGAGCTGGAATTTCCCCAATCGTCGGACGGTCGGTTCCTGCGCCGTGTCGCAGAGCAGATCGGCGGGGCTTCGAGCCATGGGCCCCATATTCGCGCACCCCCGCGCGCCTGATCCATCAAGCATATTCTGGCTCGTTTGCGGCTTGGACCGCTACGCCGCCATTGATGAAACAAAGTCCTGACGACGCGCCCCGTGCCCGTGCAGGCTCTTTTGGAACCACAACATGCGTACATCGAAATGGGCGATTCTCGTCTATGTCGCCGTGATCATCTTCGGATGCGTCGCGGCGCTTCCCAACGTGCTGACGCCAGCACAGCGTGAACAATTCGCCGCCTGGCTGCCGGTCAAGCCGGTGACTCTCGGCCTCGACCTCAAGGGCGGTTCGCACCTCGTCCTCGAAGTCGACGCCGCCGGCCTGCGCAAGGCCCGCCTCGAAACCTTACTCGACGATACGCGTCGGGCGCTGCGCGCCGAACGCGTTCCGGCTTCGTCGGCCCGCATCGCCGGCGACACCGTGACGGTCAAGATCGAAGACGCTGCCGACCGCGAGAAGGTTCTGCCGAAGCTTAAAGAGTTGGCTGCCCCGGTTGGCACGCTCGGCTTTGGCGGCTCGGCTTCCGATATCGCGGTCACCGAGGATGGCGACACCATCACGGTCGCCATGACCGAGGCCGGCCTCGCCGACCGCACCACCAAGGCGGTTGAGCAGAGCCTGGAAATCATTCGTCAGCGCGTCGATACCGTCGGTGTTGCCGAGCCGCTGATCCAGCGCGTCGGCTCCGACCGCATCCTCGTCCAGCTTCCAGGCCTCGAGGATCCGACGGCACTGCGCCAGCTTCTCGGCTCCACAGCCCAGATGAGCTTCCACATGGTCGACCAGACTGTGGATCCCAATCAGCCGGCACCACGTGGCGTCGACATCCTGCCGGGTGCGCACGACAACAACAAATATGCGGTCGAAAGTCGCGTTGCGATTTCGGGCGAGCGGCTGGCCGATGCCAAGGCCGGCTTCGATCAGCGCACCAACGAGCCGATCGTTTCCTTCACCTTCGACTCCCTGGGTGCCCGCCAGTTCGCGGAAATTACCCAGGCCGCTGTCGGCCGGCCTTTTGCGATCGTGCTTGACGGCAAGGTTCTGACGGCACCGGTCATCCGCGAGCCGATCATCGGTGGCAATGGCCAGATCAGCGGCAATTTCACCGCACAGGAAGCAACCGTTCTGTCAGCGCTCCTGCGCTCGGGCGCGCTGCCTGCACCGCTGACTGTTATCGAAGAACGCTCGGTCGGCCCGAACCTCGGCTCGGATTCCATCCGCATGGGCATCTATACCGGCCTTGCCGGCTTCGCCCTCGTGGTTACCCTCATGGTCGTGCTCTACGGCGCATGGGGCATGATCGCCAATGTCGGCCTGGTGCTGCACACGATCCTGACGATCGCGCTGTTGGCCATGCTCGGCTCGACGCTGACTTTGCCCGGCATCGCCGGTATCATTCTCGGCATCGGCATGGCGGTGGACGCCAACATCCTGATCAACGCGCGTATTCGCGAAGAGACGGAAGGCGGCGCCGGCGCGATGAAGGCGCTCGATATCGGCTTCAACAAGGCCTACGCAACCATCATCGACTCCAACGTCACGACGCTTTCGGGCACCGTGCTGCTGTTCGCCTTCGGCTCCGGCCCGGTGAAGGGCTTCGCGGTCACCATGATGCTCGGCATCATCATCTCGATGTTCACGTCGATCACCGTCGTACGCCTGATGATGCGTGAGGTCGTCGTTCGCCGGAAGATGAAGAAGCTCGAAATTCCGTCGCTCTTCGGCAAGGTTCCGAAGCTTCCGTCCTTCTCCTTCATGAAGGGCCGCTTCGTCGCCATCGGGATGTCGGCGTTCCTGTCGATTAGCTCGGTGGTGCTGTTCTTCACGCCGGGCCTCAACTACGGCATCGACTTCGTCGGCGGTATTCAGGTCGAAACCACCTCGAAGAACACGCTCGACCTTCCGACGCTGCGCCACAACCTCGAAGCGCTCAACATCGGCGAAGTGGCGCTGCAGGAGTTCGGCCAGGACAAGTCGGTTCTGATCCGCGTTCAGCGTCAGCCGGGCGGCGAGCAGGAGCAGACGGCGGCACTGAACCGCATCAAGGACACCGTAGTCCAGACAATCTCCGATGCGACCTTCGAGCGTACCGAGGTCGTCGGACCGACCGTCAGCACCGAACTTGCCCGTTCGGGCTTCCTCGCCGTCGGTCTCGCGATGGTGGCGATCCTGCTCTACATCTGGTTCCGCTTCGAATGGCACTTCGCCGTCGGCGCGATCGCAGTTCTATTGCTGGACATCACCAAGACGATCGGCTTCTTCGCGCTCACGGGCATCGACTTCAACCTGACGGCCATCGCCGCGCTGCTGACGATGATCGGCTACTCGGTCAACGACAAGGTCGTGGTTTATGACCGCATGCGCGAGAACCTCCGCAAGTATAAGTCGATGCCGTTCTCCGACCTGATCGACATGAGCATCAACCAGGTGATCGCGCGATGCATCTTCACCTCGATGGCGACGGCCCTGTCGCTGGTGCCGATGGCGATCTGGGGTGGCGACGCGGTCAAGAGCTTCGCCTGGCCGATGATTTTCGGCGTGATCGTTGCGACCACGTCGTCGATCTATATCGGCGGACCGATCCTGCTCTTCCTGAACCGTTGGTGGAAAGATCGCGAAGCGTCTCGTTCGAGCACCACGCCCCAGGCGGGCACGCCGGCGGCGTGATCCGGCGGTCCCGGGATACAAAACGTGAAGGGGCGGCCCGGCGGGCCGCCCCTTTTTTGTCCGAATGTGCTGTCTTTATCCCCCTCGTGCCTTGCAGACTGATTCTTCGCTACCTAGATAGCGAGGGTCTCCGGTTCCGGGGCGGGAGAACGGATTTTGCGTCCGCGTCCCCCTAAGATTTGAAGGGTGAGAATTATTTTTCGCATCTTCATCTTTTTAATTGACGGAATTGGTAGATTATTCTAGTTTGCCAATACGTGACGCGGGGAGTCCGCCTCACGGTTGTTCATCAAACGCACCGGCATGCTGATGCCGGGCCAGCCAAAGGAGAGTGACATGTTCGGAAACGTCTCGACCGCCGCCTTCTTCGGCACGCGTCTCCTTTGTCGCGCAACAGAGAAAAAACGTCACATTCGCAATCTCTGCCGAATGTGACCGTCGAACCCCTCGAACTTTATCTTTTGCCGAAATTGAAAGTCTCCGCGCCTCCGGCGTGGAAGGAGCGTTATTTGTATGAGCAAGCAAGTTATCGAATTTGGCGGCGAAGCCGTCGGTGTGGTCGTCCCGGATGAAGATCGCTTCAAGTTCGTGGCGGTGAAGTATCACGTCTGGGATCTGGACGCGAAGCGCTTCGGCTCGGCCGAGGAAGCACGTGCCGCGATCCGCCAGCTGCTGGCCCACCAGGCCGTGTCGGCGAAGCGGCGGGGTCACAGCGCAGCGGCATGAAGCGGGTGAGAAAGGTCGTTTTCGGCTTTTCTCCCGCATCCGCCCGATACATCTGAAAATCGTCGTTGCTTCCGCTGCAAGCGTGGCCGCGACTTCGGCCAATTCCCCACTATAATTATATGTTGGCAGTACGTTTCTTGTGCTATGCCAATATATATTTGCATTTGCGCGGATGATTCCCGTATCGGGAGCCGCAGGGAAAGCGTGCCGGAATGCTGACGAAGAAGGGAAAATACGGTCTGAAGGCTTTGGTCGATCTTGCACGGCTGGAGCCGGGGGAGACCGCCTTCATCACCGAAATCGCCCAGCGCAACAATATCCCGAAGAAGTTCCTGGACACGATCCTGCTCGAACTGCGCAACGCCGGCATGCTGCGCTCGAAGAAGGGCCCGGGCGGCGGTTATTCGCTGTCGCGGCCCGCTGCCGAAATTCGCATTGGTCATGTGATCCGCACGCTGGACGGGCCGCTTGCACCGATCCGCTGTGCCAGCCGCACGGCCTATGAGGTCTGCGAGGACTGCAACGATCCCGAGACCTGTCAGGTGCGGGTATCGATGACCACGGTGCGCGACGCCGTTGCTGCGATCCTCGACTCGATGACGCTTGAAGAATTCGCCGCCGACAAGTCGATGCCGCTCGAAACTGTCGAAGAAATGCGGGCCGGCTGACGAAAACGCCACCGATCGCGCCAGTTTTCCCCCGAAGTCTGCTTCCAAGGCTTGGTTTGCCAAGAAAAAGCGCTTATCTGCCGTCAATGGTCTGGCGGGCAGCGATGCAGCCTGCCACTTAAGTCTTCGTAAGATCGGGGTCATCATGGGTTTGAGACAAGCATCTGCGCATGAGCGCACCGCGGTTGCGGCTTTGGAGTCGATCGGCCGGACGCTGACGACGGCAATGGTCGGCATTAAGGCGCTGACTGACCACCTTGGCTCCGACGAAGCTTTTGCCCGCAGTGTCGTCGATGCCGTCGAGTTGATCGGCGAGAGCCAGGGGCGTGTCGTCGTCTCCGGCGTCGGCAAGAGCGGCCATATCGGCCGCAAGATCGCTGCGACGCTGGCATCGACCGGCACCTCGGCCTATTTCGTGCATCCGACCGAAGCGAGCCACGGCGACCTTGGCATGGTCACCTCGCAGGACGTGCTGATCCTGCTCTCGTGGTCGGGAGAGACGGCCGAGCTCGCCAACATGCTCACCTATGCCAAGCGCTTCAACGTGCCGATCGTCTCGATCTGTGCCAACCGCGACAGCGTGCTGGCGCGGAATTCCGAAGTGCCGATCGTGCTGCCCAAGGTGCAGGAGGCCTGCCCGCACGGCCTCGCGCCGACGACATCCGCAATGCTGCAGCTCGCCGTCGGCGATGCGGTGGCGATCGCCCTTCTGGAGCGGCGCGGCTTTTCGGCCGAAGACTTCAAGACATTCCACCCCGGTGGCAAGCTCGGCGCGCAGTTGCGGCTGGTCCGCGAACTGGCGCACGAGGGCGCCCAGATGCCGCTGCTCCAGACGGGACGCCCGATGAGCGAGGCCCTCATCGAAATGTCGTCGAAGGGTTTCGGCGTCGTCGGTATCGTCGATGACACCGGCAAGCTTGTCGGTGTGATCACCGATGGCGACCTGCGCCGCCACATGTCGGGCGATCTGCTCCAGCAACCGGTCGAGGCGGTGATGTCGCGCAATCCGCGGGTGATCCGTGGCGACGTGCTCGCGAGTGGCGCCATGGAATTCATGCAGCAGCACAAGGTAACGGTGCTGTTCGTCGTCGGCGATGGCGGAGCACCGGTCAGCATCCTGCACATTCACGACCTGCTGCGCGCCGGCGTCGTCTGAGGGCTGGTACACCTCGCGAAAGCTGCCTAACCCTTGACCACGGCGGGCCAGTCGCCCGTCGTGCCCGGCTGCACCGGCCGTTCCAGATAGGTTGAAAGCACCACATAGCTGCGCGTCGCCTTGACGCCGGGCGTGTCGTAGAGCCGCGCCAGCAGGCCTTCCAGCGCATGGGTGCTTTCCGTGCGGACCTTGAGCAGCATGCAGGTATCGCCCGCGACCGAGTGGATCTCCTCCACCTCGGGGCATTCCTCGATGGCAAGCAGCGCCTGTGTCTTTCCCCAGCCGGTCGTGTCGACATGGACGAAGGCGAGCAACGTCTTGCCGACGGCCTCGGGATCGATCAGCGCTGCCACGCGGCGGATCGCCCCTGATCGCCTGAGCCGCTTCACACGCTCATGCGCCGCCGGTGGCGAAAGCCCGACCCGTTCACCGAGTTCGACATAGCTCGTCGTCGCATCCTCGACCAGCACGCCTAATAGTTTTCGGTCCATCGCGTCGAGGTCGCGCTCCGGTGGACGCTTCCGCCGAACGTCATCTGTATTTTGATCCATTCCGATGTTTCCTCTTGCTGCTGAATTTCATTCTGCAAACATGAGACAATGACGAACATCAATCAATCCATTTCCAGCGGTTCAGTCGACAGGGCACGTATCCCGCCCTTCGCCTACCTGCTCACCATCTGCATCGGCGTCATCGGCTCCAACTCCCTCGCCCTCGGGCCGATCGCGCCGGAGGTGGCGCGAAGCCTTGGCGCCAACGTTCCCGCCGTCATGACGGCCTCTGCCGTCTTTGGCCTGGGCACGGCCGTCAGCGCCGTTTTCCTTGGCCGCTTCATCGATCGCCATGGTCCGCGCCGCATGTTGGCTGCGGCTCTCTTGCTTCTGGCTGCAGGGCTCGGCGGCAGTGCGCTCGCGCCATCGCTTGCGTTCCTGGTTGCCGCCCAGCTCGTCGTCGGTCTGGCCGCGGGCATTGCGCTTCCCTCGATCTATACGCTGGCCTCGGTCATTGCGCCGACCGGACGCGAGAGCGAGACGATCGGCCTGGTGCTGACCGGCTGGACGCTCAGCATGGTGGCGGGCGTGCCGCTATCGGCAGCGATCGCTGATTTTGCCGGTTGGCGCACGGTCTATGTCATTGTCGCCGCCGCCACGTTGATCGCCTGCACTGCGGTCAAGTTTGCGCCGGCGCAGGAAGGCGCCACCGGTACAGCGACATCACCGCTGGCGGCATTGAGTGTTCCCGGCGTTGCACCGCTCTTGATCGCCTGCGCCGCCTTCATGGCCGCCTTCTACGGCGTCTATGCCTATATCGGCGAGCACCTGCATGCCGCACTCGGCCTGCCTGTCACCGCCAACGGTCTCATCGCCGTTTCCTATGGATTCGGTTTCGGCGCCGCCGCTTTTCTTGACCGCCTGATCGATCGTTTCGCCGCCGCCCGGTTGTTGCCGCTGATCTTCCTGGCGGTCGCGGGCGTCTACGTTGCCATGGCTGTGGCGAGCGGCTCCTACGCTGCCATGCTGGCCGTCGTCTTCCTTTGGGGGCTTGCCAACCATTTCGGGCTGAATGTGCTGATCATGCGGCTCACCGGCCTCGACCCCGCCAAGCGCGGCGCGATCATGGGGCTGAACAGCGGCGTCACCTATATCGCGCTCTTTGTCGGCACGATCGGGTTCGGTGCAGCCTATGCCCGGGCAGCCTTCTTTGTGCTGCCTTTGGCAGCGGCAGGCCTGATGCTCCTGGCGGCCTTCGCCGTCGCGACGGCGCGGCGGTAGTCTGGCTTAACAGACCCGCTGTTACGTCAGTCGTCGTCACGCGGAGGAGGCGATCCTCGGCCGCTTTTGCGGCTTGCGGCGTGGTGGCGGGTCCACGAAGGCGCCTGGCTGGTTGAGGCTGTTCTCGTTCAGCCGCGTGGCGATCGCCTCGGCGCCGGCATCGCTTCCGGCGCGCGAATAAAGATTTCCGCGTACCTGGATCGAGGCGGCGAGCAGGCGGAACATTGCGTTCGCCAGATCCGGATCTGGCGCCTGCGGCGCACGCCAGAAATCGTCGAGCGGCTGCTGGTCGGTCAGTCCGGCGATGTCGAACAAGGCCGTGCCGAGCACCTTCACCGGTCGCCCCTGCTTCAAGGCATGCAGACCGGCCGTCGAGTTGACCGTGACCATGCCTGCGCTTGCCTCCCCAAGCGTATCGAGGTTGCCTCCATCGAGATAGAAGACGCGCCCGCGAAGGTCGAACGCTGCCGCTCGTTCTTCGATGATCCTGCGCCAGGGGATCAGATCGTTGTCGAGCGGATGCACCTTGAAGACCAGGCGTGCATCGCGTGCGGCAAAGGTGGCGAAGGAAGCCAGCACTTCGGCAATCGCTTGCCTCTGGCTATGGAAGGGTGAGTGGGCCCTGAGCTGGAAATCGGTTTCGAGCTGCAGCGGGTAGACGAAATAGGGCGCATCCGCAGAAAGCAGTTTGGCAATGGTCGCCTCGGCCTCCGCGTTGCGCCGCTTTTCGGACAGGAGCCGGCGGACCCAGCCCGCATATTCGGCGAGTGGATGAAAGATCGCGTGGCGCTGATAGTGTGGGAAGAGGAACCAGAGAAAGACGTTCGGCAGATTGTAGAGCAGGTCATAGCTCGCATCGGCGAGGAACGTCTGGCTATAGTGCTTGCGCCAGTCCGGTTCCGGGACGCCCGCTGCTGCCGCAAGGATCTGCGCCGGATCGGACGGAAAATGCGAATTCGAGGACATGCCGTTGCGCTCGAGCGTCAGCCAGTCCGGCCGAAGATACCCCATCTCGACGATGGCGACTGCGACACCCTTGCGCCGCGCGACCGTGGTGGCTTCCTGGTGGTAGGCGCGTTCCTCGCCGAGCAGCAGCATGTCGGTGATGCCATGGCGCGCGATGAAGGCCTCGAGATAGGCTGGCCAATCGGCCGCCGTGCCGCGATAATTATAGGCACCTTTGCGGCCCCAGATGATCTGGTCGCCGACATTGAGGTTGATCCTCAGGCAGGTGTGGCCAATGGCTTCGAGCCGATCGGCGATCTTGCGGAAGATCGGCGACGAAGGACCTTGCAGGAACAGGAACACCCGTCGCCTTGGCCGATCGACCGCCCCGGTCGATGTCATCGAAGCGTTCTCCATCCGTCGAGCGCCGCTACCGCAGCGTATCCTTTCTGAGGTTGGCGTGGTTGAGCAGGGCCTCGAGCAAGTTCCAGGCTTCGACACTACTCGGTTCCACCGGCTTGTGGGAAGACGACTTGGCCTTGGCAAGCGGTACGATCAGGTAGTCGGTTCGCGGGTCCGGGAAGGGATCGGCAAAGGATTTGAGCAGCGGCGCATGGTCGCCGTAGAAGACGAGCCAGACCGGGCGGTCCAGCTTGTCGAGCCGCTCGCTCAGCGTGTTCAGCGCCGCATCGGATTGTTCGAGAATGGCCAGATAGATATCGACGGGATTGGTAAGATCACCGACGCGACCCGGCTCCCACGGGCCGTGATTGGCCATGGAGGCAACGAAGATGAAGCCGTTTTCATCCTCCGGCAGCTTCTCGCATGCGTCGATCACTTTTGCCGCAAGCTTCTCGTCGGAGACGTAGGGGCCGTCTCTTTCGGGGCGATGGTCGAAGCCGTCGAGCATGGTCAGCTTGGAAAAGCCGAGTTGCGGCATCGCCTTGTGCCGGAGAAAGAAGGTGCGGTCATAGGGATGGATGAAATGCGTGTTCCAGCCGGCGCGCTTCATCTTTCCCGGCCAGACCACGTCGGCATAGTGCGAGGCCCTGAGATAGGGGTAGCTGGCGTCGACGTGGATGTCGTCAGGCACCAGGCCGCTGATGACCGCGAATTCCGTGCGCAGCGTATAGCCGCCTTCGAAGACGCTGCTGAGGCGACCCCATTGCACCGCCTCGCGCCGCAGCCGATCCAAGGTCGGCATGTCAAGCGTATCGACGCCGAAGTGCCGCATGTCGATGAAGGATTCCGATTGCCAGACGACGATCAGCGGCGAGCCGTCGTCGCCGATCAGATCATGCACGGCGGCCCGGACGATCTCGGAGAGTTCCGCGACGATCTTTTCACGCCGCACGCCGAGCCAGACGATGAAGCGGAACACGACCGAGCCGAAGGTGCCGAAGCGCACCGTGTTCACCTTGACGTCGAGTGTTTTCAGCAGCCTTTGCACCAGCGCCGCCGTCGGGCGGTTCACCGGGCCGTAGAAGAGCAGAAGCCAGGGTCCGTAGGCGATCCCGAGCATCAACAGGATCCAGAACGCCTTGCCGCGATCGGGCAGGATGGCCGGCTCGAAATACATGTAAAGGCCGGACACGCCGAAGACATAGAGGAAGGCGACGGTCCAGAAGACGACGTTTAAAGAACTCGCATAGAAAATCGTCTTGTACTTGAAGACGTCGACGACGAGCGCGATATCCGAAAAGATCAGCGGCTCGCGGATGAACTTGAACTTGGCGCGGGAAATGCCGGTGAAGATGATGAAGAAGCTCATCGTGCCGGCTGCGGCATACAGCGGCCGCCAGGAGCCGGCGAAGAATCCTGCAAAGACCAGCGCGATGACCGGCAGGCGGGCAACCGCATCGACGACATCCTGCGTCCGCCCGAAGGGCGAGGGATGGGCGCGCCGCTCCCGCTTCGGCAGGGCAAAGCGATCGGTAAAGAAGATCACCGCACAGGAGAGCACGTAACAACAGAGCGTCAGTGTTCTTGGGTAGTCGTGCAGCTGAAAGGGAAGCAACGCCAAGCGGAAACCTTCATGTCTTCATGCCGGCCGACGCCGCTTGATGCGGCACAGCGTCCGCCCGACACTTAGATCTTATCGCTTGGACGTACAAGCGCCGTCAGGTCCGGCGCTCCGACACTCCACTATTATGCGTCGCGGTGTTGCCGCCGCGCGCAATCACCCTGTCGAACCACCAGTTGAGCAAGGGACGAATGGCCGGCGCGAAGCGGCCGAGGAGAAAGAGCGTGGTGCCGAAGTAGATTTCGAACCGCCCGCGGTCGATGCCCTTGGCGATTGTCTTCGCCACGGCGTCGGCAGGCCAGGGACGGACCGTGCCCATGATTTTGGCCGCTTCCGGAGGACGGCTTGCGAGTTCGCGCTGAAACTGGGGTGTCTCCGTATCCGGCGGAAAACACACGGAGACGCTGACGCCGTGGGCGCAGGCTTCCGAGCGCAGCGCCTGGGCGAAGCCGTGCAGCGCGAACTTCGACGCGCAATAGGCGGAATAGCCGTAGATGCCGATGAGGCCGGCGCCGGAGGAGATCATCATGATCCGGCCATGGCCACGCCGCTTCATGCCGTCATAGACAGCACGGACCGCGTGCACCGTGCCGGAGAAGTTGGTTTCCATCTGGCGTCGGAATGAAGCGCTGTCGAGTTCCTCGAAACGGCCGGGCTCGACGATACCTGCCGATGTCACCAGGATGTCGCAAGGACCGAAGGCTTGTTCGCACCGTAGGATCGCCGCCTCGACATCGCTTTCCGCAGCAACATCGGCAGCCTCGATCCTGATGTTGTCGGCGCTGCTCCCGCTTGAGCGGGCCAGGTCTGCTTGCGCCCGTTCCAAAAGGTCTCGAGAGCGCGCGATCAGCGAGACGCGGGCGCCACGAGCCGCGTAGATGGATGCAACTGCAAATCCGATACCGCTCGAGCCACCGGTGATGATCACATGCGTCATGCTGATATCCCGCTCAAGAGCAATTCCAGGAAAAGTGCGAAGCGGTTTTGCGTCCACAATTGCGCGAAAACGACGCAGTGATCTCGGGTCAGCGCGCCGAGAGCGCTTTCATCATCTGATCGATGTCAATGCCGCCCAGTCCGAAGTTTCGCTCGGTGAGGTCCGTCAGCCGTTCCGCCGTCAATGTTACCGTCCGGCGGATCTGCTCTTCCGTATGATCGCTGGTGATGAAGAAGCGCAGGCGCGCTAGACCCTCGGGCACCGCCGGATGGATGATCGGCAGTGCATTGACCCCTTCGGCAAGCAGATCGTTCGAAAGCTGAACGGCACGCAGGGAATCGCCGACGATAACAGGAACGACGGAAAAGCCGCTGCTGAGACCCGTGTCGAGGCCGGCTTCCTTGGCAAGCTTCAGGAACAGGGCACCGTTGCGGCGCAATGCCGCCGTCCGCGCCGGTTCGCGTTCCAGCACGTCGAGGCTCGCGGTGGCGGATGCGGCCAGCACCGGCGCAAGGCCGACGCTGTAGACGAAGCCGCCGGCGGATGCCTTGAGCACCTCGACCAGTGCTTCGCTACCGGCGATGTAACCGCCACAGCTCGAGGTGGTCTTCGACAGCGTGCCCATCCAGACGTCGATCTCATGCGGATCGACGCCGAAATGCTCGGCAAGCCCCCGGCCGGTCTTGCCGAGGACGCCGAGCGAGTGCGCCTCGTCGACCATCAGCCAGAAGCCGTATTCGGCCCGGAGCTTCAGAAGAGCCGGTAGGTCGGCGACGTCACCGTCCATCGAGTAGATGCCCTCGACGATGACCATGATGCGGCGATAGTCGCCCGCGACGGTGCGCAGCACGTGTTCGAGATCGGCGACGTCATTGTGTTTGAACAGCCGCCGGGTCGCGCCCGAGAGCTTGATGCCGGCAAGCGCGCTGTTGTGGATGAACTCGTCATGGACGACGAGGTCCTTCGGGCCCATCAGGCAGCTGATGGCAGCGACGTTGGTCAGGTAACCGCTGACGAAACAGACGGCGGCATCGACGCCGTAGAAACCCGCGATCTTCTCTTCGAGCGCCATATGCACCGGCCGCTCTCCGGCGACGAGGCGGCTCGCCGAGGCTGAGATGCCAAAGGTGCCGATCGTATCCCGCGCCTTGGCCAGCACCTCCGCATGGCGGTTGAGGCCGAGGTAGTCGTAGGAGGCGAAGTTGATCAGCTTGCGGCCGTCGATGACGGTGGTCGCCCCGGCCGCGGTCTGGTGCGCGCGATAGAACGGATTGGCGATGCCGAGTTGCTCGCTCGCGAACTTCTGGGTCATCACCTGCTTGTATTCCGGCAGATCTTCGAAACGGGCCTGCTGCCGGCGCGCCGGCGGCGGCATCTCCCGCTCCGAGCGCGCCATCCGGTTGCGCTCGGAGGATTGATGCGTGTTCCGCATCCGGTCCAGCAGGTTCTCCTTGAGGCTGCTGGTCATCTTGGATGCGCCTGGACCGTTTCCGTTCGTGCTCATTGGCTCTGTGCTTTTTCCTTCGCCGTGCCGACGTGCCGCTGTGCGAGTTCGTTGACGATCTTGTCGTCGGCGGGCTCGGCATCGTCGCTCTGGTCGCGCTTGCTGACCTTCTCATAGAGCTTGCGGGCGACATCGCCAACCGTCGTGTTGTCCGCGACCCCACTGAGCGGCATGTCGAAACCGGTATTCTGCTGGAAGCTCATGCCGAGTTCGACCGCCATCAGGCTGTCGAGGCCGATTTCCTTCAGCACCTTGCTGCGTGTGACCGTATCCTTCGATACGCGCAGGATCGCGGCGATCTCGCCGGCGACGAGGTCGAAGAGGATGTCCTCGGCCTCCTGCGGCGACTTGCCCTCGATCATTGCGACGAGGTCCATCTGGGCGCCTTCGCCGCCGGTGGCGTGCTGGTCGGCGCTGCGCAGGATGACTTCGAAGAGGGCGTTTTTGGCAACCGGCAGGTTACGCGCAGCCGACCAGTCGATCTCCGAGATCATCACCGTGGCCGCATCGACGGTGCCCGGATCGAAGGCCAGGTGGCTCTCGACCATGTCGAGCGCTGTCTGTGCCTTCAGTGCCGTCTTGCCGATACGCTTGGCGAGCAGATCGTTCACATCGGTGTTCTGGACCAGATATCCCTTGTCGGCGATCGCGCCGAAGCCGACGGCAAGACCCGCAAGACCACGGGCGCGACGGGCGCGGGCGAGACCTTCGAGGTAGCCGTTGGCGGCGACGTAGTTCGCCTGTCCCGGATTGCCGACAAGCGTTGTCGCCGACGAGAACAGGATGAAGTTGTCGAGCTTGTCGTCGTTGGTCAGCTGATCGAGAACGGCGGCACCCTTGGCCTTGGTGTCGATGACCGGGCGGTTGCGCTCGCGATTGAGATTGCTGATCAGCGCGTCGTCGAGCACCATGGCGGCGTGGACGATCGAGCGGAGCGGTGCAATCGCACGCAACTCCTTGAGGAGACGCTCGGTCGCCGTCGGGTCGGTGACGTCACAGGCGTGTACCGTTGCCGACACGCCGGCCTTCGCCCAGGCCTCGATCATCGCCGTCGTTTCGGCATCCGCCTGACCGCGGCGCGAGCAGAGCGCAATCTTCGTCGCGCCTTTTTCGACGAGCCAGTTGGCAGCAGCCAGACCGAATCCGCCGATGCCGCCGACGACGAGATGCATGCCGTTCGGATCGACCTTCATGCCGCCATGCGGGCGCTTGGCGACGCGATGCTTGCCGGTGACCGGAGGCAACACGACGATCTTGCCGATATGGCCCGCATTCTGCATCAGCCGGAACGCGTTGCCGATCTCGTCGAAGTCGAAGGCACGGTAGGGAAGCGGCGTGAGCTTGCCGTCTTCGAACAGCGCGCCGATCTCGGTGAAGATCCGCTTGGTAAGCTTCGGCTGGTTGACCAGCAGCTGGTCGGCGTCGATGCCGAAATAGCTGACATTGCGGCGGAAGGGCCGGAGACCAATCTTGCTGTCGGCATAGTAGTCGCGTTTGCCGAGCTCGAGGAAGCGACCGAAGGGCTTCACGAGTGCCAGGCTCTGTTCCATGGCTTCGGCAAAGAGCGAATTCAGAACGAGATCGACACCCTCTCCGTCCGTTACGGCGCGAACGTCGTTGACGAAACCGAGCGAACGGGAATCGAAGACGTGATCGGCACCCAGCATCGACAGGAAGCGGCGCTTCTCGCGCGTGCCTGCCGTGGCGATGACCTTGGCACCCTTCAGTTTCGCGACCTGCAGCGCGGCAAGGCCGACGCCGCCGGCAGCGCCGTGGATGAGGATCGTTTCGTCCGGCTGGATGCGGCCGAGTTCCACCATGGCGTAATAGGCGGTCAGGAAGGCGACAGGCACCGTTGCCGCGGCAACCGGGCTGACAGTCTGCGGCAACCTGGCGACGCCGGCGCGTGAGACGACGGCGTGGGTCGAGAAGGCGGATGAGGCGATTGCCATGACGGCATCACCGACCACGAGATCGTCGACGCCTTCGCCAACGGCAACCACGTGGCCGGAGAGTTCCATGCCGATCGTCGCGCCTGCGAAACCATCTTCGAGCGCTTCTTCGGGCAGCAGGCCCATCGCCCACATCACGTCGCGGAAGTTGAGGCCTGTCGCGGCAACCGCGACGACGACTTCACCCGGACCTGCGGCGGGAATGTCGCTCTCTTCCCAGACGATGCTGCCCACCTGCGAGCTGACGCGCTGGCGGATCGTTGCGGCCTTGAAGGTGTCGATCGCCGCATGGGCGTTGTCGACCGGGCCGGGCACAGCACGGATTTCGGAAAGCGCCGCGTCTTGTCCCTCCAGCAGCCACTCGCGGTTGGCGTTGGCGCTGCCGAGCAGCGGAGATGCTGCCGCGATCTGCTCGATCGTGGTCGGCGAACCGTCGATATCGAGCGAGTGCACTTCGAGGAACTCATATTCGTTCTGAAGCACGCGGGCGAAGGCCCAGAGACCGGCATTGACGCCGTCGCTTGGAACCGTTGCGCCCGTTGTCCGGCTCGCGATCGGGGCTCCGCCTGGCGCGACGAGCACGAGACGCGGACGATTTTCGCCAGCGGGCTCGGCTCCGCCGATATGCTGACGCAAGGCTTCGGCGAAGGCGCCGAGAGCAAGGATTTGGGTCTGCAGCGAAGCGGAATCGTCTGTTCGGGATGCAGCTGTCGGCGACGCGAGGAAGATTGCCCGCAGCGGCTGTTCGCCAAGGGCCTCGAAACCGCTGAGAAGCGCTGCTTTGTCGGCTGCGATATCGCCGCTGAGATTGACCGGAATAGCCGATGCCGAAGGCTTGTTGCCCTTGCCGCCCGCGATCTGCAGCAGCAGATAGGGGCCGGTAGCCGGTGCTTCGGCACTTACGGCAGCCGCGGCGGCGCCGCGCGCTTCGAGCAGGATGACATTGCCGCTCGCGCATTCGCGGTCTGCAATATTGACGTCGCGCAGGTCGAGATCACCGAAACATTTCTGCCAGTGCGGGACCGCCGCAAGATTGCCGATCGGGAACTCCGCGGTCTGGCTGCGGGCGAACCACCCCTCGGAAAGTCCGAGGGCAAAATCGTTGAAGAGCGATGGCGCGCTGACGGCGGCTATCAACCCGCCGGTATCGCGAAGCGTCGAGCGAAGCGCGGTGCGGACCGCCACGTCGTCCTCGATCAGGCTGTAAAGCCCGTCAGAGGCGCTGACTGCGAGGTCGAAGGACGTGAGCGTTGCAAGCTCACCCTTTTTGAGAATGCGCACATGGGCGTCGTTCTCGAAGGCCAATTCAAGCCCACGCTGGGCGTTGTCGCGCGCTTCGAATACGGTGAGGCTTGCGCCGTGCTTTTCGGCAAGCGTCGCCAGTCGGCGGGTAAAGGCCGACGAAACGCTGCCGAGTTCGACGATGCGCAGGCGCGCGCCGGAAGATGCCGAAGTCAGGATCTTTTCGAGCGCCTCGAGGACGAACGCCATCCGCTCCCGGCTTGCCCCGGAGTGGACGGCTTGATGATCAAGCGTGGCATCGCTGATGAAGGTGGTGCCATGAGCCGTTTCGTCGCCGGCCTGGAGCGCGTCAAGGCGCGCAAGGGCCTCCGCATAGGCATTGTTGATCAAGACGGCTTCGACGGCGCGGTCGGACCGCTCGCCATAGAGTTCGCGCAGGATCTCCGGGACGCTCGGCAGGTTGAAGTCCTGAGCAATCGTCCAGACGCCGTCCTTGTGCTCGCAGAGACCGGCGTCTTCCAGGACGTAGAGGCAGCTCGTCAGGAAACATTGGAAGGCAAAATCGCCGGGCAGGTTGTTGCCCTGAATGGTCGATCGACCCTTGGCGAGTTTGAGCGCAATCTCCTGGCAGGCGCGATAGATGGCTGCGTTGAAGAGCAACGTCGTGTTGTCGACGCCGGCTTCGCTGGCGGCGGGCATGGCGATCTTGATCGGCGCCGGCGCCTGACGCTGCAGACCCGGCAGCGTCGCTTCCGATTGCACGGCCTCGTAGTGGAAGGACAGCGCGTCGAGCGTCTTGTGCTTGCGCAGATAGGTACGGCGGAAGCGGCAATCCTCGAAGTGCGCGATCGGTGCGCCCGACTTGTCGAAGAAATGGAACTTCGCCTTGATCGAATTGGGGCTGACGCGCTCGATCTCGATCATTGCGCGCGCGATTGGCTGGCTGCCGTTGACGACCCGCACCGAACCGAAGCGCACGGGGATATAGGGGGCACCGCTCTTGTCGCCGGTGAAACGATCGAAGAGGGCGACAAGTCCGTGGAAGGTTGCGTCGACAGAGATCGGGTTCAAGGCGTAGGTGACGAGCGGATGGCCAGCAGCATCAGGCGTCTTCAGCTCGACATCGACCAGCCGGTCGCCATAGGCGACGGCCTTGGCCAGCAGCTGGAAGCGCGGGCCGTAGTCGAGACCGAACTGTTTCGCCGTCTCATAGGCACGGCCAGGCGCAACCGTTGCGGTCTTCGCCAAGCCGGCAAGCGACGGATAGGCGCGCTCCTCGGCCGGCAATGGCTTGCGGCAGCGGGCAACCGCATGCACGGCCCAATCGTCTTCCGACAGCCGTTCGCGCGAGCGGATCTCGATGTCGCCGGTCTCCGGCGAAAGCACCGTCGACAGCTCCATGATCTTCGTATCGCTGAGTTCCAGCGGGCGAACGATCTCCAGATTGGTGATCTCAACTTCGTCGCTGCCGTAGAACTGCTGTGCAGCGGCGACAGCGATTTCGATGAAGCCGCTGCCCGGCAGGATCGCCTTGCCGTCCACGACGTGTTCGGCGAGGTCGGGGAAGAGATGGGCGTCGACATGATTCTTCCAGCTGCCGCTGTTCGGGTCGCTGCGCCAGCCGATCAGGCGGTAGGGCTTGGCGGTCCGGCCGAAGAGGTCGGTAGCGTCGGTCGTTGCCGCGGGGCGCAGCTCGACGGGCTCGAACGGCAGGCTGGGAAGGGCGATCGAAGCGTTGCGCTTGCCGAAGACGCGGGTCGTGTCGACCACCGCGCCGTGCGCGACGGCACGCGCCATCGCTGCCGAAATCGGGTCCTGGCCGGTTTCGCCGACATCCCGGAGCAGGGTCGGTACGACCATGCCCGGGGCTGCGGCCTGCTTGATCGTCTCCTTGACATAGGACGACAGGATCGGACGCGGCGAAATTTCAATGAACAGGCGGCAACCCATCTCGATCGCGGCCTCGGCGGCCGCCTGGAAGCGGACCGGCTCGCGCACGTTCTTCCACCAGTAGTCCGGATCGAGTTGCGTGCCATCGAGCGCGGCACCTGTGACCGTCGACAGATAGGCGAGCTCGGTGCGGCGCGGTGCGATATCCGGAATGTCGGAGAGGAAGGCGTCCTTCGCCCGATCGATGATCGGGTGGTGGAAGGGATAGTTGATGTCGAGAATCTGGACCGGGATCTTCGCCTTGCGCGCAGCGTCGCGGAAGGCCGAGATCTGGTCGGCCGGTCCGGAGATCGTCACGGAATTGTGGGCGTTGACCGCTGCGACGCAGAGGTTGTCGAGACCGCGCGCCTCGGCAAAGGCCCGTGCGGCGTCTTCTCCGAGCATGACGGCCGCCATCGTGCCGTGGCCGGCAAGCAGGTCCTGATGCAGCGAGCGCTTCGCCACGATCGAAACGGCGTCGACCAGTGAGAGCGCACCGGCGGCGTAGGCGGCGGCGATTTCACCGACGGAGTGGCCGAAGACTGCGACCGGCTTGATGCCCATGGCAACCAGCGAGTCGGAGAGGGCGGCCTGCACCGCGAAGAGCAATGGCTGGGCGATCTTCGTATCGCCAAGCTTCTTGTCGAGATCAGGATCGGTGAGAAGATCGGTCAATGCGATGTCGGAGTGGAACTTGAACAGCGCGCTGACCGAGGTGAAGCACTGACGGAAATGCAGGTTCTCGCGGAACGCTTCGACGCCCATGCCGGCCCATTGTGAGCCGTTGCCGGAGAAGACGAAGGCGACCTTGGCGTCGCGGACGACGGCTTCGCCGACTTCACCGATGCCGGAGCCCGGCTTTTCCAGGTGGCTGGCGATCGCGCGGACGATATCTTCCGGCTGATCGCTGCGAGCGGCAAAGCGATGGCGCATATGGGTGCGGTTTGCACCTGATGCGGCGATCATCGCCCGTGCTTCACCCTTGGAAGCATGTGCGAACGCCGCCTTATAGTCGCTGAGAAGCGCCTCCAGGCTCGACGCCGTATGGGCGCTCGCCAGGAAGACATGGCCGGAAGACGATGGGTTTGACGCCCTTTCGTCGGCCGCAGGTTCCGGATCGCTGATGACGACGTGCGCATTGGCGCCGCCGAAGCCGAAGGAGTTGATGCCGGCAAGGCGAGCGCGTTTTCCCCTCAGCAGCTCGATCGGGTTCGCCGTGACGCGCACGTTGAGACCGTCGAAGTCGATGTGTTCGTTCGGCGTGTCGAAGTGCAGCGAAGCCGGCAGGTAGTTGTTTTCGAGTGCCATCACGGCCTTCAGCATGCCGAAGAGGCCGGAAGCGGGTTCCGTGTGGCCGATGTTCGACTTGATCGAACCGATCGGCACCGGTGCCCGGCGCTTGGCGCCGATGACCGTTCCGATCGACCAGACCTCGGCCGGATCGCCGACCTTGGTGCCGGTGCCGTGCCCCTCGACAAAGGCCACCTGGTTGGCGTCGATGCCGTTGCCTTCATAGATCGCCCGCAGAAGATTGGCCTGCGCCTCGCGGGAGGGGAGCGAAATGCCGTTGGTGCGCCCGGCCGAGTTCACGCCGGTCGCGACGATGCGCGCGTAGCTGCGGTCCTTCTCCCGGCGCGCCCTGTCCGAGCGGCGCAAGACGAAGACCACGCCACCTTCGGCGCGCACATAACCGGCGCCGTCATTGTCATAGGCGCGGCAAAGCCCCTCGGGCGAAAGCATGCGCGCCTGGGCGAAGCCGACGAAGGGAAGGGGATGGGCAAGGATGTTGACGCCACCGACGATCGCGGTGTCGATCTCGCCCGACGTCAGAGCCCGCATCGCCTGGTCGAGCGCGACCAGCGAGGAGGAACAGGCGGTATCGACCGTCATGCTCGGACCGCTGAGGCCAAAGATGTGCGAGATACGGTTGGAAACGATCGACAGCGTGTTGCCGGTCATGAAGTAAGGGCCGGCGGCAGCCGGGTCCTCGACCGTCAGGTTGGCATGATCGAGGCTCGATGCGCCGATATAGACGCCGACATTCTCGCCATTCAGCGACGTTGCAGAGATATTGGCGTCTTCCAGTGCGCGCCAGGCGAGCTGCAACAGCACGCGCTGCTGCGGATCCATGTACATGGCTTCGCGCTGCGACATGCCGAAGACGGCGGGATCGAAATCATAGAGTTGGTCCAGCACGCCGGCGGCAAAGGAATAGGTCTTGCCCTGCGTGCCCATGACGGGGTGCCAAAAACGCGCGACGTCCCAGCGATCCGACGGAATGCTGGTGACGGTGCACTTGCCCTGACGAAGAAGTTTGAACAACGCCGAAGGCGATTCTGCTCCAGGGGCGAGGCATGCTCGCCCAATTATCTCAACAGCCATGTATGATCGAACGCTCTAAACTGCCGCTAAAGTTGCATCTGCGATTGCGCGTCGGAGGCCGAAATGCAATCGCCAATCGTCATGCTGCCAGGCTATCCCCAGCTATATTCGTTCCGCCTCATTAGTCAGCTTTTAACTTAAAGTCCCTAGCTTTCAACCCCAAAGACTGAAGATATACACGCTGTCAACGCCAATCCAAGGCGGATAGGGCGATAAACCACACTCAAGGTAGAGAAGGTATGACCAGAAAGACGCGGCTCCAAATATTTTGCCCGTCTTGGTCTTCGGATGACTTGTTGTGGGACGGCGATTGTGCTTTTCAGAGACCGGCGATTTCCCGGTCGGGAGATAATGCGGCACGGAACTGTGAGTAAAATCATGGCTGTGTCGAATTTGGAGTGTCGTAGTTGAAACGAGTCAGTGCCCTTCTGCTTTGTACCGCCCTCGTGGGATGCCAGGCCGTTCCGGGCGAGGGGCCGCTGGCTGGGGCGATCGTCAAGGATGCCGGTCAATCCGGCGCCGAGATCGGCCGGCAAAATGCCACCGTTTTTGATATTGTCGATGTGGATGGCCGCTCCGCGCGCCTCGTTTCCGACTATGTCTCGTCGACGCTCAACCGCCGTTTCGGCATTGGCGGCGGCGTCGGCCGAGTCGTGATCGGCGTCGGCGACCAGCTCAAGGTCTCAATCTTCGAAGCCGGCAGCGACGGGCTGTTCTCGACGGCAGAGTCCAAGCAGACGAGCATCGATCTCGTCGTTCAGCCTGATGGCAAGGCTGCGATCCCCTATGTCGGTCCGGTCAACTTTGCCGGCCTGACGCTGGAGCAGGCGCGCCAGGAGATCCTGGAGGCGCTGAAGCAGAAGGCGGTCGAGCCTGATGTCATCGTCACCAGCATGAGCACCGCCTCGCGCAACGTCACGGTTTCCGGTGCAGTCGGCAAGTCGTCGGTCGTGCCGCTCAGCCTCGTCGACGAGACGATCAATGAGGTCATCGCCAAGGCGGGTGGCCCCGTTGCGCAGCCCTACGAGACCTATGTCACGCTGGTGCGCGGCAAGAAGACCGGAACGGTCCTCCTGAAGTCGATTATCGAAAATCCGTCGGAAAACATCCACGTCAAGCCGGGTGACCAGATCTTCGTATCGCGCGACCCGCGCCGCTTCACGATCCTCGGCGCAGTCAAGGCCAACCAGCGTGTCGAATTCGGCGCCAATGACCTGAACCTGCTCGAAGCCATGGGCCTTGCCGGCGGCGGCTCGGACTACACGCTCGACATGAAGGGCTATTTCATCTTCCGTTACGAAGAGCCTGATGTCGTCATGAGCCTGCTTGGCCAGCAGCGTTTCAACGAGATGCTGCGCAAGGGCATGAAGACCGACAGCACGGGTCGCTACCCGATCGTCTACCGCTTCGACATGAGCAAGCCGGATAGCCTGATCGTCGGCCAGACCTTCCCGATCAAGAACCGCGACGTCATCTATGCTTCGCGCCACCCCTCGGTCGACTTCTCGAAGTTCCTCAACTTCATCGCCCAGCCGGTCGGCATCGCCAATTCCGGTTTCTCGATCGCCGACAATCTCAACGGCAACTAATCACGTTAAACAGCTTTTCTCGGGGGCGTCGACCGCAGGGTCGGCGCCTTTTGCTTATCTGTCCTCCTGATTTTCAAAGCACGTGGAAGCGGCTTGTCGCCGCTCAAATTCTGTGATTGATCTTGGACTTAAATCGATTTTGGTGATCGATGGACGTTGGCAGGCAGGAATGAACTATGGCGGATAAAGCGTTGATCGTCGTGGACGTGCAGAACGATTTCTGCCCGGGCGGAGCGCTTGCGGTTGCAGGCGGTGATGAGATCGTGCCGATGATCAACGGCTTGATTGGCCGCTTCGAGCACGTGGTGCTGACGCAGGACTGGCATCCCGCCGGCCATTCGAGCTTTGCCTCCAGCCATCCCGGCAAGACCCCGTTCGAGATGATCGCCATGCCCTATGGCGGCCAGACGCTCTGGCCGGATCATTGCGTCCAGGGAACAGCCGGTGCCGATTTCCATCCGGCGCTCGCGTGGACGCGGGCCGAACTCCTGATCCGCAAGGGCTTCCGGCCCGAGATCGACAGCTATTCCGCCTTCTTCGAAAACGATCGCCGGACACCGACGGGTCTCACCGGCTATCTCAGGGACCGCGGCATCAAGAAGGTGACGCTGTGTGGGTTGGCGACCGATTTCTGCGTCGCCTTTTCCGCGCTTGATGCGGTTACACAGGGATTTTCGACATCCGTCATTCTCGAGGCCTGTCGGGGCATCGACCTCAACGGTTCGCTTCAGGCAATGGTCACGCGCATGCGCGATGCCGGTGTCGAGCTGAACTAGTTCGAGACCCTCGCGCTGAGGAAGGAGAGATTTCACCAATGACGAAGACCGATATCGCCAGGCGTGTCTATAACCATGCCTGGAAGCTCGACCCGATCGTGCGCAGCCTGCTGGACACGGATTTCTACAAGCTTTTGATGCTGCAGATGATCTGGCAGCTCTATCCGGATGTCGATGCGACCTTCTCGCTGATCAACCGCACGAAGACGGTGCGGCTTGCCGACGAGATCGACGAGCAGGAACTGCGCGATCAGCTTGATCATGCGCGCGAGCTGCGCTTCTCCAAGAAGGAGATGATCTGGCTCGCCGGTAACACGTTCTACGGTCGCAAGCAGATCTTCTCGCCGGAATTTCTTGCCTGGCTCGCCAAGTTCCGCCTGCCGGACTATGAGTTGAAACGCAGCGGCGGTCAGTTCGAATTGACCTTCCGTGGCCGCTGGGCGGAAACCACCATGTGGGAAATCCCGGCGCTCGCGATCATCAATGAGTTGCGTTCACGCTCGGCGATGAAGGGCCTCGGCCCCTTTACCCTCGACGTGCTCTATGCTCGCGCCAAGGCAAAGATGTGGTCCAAGGTCGAGCGCCTGCGGCAGTATCCGAACCTCAGGATTTCGGATTTCGGTACGCGGCGCCGACACAGCTTCCTCTGGCAACGCTGGTGCGTGGAGGCGCTGAAGGAAGGGATCGGAAGTTCCTTCTCGGGCTCCAGCAACGTGCTGCTTGCCATGGATACGGATCTGGAAGCGCTCGGCACCAACGCGCATGAGCTTCCGATGGTGGCCGCGGCGCTTGCCCGCAACGACAAGGAACTGGCCGCCGCCCCCTACAAGGTGTTGCAGGACTGGAACCAGCTCTATGGCGGCAACCTGTTGATCGTGCTGCCGGATGCGTTTGGAACAGCGGCGTTCCTTCGCGATGCACCCAAATGGGTCGCGGACTGGACGGGCTTCCGGCCGGATAGTGCGCCGCCGATCGAAGGTGGCGAGAAGATCCTCGCTTGGTGGAAGAAGATGGGCAAGGACCCGCGGGAGAAGCTGCTGATCTTCTCCGATGGCCTCGACGTCGACACGATCATCGAGACCTATCGCCATTTCGAGGGACGCGTGCGCATGAGCTTCGGCTGGGGCACCAACCTTACCAACGATTTTGCCGATTGCGCCCCGACGGAAATCAGCGGCCTCAACCCGATCTCGATCGTCTGCAAGGTCAGCGAAGCCGATGGCCGCCCGGCGGTGAAACTCTCCGATAATCCACGCAAGGCGACCGGCGATCCGGCGGAGGTCGAGCGCTACCTCAAGTTCTTCGGCTCACAGGATTTCGTCGAGCAGGCGGTCAAGGTTTAGCCGTCAAAGCTACTCCAGGAAAAGCCTGGAGCGGCTTTCCAGCACTTCAAAAAAAGAAACCGGCAGAAGCCGGTTTCAAAAGGGGATCAAAGATGTTGCGACTGTCCATCATCGCAATGTCAAATCTGGCAGTGGAATCTTAAGGTTGCGTTAAGGCGCCAACCTGCCGTTGCATTTCACCTCTCTAGAACACGAACATATAGAGAAGGATGATGACGATGAGCGGCACGCCCATGAGCCAGAGAACGATACCTTTCATATGCAAGCCTCCGCGTTACTGCCTTTGAAACGGTAACGCGGCATCGGGGAATACGTTCCCGATGCTTGGTGCTCGAACAGTCGGTTCGATGGCGAGAGTGCCCCGTATGAAATCTACTTTCCCGAGCGGAGGGGGGAGGCGTGGGCGCGCCCGAATCGAAGGATATCGCAATTGGCCGAACACGATAATTGCTCCCGAAGGAAAATTCGGGAGCGGGAGGTCGGACTTTTGCGGACGCCTTGGATGGTTGCCCGAACAGAACGGCAGTGCAGGTGTCGCCGTTTACGCAGGACAAGCCAGGATAGTCGCGGCGTCCCAACGGAGATATCTGATTGATTTCGCATGAGGAAAACTGGTGCTGCTAGAGAGATTTGAACTCTCGGCCTCTCCCTTACCAAGGGAGTGCTCTACCCCTGAGCTATAGCAGCATCTGGCGGCCGGTTCGTTGACAAGCCGCATCAAGCGAGGGGGCTATTGCCATAGCTGAGCGGGGAGTGCAAGTCGCATTTCGAAGTTTTTCGTGAAGACCTGTGAGAAAGTTCGCCGGTGCTTCCGAAGACCCTGGTTTTGCGCTAATGCAGGACTATGCAAACAAACGACAGCGACGGCAAGAAAACCGAGCCCGTGCCGGAAGAGCAGCGGACCGAGGGCAAGGTGCGCCGGGAGAAGAAGAAGGATACGACCGAGTCGGACCTGAAAAAGGCGCGTCTTGCCAGGAACTTGCGCGACAATCTTCAGCGCCGCAAGCAGCAGGCGCGGGCGCGCCGTTCCGGTGCAGCCGATGAGGTCAGCGGCCTTCCTGCCGCAAAAACGGACGAATCCCAAGATTAGTACGGGGCAGGGGCGGCGTTCGCCGGCTCCTTCCCGTTTGCCGGCGGCTCAGCCGTCTGGCGTCCAATTGCATAAATGCCCTTGGTCGGGTCGATCCAGGGCAGCGACTTAACCGATATGGCGACCTTTCGCGTCCGAATGGGCGCGCGGCGTTCAAGGCACTTCTAATTTCGCGGCGTCTCCACTAAAGAGGCGCCTTCAGACAACATAGAAAATATTTGGAAAGGCGGGCCAAGCCCGTTCGAGAGGCCTCATGGATCGCATCAGGATTGTAGGCGGCAACAAGCTTAACGGCGTCATCCCGATTTCCGGCGCCAAGAACGCGGCCCTGCCGCTGATGATCGCGTCGCTTCTGACCGACGACACGTTGACGCTCGAAAACGTGCCGCATCTGGCCGACGTCGAGCAGCTGATCCGCATCCTCGGCAACCACGGCGTCGACATCTCCGTCAATGGTCGCCGCGAGCGCCAGGGCGAGAGCTACGCCCGCACCATCCATTTCACCTGCCGCAACATCGTCGATACGACCGCGCCTTACGAGCTGGTGTCGAAGATGCGCGCAAGCTTCTGGGTGATCGGCCCGCTGCTCGCCCGTGAAGGCAAGGCCCGCGTATCGCTGCCCGGTGGTTGCGCCATCGGCACGCGCCCGGTCGATCTGTTCATCGAAGGCCTTCAGGCACTCAGCGCCAATATCGAGATCGACGGCGGCTACGTCAACGCGACGGCGCCGGAAGGCGGCCTGGTCGGCGCGCGCTACACCTTCCCGAAGGTGTCCGTCGGCGCCACCCACGTCCTGATGATGGCCGCGACGCTTGCAAATGGTACCACGGTGCTCGGCAACGCCGCGCGCGAGCCTGAAGTCGTCGACCTCGCCAACTGCCTCAATGCCATGGGCGCCAAGATCACCGGCCAGGGCACCCCGACGATCACGATTGAAGGCGTGCGTTCGCTCTCTGGCGCCCGTCACCGCGTCCTGCCGGACCGTATCGAGACCGGCACCTATGCCATGGCGGTTGCCATGACCGGCGGCGACGTCATTCTCGAAGACACGAACATGGCGCTGCTCGACACGGCGCTCGAAGCGATCCGCCGCGCCGGCGCCGAGATCACCGAGACCAACAGCGGTATCCGCGTCGTGCGCAACGGTGCCGGCATCAAGCCGGTCGATATCGTCACCGATCCTTTCCCGGGCTTCCCGACCGATCTGCAGGCGCAGTTCATGGGGCTGATGACCAGGGCGAACGGCACCTCACACATCACCGAGACGATCTTCGAGAACCGTTTCATGCATGTGCAGGAGCTCGCCCGCCTCGGCGCCAAGATTTCGCTCTCCGGCCAGACGGCCAAGATCGAGGGCGTTAGCCGGCTGAAGGGCGCGCCTGTCATGGCGACCGACCTTCGCGCGTCTGTCTCGCTCGTCATCGCCGGCCTTGCAGCCGAAGGCGAAACCATGGTCTCGCGCGTCTATCACCTCGACCGCGGCTTCGAGCGGCTGGAAGAGAAGCTCACCCGTTGCGGCGCGCATGTCGAGCGCGTCAGCGACTGATTTGATCGGTTGCGCCTGATACCGTTGCGGTTTCAGGCGCAACATCCTATGTCCATTTCAATTGTGGCACGGAAAATGTGCGGCGAAACGAAAGGAATGGACGGTATGAATGGTCTGAAGCTGCTGGCGCTCGACGAGGAAGATCTCGCTGTCGTCTCCGCCCATGTCCAGGATGCCGTGTTCAAGGTATCGGGGCTGGAATATGACGCCCGCCGCAAGCAGTTTTCGCTCGTCGTCAACCGCTTCGTTTGGGAGGCGGCCGACGGCAAGCGCCGCTCCTTCGAGCGTCGTCGCGCGCTGCTCCTGTTCAAGCGGGTGAATGCGGTCCGCTCGGTCGGCTTTGACCGGCGCGACGATGAAGCGGTTCTTGATCTGTTGACGCTCAAGTTCACCGTGCGCGGCGAGGGGCCGGAAGGCACGCTCGAATTGGTTCTTGCCGGCGACGCCTCGATCGCGCTTGACGTCGAATGCATCGAAACGCAGCTTGCGGATACCGGCGGGGCGTGGGAAACCGCTTTCAAGCCCAAGCATCCCGAAGGCGCTTGAGCCACTCGACCCGAACGACACTGGCATACAAGGACGTCCCCTTTGGCAATCAGGCTCAATTTTCTCGACGGTGACTTCGAACAAAAGTTCGCGTCATTCCTGACGACCAAGCGTGAGGTGTCCGAAGACGTCAATGCGGTGGTCAAGGCGATCATCGACGACGTGCGCGCCCGGGGCGATCAGGCACTCGCCGAATACTCCAAGCGCTTCGATGGCGTCGATTTCTCCGTGACGCCGATGGCCGTCAGCGCGGCCGAGATCGATGCGGCGATCCAGGCGGTCGAACCGGAGGTGCTGGGCGCGCTCAAGGTCGCTGCCACCCGCATCGAGGCGCACCACGCCCGCCAGCGGCCGAAGGATGATATTTACGAGGACGCCATGGGCGTCGGGCTCGGTTCGCGCTGGACGGCGGTCGATGCCGTTGGCCTTTACGTGCCGGGTGGCACGGCGAGCTATCCGAGCTCGGTGCTGATGAATGCGCTGCCGGCGAAAGTCGCGGGCGTTCCCCGCATCGTTATGGTGGTGCCGGCAAGCGGCGGTGAGATCAATCCGGCGGTGCTTGCAGCAGCAAGGCTTGCGGGCGTCGAGGAGATCTACCGCGTCGGCGGCGCGCAGGCCGTTGCGGCGCTTGCCTATGGCACCGAGACGATCGCCCCCGTCGCCAAGATCGTCGGCCCGGGCAATGCCTATGTTGCCGCCGCCAAGCGCCAGGTCTTCGGCACCGTCGGCATCGACATGATCGCCGGTCCATCGGAAGTGCTTGTCATCGCCGACAAGCACAACGATCCGGACTGGATCGCCGCCGATCTCCTGGCCCAGGCCGAGCACGACGTCGGCGCTCAGTCGATCCTGATCACCGACGATCCGGCCTTCGGGCAGGCGGTCGAGGATGCGGTCGAGCGGCAATTGAAGACGCTGCCGCGGGCCGAAACGGCCTCGGCGAGCTGGCGCGATTTCGGCGCCGTCATTCTCGTGCCCGATCTCGAAAAGGCCGTGCCGCTCGCCAACCGTATTGCAGCGGAACATCTTGAACTGGCGCTCGCCAATCCCGAGCCGATGGTCGAGAAGATCCGCAATGCCGGCGCGATCTTCGT
Source organism: Ensifer sp. ENS10 (assembly GCF_014852025.1). Classification (NCBI taxonomy): domain Bacteria; kingdom Pseudomonadati; phylum Pseudomonadota; class Alphaproteobacteria; order Hyphomicrobiales; family Rhizobiaceae; genus Ensifer; species Ensifer sp. ENS10. Next base: position 550,398 of record NZ_JACVAS010000001.1, read on the forward strand.
CGGGCGCCATACGCCCGAAGTCATCGGCGATTATGTCGGCGGCTCCAACCACGTTCTGCCGACTGCGCGCTCGGCGCGCTTCTCGTCCGGCCTCGGCGTGCTTGATTATATGAAGCGCACGTCGATCCTTCGGCTCGATCCGGAGCAGTTGCGAATCCTCGGACCGGCGGCGATCGTGCTGGCAAAGTCTGAGGGGCTGGAGGCTCATGCGCGTTCCGTCGCCATTCGCCTCAATCTCGGGGATGCTGGATGAAGGCGGACCGCAATCTGCGCCTCTGCGATGTCGTTCTGGACGAGACCATCGGCCGCTCGACGCCCGACGTGGAGCATGAGCGCGCGGTTGCTATCTTCGACCTGCTCGAAGAAAACCTGTTCGAACCGGTCGGCCATCCCTGTGGCCCCTACAAGCTCAATCTCTCGCTCGTCGATGCGAAGCTGGTCTTTTCGATCTCGACCGAAAAGGGCGGCGATGTCGCCACCCACATCCTGTCGCTGACGCCGTTTCGCCGGATCGTGAAGGACTACTTCATGATCTGCGAGAGCTACTACGAGGCGATCCGCTCGGCGACACCGAGCCAGATCGAGGCGATCGACATGGGGCGCCGCGGCATTCACAACGAGGGCTCGCAGACCCTGATGGATCGCCTGTCCGGCAAGATCCGGCTGGATTTCGATACGGCCCGCCGGCTGTTCACGCTCGTCTGCGTGCTCTATTGGCGCGGGTAGAGGCGCGAACCGGCATGACGGCAACCGAGGCACCGCAGTTGAAAGCGCCCCGCTCGGTCCTCTTCATGTGCGGCATGAATGCCATCCGCTCGCCGATGGCCGAAGCGCTCGCCAAGGCGGCGCTGCCAGCGGGAACGTATGTTGCCTCGGCCGGCGTCCGGCATGGCGAACGCGATCCGTTTGTCGACGTGGTCATGGCCGAGGTGGGCTTGAGCCTCGGCCGCCACCAGCCCCACACGCTGGATGAACTCGAGGACGACTACTTCGACCTCATCGTGACGCTGGCGCCGGAGGCGCATCACAAGGCGCTCGAATTGACTCGCTCGATGGCCGTCGACGTGGTCTATTGGCCAACGCCGGACCCGACGGTGGCAGCCGGCACCCGCGAGCAGATCGTCGATGCGTATCGCGCCGTGCGCGATCACCTGTCGACGCTGATCAATCATCGGTTGGTCGGCTCGCACAGACGAGAGAAAACTTGAGAGCTTCACGGAAATCCGAGTGCGGTTTCCGACGACAGTTCTTTTCCATGTCTTCTTAGATCCCATCCGATTTAAGGCTAAAGACACGTAGCAGTTCAAAGTGCTATAGCGACCTCTGCGCCTCTGATAGGACGCGCGGCGCCGTAGCCGTCACAAAAGCGCAAAAGCCGGTGTTAGACGGTTCACAAATCCTCGTTGATTGTGTAGTTTCCGGCGAATTTTTCGGGATACCTGACGTATCCCTAAACAAAGATAGAAAGAACAGTCCTACATGGCGAAAGAAGAAGTCCTTGAATTTCCGGGCGTGGTCACCGAATTGCTTCCGAATGCGACCTTCCGCGTGAAGCTCGAAAACGAGCATGAGATCATCGCCCACACGGCGGGCCGCATGCGCAAGAACCGCATCCGCGTGCTTGCCGGCGACAAGGTTCTCGTCGAGATGACCCCGTACGACCTTACCAAGGGCCGTATCACCTACCGCTTCAAGTAAGCCGCTCCGGCTCTACGCAATTCCTGGAGCATTTCCGCTTCTTCTTCGAATCGCGAAAACGCTCTAACCTTTGGTTGGATTGCAATTCCAGACGCAAAACCGCTTCACCCGCATTTTTGCTGGAATTGCTCTGGAGTGACGGCTCGTTCCGATGACAGTGGCCAAGAAACTGATACTGGCGTCCGGCTCGCCGCGTCGCGTCGAACTTCTGGCGCAGGCGGGCATCGAGCCCGCGCGCCTGATGCCGATGGATCTCGACGAGACGCCGAAGCGTGCCGAACACCCGCGTTCGCTCGCAAGGCGTCTGTCGGCTGAAAAGGCGCGAGCAGCACTTGCGGCGATCAAGGGCGAGCCCGGCTGGGACGGAAGCTATATTCTGGCGGCCGATACGGTCGTCTGCGTCGGCCGGCGCATCCTGCCGAAGCCGGAACTGGTCAGCGAAGCCACCAGCACGCTGCACCTTCTCTCCGGCCGCAGCCATCGCGTCTATACCGGCGTGTGTCTGATCACCCCGGACAAGACGCTCAGGCAGAAGGTCGTCGACACCAAGGTGCGCTTCAAGCGCCTGTCCGGTTTCGATATCGAAAGCTATCTCGCCTCGGGCCAATGGCGCGGCAAGGCGGGCGGCTACGGCATCCAGGGCATTGCCGGCAGCTTCGTTGTGAAACTCGTCGGCTCCTACAGCAACGTCGTCGGCCTGCCGCTCTACGAAACCGTCAGCCTGCTTGTCGGCGAAGGCTATGATGTGCACAATCGTTGGCTGGAAGGCTGAAGCCGGTGCCAGACGAGACAAATAACGACGAAACGAAGAAGAGCGGTTCGAACGTCGCGCCCCTGCGGGCGCCTCGACCCTGCCCGGAATGCGGACGGCCGTCGCATCGGGAGCACTATCCCTTCTGCTCCGACCGCTGCCGCAATGTCGACCTCAATCGCTGGCTCTCCGGCTCCTATGCCATTCCGGTTGCCGACGACGAAACGAAGGCCGACGACGACGATCGCTAAGGCGTACCGCTGCGGTCGGGCGCGTGGGTCCGGCCTTTCCCTCAACGCTCCTCTTTATCGTGAACGACGCCTGGATGGTCCTGCGCGCCAGCAGGTGAATGCGGCCGCCATTTTCGGTCTCCGAGGACCACTTCTGTCTCGGAGAGTACGGGGGAAGCGAATGCGATCTCTCTGAAACTCTTTGCTTTTTCGGTTTTTTTGACTGTCCACAGGATTTCGGTCAAAAAACTTTCATTTGGCGCTGGACACCGCCGAACAAGATGCTATAACCCCGCTCGCTTCCGGGGCAAACACAAGCGCCCCGAGGGTTCCGCAAGGAACCGCTGCCCGAAACGGCAGGATGCCCGGATAGCTCAGTTGGTAGAGCAGCGGATTGAAAATCCGCGTGTCGGTGGTTCAAATCCGCCTCCGGGCACCATTCATCTCCTTGAATGTTTGGTCTCGAAAAGCTTGAAAGCCACGTTCGGCGTTTACTGAGCGTTGCGTCACTCGTTTGCCCTCAATATGTCGTCCACTCCTGCACCAGCATCTCGCGAAAGCGGATCGCTGCCGGCGGCGCAACTTCCTGGATATCGATGTCGCCGCGAACCCGCAGTCGCTCGATTCCTACATTCAGTACATTGAAGTCGTGTTGCAGAAGACGATTGACGGAGCGGCCGCGTTGGGCTCGCTGCTGACGCGCATCGACATGCAGACGACCTTTGGTCAGACGCTGATGGCCACCATCGAAAAGGGGGGCGGACGTTTGCTGGATGCCGATATGAACGAGACGTCGACGCGGCTGAAGGCATTGCAGACGCGGGAACAGCTTGGCATCCAGGCTTTGCAGATAGCCAACTCCAATGCGCAGAACATCCTGCAGCTTTTCCGCTGAGCGATCGCGTCGTCGCGAAGCGATGACGAAAGCATCGCAGCCGAGAGGGTTCCAGCACGTCGCTGATCAGGCATCGATCCTCCCTTTTAGCGAAGGTGGGAATCGACGGCTGTCACCTGCGTTACATGTTCGTCGCAGCTTCCGCATATTCTCACGCCCGGGAGGACCTGAGCGGCGAACGTCTTCGTCGCGTAATCGATGCCACGAAACCACAACAAAAACAGGGTCGTGGCAGGGTCAACCGAGGATCAGAAATGCGTAAATTTTCCAGGCTCTCTCTAGCAACGCTCGTCGCGGCCACGATCGCTGCGGGTGTGTCCGCTCCTGCGTTCGCAGGAGGCAGCTACTACAAGGGCGTTTCACCAACGGCGGTCAATGAAGGCCACCGGAGCGAGAAGTACAATCCGCCCGGAAAGACCGTAAACCGCCCGCCGCCGAGAAACGGCTCCTACTACAAGGGCATCATGCGCAAGTAGGAAAGGCACGTGGGAGCAATCGGCCGAAAAGCCGGCGGCTCTCGATCACGGTCTTGAAAACAAGGAAGGGCGCCGTGGCGCCCTTTCGTTCTAGATCAGAACATGACTGAGAATATCGCCTTCGCTGACCACCATGTTCGGCGGATGGCCGTTGCGCAGATAATGCTTGCGGTCGCTATCGGCGGTAATGAACACGGCGGTGCGGGCAACCTCGTCCGCTGTCAATTGTGTCGTTGCCGGCACGACAGCGATTTCGGAGCGCAGGCCCAACTCGCGCAACAGTTCCTCGATCGCGCGGTGGTCGTCCACGCCGTGAAGAACAAGCCGGTCGATTTCTGCAATCGCGTTTGTATGCCACGTGACAGTCTGAAGAGCGACCATGAGGGGCAGCGCCCCTCTTGCCTGCTGCACGTCGGGATGGTGCTCGAAGCCGGCCAGCATTAGCCGCGTATAGAGTTCATAGGCGCGAACGTAGTCCTTCTTCATCATCCACATGCGCAAGGCAACGCTCATGCGGATCATGGTGAAGTCCCTGATCTGGGCATCGAAATAGGTGCGCCGATCGGCGGTCAGCTTGACGGCACCGCGCTTGGCGCCGCTGTAGAGGAAGTACTCAAGACCGCCCCGGTACGTATCCCATGCCGTCAGCGTCTCGGCGTGGCCGGCCTGCGGCCGATCGCGGACGATCTTCGAGCGTATCACCTGGCGATAGAAAGGCTTCTTCAGGAAGGTGACGGCGCCCAGTTCCAGAAAATGTGCGAGATAGGAGAAGGCCCAATAGGCGAAGTGCCGGGGCGCCCAGGCGGAGCGCAGGGCCGAGGTCCGGTAAATGCCGATCTCGGGAAAGACATGTCGGTCGACGAGAAAATCGAAAACCGGCTCGAAGTCCCGTTTCTTGAACTTGGTATCCTTATCGACCGAGAAGAACGGCGCACTGTCACGTTCGTCGATCTCGTCGTGTGTGTACCACGGCGCAAAGCACACCGTCACTTCCGGATTGAGATCCAGATAGCGGATTGCCTCGCGCAAGCCATCGTTGATGAGCACGTCGTCATCGGCGAGGTAGAGCGTGTATTCGCCCACCGCGCGGCTGACGGCGCTGATGACGTTGGGAATCGCGCCGAAATTCTCCGACTGGCGGAAATAGCGGATCGGCAACCCCTTGGCGACAAAGCGATCGACGATCTCCCGGGTGCCGTCGGTCGAGGCGTTGTCGGAAATGATGATCTCGTACTTGAAGGAGAACTGGTAGAGTTCGACGAAGTAGCCGAGCGCCTTTTCGAGGAAGGGCGCGCGGTTATAGGTGGGAATGCAGATGCTCAGCTTAACCTGGCTCACTCGCCTCTCCATTGTCAGTCACATGCGACAGCGGGCGTTTCGCAGACCGCCGGTCGCGTCTCGTTTGCTTGCACGCCGGCACGAGAACAGCGGTGGCTGGCGATGCAACGGCAGGGATCGGACGCCTCAGGGCGCAAGGGGCAGCGCGCAGAGGAGGCCGATCCTACGCTCCGTTATTCCGCTTCGATCTTGCGTGAGCCTTGTCTTGAATAAAGGCCGGTCAGGCGGCAGCTGTGCAGAGGGTGAGCAGGACCCCCGTTAGCGATTTGTTAACCATGCTTGCGCAATCTCGATGGTTGTAACAATGGCGCTCGAACCCGGTCTTCATCGAGCCACATGCCCGAAAGCAGACGCATTCGTTCATTCCTAAGGGAGCAGAGACAAGGATGTACGAAATGGCAGCCCATATGATGAAGATGCTGATGAGCATCATGGCCGCGCTTTCGCTCGGCTCGCTGCTGTTTCTAATGGCTGTGCTCTAACGACGGTCAAAGGTTCGGGCGGCGCGCCCGTCAGGGGTAGAGGTAGAACTCGTCCCAGCTCTCGTGCGGCACAAGCTCGCCGATCTTGTATTCGAAAGACAGGACATCCAGGTGCTCCGCGTCGGTGCGGCACTTGAACTTCAGCTTGTACCATTCCCCCTTGCTGCGGAACACGGCGCCCAGCGCCTTCATCTTGTCTTCCTTCACGACCGGCTCGGCGAAGGTGTAGGCGATCACCTTGTCCGGCTTGAAGGTCGACTTGTCGGCGTTGATGCGCTCCATCGCCTCGGTATCGCACCGCTGTTCGAGCCGGGTCTGCGGGTCGAGCTTTTCGAACTGGCGCACCAGGGACTGATCCATCGCCAGCGCCGGGGAACATGTGGCGGCGAAGATGAGCGGGTACGCGATTGTCTTCATGCTCGACGGACTCCTGCGATGAAAAAGAACCGGACCCGGCAAATCACTCCGGGACGCGCCTGCGGTTTCAGTTAAGCTTTGTGGCCATTCCAAGGCAGGTCACGTTTCGGAAACGTCGATCCATTCGGCCCCGGTCAGTTCGACGATGCGGGCGGGACTGATGTGCACCGCCGCATTGGTGGCACCGGCGGCCGGCACAACGATGTCGTAGGCCTTGAGCGACAAGTCGCAATAGATGCTGTGCGGCTTGGCAAGACCGAAGGGGCAGACGCCGCCGACCGGGTGCCCGGTCTCCGCCTCCACCTCGTCGAAGCCGAGCATGCGGGCCTTGGTGCCGAAGCGGGCCTTGTACTTTTTGTTGTCGAGGCGGGCGTCGCCGCGCGTGACGATGAGGATCACATCGTCGCCAACCCGAAGCGCCAGTGTCTTGGCGATCTGCGCCGGCTCGACGCCGTGGCCCTCGGCCGCAAGCGCAACCGTGGCGGTGCTTTGTTGAAGCTCGATGACACCGATGTCTGGGGCGTGCTGGGAAAAGAAGTCTTTGACGGAAGTCAGGCTCATGGCAAAGGATTCGCGTTATTGAAAAGCGATGGCGATCGGCCGCGTTGCGAACAACCGTCACGACGTTCGGCTTCGGCGGGCAAATCTCTCAGTCGTCGTTGGAAGCGTCAAGGTCTTCGGGGCGCCGGCCTTCTTGCCCAGGCGGCAGATAGCCATGGCTGGTGAACCAGTTCTCGAGGATCGTGGCGATCGCCTGATCCCGTGACAGCGTTCCCGGGTGATCGGCGATGAAAGACCTGAGCGCCGTCTCGATCTTGTCGGTGTAAAGCGCGTTCATGCGTGCCTCCGTCTGGCAAGTGCGGTGTTCCGTCCGGTGACCCGTCCAGCAGATCACAGTGCTACAGCCCTGTTCGCGCGTCCAGATGGAACGGCCGAGGGCCGTTCCATGCGCGAAGGCGGCTGCCGCCGAATGGTGTGGGCTCAGGCCTGCTTGACGATGCGGATCAGCACCAGAAGGATCACCGCACCGATTGTCGCGTGCAGGATGGCCGAGAGAATACCGCTGCCGAGGCTGATGCCGATCGCCGGGAAGAGGAAGCCGGCGATGAAGGCGCCGATGATGCCGACGACCATGTTGCCGATAAGGCCGAATCCGCCACCCTTGACGATGAGGCCGGCGAGCCAGCCGGCGACCGCGCCGACGATCAGGAAGACGAGAATGCTTTCAATACCCATGAATGGTCCCCTTTCCATTGGATCTCGATTGGAAAGATAGATCAGGAATCGAAATCAGATAGAGGGCAATTTCATCGCGCAGCGATTTTTTGAGATTTGAATGATCGCCGGGGCGCGCCGGAGCCCCAAGACGAGGGCACGGCGCTGCTCGATCGGTATCAGACGATGCCGCCTCCGCCGCCGGCAACGGCCGGGCGTTCGGCGGCGACCTTCGCGCGATATCCACTTTTCCGATAGGTCGCGACCGGCGCCACCGCTCCGCCGCTCTCAAGTCGCGCCATCGCAAGGATCGGCTCGATATCAGTGCGGAAGGCGGTCTTCAGCGTCTCGCTCGCCATCAGCGCGTCGTTGTCTTCCTGGCAGCCTTCAAGCACCTTGCGATCGACGATCAGCGCCTGGGCATAGGCCCGGCAAACCTCGGTCGCGCTCGTCATCAGGCTCTCGATCGGATCGGTGACGTTGTGGCTCTGGTCGAGCATATGCGCCGGCTTGAATCCCTTGGCGCCGCGCGTTTCCGCATCCACCAGCTCGTTGAACACGAGGAACAGCCGATAGGGGTCGATCACGCCCGTGTCGAGATCGTCATCGCCGTACTTCGAATCGTTGAAGTGGAAACCGCCGAGCTTGCCGAATTGGATGAGGCGGGCGACGATCATTTCGATATTGACGTTCGGCGCATGGTGACCGAGATCGACGAGGCAGAAGGCCTTGGGGCCGAGCTCCTGCGCGATCAGATAGTTTGTGCCCCAGTCCTGAACGACGGTCGAATAGAAGGCCGGCTCGAACATCTTGTGCTCGGTAAAGACCCGCCAATCCTCTGGCAGCGCCGCATAGACCGATTTCATCGCATCGAGATAACGCTCGAAGGCGCGGGTGAAATTGCTCTGGCCGGGGAAGTTGGAGCCGTCGCCGATCCACACCGTCAGCGCCTTGGAGCCGAGTTGCCGGCCGATCTCGATGCATTCGAGATTGTGCTCCACCGCCTGGCGGCGGGTTGCGGCATCGACATGCGACAGCGAGCCGAACTTGTAGGAGTGCGCCTGGCCCGGTGTGTCGGAGAAGGTGTTGGAGTTCATCGCGTCGAAGCCGAGGCCGAGCGACGTGCCTTTCTGCTTCAGTTCGGAAATGTCGCTCACCTTGTCCCACGGAATATGCAGCGAGACGGTCGGAGTCGCCCGCGTCAATTGCTGTATGACCGCGCAATCCTCAAGTTTGTCGAAGATGTTGCGTGGCTCGCCCTTGCCGGGGAAGCGGGCGAAGCGCGTGCCGCCGGTGCCGACACCCCAGGAGGGGACGGCGACGCCATAGGCGGCAACCTTGCGCCTGATCTCGTCGATCGCAACGCCGCGCCGATCGAGTCGCTCGCCGAGGCTGTCATAATCCCGGCGAAGCGCGGTGAGCCGGCTTTCGTTCTCGGCCTCGACCGTTGCCTGGCTGATCATCGTCGTCGTCATGGAAACCTCCTCGATCAGCGGGTGAAGGACTGGGCGTTGCCCGCGTCGACATTGATGATGTTGCCGGTCGATTTCGCCGACATGTCGGAGGCAAGGAAGTAGATCGCCTCGGCGATGTCCTCCGGGAAGACGCTGAGCTTCAGCATCGAGCGCTCGCGATAATGCGCCTCGAGATCGTCGACATCCATCTTATAGGCTGCGGCGCGCTGCTCCTTCCACTCGCCGGTCCAGATCTTCGAGCCGCGTAGCACCGCGTCCGGGTTGACGACGTTGACGCGGATCTGTGCCGCAGCACCCTCCAGCGCCAGGCAGCGGGCAAGGTGGATCTCGGCCGCCTTGGCGGTGCAATAGGCCGAGGCGCCGGGGGAGGCGGCAAGCCCGTTCTTGGAGGCGACGAAGACGATATTGCCGCCGGCCTTCTGCTGGCGGAAGACCCGAAAGGCTTCCCGCGAGACGAGGAAATAGCCGGTCGTCAGGATCTCGATGTTCTTGTTCCAGAGCGAAAGCGTCGTGTCCTCGATCGCGGCGGAGGAGGCAAGACCCGCATTGGAAACGAGAATGTCGAGACCGCCGAAGGCGAGCAACGCATCAGCGAAGCCGCCTTCGACGGCCGCCTCGCTGGTGACATTCATGGTGACGGAGCGCACGACATCCTTGCCGTAGCGCGCGGAAAGCTCGCTTTCGGCTGCGGCAAGCGCCGTCTCGTCGATGTCAGCCAGCACCACGCACGCGCCTTCCTGCATCAGCCGGTTGGCCGTCGCCTTGCCGATGCCGCCGGCGCCGCCGGTGACGAGCGCGATCCGGCCGGCAAGGCTCTTCGGCTTCGGCATGCGCTGCAGTTTCGCTTCCTCCAGCAGCCAGTATTCGATGTCGAAGGCTTCCTGCTCCGGCAGGCCGACATAGGTCGAGACGCCGCAGGCGCCGCGCATGACGTTGATGGCGTTGACATAGAACTCGCCGGAGATGCGGGCGGTCGCCTTGTCCTTGGCGAATGTGATCATGCCGACGCCCGGCACGAGATAGACGACCGCATTTGGATCGCGCATGGCGGGGCTGTCTACGCGTTTGCAGCGCTCGTAGTAGGCCGCATAGTCGGCGCGATAGGCGGCGATTGCCTCGGGAAGCGCAGCGAGCGTCCCGTCGATATCCGGCTTGGCCGGATCGAATTCGATCACCAGCGGTCGGATCTTGGTGCGCAGGAAGTGGTCGGGGCAGCTCGTGCCGAGCGCCGCCAGCGGCTTCAGGTCCTTCGATGTGACGAAGTCGAGCACGGCCTGGCTGCCGTCGAAATGGCCGACCTTCTTCTCGTCGGCGCTGATCAGGCCGCGGATGACCGGCATCAGCTTGCGGGCGACATCGGCGCGGGCAGTAGCGTCGAGCGTCGCTGTTACTGCGCCCCCGAAGGCAGGCTTAGTGTTCTCGACCTCGAACCAGGCGATCGCCTTGTTGATTATCTCGATCGTCGTCTCATAGGCCTCTTTCGCCGTGTCGCCCCAGGTGAAGAGGCCGTGGCTTTCGAGCACGACGCCACGGGCACTCGGGTTTTCCAGGCAGAATTTTTCCAGCCACAGGCCGAGCTCGTAGCCGGGGCGCTTCCACGGCAGCCAGCCGATGTCGTCGCCGAAGATTTTTGCCGTCAGCTCGCGGCTGTTGTTGGCGGCGGCAATCGCGATGATCGCGTCGGGATGCATGTGGTCGACGTGCTTCTTCGGCACGTAGGCATGCAGCGGCGTGTCGATCGAGGCGGCGCGCGGATTGAGATTGAAGGTGCAATGCGGCAGGTAGCCGACCATCTCGTCTTCGAAATCAACGCCGCGATAGATCGTCTTCAGCGCATTGAGCTTGTCCATGTAGAGCGTCGCGAAGCCGTCGAGCTTGATCGTGCCGACGTCGCCGCCGGAGCCCTTGACCCAGAGAACCTCGACAGTGCCGCCGCCAAGCGGATCCTTTTCCATCACCTTAGCCGAGGTGTTGCCGCCGCCATAATTGGTGATGCGCTTGTCGGAGCCAAGCAGGTTCGAGCGATAGAGCAGCCGCTCGGATTCGCTCATACCGGCAGCCTTCGCCTCGTCCCAAAGGTTTGCAAGTCGTGCGCCCTGCTGCTTGTCGAGCATCTCGAATTCCTCCCGGTCTGATGTCGTGCGGCTTGGCGTCCGCACGGAGATATGGTTGGCATCAGATCATAGGACTTGAGCGTTAAAGTCAATCAAAAACGATCAAGTTCGCGCATATTGCGCTGCACAATGAAAAAATATGATTGATTGTGATTGACAATGGTCGATCGTGATGGAAGCATGAACGCCATCGGAGGAACGCATGCACGAGAAAGAAAGACATCGGATCATTCTGTCGGCGGTTCAGGAAAAACCCGTCGTCACCGTCCAGGAGTTGGTCGATCTGACCGACAGTTCCGAGGCGACGATCCGGCGCGATATCGCGGCACTCCACGTGCAGAAGAAGCTGCGCCGTGTGCGCGGCGGCGCCGAGGCAATCAACCCGCCGCAATTCGTCGGCCTTGCCGGTCGGCCGTTCAAGGTCAACGAAGGCCTGCACGCCCGCGAGAAGCAGGCGATCGCCAAGGAGGCGGTGGCGCTCTGCGAGGATGGCGAGCCGATCATCATCAATGGCGGCACCACCACCTTCCAGATGGTGCATTTTCTCAGCAATCGCCGCATGCAGGTGTTCACCAATTCCTTCCCGATCGCCGAGCACCTTTTAAAGCACTCAAAGAACACGGTGATGCTGTCCGGCGGCACGATCTACCGCGAGCAGAACATCATCTTAAGCCCCTTCGACAACGACGTGACGCGCAATTTCTATGCGCGCCGCATGTTCATGGGGGCTCAAGGACTGGGGCCGCTCGGGCTGATGGAAGCGGACCCGCTTCTGATCCAAGCGGAACAGAAACTGATCGATCAGGCGGACGAACTCGTCGTGCTGGTCGACTCGTCGAAATTTCACAAGCGATCGAGCCTCATTCTTTGCGGGCTGAAGCGGATCGCCACTGTCATTACGGATTCGGGCATCGAGGACAGGCATGCCGCGATGCTCGAAAATGCCGGGGTGAGGCTGGTTGTGGCCAGCAGCAGGGCCGGTACGGATGCGGAGAACATATCCTCGTCCGCCTGACGCGGGTGAGGAGAGGGGAAGGCGGTGGTCACGGTTAAGGGAGCCGGGTCGTTGCCGAACGGAGGAATTTGCGCCGGATGCGATTTTCGCGAACCGGACAATGGGAGGAAATGAGCATGAAGATCCTGAAGTCACTGATGGTCACGGCCGCGGTTTCGCTTGCGCTGATGGCCAATGCCGCGCATGCGGAAAACAAGAAGATCGCGCTCGTCGTCAAGGCGCTCGGCATCGGCTTCTTCGAAGCTGCCAACAAGGGCGCCCAGGAAGCCGCCAAAGAACTGGGCGACGTCGAAGTGATCTACACCGGCCCGACCTCGACCACCGCCGAAGGCCAGATCGAGGTGATCAACTCGCTGATCGCCCAGAAGGTCGATGCGATTGCCGTTTCGGCCAATGACACCGATGCTCTCGTGCCGGCGCTGAAGAAGGCGATGGACCGCGGCATCAAGGTCATCTCCTGGGACAGCGGTGTCGCCAAGGATGGCCGGTTGATGCACCTCAACCCGTCGTCGAACCCGCTGATCGGCAACATGATCATCAAGCTTGCCGCCGACAACCTGCCTGAGGGCGGCGACGTCGCCGTGCTTTCGGCTTCCGCGACCGCGACCAACCAGAACACCTGGATCGCCGAGATGAAGAAGGTCCAGGGCAACTACAAGGGCATCAACGTCGTAACAACCGTCTATGGCGACGACCTTGCCGACAAGTCCTATCGCGAAACCCAAGGCCTCATTCAGTCCTATCCGAACCTGAAGGCGATCATCGCGCCGACCTCGGTCGGTATCGTCGCGGCGGCACAAGCCGTCACCGACGCCGGCAAGATCGGCCAGATCAACGTAACGGGCTTGGGCCTTCCCTCGGAAATGGCCGGCCACGTCAAATCGGGCGCTTCCAAGTCCTTCGCCATCTGGAACCCGATCGACCTCGGCTATTCCGCAACGATGATCGCCTATGATCTGATCGGCGGTGCCGAAGCCAAGCCCGGCGCGGAACTGAAGATGGGCCGTATGGGTGCCGTCAAGCTCGACGACAACAATGAAGGCGCGATGGCCGACCCGTTCGTCTACGATGCCAAGAACGTCGAGGAATTCGCCAAGATCTTCTGATCTGGCGAACGACCAAACTGGCGTCGCCCCTCATCCGCGCGGTGAGGGAAGGGCCCCTCATCCGCCTGCCGGCACCTTCTCCCCGCAGGCGGGGAGAAGGGACAAGCGGCAACCGTTCGCTCCTCTTCCACGTCAAGGAGGGAGGAGAGCGGCGTCCTCGTTCCCTCTCCCCGCGCGCGGGGAGAGGGTTAGTCCTCGGGTTAAACCCGAGGAGAGGGGCATTTGCAGACTGCGGTGCCCTCGATGTCAGGCACATAGATCAGGCGGAATGGAACTTGCTCCAGGATACGCTCACATCGCGGATGAAGCCCGCCATCGCGCTTGAGGGGATCTCAAAATCCTTCCCCGGCGTGAAGGCGCTTTCCGACGTTTCGCTGTCGCTCTATCCGGGGTCGGTGACCGCGCTGATCGGCGAAAACGGCGCCGGAAAATCGACGCTGGTGAAGATCCTCACCGGCATCTATCAGCCGGATGGCGGCACGATCCGCGTTGCGGAGCAGGAGGTCCATTTCCCGACGGCACTTGCCGCAGCGCGTGCCGGCGTCACAGCGATCCACCAGGAAACCGTGCTTTTCGACGAGCTTTCGGTCGCCGAAAACATCTTCCTCGACCACGCCCCGCGTAACCGTTTCGGGCTGATCGACTGGAAGAAGCTCAATACTGATGCGCGCGCGTTGCTTGCGCGCGCCGGTGCCGATCTCGATCCGACGATCCGCCTGCGTGATCTCGGCATTGCCAAGAAACATCTCGTCGCGATCGCCCGCGCGCTTTCCGTCGATGCCCAGGTGGTCATCATGGACGAGCCGACCGCCGCGCTGTCGCACAAGGAGATCCACGAGCTCTATGCGCTCGTCGAGCGGTTGAAGGCTGACGGCAAGGCGATCCTCTTCATCAGTCACAAGTTCGACGAGATCTTCCGCATTGCCGATCGCTACACCGTCTTCCGCGATGGAACGATGGTGGATGAGGGCCTGATTGCCGATGTCAGCCAGGACGAACTGGTGCGCCTCATGGTCGGCCGCGCCGTCGGTTCGGTCTACCCGAAGAAGGAAGTGGTGATCGGCGCGCCGGTGCTCACCGTTTCGGGCTACCGCCACCCGACCGAGTTCGAGGACATCAATTTCGAGCTTCGCCGCGGCGAGATCCTCGGTTTCTACGGTCTCGTCGGCGCCGGCCGATCGGAATTCATGCAGTCGCTGATCGGCGTCACCCGGCCTTCCGCTGGTGCGGTCCGGCTCGATGGCGAGGTGCTCGTGATCCGCAGCCCCTCCGAGGCGATCCGCAGCGGCATCGTCTATGTGCCCGAAGAGCGCGGCCGCCAGGGCGCGATCATCGGATTGCCGATCTTTCAAAACGTCACCTTGCCGTCGCTGTCGCGGACCTCGCGCTCGGGCTTCCTGAAACTTGCCAACGAGTTCGCGCTCGCCCGCGAGTACACCGCGCGCCTCGATCTGCGTGCTGCTTCGCTCGATCAAGACGTCGGCACGCTCTCGGGCGGCAACCAGCAGAAGGTCGTCATCGCCAAGTGGCTGGCGACCAAGCCGAAGGTGATCATTCTCGACGAGCCGACCAAGGGCATCGACATCGGCTCCAAGGCGGCCGTGCACGCCTTCATGAGCGAGCTTGCGGCTCAAGGCCTCAGCGTCATCATGGTCTCCTCGGAAATCCCCGAGATCATGGGCATGTCCGACCGCGTCATCGTCATGCGCGAGGGGCGGATCGCCGGGCGCTTCGAGCGCGCCGATCTGACGGCCGAAAAGCTGGTGCGTGCCGCTGCCGGCATTCAGGAGGCCGCGTGATGGCGAAGTTTCTAAAGAATCGTGAGCTGCTGCTCGTCGGCGCGATCGCCGTGCTGCTCGCGCTCATTACCTGGCGTTTCCCGCCTTTCGTCGCACCCGCCAATCTCGCGCGTGTCTACAACGACACCTCGATCCTCATTATCCTGGCGCTCGGCCAGATGGCTGTGATCCTGACGCGCTGCATCGACCTTTCGATGGCTGCCAACCTGGCGCTCTCCGGCATGGTCGCGGCGATGCTGAACGCTGCTTTTCCGGGCCTGCCGATCCCACTGATCATGCTCGCCGCGATCGCGCTCGGCGCGTTGCTCGGTATGATCAACGGCGCGCTCGTCTGGAAACTCGATATTCCGCCGATCGTCGTGACACTCGGCACGCTCACTATCTATCGCGGCCTGATCTTCCTCTTGACCGACGGCAAGTGGATCAACGCGCACCAGATGAGTGATGCATTCAAGGCGCTGCCGCGCGACGCGCTCTTCGGCTTCCCGGTTCTTTCCTGGCTGTCGCTGGTCATGATCGGGCTCGTCTTCCTGCTGATGAACCGCACGGCCCTCGGCCGCGCCTTCTATGCCGTCGGCGGCAATCCGCATGCGGCCGTCTATACCGGCATCGATGTCGGCCGCACCCGCTTCTCGGCCTATTGCCTTTCGGGCGCGCTCGCCGGGCTATCCGGCTATCTCTGGGTGTCGCGTTATGCCGTCGCCTATGTCGACATCGCCGCCGGCTTCGAGCTCGACATCATCGCGGCCTGTGTCATCGGCGGCATCTCGATCGCCGGCGGTATCGGTACCGTCGCGGGTGCAGTGCTCGGCGCGCTGTTTCTCGGCGTGATCAAGAACGCCCTGCCGGTCATCAACATTTCGCCCTTCGCGCAGATGGCGATTTCCGGCACGGTCATCATTATCGCTGTTGCCGTCAACGCCCGCGCCGAGCGGCGAAAGGGCCGTGTCATCCTGAGAAAAGCGGAGGCTGTCTGATGGCCGAAACCCACCTGGCTCCCCGCCACATCCCCGATCGGCTGGAAGGGCGCGGCGCCCGGCTTTTGAGGAGCTGGGAAAGCCTGCTGTTCGTCGTCGCCTGCCTGATCTTCCTCGGCAACTCACTGGCGTCGCCGTATTTCCTCGATCCGTGGAACCTCTCGGACGCGACCTTCAACTTCACCGAGAAGGCGATGATCGCCTTTGCCATGGCGCTCGTGATCATCTCCGGCGAGATCGATCTGTCGGTGGCCTCGATCATCGCGCTTGCCTCGACGGCGATGGGCTATGCCGTCCAGCTCGGCTTCGATACGCCGGCGCTGGTGGCGATCGGCCTCTCAGTGGGCCTCATTTGCGGCGCGGTCAACGGCCTGTTGATCACTGGTCTCGGGCTGCCGTCGATCGTGGTGACCATCGGCACCATGAGCCTCTTCCGCGGGCTCTCCTTCATCATTCTCGGCGACCAGGCCTTCACCGGCTATCCCGGCAGTTTCTCCTGGTTCGGCCAGGGCTATGTCTGGTGGGTGTTTTCCTTCGAGTTCACGCTCTTCGTCATCCTCGCCATCGTCTACGGCATCGTCCTGCACAAGACCAATTTCGGCCGTGCGGTCTATGCCATTGGCAACAATCAGACTGCAGCGCTTTTTTCCGGCATCCGGGTCGCGCGCATCAAGTTTATCCTCTTCCTGCTTACCGGTCTGATGGCGGGGCTTGCATCGATCTGCCTGACCTCGCGCCTCGGCTCGACCCGTCCGTCGATCGCGCTCGGCTGGGAGCTCGAAGTGGTGACGATGGTGGTGCTCGGAGGCGTCAACATTCTCGGTGGCTCCGGAACCATCCCCGGCGTCGTGCTCGCGGCGCTGATCATGGGCATGGTGACCTTCGGCTTCGGCCTTCTCAACGTGCCTGGTATCGTCATGTCGATCTTCATCGGACTGCTGCTGATCTCGGTCATCGCACTCCCCATTCTCTGGCGGCGTGCCCGCCGCCGTCTCGCGCATTGAGGTTCCGATGGAAAAATACGCCTTCCGCATGCGGCTGAACCCGGGCATGGCCGCCGAATACAAGGCGCGGCACGATGCCATCTGGCCGGAGCTGGCGGCGCTCCTGAAGGAGGCGGGCGTCTCCGACTATTCCATCCATCTGGACGAGGAGACCAGCCTGCTCTTCGGCGTGCTCTGGCGCACTGACGATCACCGCATGGCCGACCTGCCCTCCCATCCGGTCATGCGGAAGTGGTGGGCCTACATGGCCGATATCATGGAAACCCGTGGCGATAACGAGCCGGTGGCGGTGCCGCTCAAGACCGTCTTTCATATGGACTGATGCGATGCGGGTCGTTGGCGTCATCGATATCGGCAAGACCAATGCGAAGGTCGCGGCCGTCGATCTCGAGCGGTTTGAGGAGATCGCCGTTCGCAAAACGGCGAATGTGGTACAAAGGGACGGTCCCTATCCGCATTTCGATATCGACCATCTCTGGGCCTTCCTGCTTGAGAGCCTCGCGGCGCTCAACGCCGAACACGCCTTCGAGGCAGTCTCCATTACCACCCATGGCGCGACAGCGGTGGTGCTCGATCCGGCAGGCCACCTTGCGCTTCCGGTGCTGGACTATGAATACGCCGGTCCCGACAGCCTTGCCGCCGAATATGATGCGGCGCGGCCGCCATTTTCCGAGACCGGCTCGGCACGCCTGCCGATGGGCCTCAATGTCGGGGCGCAACTCTTTTGGCAGCAGAAGACCTTTCCCGATGATTTTGCCCGGGTCGCCTCGATCCTCACCTACGCTCAATACTGGACCTATCGGCTGACCGGCGTGCTCTGCAACGAACTGACCTCGCTCGGTTGTCACACCGATCTTTGGAACCCGCGAGCCGGCACGTTCTCGTCTCTGGTCGAACGCCAGGGCTGGAGGCCACTCTTTGCGCCGGTTTTGAAGGCGAACGATATCGCCGGTGCCTTGCGACCGGAACTCTGTGCCGCAACCGGCATTGCCGCCGAGACGCCCGTCTATTGCGGCATTCATGATTCCAACGCATCGCTGCTCCCGCATCTGCTGACGCGCGCTTCGCCATTCTCGGTGGTCTCCACTGGTACCTGGGTCGTCATGCTGGCGGTCGGCGCAGAGCCGAAGGCGCTCGACGAACATCGCGACACGCTCATCAACGTCAACGCGCTCGGCGAGCCCGTGCCCTCGGCCCGCTTCATGGGCGGCCGCGCCTTCCAGCTTCTGCTGGGGGAGGGGTCGGTTCCCGCATCGCCGGATGTGGAAGAGACGGTCGCCAAGGCCGGCCACATGCTGCTGCCGTCCATTCCCGAGGGGTCTGGTCCCTTTCCGGCTTCGAAGGCGATCTGGACGACCGACGAACAGGCGCTTGGCGCCGCCGAGCGTTTTGCCGTCGTCTCGTTTCACCTGGCGCTGATGACGGCCACCTGCCTCGATCTGATCGGCGCGCGCGGGGAGGTCGTCGTCGAGGGACCGTTTGCCGCAAACAAGGCCTATCTGCGCATGCTCGCAGCGGCGACCGGAAGGCCGGTCTTCGCCGATCCCCAGAATGTTACGGGCACGAGCCTCGGTGCAGCCTGCCTCGTCCAGGGATCGAGGGTCAGGACCGGGATCGAGCCGGTTGCGGGCGAGATTCCCGAGAGCTTCGTCATCTATGCGCAGGCATGGCGCGAGGCGGCACTCAAGCATACAGGCAAAGAAAAGCGGCCGTAGAACATCCGGTCACGGCCGCAAGACGCTTGGCTGTGTCAGTAAGATACGGGCCCGAGCCCGCTCAAAACACAGAGCTGCGATTTGCCGAGCGGTTATGCTCGATGTTGAGCACGATCGATACTGCCATCATTGTCAGGATTGCTGTGAGTGCGGCGCCAATACCAAGAACAATCATTGTTCGTTTCCTGTAAGCGCATCATCATGATGTCGCTTTGCCTAGATCACGATGATTTGGGTCGCAGCGACCCCAATCATAAACGTGATCGATTTCTTACTAGTTAGAGCGGGATGCGGGAGGAAAACCGCACACACTTTTCCTCATCCCGCTCTTGCGAAGGTTTCTTCGCGCATTGAGCGCCCACTTCACTTTCGCTTCGATACGCGAGCGCAAGTCGAAGTACAATTCTAAACTCTTGTGAGTGAGAACCTGTTGTAATCCAGGGGCTTTATTACAGTTTTGTTGCAGTGCAGAAATGGCCCGCGAAAACACCCTGCGAATTTTAGTGAATCCGATTAGAGGCGAGGGACCGTTAACCTTCAAGCAAGGAATTAACCATAAACATGGTCCCACACGTCGGAATGGGATAATTCACAAGTCTCCTCAAGGCATGATGCCGCCCCGCCGTACCGGTTCCGGTCCGGTATCCATTCTTCACCGAATTTACTTGCGGGATGAACGATAGCAGACGCTGCTGGCGGGGGCTGATCTCATCGATGTGGCGTGCACGTCCGGTGGACTGTGGCTCCCCTTGAACCGCCCCGGGCAAATTCGAAAACGCGCATTACCCGGGGATCAGCGTTGAGGCAGGAAGCATCGTCAGAACAGGCAAGGAAGGGCCAGGCAGGCAGCCTGCTGGAGCGCTTGCGTTTTGCCGGGCTCGACGATGAGAGCTGCAACCGCGTCCGGGATCATAGACAGAAGCTTTCTCCCCGCATCGACCAGGCGCTTCGCGACCTTTTCCAGCGCCTCCAGACCTATCCCGATGCCGCCCGCCATTTCGACAGCGATCGCCAGATCGATCGCCTCCAGGATCTTCAGTCGTCGCACTGGAACGTGCTGACCGACGCGCGTTTCGATGGGCTCTATGCCGAGCGCGTCAAGGTGCTCGCCGACACGGCAAGCCGCATGGGTCTCGATCCGCGCTGGCAGATGGCAAGCCACGCGGTCGTGCTCGAACATCTGCTCGTCGGTCTCATCGAAGAGGCCTGGCCGAGATCTTTCCTGCCGATGGGCAAGGCGCGTCGCCGCGAGCTCTGCGACCTCGTCGCCGCGCTGGTGCGCACCGTCTTCGTCGACACCGAGATCGGTGTTTCGCTCCGTTTCAATGCCCTGCGCCAGCAGCACCAGCGGCAGCTGACCGAGCAGCGCAGCGCCGACGAACAGGAAGTCAAGGCGCTCTTCGGCGACTTTGCCGAGAGTCTGAGCCAGGGCGATCTTGGTGCGCGCTTGCCGGAAGCGGCAGCGGAAGCCTACCAGCCGATCGTCGCCAGTCTGAATGCGGCGCTGGAACAAATTCAACAGAGCCTGCAGGCATCTGACCACCACAACCGTTCCGCCGAAGCTCTGGTCGATCGCATGCGCGGAAACGCGGCAACCTTTTCGGACAAGGCGAGTGTCGAAGCCGATGCGCTGTCCGGGCAACTTGCAGCACTTGCCGACATGGCTGGACGCATGGCGAGCGGCTCCGGCCGCATCAGCGCCACGGAGACGAAGGCCAACGAAACCCGCATCGCCGTCGAGCGCAGCGGCGAAATCGCCGGCCAGGCGATCAGCGCCATGGCCGACATCGAGGCATCGGCCGAAAAGATCGGCCAGATCATCGGCGTGATCGACGAGATCGCCTTCCAGACCAATCTGCTGGCGCTCAATGCCGGCATCGAAGCGGCGCGGGCCGGCGACAGCGGTCGCGGCTTTGCCGTTGTCGCCCAGGAAGTGCGCGCGCTCGCGCAGCGCTCCGGTGAGGCGGCCCGCGAAATCAAGCAGCTCGTCTCCGGCACCAAGGCGCAGGTCGAAACCGGTGTCGAGATCGTCGGCCGCACGCAGGACGCGATCAGCAGCATCGTCGAGCAGGTCACGTCGATCAATTCGGCCGTTTCCGGCATAGCCCGCGAAGCGGAGCAACAGGTCGGCGACCTCCGGGGCGTTGCCGCCGAGATCGGCACGATCTCCCAGGGCGTGCAGGCAAGTGCTGCCCTGGCGGGAGAAACCGCGCGTTCGTCGGACGATCTCCACACCGTCATCGTCGAGCTTGGCGAAACCATCCGTCGGTTTCGTCTGGAGCGGCGTCATCCCGTTTCGTCAGCTGTCGGTCGCGAACCGAGCCGGCCGGCCCTGGGCGTAGTTGCTGAAGAGCCGGGACTGCCGCTGTTCGACGACGGGCCGCAACGGCAGCTCGCCGGATGGCAGCGCTGATTTCAAGAGCAGTACAGAGTTAGCAGTCGAGGAAGACAGGAATGGCCAGCAAGAAGACCGCTCAGAAGACGCTTAGCCTCGCTCCGGTGCTGGACCTGAATGAGGCGACGGCGTTGCACGAGAAGCTGATCGCTCTGAAAGGCAGCGACATCGTGATCGACGCTTCGGCGGTCGAGCGGGTGGGCACGCTTTGTGTCCAGGTGCTGATGGCCGGCGCCAAGACCTGGGAAGAGGATCATTTGTCTTTCACCTTCAGCAAGGTGTCGGACGCTTTCGAGAAAACGACACAGCTCATCGGGGTCGAGATCGATCATCTGGTGGCAAAGGAGATTTGAGAAATGAAGAAGCGAGTTCTGACGGTCGACGACTCCCGGACGATCCGAAACATGCTGCTGGTCACGCTGAACAATGCCGGGTTCGAAACGATCCAGGCCGAGGACGGCGTCGAGGGACTTGAGGTTCTGGAAGAAGCCAACCCCGATGTGATCGTCACCGATATCAACATGCCGCGTCTCGACGGTTTCGGTTTCATCGAAGGCGTGCGCAAGAACGATCGCTACCGCGCCATCCCGATCCTGGTGCTGACCACCGAAAGTGATGCGGAAAAGAAGAACCGCGCGCGCCAGGCGGGGGCAACGGGCTGGATCGTCAAGCCGTTCGACCCGACCAAACTCATCGATGCAATTGAGCGCGTAACGGCCTGAAGTCCGGGGATAGCCTCCAATGGATATGAACGAAATCAAAGAGATCTTCTTCCAGGAGTGCGAGGAGCAACTCGCCGAACTGGAATCGGGTCTGCTGAAGCTCAATGACGGCGACCGCGACCCGGAAACGGTCAATGCGGTGTTCCGCGCGGTGCACTCGATCAAGGGCGGCGCTGGCGCCTTTGGGCTCGACGACCTCGTCTCCTTCGCGCATGTGTTCGAGACGACCCTTGATTGCGTTCGTTCCAACCGGCTCGATCCCGGTCCGGAGGTTCTGAAGGTCATGCTGAAGTCGGCCGACGTGCTCGCCGACCTCACCAATGCCGCTCGTGACGGCGGCAGTGTCGACGAGGCGCGCAGCCGCCAGCTGATCAAGGAGCTTGAGGCTTTGGCGAACGGCGAAGTGCCGCAAGCGTCAGCAGCCGCCCCAGCGCCCGTCGAAGTGGTTGCCAAGCCCGTTGCCGCCGTGGCTCCGCCGCCGGTCAGCAACGAAGGCTTCCAGCCTGTCGCTTTCTCCTTTGACGACTTCGACGCTGCCGAAGAACCGCCGCTGATGGAAATGCCCACCTACGAGATCGTCTTCAAGCCGAAGTCCGATCTCTATGCCAAGGGCAATGAGGCAACGCTGCTTCTGCGCGACCTCTCCCGCCTTGGCGAAATGAGCATCCATTGCGACATGGGCGCACTGCCGACGCTCGAGCGGCTGAGCCCGGAGAGCGCCTATTTCTCCTGGAAGATCCAGCTTGCGACCGACAAGGGCGAGGACGCGATCCGCACCGTCTTCGAATTCGCCGAGTGGGATTGCGACCTGGAGATTTCCCTGGTCGAAGACGAGGCTACGCAGTCGGGCGAAGAGCTGCCGATGCAGCCGGTGCCTTTCGATCTTTCGATCCTTGATGATGAGCCGGCGGTTTCGGTCGGTGTCGTCGAGGAGGAAGAACAGCTCGCGTCCCGACAGCAGGACATCCGCAACGCCGCCGTTTCGGCCGCAGGCACCGCCAGCAACGTGCTGCAGATGGCGCAATCCGCAGCCCGCGCCCCTGCCGAAAAGGCAGCGCCCGCCGCCAGCGCGGCCCAGAGCGCTGCCGCCCAGCAGGCAGCCGCATCGGCCGGCACGCCGACGATCCGCGTCGATCTCGACCGTGTCGATCGCCTGATCAACCTCGTCGGCGAACTGGTCATCAACCAGGCGATGCTCTCGCAGAGCGTCGTCGAGAACGACGCCAACGGCACGTCCTCGATCAACATGGGTCTCGAAGAGCTGCAGCAGCTCACCCGCGAGATCCAGGATTCGGTGATGGCGATCCGCGCGCAGCCGGTGAAGCCGGTGTTCCAGCGCATGTCGCGCATCGTCCGCGAAATCGCCGACATGACCGGCAAATCGGTCCGCCTGATCACCGAGGGCGAGAACACCGAAGTCGACAAGACGGTCATCGACAAGCTTGCCGAGCCGCTGACCCACATGATCCGCAACGCGGTCGACCACGGCCTCGAAACGCCGGAGAAGCGACTTGCCGCCGGCAAGAGCGCTGAAGGCACGGTGCGCCTGACGGCCAAGCATCGCTCAGGCCGTATCGTCATCGAACTTGCCGACGACGGCGCTGGCATCAACCGCGAGAAGGTGCGCCAGAAGGCGATCGACAACGACCTGATCGCGGCCGACGCAAATCTCTCGGACGAAGAGATCGACAACCTGATCTTCCACGCCGGCTTCTCGACGGCGGACAAGATCTCCGACATTTCCGGCCGCGGCGTCGGCATGGACGTGGTCAAGCGCTCGATCCAGGCGCTCGGTGGCCGCATCAACATCTCCTCGAAGCCGGGTCACGGTTCGGTCTTCACCATGAGCCTGCCGCTGACGCTCGCCGTGCTCGACGGCATGGTGGTCACCGTCGCCAACCAGACGCTCGTCGTGCCGCTGACCGCGATCGTCGAGACCCTGCAGCCGGAAGCTTCGGCAATCCATTCCTTCGGCTCCAACCAGCGGCTGATCTCGATCCGCAACTCCTTCTGCCCGCTCGTCGACGTCGGCCGCATCCTGAATTTCCGCGCCATCCAGGCGAACCCGGTCGAGGGCGTAGCACTTCTGGTGGAATCGGAAGGTGGCGGTCAGCGTGCGCTGATGGTCGATGCGATCCAGGGGCAGCGCCAGGTGGTGATCAAGAGCCTCGAGGCCAACTACACCCACGTGCCGGGCATCGCTGCGGCGACCATTCTCGGCGACGGCCGCGTGGCGCTCATTCTCGACGTCGACACGATCGTGGCCGCTTCGCGTGGCCAGTCGCTGAAGCCTGAAATGTCTCTCGCCGCTGCTGGATGAATGTGATGACCTATGTCGCAAAAAGTCTGACCACGGACGGGCGAGAGCTGATCGCTTTCCGCGTCGGCGACCAGGAGTTCTGCGTGAACGTGATGTCTGTGCGCGAAATCCGCGGATGGACGCCGGCGACGGCGATGCCGCACGCGCCGACCTACATGCTCGGCATCATCAATCTGCGCGGTGCCGTGTTGCCGATCATCGATCTTTCGGCCCGGCTCGGCATGAAGCCGGCCGAGCCGACCGTGCGTCACGTCATCATCGTTGCGCAGGTCAAAAGCCAGGCCGTCGGTCTGCTGGTCGATGCCGTCTCCGACATCCTGACCATCACCAATGACAAGATCCAGCCGACACCCGACGTTGTCTCGTCGGAGTTCGAGAAGAGCTTCGCCCGCGGTGTGCTGGCGATCGAAGGCCGGATGATCTGCCTCATAGAGCTGGAAGCAATCTTCCCGCAGGAAGAAAGGGAAGCGGCATGAGGAACCAGGTCGCATTCGAACAGAAGCTGTCGCCGGACGAGTGCCTGGCCAGCGGCGAATATCCATTGACCCGCCGCGATCTCACCGAGATCGCCGCGATGATCTATGCGGATGCCGGCATCTATCTCAACGAAAGCAAGGCGTCGCTCGTCTATTCGCGTCTGTCGAAGCATATCCGCAATCTCGGGCTCAAGGGCTTCCGGGATTATTGCCAGCTGGTCGCTTCGCCCGCCGGCGCCGCCGCGCGCCGCGACATGCTTTCGCACCTGACCACCAACTTCACGCGGTTCTTCCGCGAGAACCACCACTTTGAGCACCTGAAGACCGAAGTGCTGCCGGAGCTGATCGCGCGCGCCAAGGCCGGCGGCCGGGTGCGTATCTGGTCGGCGGCCTGCTCGGACGGGCAGGAGCCCTATTCGATCGCGCTGACGGTTCTGTCGCTGCTGCCGAACGCGGCCGACTACGACTTCCGCATCCTTGCGACCGACATCGATCCGAAGATCCTGGCACTCGCCCGTGCCGGCGCCTATGACGCAACCGCGCTTGAAACCGTCAACCCCGCCATGCGCAAGCAGTGGTTCTCCGAGGTCAATGCCGGCGGCCGCTTCAAGTGGCAGGTCGACGATCGGGTCAAGCGCCTGATCACCTTCAACGAGCTGAACCTGATGGCGCAATGGCCGTTCAAGGGCCCGTTCGACGTCATCTTTTGCCGCAACGTCGTCATCTATTTCGATGAACCGACGCAGATGAAGATCTGGTCGCGCTTCGCCGGCATGCTGAACACCGACGGTCATCTTTACATAGGGCATTCCGAGCGCGTGTCGGGTGACGCCAAGTCGCACTTCGACAACATCGGTATCACCACCTACCGCCATACCGGCAAGTTTCATGGAGGACGGGCATGACCGCTCCCGCTCGTGTTCTCGTCGTTGACGATTCGGCCACCATGCGTGGCCTGATCACCGCTGTCCTGAACGCCGACCCTGATGTGACCGTCGTTGGCCAGGCGGCCGACGCAATGGAAGCGCGCCAGGCGATCAAGCAACTCGACCCCGATGTCGTCACGCTCGACATCGAAATGCCGAACATGAACGGCCTCGAATTCCTCGACAAGATCATGCGGCTCCGACCGATGCCGGTCATCATGGTCTCGACGCTGACACACAAGGGCGCAGAGGCGACGATCGCCGCACTCGAAATCGGTGCTTTCGATTGCGTCGGCAAGCCGCACCCGGGCGATCCACATCCCTTCGCCGGCCTGGTCGACAAGGTGAAGGCGGCAGCGCGTTCGCAGCGCAAGTTCATCATCACCGGCAACAAGATCGCGGGCTCTCCCGCTGCCGCCAACGCGAACACGGCTTCGGAATACCGGGCCGGCCGCAAGATCATCGCCATCGGTGCGTCGACCGGCGGCGTCGAGGCGCTGATCACGGTGTTGCAGAAGTTCCCGGCCAATTGCCCGCCGACCGTCATCACGCAGCACATGCCGCACACCTTCACCAAGAGCTTTGCCGAGCGGTTGAACCGCCTGTGCGCGCCGACGGTGCAGGAGGCGACGGATGGTGCGCGGCTCGAAATCGGCAAGGTCTACCTGGCACCCGGTGGCGAGCGCCATCTGCAGGTCGCGAACGCGACGGCACCCTGCTGCCGCCTGGTCGATCGCGAACCGGTCAACGGACATCGGCCGTCGGTAGATGTGCTGTTTGATTCCGTTGCTGAACTCGCCGGCCGCAATGCGATCGGCGTCATTCTGACCGGCATGGGGCGCGATGGCGCCTCCGGTCTCCTGAAAATGCGGCATGCCGGGGCAAAGACCTTCGGACAAAACGAAAAGACATGTGTCGTCTACGGCATGCCGAGAGTCGCCTATGAATTGGGCGCCGTTGAAACCCAGCTCCCCCTCGGTTCCATCGGGGAGGAGGTCCTGAAAGCAGCGGCGCTCCGCAAGGAAGGAAGCGAATAATGTCCATCGCCGAAAAAATCAAAGTTCTGATCGTTGACGATCAGGTGACGAGCCGCCTGCTGCTGGGTGATGCCCTGCAGCAGCTCGGTTTCAAGCAGATCACCGCCGCCGGTGACGGGGAGCAGGGCATGAAGATCATGGCCCAGAACCCGCACCATCTAGTGATCTCCGACTTCAATATGCCGAAGATGGATGGTCTTGGCCTCTTGCAGGCGGTCCGTTCCAACCCGGCGACCAAGAAGGCGGCCTTCATCATCCTGACGGCCCAGGGCGATCGTGCCCTCGTCCAGAAGGCGGCGGCCCTCGGTGCCAACAACGTGCTCGCCAAGCCCTTCACCATCGAAAAGATGAAGGCGGCGATCGAAGCCGTATTCGGGGCGCTCAAATGAACATGGAAGCCGCCGGCAAGCGCGTGCATGTCATCCAGGGCGAGTACAAGGTCTTCAACGATCCCAATATCGTGCTGTCGACCATTCTCGGCTCCTGTGTGGCGGCATGTATGCGCGATCCCGTGGTCGGTGTCGGCGGCATGAACCATTTCCTGCTGCCAGGTTCCGCGACGTCGCCCGCTTCCGGCGGCGACGCGACCCGCTACGGGGTCCATCTCATGGAGCTCCTGATCAACGGACTGCTGAAGCAGGGCGCGCGCAGAGATCGTCTTGAAGCCAAGATCTTTGGCGGCGCCAAGACGATCGCGCGTTTCTCCAATGTCGGCGAACAGAATGCCGCTTTCGCACGGCAGTTCCTGCTCGACGAAGGCATCCGCATCGTCGGCGAAAGCACCGGCGGCGAGCACGGTCGCAAGCTCGAATATTGGCCGTCCAGCGGCCGGGCCCGGCAATATGCCCTGACCGGCGTCGAGACGCAGCGCACCGTACAGTTGGAGGAGCGTCCGGTCATCGCGCCGAAGCCGGCCGAAAGCTCGATCGAATTCTTCTGATCCTGCGGGGCAGGCGCCTCGCAGGCCGCAAATAAGACCTTCTACCGAAGCCCCGAGCCACGTGAGACATACCAATGCAGACCGACTACCAGGGCCACATGCCGCACGTGGAAGAAGCACTGCCCGAAGTGCTGATGCGCATCGTCACCGAGCTGCATGACGTCGCCTATCTGATCGAACGGATCGAACCGCAGCTGGCAGGTGATGAGGGGGCCGATGCGCTCGCCAATCCGGACAAGATGATGCTGCTGCAGGGCATCGACCTCGCGGTGCAGAAGACGCGCGGCATCGCGGAGTTCATCGACACCATAACGGCGTCGATCCCCGACGACTGGCTGGTCGACGTGACCACTGCCGTCAGTCTCGTCAAGCTTGCCGATATGAAGAAGGCACTTGGCAACGGCATGTTGCGCCACGGCCACTCCCAGCCGCTGACCAAGGCAGCGGGTGATTTCGAGGCATTCTGACGCTCGTCGGAAGTCTGTGCGACGCGCGAATCTGGCAATAGCGCCGCAAAATCAGCGGCTTGCGGCGCGCAGACCAGCGCTCAGCTCATGCCGCTTACCCCGGATATCCGCCTTCACAGGCTCTTGTCAGTCAGTGGATAACTCTGCCGATGCGTCCATTCGATCGGCGATCCGGGCCGATCAAGCCAATTTCGCGCAAGTTTCGTTTCCTACGGTCCCGATCGGGGCTGGTAGATTCGCGCGCATTGGAAGTCGATACAAAGCATGTCGATACCCAGCAAACCCGAATGTTGGAACTGCGCAGGGCGCTCGGCCGATGACCGGCTTGAAAGCTCTGCGATACTGGGTGCGGAAACAGAATGAGTCTGTTGGATCAACTTTCGACGGTCACGAAGAACCTGAGCAATCTCCGGCAGGGCAAGCTGATCGCGCTGGCGGCAGCCGGCATTGTCGCGGTCGGCCTGGTGCTCGGGGCGGGCATTTACGTCAACAGACCCTCGTTCGAAACGCTCTATGTCGGGCTCGAACGCAGCGATGTCACCCAGATCAGCATCGCGCTGGCTGAGGCCAATATCGATTTCAATGTCGGCTCCGATGGCGCCAGCCTCCAGGTTCCCGTCGGCATGACGAGCAAGGCGCGCCTCCTGCTCGCCGAGCGTGGCCTGCCGAGCAGTGCCAATGCCGGTTACGAACTCTTCGACAATGTCGGTTCGCTCGGCCTCACCTCCTTCATGCAGGAAGTGACGCGGGTGCGTGCCCTCGAAGGCGAAATCGGCCGTACCATCCAGCAGATTTCCGGCATCGCCGCCGCCCGCGTCCACATCGTGATGCCGGAACGCGGCAGCTTCCGCAAGGCGGACCAGAACCCCACAGCCTCGGTCATGATCCGCGCCAGCGCCACCGTCGGCCGCAGCGCCGCTGCCTCGATCCGCCATCTCGTCGCCTCTTCCGTACCGGGGCTCGACGTCGATGACGTGACCGTGCTTGATTCGACCGGACAGTTGCTCGCCTCCGGCGACGATCCGGCCAACAGCGCTCTCAACCAGTCGCTCGGCGTCGTCCAGAATGTGCAGACCGAGCTCGAGAAGAAGATCGACAACGCGCTGGCGCCCTTCCTCGGAATGGACAATTTCCGTTCGAGTGTCACCGCGCGGCTGAACACCGATACCCAGCAGATCCAGGAAACGGTCTTCGATCCGGAATCGCGGGTTGAACGCTCCACGCGCGTGACCAAGGAAGAGCAGAAGTCCAGCCAGCAGCAGCCGGACAATGCCGCCACCGTCCAGCAGAACATTCCTCAGGCTGCCCCGAGCGGCGGCGCCGGCCCGAAGTCGAGCGACGAGGCCGAGAAGAAGGAAGAGCAGACCAACTACGAGATCAACAGCAAGACGATTGCTACCGTCAAGAACAGCTACACGATCGAACGCCTCTCCATTGCCGTCGTCGTCAACCGTGGCCGACTGGCCGCGATGGTCGGCGAGCCGGCCGACCAGGCGAAGATCGACGCCTATCTGCAGGACATGCAGAAGATCGTCGCTTCCGCTGCCGGCCTCGATACGAACCGCGGCGACGTCGTGACCCTGACCGCCATGGACTTCGTCGAAACGCAATTGCTCGACCAGGCCGTCGCCGGCCCCGGCGTGATGGAAACCCTGACCCGCAATCTCGGCGGCATCATCAATGCCCTTGCCTTTATCGTGGTGGCCGCTCTGGTCGTCTGGGGCATGCGGCCGCTCGCCCGTCAGCTCGGGTTCGGCAGCACTGCCGGCCAGCTCGAAGGCGAAGCCGCCGGTCTCGAACTGCCCGACTTCTCTCCGGCCAATGCCGGTGCCGGCGGGGCGCTCATGGAAGGCTTCGGGTCGGACTTCGGCTTCGACAGCACCGACGACCTGCTCAATATGGGCGAAGACGGTGGCTTCAACCGCCGTGTCAAGGAAGGCCCGGAAAGGCGCCTGGCCCGGATGGTCGAGATCAGCGAAGAACGCGCGGCGAAAATCCTGCGCAAATGGGCCCTCGACAAGGCCGCCTGATATCGCCGCAGCCCTGCCGCAATCAAACAGATCCCGCCCTTGTGGCGGGATTTGTGTTTGTGGCGTCGCTCCCGCATGTCAGGCGGCGTCGTCTATGTTCGGGCCAAATATTGTGAGAGTCCGGGCGCGTCCGCCGCCACTGCCGCAAATTTGCTTCAAGTTTCGAAGTGAGGCCGCTGAGTCCTGTGGGAGCCGAGAATGGTAATATTTTAACGATATCTTAATTTATAGATTCGTCGCGCGCGCATGGCGTGCATTCGGTGCGGTCATCTACTATACCGGATTCCAGCTATACATAGTCAAACTGAAATATAACTTCGCATGCACTCAGATTTATTCTGAAAGTTTCACAATTTATATATCGGTAAAATGAGAAGAGCCCGAAAAACTCCTGATGCATTTCAGCCACAGCTGTGAAAACAAAGTATAATTTCTTCAGGTTCTAATTTTCGAATTTCGGCAATAAGCGCCCGTTTGTTGGGCAAAACCACGCCAATAGCGCTGTCCAGGATCGCGGCTGACGCGCGGGAACGGCAGGTTTTCAAGTAGAAATGCATTGTCTATCAATGTGTTGTGCCTTGGCATAGGCGATGAACGTCATTGGGCAGAACAGGCGAGGCCTGTCTGGGCCGAATCGGTCTATGCACAGGGTGTGAAGTAAATAGCCAGAACAGGGCGGTGGTATTTTTCTCGTGCCGATGTACATTTTTAACAGTTGATTCGCGTCCTGATCTGCGACTGGTGGTAATATTCGGCTTCGGCCGGCTGTTGGCGGCGACAGTGCAAGTGCAGTTCCGGGATGTGAATCCGGCACGGGGGCTGAACTCATGGACATTTCGCAAGCAGACATTGCTGTCTGGCCTTTGCCGACGGCACCGACACGTGCACGCGGCGGCGGTTTCTCGCGCGAACAACTTTTGCGAAGGCTGGGGGAAGTCGCCGGTCGGGGCGGTCTTGGCAGCGGTCTGTCGGCGCTGACCGAATATGTCGGCGCGAGCCACTATCTTCTGGCGCGCTATGACATCTCGCAGGACAACGGGCTCGACTTCGTGGTCTGTTCCGATTGGCCCTTCGACGTGGTGCGGCGCCTCTCCGGCGTCGTCACGTCGCTCCACGCCAAGACGACCGAGCTTGAAAAATGCCTGGCGGTGCTGCAGCCGTGCTTCTACGCGCTGCCCGATGACATCGGCCTGCCGCGCGGCATCAGCCGCGAATATTGTGCGGTCACCTTCAACGTCGGACGGCTGCGCTTCTCGCTGATGCTGCTCATGCCGGAAGACGTGATCCTCTCGCAGGAGAGCCTGCGGGACGTCACGCTGCTTGCGGGTTACCTCGCAAGCTTCACGACGCGCGCCGAAGTCCGGCACGATCGAGACTTCGAGTTGACGGAGCGCGAGCTCGAATGCCTCTTCTGGATCGCCGAGGGCAAAACCAGCGAAGAGATCGCGGTGATCCTCGGAATTTCGCGCAACACCATCAACAACTACATCACCAGCGTCATGCGCAAGACCGCGACCAGGACGCGATCGGAAGCGATAGCTTACGCGGTGCGCAACAATCTTGTGTGAGGAACGGGCGCGATGACGCATTTTCTCGGTGGTGGGCGGATCGACGACGACCACAAGCTCGCCCGGCAGGGCAACCGCGCCGCACGTGCCGCAACCCTGGTCACGCGTCTGCAAGCGATGCAGCGGCAGATCAATGCCAAGCATTTCGCCGTGCTGCGCCTCAGCGGTAAAGGCACGGCCCGAAAGCTGACCTGCGTCCTCGACAACTGGGGCCTTACGGCCGAAGCGAACGCGCATGATCTCATCACCGCCTATGGCGAGGAACTGGTTGCCCATCTCGATCAATCCCTGCTGCCGGTGCTTTGGAACGGGGCAGGGGAGCATCAGGCAGCGGAAGTCTCGGAACTCGCGCCCTTTGCGTATCGGTTGAAAGTGCGCAAGCTTGCCTATTCGGGCATAGCCTTTCCTGTCAGGCTCGGCGCCCAGGGCAACGGCTACGTCATCTTCGCCGGCAGCTATATCGATGCCTCGACCGAACAGGTGGTGGATCTGCATGGTCGCAGCTGCATGATCATGACCGACCTGCTGGCCGCCGATGAAAAGCGCATGGCGCCGGCCGAAACCTTGAGTGACCGCGAGATCGCCTGCCTGCAGATGGCGGGCGACGGCCATATCAGCGAAGAGATTGCCGAGCGCATGGGCCTCTCCGTCCATACGGTCAACGCCTATCTGGGCGCTGCGACCACCAAGCTCGATTCGGTCAACCGCATCCAGGCGATCGCCAAGGCGATCCGCCTTGGCTACATCAGCTAAGCGCATTCAGCGCCGGCGCCATCTGCAGAATACTGGGGCGCAGGCGCGGTTCTTTTAGCTTGCGAGCGGCAGTTCGTAGGATTTGATGAATTTTGCGTCCACCAGGCTCCGCGCCAGGAAGGCCGTGTTCTCGTCCGGGTCGGCCGACGGGTTCTGGAAACTGATATGGCTGATCTCGATGCCGGCCGTCTCGTTGCCAAGGGACAGGCGGACATAGATGGTGACACCGCGGGGCTTGAGCTCCAGGTCGAGGACGATTTCCGGCTCGCAATCCCAATCGAGATTGTAGTTGCCGCCGAGACCGAAGTTGACCGTACCGGGCAGAAAGTAAAGTTCTGCCGCGGATTCGACGAGATCGGCGAGGCTGGCGTAGGATTCGAACCGCAAGAGGGCGATGAAATCGGCGGCGTCGATGAGCCGCAGTTCGGTCGCCACAGGGCGGATTGCTTCAGCTACGATCTGTTCCCGCTTCTCGGAGAATTCGCACTTTTTCATCGGAGTTATGTCATCCGTTTTGGTTGCGACGCATGCACCCTGTGAATGAGCTCGGCAACAGCCTTGTAAAACACGGGTGGAATCACACTATCGACCGAGACTTGTGCAAACATGGAGCGTGCAAGTGGCGGATCCTCGAAGACGGGTATGCCATTTTTCTCTGCAATTTCACGGATTTTCAGGGCAACCAGGTCCTGGCCCATCGCCACGACGATGGGCGCGTCGCTTTCCTCGCGGACATAACGCAACGCGACCGCGTAGTGAGTCGGGTTGGCGATCACCAGCGTGGCACGCGGTACGGACGAGATCATCCGTTTGCGCGCCCGGTCACGCTGCATCGAACGCAGGCGCGACTTGACGATCGGGTCGCCCTGGGCCTGCTTCATTTCCTCCTTCACTTCCTGCTTGGTCATCATCAGTTCGGTGTACCAATGGTGCCGTGACCAGAAGAGGTCGGCGATCGCCAGAACCGCGGTCGCAAACAGGATGACGATCATGATCTCGTTGAGATCGTTCGCCATCGTCGAAAACATCGTGACCGGGTCCGAAAACATCAAGTCGAGCGTCGCGAAGTAGTTGTTCCACAGCACCAGCACGACGACGACGGAGACGATGATGATCTTGAACAGCGACTTGCCGAACTCGACCAGTCCCTGCACGCCGAAGATGCGCTTGAGCCCGCCCATTGGTGAAATTCGGTTCAGCTTCGGCTGGACGCGGTCGAGAACCGGCCGTGGCAGGTTCTGAAAGATCGAGGAGCCGACACCGAAGAGGATGAGCAGCACGAAGGCCGGAACGAGCAGCGCGGCCGATTTCCATGCGAGATGGGTGATGAGTGCCACCACGTCGGTCGAATTTTCCAGCCGCCAGGCTTCCGGCTGCTCGAAGATGTCCTTGAGGGCCTCGGCCATGGTGCCGACGCCGTCGGCAAGGAAGAAGACGAAGAAGATGTAGATCGCGAGCGTCGAGGCGAACATGGTCGCCTCGCGGGAGAAGGGCACGTTACCCTTCTCGGCAGCGTCGGAGATCTTCTTCTCTGACGGGGCCTCTGTTTTGCTGTCTTTATCCTGATCATCAGACATGAAGCAGGAGGCTCCGGTTACATCTGGGCAGCGTTGATCGCGTTTTCTGCAGCGCCGTGCGTCTGTTCAGACGCGCAAAGGTCGTTGCAACACGTTGAGCTGCTGCGTGCTCCTCAAATCGAGGCCGATCCAAGGAAATGCAGTAGTGAACCCGGAAGGCAGGGCAGGCAAGCGTTGAGCCCCGGCATTCGCCAGGGCTCAACAGGAAATACGGTGAGGAAGGCGCGCGCCAGCCGTCCGCCCGACGGGCCCATGCGGCGCGCCTGCTCGATCAGGCCGCCTGCGCGTCCTTGTCCTTGAGCTCGAGCTGGCCGCTGGCC
This sequence comes from Ensifer sp. ENS10, assembly GCF_014852025.1. Taxonomy (NCBI): domain Bacteria; kingdom Pseudomonadati; phylum Pseudomonadota; class Alphaproteobacteria; order Hyphomicrobiales; family Rhizobiaceae; genus Ensifer; species Ensifer sp. ENS10. The sequence continues at coordinate 584,636 of NZ_JACVAS010000001.1, forward strand.
GCCAGGCGAATGGCTTCCTGGGTGATCGAGCGCCGTGCGATCGCGATGTCGCGCGGGTTGATGCCGGCATCGCCCATGGCGAGATCGGATTCGATCATGCGGCGCTGGCGCGCGCCGATCGAGGCAAGTACCGATTCGCGCAGTTCTCCCGTCGATCCGCGCAACGCCATCGTGATGATGTCCGTCGACACGTCGTTGAAGAGTTGTACGCGGCTGCGCTGCGGCATGTAGAGCACGTCGTCGAAGAGGAAGATCTTCGGGCGCACCTTGTTGGCGGAAGCGGTGCTGAGCGATTCGAGCGACGCGAGCAGGGTGTCCACCTGCGGCTTGTCGAGTTCGTTCATGACCTCGGCGATCTTGGCCGGGCCGGCCGAATTGCGTTCCGCTTCCATCTCGCCGATCATTTCCATGACGCGCTTCTCGATGATCGCGGCGGCTTTCGCGTTGACGTCCTTCATGTTGACGGCGCGCTTCAGGATGTCCGGCCGCTGCTCTTCGGAAAGCTGCAGCAGCACCTTGGCACCGAAACCCGAAGGCATCATCGACAAAACGTAGGCGATCGTCTGCGGATGTTCCTTGGCAAGCTGTACCGACACGGCGACCGGGTCGCATTCCTGCAGGCGATCCCAGATGCTGGCCTCGTAGGACTGGAAAGTGGCGCGGCGGCCGAGCAGGCCGTCGACCTCGTCCGGGGTCAGGCCTTCTTCGAGGATGCTTTCGATCGCCTTGGCATTGTCCATCAGCCCGGCGCCCTCGGTGAAGAGGTCTTCGAACTCGTTGACGAGTGCTTCCAGCTCATGCGGCGGAATGGCGCGCAGCGACTGCGCCGCGGCGATGATCGACTGCAACTCGCTCTGGGTGAAGAACTTCAAGAGCTTGCTTGCGACGCCCTTGCCCATGGCAAGCAGGACGGCCGCCGCCTTGTCCGTCTGGCTCAGCGGCCTTGATAGCGCCTGAGCCTCGAAACTTTCGAAATCCATCATGGATTCATCCTTCGCCCGATCATCGGGTTTTATGACTTCTTGCTGCCCTTGATCTCGATGAGTTTGACGCCGAATCGGGTGTCGTCGCCTTCGAGAACGGTAATTTCGCCGCGGCCGATCACCCGGCCGTTGACCATGATCTCGACCGGCTCTCCGATCCGGCGATCCAGCGCGATCGTTGCACCTTCGCTCAAGTTCATGAGACCGGACACCTGCATGCGGCTTGTGCCGAGCACGATCTGGACGTCGATCGGGATATCCATGATCAGGTCGAGGTTGGCCGTCATGCCGCTGCCGGGCGGCGCGTCGATCGCAGCGTCAGCGCTGTCGAAGGACGTCGCACCGAAATCCGTGCCGCCGAAATCGCTCGAAACGGAACCGCCGCCGAGGTCGGCGCCGAAGTCGCTGGAGCCGAAATCGCCGCCGAACGCGTCGAGGCCGCCGGCCGGTGCGCCGAAGTCGCTACCGAAGTCGGTTGCGGCGCCAGCGGGTTCGCTGCCGAAATCCGAGCCGAAGGCTGCCGGCGCATCCGAATCCTGCTTGAGGACACCGCGCAGGTCATTGATCGCCTGGTCGAGTTCCATGTCTCCGACAGCGGCTTCTGCCTGTTCGTTGATGGGTGCTTTCTTGGGTGCCATGTGAGAACTATTCCAGTTGAAGCTTGCCTCAGGCATGCTGCGAGCGCGCGGCAGGCCGATTTAACTCATGATGTGGCGAAGGATGTCCTGCTCGGAGCCGTGGGTATCCTTGACTCGAACCGTGTATTTCGATCCCGATCGTCCGAATTCGCAGACATAGAGGTCGCGACCATTGGCGTTGACGTCGACGCGAACGTCCTGGGCGTCGTGGAAGGGAATGACGTCGCCCGCCTGCAGCCGGCTGATCGTTTCGAGCGTCAGGCTTTCGAGCCGGATGCGCGCCTCGATCGTGACGGCAGAGCGGCGAACCTGTTCTTCGAGCTGCTCGGTCCATTCGGCCTTCGCCTTGCGCTGCTGGCCGCTGCCCTTCGGGAAGACGATGGTGGTCTTCAGGAGCACGCTCTGCGGGACGATGACGGAGAAGGTGGACATGACCGGGCCGAAGCCGATCGTCATGTCGATGGCGCCCGCATGGATGTCCTCGATCATGGGATCGGGCTTGGGGCGCGATGCGCTGTTGAGCGGACGTTCGACGATCGCTTCGAACCCGCCCGGCGCGTTGACAGCGGTGCGCAACACGTCGGCGATCTTTTCGAAAAGCGGCACGGCGACGTCGATCTCGATCTGGGAGAGCGCACGCGGCTGCGGCTCTTCTATCCCGGCCGGCTCGGCGCCGAGCAGCGCCTCGACGAGAGTGATGATGATCGGGCTGTCGCAGCCGATCTGGAAATCCGCGCACCAGTTGCGCAAGGACACGTCACTGATCACCACGCCGGTACCTAGGCCGGCGATCAGCTCCCGCCGCAGCCCCGTCCGGAAACCGGCATAGCCGATCGTGACGTCAAGACCCGTTTCCGCCCGGCAGATGTCGGGCAGGAACTCACTGAAGACCTGGCCGAGTTCGAGTGCCAGCCGGCCGATCACCCTGTCGTCGCCGAGCGCGCCGGTCATGCGCGCCAGGAGTTTCCGGTCGAATGCGTGAACGTTGGATGTTGCGGAATTCATGGGATCAAGCCGCCTTGCTTTCGCCGCCGCCGCCGGGGTTCATCATTTCCTGCTCGACCGCGTCGATCGACGGACGCTCATAGGCCGAGATGGTCTTGCGGCCGTATTCGAGAGCGACCTGCGGTACCGAGCCGTTCATGTAGGCAAGCAGCGTTTGCTTGACGATGATGTAGAGGCGGTTCTGCTTCTCGCGCACCGATTTGATGTTGGCGACCAGCGGCGCGACGATCGAATAGGACAGGAACACGCCAAGCAGCGTGCCGACGAGTGCGGCTGCGATCTTGGCACCGAGAACTTCCGGCGCCTCGCTGATCGCGCCCATCGCCTTGATGACGCCGAGAACCGCCGCGACGATACCGATCGCCGGGAAGGCGTCGCCCATCGTGTTCAGCGCGTGATAGCACTTCATCTTGTCGTGGGTGATGGTCTGGATTTCTTCGTCCATCAGCGCTTCGATCTCGTGCGATCGGGCGTTGCCGATGATGATCAGACGTACGTAATCGCAGATGAAGGCGGTCAGTTCCTTGTTCTTCAGAACCGTCGGCGCTGCCTGGAAGATCGAGGATTCTTCCGGGTTGTCGATGTGGCTTTCGATCTCGTTGCGCGACTTGGTGCGCAGATCCCGCATCAGCGAATAGAGAACGCCGAGCGTGTCGAGATATTCGCGCTCCTTCGGCACCTTGTGGCGAAAGGCTTCGCCGAGCGCCTTGCCGGTATCCTTAACCACCTTCATCGAGTTGGCCATGATGAAGCCGCCGATGCCGGCGCCGCCGATGATCAGCAGTTCGAAAGGCTGGTTGAGGACCTCCATGTGGCCGCCCATGGCCAGATAGCCGCCGAGAATACAGCCGAACGTCACAAGAAGCCCGATGATGATGTTCATTTTCGATACCTGTCGCGATCCTATTTTCCGCTAACGGGATACGGTTTCATCCTTGCGTGAGGCTGGCCGGCGCGGGCGATGGGGGTCATTCATCGGAACAGGTTCGCGCAAGGCTATCCGGTCAGGATTTGTCAAGGCAGGGCGCATGCTCTGTCTGTGTCATTCCGGCAGGGGCGAACCGATCGTGACCACGACCTACACGAGCTACAAGCTGATAACGGCCGACTTGACGAAGTCGCTGGCCCGCGTTGCCGAGCAGCCGGATGTGGCGCGCGAGACGGAGTACTACCTGTCGAAGATCGGCGACGTCAAAACGATCGACGATTTCTTTGCCGATACCAGGCTCTACAACTACGCGATGAAGGCTCACGGTCTCGAAGACATGGCCTATGCCAAGGCTTTCATGCGCAAGGTGCTGACCGAAGGCATCGACAAGGACGACGCCTTTGCCAACAAGCTGACCGACAACCGCTACAAGCAGCTCGTCGAATCGCTGAACTTCGCCGCCCACGGCGCGGCCGCCACATCCTTCGACCGTGCCCAGAAGGGCGTCGCCGACAAATATGCTCGCCAGACGCTGGAGCAGAACGCCGGTGAGGAAAATGCCGGCGTGCGGCTTGCCCTCTATTTTTCGCGCATGGCGCCGACGATCAGCAGTGGCTACGCCATCATCGCCGACGAGGCGCTCGCCCAGGTGGTGCGCACCGCGTTGCAATTGCCCGACGAATTCGCGGCAACCAATGTCGATCGTCAGGCCGAGGCCTATGAAGCGGCGATCGATTTCAAGGATTTCCAGAACCCGGGCAAGGTGACCGAGTTTCTCGACCGGTTCACGGCGCTCTGGGAAACCAAAAATTCAACGGACGGTTATGATCCGCTCGCAGTCTTCGGCTCTTCGAGCGGCTACGGCATTTCTTCCGATCTTCTCCTGTCCATCAACAGCCTGAAACTCGGGGGAAATTGAACGTGCAAACCGGTCTTTACGTCGCGATTTCGTCGCAGATGGCGCTCGAGAAGCGCCTCAACACACTTGCCGACAATATCGCGAACTCCGGCACCGTCGGTTTCCGTGGCACCGAGGTGAAGTTCAATCAGATGCTCGGCGACACCAAGCCGACCAAGGTTGCCTATGTCAGCAAGGGCGAGGAATTCCTGAACACCAACAACGGCTCGCTGTCGCGCACGGGCTCGGCTCTCGACTTTGCGATCAAGGGCGATGCCTGGTTCCAGATCGAGACGCCATCCGGCCCGGCGCTGACGCGCGACGGGCGTTTCACGCTCACCGATACCGGCGAACTCGTCACTATCCGTGGCTATCCAGTGCTCGACGCCGGCGGAGCGCCGATCCAGCTCAACGGCAGCGGCGGCGAGATCACCGTCGGCGCCGATGGTGCGATCCATCAGAACGGCGTGGCTGTCGCCTCGCTCGGTCTCTATGAGGCAGATTTCAGCAAGGGTTTCATGCGCCTCGACAACAGTGCTGTTCAGCCGACGGCACAGGCCGAGCCGGTGGTCGATCGCTTCGATGTCGGCGTGATGCAGGGCTTCGTCGAGGAATCCAACGTCAATGCCATCCAGGAAATGTCGCAGCTGATCATGGTCACGCGCGCCTTCGACAACATCACTGGCCTGTTGCGTGACAGCGAGGGATCGCTCGAAGAAGCGGTCAAGACGCTCGGCGGCAGTCGCTAATTTCTGACGGGTACCGGCATGCAACGCGAAGGCCTGAAGACAAGCGCGGGATCGACATCTCTGGCAGCACTTGCCGGTTTGGTCGAGCGCTATGCAAAGCCCGAATTTTCGATCGCTCCGGGCGGACACGTGCAGACGATTTCGCCCGGTCACTACACGGTGACCGGTCTGTCGCGGCATGTGCGGCTCGGTGATTTCGTCGCCCACAAGAGTGTCACGGGAACGCATCTCGGCGAGGTGGTGCGGGTCGAACCGGAGCGGGTGGTCGTCTGCCCGATCGAACCCGGCGATCCGATTGGCATCCATGACACCGTGATCCGCAAAGGTGCCTTCCGCGTGGCTCCGACCGATCAATGGTGCGGCCGTGCCATCAATGCGCTCGGCGAGCCGATCGATGGTCTCGGGCCGCTGCTACAGGGCGATGTGCGCCGCTCGATCTCCAACACCGCGCCGCCGTCGATGAGCCGCAAGCGGGTCGAGAAGGGCTTTCTCACCGGGGTGCGGGCGATCGACATCTTTTCGCCCCTCTGCCTCGGCCAGCGTCTCGGCATCTTCGCCGGCTCCGGCGTCGGCAAGTCGACGCTGCTCTCCATGCTGGCGCGCGCAGACGCCTTCGACAAGGTGGTGATCGCGCTCGTCGGTGAGCGCGGCCGCGAAGTGCGCGAATTCATCGAGGATACGCTTGGCGACAATCTCGCAAAGTCGGTCGCGGTAGTGGCAACCAGCGACGAAAGCCCGATGCTGCGCAAGATGGCGCCATTGACCGCCGTCACCATCGCCGAGCACTATCGCGACAATGGCGACAACGTGCTGCTGATCGTCGACAGCGTCACCCGTTTCGCACACGCGATCCGCGAAGTGGCGACGGCTTCCGGCGAGCCGCCGATCGCGCGCGGTTACCCGGCCTCCGTTTTCACAGAACTGCCGCGTCTGCTCGAGCGTGCCGGACCCGGCACCGAAGGCTCGGGCACGATCACGGCGATCATCTCCATTCTCGTCGACGGTGACAACCATAACGACCCGGTCGCCGACTCCACGCGCGGCATCCTCGATGGCCACATCGTGCTCGAACGCAGCCTTGCGGAAGAGGGACGTTATCCGCCGATCAATCCGCTCGCCTCCATCTCGCGCCTGGCGCGCAAGGCTTGGACTCCCGACCAGGAAAAGCTGGTGTCGCGGTTGAAGGCGCTGATCCACCGCTTCGAGGAAACCCGCGATCTTCGCCTGATCGGCGGCTACCGCCCCGGTGGCGATCCCGACCTCGACATGGCGATCAAGCAGGTGCCGGTTATCTACGACGTGCTGACGCAGACCGCCGGTGAGCGCCCGGCGCAGGACGCCTTTGCCGATCTCGCCAATGCATTGAAGGCGGCGGCGATGGGCAATCAACCGGGCGCGAGAGCGAGGTGATGGCGGTGACCGATTACGATGCGGACGAAATGGTTCATCAGCGCAAGCGAAGCAGCCGCATGCCTATGACCGACAAGTTCCTGGCCGCGACCGGCGTAGCACTTGCCGCGTTTGCGACTTTCTTTCCCTGGTACGCCTTCTTCCATCAGGACAAGTTCACCATGCCGCCGCTCTGGCAGGGTTCCACCCGCGATCTGCCGGAGCGCGCCGCCCGCAACGTCGCCTCGGTTTCGCCGCTGGCGATGCCCGACGCGGACGGCGAGACCATGGCTGCAATCGACCAGCTGACGACGGCAACCGTGCCCGGCATCGCCGGCGGTCCGGGTCCCGAAGGGTCGGCTGCGGAAGAGGGGCTGTCACAGCCCTTTCCGGGAAAGTCCGGCTTCAAGCTGATGCATGTCGCCAATGGCCGGGCGCTGATCGAGGATGCGAGCGGCATGTATATCGTGCGCATCGGCTCCGTCCTGCCTGACAACACCCGGCTTGCCACGCTCGAGCAGCGCGACGGCCACTGGGTGATGGTCACCTCGTCAGGCGAAGTCTACCAGGCCAACTGATTTAGCAGCCCATCGTCAGAGTTGATGGTCGCGTATCTCTTCGGATGCGCGGCGCGCTGCTGTTCGCCCGCAGCGGAATGCAAGCGTCCGGACCGCGGCTACCTCCGACGAAAGTCCCACGCAAGATTACCGGCCTAGGTTCGCATCACCAAGCATGGAGCTTTTGATGCAACCGATTCAGCTTTTCGAACTCGCGTCCCGGCAGGCCCAGTGGCTGACTGTTCGCCAGAACGTGGTGGCCGGCAACATCGCCAATGCGAACACGCCGCATTACAAGGCGAAGGACGTCAAGCCGTTCGAAAGCGTGCTGCAGGATACCGGCATGCAGATGGCCGCGACCCACAAGGCGCATTTTACCGAGGGCCTCGAGGCCTCGCAGGTGGCCGAAGTCGGCATGGTCGACGGTGTGCAGATCCAGCAGTCCGGCAACAGCGTCGCGATCGAGCAGGAAATGATGAAGACCGGCGAGATCAAGCGCGACTACGAGCTCAGCGCCGGGCTTGTGAAGGCGTTTCACCGCATGATGCTGATGACGGTACGGAAGTAAGAACCATGGATCCATTGACCTCAGCCCTCAAGGTATCGGCCTCCGGCCTCCAGGCGGAATCGACCCGTCTGCGTATCGTCTCCGAAAACATCGCCAACGCCCGCTCGACCGGCGACACGCCGGGTTCGGAACCCTACCGCCGCAAGACCATCAGCTTTGCCGCCGAAGTCGACCGGGCAAGCGGCGCCTCGCTTGTCGAGATCGAACGGCAGGGCACGGATGATTCGGACTACAACATCGAGTTCGATCCGGGCAATCCGGCGGCCGACGAGAAGGGCATGGTCAAGATGCCGAACGTGAACATCCTGGTTGAGATGGCCGACATGCGCGAAGCCAACCGCGCTTACGAGGCCAACCTCCAGACCATCAAGCAGTCCCGCGATCTGATTTCCCAGACAATCGACCTGTTGAGAGCCTCGCAATAATGATCGATGCAGTCAAATCCCTCGGCGCGTTCTCGGTCACCAAAGAGACCGACGGTACCCGTTCCACATCCTCCTCGTCGTCGATCTTCGGTATGCCGGCCGCCACGCCGGGCGTGCCGCAGGGGCAAAGCTTCGCCTCGGTCCTCGGGGATATGGCGACCGACACAATCAACGCGATGAAAAAGGCCGAGGGCGCATCGCTCGACGGCATCCGCGGTCAGGCAAACACCCGTGAAGTTGTCGATGCTGTCATGAACGCCGAACAGTCGCTCCAGACAGCACTCGCCATCCGCGACAAGGTGGTCACCGCCTACCTCGAAATCGCGCGCATGCAGATCTGAAGGAACGAGACATGAAGGCCCTTTCCATTGCCGCAACCGGCATGAACGCCCAGCAGCTGAACCTCGAAGTGATCGCGAACAACATCGCGAACATCAACACGACCGGTTACAAGCGCGCCCGCGCAGAATTCTCCGATTTGCTTTATCAGACCGAGCGCGCCCAGGGCGTGCCGAACCGCTCCAACCAGGCCATCGTACCGGAAGGCGCGATCATCGGCCTCGGCGTCCAGACGGCTGCCGTGCGCAACCTGCATATCCAGGGCAGCATGGTCAACACTGGTAACGACTATGACCTGGCGCTGATGGGCCGCGGCTGGTTCCAGGTCGAGACGCCAGATGGCGAGACGGTTTATACGCGCTCCGGCGCCTTCAACAAGAATGCCCAGGGCCAGCTCGTGACCATCGACGGTTACACGGTCGTCCCCGGCATCACGGTTCCGCAGGATGCGACGGAAATCGCCTTCACCAGCTCCGGCCAGGTGATGGTGCGCATCGGCAACGATCCCGCGATGCAGGAAATCGGTCAGCTGACGATCGCCAACTTCGTCAACGAGGCCGGTCTCGAGCCGCAGGGTGACAACCTCTTCAAGCAGACCCCAGCTTCCGGCGACGCGATCGTCGGCACGCCGGCGGACCCGGGCTTCGCGCAGATCAAGCAGAAGTATCTCGAGGCGTCCAACGTCGATCCGGTGAAGGAAATCACCGACCTGATCTCGGCCCAGCGCGCCTACGAGATGAACTCCAAGATCATCCAGGCGGCCGATGAAATGGCGGCCACGGTGAGCAAGAACCTCAGGTAACGAAAGAGGGGGCAAACATGATGTTTCGCCGATCCGCAGACATCAAGGTATCGAAGGGCGACAGCGCATCCAAGGCGCTTCGTCTGGCGGCTGGCGCCTTGCTTGCCGCCACTTTCCTGTTGCCTTCGGCGAGCCTCGCGGAGCGGCCAACCGCGGTGATCCCGACCCGGACGATCTATCCGGGCGAAACGATCGACCGCAGCCGCGTCGAGGTTGTCGACGTTACCAACCCCGATCTCGCGGACGGCTACATCAGGACCCTCAACGAAATCGATGGCAAGGTCACCAAGCGCACGCTTCTGCCCGGTCGGGTGATCCTCGCAAACGCACTGCGCGAGCAGTATGCCGTCGAGCGCGGCTCCACCGTGCGCCTCGTCTTCAGCAATGGCGGCCTGACTATCAGCGCCGCCGGATCACCGCTCCAGGATGCCGCCGTCGGCGAACTGATCCGGGCGCGCAACATCGATACCGGCATCATCGTTTCCGGAACGGTAATGGCCGACGGCACTGTCCATGTGGTGGCGAAATGAAAATGCTTGCCTGCAAATGGTTCCTGACGCTGGCCGTCGCGATCTCGACGGCGCTGACGCCGGCTTTCGGCGCGTCCAGGATCAAGGACGTCGCCTCGCTCCAGGCGGGACGCGACAACCAGCTCATCGGCTATGGCCTCGTCGTCGGCCTTCAGGGAACCGGCGACAGCCTGCGTGCCTCGCCGTTCACCGACCAGTCGATCCGCGCGATGCTGCAGAATCTCGGCATCTCCACCCAGGGCGGCGATTCCCGCACGCGCAACGTTGCGGCCGTTCTGGTGACGGCGACGCTGCCGCCGTTCGCAAGCCCCGGCAGCCGCGTCGATGTGACCGTAGGGTCGCTCGGCGATTCCACCTCGCTTCGCGGCGGCACCCTGGTGATGACCTCGCTCTCCGGCGCGGACGGCCAGATCTATGCAGTCGCGCAAGGGTCCGTCGTCGTGACGGGCTTTGCCGCGCAGGGCGATGCGGCAACCCTCAACCAGGGTGTGACGACGGCCGGGCGCGTGCCCAATGGCGCAATCATCGAGCGCGAGCTGCCGTCCAAGTTCAAGGACGGCTTCAACCTCGTTCTGCAACTGCGCAACCCGGACTTCTCGACGGCTGTCGGCATGGCTGCGGCGATCAACAAATATGCCGCCCAGCAATATGGCGGTCGCATTGCCGAGGCACGCGATTCCCAATCCGTGCTCGTCGAAAAGCCGAAGATGGCCGATCTCGCTCGGCTGATGGCCGATATCGAAAACATCGTGATCGAGACGGACGTCCCGGCCCGCGTCGTCATCAACGAACGCACCGGCACGATCGTGATTGGCCAGGACGTTCGCATCAACGAGGTGGCGGTGAGCTACGGCACCCTGACCGTCGAGGTCAGCGAGACGCCGACGGTGGTTCAGCCGCTGCCATTCTCGCGTGGACGAACGGAGGTGGAACCGAACACCACCATCAACGCGCAGTCCGATGGCGGCACGGTGGCGATCCTCAACGGATCGAGCCTTCGCTCGCTCGTCGCCGGCCTTAACAACATCGGTGTCAAGCCGGACGGCATCATCGCCATCCTGCAAAGCATCAAAACGGCCGGGGCCCTTCAAGCGGAGCTAGTGCTGCAATGACGGCGAACATGAACCCATCTTTCGGCAAGGTCCGCAATCTGTTGCTTGTCGGCGCGGCCGCCGCTTCGATGCTGACGATGCCCGGCGCCTTCGCCCAGGACGTTACCGCGCCTCCGGCAACCGACGCGACGCAGAATGAGATCCAACAGTTCTGCACGAATATTGCCGACGCCGCCCGCGACCAGCGCTACGTGCTGCAGCGCAAGGACCTCGAGACCTTGCAGGCAAGCATCGATGAACGCATCGCCACGCTGGAGAAGCGACGCGACGAATACGAGGACTGGCTGAAACGCCGCAACGACTTTTTGAAACAGGCCCAGCTCGGTCTTGTCGACATCTACAAGACGATGAAGCCGGATGCGGCTGCCGGCAAGCTGGAAATGGTCAATCCGGAGATCGCCGCTGCGATCGTCATGCAGCTGCCGCCGCGACAGTCGTCTCTGATCCTCAGCGAAATGACGGACGAAAGGGCGGCGATCCTTACCAATATCATCTCGAGCGCCAGCGACCCGAACACCTCGAAGGAACCATCATGAAAATGCGTCTAACGGCCGTGCTGACGGCGGGTCTCCTTGCCGGGTGTCAGAACCAGGCGTTCAACGAGATTGGTCGGGCGCCTTCGATGAGCCCGATCGGCAGCGGTCTGCAATATTCCCAGACGCCGCAGCTTGCCATGTATCCGAAGCAGCCGCGCCAGGTGGTAAGTGGCTACTCGCTCTGGAACGACCAGCAGGCCGCCCTGTTCAAGGACGCGCGCGCGATCAATGTCGGCGACATCCTGACGGTCGATATCAAGATCAACGAAGGCGCCACCTTCGACAACAAGACGGATCGCAGCCGCAAGAACAGCAGTGGCTTCAACGTCGGTGCCAACGGCAAGTCGGAGGCCAGCGATTTCGGCTGGGAGGGCGACCTGAAATATGGGTCGAATACCAAGACCGAGGGCGACGGCACGACCGAGCGTTCGGAAAAGCTGAGGGTGCTCGTCGCCGCAGTCGTGACCGGAGTTCTCGAAAACGGCAACCTCTTGATCAGCGGTTCGCAGGAAGTGCGCGTCAATCACGAACTGCGCATCCTCAACGTTGCCGGCATCGTGCGGCCGCGGGATGTCGATGCCGAGAACGTCATCAACTACGACCGCATCGCCGAGGCACGCATCTCCTATGGCGGCCGCGGTCGCTTGACCGAGGTGCAGCAGCCGCCCTACGGCCAGCAGTTCATGGACCTATTTTCGCCGATCTGATCGGCAGGGAACGGCAAGATGGAAGAATTGGATACCGCCACCGCGCCGAAGTCGCCGTCAAAGGTGATGACCATCGCGATCGTCGCCGTGCTGACGCTCGTTGCCGGCGGCGGCGGCTGGCTGGTCGGCGGCCTGCTCGCGCCGCCTCCGCCGAAGGAGCAGGTCGAGGCGACCAAGGAACCGGCCGCCAACGCCACGGGCGAAGAGGGCCTGCCGAAGGTCGCGACCGAAGCGAACGGTGTCGTCCAGCTGGAGCCGATCACCACCAACCTTGCCTATCCTTCGGAGAACTGGATACGGCTCGAGGTGGCGCTGCAGTTCGACGGCGCGCCCGATCCCAAACTGGCGGAACAGATCCACCAGGATATCGCCGCCTATCTGAAGACGGTCTCGCTGCAGCAGATCCAGGGGCCGCGCGGCTTTCAATATCTCCGGGATGACATTCAAGAGCGGGTTGACCTGCGCTCCGATGGGCGCGTAACCAATGTGATGTTCAGAACCTTCGTCATCCAATGATTCGATAAATGGTCCGGCTTGTCGCCTTCATAGTCGCCATGATGGCGATGTCCGGTATTGCCGGCGCCCAGAGTTTTCCCTCTGATATCCTGAATACACCTATCGACGGGTCGGCCGCCTCGTGGATCATCCGCACTTTCGGTCTTCTGACCGTTCTGTCGGTGGCCCCAGGCATCCTGATCATGGTCACCAGCTTTCCGCGCTTCGTGATCGCCTTTGCGATCCTGCGCACCGGCATGGGCCTCGCGACCACGCCGTCCAACATGATCATGGTGTCGCTGGCCCTGTTCATGACCTTCTATGTCATGGGGCCGACCTTCGATCGCGCATGGCGCGACGGCATCGATCCGCTCATGAAGAACCAGATCACCGAGGCCGAGGCGATCCCGCGGATCAGCGAGCCGTTCCGCGAATTCATGCTCGCCAACACCCGTGATAAGGACCTGCAGCTCTTCATCGATATTGCCAAGGAAAAGGGCCAGACGGTGGTCGTGGACGACAAGGTGGATCTGCGCGCTGTCGTGCCGGCCTTCATGATCTCCGAAATTCGCCGCGGCTTCGAAATCGGCTTCCTGATCATGCTGCCATTCCTGGTGATCGACCTGATCGTTGCCACCATCACCATGGCCATGGGCATGATGATGCTGCCGCCGACGGCGATCTCGCTGCCCTTCAAGATCCTGTTCTTCGTGCTGATCGACGGATGGAATTTGCTCGTCGGCAGCCTGGTGCGCTCCTTCAGCTAGATACCCGTCATCAAAGGTTTGAGCGCTTCGAAAAGCGCAAACAAAAAAGGCAGCGCCTTGGCGCTGCCTTTCGTCGTTCGGGGTCGAGTGTCGGATCGCTCAGCGCTCGAACGAGCCAGTCCGCGCCGGTAGGGCCGGAACGTCGATGTGATCCGGCGCCAGACCTCTCTTCGCGCGGTCAGCCATCATTTCGTAGCCCTGTTCCAGGTGGCGGCAGAAGCGTTCGGCATCGAACAACGGCATGCGGAACCGGTTCTCCTCGAGGGTCTTTCGATAGTCGGCGATCCTGTCTCGGTTGTTGTAGAGCGCGACCGCCTCGCGAACATAGTCCTCCGGCCCGGCGGCTACGAGTTCCGGCACGCCAATGGCGTTGAGCAGGCTCTCACTCACGCGTGAGGCGAAGTTGGTGCCTTTGAAGGTCAGCACCGGAAGGCCGGCCCAGAGCTGTTCCGAGGTCGTCGTGTGGCCGTTATAGGGATAGGTGTCGAGGCCGATGTCGGCGACCGGGATACGGCTGATGTGGTCTTGATAGAGGACCTTGGGGCAGACGATGATGCGCTTGGTGTCGAGGCCGGCACTCTTGAACTTTGCGATGATGTTCGCTCGCGCATCCGGGCGGCTGCACATCAGCCAGAGCACGCTGTCCGGGGTCTGCTGAAGGATCTCGATCCACAGGTTGATCGTCTGCAACGAGATCTTGCGGTTGGCGTTGAACGACGCGAAGACGAATACTTCCTCGGGAAGGCCGAGCTGGCGACGCGACAATGGCTGCGGCAGCGGGCGGTTGAGAGGGTCGTTCGGCTGATAGGTGTCGGGAAGCCGGCAGTATTTCTCGTAGTAGTGCGGTTCGCTGCCATCCGGCAGGACATGGGGGTCGCCGATGATGTAGTCGAGGTCCACATTGACCGTCGTCCCGGGAAAGCCGAGCCAGCTCACCTGAACCGGAGCGGTCTGCCGGTTGAAGATGTTCACCCGGCTCTCGAGCGTGTGTCCTTTGAGGTCGACAAGAATGTCGATGTTCTCGGAACGGATGACCTCCGCCGCTTGGTCATCGCTAAGGTCGTTGATGGAAACGATCTTGCCCCACTTTTCGCGGGACCCGTCGTCGCGCACGACGTTGTTGGGCGATGTGTGGCAGAAGAGAGTGATATCGAAACGCGAGCGATCGTGCGCCGTGAGCACGGCTGCGAGCAGCTTCATGGTCGCGTGGTCGTGCCAGAAGTCGGAAGAGACATAGCCGATACGGATGCGGTCGTTCCAGGCATGTGGCATGGCGCGGCGGGCTTCCGTCAGTCCGGCAGGGAAGGGACGGTGCTGCGCGCCGGCAATCCGGTTCAGCCGTTCGTCGCCGCACCAGGTGATATGGTAATAGGGCGCCTCGGCGGCGAGGATATCCGCCTCGCCGAGCCTCAGCGCTCGGTCGATGTCGCGGCTGTGTTTCTCGACTTCGGCAAAGTCGTTTGCCTCGCGGGCATAGACGAGATAGGCGGAGCGCAATGTCGTGTTCTTGGGGTGCGTCTTGAAGAGATTTGCGACGGCCTCACGGTCTAGCGCATCGTTGACATCGGCTGTCAAAAGTTTGAATGCCAGCGATTGATGATGGCGATTGGCGCTGGTCGACAGCGGTGCCTTGAACAGGCCGAGGATTTCCTTCTGGTCGCGCTTGAGGAAGATCGAAGCAATGATGAATGCGATCTCCGGATCCGTCTTGGCTTTCTCCAGCAGCGGGAGGCCGATGGCCAGAGCTTCGTCCTCGTGTCCATTGACGAAATAGAGTTTCATCGCCTCGGTCAGATAGTCCTGCGACCGCGAACCGCCGGCCTCTCCAGCGAGCTGGTAGGCGCGTGCCGCCTCGGGCTTGAAGCCGAGCTTCAGCAGAACCTTGGCGAGCAGCACAAAGGTCTTCGTATCCCGATTGATATTCATCAGGATGTTGAGCTGGTCGAGCGCGTCCGTGTACTGGCCTTTCTGATATTGCCGGGAAGCGGTCGAGAAAATGGCTTGGGCGTTCACTGATAGCTCCGTCGTCTGGGCTGCCGGCATCAAAGGCTTGGCACCTCGATGTCGCAAAGCAGGTCTCGTGGCCATCGTAGTAATGGGAGCTTGCCTCAGGCATGACGCGTCAACCCCGATCAAAGCCTGGTCCTGTCTCGCAAGGGGCCATTCGAACGGCGCGTTTGGCGACCTGGGCCGTCCACTTAAGGCGTTGTTAAGTATAAATTATCTCTCGTTGAGACCGCTTCGGCATTTAAGGAATTCGCAAGCATTGGGCTCGATATTCGGCCTCACATGACGGGTTTGGTTTCTTCCGAGAAAGTCGTTGGAACCGAGAGGCATGAAGCCGATCCATCATCACCGGTAGTGTAAACAGTCCGGTATGTCCCCCAATCGTCTTAAGTAATAAAGGGACACTCTAATGACGAGCATCATGACCAATTCCGCCGCAATGGGCGCTCTCGCTACCCTGCGTTCGATCAATTCGGATATGGAAACCACCCAGGACCGCATCTCGTCGGGCCTGCGCGTCGGTTCCGCTGCCGACAACGCCGCTTACTGGTCGATCGCGACCACCATGCGTTCGGACAACAAGGCGCTCTCGACCGTTCAGGACGCCCTCGGCCTCGGCGCTGCCAAGACCGACGTTGCCTACACGGCCATGGAAAATTCCAAGAACGTCGTCGACGAGATCAAGAAGAAGCTGGTTGCCGCCAGCGAGCCGGGTGTCGACAAGAGCAAGATCCAGAAGGAAGTCAAGGAGCTGCAGAACCAGCTCGTGAGCATCGCGAAGTCGGCTTCGTTCTCCGGCGAAAACTGGGTCTACAACGACGCCAACAACACGGCTGCCACCAAGTCGATCGTCGGTTCGTTCAACCGCGACAACCAGGGCAATGTCAGCCTGACGCAGCTCCAGTTCGACACGAACAAGAGCTCGCTGATCCAGGTCGACGCCACCGGCGCTAACGTTACGACCGGCGGCACCGGCCTGCTCTCCAGCTACATGGAATACAAGCTGGCGACCAACGGTTCGACGGTCACGACCGGCTACAGCGTGCTGTCGATGGACATCACCAACATGACCACCGGTGCTCTGGCAGAAGCCATCTCGGGCGTTGACGCAACGCTGCTGCAGATGACCGACGCTGCTGCCGATCTCGGTGCGCTCAACAGCCGCGTTGAACTGCAGCAGAACTTCGTTCAGGACCTCTCGGACTCGATCGAGAAGGGCATCGGCAAGCTCGTCGACGCTGACATGAACGAAGAGTCGACCCGCCTGAAGGCTCTGCAGACGCAGCAGCAGCTCGGTATCCAGGCGCTCTCGATCGCCAACTCGAACTCGCAGAACATCCTGTCGCTGTTCCGTTAATCGGGCGCCAGGCGGCGCGGGTCCCGGCCCGCGCCCGACTGCAGAAAATCGAAACCGCGCTTCGCAAGAGGCGCGGTTTTTTGTTGTGCCAAATCGGATGTTGGAGCGTTTCGAAAAATAATCGCGGCGTCTTAGGTTGCCGTTAACCACGATGGTGTTTGCTGTGTCCATCGAAGGAGCGGGTTAACCAACAACAACAACCGGTTAACAGGCATGAGGCTGACCGCTGCTTCCCGGTAGCTCCCGGAATGTCCCTTTTTCACGAGTATTGCCAACAAGGGGCACTCAGCCAATGACCAGCATCATGACGAACACCGCCGCAATGGCGGCTCTCTCCACTCTGCGTTCGATCAATTCGGATATGGAAACCACCCAGGACCGCATCTCGTCGGGCCTGCGCGTCGGTTCCGCTGCCGACAACGCCGCTTACTGGTCGATCGCGACCACCATGCGTTCGGACAACAAGGCTCTCGGCACGGTTCAGGACGCCCTCGGCCTCGGCGCTGCCAAGACCGACGTTGCCTACACGGCCATGGAAAACTCCAAGGACGTCGTCGACGAGATCAAGAAGAAGCTGGTTGCCGCCAGCGAGCCGGGTGTTGACAAGAGCAAGATCCAGAAGGAAATCAAGGAGCTGCAGAACCAGCTCATCAGCATTTCCAAGTCGGCTTCGTTCTCCGGCGAAAACTGGGTCTACAACGACGCCAACAACACGGCTGCCACCAAGTCGATCGTCGGTTCGTTCAACCGCGACGCCCAGGGCAATGTCAGCCTGACTACGCTCCAGTTCGACACGAACAAGAGCTCGCTGATCCAGGTCGACGCTACCGGCGCTAACGTCACGACCGGCGGCACCGGCCTGCTCTCCAGCTACATGGAATACAAGCTGGCGACCAACGGTGCGACGGTTACGACCGGCTACAGCGTGCTGTCGCTCGACATCACCAACATGACGGTGGGCGCTCTGGCCGAAGCCATCTCGGGCGTTGATGCGACGCTCCTGCAGATGACCGACGCTGCTGCCGATCTCGGTGCGCTCAACAGCCGCGTTGAACTGCAGAAGAACTTCGTTCAGGACCTCTCGGACTCGATCGAGAAGGGCATCGGCAAGCTCGTCGACGCTGACATGAACGAAGAGTCGACCCGCCTGAAGGCTCTGCAGACGCAGCAGCAGCTCGGTATCCAGGCGCTCACGATCGCCAACTCGAACTCGCAGAACATCCTGTCGCTGTTCCGTTAATCGGGCGCCAGGCGGCGCGGGCTCCGGCTCGCGCCCGACTGCAGAAAATCGAAACCGCGCTTCGCAAGAGGCGCGGCTTTTTGTTGGTCTATTTCAGCCACGCGTGCCGAAATTATCGACTGAGCTTCAGCATTTGTTAACCACGATGGTGTTTTCTGTGGCCAACGAAACGGCGGGTTAATCAACATTAACAGGCATGAGGCTGACCGCTGCTTCCCGGTAATCCCGGAATGTCCCTTTTCATTCCAAATCAGCCAACAAGGGGCACTCAGCCAATGACCAGCATCATGACGAACACCGCCGCAATGTCGGCTCTTCAGACCCTGCGTTCGATCAATTCCTCGATGGAAACCACCCAGGACCGCATCTCATCGGGCCTGCGCGTCGGTAGCGCTGCGGACAACGCCGCTTACTGGTCGATCGCAACCACCATGCGTTCGGACAACAAGGCACTCTCGACCGTTGAAGACGCTCTTGGCCTCGGCGCTGCCAAGACCGACGTTGCCTACACGGCCATGGAAAACTCCAAGGACGTCGTCGACGAGATCAAGAAGAAGCTGGTTGCCGCCAGCGAGCCGGGCGTCGACAAGAGCAAGATCCAGAAGGAAATCAAGGAGCTGCAGAGCCAGCTCGTGAGCATTGCCAAGTCGGCTTCGTTCTCCGGCGAAAACTGGGTCTACAACGACGCCAACAACACGGCTGCCACCAAGTCGATCGTCGGTTCGTTCAACCGCGACGCCCAGGGCAATGTCAGCCTGACGACGCTCCAGTTCGACACGAACAAGAGCTCGCTGATCCAGGTCGACGCCACCGGCGCTAACGTCACGACCGGCGGCACCGGCCTGCTCTCCAGCTACATGGAATACAAGCTGGCGACCAACGGTGCGACGGTTACGACCGGCTACAGCGTGCTGTCGCTCGACATCACCAACATGACGATGGGCGCTCTGGCAGAAGCCATCTCGGGCGTTGACGCAACGCTTCTGCAGATGACCGACGCTGCTGCCGATCTCGGTGCGCTCAACAGCCGCGTTGAACTGCAGCAGAACTTCGTCCGCGACCTCTCGGACTCGATCGAGAAGGGCGTTGGCCGCCTCGTCGACGCTGACATGAACGAAGAGTCGACCCGCCTGAAGGCTCTGCAGACGCAGCAGCAGCTCGGTATCCAGGCGCTCACGATCGCCAACACCAACTCGCAGAACATCCTGTCGCTGTTCCGCTAAGCGAACGACAGGCAAGACGGGCGACTTTTCGCCCCTCGTTCGCACACAGCAGAAAGACCGCACGCCCAACGGGGTCGTGCGGTCTTTTTCGTTTTGCGCTTCAAATTTTCCCAGGCGCGTTGGCAGCGTGCGCGATCCGCCTTTAACCTTTCATCCATATTCCCTTATTTTTGTTCACCTTTGTTACCGACTTACTAACGGCGTTAACCATTTGTTAACCATGCAATCGTTACATATTGGTTAAGAGCGAAGGGTCGCCTCCAGGGCAAAACAGGGGCGATTCGCATGATGCCAGTCCCATCGCTGCCGGTTCTGCACTCCGGAATGTCTTCAGAAATTCATTCCGGGCAGGTGACCAATGACTAGCATTATGACCAATACCGCCGCCATGGCGGCGCTTCAGACCTTGCGTTCCATCAATACCGACATGGCCGAGGTCCAGGATCGGATTTCCTCCGGCTATCGCGTGCAGACCGCTGCGGATAATGCCGCCTACTGGTCGATCGCGACCACCATGCGCTCCGACAATGCCGCGCTGTCGACCGTCGAAGACGCACTCGGCCTCGGCGCAGCCAAGATCGACACGGCCTATGCGGCGATGAATTCGTCGATCGACGTCGTCAGCGAGATCAAGCGCAAGCTGGTTGCCGCGCGCGAGCCGGGCGTCGACAAGCTGAAGATCGACAAGGAAATCACCGAACTCAAGAACCAGCTCCTGGCTGCCGCGCAGTCAGCATCCTTCTCCAGCGAAAACTGGCTCTATAACGCGAATTCGGCTTCCGTCGGCACCAAGTCGATCGTTGCCTCGTTCAACCGCGATGCCAACGGCAACGTGTCGGTCACCACGCTCGACTTCGACACGGCGCAATCCATGCTGATCGATACGGCCAATGCGAGCCGTGGCCTCCTGACCAGAAGCTACGACGCCTCGCTGCTCACGTCGCCGGTCGGCACCTCGGCCAAGCTTTTCCACCTGATCGGCGCACCGGTGACCACCCCGAATGCGACCTCGTCGGAAGTCAAGCTGACGGCAGCGACCACCGACGCCCAGATGGACGACATGATCCGCGTCGTCGACCACATCCTCGGCCAGTTGACCGATGCCGGTTCCACGCTCGGTGCCATCACCAAGCGCATCGACATGCAGGAAAGCTTCATCGCCAACCTGATGGATACGATCGACAAGGGTGTCGGTCGCCTCGTCGATGCCGACATGAACGAGGAATCGACGCGCCTCAAGGCACTGCAGACGCAACAGCAGCTCGGCATCCAGGCGCTCTCGATCGCCAATACGAACTCCGAGAACATCCTGCGCCTGTTCCAACAGTAAGGCGCATCGGCGGAGAGCGGCCGGCTGCGCCCGGCGGATCCGCCAAAACGCTTCCGCTTTCTCGGAATGGGGGCGGCAAAGTTTGAGTTCTGCCACGTCGTCGGTCACGGCACCCGGTGGAAACGGTTGGACCGCGCTAATTGCCCTGGCGCGGTCCAACACATTCATTTTCGCACAAGTTTGACCGAATAGCCTTCTCTCGCAGTCCTGTCGCATGACTGCCGGCCAAAATGAATCTTGGCCGCCGCCTGCATCGGATCGCTCCGGGAACAACTAGCCCGAACATCGCCGATGTACGTCAAGAATGTTGGGTTCTTCGCATCCGCGGCTGGACCCGTGGGAGACATGTCAGCAGTGCCAGGAGCCATGGAAGTCCGCGCCAGAGGGTGCCGTCTCGTGATCAGACGGGGATTGCCGCATCGCTGCGCCGCCGCGAGTGACCGGTCATGAGTGCGATGCTCTCCCGCTACCTCAAGGATTTCAGCGCGCCGAAAGTCGAGCTGTCGCTGATGCCCCAAAAATATTTCCCCGACCTGGACAGCGACTATGCCGATGGCGACCGCCTCGGCGCGAGGCCAGCCATGCCAGAGATTGACATCGACGCGGAGCGCCGACGCGCCTTCGCAGAAGGCCGCGCCGAGGCGACGGCCGAGCTCGTCTTCGAACACGAGCGCCAGATTGCCGACCTGCAGGCGGCCCATGCGGCCGAGCTCGCGGCCTTGACCCAGCGCTTCGAAGCAGAGACCGCCAACCGCCTGGCAGAGCGCTTTGCCGACATGGCCGATAGTCTGGTGGTCGCGCTCGGAGATCAGACCGCTCGGGTTCTTGCGCCGGTCATGGAGGATGCCCTCCTGCAGCGCGCCGTCGCCGATATGGCGCAGATGATTAAGCAGGGCCTGGTGGCCGGCGAAGGTTGCACCCTCGTCGTCAAGGGCCCAACCCAACTCTTCGAGGCGCTGAAGCGCCAGCTCGGGGAGGACATGCCTTTGTTCCGCCACGTCGAAACCGACGACATCGATCTCGCTGTCGAAATGGACGGTACGATCCTGGTGACACGCATGGCCGCCTGGGCCGATACCGTCCGGAAAGTTCTCGCATGAGCGACGAAAACCATCACAACGGCAAACATGAGATCATCATCGTCAAGCGCCACAATGGTGGCCATGACGGGCATCACGGCGGCTCGTGGAAGATCGCCTATGCCGACTTCATGACGGCAATGATGGCCTTCTTCCTCGTCATGTGGCTGATCAACGCTGCCAACGAGGAAACGAAGGCGGCGATCGCCTCCTATTTCAATCCGGTGCAATTGACCGACCAGAAACCTGCCGAACGCGGCTTGAAGGATCCGGCGAAGGATGCGCAGGGCGAGGAGACGCAGCAGCGCTCCAAGGTCGATGGCGAGCAGGAAAAGTCCGGTGGGTCGGCCAAGACCGGCGACCAGTTGACGGCGACCTCGGGCGAAGAAACGAAGTATTCCGACGCAGACTTCTTCGAGAACCCCTATTCGGTGCTCTCCGAAATCGCCCGCGAAGTCGGCCAGCAGGCCAACATCAGCGTGAAGGGTGAGGGCGGAGCGGCTCAGTCCGGTCCGGCAACCGGCGCCGACGGCGGCGAAGCATATCGCGATCCGTTCGATCCGGATTTCTGGACCAAACAGGTCGAACTGACCGAAGCGGGCAATACGACCAAGAGCGACGTGGCGCTCGCCGCGGCATCTGCGATGCAGGCAGGTGGCGCGCCCGCGGTCGACAAGACCGAGGATGAAAAACAGGCGGAGCAGGCGAAGGCAGGAGACGGCACGGACAAAACGGCCGAGAGCGACGCCGGCGACAAGCCGAAGACCGCCACGGCCGAGGCGACCGCGGAGAAACAGGCCGAAGAACTCCAGGCCGAGCTCAAGAAGGAGCTTGCCGGTGAGGCTGGCCAGCTGGCGGAAGGCCTCGTCGTAACGCCGGCCGAGGGCGGTCTCATGGTTACGATCAGCGAGCGCACGGACGCGCAGATGTTCGCCATCGGTTCGGCCGTACCGCAGAAGGAACTGGTACTGGCGATGGAAAAGATCGGCCATCTGCTCGCCGAGCGGCAGGGTGCTGTCGCGATCCGCGGCCACACGGACGGTCGCCCGTTCAAGGACGGCACCTATGACAACTGGCGGCTCTCCGCCGCCCGCGCCCAGAGTGCCTATTACATGCTCGTTCGCGGTGGTCTGAAGGAAGACCGCGTCAGCCAGATCACTGGCTTCGCCGACCGGCGGCTGCAGATCCCGGCTGATCCCTATGCGCCGGGCAACCGGCGCATCGAGATCCTGCTGCAATCGGCTCCGGGTTAAACATGATGCTGAGACGCTTGCGATCGATCCTGATGACCTGCTGCGTGCTGGCGACCCCGTTTGCAATCGGGAGCGCCAGGGCGAACGATATCGAGGAACTCGCGCCCTTCAAGATGATCCGGTCGCTGCAATATGTGCAGGACTCCGTGGTGCTCGGCGATCACTCCGCGATCGAGATGCAGCGTTTCATGCTGGGGGCGATCGACAAGCGGTTGCGCGCCGCCGATTCCTCGGTGTTTAGCGACCCGCGCAACGTCGATGCGGCGCTGGTCTATGCGATGAGCGGCGGCAATCCCGAGACGCTGAAGTACCTTTCGGATCATGACGTGGCCGGCAATTTCGATTCCCGGGTGACCGAAGCGCTACGGCAGTATCTGAACGGCAAGGGTGGTCTGATCGTCGAGAACCTGTCCAAGGCTGCCCCGGAATATCGAAACGCCCGCATCGGTCCGTATCTCTATCTCATTCTTGGCAATGCGACGTCGCAGCAGGATCCGGTTGCGGCGATGAAGTACTACGACTGGGCGCGTTTGACGGCTCCCGGCACGATCATCGAGGAGGCGGCCTTGCGTCGCTCCGTGTTCCTTGCGGTGCAGGCCAACGCGCCGGACAAGGGCTTTCACTACGCGCTGACCTATGCGCGCCGCTACCTGACGTCTCCCTATGCCAGCCAGTTCGCCGACGTCTTCGTCGAGCTTGCCGTCGCGCATTTCGACGGAGAAGCCCAGGGGCGGATCTCCGAGATTCTCGACTTCATGGACGCGCCGCGCCAGCGCGAGGTCTATCTGCGTGTCGCCCGGCGCGCAGCGATCGCCGGCAAGCAGGCATTGGCGAAGCAGGCTTCTGAGCGGGCAGAAGCGCTTGGTGCCGACGGCGCAATGCAGCCGAAAGTGCTCGCCGGTTTCTATGCGGGCCTCGCGTCCGTTCCCTCCCGCGACGTGTTCGCCGCGACAGCGAGCATAGCAGCGATACCGGATGCGGAGCTTTCGCCACGCGACCGCGCGCTGCGAGATGCCGCAAGAGCCGTCGCAGATGCGGTCGTCAGGCCGCCGAATGATGAAAGCCTCACGCAAGCGTTTGCGTCTAAACCCGATAGACCGGTCGAAGCCGACAGCTCGGAAACGGGTGAGGAGACAGGCAGTGGCCTAAGCCCCTTCGGCAATACGCCGATCCCGGTGGCCGCAGCCGAAGGCGCGGCGGAAATCGACGCTGGCGCGGCCGGCGATCCCGAACACGACGGGTTCGTGGCGAAGGGGAGGTCGAAGATCGAAGAGATCGATGCTCTCCTGAAGGGAGAAGGGAAATGAGGGCTCTTGATGATAGCCTGCGTGGTCTGCCCCCGGCCCCTGCCGGCAAGGGAAATGGGCGCGCCGGCGGCAAGGAGCAGGCGGATGGCGCCTTGGGCGGTGCCTTCGAGGACGCCGTGGCAAATGCTGGACGGCAGAAGGCGAATGATCAGGCGGGAACCGGCAAAGGCCTCGGCGACACCGCTGCCGGCGACGACACGGAGGCTGGAGCCTTGATCGACAAGGACAACATTGCCAAGAGCGCCGGCAGGCACGGCGCGGCGGCGCGCAGCATTGCCATCGGCCGCGACGAACAGGCACTTGGCGAACACGCGCCCCACGACCGTTTCCCAGCAACGGAACGCGACCTTGGCGCGCGTCGCACGGCGAACAAGGCCGATACGGCCAAGGCGAACGCGGATCCGGCCGGTTTGAGCAACGCGACCGTCCCGGACGAACTCGCAGAGCGCATTGCCGACCTTGCGGAGCGGCTGGCAAAGGCGCAGGCAAACGGCGAAACGACGGCGGCAGGCGACGCCGATGCCGCCAATGGCGAGGGCGGCGAAGCGACGTCGGCATCGAAGATGGATATGGATGACCTGTTTACGCTGCTCGGCGGCGGCCAGGCAGTCGGGCAGGCTCTCGGCGAAACGACCAAGGCCGGCCGTCAGCCGGCGACTGGCACGGGCGAGGCTGCAGGCATGCATGTCGCTGGGACCGGCGAGCACGGCGCCAGGGCCGAAGCTACGGCAGGCGAGGCCGATACGGATCGGCTCTTCCGCTTCGCACGGGCCGACGGCAAGGGACAGGCCGTAACCATGAGCCTTTCCAAGGACGGAGAGGCTGCTTTCGACGGCACCCGTTCGCAGGCTGCCAAGGTCGAGAACGTCACGGTACTTGAGGCTCGGCGCTACCTGGGCATCTCGGTGAATCCGAACACGAGCGCCGTGGCGGACGCGATCGCAGGCGAAGTCGGCGCCAGCCCGTTGCAGCCGAGCGCGGCACTCAGCCAGCCAGGCGCCTGGACCCAGGCCGGCAAGACGCTGAACACGCTGAAGATCCAGCTCCATCCGATCGAGCTCGGTCTCGTCACCGCCACGCTGAGGCTCAAGGACGACGAATTGCAGGTCGAGCTGAAGGTGGAGACCGGCGAAGCGTTCCGGCAGTTGCGCGACGACCAGAGCGAGATGGTGAAGGCCCTGCGTGCGCAGGGCTTCGCGGTCGACCAGGTCAACATCGTGTTCAATTCGGGCGGCGACACGTCCACGGGCGGAGGCTCGCAGGCTCAGGCACAAGCCCAGGCCGGGCAGCAGGGACGCGAGCGGGCTGACGGCAACGCCCAGGGACGTCAGCAGCGACAGGACGACGGCCAGGCTTCGATGGCGGAAAGGTGGGTTGGCAATGGCGGGACGGACGATGCGGCTGCCGGCACTGAGCGCTCTCGCACTGGTCACGTCTACATGTAGTGCCTTGGCCAGCGCCGGCGTCTGCGAACGCGAGATCATGAACGCCGCGGCGAAATACGACATCCCTGCCGGGATACTCTATTCCGTCGGGCTGACCGAAACTGGCCGCAAGGGCTCGCTGCAGCCCTATGCGATGAACATCGAAGGCAAGGCCTATTTTGGCACCAGTGAACAGGACGTTCTCACGCAGTTCGGCAATGCCCGTGCGCAGGGCGCCAAGCTCATCGATCTTGGCTGCATGCAGATCAACTATTACTTCCATGGCGAGCATTTCAGCTCGCCGCAGGAGATGCTTGACCCGCGCAAGAATGTCGAATATGCCGCGCGCTTCCTGGCCAATCTGCACGCCAAGCATGAGACTTGGACTATGGCTGTCGCCCGCTATCACGCGGGCCCGAACAACGACCCGGCGCAGAAGAAATATGTCTGTCGGGTGATCGCGAATCTTGTCGCAACGGGCTACGGCAAGTGGACGCCGAACGCCACGCAGTTCTGTCAGTGAGCAATCAATAATTGTATTTTTGAAGACGCTGCCGCATTGTGGCGACAATGCGTGGACAATGTGACGGCAAGCGGATTTGTCGTAGTCCGTTAACTTTTCCACATTATTTTAGTGCCGCTGTTAACGGGGTGCCACTAGATATAGATCAAATCGGCGAAACATGGTTAATCAATTATTAATTCCACCCAGTAACTTCCTCTAGTTGTTCATGAATCCCTCGATTCGTACCTCTCGATCAGTGCGGAGCCATACTGATTCGGAGGCGGGCGAATGATCGTAGTGGTTGATGAAAGAGAGCTTGTGAAGGACGGCTATACGTCGCTCTTCGGGCGTGAAGGAATTCCCTCGACGGGCTTCGACCCCAGGGAGTTTGGCGAGTGGGTAAACGCGGCGGCTGATTCGGATATCGATGCCGTCGAGGCCTTCCTGATCGGTCAGGGCGACGCCACCTTCGCACTGCCTCGTGCCATCCGCGACCGGTCGATGGCGCCCGTCATCGCCGTCAGCGACACCCCCTCTCTCGAAAACACGCTTGCGCTCTTTGATTGTGGCGTCGACGACGTCGTGCGCAAGCCGGTTCACCCCCGCGAAATCCTCGCCCGCGTCGCCGCAATCCGCCGCCGCCTGAAGGCGATTACCAACTTCACCGACATTGGTCCGATCCGCGTCTTTGCCGACGGTCGTGATCCCGAGATCAACGGCGACGTCTTCGCACTGCCGCGCCGCGAACGGCGGATTCTCGAGTATTTGGTCGCAAACCGCGGCCGCCGCGTATCCAAGTCGCAGATCTTCAACGCGATCTACGGGATCTTCGACGAGGATGTCGAAGAAAACGTCGTCGAGAGCCACATCAGCAAGTTGCGCAAGAAACTGCGCAAGAAGCTCGGCTTCGATCCGATCGATTCCAAGCGCTTCCTTGGCTACTGCATCGACTGGAACTGAACGCCACGCGGTTGAGCGGGCGCCGAACCAAGACAGGTTCACGCAAGGCCCGCTTCCTAGTGTCGCCGTAACAAGGAAATGAGGATCCGATATGAGTCTCTATGGCAGCATGAGAACGGGCGTGTCCGGTATGAACGCCCAGTCCAACCGTCTCGGCACGGTCGCCGAAAACATCGCGAACGCGAACACGACGGGCTACAAGCGCGCCTCAACCGAGTTCTCGTCGATGATCCTGCCTTCTGGCGGCGGCAACTACAATTCCGGCGGCGTCGAGACCCAGGTGCGCTACAGCATCTCGCAGCAGGGCGGCACGAGCTACACGACGTCGGCGAGTGACTTGGCCATCAACGGTGGCGGCTTCTTCATCGTCCAGGGCAATGGCGGCCAGAACTTCCTGACGCGTGCCGGCTCCTTCGTCCCCGACAAGGACGGCAACCTCGTCAACACCGCCGGCTTCACGCTGATGGGTTACGAATACAAGGCCGGCGCTGATCCGACAGTCGTTGTCAACGGCTTTGACGGCTTGACGCAGGTCAAGCTCAAGGACGAAGGCCTGGTGGCCTCCGGTTCGACCAAGGGCGCGATGGAAGCCAACCTGCCGTCGGGTGCAGCGATCGGCGACGAAAAGCCGACCTCGCTCGTCGTCTATGACAGCCAGGGCAACACCCGTATCCTCGATTTCGTCTACAAGAAAACCAACGTCAATGAGTGGTCGCTGGAGATCCGCGACCGGGCGACTTACTCGGCCGGCCCGCCGATCACCGGTGTGATTGGCTCTCAGGTCATGACTTTCGACGCGGCCGGCAAGCGCACCGGCGCGGTCCCTGCCACACTGACGACGACGGCTATCAACAACCTGCCGGGCACCGGCGCCAATCTCGGCGCTCTGACGATCGACACCACTAAGACCACGCAGCTCGGCGGTGACTTCACCAGCACCGGCGGCGGCATCGACGGCAGCAAGCCGAGCAAGATGTCGGGCTTCGAGATCGACAAGGAAGGCATCGTCTACGTCAAGTACGGCGACGGCAACCTCGTCCCGAAGTATCGCATCGCGCTGGCGACCGTGCAGAGCCCGGACAAGCTGCAGCCGGAATCGGGCAACGTCTATTCGCAGGGCACCGATTCCGGCGTCATCGTCACCGGTTTTGCCGGCTCCGGGGCATTCGGCAACATCCAGTCCAAGGCGCTTGAAAACTCCAACGTCGACATCGCCAACGAACTGACCTCGATGATCGAGGCGCAGCGCAACTACACGGCAAACTCCAAGGTGTTCCAGACCGCCTCGGACCTGCTTGACGTGCTGGTCAACCTGAAACGGTAATTGAAAGAGATACGGTCCGCGTCATGTCGCTGTCCTCCGCAATATCCATCGCACAGCAGGCCTTCAGCAATACGGCGCAGCAGACCGCGACCGTGTCGAAGAACATCGCGAATGCGGGCAATGCGGATTATTCGCGTCGTCTCGCTCTCTTGGGCAGCACGCCGAACGGGGCGCAGGTCGTATCCATTTACCGGGCCCAGAACGAGGCGCTGCTCAAGCAGAGCATCGCCAGCATCGGCGAAGCCTCGGGCCAGGCCCGACTTCGCGACGGGCTGGAACTGCTGAAGTCGGCGCTCGGCGGCAACAACTATGAAACGGCGCCGTCGAAGCTGCTCTCGGACTTCCGCAACAGCCTACAGACCTTGGCTGCGACGCCGGGGAACAAGACGATCGCGGCGACGGCCGTCTCCGATGCGCAGGATCTCGCCGACTCGCTCAACAAAACCTCCACCACGGTGCAGGACCTGCGCAAGGATGCCGACAAGGAAATCGCCCTTGAGGTCGACAAGCTGAACGGCTTGCTGGCGGATTTCGAGAAGGCCAACAACGCCGTCAAGTCGGCGACGGCTCTAGGCAGTGACGCCAGCGACGCGCTCGACCAGCGCGACAAGATCCTGAAGCAGGTCTCGGAGATCATCGGCATCTCCACCGTCACGCGCGGCAACAGCGATACGGTGATCTTCACCACCGACGGCACGGTGCTCTTCGAGAACATTCCGCGTCAGGTCACTTTCGCTCCTACCACCACATTCGACGCCACCGTCACAGGAAACAAGATTTTCGTCGATGGCGTGCCGATCGCAGCCGGAACCGGCGCGGACACGACAGCCAAGGGCAAGCTCGCGAGCCTGGTGCAGCTGCGCGACGATATCGCGCCGAAGTTCCAGTCGCAGCTGGACGAGATCGCGCGCGGTCTGGTCGAGCTTTTCAAGGAAGGCAGCCCGCCGGCAATCGCGTATCAGCCCGGCTTGTTCACCTGGGGAAGTGCTGGCGTTCCGCCAACGGGCACCATCGTCCCCGGCATGGCGTCCAAGATCACCGTCAACGCCTTGGCCAAAGCGAACCCGTTGCTGCTGCGAGACGGCGGCTTCAATGGCGTGGTGTCGAACCCGGGCGGTGCGGCCAATCCGAGCCCCGGTTATACCGCGCTGCTCGACGGCTTCATCAACAAGATGGGCGAGAACATGTCGTTCGCCCCGTCCACTGGCCTCGATAGTAATAGCAGCCTTTTGAACTTTGCGACCGGTTCGGTTGGCTGGCTCGAGCAGACACGCAAGACGGCCTCGACCGCGGACGACAACAAGCAGGCAATGCTTGCGCGCACCCAGGAAGCACTCAGCAAGCAGACGGGCGTCAGCATCGACGAAGAACTGTCGCTGCTGCTCGATCTCGAACAATCCTACAAAGCATCGGCCAAGCTGGTCAGTACCGTGGATGCCATGATGGCAGCCCTTATGGAAGCCGTGAGGTAATCATGAAGACGTCCTACGTTTCTAATCTGGCGATCCAGAGCGCAATGCGCCTGACGATCCAGCAGAATCAGTCGGAGCTGCTCAAACTCACCCAGGAGCAGACCACCGGCCGCCACTATGACGTTGGCCTGGCGCTTGGTGCGACGGCGTCACGTTCACTCAACCTTCAGCGCGAGCTGGACCGGCTGAACTCGATGAAGAGCACTAACTCGGTCGTGACCCAGCGTCTCTCCGGTTCGCAGGGCGCTCTCGAGACCATGGCGAAGGCGGCGGAAAAGGTGCGCGACACGCTCGTCACCTACAAGGGCAACGATGCTGCCAGCCAGTTGAAGATCCAGAAGACCGAGATCATGGGCGCGCTGCAGACCTTTACTGCTGCGGCCAACACTTCTTTCAATGGCGAGTTCCTGTTTTCGGGCATCAACACGGATGCCAAGCCGGTTGCCGACTACGACACGACACCGCCGTCGGCCGCCAAGACTGCTTTCGACAATGCACTCTCGACCTTCATGGCTGCGCAGGTTCCGCCGCTGACCGGCATGAACCAGTTCTCCGTCACGCAAATGCAGGACTTCATCAAGAACACCGTCGAACCGATGTTCACCGGACCTGGCTGGGATGCCAACTGGTCCGACGCTTCGAACCAGAACATGACGAGCCGGATCAGCACCAGCGAAGTCATCGAGAGCTCGACCAACGCCAATACCAAGGGTTTCCGGATGTTCGCGGTGGCAAGCGTGATCGCCGCTGAACTGATGGACAAGAACGTAACGCCTGAGGTGCGCTCGGCCATTGGCGTCGCAGCCCTCGACTACGCGGAACAGGGGATTGCCGGCCTCAACGCGGAGCGCAGCTCGCTCGGTATCTCTGAAGCGCGCGTCAAGAAGGCGAATACCTCCATCGAAGCGCAGCTCAAGCTCGTCAACACGCATGTCGCCGACATCGAGGGCGTCGATCCGATCGAGACATCGACCCGGATCAACACGCTAAAGGTGCAGTTGGAAACGTCCTATACACTAACGTCACGACTACAGCAGATGAGCTTGCTCAATTTCCTCTAGTATGGGGAACCGGACAAACATGAAGGATGTCTGAATGTATCAGTTTTCCTATGCCGAGATCATGGAGGACGGCGTCGCCGACTCCAAAAATCGAGAACGGCAGGTACTCGATCGCTCGATCGCGCTCATGGAAGCAGCGAAACAGCAGAAAGGGTATTCGAGAGAGGCCATCGAGGCCATCTACTTCACCCGGCGCCTGTGGATCCGCTTCATCGAGGATCTGCGCGCTCCGGAAAACCAGCTCAACGAAGAGCTGCGCGCCAATCTGATTTCGATCGCCATCTGGATACTCAACGAGACAGAGAAGATCCGCAAACGCGAATCCTCCAACTTCCAGGGCATAATTGACATTACCACCATCATCAGGGATGGACTGAAATGAAGAGCACACTGCGTATTTCGCTGAAGTCGGGCGAACGGATTTTTGTTAACGGTGCGGTGCTTCGCGTTGACCGCAAGGTCGCAGTCGAATTTCTGAACGACGTGACCTTCCTGCTCGAAAACCACGTGCTGCAGCCGGAAGACGCGACGACGCCGCTGAAGCAGCTCTACTTCATCGCGCAGATGATCCTCATCAATCCGGAAGGTGCGGAACAGTCGACCGCCATGTTCCGCAAGTCGGTCGTCATGCTGCTCAATTGCTTCAAGAACGAAGAGATTCTTGCCGAACTGAAGCGCGTCGACGGTCTCGTCACCAACGGCCGCGCATTCGAGGCGCTGAAAGCGATCCGTGGCCTCTACGCGATCGAAGACCGCATTCTCAACACGCAGGAAATCACGCCGGCGACGGTCGAGCAGATTCGCAAGGAGATCGCACCGTGGCGGTAAGCGGCGTCAACAACAACAGCTACACCCCGATCGTTTCCGGCCAGGATTCGGGCGGCGACGCGGCCAAGGCATCGCTCAACTACGAGAGCTTCCTGAAGCTGCTGGTCGCCCAGATGAAAAACCAGGATCCGACGCAACCTATGGATGCGACCCAGCAGATCGCCCAGCTCGCGACCTTTTCGCAGGTGGAACAGACGATCAAGACCAACAAGAACCTCGAGAGCCTCCTCCAGCGCACGTCGCTGAGCGAAGCCGATGCCGTGATCGGACGCACCGTCACCAGCGAGGACGGCAAGACCACTGGCGTGGTTAAGGAAGTGAAACTATACTCTGACGGAATCATTGCGGTGCTGGATAGCGGCAAGGAGCTTGTTATCGGCCCGGGCGTCAAGGTGAAGTGAACCATCCATGAATGAGGCGGATGCCCTCGATATTGTACAGGCTGCGATCTGGACCGTGATCGTGGCCTCGGGCCCCGCCGTTCTCGCCGCCATGATCGTCGGCGTTGTCATCGCCTTCATTCAGGCGCTGACCCAGGTCCAGGAAATGACCCTCACGTTCGTCCCGAAGATCCTTGCGGTCATGATCACCGTTGCGGTGTCCGCGCCCTTCATCGGCGCCCAGATCTCGATCTTCACCGACATCATCTTCTCGCGCATCCAATCCGGTTTCTGATCCGCTCGCAGTGCGGGGCGATCTGCACGTGCGGCCGTGAAACCCTCGCACAAGCTTGGACCGGTATCTCCGTCTCTATAGTGGGGCAGCGCGTGTGAATGCTGCCTTGTTCTCATGATGAGACGGAAGAGACATGGCACAACAAGCAGCGCTGATCATCCCGAAAGTGGCACCGAAGGGCCGGGACGTCGGCTTTGCGCTCGGGATCGTGATGATTCTGTCGATCCTCTTCCTGCCCATTCCACCGTTCCTGATCGACATGGGACTGGCCTTCTCGATCGCCTTTTCGGTTCTGATCCTGATGGTCTCGCTGTGGATCCAGCGCCCGCTCGAGTTCTCCTCATTCCCGACGATTCTGCTGATCTCGACCATGGTGCGTCTGGCGCTGAACATCGCCACGACCCGCGTCATCCTTTCGCATGGCCATGAAGGTCATGGTGCTGCCGGTGGCGTCATTTCGGGCTTTGCCAGCCTCGTCATGTCCGGCGATTTCGTCATCGGTCTGATCGTCTTCCTGATCCTGATCACCGTGAACTTCATCGTCATCACCAAGGGTGCGACGCGTATCGCCGAAGTTGGCGCGCGCTTCACCCTCGATGCGATCCCAGGCAAGCAGATGTCGATCGACGCCGACCTCTCGGCCGGCCTGATCGACGAAAAGGAGGCCCAGCGCCGCCGCCGCGAACTCGAAGAGGAAAGCTCCTTCTACGGCTCGATGGACGGTGCCTCGAAATTCGTGCGCGGCGATGCGATCGCCGGCCTCATCATCACCGCGATCAACATCTTCGGCGGCATCATTATCGGCTATCTCCGCCACGGCATGCCGATCGGAGAAGCGGCCGACGTCTTCGTCAAGCTCTCGGTCGGCGACGGTCTCGTCTCGCAGATCCCGGCGCTGATCGTCTCGCTCGCCGCCGGCCTGCTCGTGTCGCGCGGTGGTACTTCGGGTTCGACCGATCAGGCCGTCGTCGGCCAGCTCGGTGGCTATCCGAAGGCGCTGATGGTCGCCTCCGGTCTGATCATTCTCCTGGCGGTCGTCCCCGGCCTGCCGTTCCTACCCTTCGCCGTTCTCGGCGGCGGCATGGCGTTTCTGAGCTGGCTCGTGCCGCGCCAGATCGAAGCGGCCAATGCGGCCCGCCGCGCCGAGGAGGCCGCCAAGGTCCAGCAGACCAAGGAAGGCGAGGCGGATTCCGTCAAATCGGTGCTGAAGACCGCCGAGATCGAGCTTCTCCTCGGCAAACAGGTCTCGACGCGCCTGCTCGGCGCCCACCAGGAACTGGCCTTCCGCGTCGGTAAGATGCGCCGCAAATTCGCCGGGCAATACGGCCTCGTCATTCCCGAAATCAAGGTGTCCGACGACATCAGCATTCCGGACAAGGCCTATCATATCCGTATCCACGGTACGACGATCGCCTCGAACACTGTGCGTGTCGGCGAAGTGCTGGTGGTGACAGGCGGCGGCCGCCGGCCGAGCGTGCCGGGCGACGAGATCCGCGAACCCGCCTTCGGCATGCCGGCGGTTTCTATCCTCGAAACCTTCACCGAAGACCTGAAGCGTGAAGGCTTCCACCCGATCGATAACGTCTCGGTAGTGCTGACGCATTTGAGCGAGGTCATTCGCAACAACCTGCCGCACCTGCTTTCCTACAAGGACGTGAAGGTGCTGATCGAACGGCTCGATCCGGAATACCGCAAGCTTGCCGACGAAATTTGCACCTCGCACATGTCCTATTCCGGCCTGCAGGCCGTGTTGAAGCTGCTGCTTGCTGAGCGCGTCTCGATCCGCAACCTGCACCTGATCCTCGAAGCGGTTGCCGAACTTGCGCCGCATGTGCGCAAGACCGAACAGATCGTCGAGCACGTGCGCGTGCGCATGTCGCAGCAGCTTTGCGGCGACCTCGCCGACAATGGCGTCCTGCGCGTGCTGCGGCTCGGCAACAAGTGGGACATGGTCTTCCACCAGGCACTGAAGCGCGACGCCAAGGGCGAAGTCGTCGAGTTCGACATCGACCCGCGCCATCTGGAAGAATTCAGCGAACAGGCGACCAAAGTTATCCGTGAACATCTCGATCGCGGCATGCCCTTCGTACTGGTAAGTTCGCCCGAATCCCGCTCTTATGTTCGCATGATCATCGAGCGTCTCTTTGCCACTTTGCCCGTGCTCTCGCATGTCGAGCTTGCCAAGGGCCTCGAGATCAAGATCATCGGCTCAGTTTCATGATCACCGACCCGGAGGGCTCGGTGCTTGCGCTGTTCGCGGCCTTTTGCCGGATCGGTGGTTGCATCATGATCATGCCCGGGTTTTCTTCTGCCCGCGTTCCAATGCAGGTCCGGCTGTTCATCGCGGTCGCGGTGTCCATGGCGATCCTGCCGGTCATGTGGACGGACATCTATCCTGAGGTGACCGGCAAGGGGCATACCTACATCTACCTGATCGCCGCCGAGACGGCCGTCGGCGTGGTCATGGGGCTCGTCGCCCGCTACTATGTGCTCGGGCTGCAGTTCGCCGGCGCGGCGATCACCATGTTGATGGGCTTCAGCTCCCCGCCCTCGTCGGATGTGATTGAAGACACGCCGGAAAACCAATTGACCAGCCTCATCAGCTTCGCCGGGTTGATGGTGCTCTTCATGCTCGATTTCCATCACGTGATGATCGAGGCGATCGTGCAATCCTATCGCGCCATGCCGATCGGTACCGCCTTCGATCCGCAGGGCGTGCTGATCACGCTCACGGACTCGCTGGCGCAGACCTTCATGATCATGCTGAGGCTCGCGAGCCCCTTCGTCATCTACGGCCTGCTTTTCAACGTAGCGATCGGCATGGTCAACAAGCTCGCCCCGCAGATCCCGATCTACTTCATTTCGCAGCCCTATCTGATCATGGGCGGCATGTTCCTGCTCTATCTCGGCATCGCCGCAATGCTGCGCCTGTTCGGCGACGGTTTCGCGCCGGTCATGCAGGGAGGATAGCCAGATGAAGACCCGTTCGCAGAAGCTCAAGCGCCTGGTTGCCGTCCAGCGCCATCTCGAGCAGATGGCCGAGGCCGACTATGTCGAGATGGTGCGCCAACGCGAGGCCTTGGCAGAGACGATCGACGTGGTCGTCGATGCCATGGGTTCGGCCCATCCGATGCATCGCATGTTCTCCGGCCACTATTCCTCGCAGGTAGGGCGCCTGGTGCAGAAGGACCAGATGTTGCTCGGCATCCAGCAGACGCATGAAGTGCGGATGCTGAGGGAGCGGGCAAAGGCCGACCGGCTCGAGGAAAACATGAAGGAAGCGCGCCAGTCCGAGGAGCGCGAGGAAGCCGACAACTCCATCTATGACCTGATCGATCAACACGTTACCGGGCAGGCGCCAGCTTCCGGTAAGGTTGACGGGCGATAGTACGCCATCCGGGGATGCTCCGACGGTGGAGCGATGCCGGTCCGACTATTGCCTTTGTGCGTCGCCCTTGGTCGATGCAGGCTCGATTTTGAGAGGATTCGTCATGGCCATCTCTCCGCCCAGCGATCTGGTGATGGATGTCGTGCGCGCCGCCGACCCGACCGAGGTGCAGGAAGCGCAGGCGCGGCTGAAGGCCAATCGTGCGGCTTTCAAGGCGACGAGCCTCGCGGAAAACGGCAACGGTTTCACCGCCGCCGTCAACATCCTCAATTCTTCCGACGGCTCGACCGGGCTCGGCGACATCAACAACCGCGTCGAGCAGAAGAAGATCCCTGAAACCTATCGAAAGTTCGAGGCCATGGTGCTGCAGAACTTCGTGAAGTCGATGTTGCCGACCGACAGCGAGAACGTGTTCGGTAAAGGGAACGCAGGCGATATCTGGAAGAGCATGATGGCCGAGCAGATCGGCGACGTCATCTCGAAGAGCGGCGGCATCGGCATCGCCGATCAGCTGGCGAGCGGCAGCGCGACCGATCGGGTCCAGGCCTCGCTCGATGGCAACAGCCGAAACCTCGCCGCAAGCCTCGTGCAGGAATATGAGCGCAAGACGCTGACCGGCTTTACGCCTGAAGACGACAAGAACAAGCAAGCTTAATTGGGAGTTGATTCATGGAAGCTGTGGCATCCAATGACGTCCGGATCCAGAACGTGCTCGGGCGACTGGAAATGATCCTCGACAACGAGAACAGCCGCATCGGTCTCGACCCGGAATTCGACATCAAGACGTCGAACGCACATAAGAGTCGTTGCCTCTACGAACTGACGATGTTGCATCGCGACATGCAGCCGGGGGAGACGTCGTCGACCTTCTCGTCGCATGCTCGTCATCTGCGCGACAAGCTGGCGATCAACTCGCAGAAGGTGGAAGCGCATCTCGAAGCGGTTCGCTCCGTCGTCGATCTCCTGAAGACGGCTGCACAGGATGCCGATGCGGACGGCATCTATTCCGAAGCGCAGTTCCGCTATAGCGATTTCTGATGCTCAAGCTCATTCTCACCGGGGTCTGGGTCTGCGCGGTCACGCTCGGATCAGTCTATTTTTCGATGCAAAGCGCTTCGGCGCCCGTCGTCACGGACGGCGAGGCCGCTCGTCGCGCGTCGGAGCAATATGTTCCCGGTGAGATGATCACCATTCCGGTGATCAAGGAAGGCTCGGTCCAGGGCTATTTCCTCACGAAGCTTTCCTTCTCTGCGACCAAGGAGGGGATCAACAATCTCCGTGCTCCGCTCCGGCAGATGGTCACCGACGTGCTTTACGATCTGCTCGTCGGCTCGAAATTCATCGATGTTGCCGATACCGGCACCTTCGATCTGCCAACCTTCAAGACCACGGTGAAGGATGGCCTGAACAAGAAGCTCGGCGAAGAGGTGATCACCGAGGTACTCGTCGAACAGCTCGAATACCTCACCAAGGACGACGTCAAGCGCGTTGCCAACAGCCAGAACGTGCCGCGGCAGAAGCCGGTTCCGATCGTCGACAAGAACGGCAATGTTGCCGGCGATAAGCTGCCGGAAGGCGCGATCAACGCAAGCAGCTCGCATTGATCTGAGAAACGCGAGCGCCTGCATTCGCTTTCCGACCTCGACCATCTCAATTTGACGCTGTGAGATTCCAGACTAAGGCCGTTCCAGGCATTTGCTGGAAACGCGCCTGCGAACATTATTGCCGTCAGTTCTTTTCGGGCGTGCGGTACTGTTCGTTGACGAGGCCAAACTCGGCCATCAACCGGCCGATCGCCACATAGAAATGGTAGAGCCCGGCGCTTGCCAGCCCGCTCTTGCTCCAGAGCTCGATGCCGCGTGGGATCGAAGCGCCGAGCAGCGCCAGCGATTTGCCGAAGGTTCGCATCCGCCCACCGAAACTTGGGTCGCGTCGATGTTCGAGCATCGTCGAGATCGCGCCATTGCGCAGGCTACGCGCCCGGATCCAGGATGCGCTCGTGCGGCGCGCCGGCACGGTTTCGGCGACCCAGGCATCCGCCGCCCAGGCGAAGCAGAAGCCCTGTTCTTTGCTGCGGCTGTAGAAATCCGCATCGCCGCCGCCGATAAAGTTGAATGCCGGGTCCAGGAACGGCCGCGGCATCCTGTCGAGCACCGGCCGGGTAACGAGAACGTTGCCGGAGGAATAGAGGATCGGCACCGGTCCGGTCGTGTCATAGTGGGGCGTGAAAACCGGGTGGCGCTTCCACTTCTGCCCGCCGTCGCCCTCGAAGACCGGGAGCTGCGGCCCGCCGACCATGTCGGCGCCCGTCGTTTCCTGTACCGTGATGAGGCAATCGAGCCACTCGGGTGCCGCGACCTCGTCGTCATCGATGATCGCGATCGCCTTGAGGTTCGGATAGGTTTCGAGCGCCATCGACCAGCCGGCATTGTACGCATGGCAGTTGCCACGCTGATGCGCGACGATGACGATCGATTCGGAGGGATGGCCCAGGAAAAAGTCCTTGGCGGCCTGAGCGCCGGCCAATCCTTCATCGTCGTTCTCCACGACGACCGTGGCGAAGGAGACATCAGGCCTCTGGGAAACAATGGTTTTCAGCGACTTGACGACGTGTTCGGGCCGGCGAAACGTCGGCAGCACGACGACGAGTTCGATGTCGCCGGCGTCCTCCAGCTCTGTCCGGAAGTAGACGGAAATGTCCTGGCCGGTCGACGTCATGGCGAAACCTGTGCAAGCAAAATTGATGTGCAATACAACAAATCTTCCTAAACAGATGCTGAACCCGGACGGCAGATTTTGAAAGGGGGCTTTAAGCGCTCTTTCACCCCATGCTGTTAAAGAAGTGCCCAGCTCCATTCATGACGTGTGGCAAAATGCATCTTGTCCTGGTTTCCTCGCTCGTTCCCGTCGCCAATCCGGCGTCCGGCTTCGACATCGCCAACCGGGCCGTGCTCGACGGCCTTCGTGCGCTCGGTCACCGGGTCAGCGTCATCGGTTTTCTCCAGCCCGGACAAACACCCGCGCTCGATTGCGAGATGAATCTCCTCGGCGAACTCGAGGTAACCAATGCCAAGGTCGGCACGCTTCAGAAGCTGCGCTGGCTCGCGACCGCCTTCCTCAACCGCACATCGGTTTCATCCGGCAAGATGCTTACGATATCGGCAAACCGGATCCAGTCGATCCTCGACAGCCTCGCCCCATTCGATGGGTTGGTGCTCAATTCGGTGCAATTGCCGGCCGCCTTCGCGCAGGTCTTCCGACCCTATCCGTCGGTCTATGTCGCCCACAATGTCGAGGCGGATTCCGCCTTCGAGAGTGCCGAGCGGGCAAAGGGCACCATCGAGCGCTTTCTTTTCCGGCGCGAAGCGCAATATCTCGAACACTACGAGCAGCACCTGGCGCACAATGCGGTTGCTGTCTGGACTTTTGCCGAGGCAGATCGTTTCGGTTTCGGCCGCGCTGTCAGTGAGCGTGCCTTCGTTCTGCCGCTGGTAACGGGTTGGGACGCGCCGGCGGCTCGGACCGGCGAACCTGATCAAGACCTCCAGCACGATCTCGGGCTGATCGGCACATGGAGCTGGCGACCGAACAGGCTGGGCCTCGACTGGTTCCTCGCCGAGGTCGTTCCGCATCTGCCAGAGGATATGACGATCGCGATCGCCGGTCAGATGGATGGCGTGCCGACGGTCTCCCATCCCGGTGTCCGCTTCGTAGGCAGGGTGCCGGACGCGCGCGCCTTCGTCACCGAAAGCGCGGTCGTCCCGCTCATCAGCCGTGGCGGCACCGGCGTGCAGCTGAAGAGCCTCGAGACCTTCGAACTCGGCATGCCCTGCGTCGCGACGCAGGCGTCGTTGCGTGGCATCGAGGCTATCCCCGACAATTGCTCCGCGGCCGATGATCCCGCGGAATT
The DNA here is from genome assembly GCF_014852025.1 of Ensifer sp. ENS10. Taxonomy (NCBI): domain Bacteria; kingdom Pseudomonadati; phylum Pseudomonadota; class Alphaproteobacteria; order Hyphomicrobiales; family Rhizobiaceae; genus Ensifer; species Ensifer sp. ENS10. Next base: position 624,407 of record NZ_JACVAS010000001.1, read on the forward strand.
CGCGCGCCTCTTGGTCAACAAGGTTGCCAAGGTGCGGGCCGGCGATCGTCAGCGTCTTGACGGCTCGGTCTTCCACCGTGCCCAGAAAGTGCGGCTGATGCGGGTGATGCGCAATGTGCTGGCGGGCCTTGCGCCTGCGAGCGCTGCGGACGGGCCGTCGCTGCCGCCGGACTTGACGATTCATGAAGGGGGACGATCGTGACGAAAATCGTTGCCACAAAGAACGTTTCTCTATCGCGGCGTCTGATCCTCGGAATGCCGGTCGTCGATCTCGGCTGGACGAAGGCTTTCGCCTTTGCTGCAGAAGCGCTTTCGCGGCCAGGCGGACAAACGGTCCTTGCCTTCCTCAATGCCAACAATGCCAACCTGATGATGCGCGACGGAGAATACCGTGCGGCGCTGGCGCGCCAGGTTGTCTTTCCGGATGGGCACGGCGTCGATATCGCTTCCTATCTTTTTTACGGCCGCATGTTTCCTGCCAATCTGAATGGCACGGACTTCGTGCCGTCGCTGCTGACCTATATCGAAAGACCGCTGCGCATCGCCATGATCGGCGCCAGGCCGAAGGTGCTCGCGCGCGCCGCCGAGAATTTCCAGGCGCACGCACCGTGGCACGAGTTTCTGCCGGTTTCCGATGGTTTCTTCGACCGGGAACGGTCCCGGGAGATTCTCGCTGAAGTCCGTGCGTTGAAGGCCGATATCCTTTTGGTCGCGATGGGCAGTCCGGGCCAGGAGAAATGGGTCGATGCCCATGTCGGCCCCCAGGACGCCCGGCTGGTCATTTCCGTCGGCGCGCTCTTCGACTTCGTCGCGGAGGAGTTTCCGCGGGCGCCAAAATTCCTGCGCCGGCTGCGGCTGGAGTGGTTCTTCCGTCTGGCGATGGAACCGCGGCGCATGTGGCGCCGCTACGTTCTCGGAAACCCGCTTTTCCTGTGCCATGTCCTCTGGCACAAACTGTCTGGACGCTCGCGCGAAACGATCGCCGACACCAACCTTCGAACGGGGACATCGTGAACGGTCCGACCATGCGCACTGCGGTTGTCACAGCGTCCTATGCGAACGATTTCGAGCGTTGCCGGCTCATGTGCGAAAGCATGGACCGCAAGCTTCAGGGCGATTGGAAGCACTATCTGCTGGTCGCCGATTTTGACGTGACGCTCTTTCGGCAACTCGAAGGCGCGCGGCGGGTGGTCGTCAGCGAGGGCGATCTTTTGCCTTGGTGGCTGCATCCGGTTACGGATCCACTATCCGCCGGTCGCAGGAAGGTATGGCTCAGTCCCTTCGGTTTGCCGTTGCGTGGCTGGCATGCGCAGCAGCTTCGTCGCCTGGCGCTCGCGCGGCATATCGACGAGGCGGCGATGTTTGCGGTCGACTCCGACGTCGTGTTCCTGCGTGCCTTCGATCCCGCCAGCCTCTGGCAGGCGGACCGGCTGACGCTCTACCGCAAGGATGGCGCGATCGACGCGCATATGCGCTCCAACCATCTCGAATGGCTCGCCCATTCCGATCGCCTTCTCGGCATCGGCCCCTGTAACCTGCCGGCCAATGACTACATCAACACGCTGATCGCCTGGCGCACGGACACGTGCCGGAAGCTGCTCGACCACATCGAGGCGCAGCACGGCCGCAATTGGGTTCGGGCGATCACGCGGACCCGCGCCTTCTCCGAATGCACGATCTATGGCCGCTTCGTCGACGAGGTACTCGGCGGGGAGGGGCATGTGCCCTCCGATGCCGCGCTCTGTCACGTGCTCTGGTTCGAGGACAGCTACCGGCAGGACCTCTCCGGCCTCAGGGACTTCCTGAAGGATATGGAGCCGCACCAGATCGGCATCGGCGTTCAATCCTTCGTCGGGCACGACCTCGATGACATCCGCAGGGCGGTGGTCGAACTCGCCGCCTGAGGGTTCGACCGGCGTCAGATGACGCGTTCAGCCGGCTTCCGGAGCGCCGTGTAAGTCAGGACGAAGGAGAGGGCGTAGAGCGCGAAGAAGATCGCGTTGAGCGACGGCGCCCAGGCGGTAACATCTGTCGTTGTCCGCAGCAACAGCACCAGCAGAGCCACCTTGACCACGCCGGCGATCAGCAGGTTGAGCATGCGCCGCACCGTCCGGCCCGTCGCATAGAGCAGTTCGGAGTGATACTCGATCAGGTTGCGGAACGAGGGAACGAGAAGGATCATCGCGATGATCGGAGCAGCGGCCGATACGTTGCGGCCGAGGCCGTTCGGGAAGATCCAGAGATAGAGAGCCATGGCCGCCATGGCTGCAAGCGAAGCCAGCGCCACCAGGAGTTCGATCGACAACCTGATCCGCCAGCGCGCGATCGCCTCGGGCGTACGCATGATGCGCTGGACGAGCAGGGTGTTGAACGACCGCACCGGAAGCGCCGTCAGGTCCGCAAGCCGCATCAGGATGGCATAAAGGCCGGAAACCGCCGGACCGCCGATGGCAAGCACGGCGATCTTGTCGAATTCCGACTGAATGTAGAACAGCACCTCGGCACCGGCGACGGAGACGGAATCGGACCAGCGCCGGAAATAGAGCCTGGGCTTCCAGCGCAGCCGGACGCGAGGGTAGAACCACAAAAGCGCCACGACGAGGCCAAGCGCATTCGCAGCCAGGTAGAAATAGGACCAGGCCTCAAGCGTCTTCCAGGATAGGAGAGTAAAGAGCAAGGCAGCGCCGGTGCGGATCGCCGTACCGATCACCACGAGCAGCGCCCCGCGTCCGAAACGGCCAAGGCCATTCAGCACGATGACCGCGGTTTCCAGTCCGCGCCAGCAGATGATTTCCGCCAGCATGAACGCAGAAAAGGCGCTCGCCGTCATGTCCCGGGAAAAAAGGGCGAGGAAGATGATGGCGCAGATGATCGCGATCAGCGGCAGCGAGAGCACCGCACCCACCAGGAAGCCGGCGCTGTAGGTCCCGACCAGCAGGGGCTTTACGGTGGCGACCCGATAGAGCGGCGACATGAAGCCGAAGGCAAGCACGCGCGAGATCATGATGCCGGCTGCTGACGCTGTGGCAAAGAGACCAAAATCGGCGATGACAAGCGTGTTCGCGACGGCGATGAAGTAGACGAGCGACAGCACGAGCCGCCCGGCCGAGCCTCCGGTCATGGAGAGATAGGCGTGGATCAGCGCCTGGTGGCGGAGATAAAGCGCTTTGACGCGATGAGGCACGGCCGACGTTCCAACAGCGCGTCTCCCGGCACGGCCGTTGGAAGCGCTCTATCTCTTTGTTTATGCTGAGTTCCGAGCGCAAGGCGCGTGTCGCATTTGCTGGAACTGCTTTGCTGCCTTCCGTCATAGGCGGGAAAGCTTAATAAGGCGTGAGATTGACCCGTTTGCGTGCGTCGATCCACAGAAATTAACCATTTGTTTTCCATGTTTCCTTAGGTTGGCTTCACTATTCGGAATTCGCCGTCTCGGCAGCCGCGGGATCAGTCATGTTCAACATCGACGACGAGAAACGCCCGGTTCCGCGTGCATCGTTGCTCGATTTCGTAGCCGAGGACACGCGCGGTTCCGCGCGCGCGCAAAAGCCCCGTGTGGCCGGCGCTTCCGCGGCCAATTCTCCTCTGCTCAATCGCCTGTCCGCAGCCGAAGGCCCGACGGGCCAGTCCGGCGCTCGCGAGGCGACCCGTTCGGCGGCGCAACCGACAATAGGCAAGAATGCCTCGAAGGGAACGAGTGGAACGGCCAAGCATCGTCGCGCCCTGAGCGGCATGGGCGACAGGCTGGTACAATGGTTGACCGATAGCCGGGACGATGCCCAGGCGACAGCCGCGCCCGCCACTGACGCACCCGGTGACCGTCCTCTCGTCGACATCAAGACCGTCCTGCGCTCCGTCTGGCAACTGCGCAAGATCATTATTGCGACGACTGCGCTCGGTGCTGTGGGCGGCATACTGCTCGCACTTTCCACACCCAGCGTCTACGTCTCCGAAAGCAAGCTCTACATCGATCCGCGCGAGGTGCGGCTGACGGATTCCGATCTGTCAAAACAATCGCTGGCGACCGAAGGCATTCTCGCGCTCGTCGACAGCCAGCTTGAAGTGCTGCGCTCGCGCACCGTCATGGAGAAGGTTGCAACCGGCCTCGACCTCGAGAAGGATCCGGAATTCGCAGGAAAGGCCGGCGGCGACGCGTCCGCCCGTATGCTGAAGAAGCTGAGCGAGGCCATCCAGGTTTGGCGCGACCCGAAGACCTTCATCGTCACGGTCGAGGCGCAGACGCGCAACCCGGAGAAATCGGCGCTCATCACCAACCGGCTGGTCGAAACTTTTCTCGGTGAAGAAACCGCAGCGCAATCCGGCTTCTTCCAGAAAACAACGGTGGCGCTCGACGTCCGCATCAAGGAATTGAAGGCCGAGCTCGATGCGGCCGAGAAGGCGGTCGAGGACTATAAGGCGAGCTACGACATCGTCGGCGCCGGCGGCGAGCTGATCGCTGACAAGCAGCTCCTGAGCCTCAGCGACCAGGTGGCCGCCGCCCGCAACCGCATCGCCGAAGCAAAAGCGAAAGCGGAAGCCTCCGGCAAGGTGCAGCTGAACGACGTTTTGACCGGGGCCTATCCGGAGGAAATCAGCTCGCTGGCGCTGTCCGAACTGCGCAAGCAATTTGCCGCGACCAGGGCGCAATTGAGTGCGCTTGACGCGAGCCTCGGACCACGCCACCCGCAACGGATCGCCACCCAGCAGGCGCTGGAGGCCTCGCGCTCCGAAATCGGCAACGAACTGCGCCGCATTGCCGCCGCGGCCGGAACCGAGCTTGATCGCGCCCAGCGCACCGAGCAGGACCTGCTGCAGCAGCTTGCGGTGCAGAAGGCGCGGCAGATCGATTCTTCCGCCGAATTCGTCGAACTGCGTGAGCTGCAGCGGAAAGCCGCGGCCACCCGCGCAATTTACGAATCCTTCCTGAAGCGCGCCGGCGAAACGCGCGAAGAGGAAAAGCTGACGGCGAAGAACATCCGGGTGATCTCGAAGGCCGAGCCTGCGCTGCAGGCGAAGGGTCCTTCGCGCAAGATCATCGTGATTGCCGCCACCATGGCCGGCTTCTTCGCCGGCTTCGGCCTCGGCGTTTTGCTCGGCATCTACCGCAGCATGCGCGGTTTGTTTGCCGGCCCTGGTGCAGAGCCGCGGCGCGATCAGGATCCGGAGCCGCCAGAGCCGGAGGGCGATCCCGAACCTTCGCCGCGCAAGCAGCCGCAGGCCGATCCCACTCCTGCCAAGTCCGATCTACCGCCGCCGTTCAGCCCAGCGGCGCATCATGCTCAATCGCTGACAGCCGCCTACGCCGCTGCGCGTCGTGGCGAAGCTGAAGGGGCTATGGTCCGGCGCACGCCACCATACGCGGAAGCGGAGAACGATACCGAAATCGCCAAGGTCCAGGAAGATCTTCGAGCGCTGAGAACCCGCGTCGAACACTACTCCCTTCAAAAGCTGGCACGCGGTTAAGCCATCGCCGACGGGTGGGCTCTATTCCCCGACTGTGCGACGTTGCGATCGCTCTCTCATGATTTTGAGCGAAGCCGTCTCTCCTCTCACCCGTGAAAGGAAATGCCGCGCGGTGGAACGAAACATCCGCCAACCTCGCCGCCGCCTCTTGCATTTATGCGTTTGGAACAGCATAGGGCGCTTTGAGGCCATCGCCTTTTCCCGGGCGAACTAGAGTGTGCCGCGTGAACAGGAAGCCAGGAGGAACATGCCGTGACGACTGTGATTGATGGCAAGAAAGTCGCCGCTTCGGTCATCGAGACTGTGAAGGCCGCGACCAAGGCGCTCGAGACGGATGCCGGTGTTCGCGCAGGCCTTGCCGTCGTGATCGTCGGCGACGATCCGGCAAGCCACGCCTATGTTTCCTCGAAGAGCAAGATGGCCAAGGAGTGCGGCTTCCTGTCGATCCAGCACACCCTGTCGGAGGCAACCACGCAGGAAGAACTCGCCGCGCTGGTTGCGGAGCTCAATGCGGATCCCTCCATTCACGGCATCCTCGTGCAGCTGCCGTTGCCGAAGCACCTGAACTCCGAGCCGATCATCCAGTCGATCCTTCCGGAAAAGGACGTCGACGGCCTGCATATCGTCAATGCCGGCAAGCTCGCGACGGGCGATCTCGAAGGCGGTCTCGTCTCCTGCACGCCGGCCGGCGCCATGGTGTTCGTGCGCCAGACACACGGCGATGACCTCTCGGGGCTGAACGCTGTCGTCATCGGCCGTTCGAACCTCTTCGGCAAGCCGATGTCGGCGCTGTTGCTCGCCGCCAATGCGACCGTGACGACGGCGCATTCGCGCACCAAGGACCTGGCCGCCGTCTGCCGCAATGCGGATATCCTCGTTGCCGCCGTTGGCCGCCCAGAGATGGTGAAGGCTGACTGGGTCAAGCCCGGCGCGACGGTGATCGACGTTGGCATCAACCGCGTGCCGGCGCCGGAAAAGGGCGAGGGGAAATCCAAGCTGGTTGGCGACGTCGCCTTTGCCGAGGCCGCCGAGGTCGCAAGCGTGATTACCCCAGTGCCGGGCGGCGTCGGCCCGATGACCATCGCCATGTTGATGGCCAACACCGTGATTGCCGCTCACCGCAAAGCGGGCCGCAGGCCGCCGCGCTTCTAATTCCTGCTCACATCGAATGACGAGACGCGTCGCGATTGCGGCGCGTTTTCATTTTTGCGGAGCGGGCCCGGTCGAGGCGCGCACGATCAGTTCCGCGCGCCAGAGTTCCTGTTCCGGATAGTCGCCCCGTTTCAGGATGCCGCCGATCAGCCGTGTGGCAATCCGGGCTCCGGCCGCCCTGAGCGACGAGCGCGTCGTCGTCAGCGGAACGCTGAAATTCTCGGGCTTCAGCATCGGCAGCACGTCGTCATGGGCGATCAGCGAGATGTCCTCGCCAATTTTCAAGCCCGCCTGATTGATCGCCCGGACCGCGCCGAGCGCCAGCACCGTACTGGAGCAGAGCACCGCGGTCGGCGGCTGCGCATGCTGTAGGAAGCGCTGCATGCTGCGGTAGCCGTGCTCGTCGGTCATCAGCGAATGTTCGACCAGCGCCTCGTCGAGCGTGAGGCCGTGTTCGGTAAGCGCCCTGAGCATTCCCTTCTGGCGGCGGATGGAAAAAGTCAGATACTCCGGGCCATTGATCAGCGCGATCCGTTGATGCCCGAGTTGAATGAGAAGTCGCGCCGCATCGTAGAAGGCACTGGTGTTGTCGATGTCGAGGAAGGGGTAGTCGCGGCTTTCGCCGATCGAGCGCCCGTGGACGAGAAACGGGATCGACAGCGACTTCAGCATGGCGATGCGCGGGTCGTTGGCGCGCATATAGGCAAGGAACAGCGCATCGACATTGCCGCTGGCTGCCAGCCGCCGGAACGTCACTTCCTCGTCCTCCGGCGCACTCGGATTGAGCACGAAATGGAAGTCGTGCTTGACCGCTTCTTCCGCAAGCCCCGCCAGGAACTCGCCGAAGTGCACGTCGGAATCGATACCGGGCGCGATCGGCATGACCATGCCGATGGAGAAGGCTCTGCCGGTGGCCAGTCGCTGGGCGGCGCGGTTCGGCCTGTAGCCGGTCTCGCGCACGGCCTGCAGCACGCGCTGACGGGTCTCGGCATTCACTTCCGGATAGCCGTTCAATGCGCGGCTGACCGTCGTCTGGGACAGGCCGAGCAGTTCCGCAAGTTGCTTGAGATTGACCGCCATGGTCAGGATTCCTCCCAAAGCGCTTTGGATATCCGTATGATTTTTGGTGTTTGGTCCCAGCGCCTCGGGTTGGTGTAGCATCCGTTTTTCGAGCAACAAAGCGGAATTCAACCATTGCGCGGTGCAAAACGTTACCGCAAAGCACAAATTCGTCGCATTGAGGACAGGGATGGGAAATCTCTTGACTCCTCGCGTGTCGCAATGGTTTGTTAGCGAACTCAAAGCGCTTTGAATTTTCGCGCATCATCGTCTGCCCGGTGGGATCCGGGTTCATCTTTGGGAGGAGAAGAACGTGAAGAGATCATTGCTGTTGGGCGTGGCGGCGTTTGCCCTGTTGGCAGGTGCTGCCGGCGCCGCTGACCTCAAGTTCAAGCCGGGCGAGGATTCGAAGTTCAACTGGGCGAGCTTCGAGGAGTTCAAGAAGGGTCATGACCTCAAGGGCCAGACGCTGACGATCTTCGGCCCCTGGCGCGGTGAGGACGAGGCGCTGTTCAAGAGCGTCTATGCCTACTTCACCGAAGCGACGGGCGCCGAGATCAAATATTCGTCCTCGGAAAACTATGAGCAGCAGATCGTCATCGACACCCAGGCCGGCAGCCCGGCCGAAATCTCGGTCCTCCCGCAGCCGGGTCTGATCGGCGATCTCGCCTCCAAGGGTTACCTGACGCCGCTCGGCGACGACACCCAGAAGTGGCTGCTCGACAACTACGCCGCCGGCCAGTCCTGGGTCGATCTTTCGACCTACAAGGGCAAGGACGGCAATGCCGCGCTCTATGCATTTCCCTACAAGATCGACGTGAAGTCGCTCGTCTGGTACTCGCCCGAAAACTTCGAGGATGCCGGCTACGAAGTGCCGAAGACCATGGAAGAGCTGAAGGCGCTGACCGAGAAGATCGCCGCTGACGGCGGCAAGCCATGGTGCATCGGCCTCGGCTCGGGCGGCGCGACCGGCTGGCCGGCGACCGACTGGGTGGAAGACATGATGCTGCGCACCCAGCCGGCCGATGTCTACGACAAGTGGGTCAAGAACGAGATTCCCTTCACCGATCCGGCTGTCGTCGGTGCGATCGATGAGTTCGGCTGGTTTGCCAAGAACGACAAGTTCGTCGATGGCGGCGCTGCAGCCGTTGCCTCCACCGACTTCCGTGACAGCCCGAAGGGCCTCTTTGCCTCGCCGCCGAAGTGCTACCTGCACCACCAGGCGTCGTTCATTCCGTCCTTCTTCCCTGAGGGCACCAAGATCGGCGAGGACGCCGACTTCTTCTACATGCCGCCCTACGAGAGCAAGAAGGAGCTCGGCAATCCGGTGCTCGGCGCCGGTACGCTGGCGATGATCACCAAGGACACGCCGGCCGCGCGCGCCTTCATCGAATTCCTGAAGACGCCGATCGCCCATGAAGTCTGGATGGCGCAGACGAGCTTCCTCACGCCGTACAAGAGCGTCAACGTCGATACCTACGGCAATCCGCCGCTGAAGAAGCAGGGCGAGATCCTGCTCAACGCCACCACCTTCCGCTTCGACGGTTCCGACCTGATGCCCGGCAAGATCGGCGCGGGCGCGTTCTGGACCGGCATGGTCGATTTCGTCGGCGGCAAGTCGTCGGCAGATGTCGCCGATGGCGTGCAAAAGGCGTGGGACGCCATCAAGTAAGAACCGGATGACGGGCGGCGGCGATGCCGCCCGTTGCCGATCCGGGTTCGCTGCAGAGGCGGGCAGAGGAAAAGTGTATGCGGTTTTCCGTTCGCTTCCCGCCTTCGTCTATGAGAAGCAGCGCACCCCAATGAGAACGGCGACAATCGCCAGCCCTGCACGCGACCGTGCACCGAGGGGGAGGGACATGTCATGTTGTTTCAGCTTGTGAAGGCTGCAGGGTTCATGTTGGGCGGGGTCATCGGCTGCGCCGCCTATTTCTGGGGAACCAGTTTCATTCTCGACCTGATGTTCCCGTCGAAGGGAAAATCCGGTGCCGTCGCCTCAAGAAACCTGCGCATCACCAACGCCATCCGTCCGTGGTTGTTTCTGGGACCGGCGCTCCTTGCGCTGACAGTGTATCTTATCTATCCCGTCTTCATGTCGCTCTGGTACAGCGTCCATGATCGCGCCGGACAGAACTTCGTCGGCGTCAGCAACTATGCCTGGATGGTCAACGACGGTGAGTTCCGCCAGTCGATCTACAATAATTTCCTCTGGCTGCTGGTCGTTCCGGCGCTCGCGACCTTCTTCGGCCTGGTCATCGCAGCACTCACCGACCGCATCTGGTGGGGCAACATCGCCAAGACGCTGATCTTCATGCCGATGGCGATCTCGTTCGTCGGTGCCGCGGTCATCTGGAAGTTCATCTACGATTTCCGTCCCGAAGGCGCAGAGCAGATCGGCCTCCTGAACGCCATCGTCGTCGCCTTCGGCGGCGCGCCGCAGGCCTGGATCACGCTGCCGTTCTGGAACAATTTCTTCCTGATGGCGATCCTCGTCTGGATCCAGACGGGCTTTGCGATGGTCATCCTGTCCGCTGCCCTTCGCGGCATCCCTGAGGAAACGATCGAAGCCGCTGTCATCGACGGCGCCAATGGCTGGCAGATCTTCTTCAAGATCATGGTGCCGCAGATCTGGGGCACGATCGCCGTCGTCTGGACGACCATCACCATTCTCGTGCTGAAGGTCTTCGACATCGTGCTGGCGATGACCAACGGCCAATGGCAGAGCCAGGTGCTCGCCAACCTGATGTTCGACTGGATGTTCCGCGGGGGCGGCGACTTTGGCCGCGGTGCGGCGATCGCCGTCGTCATCATGATCCTCGTCATTCCGATCATGGTCTGGAACATCCGCAATGCGGCCAAGGAAATGAAGGGGCACTGAGATGAATCCAGCGACACGCTCACCCCTCATGTGGGTCGTCCACCTCTCGGTCCTTTTGATCGTCGCGCTCTGGACGTTGCCGACCGCCGGCCTGTTGATCTCGTCTCTGCGCGACAAGGATCAGCTCGCCGTTTCCGGCTGGTGGACCGCACTTTCGACCTCGTCGCAAAACACCGTCGTCCGGGCGCCAGGCCCAGAAAGCCAGGTCGAGCGCGAAGGCAAGTTCGTGATCTCCGGCAACCTGCTCGAAGGTCAGCCGGGCCAAATCTCCGCCTTCGGCTTTAACAGCCGCGAGCCGACTGCGTTCAAGGCCGGCGAAACCGCCGAACTCAACGACGGCGAAAAGCTGACCGTTCAGGCCGACGGCAACTTCGAGATCGTTTCCGACAAGAAGATGGAAGGAAGCCGCGGCCAGCGCGTCTTCGTGACGGCGTCGTCGCCGCCGCGTTTCACCTTCGACAATTATGCCGAGGTGCTGGGTGCCGAAAACATCGGCCGCTCCTTCATCAATTCGCTGACGGTTGCCGTACCCGCGACGATCATCCCGATCATGATCGCGGCCTTCGCCGCCTATGCGCTTGCCTGGATGCCGTTCCCCGGCCGGGCGATCCTGATCGCCGTGGTCGTCGGTCTTCTCGTCGTGCCGCTGCAGATGTCGCTGATCCCGCTGCTGAAGCTCTACAACGGCGTTGGCACGATCCTGGGCGTGCCGGCCAAGACCTATGTCGGCATCTGGCTGGCCCATACCGGGTTCGGCCTGCCGCTGGCGATCTATCTGCTTCGCAACTACATGGCCGGCCTGCCGCGCGAAATCATGGAATCCGCCCGCGTCGACGGTGCCAGCGATTTCGATATCTTCGTCAAGATCATCCTGCCGCTGTCCTTCCCGGCGCTCGCCTCCTTCGCGATCTTCCAGTTCCTGTGGACCTGGAACGACCTGCTGGTGGCGATCGTGTTCCTGGGCGCAGGCCCCGATGAACTGGTTCTGACCGGCCGGCTCGTCAACCTGCTGGGCTCGCGCGGCGGCAACTGGGAAATCCTGACGGCTTCCGCCTTCATTACCATCATCGTTCCGCTGATCGTCTTCTTCAGCTTGCAGCGCTATCTCGTGCGCGGTCTGCTGGCGGGCTCGGTCAAGGGCGGCTGACTATCAAGGACCTCCAGAGAAAATGAGCATGACCGAAATGAGCACTTCCACTTTGCAACCGGATAGGGACTGGTGGCGCGGCGCGGTGATCTACCAGATCTACCCGCGCTCCTACCAGGACTCCAACGGCGACGGCATCGGCGACCTCAAGGGCATCGTCGCCCGGCTGCCGCATATCGCCGCCCTCGGTGCCGATGCGATCTGGATTTCGCCGTTCTTCACCTCGCCGATGAAGGATTTCGGTTACGACGTCTCCAACTACACCGATGTCGACCAGATCTTCGGCAGCCTTGCCGATTTCGACGCCGTGATCGCGGAAGCGCACCGCCTCGGCATCCGGGTGATGATCGACCTCGTTCTCTCGCATACCTCGGATCAGCATCCCTGGTTCGTCGAAAGCCGCGCAAGCCGGACCAACGCCAAGGCCGACTGGTACGTCTGGGCCGACTCCAAGCCGGATGGCACCCCGCCCAACAACTGGCTGTCGATCTTCGGCGGCTCGGCCTGGGCCTGGGATCCGACGCGCCTGCAATATTACCTGCACAACTTCCTGACCTCGCAGCCGGATCTCAACCTGCACAATCCGGAAGTGCAGGATGCGTTGCTCGGTGTCGAGCGCTTCTGGCTGGAGCGCGGCGTCGACGGCTTCCGCCTCGATACCATCAACTTCTACTTCCACGACAAGCAGCTGCGCGACAATCCGGCGCTGGCGCCGGAACGCCGCAACGCGCAGACTGCGCCGGCGGTGAACCCCTACAACTATCAGGAACATCTCTACGACAAGAACCAGCCGGAGAACCTGGCATTCCTGAAGCGGTTCCGCGCGGTCATGGACGAGTTTCCGGCGATCGCCGCCGTCGGCGAGGTCGGCGACAGCCAGCGCGGCCTGGAGATCGCCGGCGAATACACCTCCGGCGGCGACAAGATGCAGATGTGCTATGCCTTCGAGTTCCTGGCGCCCGATCCGCTGACATCGGCGACCGTCGCCGAGGTTCTCCGCAATTTCCAGAAGGCAGCGCCCGAGGGCTGGGCCTGCTGGGCCTTTTCCAACCACGACGTCGTGCGCCATGTCAGCCGTTGGGGCGCTGGCGTTGCCGATCGCGACGCGCATGCGAAGCTGCTTGCGAGCCTCTTGATGTCGCTGCGCGGCTCGGTCTGCATCTATCAGGGCGAGGAGCTGGCGCTGAGCGAAGCCGAACTCGCCTATGAGGACCTGAAGGATCCCTACGGCATCCAGTTCTGGCCCGACTTCAAGGGCCGTGACGGTTGCCGCACGCCGATGGTCTGGGATGGTGCCGCGGTCAATGGCGGCTTCGGCAGCGCGAAGCCCTGGCTTCCCGTGCCGGCAGAGCACCTGGAGCGTGCCGTATCGGCGCAGCAGGGTGATGACGCATCCGTCCTCGAGCACTACCGCCGCTTCCTGCATTTCCGCAAGGCGCATCCGGCTTTCGCCAAGGGCGAGATCGAGTTCCTGAACACGGATGGACAGGTGCTCGCCTTCGTGCGCAGCTATGGCAACGAGAAGCTTTTCTGCCTGTTCAACATGAGCGGTACGCCGGCTGCGGCCACGCTGCCGAACGAACCGGTCGCCGCTCTTGAAGGGCACGGCTTTGCAGCCGAAGTGAAAGATAGAATGGTCAACCTGCCGGCCTGGGGCGCGTACTTCGCTCGGTTGGTGTGACGGCTGGCCAACAATGATGAGAGCAAGGAAAGACGGGAAGAACCGAAGGGGAGGGTGCCATGACGGGTCTGCTGCTTAAAGATATCCGCAAGTCCTACGGCGCGGTCGATGTCATTCATGGCATCAATCTCGACATCAAGCAGGGCGAGTTCATCGTCTTCGTCGGCCCGTCCGGCTGCGGAAAGTCGACGCTGCTGCGCATGATCGCCGGTCTCGAGGAGATCACCGGCGGCGACATGTTCATCGACGGCGAGCGCGTCAACACCGTGCCGCCGTCGAAGCGCGGCATCGCCATGGTGTTCCAGTCCTACGCGCTCTATCCGCATATGACCGTGTACGACAACATGGCCTTCGGCATGCGGATCGCCAAGGAGTCGAAGGAGGAGATCGATCGCCGCGTGCGCGCGGCCGCCGATATCCTGCAGCTCACCAAGTATCTCGATCGTCTGCCGAAAGCGCTTTCGGGCGGTCAACGCCAGCGCGTTGCGATCGGCCGGGCGATCTGCCGCGACCCCAAGGTCTTCCTGTTCGACGAGCCGCTGTCGAACCTCGACGCGGCCTTGCGCGTTGCGACCCGCATCGAGATCGCCAAGCTCAACGAGCAGATGGCTGATACCACGATGATCTATGTCACCCACGACCAGGTGGAGGCAATGACGCTTGCCGATCGTATCGTCGTGCTGTCGCAAGGCCATATCGAGCAGGTGGGTGCGCCGCTGGAACTTTACGAGCGGCCGGCCAATCTCTTCGTCGCGCGCTTCATCGGCTCGCCGGCGATGAACATCATCCCCTCGGCGATTACGGCCACCGGCGCGCAGACCACGGTGAAGCTGACCGGCGGCAAGAGCGTCACGCTCGATATAGCCACGGACGCATCGCAGAACGGCAAGACGGCGAGCTTCGGCGTGCGGCCGGAAGACCTGCAGGTCTTCGCTGGCGAGGACTTCCTGTTCGAGGGCACGGTCGCCATCGTCGAGGCACTCGGCGAAGTGACGCTGCTCTATATCGAAGGTCTGGTCGACAAGGAGCCGATCATCGCCAAGATCCCCGGCATCCTGCCGGTTCATCGCGGCGACAAGGTGCGCTTCACCGCCGACAAGGCCAAGCTGCACCTGTTCGATGCTGACGGTCGCAGCTATCGCGCCTAAGCAATTCCAGGAAAAGTGTGTAGCGGTTTTCCGTCCGGACTTGCGGCTTGGAAGATCAGTTCCAGGAGAGGTGCGTAGCGGCCCTCCGTCCGGATTTGTCTAACGAACAGATGGTCATCTCGACCCGCCCGTAAAATCGGGCGGGTTTTTTCAATGCAACCTACGGATCAAACCCTCTGTTAAATCTCTGCCGCTAATCTGTTTCAAAAGGGGATAGGAAAGGCATATCGATGAGAGGCGCGGCGCCCGCAATGCAGCAGCACTTCCTGAACAAGGAAGAGTCCTTCATGTACGATCGGGAAGCGAACTTTCCGATGGAGGACACACGGAACGAGGCGCGCATCGAATATACCGAGAAGGGCATGACGCAGCTGAGTTCCCGCCGCTGCGAGATCATCAAGCTCTCCAAAAGCGGCGCCGTCATCAGTATCCTGACGCAGTATCAGCTTCCGCAGAACTTCTATCTCGATATCCCGAGTGCCCGCATCCAGATGGTCGGCTGCCTGCTGAAGCGCGTGCATGCCAACAACGTCATCGAAGCGCGATTCCTCCGCCTGCTGACCGACCGCGATCTCAATCGCATCTTCGTTTACAGCACCCATCCGAACCATCGCAACCGAACGCTCGATATCTATCGCTGAGGCCGAACGCGGCTTGAGGTGTGGGGCTTGACCGTCCTGTCGGCGCAATGAATGGTTGCGGTCTTCTTCAACAGGTGGGACCGGAACCATGCAGCGACCCTATCGGCTTTCCTGCCATTGCGGCGACATCGCAGTCGAGGTTAACGAGGAGCTTACCGGCCTCGTCGAATGCAACTGTTCGACCTGCCGGCGCTCCGGCTTCCTGCATTGGAAAGTGGACGCGGCCAAGGTGAAGCTGCTCACTGAGAAACGCCGCCTGTCGAGCTATATCTGGCGCGGCCTCAATGAGGGCCATCACTTCTGCCCGACCTGCTCGACGCCGATCATGCGCAGCGGCTATCCGGACAACAAGATCTCCATCAATGCCCGCTGCATCGAAGGCGTCGATGTATTTACGCTGGAGATCGAGCGCTACGATGGGCGCAATGACATGTTTCCCGGCCCGCTGCCGTAAGCGGATGGTGTGGGCGCCCAGCTCGCCGCTGCCTCGAAGAAAAGTTCGCTAGAAAAGAGCGCCGCCCTGGCTCAGGAGGCGGCGCTATTTGCGTCCTAGTGGAAGAGAACGCTCGCTCCATGGTCGGCAGCGCCTGCAATCGCCCGGAACGGCGCGAAAAGCTCACGGCCCATGCCGAAATCGTTGTCCGAGAGGTCGGCATGCGCAGGTACCCGCGTCTTCAGCGCGATGTCCTCGACCAGCACTTCGATCGTCCCGGCGACCGCGTCGATACGCACGATATCGCCTTCCTGGATCCGGGCGATCGGGCCGCCGTCCTTGGCTTCCGGTGTCACGTGGATCGCCGCCGGTACCTTGCCGGAGGCGCCGGACATGCGCCCGTCGGTAAGGATGGCGACGCGCTGGCCGCGATCCTGCAGGATGCCGAGCACGGTCGTCAGCTTGTGCAACTCCGGCATGCCGTTCGCCTTCGGGCCCTGGAAGCGCACGACGGCGACGAAATCGCCCTCGAGCTTGCCGGCCTTGAAGGCGGCATTGAGCTCGGCCTGGTCGTGGAAGATCTTCGCCGGGGCCTCGATGACGTGGCGATCCGGTTTCACGGCGGAAATCTTGATGACCGCCTTGCCGAGATTGCCGGTCAGCATCTTCAGGCCGCCGGTATGCTGGAACGGTTGGTCGATGGTCGCAAGCACCTTCGGGTCAGCACTTTCCTTCGGTGTCGGCACGCGCTCGACGCCGCCGTCGGCTCCAAGCCGAACGTCGATCTTGTAGGCGTCGAGACCCTGGCCGACGACGGTGCGGACGTCATCGTGCAGCAGCCCGCCCCGCAGCAACTGGCTGATCAGGAAGCCCATGCCGCCGGCGGCATGGAAGTGGTTCACATCGGCAAGGCCGTTCGGATAGACGCGGGCCAAGAGCGGCACGATATCCGAAAGCTCGGAAATGTCCTGCCAGGTCAAGACGATGCCGGCGGCGCGCGCCATGGCAACCAGGTGCATCGTGTGGTTGGTCGAGCCGCCGGTCGCATGCAGGCCGACGACGCCGTTGACGATCGAGCGCTCGTCGATCATCTCGCCGGCGGGCGTGAACTCGTTGCCCATGGCGGTGATCGCCAGCGCCCGCTTGGCGGCCTCCTTCGTCAGCGCGTCGCGCAGCGGCGTGCCGGGATTGATGAAGGAGGCGCCGGGCAGGTGGAAGCCCATGATCTCCATCAGCATCTGGTTGGAGTTGGCCGTGCCATAGAAGGTGCAGGTGCCCGGCCCGTGGTAGGACTTGGACTCTGCTTCGAGAAGCTCGTCGCGGCCGACCTTGCCTTCGGCGAAGAGCTGGCGCACCCGCGCCTTCTCGTCGTTCGGGAGGCCCGAGGTCATCGGACCCGCGGGCACGAAGATGGCGGGCAGATGGCCGAAGGTCAGCGCCGCAATGACGAGACCCGGTACGATCTTGTCGCAGACGCCGAGATAGACGGTGGAATCGAACATGTTGTGCGACAGGCCGACGCCGGCAGCCATGGCGATCAGGTCGCGCGAGAAGAGCGAGAGCTCCATGCCCGGCTGCCCCTGGGTGACGCCATCGCACATGGCCGGCACACCGCCGGCAACCTGTGCGACGCCGCCCGCTTCGCGCGCCGCATCGCGGATGAGCGCCGGATAGGTCTCGAACGGCTGGTGCGCCGAGAGCATGTCATTATAGGAGGTGATGATGCCGAGATTGGCCACGCGGTCGCCCGCAAGCGCCACCTTCTCGGCGGGGGAACAGACGGCAAACCCGTGCGCTAGGTTGCCGCAGCCGAGCACGCTGCGGTGCGGGCCGCTCGACGCCGCCCGGCGGACGCGGTCGAGATAGGGTTCGCGGTGCGGTTTCGAGCGCTCGACGATGCGAGCGGTGATCGCGGCAATGCGGGAATCGGCGGACATGGCAAATCCTGTTCCGGAGCCTTGAAGCTCCTCATCTTCATCCAGTCATCGGTCCGGAGCGCGGCGAGCTTGGGAGAGCGCACGTCGCGTCCCGGCATGTTCTCAGAAACACTTTCCCGTTCAGGCGGGAGCGCGCCACCGGCTGAACGTGTCTCCACTTTGATATTGGGCCAATTCAACCCAACAGCAGTCGATCTACGGCGCCCAATAAATCTGCACCGGCGATGCGGCACGGCGCAGCATCGCGCGGATCGGCATGTCCTTCTCGTCGCCGGCCTCTTCAGCCTTGGCGAGAACGGTCTTCTTGCCTTCGCCTTCGATGTGCAGCACCAGAAGCCGCGCATCCTGAAGGCTGGCGAAGGTCAGCGTCAGGCGGGTTTCGCCGGCACCTTCCGCCTCCATGGTGATCACGCCGCGCGGCGTCGCCGGATCGATGGCACGCGCGAGTTGCGATCCGCCCGGGAAGAACGACGCGGTGTGCCCGTCCGTTCCCATGCCGAGAATGGCGACGTCGAACGGCGCGCCGATTGCTGCCGTTTCCCGGCTTGCGATTTCAGCGGCCGCCTCGGCGGTCGGGGCCGCATGGTAGAGCGGCAGGAACTTGGCCGCGGCCGCCTTGTCCTGAAGCAGGTTGCTGGCAACCAGGCCATGGTTGGAGCGATCACTTTCCGGCGGCACGAAACGTTCGTCAACGAGCGTCACGGTTACCTTGTCCCAGGCGATGTCCTTTTTGGACAGCGCCTTGAAGAAAGCCTTGGGGGTCGAGCCGCCGGAGACTGCGATGCTCGCCGAACCGCGTGCTGCAATGCCGGCAGAAAGTGCGCTGCTTACGGCGTCAGCCAAGCCCTCTGCGAGTGCCGCACCGTTTTCAAATGTATGAAGCTCTGTCGTCATGGTCGCACCTATATCGCATCGTTCCAAGTGCGGCCGTCGCGCTCGATCAGCGCGATCGACTGGCTCGGACCCCAGGTGCCGGCGGTATAGCCCTGAACCTGCTGCCCGGTTTCCTCCCAGGCCTTCAGGATCGGGTCGACCCACTTCCATGCGGCCTCGACCTCGTCGCGGCGTACGAACAGCGTCTGGTTGTTGCGGACGACGTCGAAGAGCAGCCGCTCATAGGCGTCGGCATTGCGCACGGCAAATGCCTCGGCAAAGCTCATATCGAGCGAAACGTTACGCAGGCGCATGCCGCCCGGGCCAGGATCCTTGATCATCAGCGACTGCTTCACGCCTTCGTTCGGCTGCAGGCGAATGACCAGCTGGTTGGCGGAGATACGGCCGGCGTTGTTGTCGAAGATCGAGTGCGGAATCTGCTTGAAGGTGATGACGATTTCCGACATGCGGCCGGCAAGGCGCTTGCCTGTACGGATGTAGAAGGGCACGCCGGCCCAGCGCCAGTTGCTGACCTCGGCCTTGATCGCCACGAAGGTCTCGGTGTTCGAAACGCCGCCTTCGAGCTCTTCGAGATAGCCCTTGACCGGACCGCCGGCAGAGGCGCCGGCGCGGTACTGGCCGCGCACCGTCACCTGTTCGACGTTGGACGAGGTGATCGGCTTCAGCGCGCGCAGAACCTTGAGCTTTTCGTCGCGGACCGCTTCCGCGTCCATCGAGGTCGGCGCTTCCATGGCGACGAAGCAGACGAGCTGGAGGATGTGGTTCTGCACCATGTCGCGAAGTGCACCGGCCTTGTCGTAATAGCCGGCGCGGTTTTCGAGGCCGACGGCTTCCGCCACGGTGATCTGCACGTGGTCGATATGGGCGGAGTTCCACAGCGGCTCGTAGAGCGCATTGGCGAAGCGCAGCGCCATCAGGTTCTGCACCGTCTCCTTGCCGAGATAGTGGTCGATACGGAAGATCTGCTCTTCGCGGAAGACCTTGCCGATCGTGTCGTTGAGCTCGGTCGCCGATGCGAGGTCGCGGCCGATCGGCTTTTCGACGACGATGCGGGTATTCTTGGTGATCAGCTTGTGATCGCGGATGCGTTCGGAAATGTCGCCGAAGATCGCCGGGCCGACAGCGAGATAGAAGGCGCGGATACGCTCCTTGCCCTCTTCGAGGATCTTCTTCAGTGCGTCCCAGCCCTGGTCCGACTTGGCGTCGACGGAAACATAGAACAGGCGCGCGGCGAACTTGGCGACTTCCTCTTCCTTGTACTCGTCCGCCTTCAGATGTTCCTTCAGCGCATCGACGGCGAATTTGCGATAGTCCTCATGGCTCAGTGCTGCGCGCGACGCCCCGATGATGCGGGTCGGCTCGGTGATCTGGCCTTCCAGTTGCCGGTGATAGAGCGCCGGCAACAGCTTGCGCTCCGCAAGATCGCCGGTGCCCCCGAACACCACATAGTCAAATGGTTCGACGGGAATGATCTGGCTGCTCATGGGATATCTCGATCTGTTCAGGTCACGGACACATATAATCTAATCGATTTAAATGCGCTAGGGTGCGGCGCAATAAAATGCCGCCGCGAGGGCTTCTCAGAACCTGTCACGTAATGCGTACCAGCTTAACGCGAGGAAGAGAAGGGCGGAGCGGAACCGCGTACCACCGGGAAAAGCCGGGATTTTCAGGGCTTTCAGCAGATCGAGCTCGGTATCCTTGCCGAGCGCCAGGTCGGCATAGAGCTTGCCGCAATAGTTGGAGAGCATCACGCCGTGGCCGGAATAGCCGCCGATCGAGGTGACGCCGGGCATCACTTCGCGACAGAAGGGCGTGCGCGGCATGGTGATGCCGACCGAGCCGCCCCAGGCATGGGTGATCTCGATATTGGCAAGTTCCGGATAGATCTCGCTGATCTGCCGGCGGATGTGGGTCGAGATATCGAGCGGATTGTCAGCGGTATAGGCCTCGCGGCCGCCGAAGAGCAGCCGCCCGTCCCGCGACTTGCGGAAATAGCGCACGACGAAGCGCGAATCATCGACCGATTCGCCGCCGGGAATGACCTTTGGGTGGTCGGAAAGCACCGTCGTTGCGCCGATGAAGGAGCGGATCGGCATGACGTGGCTGGCGCTCACCGGCTCGAGATTGCCGATATAGGCGTTGCAGGCGACGAGCGCGCGGTCGGCGGTGATCGTGCCGCGGTCGGTGGTGATGACGATCGTGCCGCTTTGGCGCTCGATCTTGGTTGCCTTCGTCTGCTCGAAGAGATTGGCACCGGCAAGGGCGGCCTGTTTCGCAAGGCCGACCAGCAGCTTCATCGGGTGGATATGGCCGGTGCCGGCATCGCGGATGCCGAAGTGGTAGTGGCTCGATCCGAGCCGGCTTGCGGTTTCCTCCCGATCCATGAAGGAGAGATGCGGATAGCCGAAGCGTGTTGCCATCGCTTCCGCATGGTCGCGATAGTCTTTTTCGAAGCTCTTCTTGTGGCCGACCGAGAGCTGGCCGGGCACGAACTCGATGTCGATTTCGTGGGCGCTTGCGAAGTCGAGCACATAGCGCTTGGCATTCTCCGCCATGTCGAAGAGCGCCTGTGCCCGCTCATGACCAAGGCTTGTCTCGGTCTCGTCCGCCCAGGCGCGCTGCCCGGTGCCGAACTGGCCGCCATTGCGGCCAGAGGCACCGTCGCCGAAGCGGCAGGCGTCGATCACGGTGACGTCGACGCCCTGCCGCGCCAGGTTCCAGGCGGCCTGCAGCCCGGTATAGCCACCGCCGACGATCGCGACGTTGGCTTTCCGCGATCCGGGCATGGCGGGATACTCCGGTCGATCCGGAACGGTCGCCTCATACCAGGAGTAACCGGGCGAGATCGGGCTTTGCCAGGGCATGGAGAACCTCTGAGGTCAGACGTTGAGAAGCAGGAATTCGCGTTCCCAGGGACTGATGACCTGCATGAAGGTTTCGAACTCGCCACGTTTGACGCCGGCATAGATGGCGATGAACTCAGGGCTCAGCACCTCCGCAAGCGATGGTGCCGATTCGAGCAGAGCGACAGCTTCGAGCAGGCCGCGCGGCAGGTCGATCTCGCCCTCGTTGGCCGTGTCCTCGGTCGGTGCCGTCGGCTCCCGCTGTTCGACGATGCCGAGATAGCCGCAGGCAAGCGAGGCCGCGAGCGCCAGGTAGGGGTTGGCATCCGAGCTCGGCAGCCGGTTCTCGATGCGCCGGGCGACCGGTTCCGACACCGGGATGCGGAAGGCGGTCGTGCGGTTGTCGTAGCCCCAGGCGGTATTAACCGGCGCCGACATGTCGGGCGTCAGCCGGCGGAAGGAGTTCACATAGGGCGCCATCATGACCAGCGTGCGCGGCACGTAGTGCTGCATGCCGCCGATGAAGTGGAAGAATTCCTTCGATGCCGATCCATCCGGGTTCGAAAACAGGTTCCGGCCGGTGTTGATTTCGACCACCGACTGGTGGATGTGCATCGCCGAACCCGGCTGGCCCTGCATCGGCTTGGCCATAAAGGTGGCATAGATGCCGTGTTTCAGCGCCGCCTCGCGGATCGTGCGCTTGAACAGGAAGACCTGGTCGGCCAGCTCGATCGGGTCGCCGTGGCGAAGGTTGATCTCGAGCTGCGCCGGTCCCTCTTCATGGATCAGCGTGTCGATCTCGAGACCCTGCTTCTCGGAGAAGTGGTAGATGTCGTCGATCAGCTCGTCGAACTCGTTGATGCCGGCAATCGAATAGCCCTGACCGCCAAGGATCGAGCGACCGGAGCGACCTTTCGGTGGATGCAGGGGATAGTCAGGGTCGTCATTGGTGGCGACGAGGTAGAATTCGATTTCCGGTGCGACGACCGGTTTCCAGCCCTTCTTCTTGTAAAGGTCGACCACGCGCTTCAGGACGTTGCGCGGCGTGTAGCTGATCTGCTCACCCTGCGAACCGACGATGTCGCAGATCACCTGCGCCGTCGGGTCGGTCTCCCAGGGCACGACCGAAAGGGTGGAGAGATCAGGCACGAGCTTGATATCGCTGTCGCGCGAATCGTAGCGGAACTGCCCGGTTTCGTCAGGATATTCGCCCGAGATCGTGTGCCGGTAGACGGCCGAGGGGAGCGCCAGCGAGGTGTTGGACGTGAATTTCGAGGTCGGCATCATCTTGCCGCGAGGCACGCCGGCAAGGTCGGGCGTGATGCATTCGACGTCTTCGATACCGCGGATCTTGAGCCAGTCCGTGGCTTCCTTCCAGGTCTTCACACCGCGGAGGGAGTGCAAGGCGGGGGGTATTTTCGAAGTTTTGCTGATTTTCGTTGTTTGTTGGGCAGCACTTCTCTTGGAGGGCATAAATCACCGGTTTTGGCTTCGGATGACGCATCATAACCACAGATTGGCAATTGGCTAGATGGGCTTGGTCATTGACTTTCTTCTTTGCCACCGGGAAGGAAAGACAAAAGAGCTGGGGTGTTTCGTGGCTGAGAAGAAGGATGTGGTCATCATCGGCGCCGGTGCTGCGGGCATGATGTGCGCCATCGAAGCGGGCAAGCGCGGCCGCCGCGCGGCTGTGCTCGACCATGCCAAGGCACCCGGCGAGAAGATCCGCATCTCCGGCGGTGGTCGCTGCAACTTCACCAATATCCATGCGGGGCCGAAGAATTTCCTTTCGGCCAACCCGCATTTCTGCAAGTCGGCACTGGCGCGTTATACGCCGCGCGATTTCCTGGCCTTGGTCGAAAAGCACGGCATCGCCTGGCACGAAAAGACCCTCGGCCAGCTCTTCTGCAACCACTCGGCCAAGGACATCATCAGGATGCTGCTCGCGGAAATGCGTGATGTGCACGCCGAGTTGCGGCTGGAGACAACGATCGAAAGCGTCGAACGCCACGGGGCGGGCTTCCGCGTCATGACGGATGAGGGGCCTATCGATGCCCAATCGCTCGTCATAGCCAGCGGCGGCAAGTCGATTCCGAAGATGGGTGCGACCGGGCTCGCCTACCGGATCGCCGAGCAGTTCGGCCTTGGCATCGTCGAAACGCGGCCGGGCCTCGTGCCGCTGACCCTCGATCCGGCGCAACTCGAAACGATCGGCGAACTGGCGGGCGTCGCAGCCGACGCCGAAGCCCGGTTCGGCAAGACGGCTTTTCGCGAGGCGGTGCTGATCACCCATCGTGGCCTGAGCGGCCCGGCGATCCTGCAGATCTCTTCCTATTGGCGCGAGGGACAGGAGATCGAGTTGCGGCTGATGCCCGATATCGACATCTCCGCGATCCTCAAGGAGATCCGCCGTACCCACGGTAAGCAGGCGGTGCAGACGGCGCTTGGCGATATCCTGCCGCGCCGGCTCGCACAGTTTTTCGCCGACGGCGCGAAGCTGACCGGCCGTCAGCTTGCCGACCTCTCGGACAAGACGATCAACCAGCTTTCGTCTTCGATCCAGGCCTGGACGATCAAGCCCGCCGGATCGGAAGGCTATCGCACGGCCGAGGTCACGCTCGGCGGCGTCGATACCAAAGGGCTCGATTCCAAGACGATGCAGGCGAAGGCGGTACCGGGGCTCTACTTCATCGGCGAATGCGTCGATGTGACCGGCTGGCTCGGCGGCTACAATTTCCAATGGGCCTGGGCATCGGGCTTTGCTGCCGGGCAGGACGCCTGATCTCCCCGCTTTTGGTGGGTCGTGCTTCAGCGATTGTTAACGGCTCTGATCGAACCTTTATTCTCGTCGGCACAGCCGGCGGTTGGTGTGATCGGATTGTCGCGTAAACGGAAATAACACTGTTTCCTATTTTTTGACTTTCCTCCGCCACGGCATGGCTGCAATATATGTGTGACTGGCAAGCCGGTTCATCCGGGCCGATGGTTGCCGGTGAATGTGACAAGGACAGGATGCCATGAACCAACCACGCCGCCGTCCCCGCGCCATCGCGGTCGCCCGCACCGATGAAAGCCGTCAGCAGAAGGCCGCGATCACGCGCCTCGCCCTCATCGCTTTCTTCGCCGTAGCCGCGCTTGCAGCCCTTCCGGCCCTTTGGTTCTGATCTCAGGCAACCGGCCCTAGACGGCCGGTTCCTCGGGCGCCGTTGAAGCGCCCCGCGCACCTTCGGATTTTCTGCCGCAGGTGAAACGCGCTTATATAAATTTTAATCGTTCAAATTGGATAGTGCGACGATGTGAGTTCGTCAGGTCCACGTTGCCTAGGAGTGGTGACGCGGATCCGCAATGATTGCCGACGGACTTGCGGCGTGCGCCGTATGATTTTCCGAAAAACATCAGCCTGTTTGCGCATCGGGTGGCTCTCGATCGCTCGCACCTTCACGCCCTGTCGTTGAAGGCGGAGACGTCTCGAGCTGCCGGGGGAGGCGAATGCGAGCTGCGAGCCAAGGTGTTTTCAATGTTCATTGATAGAATTCTTGCCCGTTTCAAGATCCAGACGAAGGTGCTCTTTTTCATCCTGCCCTTCGTCGTCAGCATCTGTGCCGTCGGTATCACCGGTCTCTATGCATCCGGCCTGCTTCAGGGCCGCATGGAGATTTCCAACAGCGTGCTGCAGACATTGAGCGGCTTCAAGGATGTCTATGCGGGCATGAACGCCTTCCTGCATTCGACGACCGAGGAAACCAGGCAAGCCGTCCAGTCGAAGATTTCGGCTCAGAAGGACGTGCTTGCGGCGACGGCCGCGCAGGTCGCCGGCCAGAGCGGTCAGGACGAGTTGACGGCCGCAATCGCCGCGACAAACGACATCGAGGCACGCATTGATGGCCTCTGGAAGCTGCATGTCGGCGAGCAGGAGCTGCGCGCAGCGATGGCGGCAAACCTCGACGCGCTGCTGATCGAGCGCTCCAAGATCAACGAGGAATCGAACCGGCTGCAATACGCCGTGCGGAAGAACGAAAACGCTGCCAAGACCATGTTGCGCGAAGCCGAAAAGCTGATGCGCGCCAGCCGCTTCTTCAACGAATTCGGCACCGAGGTCAGCAAGGCGATCACCGTCGACGACAAGCTCAAGGCCGTCAAGGAACGCTTCCCGATGATCGGCCGCACCGAGCGCGACATCTTCCGTCTGCTGCCGAAGGACGAGAAATCGCTTGCCGAAACGATCACGTCGGCTTCGAGCGAGATCGGTTCGCTGCTGAAGGCGCCGGCCGGCCCGGAGACGCTTGCCGGCATCTCCAAATATGTCGACCGTTTCCGCACTGCGAGCTTCCGCCTGGAGGCGGCATCGGTCGGCAAGATGCGTGACGCGACGCGGATCTTCGCCGAACTCGACGAGCAGATCGTCACGACGGAATCGGTACTGACCGCAACCCGCCGGCTCGCCGCGTCGATCACGGACATTCAGATTTCCGCTGCGACTTTCATGGGGCAGACGAACGAAGAGAACCGCCAGAAGCTGCTCGACAAGTCGCTTGCCGTTCAACAGAACATGGCGACGCTGCGTGGTGTTGCCAGTGACGGCGCTTCCTTCGACAAGATCGCCGATACGCTGATGCCGATCCTGACGGCGATGAAGAAGGATGCCGCAGCGCTCGTCGAAATCACCGTCAAGCGGACCGCCGACTTCGACGCTGCCGGCCAATCGATCGACCAGATCTGGGGCGATCTCACCGGCTTTGCCGAGCAGCAGAAGGTGGCCGCCGGAACAGAACGCCAGGAAGCAAACCAGATCTCGGTGGCCGCAACCGTCGGCGGCGTCGTCATCGCGCTGCTTGCCGGCATTGCGTTGACGCTGACGCTGAAGAAGCCGATCGGTCAGATCACCGCTGCCATGCGGCGCCTCGCCGATGGCCGCCTCGACACGGCGATCGACGGCGACGCCCGTCGTGACGAAATCGGCGACATGGCGCGCGCGCTCGGCGTCTTCAAGGAGAACGCGCTTTCCAAGGTGCGCATCGAGGCCGAGAGCGAAGAGCAGCGTACTCGCGCCGAGATGGAGCGCAGCCGCAACGATCGGGAAAAGCGGGAGCTCGATCGTCAGATCGATCTGGCCGTCAGCGAGCTTGCAGCCGGTCTCGGCCGTCTCGCGCAGGGCGACCTCTCGCGCCAGATCGAGGTTCCGTTCCACGGTCGTCTCGAACAGTTGCGCGAGGACTTCAACGGCTCGCTGATCCGGCTGCAGGACACGCTCTCCCAGATCCGTGCCAATGCGCAGGCGATCCAGGAAAGCGGTTCAAGCATGCATCATGCCGCCGACTCGCTGTCGAAGCGAACGGAAGCCCAGGCGGCATCGCTTGAAGAAACCGCCGCTGCGGTCGACCAGATCACCGTGACCGTTCGCTCTTCGGCCGAGCGTGCCGGCGAAGCCAACCATGCCGTGATCCAGACGAAGCGCAGCGCCGACAGCTCAGCGACCGTCGTCACCAACGCGATCGCCGCCATGGGACGCATCGAGGAGGCCTCGCGCCAGATCGAGCAGATCATCGAGGTGATCGACGACATCGCCTTCCAGACGAACCTGTTGGCGCTGAACGCCGGCATCGAGGCGGCGCGTGCGGGTGAAGCAGGCAAGGGCTTTGCCGTTGTCGCCCAGGAAGTGCGTGAACTGGCGCAGCGTTCGGCAGAGGCCGCGCGCGAGATCAAGGGGCTCATCAACAAGTCGACGAACGAGGTCAATGCCGGTTCGCACCTGGTCAAGGAAACGGGCGAAGTGCTGGCATCGATCAGCGCGCAGATCGTCACCGTCAGCCAGCATGTGGAGATGATCGCGACCGCTAGCCGCGATCAGGCCGTTGCGCTCAACGAGGTCAACGGCTCGGTCAACCAGATGGACCAGATGACACAGCAGAACGCTTCCATGGTCGAGGAAGCCACGGCGACGAGCCGGTCGCTCGCGCACCAGGCCGACACGTTGATGATGCTTGTCGAGCAGTTCCGGCTGGAGCCGCAGGCAGACGACTACAATTACCGGGCCGCCTGAGGCGGCCGGCAATCGAATTCGCTGACGGCGGACGTTCCGCCTTCAGGCGAAGGCACGGCAAACCGGTATCGCCGTGCGACATAACAAGGGCAGGGGCTAACATTGCACCGCGTGGCCGCAGGGCTCCGCGGTGCTCTTTTCTTCAGCGTCAAGGCGCCTCATGCGCCGCTGGGCAATCCTGACGGACAGGGCGTTAAAGAGGCGCCGAAGATATCCCGGCGGCTTCGGATCGAAGTCTTCGTCCCAACGCCGGTTCTTCAAGGCCATGTCGGCGATATAGACCATTGCCATCATTTCCATGGTGATGCTCCTCACTTGGTGGGCATCACGTCTTTTATGCATCCAAAGCAGTTTTACATACACCGGATATCGCGCTATATTTTTCAGTAATGAAAAACCTGGATTGGGATATCTACCGCTGTTTCATGAGCGTGGCGCGCACCGGGGGCCTGACCGGCGCGGCACAGGCGCTCGGTTCGAGCCCGGCCACGGTCGGGCGGCGGATGCTGGAGCTCGAGGAGCGGACGGGCCGCGCCCTATTCCTGCGCAGCCAGACCGGCTATCAGCTCACTGGCGACGGTGAGCTTCTTTTCGAGCAGCTTCAGGAGATGGAGACGGCGGCGCGCCTGGTCGAAAGCTGGCGGCGCGAGGGTGAAGGCGCGACAGTCCGCATCACCGTCGGCACCTGGAATGCCTGGCTTCTTGCCGAGAATTTCCCGGCACTTTGCAGCGAGAGGGATGGTTTCAGCCTGGCGATAACGGTTGGCGAGACACGCGCAAGCCTCGCCTATCGTGAGACCGATATCGGCATCCGTGCTTTCGAGCCCGAGGAAAGCTATCTGGCGGCGAGCCTGATCGGTGACGTCGCCTACGCCGCCTATCGCCAGAAGAACGCAGCGTCAGCTGCCAACAGTCGGTGGGTGGCCGTGGGCGAAGAGGAGGCGATCTCGGCCTATCTTCGCTGGCCTCACCAGCAGGCAGAGGGCAGGATCGTCGCGACGATCACACGGCCGCGTTCGCTCCTGGATCTCGCCCGTGCCGGCGCCGGGTGCGCCGTGCTTCCCTGTTTCGTCGGCGATCTCGATCCGATGCTGGAGCGGGCGGGTGACGAAATCCCGGCGCTCAGGCATCGGCAATGGATCGTGATGAACAACGAGGATCGGCACCGAAAGGAAATCCGCACGGTGGTCGATCGCATGACGAAGCTGTTGCGTAGCCATGCTGACGTCTTTGCCGGAAAACGGCCGCGTCGCGGCTGAGCATGCGCGCGACCGGCCCGCATCCAGAACGACGGGTCGTGGGTTCTGGCGCCTTCGGTCAGCGCATCAGGAGCTTGACCAGGGCGGCCTGAGAATTGACCCGGGTCTTGGAATAGATGCTTTTAAGCTGCGTACGGGTCGTCTCGTAGCTGACGCCGTTGGCATGCGACATTTCCTTCAGCGTCAGGCCGGCAACGACGCCTGACGCGATGCGGATTTCGGCCGGCGTGAGGCCGTAGCTGTCTTTCAGGTGGGTGAGGCGTTGGTCAAAAACCAGCGAGGACGCCGGCTCGACCAGCACCGCGACGGTGGGGCCATCGAGGAGTTCGGTGAAGATACTGGCGCTTCGCCGGACGAGCGTGATCCGAAAGGCGCCATTCTCCGCGGTCCTGACGATGCGAACCTGCGGCTGTGCGGGAGTGCCGACCGGTGAGGCCAGAAGCTCCAGTGCCGCGTTGGCTTCCGGTTCGTCCATGAACAAGCGTCCGCCGATCGTGACGCGAAACGGAGAACCCTTCGCCGCCATGCGTTCGGCGTTGACGTTCATCGAGCGGATGCGAAGATTGTCGCCGACATAAATGACGCCGACGCCGATCGTATCGAGAAGCGTCTGGCCCTCATGCTGCTCGGCCATCATCAGGTCCCGTCGGCGCAGGAAATCGAAGGCGCGTTTCAGATGAGGGGCAAGAAGGGTATATTGATCGGCCGCCTGCCGGTTGAGTTCCTCGTCCGTGGACGATGTACAGGTCGATACGAGCAATGTGCGCGTCGCGCTGCGCACGATGGTGACGCCCACCGTGGTCTCGCAGCCGGTCTGGCCCTTCAGCCAGTCGTTGTAGAATTCCGATTTCAGCAAATCCGCGCGCGAGACGATATGCTCGCCGGCGAGACCGCGGCCGACGGGCACGAGGACCGACTTCGGTATCCAGGGATTGATCGCCGCGAAGTGGCTGTTGAACTGGTCGATGGCTTCCGGCGTAAAGCCGGAGACATAGGGCACGCATGACGCCGGCGATGTGAGATCGTGGTAATGGAGCGCCGAGCGCCCGCCGGGCATCGTCGTGGTCAGTCGATCAAGAAAGTCCTGCCAGCTGCAGTCACCAAATGCGGCGCCGTAGATCAACTCCGTCAGTTCGGCCGTATCGGCAGCTCTCGTCGATCGATGCATGCGCACCTCTGCCTAAGGTAGGTTTGGCTAATATAGGCAGGAGCGGGAGGTTCGATCAACCTGAAATAGTGGGTTGCCGGTGATCGTTGCGTCGTGAACGATCACCGCGAGCACGGAAAGGCCGGCATCGCTGCCGGCCTTTCTGATCTTGTGCGCCGAGATCTCGCGCTACAGTTTCAATGTTGTTCAACGATAAATTGCGCTTCGGACGAAAGATGCGGCGAGCGGACGAAGCGAGACGGATGAAAGCAAAGCCATCGCAAGCGTCATCGCCGCGAGTGTCATGGCCTGCCCTGGGTCACGATGACCGGGATCAGGAGGTCGCCCCAGTTGCCTTCACCGCCGTGGTGGCGGGCCGAGCGAACGAGCTCGACCGAAACGCCGGCATCCACGGCCTTCATAACGGACTGGTTGAGGCGGTGCAGGTCGTTGGCGACCATGCGGATCGCTGCCTGCTGGTCCGGGGTCATCGCCGAAGACTGTTCCTCGGCCCGTTCCTTGACGCGTGTCTGGACTGTCATTGGACTTCTCCTTGAGGTTCGAGGCTAGAGTGGGATGCGGAGGCGTGTCTGCGGTTTCCGTCCGTGTCCCGCTCTGATTTATGAGGATCGGCAGGAGCGCAGCGGGCAGGGATTGCCGCGCTCCCGCCGGGCTTTCACTCTGCGGCCGGGCGGAACTGGTCGTGCTCGGTCGATTCCTTCATCGCGGTCGTTGAGGACTGGCCACCGGTAATCGCCATCGAAACGGCGTCGAAATAGCCTGTGCCCACTTCACGCTGGTGCTTGGTCGCGGTGTAGCCGTTGACCTCGGCTGCGAATTCCGCTTCCTGCAGTTCCGAATAGGCGGCCATCTGTCTCGCCTTGTAGCCGCGTGCCAGTTCGAACATGCCGAAGTTCAGCTGATGGAAGCCAGCGAGCGTGATGAACTGGAACTTGTAGCCCATCGCGCCCAGCTCGCGCTGGAACTTGGCGATCGTCGCGTCGTCGAGGTTCTTTTTCCAGTTGAACGACGGCGAGCAGTTGTAGGCGAGCAGCTTGCCCGGATGCGCCTTGTGCACGCCTTCGGCGAACTTGCGGGCCTGCTCCAGATCTGGCTTCGAGGTCTCGCACCAGATGAGGTCGCAATGCGGTGCATAGGCGATGGCTCGGGCGATGCAGGGCTCCAGCCCGTTCCTCACCTGGTAGAAGCCTTCGACCGTGCGTCCGGCGTCATAGTCGACGAAGGGGCGGTCGCGCTCGTCGATGTCGGAGGTCAGCAGCTTTGCTGCTTCCGCATCCGTGCGGGCGATGACCAGCGTCGGCGTGCCCATGACGTCGGCGGCAAGGCGTGCCGCGTTCAGGTTGCGGATATGGGCGGCCGTCGGGATTAGAACCTTGCCGCCGAGGTGGCCGCACTTCTTTTCAGACGCGAGCTGGTCCTCGTAGTGAACGCCGGCAGCCCCGGCTTCGATGAACGCCTTCATGATCTCGAAGGCATTGAGCGGGCCGCCGAAGCCGGCTTCGGCATCGGCAACGATCGGCGCGAACCAGGTGTCGACCGAAAGGCCCTTGCCTTCCGAGGTCTCGATCTGGTCCGCACGCTGCAGCGTGCGGTTGATGCGCTTTGCGAGCTCGGGCGCCGCATTGGCCGGATAGAGCGACTGGTCCGGATACATTGCCGAAGCGGTGTTGGCGTCGGCAGCAACCTGCCAGCCGGAGAGATAGATCGCCTTCAGGCCGGCGCGGACCATCTGCATGGCCTGGTTGCCGGAGAGAGCGCCGAGCGCGTTGACGAAGTCATCCTCGTGAATGAGTTTCCACAAGCGGTTCGCGCCCATTTCGGCCAGCGAATAGCGGATTTCGACCGACCCGCGCAGCCGCTTTACGGTCTCGGCGGTATAGGGGCGTTCGACGCCATCGAAGCGGCCTTGCGGTGCGCTCGGAACAAGCTTGTAAAAATCAGTCATTGCATCCTCCTGTCAAAATCAGACATCCATTCGACTTTCGTCGCACGGCGCTTTGTGTTTCGAGTTCATGTGACAGGTTTTACATTGCGCTGCGATATTCGGCTATTGGAAACAATGAAATGGCGCGGTCAAAAGGGTTATCTTGTCTTGCCTTTGACAGAAGCGCGAAGTAAATTTGTAAAAAGTGTAAAGTGTCGCGCTCGTTGCAGATTGTAAAGGTAGTTACAAATGGCCGAGAACAAGATCTTCGCCGGTCCGCGGGTCAGGCGTATTCGCAACGGTCTCTCGCTGACGCAGACGGCCATGGCCGAGGCCCTCGGTATCTCGCCGTCCTACCTTAATCTGATCGAGCGCAATCAGCGGCCGTTGACGGTTCAGCTGCTTTTGAAACTCGCGTCGGTCTACAAGGTCGATCTCGACGAGCTGCAGGGAGAAACCGGTGGCAGCCTCACGCAATTGCGCGAGGTTTTTGCCGATCCGCTGTTGTCAGCCGAACTGCCCGGAGAGCAGGAGCTGATCGAGGTGGCGGAAGCCGCCCCCAATGCCGCCGGCGGTGTCGTCAAGCTCTATCGCGCCTATCGCGAGCAGGCGGCGCGCCTGAAGGACCTCGCCGACCTGCTGGCGGGGCAGGGGCATATGGAGGCGCTTTCGGGCACGCGGCTGCCGATGGACGAGGTGCGCGAAACCTTCGAGGCGCGGCCCAATCATTTTGCTGCAATCGAGGCAGCGGCGGAAGCCTTTCATGAGGCACTGTCGCCGGGCGATGATCTCGTGGGTGCACTCAAGAATTGGCTGAAAAAGGAGCACGGCCTGGTGGTGCGCAGCCTGCCGGTGCATGCCATGCCCAATCTGCGCCGCCGTTTCGACCGGCATTCCATGCGCCTCTTCATCTCCGAGCGGCTATCGCCGTATGACCAGCTCCGCGAGATCGCCATGGAGGCCGTATCGATCGCCTGCCATGAGGCGATCATCGCCGAACTCGAGCCTTTGCGTTTCTCGACGGCGGAGGCGCGACGCATCGCCCGTTTCGAGCTTGCGCGCTATGGCGCGCATGCGCTGATGATGCCCTATGCCGCCTTCCTCGCCGCCGCGCAGCGCGCGAAGTATGATGTCGACGTTCTGCGTGCGCGCTTTCAGGTCTCCTTCGAGCAGGCCGCCAATCGGCTGACCATGCTGCAGCGGCCGGGCGCACAAGGCGTGCCCTTCTTTCTGATGGAGATCGACAATGCCGGCCACCGCTTGCGGCGGGCCGGCGCTTCAGGCTTCCCGCAGGCGAAATTCGGCGGCGGCTGTCCGAAGCTCAATATCCACGCCGCCTTCTCGGTGCCGGGCCAGGTTCTGGTCGATCGTGTCGAAATGCCCGATGGCGCTGCATTTCTGACAGTGGCGCGCACGCTGGATGGCCCGCAGGCGGCGTTTCAGGAGCGGGTTCGGCGCACGGCCTTACTCCTCGGTTGCGAAGCGTCCTTCGCTGATGAGGTGGTCTACGGTGCGGGGATGCCGCCGGCGGTCGCGATTGGTGCCGCCTGCCGGCTCTGTGAACGGCAGGGCTGTCTGGCACGCGCCGAGCCGCCGGTCACGCGGCCGCTGGGGCTCGATGAGATGGCGACCGGGCTCAGCGTTTTCGATTTTCAATAGCTGACGGGATGCTGGTTCGGCAGCAGCGGTGCATCCGGCGCGAAGCATTCCGCCGGAAGGCCCGTCGTATAGCCGCGGGTGATATGCGCCTTGTCCGCATAGGCCTTGTTGCGCATCAGGATCGCGTGCAACTCCGGCAGGTTGTAGAACGGCACGCCCGGATAGAGGTGGTGCTCGAGGTGATAGTTGATGTTGTGGGGGGCGAAGAACAGCTTCTCCCAGGCATGCGGATAGACCGTGCGTGAACTCGTGAGTTCGTCGCTATAGTCCATGCTGCCAAAGTGCTCGGCGACGCTGCGTATATAAAGGAACAGGCAGAAGAAAGTGAGGAACGGCACCACCCAGTAGAGCGCCACTTCCCGCCAGATGCCGAGCAGCGTGAAGATCGCCGCGGCGGCCACATAGAAGCCGATGCGCAGCAGCTTGTATTGAAGCGTCGAGCGGTCGTTGTTTCCCATGCGTTTGGCCATGTGCAGCATGTCGCGCAGCGAATTGACCGCAACGAGGTAGCCAAGCACCTGTGTTATGCCGCGAGCAAGCTTCTGCGGGAAGGTGAATTGCGGCATGCCGAGCTTCGCCGTCCAGTCCGGATCCTCGTCGGTATTGGCATGCTGGTGGTGCGCGAGATGGTTCTGGCGATAGCCGTCGACGGTGGCAAGCACCGGCCAGGCGAGCACGAGATCGCTCATCCAGTCGCTGAGTTTTCTGTTGCGGATGATGCGGTAATGCGCCGCCTCGTGGATCATGCAGCCGAGCGCATGCATGCGTCCGGCGATCAGCACAACGGCGAGCAGATAGACCAGCGGACTGCCGGCATATTCGCTGACGGCGATCGCCGCTGCGATCATCGCCCAATCGAAAGCGATTGCGCCCAGCGCCTTGTGCGGCTCGAGCACCGAAAGGCGTTTCAATTCCTTGGGGTCGATCCTGCGGTTCCGCCCGCCTGTGGCCTTCTCGCCAACGATCTTCTCGCCCATCGCAATACCCAAGCCTTGATACACAACCGGCGAGAAAATCGCACGGTGATCATGGTTAATCAATTGTAAACGTCGGTCCGTACATGTCGAGCATCGACATGGTTAACTGCGGCGAGCGGTGACGCCCGGTTTAAGCAGCCGCCCGGCGGCTTGCCATAAGTGCCCGTTTTTCCTTGGCTTGTGAAAAACACCGACCGATACGGCGGCGCCTTTTTGTTGGCACGAAAGCGCTTGAGGTTATCGAGAAACATGCCTAACCTCCGGCCTGAGCGAAGCGGATTGGACGGTGTCCCGGCATGCCGGGCCCGATACGAAAAATCAAAAGGGGAGTTGTATGTCCAAGCTCATCGTCACAACCCTGGCGGCAGCCGTACTGGCCGGTTCGACCATGCTGGCCTCGGCGCAGGAGCGCGTGGTCAACGTCTACAACTGGTCGGATTACATCGACAGCAGCATTCTGGAAGACTTCACCAAGGAGACCGGTATCAAGGTCGTCTATGACGTCTTCGATTCCAACGAGATCCTGGAGACGAAGCTGCTCGCGGGCGGTTCGGGTTACGACGTGGTCGTGCCGACGGCAACCTTCCTGCAGCGGCAGATCGCCGCCGGCGTGTTCCAGAAGCTCGACAAGTCGAAGCTGCCGAACCTTTCCAATATGTGGGACGTGATCATGGAGCGTACGGCGAAGTACGATCCGGGCAACGAATACGCCGTCGACTACATGTGGGGCACCACCGGCATCGGCTACAATGTCGACAAGATGAAGGCGATCCTGGGCACGGACGAGAAGCCCAACTGGGACGTGATCTTCAAGCCGGAACTGGCGGCGAAGTTCAAGGATTGCGGCATCCACATCCTCGATTCCCCGACCGACGTCATGCCGTCGGCGCTTGCCTATCTCGGCCTCAATCCGGATAGCCACGATGCTGCCGATCTGGAAAAGGCGGCCGAACTCCTGGCAAGCATCCGTCCCAACGTGCGCAAGTTCCATTCCTCGGAATACATCAACGCGCTCGCCAACGGCGACATCTGCCTTGCGGTCGGTTTCTCCGGCGACGTCTTCCAGGCCCGTGACCGCGCGGCCGAAGCGAAGGCCGGCGTGACCGTCGACTATGCGATCCCGTCGCAGGGTGCGCAGATGTGGTTCGACATGTTCGCGATCCCTGCCGATGCGCAGCACGTCGAGGAAGCCCATGCCTTCCTCAACTACATGATGAAGCCGGAAGTCGTCGCCAAGGCATCGAACTACGTCTTCTACGCCAACGGCAACAAGGCCTCGCAGCAGTTCCTCGACAAGGCCGTTCTGGAAGATACCGCCATCTATCCGTCGGAAGAGGTGATGCAGAAACTGTTCACGGTGACGCCCTTCGAGGCGAAGGAACAGAGGGTATTGACCCGACTCTGGACAAAGGTCGTAACCGGCCAGTAAGAGCGGAAAACGAATTGCCCGGACCTCAAAATCCGGGCAATTTTCTTAATGGGCGCCGGGGAAAACAAGAGCGCCCAATCGGCTGTATCATTCGGGGATAGATGATGAAGTCTCTCGGCAGTATTCGGCGGTCCTTTGCCCCCTGGGCGGATCCCGCTTCCAAGCCATTCATTTCCGTCAAGAACGTGACAAAGCGGTTCGGCGATTTCACCGCCGTCGACGACCTTTCGCTTGATATCTACACACGCGAGTTCTTTGCGCTCCTCGGCGCGTCGGGCTGCGGGAAGTCGACGCTCCTGCGCATGCTTGCCGGCTTCGAGCAGCCGACGTCGGGTGAGATCATTCTCGACGGGCAGAGCCTCGCCGGCATCCCGCCCTACCGGCGGCCGGTCAACATGATGTTCCAGTCCTACGCGCTCTTTCCGCACATGACGGTCGAGAACAACATCGCCTTCGGCCTCAAGCAGGACGGCATGCCGAAAGCGGATATCGCTGCGCGCGTCGCGCAGATGCTGAAGCTGGTGAAGCTCGAAAAGTTTTCCCAGCGCAAGCCGCACCAGCTTTCCGGCGGCCAGCGTCAGCGCGTCGCGCTCGCCCGCTCGCTTGCCAAGCGGCCGAAGGTGCTGCTCCTCGACGAGCCGCTCGGCGCGCTCGACAAGAAGCTGCGCGAGGAAACCCAGTTCGAACTGATGGACCTGCAGCAGGAACTCGGCCTCACCTTCGTCGTCGTGACGCACGACCAGGAGGAGGCGATGACCATGGCCGACCGCATTGCGGTGATGAGCCACGGCAAGGTCATCCAGGTCGCGACCCCGGCCGAGATCTATGAGGCGCCGAATTCCCGTTTCGTCGCGGACTTCATCGGCGACGTCAACATTTTCGAAGGAGCGGTCGGCGGGGCTGACGGCGGCTACGTGCGCCTTGAAGGCACCAACGGCTTCCCGATCCGCATGGCGTCGCCCGAAAGACCGGCTACAGGCGGCAAGTCCGCCGTCGCCGTCCGCCCGGAAAAGATTCGTGTCAGCCGCCAGCCGCCGGCACACGCGCCCGTCAACGCCGTCCAGGGGGAGATCTGGGATATCGGTTATCTCGGCGACATGACCGTCTTCCACGTGCGCCTGAAGGACGGACGCGTGATCAAGGCGTCGTCGCTGAATGCGGTGCGCGCGGTTGAGGATCCGCTCGGCTACGACCAGGAGGTCTGGATTTCCTTCGGCGAAGACGCCGGCGTCGTTCTGAAGGATTGAGACCATGACACGCGTCGCATCCGCTCTCTTCAGCCGCCTCGTCATCATCATCCCCTATGCCTGGCTGCTGTTTTTCTTCCTCATCCCCTTCTTCATCGTCTTCCGCATCTCGCTGTCGCAGACGGCAGTGGCGATGCCGCCCTATACGCCGGTCTTCGATCTCTTTGGCGGCCTGTCCGGAATCCTTGAAAAGGCGCGGGAGTTCTCGTTCGACAACTATGTCTGGCTGACGGAAGACGTCCTCTACTTCAACGCCTATGTATCGAGCGTCATCATCGCGGCGGTTTCGACTGTCCTGACGCTGCTAATCGCCTATCCGGTCGCCTACGGCATGGCGAAGGCACCGAAGACCATTCGGCCGACGCTCTTGATGCTGGTGATCCTGCCGTTCTGGACGAGCTTCCTGATCCGCGTCTACGCCTGGATCGCGATCCTGAAGCCCGAGGGTCTGCTCAATCAGTTCCTGATGAGCATCAACGTCATCGACCAGCCGTTGATCATCCTCAACACCAACTGGGCGATCTATATCGGCATCGTCTATTCCTATCTGCCCTTCATGGTGCTGCCGATCTATTCGTCGCTCGAGAAGATGGACCACACGCTGACCGAAGCGGCACTCGACCTCGGCTGCACGCCGTTTACGGCCTTCTGGCGCGTGACCTTCCCGCTCTCGCTCGCGGGCGTCGTCGCCGGCTGCCTGCTCGTCTTCATCCCGGCCGTCGGCGAATTCGTTATCCCCGACCTGCTCGGCGGCTCGGAAACGCTGATGATCGGCAAGACCCTCTGGAACGAGTTCAACGCCAACCGCGACTGGCCGGTATCCTCGGCAGTGGCGACGATTCTGCTTCTGATCCTGGTGCTGCCGATCGTCTATTTCCAGAACGCGCAGGCCAAAGCCGACAGCGAGGGGAAGTAGGAGATGGGCACCTGGTCTCGCTTCAACATCGCCTCGATCGTGCTCGGCTTCGGCTTCCTCTACCTGCCGATCGTGCTTCTGGTGATCTTCTCGTTCAACGAGTCGAAGCTCGTCACGGTCTGGGCGGGCTTTTCGACCAAATGGTACACGCAGCTCTGGCACAATCAGGCGCTGCTCGATGCCGCCTGGGTGACGATCCGCGTCGCGCTGATCTCGGCGACCTGTGCAACGGTGCTCGGGACGCTGGCGGCGCTGGCGCTCGTTCGCTACACGCGTTTTCGCGGCCGCATGCTGTTTTCCGGCATGGTCTATGCGCCGCTCGTCATGCCCGAGGTGATCACCGGTCTGTCGCTCCTGCTGCTCTTCGTCGCCATCGGCCTTGACCGCGGCTTCTGGACGATCACGCTGGCGCATATCACCTTCACCATGTGCTTCGTCGCCGTGGTCGTGCAGTCGCGGCTCTTAAGCTTCGACCAGTCGATCGAAGAGGCAGCGCTCGATCTCGGCGCCACGCCGGTCCGCACCTTCTTTGCGATCACGCTGCCGGTTATTGCGCCGGCAGTGTTTTCCGGCTGGGTGCTGGCCTTCACGCTGTCGCTGGATGATCTGGTGATTTCGAGCTTCACGACGGGACCGGGCGCCACGACGCTGCCGATGAAGATCTACAGCCAGGTGCGGCTCGGGGTGACGCCGGAAATCAATGCGATCTGCACCATTCTCATCGGCATTGTCGCAATCGGGGTCGTCGTTGCCTCCATCGTCACCAAGCAGCGTGAGGCACAGCGCGAGCGCGACGAGCGGGCCGCCTTTGCGCAATCCTGAGCGGGAGCTGCTCCGCGCTTGGGCGTGAACCGGCTTTGTCCTTTGTGAACGGCAACCGGCGGCCGGCGTCTCGACGCCGGCCGTTTTCAGTTGGGTTCGCCGAGGACCGACAGGGGCGAGATCACCGCATTCGGCCAGGACCCGCCGACGAAGAAGCGCAGCCTTTGTCCGGCATTGAGTGTGTCGATGAACGTGCCGGCGAGTGCCAGGCTGCCGGTGCGATAGGGAATGACGCCATTGACCGAGAGGCTGCCGGTTTTGCCGGTGAAAAGCGCCTGGTTCAGCCGCGCCGACCCCTGGCCGAAACTGGCTTCGATGTCGGCCGTCTGGAAAGCGAAGCTGCCATCGCTCGCCTGAGCCAGCGAGAAGAACTCTCCCGCCCTGACCAGGTCCGCGAAGGCGTTTGCGTCGAAACTGGAGAGGGTGCCGTTGGCGAGCGAGAGCCTGATGCGGCCCGAAGCCTCGGCCGCCTGCTCAGTCCAGAACGGATGCTCGGTCACCAGGTCGAAGTTGACGTTGCCGCGGCCGGACGGGATCGGGCCGGTAAACCCGAAGTCCGCGAGCGCTGCGGCGAGGTCGGCATTTTTCAGGACAAGTTCGAGTTTGCCGCCCTTTGCCAACCCCGCTTCCGAGACGGCGATCCGGCCACTGAGCCGGCCATTGGCATAGGTGCTGTCGGCGATGTCGATGGAAGCGCGCCCATGGTCGATGATGATGCCGGCCGCCACATCCACGAGCCGCAGCGGGCCGACCAATGCCTCCTGCGCCGACAGGCGGACATCGGCACGCCAGGTCCGCGCGAAAGCGTCACCGAGCTGCTTGGCGATGTCGTCAGGCTCCACCGGCAATTGATCGATGAGGGGTTGCAAACCGTTGAGGCCGATGCGGTCGAAGGCGAGCGTGCCCTCAATACGGGGCGTATCGTTGGCTGGCGTGGAGACGTCGAGAACACCGGTCGCGTTGGCGCCGCCCAGAGCAAGCTGCAGATCGTCGAGCTTCAGGGAGCTATCACCTGTCGTGACATTGGCGCTGAGGTTGAAACTGCTGTCGGGCAGGGCACGCTCGGCTTTGCCCTCGAACCAGGCCGCCAGCGTTTGCAGGGATGCGGTCGAAAGCTGGAGCCGGCCCGAACTGATCGGTGTTTGTGAGAGACTGCCGACGCCTTCGAAAGAGAGGTTCAATGGCGTTGAGGTCAGCGATGTCCTGAGCGTCGTATCGCGGCCGGCAAGAAGCGCCAGCGGTTCGTTGCAGTCGAGCGTCCAGGCTACCAGCTGTCCACCAATGCTGCCCGAGAACTGGGCGCCCAGAGGCTCGGAGAAGGACGGCCACTTGACCGTTCCGGAGATGCCGGAAAATTCACGGGTCTGATTGGTAATGAGATCGATGACCTGCAGGCGTCCGTTTTCGACCGTGACGTCACCGAAGGGCGTATCGTCGCCGGAGGTCGATCGCTCCGGCACAGTCAACCAGTGTGGACGTTGCCAGTTGAGCGTGCCATCCGTCCGCCTTTCCAGCGTGACGACCGGCTCGATCAAGCGGATGTCCTCGAGGTCCGGGTCGCCATCGATGGCTGAAAGCAGGCTGAAGGACGCGGTTATGCTGCCGATATGCACGAGCTTGCGCGATGTGCCATCTGCCGTCTCGATCGTCGCGGAGCGCAGCGTGAGGGTCGGTTCCGGCCAGAAGCGGATCTCGGGATTGCCTGTTATCCGGCTTTTCCCACCTGACCAGGCGTCGAGCATGTGCTCCACCGTCGGGCGCACGTCGGCGGTCGAAATCAGCAGAGGCAGTGCGGCATTGTAGGCGACAGCAAGCCCCACTCCGATCGCTGCGGCCCACAGGAAGTGGCGACGGCTGAGCCGCGACCGCAGGCGTGCGTCGCGCATCTTATGCAGGAAATTCCGTGTCATGTCTGCCCGGTCGCCATCGCTTGGATCTCGCATGTTGGATAGGCCTTCGGTCTTCAGAAATCAAATGCGACGGACAGGAAACAGACAGGTAAATGTCGCCGGCGCGATGCCGAGACGACTGCAGGTACTGTTTATTTTGCGATGCAGCATGGTATAGAGAGCATGGAGTAGGAGTGGAGGAAAGCATGCAAGCAGAGCAGCCGTTGTGGGTTCCGAGTCCAGAGATCCGTGCGCATAGCCCAATGGCTGAATTCATCGCCTGGTGCAGCGAACGCTTCGGCAGAACCTTTGCGGATTATGACGCGTTCCATGCATGGTCGGTGGCCGAGCGTGGTGACTTCTGGACCGCAGTCTGGGAGCATTGCAACGTCGTCGGGGAGCGTGGCGCGACTGCCCTCGTCAATGGCGACCGGATGCTCGATGCCCGTTTCTTCCCCGAAGCGAAACTGAACTTCGCGGAGAACCTGCTTCGCGAAACCGGCGATGGCGATGCGCTTGTCTTCCGCGGTGAGGACAAGGTCGACTACCGCCTGTCGTGGAATGATCTGCGTGCTTTGGTGTCGCGACTGCAGCAGGCGCTGAAAGCGCAGGGTATTGGCCCAGGCGATCGCGTCGCGGCGATGATGCCGAACATGCCGGAAACCATCGCGCTGATGCTGGCGACCGCCTCGATCGGGGCGATCTGGTCGTCCTGCTCTCCCGATTTCGGCGAGCAGGGCGTTCTCGATCGGTTCGGCCAGATCGCGCCGAAGCTGTTCATCGCCTGCGACGGCTACTGGTATAACGGCAAGCGCCAGGACGTCGACGCGAAGGTGCGCGCGGTCTCCGCGAGCCTTGCAGTGCCGGCGCTGATCATACCCTATGCCGGCGACAGCGCAGCGCTTGCGGCCTCGATCGCGGGCGGCAAGACTCTCGGAGATTTCACCGCGCCGTTCGAGGCGAAGACGCTGACGTTCGAACGGCTTCCGTTCAGCCATCCGCTCTATGTGCTGTTTTCGTCGGGCACAACGGGTGTTCCGAAGTGCATCGTTCATTCGGCCGGCGGCACCTTGCTGCAGCACCTGAAGGAGCACCGATTCCATTGCGGCCTGCGCCGCGGCGAAAACCTCTTCTACTTCACCACCTGCGGCTGGATGATGTGGAACTGGCTGGTCTCGGGCCTGGCGGTCGGCGCCACGCTTTGCCTCTTCGACGGCTCGCCCTTCTATCCCGACGGCAACGTGCTCTTCGACTATGCCGCCGCCGAGAAGTTCGCCGTGTTCGGCACCTCGGCCAAGTACATCGATGCGGTCCGCAAGGGCGGCTTCGTGCCGGCCAAGACCCATGATCTCTCCACCTTGAGGCTGCTCACCTCCACCGGTTCGCCCTTGTCGCCGGAAGGCTTCTCCTTTGTCTACGAAGGCATCAAGTCGGACGTCCAGCTCGCTTCGATCTCTGGCGGCACCGATATCGTCTCCTGCTTCGTGCTCGGCAATCCCTTGAAGCCGGTCTGGCGCGGCGAGATCCAGGGGCCGGGCCTCGGATTGGCCGTCGACGTTTGGAACGACGAGGGGCAATCCGTGCGCGGTGAAAAGGGCGAACTCGTCTGCACCAAGGCGTTCCCGTCGATGCCGGTGATGTTCTGGAACGACCCGGAGGGTGCCAAGTATCGCGCCGCCTATTTCGAGCGCTTCGACAATATCTGGTGCCATGGCGACTTTGCCGAATGGACCGAACATGGCGGCATCATCATTCACGGCCGCTCCGACGCGACGTTGAACCCCGGCGGCGTGCGCATCGGCACCGCGGAGATCTACAATCAGGTCGAGCAGATGGAGGAGGTCGTCGAGGCGCTCTGCATCGGGCAGGATTGGGAAGACGACGTGCGCGTCGTTCTCTTCGTTCGCCTCGCATCTGGTATCGCGCTCACCGACGATCTGACCAAGGCGATCAAGAACCGCATCCGCATCGGCGCGTCGCCGCGCCACGTGCCGGCGAAGGTGATCGCGGTCGCCGACATCCCCCGCACCAAGTCGGGCAAGATCGTCGAGCTTGCCGTTCGTGACGTCGTGCACGGCCGTCCGGTGAAGAACAAGGAGGCGCTCGCCAACCCCGAGGCGCTCGACCTTTTTGCCGGGCTCGAGGCCCTTAAAAATTGAGGGCGCGTTAACTTGTTGGCGCTCCCCGAATTAACCAAGCCTTCAGACTTGCTGAAAAATCACTAAAATTACGGAGCCGCCTGGTAAGGTCTTGTTAACAATTGGGGGCGCATGGTCATGTCAACTTGAGGCCGGTCGATGTAAGTCGGCGCTCGGCAGCGATGCCGCCGCAGACATGATGTCATCCCTTCTCGAGCACTTGTTGGTTTAGCATTCGATTATCGAGGTGGCCTCCCAGCCACCTTTTTTTTATGCCGTTGCTGCCGTCAGAAACGCGCAGGCGGGCTTCCCGATACCTATCAGGATCGGCCTTCGAGAGACCGCGACACGGCAATGACCGGGATCATGCCGGCGATGACGATGATCATGGCGGCGACCGAAGCATCCTCCACCTTCGCCCGCGATGCGTCCTCGTAGACGAGGGTCGCGAGCGTGTTGAAGTTGAAGGGTCTCAGCATGATCGTGGCGGAAAGCTCTTTCATCGTTTCGATGAAGACGAGCAGGGCTGCAGTCAGAACGGCTGGGCGCATCATCGGCAGCAACACGGTGCGCAGGGTCTGTCCGCCCGTGCGCCCGAGCGCGCGCGCGGCCATGTCGAGATGCGGAGAGAGCTTCTGGAAGCCGGCTTCGAGCGTGCCTTCCGCCATTGTCAGAAAGCGCACGCTGCAGGCATAAATGATGGCAAAGCCGGTGCCGGTCATCATCAGGCCGGTGGAGATGCCGAAGGTTTCCCGCATGCCGGCGTCGATCGCATTGTCGAGAGCAGCGAGCGGAAAGAGCACGCCGATCGCCAGCACCGTGCCGGGCACACCGTAGCCGAAGGAGGCGAGCCGCCCGGCCGTGTCGGAGACGCGGGAGTGCCCGGTGCGCGCCGCATAGGCCAGCACGAAGCCGAGCAATACCGTGGCCATCGCCGTCGCGCCCGAAACCAGGATGCTGTGGAAGAGCGCG
The DNA here is from genome assembly GCF_014852025.1 of Ensifer sp. ENS10. Taxonomy (NCBI): domain Bacteria; kingdom Pseudomonadati; phylum Pseudomonadota; class Alphaproteobacteria; order Hyphomicrobiales; family Rhizobiaceae; genus Ensifer; species Ensifer sp. ENS10. Next base: position 668,123 of record NZ_JACVAS010000001.1, read on the forward strand.
TTCAGAAGGCGAGGCTCCACGAACTGGTCGATCCGCTTCAGGGCAAAATTGCCGAGGATGAAGAACGGCACGGCGAAACCGGAGAGGACGGGCAGCAGGCAGGCGAACATTGCCGCCCATTTCTTCCAGCCGGTCAGCGACAGCCGGACGGCGTCGTGGACGGCTGAGGTCGTCTTCTGGCTGGAAAAACGCTGGCGACGGCGTGCGGCCCGTTCGATCATCATCAGGCCGATGACGAAGACCAGCATGATGCAGGCGATCTGCGCGGCGCCCGCAAGACTGCCGCGGTTCAGCCAGGTATCGAAGATCGAGAAGGTCAGCGTCTGCACGCCGAGGAATTCGACGGCACCGATATCGTTCAAGGTCTCCATCGCAACCAGCGTCAGGCCGATCATGATCGCCGGGCGCGCCATCGGGATCTGGATGCGGAAGAACACTTTCAGCGGACCGGCGCCGAGCGTGCGCGCGACGTCCGCAGCCGCCCGTCCCTGCATCAGGAACATCGAGCGGCAGGCGAGGTAGATGTAGGGATAGAGCACCGAGCTCAGCACCAGCACCGCGCCGCCGAGCGAGCGGATATCCGGAAACCAATAGTCGCGGCTCGTCTTGAAGCCGAAGATCAAGCGGATCAGGCTCTGCACCGGCCCGGTGAAGGTGAAGAGCTCACCGAAGGCATAGGCCGCAAGATAGGCGGGGATGGCGAGCGGCAGCACCAGGGCGGCGGAAAGAAATCGGCGAAGCGGAAACTCGCAGCTTGCCACCAGCCAGGCGGTCAGGATGCCGATGATTGCCGTGGTGGCACCGGTCAGCGAAACGAGGAGCAGCGTTCGCCCGGTTGCGCGCGGAATGACGTTTTCCATGAGATGCGGCCAGTTGCCGCCCCCGCCCGAAACAGCGAGCCACGCGATCGCGATGATCGGCATCAGCACGATCACCGACGTCAGGCCGGCCCAGGTCGCCAGGAGAGGATGGGAAAGACCGGTTCCTGCACGTGCAAGACGCCGCTTTGTTCTCTGAGTGATGGACTGCAATCGATCGATTCCGAAGCGTGACGGCAGGAATAGCTAACCGGCGGCCAGCAAACTGGCCACCGTGAGTCAACATTTCCTTATAACATCCGGTCTCAGTTCGCCAAGACGCGTTGTGACGGGAAGGAGATTTCCACCAGCGTGCCTTCGTTCGGCGCGGAGGTGATCGAGAAGTGCGCCCGGTTCGCTTCGGCCATGGCCTTCGTCAGCGGCAGGCCGAGCCCGGTGCCGTCGCCGCGCTTGCGTGCGCCCGTCGTCACCTGCCGGAATGGCTTCATCGCCTGGTCCAGCTCGTTGCGCGTCATGCCGACGCCGGTGTCGCGGATCCGCAGGATAACGCTGCCGTTCGCCTCGTAGGAGGTCGACACGACGATCTGACCGCCTGAGGGCGTGAAGCGGATGGCATTGGCCAGGATGTTGAGCGCGATCTGCTTGATCGAGCGGCCATCGGCGACGACGTTCGGCACGGCTGCCGAAAGCGAGGTGCGGATGATGACGCGCTGGCTGTTGGCCTGGGGCTGGACGAGAGACACGGCCTCGGAAACCGCCTCGTTGATCTCGACGGCGCCGAAGTCGAGGTCCATCTCTCCGGCTTCGATCTTCGAGATATCCAGGAGATCGTTGACGATATCGAGCACATGGCGGCCGGAGCGGCCGATATCGCCGGCATATTCGATATAGCGCGGGTGGCCGACCGGGCCGAAATGTTCGCTCGCCATCATGTCGGAGAAGCCGATGATCGCGTTGAGCGGCGTGCGGATCTCGTGGCTGACGCGGGCTAGGAACTCGGTCTTGTGGGCATTTGCCGTTTCTGCCGCGCGCTTGGCGTTCCGGAGCTCTTCCTCCGTCCGCTTCCACTGGGTGATGTCGCGGATCACGGCGCAGAAGCCGTTCGATGCCGAAAGCCTTCCGATGGTCATGAACAGAGGGATGAAGCCGCCATTGGCCTCCCGCCCGATCACCTCGCGGCCGTCGTTCAGCACGCTTGCGACGCCGTGGCCGGAAAGGCCGTGCAGGTAGTCGATCACGGCCTTCTGGCTTTCATGGGCAAAGAGCGCCGCGAAGGGTTTGCCGCGGATCTCGGCCTCGTCATAGTTGAAGAGCGCGCTCGCCGAGCGGTTCACCGAGCGGATATCGCCGTCATGGCCGAGAACGACCACGCCATCGGTGGCCGTTTCCAGAATGGATTTGAGCTCGTCGATTTCCGTCTTCAGGCGATCGACCTGTTCGCCGCCTGCCACCGCCTCGTCACTCTTGGCCGGCTGGACGCTTGGCGCGCTTGCCGGCGTCAGTGCCAGCATCAGCGCGCTGTTGCCGCCCCAGCGGATCGAGTGCAGGCGCGCGATGACCGGCCGCAATTGGCCGTCCTTGCGGATCAGCGTCATCGTGCCGTCCGGTTCGCCGTCGATCGCCTCTTCGCCGTTGGCAAACAGCGCGTCTATGCCGCCTTCCTGTGCGAACGCGTCGAGATCGCTATAGGCCGTGAGCCGCAGGAACTCCGGATTGGCATGCAGCAATTGCTCGCCGCGATGGACGAGCATGCCGATCGGCAGGCTGTCGAGGATCTCGCCGCTAAGACCGATGTCGGCCGTTTGCTGCTGGACGTCGGTCTCGCTGGCGGCGTCGCGTGTCTCCGCGTCAAGCTCGGTTTCGCTTCCGCTTGCCTCGACAGGCGCTGCGTCCTCAATTTCCGGCTCGTCCAACGGGGGCTGCAGCGACGCGGTGTCGTCGTTCTCGCTCGGGGGGAGGGGCTCGCCTGTTGTCGCGCTGACTGTTTCGCCGCTTTCCGACGCGGCTTCTTCCTCTTCCGGCGGCTTGCCGAAATTCTCGCCCAGTTGCCGGGCGATCTCGCGAAAGGCCGCCTGTTCGCCGCGTGTCAGCCCGTTCGCCGCGCGGTGCTGCTCAAGCTCGACGACCTTGTCGGAGGTTCGCGGGGCTGGTGTCTCGACGACGCGCAGCACCGGGCGCTCCCCCTGGAAGGGATTCGAGGGGGGCATAGGCTCTTCGACAAGGCTTTCCTCTTCAGGTGGAAGTTCCGTTGCTTCCGGCACGACCGAGAAAAGCGGCAGGTCTTCGGCCTGCGGTTCGGCCGCAACCCGGCCTTCGGCCTCAGCCTCGCCGGCTGGACTTTCGCTCTCGGCCCGTTCTGGCAGGGGCTCGTCCGTCTCCGCCTCGGTGAGGCCGAGCGCCAGGCCGTTGGCGTTCTCGTCCTCGACGGCATCGGCCAGGCGCACGATGCCGAAACCGCGGAAGCCGTCGAATTCGCGCGAGCGGGAATAGGTGGGTAAAGCCGCAAGATCGACCGGAACCTTGAGGCTCGTGCCTTGAATGGGCCAGAAAATCGTCTTGCCGGACCAGGTGTCGCGTCGCTGCAGCAGCGTGCCGATCTTGTGGTCGCGGTCGAGGTCGTAGCGTACCGCGACTTCGGTGAAGCTTGCGCCAATCACGTCGGCCGCGCGCGGGCCGACCGCGGTTGCGAATTCCTCGGAGATTTCGCTGAAGCGGCCCTCGGCATCGATTTTCCAGACGAAACGCACCGCACGACCGCCGGGCGTGAAGACGAACTCCGCCGGCTCCCCGGCAGCCTTGTCCACTTCGGTGATTTCGGCCGTTTCGTCTTCGGTTGCCTCGACGACAGCCGCTTCGGCAGCGATTTCAGTGGTCTCGACGCTCAGGTCCTCTGCGTCGGGTTCGTCCGCGGACGGTGCAATTGTCGTCTCGTCGGCGGTACTGGACGGCTCCGGCTCGATGACAGCGTCCGCCAGGACGCCCACTTCATCCGTGACCTCGACACCGTTGTCGATCTGCTGTTCGACGTCCGATGCGTCGGGTTCGTCAGCCGTTTCCAACGGCTCGAGCGGCGCCAGGCTTGCGGCCGGTTCGTCGCCCATTTCGTCGGTTGCGTCGGTCGCAATCTCGCTTTCGTCCGGACCCTGATCCTGGACGGGCGGCAACACCGGCGCTTGCTCGGCTGCAGGAGAGTGTTCCTCGGGGTCGAGAGTGCCGAGAATGGTCTCGACGGCAAAGAGCAGGTGCAGCGACGGATCGTCGGCGATCTTGCCGACGGCTGCCGGCAGATGGCCCTTGCGGGTGGCGACCGGCCGTTTGATCAGCCAGTCGTGGTCGCGCGAGACCGCGACGACGAGTTGCTTGCGCGTCTCGTCCGACATGCCGAGGTCGGGAAAACCCGAGGAATGCGCGACAACGGCGCCCTCGCTGTCGAGCACGGCCATGTGGGTGTCGGGGCCGTCCAGGCCGGCGATCATGCGTGCGGCCCGATCTTCGATCGAAAGCGGTGCGCCTGCATGCGGCGCGGTGAAGAGCACGGCATCCTCGTCCGGCCGAACGCGGATCATTTCGACGGCGACATTGAGCGGCGTGCCGCGAAAGCCTGAGTACTTGCGGATCGAAAGCTGGCGGCGATCGCCGACGCGCACGAGTTGCGCGGCTGCGGCGCGCAACTGGCGCAGCGAAAGATCGTTCTGTTCCGGTCCTGCATCGATGAAGTCATAGATCGATCCGGCACCGAAGAACGCGGCGCCCTGATCGTTTGCCCAGAGGATGCGTGCGAAGTCCCGCGAAAACAGGATCGCCGCATCGCCACGGGCGAAATGCTCTCGCACCCGCGCATGCACGGCGATGTCGATGAAAGGATACTGTCTCGCGGGCATGAACGGGCCTATTGACGGATCGCTTACGGGTTAACACTCTATTAATACCCGGCGGATCCGCGGGGGTCCAGCGAGGCCCGAAGCTTCGTCCCGGCTTTCACCGCGAAAGGTTAATGCCCGGGTTTTTGTGCGCTGCACAATTTTATTGCAATGCACAAGGAGATCGACTATATAGTGCGCATCAAGCAACGGCGCCTCAGAAGAGGGCCTGACACCAAGGAGCGCTTTCATGGCTACCAAGAAGACCGACGACGTATTTTCCCTTTCCTCGTTCGACCCGGCGAAGATCACCGACAGCTTCCGCGATTTCGCGGAAAAGGGTGCCGCCCAGTCGAAGGAAGCCTATGCCAAGATGAAGACCGCCGCCGAAGAGGCGACGAAGACCGTCGAAGCCACGCTTGAAAGCGCTCAGACCGGCACCGTCGAAATCGGCCTCAAGGCGATCGACGCGCTGCGCACCAATGCGGAAAACTCGCTCTCGCACATGGAAGCGCTGCTCGGCGTGAAGTCGCTCTCCGAGTTTGTCGAACTGCAGACGAGCTTTGTCCGCAAGCAGGCCGAGCTTGCCGTCGAGCAGGCCAAGTCGATGCAGGAAGCGACCAAGAAGGTTGCCGAGAACGTCGCAAAGCCGGGCAAGGAAGCTGCCGAAAAGGCAATGTCCTCCTTCAAGAAGGTCTAAGCCGACCGACTGTGCTGCCTGGCGGGGAGCGACAGACCCTGTCGCCACCGGATCTGCCGGGCGCGCCAAAATCCAAAAAGACCGGATGGGTTGCCATCCGGTCTTTTTGCAGGATAATCTCAAGTTAAGGCTTGCAAAGCGACGGAAGTCTCCGTATGTGAGCCGCCAAGCGACACACATGTCGCGAGCAGTGCGGTTGTAGCTCAGTTGGTTAGAGCGCAGGTTTGTGGCACCTGAGGTCGTAGGTTCGATTCCCACCAACCGTACCATTTCCTTCTTATCTCATTGATATTGAAGCGCTTGCGTAGCAGCCATCGCCGCAAACATCGCGCGCTCAGAACAGCTTGGCCATCGCTCTCAGCGCCACCACGTCATCGACGCCATTCTGGTAAAGCTCGAACAGCCGGACTGCCAGCTCCTTGGCCTCCGATGAGCGGCGCGGAAGATTTCTCTCTCTAATCGCATCCCTGAAGACGTCTTCGATCTTGATGAATTCACCCGGCAGGATTGGCCGGCCCGTAACAGCGACAAGCATCGTTCCATCCTCCTTCCTCAAATCCGTATGCGAACCGCTTCTGGGGCGGGCCGCCTGTTCATCGCGGTCGCCCTGAGCCATCGCACAGGGTTTTTCCGATGGAGCAGAAACGCAGGAAGACAACTCTCTGTTCCTGCCGCTGCGCTACCCAAATCGGGCTAATCGGCTGCATGGCTGCCGCCCGAGGTGGATGAGAGACGGTCCAGTTGGGCCAACTGCCTATGGCGGGTCTCAGGCGTGAACAGGCAAGCCGCAGACCGACCGCAGACTGAATAGACATTGGGGCCATCCGCCGGTAAAATTTTGAGAAAGGATTCTCGGAAGGCGCCGCAATCCATGGCCAACGAATCCATCAAGCGCAGACTCGCCGCCATCCTGGCTGCTGACGTCGTCGGCTACAGCCGGCTGATGGAGCGTGACGAGACGAGCACCTACACGCGGCTCATGGCGCGGTGGAAAGAGGTGCTGGAGCCGCTCGTCGCCACCCACCAGGGCCGGGTCTTCAAGACGACAGGGGACGGCGTGCTCGTCGAATTCTCCAGCGCCGTCAATGCCGTCGAATGCGCCGCAGCACTTCAGCGGGAAATGATGGCCGCAAACAGGGATGTCCCGGCGGATCAGGCGATCGTGCTTCGCGTCGGCGTCAATATGGGCGATATCATGGTCGCCGACAGCGATCTCTATGGTGATGGCGTGAATGTCGCGGCCCGGATCGAGGCGCTCGCCAGACCCGGCGGCGTCGCCATCTCGGATGGTGTTCATGAATATATGCACGGCCGCATCGACCTCCACTTCACCGACAGCGGTCACCACGAGGTCAAGAACATCGAACGCCCGGTGCACATCTGGAGCTGGTCGCCGGACGAGTACGCGGGCGCTTCTGTCGAGGTCGTCGCCGAAACTCCGCCGCAGCTACCGGCTCGGCCCTCGATCGCCGTGCTGCCGTTCGACAACATGTCCGGCGATCCGGAGCAGGGTTATTTCGCCGACGGCATCACCGAGGACATCATCACCGATCTCTCGAAGGTTTCCGGCCTCTTCGTCATCGCCCGCAATTCCTCCTTTGCCTACAAGGGCAAGTCGCCGGATATCCGCAAGGTGAGCCAGGAACTTGGTGTGCGCTATGTTCTTGAAGGCAGCGTGCGCCGCGCCGCCAACCGCATCCGCATCAACGCCCAGATGATCGACGGCACGACGGGCGGTCATCTCTGGGCCGAGCGCTACGACCGCGGCATCGAAGACATTTTCGAGGTTCAGGACGAAGTGACCCGCACCATCGTCACGGCGCTCAAGGTGAAGCTGACGGCCGGCGAGGAAGAGCGACGCGAAAGCCGCGGTAAGGTCGATCCGGAATCCTATGATCTGCTCGTCCGGTCCCGTCAGGCCATTCTGCGGTTCGATGCCGTGTCGTCAGCGGAGGCGCGCAGCATGCTCGAGCGCGCTATCGCCATCGATCCGGGTTTGGCAGCCGCCTACGCGTCCCTCTCGATCATCGCCTTGACCGATTTCATCAACCGATGGAACGGCGGGACGGTGGACAATCTGGAGCGTGCCTTGGAACTGGCGCAGAAGGCTGTTGATACCGACGACAACGAGCCGCATGGCTATCACGCGCTTTCAATCGCGCTCTGCTGGATGCGGCGTTTCGATGAGGCCGAAAGCGCCGCCCAACGGATGATCAAGCTCGATCCCAATTCCGCCGGTGGCCATACCGCCCTCGGCACGATCCGGGATTTTCAGAGCCAGTTCGAAGACGCGCTGCCGTTCTATACGCGGGCGCATCGGCTCGATCCGCAGTTCGACCTGTCGCTGCATTTCCTTGGGCGGACCTTGCTGAACCTCGGCCGTTTCGACGAGGCCGAGATCGCCTTCATGCGCCGGCTGGCGCTGGCGCCGCGATCCGACATGACGCGCTTCTATCTCGCCTGCCTCTACGGTCGCACCGGGCGTCACGAGGAGGCTCGGCGCTATTGGCACGAGGTGTTCGAGGTCAACCCGAATTTCTCCATCGACCACCTCAAACGGGCCTTGCCCTATCGGGACCCTGCCGTGCTCGGCCGCCTGGTGGATGGACTACGGGAAGCCGGCATTTCCCTTTAGATGCGACACCGGACAGCATGCGTTCTGAGACGCTCTGATCCATCGCTTCTGGACCATCGCTCATTAACGAGGGGAGGGGCGCGTGTCAGGAAGTCCATGCGGCCTTGCCGGGGTAGCGTCCCGTGGCACGATTCACCGTTTACTGCTTGCTCGCGAGCCAATGTGGGACCATTCTCAGGTTGATCCTGGCTATACGCTAAGACGAGAGGTCAGGCCGTGCGATGCTGTGCGGCCTCTTCTTTATTGGTCCTTCGGACGAGGAGGTTGACCATGTCTCCACAATATCAGGACCATCCGTTACGACTGGGCGACCAGGCTCCGAACTTTGTGCTGGATGCGATCTCACGCGAGGGCAAGATCGCCCTTGATGATTTTCGCGGCCGTCGCCCATTGTTGGTCGGGTTGTATCGGGGCCTGCTATGTCCCTTCTGCCGTCGCCATGTTGCGGCAATGGCACAGTTAAACCCGGCCCTGCGCGAAAAAGGCGTGGACTCTCTGGCGGTGGTGAACACCCCGGTCGAACGCGCGCGGCTCTATTTCCGCTATCATCCGATACCCGGCCTTCTTGCTGCATCCGACCCGGAGCGGGCGTCACACCGCGCCTTCGGCTTACCCCTCCTCGAGTTCACGGAGGAAGAAACCGACTGGCCACACAAGGTCGGAATGGACCTGGTCAAGACGATGCGGGTCGATCGGCCGGGGGAATTGCCTGAACCGATGGACCCGGCGGCCGCCGGTGACCTTCTGAGCGAAAAGGATGGGTACGAAATCACAGACGCCGATCAGCAGGTGAGGACACCCGGTCATATGCAGCTTGTCGGCCATTTTCTGCTCGATCGAGAAGGTGTGGTGCGCTGGAGCTTTACAGAAGTTGAGGACCAAGGTCAAAATATGTGCCAGGCGCTCAATCCCAAGGAACTGATGGCGGCCGCTTCACAAGTCGCACATTGATAGCGAAAATTCGCTCGACGAGGCCGCCGGGTTGCCGACGCGCGATTGTGGCGGATTTCTCCGATTCAGGCGTGTCAGACGAAGATCTGATGTTCCGCCGTCACCAGTTCCTGCAGGAAAGCCACGACTGTGCGCACGCGCACGAGCTCGCGGGCGCTTTCGTGATAGGAGGTCAGTAGGCGCGGCGGATGGGCGTCAGCCAAGCGGCGCGATGAGCGGTGGACCTTTTGTGACGAGCTTTCACCAGAAAATTCCATAGAATGTGATGTAGATTATGACCCCAAGGGAAATCGCAAGCGATGACCGGATCATGAAGTCAACGAATCTGAATTGATATCCGAAGCTTCCAATGTACGATCTCATGGTTTTCTTCCTTTCTTATTTTGTTTGTGATCGACTATAGCCGTGCTCTGGCCATGTTCGGCAGTTTGTACTTCTCCTCCGAGGGTGGGCCCAAGGTGTTATTTGATTAATTGGAAACAAGCGCCTTCCCGCGAAATAGGCGACATTATTCCGAGCTGCCGGGCTTACGTTTCTGTTTGCAATAGAATGCCCGTGCGGCTGTCAGCAGCGCCTCTTCGTCCAGTGGGTAGAGGCGGAACTCGGTCATGAGAAATTGCGCCAGCCGCTGAATTTGTTGGCCCTGCCGCGATATTCCGCACTCAGCACAAGCCGCGTCAAATACGCGCCGGAGCACGCCAATTTCGGTCTCACTCAATGCCGGGACGATATCATCGGAGTACCCGTGCATAGAGCCTCTCTTTCAATTGTTGAACATCTGCGGGTGCCCCGGGGCGCGCCGCGTTTAAACGGCCTCGTGCAACGCGCTTCGACAGTTTGATTTCACGCGTGTCGCTATCGCCAAACCGCTGCGCACTTTTTGCGCGACAAGCTTTAGGGCGTGTTGAGAGTACGCAGAGCCCGCGCCGCATTCTTTTGGCTGAGCCCCGTCATCGTCCATGAACCGATCTTTGCCGGCACGCCCGTGAACACATGGTAGATCGTGTACGACCTGTCGCATTCGACGCGGCGTCCGTATTGATAGAGCCTCATGGATCTGTTGGGCGCCCCGCCTTCCGATTCCCAGACACTAATGGCGAGTGCGTGTTCTTCGTCGCTATTTTTCATATCGCGTCCCTAACCTCGGTTTCGGTGTGTGTTCCAATGTTCAAAGCCGTCTGTCTCTCTGGATGGCTTCCTGAAGAAAATCGTCTGAACAGCACCGATGCATCCTTACTTCAGTGATGAGGGCGATAGGTTTGAGGGCGATAGGTTTCGGCCGCATAGGCCGACATCTTCGTTCGACTTTTGGGGCTAACTGACAAGCCAAGCGGCAAACGCCGTTACCCATCGAATTGCTGTCTCTACGATTTGGCCGAGAGGGAGATTGCGTGCCTGTCGCGATCCACTGCGATGAGGCCTTCAAGCTCCTCAGGCTCGATGGCAACAAGTCGCATTTGGTATTTGTTCTCGAGCGTCGCCGGCAGCTTGATGAAGGTCGCCACGCGGCGATAAGCCAGCCAGGAGATGCCTTCAATCGACTCCTCGTCCTCATCAACTTCGTAGTCGCCCGGGGCCACCATCTCGCAGAGGCCTGGCATCCAGAACGGTTCATCGAAATGGACGGTTCGGTATTTCGTACGGGTAAACATACTGCCCCCTTTCTTATGGCGAACGCCGTTCGCAAGGTTCAGCCAAATCGGGCTGGTCTGGCGCCAATGCAGCGCGAACAACTGCCGTCAAGGATCGATGATTGGTGAGTTTGGCGGTCTGGAGCCTCTGACGAAGCAAAAAGCCAAGCTGGCCTAAGAACGACGTTTAATCTGTATCCGATGATTGAGGCTTTACCAAGATATTTTGGGAGTATTAGACGGACTCATGAAAAAATTCTGGAGAATTCGACGTCAGTTGATATATATAAATCCAGAGAAAGATCAAGAATTATGTATTTCTATAAATATTAGTATCAATAATTAAATATCGAATATTTCACATTAACATCGATTCTTGATTGTTTACATTGACGTTTTTAAAGCGCAAACTGGAAAATCTGGATTGCCATTGGCTCATGGTCCGAGCGCGGGCCTGTAACGATCCCGATAATCACCTGATTAGAGGGAGCAAAGTCATGACACTCGATCGAATTTTTGAATGGACAAGACCCTACGCCATTGGTTTAGGCATTGGGCTTTTCGCGGCGCCGATTGTCGGTTTCAATGCTGGATGGCTTACGACCACGACTGCCAGCACGCGGGCGGCGGAAACCGCTCAGGTGGATGCATTTGCGGGCATCTGTTCAAGCGCAGCAGGACGAATGGCTACTGCCAGAAGCACGGACCTCGCTGCAATCAAAGGCTTCGACAATCGTGCGAAACGCGATGAATTCGTAGCCGCAATCATGACCGATATCCAAGTTCCGGCAGGTCTCGTAGGCAAGGTCGGTACGAATTGCAGTCGCTCATTGTCCTGAGTTGCTGTGGACGCCGTGCACTGGCATCGCAACCAAAATGAAAATTAGGAGGTCGCCGTGAGGAACTTTACTCTCGCTCGATTCTATACGTACGATTTCACCCGACTGTTCGTCGCGCTTGGGTTTACGCTCGCGATAGCCGTGATTGTCTATTCCGCGCTGTTTGGAAGCATCTTTTAGTCGTGTGGATGGCACATGGGCCTTGGTTCCGTATGGAGCCCCGACTGGCACTTCTGGTCGTCTCGTCGCTCATGTGCTACGTACGGTTTGCCTGTCGCCGCGAGGACGCCATCCTCGAGCTAAGCTGGTGCGCGCCGAGGTCTCGGCGAGCGCTAGCTGTCAGCGCAGGTGCGTGCGGTCGGCGAGCAGCGTGCGAATGATCGCGTCAGCATCGCCTTGGAGTGTTCTCATCGGCGGGCGGAGGGGGTGAGATTTTGCATAGTAGTTTGCACCGCAGATGATGCCGATGCAGCTGATAAGCGTTTGAAATCTAAAGAACCTATCGCAGTGTCGTCCCCACGCAACGTTATGCGTTTCCCTCAGATTGTCCCACGCTGACACCCAGTCCGCAGGGCATGCGAACCGGCTTCGTAACTGTTACAACCTTGCCTAATTTTAGCATTCTGTAATTCTCTTTTTTTCACCGGAGGAGAAGCGACATGCTAAGACTAGGTACGCTCTTTCTTGCCACCTTGAGTTTGACGGCAGCTTCGAATTTCAATGCCAATGCGCAGGAAACCACGGGTGAATTGGGTTCGCCCAGCGCAACAACGACGATCGACGGTCGATATCTACCGAACCCGCCGGCGGCGTTCGGTGGAGAAATCGGCCTCGACGCGAAAGCCTCAAAACCCTATTGGCCACCGCAGATCGTCCCCCGAAAGGGCGCCCCGAACATCCTTCTGATCATGACCGATGACGCTGGATACGGCGTTGCGGGCACTTTCGGAGGCGTGATCCCCACGCCGGCACTCGACCGTGTCGCAAACGCGGGGTTGCGCTTTACGCAGTTCCATTCCACCGCGCTCTGCTCGCCGTCGCGCGCCGCGCTTATCACCGGCCGCAATCACCATTCAGCGGGTTTCGGCGTCATCTCCGAGCAGGCAACCGGCTATCCCGGCTATGACTCGATCATCGGCATAGAGAACGCTACGATCGGCGAGATCCTGAAGCAGAACGGCTACGCCACGTCCTGGTTCGGAAAGAACCACAACACGCCCGCTTTTCAGTACAGCGCCGCTGGTCCGTTCGATCAATGGCCGACGGGTATGGGCTTCGACTACTTCTATGGGTTCATGGGTGGCGACACCAATCAATGGGAGCCGTACCTGTTCCAGAACACCACCCAGATTTTCCCCTGGACCGGTAAGCCCGACTACAACCTCATAACGGACACGGCCGACAACGCCATTGATCATATAAAGCAGCTAAATGCGGCAGCACCCGACAAGCCGTTCCTCGTTTACTACGTGCCCGGTGCCACTCATGCCCCCCACCATCCAACCAAGGAATGGATCGACAAGTTCAAGGGCAAGTTTGACATGGGGTGGAACGAGTTGCGCGAGCAGATTTTCGCCAATCAGAAAAAGCTCGGCGTCATTCCCGCCAACACGCAGCTAACCGAATGGCCAGAGAGCCTCCCGAAATGGGATTCTCTCGACGAAGAGAGCAAGAAGCTGTTCGCGCACCAGGCTGAGGTGTTTGCTGCCTACGTGGCCTACTCGGACCATGAGATCGGGCGGGTTATCCAGGCCGTCGATGATCTGGGTAAGCTCGACAACACCCTCGTCATCTACATTGAAGGTGACAACGGCACCAGCGCCGAAGGAAGCGTGCTCGGAACCCCGAACGAACTGATCACGATCGAAGGCATGCAGATGCCGGTCGCAGAGCAGATGGCGTTCTATGATAAATGGGGCTCCAACCAAACCTATCCGCATATGTCGGTTGCCTGGTCATGGGCGTTTGACACGCCGTTCAAATGGACGAAGCAGGTTGCTTCGCACTTCGGCGGCACGCGTCAGGGCATGGCGATGTCCTGGCCCGCACGGATCAAGGAAGCCGGTGGAGTTCGCACTCAGTTCCACCACATGATCGATATCGTTCCTACGATCCTCGAAGCAACAGGCATAACCGCCCCGGTTATGGTCGATGGCGTTGCGCAGAAACCGATCGAAGGCGTGAGCATGGCCTATACATGGGACAATGCCCAAGCCTCATCTGCCCGCAAAACGCAATACTTTGAAATGTTCGGCAATCGCGGCATCTACAGCGATGGCTGGTATGCCTGCACGACACCACCAGCAGCGCCGTGGTTGATGGGCACGACGGCGATGCCGGACGTCGTCGATGGCTATAAATGGGAACTGTACAACCTCACTGAGGACTATTCCCAGAACAACGACCTTGCTGCAAAAATGCCGGAAAAATTGCACCAGATGCAGGAACTGTTTCTGATGGAAGCGGCGAAGTACGACGTCTTCCCATTGGACAACTCGATCCTGGAACGCCTTGAGACGCCACGGCCGAGCACCACCGCCGGACGGAAGGAGTTTAGCTACGCCGGCGTAGTGTCAGGTCTTCCGACAAGCAATGCACCCAGCGTCATCAACAAATCCTACACGATCACCGCAGAGGTAACCGTTCCTGAAAACGGCGGCGAGGGTATGCTCGTCACCACAGGGGGGCGCTTCGGTGGATACGGGTTCTATCTCCTCAAGGGCAAACCCGTATTTCTGTACAACTTCGTCAATATGGAGCGCTTCCGTTGGGAGGGGCAGGACACCCTTTCATCCGGCAAGCACACGCTGGTGTTCGATTTCAAATCTGACGGACCCGGCATGGGCAAGGGCGGCACTGGCGTCCTGAAGGTGGACGGCAAGGAGGTCGCGAACGCGAAAATACCACACACGATCCCGGCGCTCATGCCTTGGGATGAGACTTTCGATGTGGGCGTCGATACTCGCACAGGTGTAGATGAAACTGATTATCAGGTCCCGTTCGCCTTTAACGGTGAAATCGCAAAGCTTACCGTCAATCTGCAGCCGTAAACCTTAATTTGCGGGCTTTGGGGATTTGCGTCCCAGAGCCCGCAGTTTCAGACTTCAGAGTTTACGATGCGATGTGACGCATGGTGGGCCCGCAGGAATTCTGAAAAGCAAGCAAACTCAGGCACTTCGAAAAATGTGGGACAAAAAAACGGCTTCTGGCAACCGTACCATTCTCCTTATTTCTTCTCTTTCTCGTTTGAAGCGCCTCGGTGCGCCGCTCCCGTTGATCGTGCTCGTGCGCCCCGCGGACGCGCCGTCTCTCGTGCATCCTGGCCCGGTCCGGTCTCAGACGAAGATCTGATGTTCCGCTGTCACCAGTTCCTGCAGGAAGGCCACCACCGTGCGCACGCGCACGAGGTCCCGGGCGCTTTCGTGATAGGTGGTCCAATAGGCGCGGCGGATCGTCGTTTCCGGCAGGATGCGTTTGAGCTCCGGCGTGTGGCGGGCGATATAGTTGTGCAGGATGCCGATGCCGGCGCTGGAGCGCACGGCTTCCGTCTGGCCGGTGGCGCTGGAGATCTCGAACGAGGCGTCCCAGCTTCGCATGATCTCGGCGGAGAAATTCAGAGATGGCGTGAAGATCAGGTCCTCGACATAGCCGATGCGGCGATGTTCCCTCAGATCGTCGATCGTCTGCGGCGTCCCGTGTTTTTCCAGGTAGTCCGATGAGGCGTAAAGACCGAGCGTGTAATCCGTAAGCTTCGAGGAGACGAGGCGGCCCTGTTCCGGTCGCTCGATGGTGATTGCGATATCGGCCTCGCGCTGCGACAGCGAAAAGGAACGCGGCACCGGCACCAGTTGCAGCTTCAGCTCCGGATAGCGGGCCGTCAGGCGCCCGAGGCGCGGCGCCAGGAACGAGACGCCGAAGCCGTCGGGCGCGCCGATGCGCACCGTGCCGGCGATTGCCGTGTCGATCCGGCCGATCTGCGATTGCGCCGCCAGCATCTCCGTCTCCATCCGCTCGGCTGCCGTCAGGAAGATTTCCCCTTCGGCGGTCAGCTCGCAGCCATTCGGCCGGCGCACCAGCAGCCGGGTCTTCAAGGTTTCCTCAAGCGCCGTCACCCGGCGGCTGAGCGTGGCATGGTTGACGCCCAGCCGCTTCGATGCCGCCAGGATCTGCCCGGTGCGCGCCACGGCTAGAAACATTCTCACATCGTCCCAATTCATAGGCAGATACCTCGTCTCAACACCATGGACTTTAGTTTTTGCACAACGGTTGCTGAATATCGGAAATTGCTTTGTTGAAATCGTAGTGCGATCATGCCGCCACAATCAAGGTCTGGAGGAACCAACCATGTACGAACTCGGTCATTTCATCGATGGCAAGCGCGTCGCCGGCAAGAGCGGTCGCGTTGCCAACATCTTCAACCCGGCAACCGGCGAAGTGCAGGGCACGGTGGCGCTCGCAAGCGACGCGGAGCTTGCGGCAGCGGTCGAAAGCGCCAAGGCGGCGCAGCCGAAATGGGCGGCCACCAACCCGCAGCGCCGTGCCCGCGTCTTCATGAAGTTCGTCGAGCTCCTGAACACGCATATGAACGAACTCGCCGAGATCCTCTCGCGCGAACACGGCAAGACCGTCGAAGACGCCAAGGGTGACCTCGTCCGCGGCCTCGAAGTCTGCGAATTCGTCATCGGCATTCCGCATCTGCAGAAGAGCGAATTTACCGAAGGTGCAGGCCCCGGCATCGACATGTATTCGATCCGCCAGGCCGTCGGCATCGGCGCCGGCATCACGCCGTTCAACTTCCCGGCGATGATCCCGATGTGGATGTTCGCCCCGGCGATCGCCTGCGGCAACGCCTTCATCCTGAAGCCGTCCGAGCGTGACCCGTCCGTTCCGATGCGCCTCGCAGAACTGATGATTGAAGCCGGCCTGCCGGCAGGTATCCTCAACGTCGTCAACGGCGACAAGGGCGCCGTCGACGCGATCCTCACCCATCCGGATATTGCCGCCGTTACCTTCGTCGGCTCGACCCCGATTGCCCGCTACGTCTATGGCACGGCAGCGATGAACGGCAAGCGCGCCCAGTGCTTCGGCGGCGCCAAGAACCATATGATCATCATGCCCGACGCCGATCTCGACCAGGCCGCCAATGCGCTGATGGGCGCCGGCTACGGCTCGGCCGGCGAGCGCTGCATGGCGATCTCGGTTGCCGTCCCGGTCGGTGAAGAAACCGCCAACCGCCTGATCCAGAAGCTGACCCCGATGGTCGAAAGCCTGCGCATCGGTCCCTACACCGACGAAAAGGCCGACATGGGTCCGGTCGTCACCAAGGAAGCCGAGCAGCGCATCAGAAGCCTGATCGACAGCGGTGTCGAGCAGGGTGCTGAGCTCGTGGTCGACGGCCGCGACTTCAAGCTGCAGGGCTATGAAAACGGCCACTTCATCGGCGGCTGCCTGTTCGACCATGTCACCCCGGACATGGACATCTACAAGACGGAAATCTTCGGACCGGTTCTCTCGGTCGTTCGCGCCAAGAACTACGAGGAAGCCCTCGACCTGCCGATGAAGCACGAATATGGCAACGGCGTCGCGATCTACACCCGTGACGGCGATGCGGCCCGCGACTTCGCCTCGCGCATCAACATCGGCATGGTTGGCGTCAACGTCCCGATCCCGGTTCCGCTCGCCTACCACTCCTTTGGCGGCTGGAAGTCCTCGTCCTTCGGCGACCTGAACCAGCATGGCCCGGACTCGATCAAGTTCTGGACCCGCACGAAGACCATCACCGAGCGCTGGCCCTCGGGCATCAAGGATGGTGCCGAGTTCGTCATGCCGACGATGAAGTAACGACGGGACAAAGATCCTCCCGCCTCCAGGGCCTCCTTCGGGAGGCCCTTTTTTGTTGCGCGCCGGGGACCTCCCTCGGGAGCTCCTTTCCTGTTGCATGCCATGCTGCGCTGCAACTAATTTGATATCCCCGAGGCGCTGAAAATTGATTCGCGCCTCGGTCGAATATTGCAGGCATTTCGATCGTTCTTTTGCATGGAAGGCTCATCCGGGGGGATAGCCACGGTTCGCTGGGTTCACAAATGACGTCATCCTGTCGCAACGCGGCGCCTGTCTGTTAGCGGGCCGCCGCAAGCTGATTTTCATTGAGAGAGGTTTTATCATGGTCGTGGCCGAAACGGCGTCGATGCAAGGGACGTCGACGCAGAGGGTACCGGACAATTTCCACCGCCTGTCGTTCAGCGGTAGCGGAAAAGAGTATTTTGGCATCTGGATCGTCAACGTGCTGCTGACGATCATCACGCTCGGCATCTATTCCGCCTGGGCAAAAGTCCGCCGCAACCGCTATTTCTATGGCAATACTGTGCTGCTCGGGCGCGCCTTCGAATATCATGCGAAGGGCAAGCAGATCCTGATCGGCCGGGTGATCGTGTTCGCCTACCTGATTTTCTACAACGTCATGCTGACCTTCGTGCCGATCGCCGGCATCATCCTTGCGCTGCTGCTGGTGGTCTTCGTGCCGTGGCTGGTCGTCAGGGGCCTGCGTTTCAGCGCCCGCGTCACCAGCTATCGCAATGTGCGGTTCGATTTCGTCGGCGGCGTCGGCGGTGCGTTCCTCGCCTTTATTGTCGGTCCGGTCATCTCGGTTCTGACGCTCGGAATCCTGGTGCCGCTCGCCAGCCGCTGGTCCTACCGCTACATCGGCAGCAACCTGCGTTACGGACAAAGGGCATTTACGACCGATCCTTCGGTCGGTGCGATCTACAAGTCCTGGTTCCTGTCGGCGGCCATCATCGTTGCCGGCCTGCTGATCATCGCCTTTATCGGTTTCCTCAACCTGGCCGTGATCATGACGCTGTTCGACGGTTCCTATGTGGCCACCCCGGAATTGCAGGTTTCGATGATTGCGTTGTTCGTCATCGGCTACCTCGCGTTCTTCTCGATCTTCGGGGTCGCGACGCTGTTCTATCGTGCTGGCGTTCGCAACGTCGCCTGGTCGGCAACGACCTTCGACGGCAAGCATCAGCTGACGAGCGATCTGTCGCGGGGCCGTTACGCCTGGATCACGATCACCAACGTGATCGTCACCCTCCTCACACTGGGCCTGATGCGTCCCTGGGCTGCGGTGCGCATGACGCGCTATGTCAATGAACATACGGGTGTACATTTCGAAGGTAATGTCGGCGAGATGTTCGACAAGATCGCCCAGGAAGGTTCGGCCGTTGGTTCGGAGTTCATGGATTTCGAAGGCTTCGACTTTGGCTTCTAGCGTCACAGAGATTGCTGTTGGCGAGTGGCATCCCGCCGGTTCCAGCCGGTCGGTGCCCTCGCGGCTGATCGAAGATGGCGGCGGCGTCAAAGCCTTGGGTGAGGACGGTGTCGAACTTGCAGGCGGCGTGCTTGCCGCCGTCGACATTTCCGCGCGTGTCGGCGCCATTCCGCGTCGTGTCGAGTTTCCCGACGGTTCGCTGTTCGAGACGACCGACAACGACGCCATGGATCGCTTCCTCAAACGGAAGGGAAAAACCAGTCTCGTCCACGAGTGGGAGCGTTTCCACCCGCGCCTGATCGCGGTCGTTTTGGCGACCGTGCTCTGCGGCGTGGCCATCTATCGTTATGCCGTGCCGGCGCTCGTCGAAGTCGCCGTGCTGGTGACGCCGCCGATCGTGCCGAAGATCATGTCGGCAAGCACCTTGGAAACAATGGATCGAACGCTGCTCGACACGTCGGCGCTTTCAGCTGAGCGGCAGAACAAGATCCGTGACGGGTTCAACGCGATCGCGCGCCAGTCCGATCGCGGCGAGGGCGGATATAGGCTCAACTTCCGCAAGGGTGGCACCATCGGCCCGAATGCCTTCGCGCTACCCGACGGCACGCTGATTGTCACCGATGAGCTGATCGAGCTTGCCGGCGACGATACCGAAATGATCATCGGTGTGCTGGCGCACGAGATCGGTCACGTCGAGCTCGAGCATAGCCTGCGGCAGATCTACCGTGCCGCCGGCGTCGCCGGGCTGATCATGATGATCGGCGGCGACATCGGGTCCGGTGCTGAAGACATTCTGGTACAGGGCGCCGGTCTTTTGACGTTGTCCTACTCACGCGGCGCGGAAAGTGCTGCGGACAGGCACTCGGTCGAGTTGATGCAGAAGGCCGGCAGGGATTCGACGGCGATCGCCCGCTTCTTTGATCTGCTCGAAGACAAGCTCGATGACCACGGCGACACCAGCATCCTGTCGACCCATCCCGGCACGCCCGAGCGTCGCAAGGCAATCCTCGACTATGCTGCCCAGTTGCGTGCCGGGGCCCAATGAGCCTGCGGTTCTTGCCGTCCAGCGACCTGAAACGAAAACAGCGGGCCGAGGCCCGCTGTCCGTAACGCGAGTTCGGTTCGCGATCAGTCCTGCGGGCCGTCGTTGTAGCCGACCTTGTCGACCAGTTCCGATGCCTTCTTGCGGTTGGCGGCGATGTCGGCGAGAGGCAATTCGTCCGGCTTGATCGTGCCGAAGGACTTCACGACGTCTGACGGCTCGGCGCCCGGAAGAACCGGATATTCGTAGACCTGCTCGGCGTAGATCTTCTGGGCTTCGCCTTCCGACAGGAATTCCATCAGCTTCAGCGCGTTGTCCTTGTTCGGGGCGTTCTTGGCGAGTGCCATGCCCGAGATGTTGACGTGCGTGCCGCGGTCCTTGGCGTTCGGGAAGAGCACCTTGATGGCGGCAGCCCAATCCTTCTGTTCCGGCTCCTTCTCGTTGGTCAGCATCAGACCGACATAGTAGGTGTTGCCGAGTGCGAGGTCGCATTCGCCGGCGAGAATCGCTTTGGCCTGGTCGCGGTCGCCGCCGTCGGGCTTTTTGGCGAGATTGTTCTTGAGGCCCGTCAGCCACTTCTCGGTTTCGGCTTCGCCATGGTGGGCGATCATCGAGGCGAACAGGCCGATGTTGTAGGAGTGCTGGCCGTCGCGGGTGCAGATCTTGCCCTTCCACTTCGGATCGGCAAGTTCTTCATAGGTGATGTCGTCCTGGGCGACGCGGTCCTTGGAAGCGTAGACGACGCGGCCGCGCGTGGTGAGGCCGAACCAGTTGCCGTCAGGATCGCGGAAATGTGCCGGGATGTCCTTGCTGATCGTCTCGTTGACGACCGGCTGGGTGACGCCTGCGTCCTTGGCTTCGGTCAGGCGGCTGATGTCGACCGTCAGGATCACGTCGGCCGGCGAGTTGGCGCCTTCGGCCTGGATGCGCTCGACGAGGCCCTTGTCGAGGAAGAGCACGTTGGTGGTGATGCCGGTTTCCTTGGTGAAGGCGTCGAGCAGCGGCTTGATCAGATCGGGCTGCCGGTAGGAATAGATATTGACCTCACCGTCGGCCCAGGCGGCGCTCGTCGTAAGCAGGGTTGCCGTCAGGGACAAAACGCCCATCGCTGCTCTTGAAACGGACATCGCTTCCTCCATTTTCTTGTTTGAGCTAAGTTAACAAAAATGCTCATCTTTCTTGACCTCAGCGCCCAGAACAGTCAATCGGGAAACGGTTAACACTCAACAAGAAGTGAATTTTCGAGCTTTTTGGAATTGTTCCAAACTACGATCCGTCCTATATGATGAACTCGTGAACCTCTCGAATGCCGGAGTGAATGATGCGTCTGACGAAACAAACGAACTACGCGGTTCGCATGTTGATGTACTGCGCCGCCAACGGAGAAAAGCTCAGCCGCATTCCCGAAATCGCCAGGGCCTATGGCGTTTCCGAGTTGTTTCTCTTCAAGATCCTGCAGCCGCTGACCAAGGCCGGCCTTGTCGAGACCGTCCGCGGCCGCAATGGCGGCGTGCGCCTGCCGAAGCCCGCATCCGCCATCACCCTGTTCGATGTCGTCAAGGTAACGGAAGACAGCTTCGCCATGGCGGAATGCTTCGAGGCCGGCGAGATCGACTGTCCGCTCGTCGATAGCTGTGGCCTCAATTCGGCGCTCCGCAAGGCGCTCAACGCCTTCTTTGAGGTGCTTCAGGGCTACACGATCGACGACCTCGTCAAGGCGCGTCCCCAGATCAACTTCCTGCTCGGTCTCGAAGAAACGAAGCGTCCGCAGACCACGGCTGCCTGACGATCCAGGGCCTACTGCATGTCACCTTAAATCGACCTCGTTTTAAGGACAAAGATATGCAGCAAATCAAAGTGCTACAGCGACCTTTGCGCGTCTGATAGAACGCGCGGCGCTGTAGCGGAGCTTCGCTGGGTTCACCCCTGCGGCAGATATTCCCGCAATATGAAATCGATCGCGGTCGGGTCGATTTCCGCCTTGTCGATGCGGAAGTCGGCACCATACTCCTCCAGATTCTGAAAGTAGGGATCGGCGAGCGACGCCGAAATCACCCCGATCGGCCCGATGTAACCCTGGTGCCGAAGCGCCGGCACGGTCTCGCGGAAATCGCGCTGCGGCTGAAGTCGGTTGTCCAGGAGGATCATCGACACCGGCTTGCCCGAGCGCAGGAACTCCAGCGCGCCCTCCATCGTCTGGCAGTAATGCAGCTCGATCTCGATATTGCTCACCTTGCGGATCAAGGCGCGCAGGATCAGGTTTTCAGTCGGATCGTCGTCAACGAGCAGGATGTGAGCTTTTCGCGTCATGACCGATACCCTTGCTGATTTGCAGGCGTCCTGTTCGTTGGGCGTGGTGTAGTGGGATACCACGCATCGGCTGTCACTGGATGATCTGTTCTCGGATCGCCTTCGCCACCATCTGGGTGCGGTTGACGACATCAAGCTTCTTCAGGATCGTTGCGGTGTGGGAATTCACGGTGTGCTCCGACACGGAAACGATGAGAGCGATCTCGCTTGCCGTCTTCCCGTGCGAGATCCACTTGAGAATTTCGGTCTCCCGCGGCGTTAGGCCCATGCCGGTCTTGTTGGCCAGCGCGATGCGATAGAAGTAGTCGAAGGCTGAGACCGCGTCATAGGCGACTTCGACATGCTCGGTGCGGCCGATGTCATCGCCATCACCGAGAAAGAGAACGGCGTAGCGCGCGCCGGTGGCAGCCGCATGCACGGGCACGCTGAGCAGCAGCTCGAAACCGAGCTGCACGAGCAAATTCTGGCTGGTGTCGCAGCCCGGGTCGTCCGTCCGCCAGACGGAGGAAATCGCCGACCGGTGCAGCGTCTTGTAGAAGAGGGAGTCACCGAAGCGGTGGCGCTTGTCGTATTCCTCGGCAAGCCCGGAGGGAAGATCATGCAGCACCAGGCGGGTGGACAGCATGCACGCGTCGTTCTCGTTGCCGAGCTGAAGAATGCCGAAATGGCTGAAGCCGAACCTGAGCGCCATCGTGTGGAAGATGCGGAAGAAGTCTACGCGGTTCAGCGCTTTCTCAAGTTCGTCGCGAAGATCGTATCGCCTGTGATTTTCCAGCAAAGCCGCCACGGAATGGCTATCCCCTTGTCGTCGCGCGGCAGTCTATCCGGCGCGCCGGAGCGATCAACCGGCAAAGATCGGCGCCGGCATTGCTGGCAGCAAGCATCATGCCCGTCCCTCGGCAAACCTGCCGAAAGACGGCAAACTGTAAAAGGCGGCTGCCGGTCCCTCCCAAGGACGTCTGGGCACGTCGATTGTCTCCCCCGAGTTTTGTATACATTCTATTGCACAATCCTGTTGGTGATTTCTACCATAGTATCTTGGGATTGACGGAAACCTGTCGGTACCGAATCTCACTCTCGTGAGGCGGATGATCGTGTATTCCGCAGGCCCGCCGTTCGCGCTAGAATAAAGGCGGGCATCCGGGGCGAGACTAGCCCCGGTGGAGGGACGAACAAGGCACGTTGTAAACCCTGCGGAAACAGCCGGGAAGCCTTGGTTCGAAGGTGTCGCGCTGCATTGATTCGTCAGTCGATTCTAAAACAGTGGACAGAGATCCCGGCTCTACCTGCGGGCGAATTTTTCGCATAGACAAATTTATGCGGCGACTTATTGCAATGCGACGCCAAATGTCGTTCCATCCGGCCTTGACCGGGGGGCAACGGCATTCCGCGTCAGGAAAACACGAGAACAAAAACAAATCTGGGAAGCAAAGCTCATGAAAAAGCTCACTACTCTGTTTGCAGCGACGGCGCTTGCCACGCTGATGGCCGGCTCTGCCTGGTCGAAGACGTTCGTCTATTGCTCGGAAGGTTCGCCTGAGGGTTTTGACCCGGGCCTGTATACCGCCGGCACGACGTTCGACGCGGCGGCACACACGGTCTACAACCGCCTGCTCGAGTTCAAGAAGGGCACGACCGAAGTCGAGCCGGGCCTTGCCGAGAGCTGGACGATTTCCGACGACGGTCTCGTATACACGTTCAAGCTGCGTCCGGGCGTCAAGTTCCAGACGACCGAGTTCTTCACGCCGACCCGCGAGCTGACCGCCGACGACGTGGTGTTCTCCTACGAGCGCCAGCTGAAGGCCGACAATCCGTGGAACAAGTACATCACCGGCGCTTCGTGGGAATACGCAGCCGGCATGGGCTTCCCGGAAGTCATCAAGTCGGTCGAAAAGGTTGACGACCTGACCGTCAAGTTCACCCTGACGCGCAAGGAAGCTCCGTTCCTCGCCAATATCGCGATGCCGTTCGCTTCGATCCTGTCGAAGGAATATGCCGACAAGCTGCAGGCTGACGGCAAGATGGAGCAGATGAACCAGATGCCGCTCGGCACCGGTCCGTTCGCCTTCGTCGCGTACCAGCAGGATGCTGTCATCCGCTACAAGGCGAACCCGGACTACTGGGGCGGCAAGCAGAAGATCGACGACCTCGTCTTCGCAATCACCACCGACGCTTCGGTTCGCTTCCAGAAGCTCCAGGCCGGCGAATGCCACCTGATGCCGTATCCGAACGCTGCCGACGTCGAAAAGATGAAGGCTGACCCGAACCTGAAGGTCATGGAACAGGCCGGCCTCAACGTCGCCTACCTCGCCTACAACACGACCCAGGCTCCGTTCGACAAGCCGGAAGTGCGCAAGGCGCTGAACAAGGCGATCAACAAGCAGGCAATCGTCGACGCCGTCTTCCAGGGCGCTGCCCAGCCGGCCGTCAACCCGATCCCGCCGACGATGTGGTCCTACAACGACAAGCTTGAAGACGACACCTACGAGCCGGAAGCAGCCAAGAAGATGCTCGAGGACGCAGGCGTCAAGGACCTGTCGATGAAGCTCTGGGCAATGCCGGTTTCGCGTCCGTACATGCTGAACGCTCGCCGCGCAGCTGAACTGATGCAGTCGGACTTCGCCAAGGTCGGCGTCAAGGTCGAGATCGTCTCTTACGAATGGGCCGAATACCTCGACAAGTCCAAGGCGAAGGATCGTGACGGTGCCGTCATCCTCGGCTGGACCGGCGACAACGGCGACCCGGACAACTTCCTCGACACGCTTCTCGGCTGCAATGCTGTCGGCGGCAACAACCGTGCGCAGTGGTGCAACCAGGAATTCGACACCCTCGTGAAGAAGGCGAAGGAAACCTCGGATATCGCCGAGCGCACCAAGCTCTACGAAGAGGCCCAGGCCGTCTTCAAGCGCGAGGCGCCGTGGGCGACGATCGACCACTCGCTCTCCGTCGTGCCGATGCGCAAGAATGTCGAGGGCTTCGTTCAGAGCCCGCTCGGCGATTTTGCCTTCGACGGCGTGGACATCACCGAGTAATTTAGTTAACTGATCCTTAAGGGGGCGTTTGCCAAGGGCAAGCGCCCCTCTTTGCATCCACTATAGCGACCCGAGTTCCTCCTGGAGCGCAAAAGGTCGCTGTGGCATTTCGACTTGCTGTATGCTTCGCCGTTAAGTGGGAAAGCATGCAGTGGTGCCAGCGGCGGGATACAATGCCGCGGCAACATGGCGCGGGGTTTAACATGTTCCGATTTCTCTTGGGGCGATTGGCTGTCCTGATACCGACCTTCGTCGGGGTCTCCATCATCGCCTTCTCCTTCATTCGCCTGCTTCCGGGCGATCCGGTGGCGCTGCTTTCGGGCGAGCGCGTCATGTCGCCGGAGCGGCATGCTGAAATTTCACATGCGCTCGGTTTCGACCGACCGATCGTGGTCCAGTACCTCGACTATCTCTGGGGCGTGCTCCACGGGGATTTCGGTACTTCGATCGTGACCAAGAAGCCGGTCATCGACCAGTTCTTCGAGCTGTTCCCGGCGACCGTCGAGCTTTCGCTCTGCGCGATCCTGTTTGCGATCATCCTCGGCATTCCGGCCGGCGTGATTGCGGCGATCAAGCGCGGCTCGGCCATCGACCAGGCGATGATGGGCACCGCACTCGTCGGCTTCTCCATGCCGATCTTCTGGTGGGGCCTGCTGCTCATCATGCTGGTCTCCGGCATGCTGCAGTGGACGCCGGTCTCGGGCCGTATCTCGCTGATGTACTTCTTCCCGCCGGTTACCGGTTTCATGCTGATCGACTCGCTGCTGTCCGGCCAGGCCGGCGCCTTCAAGTCGGCGGTCAGCCACCTGATCCTGCCGACGATCGTGCTTGGCACCATTCCGCTTGCGGTCATCGCGCGCCAGACGCGCTCGGCGATGCTTGAAGTCCTCTCTGAAGATTACGTCCGCACGGCGCGCGCCAAGGGTCTTTCGACCTTCCGCGTCGTTGGCGTCCATGCGCTGCGCAACGCGTTGATTCCGGTGGTTACCACCATCGGTCTGCAGGTGGGCGTCATGCTCGCCGGCGCGATCCTGACGGAGACGATCTTCTCGTGGCCGGGTATCGGCAAGTGGATGGTGGATTCGGTGTCGCGTCGTGACTACGCCGTCATCCAGGGGGGCCTGCTGGTCATCGCTGCGGTGATCATGGTGGTCAATCTCATCGTCGACCTGCTCTACGGTCTGATCAATCCGCGTATCCGGCACTAAGGAGGGCGTCATGTCTCAAGCTGCTGCAACAAGCGCCGTTTCGACCGATCCGTCCCGCCGGGCGCGACTGGCCGAGTTCTGGTATTATTTCTCCGAGAACCGCGGCGCCGTCATCGGCCTCGTGTTCTTCCTGCTCCTCGTTCTGCTGGCGGTCTTTGCGCCGTGGATCGCGCCCCATGATCCGGTGGCGCAGTACCGTGATGCGGTTCTGGTTCCGCCGGTCTGGCAGGAGGGCGGCCGCGCCGGCTACCTGCTCGGTACCGACGCCGTCGGCCGCGACATGCTGTCCCGTCTGATCTACGGCACGCGCTTCTCGCTGTTCGTCGGCGTCATCGTGACGACGCTGTCGCTGGTTGGGGGCATCGCTCTCGGCGTCATCGCCGGCTACTTCCGCGGCTGGGTCGATACCGTCATCATGCGCGTGATGGACATCATCCTCGCCTTCCCGTCGCTGCTGCTCGCCCTGGTGCTTGTGGCTGTTCTCGGACCGGGCCTCGTCAACGCCATGATCGCGATCGCGCTCGTCTTCCAGCCGCACTTCGTGCGCCTGACGCGCGCGGCCGTCATGAGCGAAAAGACCCGCGACTATGTCGTCGCCGCCAAGGTGGCCGGTGCCGGTCATGGTCGCCTGATGTTCAAGACGATCCTGCCCAACTGCATGGCGCCGCTGATCGTCCAGGCGACGCTCTCCTTCTCGAGCGCCATTCTCGACGCTGCGGCCCTCGGCTTTCTCGGCATGGGCGCCCAACCGCCGACACCGGAATGGGGCACGATGCTCGCCGAAGCCCGCGAGTTCATCAGCAGCCACTGGTGGGTGGTCACGCTTCCGGGTATCGCGATCCTGATCACGGTGCTGGCAATCAACCTGATGGGTGACGGCCTGCGCGATGCTCTCGATCCCAAGCTGAAGAGGTCCTGATCATGGCGCTTCTCGAAATCGAAAACCTGGTCGTCGAATTCCAGACGGCCGCCGGTCCCTTCCGCGCCGTCAACGGCGTCTCCATGAAGGTCCACGAACGCGAGGTTCTGGCGATCGTCGGCGAGAGCGGCTCGGGCAAGTCCGTGTCGATGCTGGCCGCCATGGGACTTCTGCCCTGGACGGCGAAGGTCACGGCCGACAAGCTCACCTTCAACGGCCGCGACCTCTTGGGCATGTCGGCGAACGAGCGACGCAAGATCATCGGCAAGGATATTGCCATGATCTTCCAGGAGCCGATCGCCAGCCTCAACCCGTGCTTCACCGTCGGCTTCCAGATCGAGGAAGTGCTGCGCATCCACATGGGTCTCGACAAGGCCGGCCGCCGCAAGCGCGCCATCGAACTGTTCGAGGCGGTCGGCATTCCCGATCCGGCCGAGCGGCTCGGTCACTTCCCGCATCAGATGTCGGGCGGCCAGTGCCAGCGTGTGATGATCGCGATCGCGATCGCCTGCAACCCGAAGCTTCTGATCGCCGACGAGCCGACCACCGCGCTCGACGTGACGATCCAGAAGCAGATCCTCGACCTGCTGATGAAGCTGCAGGCCGAGCACAAGATGGGCCTGATCATGATCACGCACAACATGGGCGTGGTCGCGGAGACCGCCGACCGGGTGGTCGTGCAGTACAAGGGCCGCAAGATGGAAGAGGCCGACGTGCTGACGCTCTTCGAAAATCCGAAGAGCAACTATACCCGCGCACTTCTGGCGGCTTTGCCGGACAACGCGACCGGCGATCGTCTGCCGACGATCTCCGAACTCTTCGTCGATGAAGGAGCGGCCCAATGAGCGTGATCCTTGAAGCGCGCAACCTGGTGCGCGACTACCATATCCCCGGCGGCCTTATAAAGAAGGCAAAGACCGTTCATGCCTTGAAGGGCGTGAGCTTCAGCGTCGAACAGGGCAAGACGCTGGCGATCGTCGGCGAGAGCGGCTGCGGCAAGTCCACGCTTGGCCGCATCCTCACTCTGATCGACCCGGCGACCTCGGGCGAGCTGTTGATCGAAGGCAAGAAGATCGACATCGCCAAGGGCGACATGACGCCGGAGATGCGCCGCAAGGTGCAGATCGTCTTCCAGAACCCTTACGGCTCGCTCAACCCGCGTCAGAAGATCGGCGACATCCTGATGGAGCCGCTGGTCATCAATACCGATACGCCCGCCGACGAGCGTCGCGATCGGGCGATGACGATGTTGAAGAAGGTCGGTCTCACCGACCTGCACTTCAACCGCTACCCGCACATGTTCTCCGGTGGCCAGCGCCAGCGTATCGCCATTGCGCGCGCGCTGATGCTGAACCCGAAGCTGCTGGTGCTCGACGAGCCGGTATCGGCGCTCGACCTTTCGGTTCAGGCACAGGTCTTGAACCTGCTCGCCGATCTGCAGGACGAGCTCAAGCTGACCTACGTCTTCATCAGCCATGACCTCTCGGTCGTGCGTTACATCGCCGACGACGTCATGGTGATGTATTTCGGCGAAGCCGTCGAATATGGCAGCCGTGACGAGGTCTTCGCCGATCCGAAACACAGCTATACCAGGACGCTGTTTGCCGCGACGCCGCGTGCGGACGTGGAGAGCATCAAGGCACGATTGGCGAAGAAGAAGCAGGCGGCCTGATCCATCACCGCTGATTTTCGCCGAGGAAACAAGAGAAGCCGGGCAGCCACTGCCCGGCTTCTTTGACATCAAGACACGATGGTGTAGAGGTGTCGCGCCGCCTTCACTTCTCGCCTCTGGGCGGCGGGCAGCCGCTTTTCGGCCGGACGACCGTTCGGCCCAACCTCAGGAACACGATCATGGAAATCAAGCGTTTCGAAACCGGCCCCCGTATGAGCCAGGCCGTGGTCTACAACAACACCGTTTACCTCGCCGGCCAGGTCGGTAACGCCGGTGACGATGTCGTGACGCAGACGAAGCAGGCGCTTGCCGAAGTCGACCGTCTTCTGGCGCTCGCCGGCACCGACAAGACCCGCATCCTCTCGGCCACCATCTGGCTTGCCGACATGGCCGATTTCCCGAAGATGAACTCCGTCTGGGATGCCTGGGCTCCGCAGGGCCATACCCCCGCGCGCGCTACCGGCGAAGCCAAGCTTGCGACCCCGGAATACCTCGTCGAGGTCATCGTCGTCGCTGCCGCCTAAGCCCTGCGGTACGGGCTTTTCCGCATCACGCTTTCAGCGCCGTCGGACCTCCTGTCCGGCGGCGTTTTTCGTGGCGCCGCTTGGGTCGCGCAGGGAACCAATTGGCGAGCCCGCACGTTATCGTCCGAACCAAGAATCTGGCCAAAAAACCGGGCCAACCTTTGGGAGGACTGTCTATGCTCTATTGGCTACCACGGGTCTGTGTCCTTCTTTTCGCGGGCGTCCTGATCGCTTTCGGTCTCATTCCGGACACCGCTGCGGGTGTCGCTAACACCTTGCTCGTCATCATTCTCGGCCTCGGTCTGCTCTCGCTGACCCTGCATATCTTTCCACCGGAACGTCATTGATCGAGCGCGATCCAGGCGGCGTGCCGCAATCTGAGGCGAAGCCTGCGGCTGGGCAGTTCGATGTCCTGCCCGCAAGACCGGACGGCAGTCGCGCGTCCGTGCCTGAAGGACAGCGAGGCATGCCTGAGGGACAGCGAGGCGTGATCTTGGAAACCTTGCGGCGAGCCGGTGCTTCACACGAGTACAAGCGCGCAAGACGCATTGTCGAAGAGGAGGCGGCCGTTGCGACGGCGGCGCCGTCGACCGCGCCGCGGCGTGACGGTATCGATCTGATGGTTGCCTGGAGCATCGTCGGCCTCTTCGTCATTGCCGGGTCCGCTGCCATCTACACCATGGAGACGATCCTGCTGCCCATCACGCTCGCGATCGTTGTCGGTATCGTTCTCGGGCGCACGGCTGACGCACTGGCGCGCTATGGTTTGCCGCCGATCTTCGGCGGCCTGCTGCTGGCGATGATTTTCGTGATCGGTCTGTCCTTCCTCGTCAACGCATTGCTCGGCCCGCTGACGGCACTCGCCTCCGAAGCGCCGAAGCTTGCCGAGGGCGTCGTGGCGCGCATCATGCCCTTTGTCGACCGGTTTGAGTGGTTGCGGCTGGCGGTCGCGCGGAGCGTAGGGAACGATGCGATTGCCGATACCGTTATGAAGAACGCCGGCCCGATGCTCGCTGCCACCGTCGGGGGACTGACACCGGCCCTCGTACAGACTTTGATCTTTCTCGCAGCGCTCGGTTTGTTTCTGCTTGGCCGGCTGGAACTGCGCAAAGCCATCATTCTCGCCTTTGCCGGCCGCGAGCAGCGCCTCAGCGCCATCCGCATCATGAATGCCATTGAAGATGCACTGGCGCGGTACTTCTCCATCGCCAGCCTGATCTATCTGGCACTCGGAACTGTGACGATGGTCATCGCACTCGTCGGTGGCCTCGCCATGCCGCCGCTCTGGGGCCTGTTTGCTTTTGTCTCAAGCTTCATTCCCTATCTCGGCGTGACGGTGATGACGCTGAGCCTTGTCGTCGGCGGGCTGATGACGCACGAGGTGCTGTGGCTGGCGCTGGCGCCGGCCGTGGCTTTCTTCGTCGTTCACCTGGCCATGGAAAATCTCGCCATTCCGGCCATCCTCGGCAGTGAACTCGAGGTGAATCCGTTTCTGGTGTTCATTGCGATCGTCTTCTGGACCTGGATGTGGGGCGCGGTCGGCGCCATGCTGGCGCTGCCGCTTTCTCTCATCGTCCTTGCAATCGTCGAAGAAATCCGTGAGCAGCCGCCGGAACGGCAACTGCCTGGCTGAAGGGGAAAGATCAGCGCCGAGCCGAGCGGGCGTGCTCGTCGAAGAACAACGCCTGGCTGATCAGAGCCTTCACCATGTCCGGATTGAACGGCTTGGTCACGAGGAAGGCCGGTTCCGGCCGCTTGCCAGTGAGCAGTCGCTCGGGGAAGGCGGTGATGAAGATCACCGGCACCGTCGCCTGCGTGAGGATTTCGTTGACGGCATCGATGCCCGAGCTGCCATCGGCGAGCTGGATGTCGGCGAGCACCATCCTCGGGGATGTCTTGCGATAGAGATCCAGCGCCTCCGTATGGGTGCGGGCGATGCCCGTGACCCTGTGGCCGAGGCTTGTCACCATGTCTTCGATGTCGAGCGCGATCAGCGGCTCGTCCTCGATGATCAGCACATCGGTTGCGACCTGGCGTGAGATGTCTTCCGAGGCAACCGTCAAGAGCTTCGAAAATTCGCCTTGGCTCAGACCCATGATCTCCGCCGCATCGGCGATCGAGAAGCCTTCGACCGAGACGAGCAGGAAGGCTTGGCGCGGCGCAGGCGCGATCAGCGACAGGTTCGCGGCCGCCTGTTGTTCCCAGGCAAAGGGCGAGGCGTTTTCCGTCCGATCAATCGAAATCTTCTCGAACTGCGAGCAGAATAGCTTGTAGAGGCTGATTCGATCGTTCGACGTATCCGGGAAGAGGCCGATGTCTTCGATGAGGGCTTCGAGAACGGCGGCCACATATCCGTCACCCGCGGCCTGCGAACCGGTGACGGCGCGGGCGTAGCGGCGCAGGAAGGGCAGGTGTGGCGCGATCCGGGTCGAAAGGGACATCAACGACTTCCTTAGGTGCAATACGATTCGTTTGTTTTCTGAGGATAGGGGACATCTGGCGGAATACGTGAATGGTTTTGAACACGTTTTTCGGCCTAGAGCAAATCCGGCACACTCGCCAGGCGGTCTTCTGTGCGGATGGTTGGAAAACAACGGAAAGGCCGCAAGCGGCGGTAGATGCGGAACATGGACGACGGGACCGAAAGTGGGGAAGGGCGGGGCGGAGGACCGGGTGTGGCCGCGGAAAATTCGGATGCCCACGGGCTGATCGGCGCCAGATTGAAGGCGCTCTATCAAGCGCTGGAACAGGAGCCGGTTCCTGAGCTCTTCGTCGATCTGCTTGAAAAGCTGGAGAAAGCGGAAGCGGCGGCGGCTGAGCGCGGGCCTTGAGCCTAACCCGCCTTAACGGAAGAAACGGGCCAAGGCCCGTTTCTCCATTGTTCGTGCCGATCAGCAGGCGGCCTCATAGCGGCGGCCGTAGCGGTCGCGATAGATGCAGCGGCCCGGTTCGTTGGCATTCCCGATGAGTGCACCGGCAACGCCGCCGATCGCTGCGCCCACGGCAGCACCTCTGACATTGCCCGTTGCTGCGCCGCCGACAATGGCGCCACCGGTTGCGCCGATTGCCGCACCCTTTTCTGTTTGCGTGCAGGCGGCCAGCGGGAGAATGAGGCTTGCTACGATCAGTATCTTCTTCATGACGCGTTCCTATCCGGTTGCTCTGTTGAACATAGAATCGGTTACTTGAAATTGATTTGTCGGGACTGATGACGAACAGAATGACGACAATGAGGCATCTGTCGCACCCGGTGCCGCGTCATTGGCCAGCTTTGACTTGCTCGCAATGGGCGAGCTACGTGTGGTGTGTCCTTGCCTCCCAGCATCTCCTCCATCGCTCGGCCGCAGTCGCAGCACTTGTTATCGTTGCGAAAACGACGACTGCTGCGTTTTGTTCCATAGCCGCCGGTCCGGCATAGCATCTCTCGCCGGCAGCGACGGCTGCCGGAACGGCGTCCATGCGCATCTGAAGCGCGAGGCATGGGCGCGGCGAACGCGCTACGTGGGCAAAGGTTCCAACAAAAATTAGATCTCGTCCGGTGGAACAGGAGGGCAGTCGTCCCCGTTTGCCGTTCTCAAGTTTGACGTTGGGGAGCATGCCCATGGAACACATAGCTGCCATCATGGTCCTGGTCGGCTGCATGCAGGCCACGGACGCCTGCCGCGAGGTGCCGGCGCCGACCGAGGCGTTCGAAACCGTAGACGAATGCCGCGAACTGCTTTCGCCGGCGATCAAGGCGACCGCCGGGGCCTTCAAGCACGCCTATGGTGCCTGCGCCGAGGTTGACCCGGCTCTGCTTGTCGAGGACGCGACCATCGAATGGCACGTCACTCCTGCGGGCCGCTTGCAGGTCAAGGTGCAGGTCGATGATGGCAGTTACACGGTTGCCGCGCGCCACGACAGCCATGCGAAGACCCGCAACTGAGTTCACGGGCCGCGCGTGTGGCGGCCCATCAAACCGAAAGGCAAAGCAATGAATTGGGATATCGTCGAAGGCAAATGGCATGAACTGAAAGGCAAGGTGCAGGCGCAATGGGGCAAGCTCACCAACGACGATCTCGACGTCATCGATGGTCGTCGGCAGGAGCTTGCGGGGCGTATTCAGGCCCGCTACGGGGTCGCACGCGACGAGGCGGAGCGTCAGATCGACGAGTGGATGTCACGGCGCTAGGAAAAGGGTCGACACAAGCTCGGCAACCAGAGGCGCGTAAAGTTGCAAACAGAAGAAGACAGGCGATGACATAAGAAAAACCGCCCGGCCCTGGCCGCGGCGGCTTTTCAATTGTCTTGCGGAAGCTTGGTTATTTCTTCTGTGCCATCCGTTCGCGCCGGCGAAGTTCTTCGAGAAGATGTTCGAGTTTCGCACTCTGATCTTCGCTGCTATTGACGTAAAGATCGCGCATCGTCTTACCGATGTGAAGATTGCCAGCCTGGAGATCTTTTCTCTCCCGACCCGCTGCAACCGCCGTTTTCCAGATATGTGCTATCGGCATCTTCATTTCGACCCTGCATATTCCATGGAGGAGGAACGTCAGAGTATCTCGAATGTTCCGGGCATTTCCGGTACAAACCGTCTCGATTTGGGACTCTTTTGTCTATCATGGTAAATGAATGGTTAATGTCCGTGGGAATGAAGATTTTCTCAGAGCGCATTTCATAAGATATTTGGAACAAAGTGATAGTTGTGGCGTTTGCTTTGCAGTAATCCTGGCAAGGAGAATTGCTATGTTATACTATGCGCTTGTCTTCCTCGTTGTGGCAATCATAGCGGGTGTACTTGGTTTCGGTGGCGTTGCGGGTACCTCGGCGGGTATCGCGCAGGTCCTTTTCTTCCTCTTCCTCGTCTTCCTGGTGATTTCGCTGGTCGCGGGCCTGGTGCGTCGAGGCTGACGGGAGCGGTCGCAAACGCAAGGTAGTTGGACATGGGCGGCGGCAACGTCGCCCTTCTTGCATCCGCAGGTCCGCTCCGTCGGCTCGCCTTGCTTGCCCTTGCAGGCCCGCTTGGCTATTGATGCCGATACCGCCGCTTTTGCCTTGAGGATACCGAAGATCATGAAATCGCTGGAACTGCTCGTCGAGCAGATCATCCTCTCCAGCCGCTCGCTGAAGAAGAAATGACGTTGGCGCCGTGGCTCGAGCAAAGCCGCGGCTTGTCTTGATCGGAAAACGGGGCAGCTGCAAATGAAGACTGACGTAGTGGTTCTCGGCGCCGGCATCGTCGGTATCTCCACCGCCATCCATCTGGCGCGGCGCGGCAAGTCGGTGGTGCTTCTCGACCGTCGCGGCGCCGGCGAGGAAACCTCCTACGGCAATGCGGGGCTGATCCAGCGCGAGGGTGTGTTTCCCTATGGCTTCCCGCATGATTTCGGCGCGCTCTTCCGTTACGCGCTGAACAACACGATCGACGCGTCCTATCATTTCCGGGCCTTGCCGGGGCTGGTGCCGTTCCTGGCGCGGTACTGGTGGCATTCGGGCTTTACCCAGCACCAACGCATCGCCCATCTCTATGCGCCGCTGATCGAGCATTCGATCAGCGAACATCAGGACCTGATCGCGGCGTCAGGCGCGGGCGAACTCATCCGTAAAGACGGCTGGATGAAGGTGTTCCGCACCGAGAAGCAACGGGATGCCGCCTACAAGGAGGCGGAAAAGCTTTCGGCCGGCTTCGGCGTCAATCATCAGAAACTGTCTTCAAGCGAACTGAAGACGATAGAACCGTCCATCAGGGCCGATCTCGTCGGTGGCCTGCGCTGGAGCGATCCCTGGTCGATCCGCGACCCGCACAGCCTCAACAAGGCCTATCTCGCCTATTTCCAATCGCTCGGCGGGCGCCTGGTGTCCGGCGACGCAGCCACGACCGAACATGTGCTCGAAGGTCCCGGCTGGCGCGTGGCGACACCGGAGGGCCCGCTCGAGACCCGCGAAGTCGTCGTGGCGCTCGGTCCTTGGGCCGACACGGTTACCCGCAAGCTCGGCTATCATTTCCCGCTCGCGGTCAAGCGCGGCTACCACATGCACTATGGCATGCAGGAGGGTGCTCAGCTCAACAACTGGGTGCTCGACGCCGAGAGGGGATACTTCCTGGCGCCGATGCTGCGCGGTGTGCGCCTCACCACCGGCGCTGAATTTGCCTGGCGCGACGCGCCGAAGACACCGGTGCAATTGACGCGCGCCGAGCGGGTGGCGCGCGAATTCTTCCCGCTCGCCGAACGCCGCGACGAAGAGCCGTGGATGGGTGCGCGCCCCTGCACACCGGACATGATGCCCGTCATCGGCAAGGCGCCGCGCCACGAGGGCCTGTGGTTGGCCTTCGGCCATGCGCATCACGGCATGACGCTTGGGCCGGTGACCGGACG
Organism: Ensifer sp. ENS10; assembly: GCF_014852025.1. Lineage (NCBI taxonomy): Bacteria > Pseudomonadati > Pseudomonadota > Alphaproteobacteria > Hyphomicrobiales > Rhizobiaceae > Ensifer > Ensifer sp. ENS10. The sequence goes on from NZ_JACVAS010000001.1 coordinate 703,890, forward strand.
GGCACTGGCGGAAGCGATGACCGGAGAAAAGACGGTCATCGATATCGCGCCATACCGCCCGGAGCGTTTCCTCGTCTAAAGCAAGTCCAGGAAAAGTGCGAAGCGGGTTTCTCCCGGAATTGCACCATTTCAAAGAAAACAAGCCAGGTGCGGGAGGCTGCCTGGCAATGTTTGAACAAGGCCGGAGTCATGCTTCCGGCCTTGTTTGTTTCTGACAAATCCGGCTCAGGCGTTGGTACCACCGTCAATGGTGAATTCGGCGCCGGTGACACTGCGGCCGTCGGGGCCTGCAAGCCAGGCGACGACACCTGCCACATCGCTTGCCTCGTTGAAGCGCGGGATCGCCATCAGCCCGCGTTGCGGACCGGCGAGCTCGCCATCGGCAGGGTTCATGTCCGTATCCGTCGAGCCGGGATGGACGATGTTGACGGTAATGCCCTTGGGTCCAAGGTCGCGCGCCACTGCCTTGGTGAAGCCGACGAGCGCACTCTTGCTCAGCACGTAAAGGCTCATGCCGGGCCATGGAACGCGTTGGGCGAGGTTGCTGCCGATCGAGATGACGCGTCCACCCTCGGGCATGTGCGCTGCTGCAGCACGCGTCGCAAGGAACACCGCCTTTACATTGACGTCCATCGTCCGGTCAAAGTCGTCCGCAGTCACCTCCGTCACCGTTCCGGCATCGAACACGCCGGCATTGTTGACGAGGATGTCGATGCGGCCGTGCTTCTCGGCAACCGCGCCGACAGCAGCCTCGACCGCGTCCGGATCGCGGTTGTCCGCCTGGATCGCCAGCGCCCTGCCGCCGCCCTTGGTGATCTCCGCTACCAGTGCCTCAGCCTTTGCCTTGGACTGGCTGTAGGTCACCGCGACGGCTGCGCCTTCATCCGCCAGGCGTTTTGCGATCGCCGCGCCGATGCCGCGGCTACCACCCGTCACCAGAGCCACCTTGTTTTTCAAACTCGTCACTGGTTTCTCCATATCTGTAGTGATCGATACATATATAAAGGGACGACTTGCCAGCCGCTGTCAAGCGATTTATGTATTGATCGATACAGAAAGGAATTACTCCCATGTCGAGCCGCGGCCGTCCACGCAATTTTTCCCGAGAGGAGGCGCTCGCCAGCGCCATGCGGCTCTTCTGGGACAAGGGCTACGACAACACGTCGCTAACCGATCTGACCCAGGCGATGGGGCTGAAACCGCCGAGCCTCTACGCGGCCTTCGGCAGCAAGGCACAGCTCTTCATCGAGGCGGTCGATCTCTATGGCCGGACGGACGGTGCCGGCATCTGGGATGAGCTGGAAACGGCTCCAACGGCCAAGGCGGCGGTACATGACCTTCTGAGGCGCACCGCCGAGAACTTCACCCGCGGCGGCGAACCGCGCGGCTGCATGGTCGTGCTTTCGGCGCCGCAGATGGCGGGCGGGGATCCGGAGGTCTGTGACGCGTTGAAGGTGCACCGGCTTGAAAAGCAGGTCGCACTGGAGCGGCGGTTCGAGCGTGGTGTCGCGGACGGCGATCTGCCTGAGGGCACGCCGTGCGCAGCAATCGCGGCCTATGTCGCCTCGCTCCAGCATGGAATGTCGATCGAGGCGCGCGATGGGGCAACACGGGAAACCTTGATGGCGATCGCCGACTGCGCCGCCGCCGGCTGGGACGCCATGGTCGCGGCATCGATCAAGCCGAACTGAGCGGCCGAACTGAGCGCTTGTCTTAAAGCGTCAATGGCCGGAGGGAGAGCCCTCCAGCCAAGGCCGTCGGTCAGCCGTTACTGTGCCGGCTGGGTCATGCCGGGAGTTGTGCCCGGCGTCGAGTTCGGGGTCGAACCCTGCGTTTCGGGCGTCGGGGTGCCTTGCTGCGGCGTCGCTTCGGGCGCCGGCTGGGTCGTCGTTTCACCAGAGGGCGCCGTGCTGCTATCGGCCGGCGGAGTAACCCGACCCGTCGTGCCTGGTGTCGCGGTACCCGGTGCCGTCGTGTCCGGAGTTGCCTGACCCGTTGCCGGCTGGTCCGTAGTCGGCGGCGGTGCCGCGGTATCGGCGGTATCCCGGCTCAGTTCAGCCGGCAGCCAGGCGATCAGCGCCAACACCAGACCGGCGAGCAGGATGATGACGATCGGCCAGTTGCTGCGCCCCGACCGGGCCGGAGGCACATCGCTCATCTGCGCTTGCGTCTGCGGCAGAGGCTGCCCTGTCACCGGATCGATCACCGGCTTTTCCTTGAACTCTTCGTGCTGGTTCATTGCGTTCATCCTTTTCTTGGCGTCCTCCTGGCCTCAGGCGACTGCTCCTGAACCTTCCGGGCAGCCGTAGGCAGCGGATTTCGCGCCGTCGCGAAGCGACAAGGGCGCCCGGAGGGCGCGTGGCGTAACCGTAAACGCGTGAAAATATGCAATGTTCCGGACGCTACAACCCAAGGGACGCTTGCGCGCTGCCGTCGGCTTTACATCTCCCTTCTCGGCTGCAAGAAATAGAGTGCGCACGGAGGATGGGCGGCATGACCGATACAGCGTTTGGCAAGGGCACTTTTGTCGGCCGCGTCTGGCGTCCCGATCTCGGCGGGCCGTCGCTTGTCACGATCCGCGACGGCGCTCTGTTCGACATCACCTCGAAGGCAACGCCGACGATGCGCGACCTGCTTGAGCTCCCGGATCCGGTCGCGCATGTGCGCTCCGTAGCCGGCGAGCGGCTTGCCTCGCTTGAAGAGTGTCTCGCGCGGAAAGCGGATGCATCGACCCTCCATCTCATCGCGCCCTCGGACCTGCAGGCAGTGAAGGCCTGTGGCGTCACCTTCGCGCGCTCGATGATCGAGCGCGTCATCGAGGAGAGGGCGGCGGGCGATGCGTCCCGCGCCGAAGCGATCCGCAGCCGCGTCACCGCCGTCATCGGTGACAGCCTGCGCAACCTGAAGCCCGGCTCGGCGGAAGCAGCCCGCGTCAAGGCAGCGCTCCAGGAGGAGGGCGTCTGGTCGCAATATCTGGAAGTGGGCATCGGCCCGGATGCCGAAGTCTTCACCAAGGCCCAGGTGCTCTCGGCGGTCGGCCCTGGTGCCGCTGTCGGTCTGCACCCTGCCTCGCGCTGGAACAATCCGGAGCCGGAGATCGTGCTCGCGGTCTGCTCCAGAGGCCAGGTCAAGGGCGCAACACTCGGCAACGACGTCAACCTGCGCGACATTGAGGGCCGCTCCGCGCTGCTTCTCGGCAAGGCTAAGGACAACAATGCCTCCTGCGCCATCGGCCCCTTCATTCGCCTGTTCGACGAAACCTACACGATCGACGATGTCCGCAAGGCCGAGCTCACCCTGCTTGTCGAAGGGGAGGACGGCTACCGGCTCACCGGCCGAAGCTCGATGGCGGAGATCAGCCGCGATCCGCTCGATCTCGTCGCCCAGACCATCGGTCCGCACCACCAATATCCCGATGGCGTCATGCTGTTCATGGGCACGCTCTTTGCCCCTGTCGAAGACCGCGACGAACCCGGCCAGGGTTTTACCCACAAGCTTGGCGACGTGGTGACGATTGCCAATGCCGAACTCGGCCGGCTGACCAACACCGTCAGGCTTTCGACGGAATGCGCGCCCTGGAATTTCGGTGCTGCGGCGCTGATGCGCAACCTCGCGGGACGCGGCCTGCTTTAGCGCGACCGGCCGCTTCCGTTGCCCGACCTATTCCGGTCTCGGGCGGCTATGTCATCTTCCGCATGACCCAGAGAGCGCGGCCGGGGTGGGCGATGTCGGGCACGACTTGAAGCCGCGCATCGTCCTTCAGCCGTTCTGCCTCTGCGGCGTCGAGAAACAGGATCTGCCGATCGGTTTCGTTCGCGTTTGGCGTAATCCACCAGCGCCGATCCTCGCAACAAAGACCGGCTTCCGGATTTTCCTGGATATACTCGATCGCATATTCGGCGTCCGTCTTTCTGCCAGCATCGAACATGGGCCGTCCTCCGCCTGTGATCGCTTGCAAGTGAGCTATTATGCGCCTGCTGCGGAGCTTTGGGCAGCCCGGAAGTGTTCTCCCGCCAATCGCCTCATGCGCCGCACCAGTCTCCGGCGCTTCAACGTCGGCCTTTCCATCCGCCCGGCAGGCGCATAGGCTCGCGAGCCTGAGTTGTCCCTATGTTCTTGGAGTTCCCGTTCCATGCGTGACCTGCACCTGCCTGGCCGCTCCGTCGTCATGGGCCGGCATGGCGCCGCCGCCACGTCGCACGCCCTTGCCACGCTCGCCGCCATCGAGATTCTGCGTCGGGGCGGCAATGCCGCTGACGCCGCGATTGCCGCCTGCGCCGTGCAATGCGTGGTCGAGCCGGGCTCGACCGGCATCGGCGGCGACAATTTCGTTCTCTTCGCCCCCGCCGGCACCAATCTCGCCGATGGCGGTCGGGTCTATGGCCTCAACGGTTCGGGCCGTGCGCCCGAGGGCCTTACCGCAGAACACCTGCTGAAACAGGGACTGAACGAGATCCCGCTCACCTCGGTGCACGCCGTCACCATCCCCGGCGCGGTCGATGCTTGGAGCAAGCTGAACCGGCGTTTCGGTTCCATGCCGCTCGGTGAACTGCTGCAGCCCGCCATCCGCCACGCGGAGGAGGGATTTGCGGTCACCGAAAGGGTCGCCGTCGATTGGAACCGCAACGAAGACAAGCTGAAGGCGGACCCCAACAGCGCCCGCATGTGGTTGAAGGACGGTCGCGCCCTGCGGACCGGTGAGGTCTTCCGCCAGCCCGAGCACGCGAAAGTCCTGCGGGAGATCGCCGCCAAGGGCCGCGATGGTTTCTATTCAGGCTGGGTCGCCGAGGACATGGTGGGCTACCTGCGCAGCCTCGGCGGCATGCACGCGCTCGACGATTTCGCCACGCAGGAGGCCTTCTGGGTCGATCCGATTTCTACGACCTATCGCGGCATAGAACTTCTGGAAATCCCGCCAAGCGGAGTCGGCATTACCACCTTGCTGATACTCAATATCCTGAGCGGCTTCGATCTGAAGAAATACGATCCGGTCGGCGTCGAGCGTTTCCATATCGAAGCCGAGGCGACGAGGCTGGCCTTCCAGGCGCGTGACAGGTATGTCGCCGACCCCGACTTTGCCGATGTGCCGGTACAAAAGCTGCTTTCGGCCGCCTTTGCCGACGAGCTGCGCGACCGCATCGACCTGAAGAAGGCCATGCCGGTGGTTGGTCCAGCCGGTGCCACCACCTATCGCGACACGGTCTACATCAGCGTCGTCGACGAAAAGGGCAACGCCTGTTCCTTCATCAATTCGCTGTTCTGGCCTTACGGCACGGGCATCAGCAGCCCGAAGACCGGCGTTCTGCTGCAAAACCGCGGTGTCGGCTTTCGCGTTGATCCTGCGCACCCCAATTGCGTGGGACCGCGCAAACGCCCGCTGCACACGATCATCCCGGCGATGGCGATGAAGGATGGCAAGCCGTGGCTCTCCTTCGGGGTGATGGGCGGCGGCTTCCAACCGGTTGGGCAGAGCCACGTGCTGACCAACATCGTCGATTTCGGCATGAACGTGCAGGAAGCGATCGACTGCGCCCGCGGCTTCCACCAGATGGGCCGCTTCGAGGCAGAACGCGGCATCCGCGAGGACGTGCTGAAAGGGCTCGCCGCATTCGGCCACGAGATCAAGATGGCCGAGATGCCGCACGGCGGCGGCCAGGCGATCCTGATCGATTCGGTCAACGGCGTGTTGCAGGCGGGCTCGGATCCGCGCAAGGACGGCTGCGCCCTGGCTTTCTAGGCTTGGCAGCCAGCAGTTCGGAAGATCGCGTGCGGCAAGGCGCGATGCCGCTGGGCCGCGGGCACTCGTTTCGCCGTAAATTTGGTTCAATTGCAGGAAGAGTTTGGCTGGGGAACCTGGATTCGAACCAGGACTAACGGAGTCAGAGTCCGCTGGTCTACCGTTAACCTATTCCCCAAGGTCGCTGGCGGGCGCTGCCCGTCGCGTCGGTGTGGCGGGCTTATAAACAAAAGCGCGGCCAATGCAAATACCTTTTGCCAAAAAAATGCGATCTCGATGTGGCGGCCGGATTTTTGCACCGATTTGCCGGTGCCGACGGTACGTCGTGGTGCCGCGCATTTGCGGCCGGGCGGCGGCGGTGAGTACGATTGCGAGGGGTGTAGATCGCCATCGTCGTCCGCAGTGTGGACCGTATCCGGCCTTAGCCCTTGGCGGCGCAGTCAAAAACAGTTTGGCGAATGGGGCTTGCGCTGGTACAGTCGCGCCAACGAAAAATCGAGAGAGCGCCTTGAGCGGCCCTTGGGCTTGCGCGGCGCCATGGTTGAGACAAGTGAAAGACCCCGATCACGGCGAAAAGCCGTCCGAATCCGGGGCGTCGGCAGCAGGCCGCAGTGATGGATCGAAGCTCGGTCCGCGCAACGGCAAGGGCAAGCGGAAACGACGCAAGTCGTCTGCTTCGCCGTCTGCAATTGCCAGCCAGCCCGGCACTGCCGGCATGGCAGGGCGTCCCGCAGGAGAGAACGAGGCGGAACCGGCGCGCAAGCGCAAACGGCGTCGTCGTTCGAAATCCGCAAAACAACAGGCCGCAGTCGCGTCCGCGCCGCAGGGCGGCAGCGCGCAACTCGTTGAGTCGTCGCTCGGCGAGCGCAAGGGCCACAAGCGCAGCAAGAAGGCGCGGCATCGCCGTGGGCTCCAGGGGCGTCCGCTCACGAGCGGCGAGCGCCAGCCGGCCCAGCAAAGGGCTACCGATGGCGGCAATGGGCGATCGGGGCCCTCCGCCTCCAACGGGCAGACGGCGTCACAGCAGCGGCCGGGCCAGCGCGCCGATCAACCGCGCGCGCCCTATGTTGCCGACAGCGAACCGCCGGCGCCGCTTTATGCCGCGCTTGACCTCGGCACCAACAATTGCCGGCTTTTGATCGCTCAGCCGACGCGCCCCGGCCAGTTCCGGGTGGTCGACGCCTTTTCGCGCATCGTTCGCCTGGGCGAGGGGCTCGGTGCCAGCGGCCGGTTGTCAGACGAGGCGATGGAGCGCGCGGTCGAAGCGTTGAAGATCTGCGCCTCGAAGCTCGGTGCCCGCACGATTCGCCGCAGCCGCCTGATCGCGACGGAGGCCGCGCGCGCCGCCGAAAACGGCGAAAGCTTCCTTGAGCGGGTGGCGCGGGAGACCGGCCTTGATCTCGAGATCATCAACCGCGAAACCGAAGCGCGGCTTGCCGTCTCCGGCTGCTCGTCGCTCGTCGATCGCGAGACCCGTTCGGTCGTGCTCTTCGATATCGGCGGCGGCTCGTCCGAGATCGCCGTCATCCGCATCGGCGATTCCAGGTCGAACCGGCTTGCCAATCACATCACCCACTGGACCTCGCTGCCGGTCGGCGTCGTCACGCTCTCCGAGCGCCATGGCGGCCAGCACGTGACGCCGGCAAGCTTCGAGGCGATGGTGCAGGAGGTGGAGGGCATGCTCTCCCGCTTCGACAGCCCACCGGTCGAGGCGCTGGCAAACGGCGCCTCCGGCAGCGGCTTCCACCTGATCGGCACATCCGGCACGGTCACGACACTTGCCGGCGTGCATCTCGACCTGCCGCGCTACGATCGCCGCCGCGTCGATGGCCTGTGGCTCACCGATGACGAAGTCTCCGCCATGCAGGCGCGCCTGCTCTCCTGGGATTTCAATGCGCGTGCCGCCAATCCCTGCATCGGTCCGGATCGTGCCGACCTGGTGCTGGCCGGCTGTGCGATCCTCGAAGCGATCCGCCGCCGCTGGCCGTCGACGCGCATGCGTGTCGCCGATCGCGGCCTGCGCGAAGGGCTGCTCACCGATATGATGGCGGACGACGGAGCCTGGCGCCGCTCGCGGCCGCGCCGTCACCAGCGCGGCGCCAACGCCGGCAGCCAGGAAGGAAACAAGGCATGACGAAACCCCCTGTTGGCGGCAACCGCAGCGGCCGCAAGCTTGGCCAGAAGGTCAAGAAGGGCAAGCTCAAGGCATCCTCCCGCCGCTGGCTGGAGCGCCACATCAACGATCCCTATGTGCAGCGCGCCCAGCTCGAGGGCTATCGCGCCCGTGCGGCGTTCAAGCTTTTGGAGATCGACGAGAAGCACAAGATCCTGAACGGCGCTCGCCGCATCATCGACCTCGGTGCCGCCCCCGGAAGCTGGACGCAGATCGCCGCCAAGGTCACCAATTCGACCGATGCCGATCCCCGCGTTGCGGCGATCGACTTCCTCGAAGTGGACCCGATCCCGGGCGTGCGTATTCTGCAGATGGACTTCCTCGACCCTGAAGCGCCGGAAAAGCTCAAGGAAGCGATCGGCGGTACGCCGGATCTGGTGATTTCGGACATGGCGGCACCGACGACCGGACACCGCCAGACCGACCACCTGCGCACCATGCATCTCTGCGAGGTCGCCGCCTATTTCGCCGTCGACGTGCTTGCCGAGGGCGGGCATTTCCTGGCGAAGACCTTCCAGGGCGGCACGGAGCGCGAACTGCTCAATATGCTCAAGCAGAATTTCCGTCAGGTCATCCATGTGAAGCCGGCATCGTCGCGGTCCGAATCGGTCGAAATGTTCCTGCTCGCCAAGGGCTTCAAGGGGCGCCAGAAGGCCGCCAGCGAGACGGAAGCCGAAGACGAGGCGGCGGAATAGCATGCTGCTCTACGTGACCGTTGGCACCAACGATCTCGAACGCGCCGGCGCGTTCTATGACGCGGTGCTGCCAGCGCTCGGCTATCACCGTCAGCGGCAGGACGAAACCGAAATCGGCTATGGTGCTGCGGGCGACCGCATCCGCTTCTGGGTGGTGACGCCCTTCAACCGCGCGCCCGCCACCTACGGCAACGGCGTGAGCATCGCGTTTGACGCCGAGACGCGCTCAGCCGTCGATGCCTTCCACGCGGCAGCCCTTGCCAATGGCGGCACGGACGAGGGTGCGCCGGGGCTGCGCCCGTTCCACGCGAACTTCTACGGCACGTGGGTTCGCGATCTCGACGGCAACAAGATCGCCGCCGTGTGCGAGCGCCCTGAATAAACTCGCTATGGCGCCGTCCTTTCGGACGGAAAATCGCCGCGCGTTTCCCTGAAATATCCTTACTTCCCCGCGGCCGACTCGACTTCGCGCACTGGTAGCCGGTGCCCGGAAACCGAGGCGCCGGCGTTCTTCGCCATGGTCAGGAACGGGATCGCCGCGATCAGGTTGGCGCCGGCGATGATCATGAAGGCGGTGTGGAAATCGTCGAGCTGCAGCGGGCCGCCGCTGAGTTTGGTCTCGATTTCCAGGATCGCGCCGGCAACGGCGACGCCGAGCGCCAGGCTGATCTGCTGCAGCACCGCGCTCATCGAGGTCGCCTTGCTGGCGTCCGCATCGTCGATATCGGCGAAGGAAAGCGCGTTGACGCTGGTAAAGAAGAAGGAACGGGCGAAGCCTGCAATCAGCAGGATGGTGATCATCACCAGATAGGGCGTCGCCGGCGTGAAGAAGCCATTGGCGAAGGTGGTAATCGCGGCGAGGATTGAGGCGAGGATCAGGGTCGTACGAAAGCCGGCGAAGGCAAGCACGCGCCGCGCGTAGAACTTGGTGGTAATGGCTCCGACTGCGCCGATGAAGGTGATGAGGCCGGACTGGAACGGGTTGAGCCCGAAGCCCACCTGCAGCATCAAGGGCATCAGGAAAGGCACCGCGCCGACCGAGATGCGAAAGATCGTGCCGCCGATCGAGGCGGCGCGAAAGGCGCTGTCCTTGAAGAGGTTGAGGTCGAGAACCGGTGCCGGATGGCGCCGGGCGTGACGGATGTAGAGCAGGGTCGCGACCGCGCCGACGACCACCGAAGCGATACCGACGATCGGCGGTAGGGCCGGCAGGCTGATCACCGACAGGCCGAAGACGATGCCGGAGGCGGCGATGCCGCCGAGCAGGAAACCGAGAGCGTCGACCGGTGGAGGATCGCGCGGCTCCATTTTGGGCAGATAGATGCCCGAGAGGATGTAGCCGGCGATGCCGACAGGCACGTTGATCAGGAAGATCCAGTGCCAGGAGAAATAGGTGGTGATGAAGCCGCCGAGCGGCGGTCCGGCGAGCGGCCCGACCAGAGCCGGGATCGTCAAAAGCGCCATGGCCGAGACGAGTTCGCTGCGCGGCGTGCCGCGCACCAGCACGAGGCGGGCGACCGGCGTCATCATCGCCCCGCCCATGCCCTGCAGGAAGCGCGAGAAAACGAAGGCGACAAGGCTGTTGGAGATGGCGCAGAAAATGGAACCGGCGATGAAGACGAGGATCGCCGCGCGGAAAATCTTCTTGGCGCCGAAGCGGTCCGCCATCCAGCCGCTAAGCGGAATGAAGATCGCAAGCGACACCATATAGGCGGTCAGCGCCAGCTTGAGCGTGATCGGCCCGACGCCGATGTCGCGGGCGATGGCCGGCAGCGACGTGGAAATCACGGTCGAATCCATCTGCTCCATGAAGAGAGCGACGGCAAGGATCATCGGGACGATACGGTTCATGGAATGTGCTTCGAAGACGGCCAGCGATAGTGAGAAGCTAATGCCGGTGATGGCTTTTGTCGGGGCGAAACCGGTGATTGCGGATCAAAAGCCTGTGATCCCGGCTGGCCTTCGCTGTCAAGACGCTAGTTCTGGCCCAGTTGTCCATGGGGCAACGGGATCCAACAGGGCAACGAAGTGGGATGGACCATGAGTGAGATGTCGATGAAGCGCCGGACCTTGATGGGGGCGGGAACGCTGGGGTGCTGGCTGCGCCATCGTTGATGACGGGCGTTGCGGTGGCTGAGGAAAAGGCGGAAAAGACCGACATGAACGCTAGCCATCCCCCGATCCGATCTCTCAAGCTTGGCGTTTTCAAGCTCGTCGTCGTCAATGACGGCACGCGCGTCACCGAGAAACCGCATGAGATCTATGGCACCAAACAGCCACAGCAGGCGGTTGCGGAACTGCTGCAACAGAACTTTCTGCCGACCGAAGCGCTGGTCAACAGTTTCTCGCCGGTTCTCGTCGATACCGGAACGGATGTCGTGCTCTTCGATACCGGCAGGGGTGAGGGCGGTCGCGAAGCCGGCCTGGGGCGTCTCGTCGAAGGTATCCGCGCCGCCGGCTATGCGCCGGAGCAGGTCTCGGTTGTGGTGGTCACCCATATGCATGGCGATCACATCGGCGGTCTCATGGAGGCCGGCAAGCCGGCTTTCGCCAATGCGCGCTACGTGATGGGCGAAACGGAATATGCCTTCTGGAAGGATACGGCACGCGCCGGCACGCCGGCGGAAAACGGGTACAAGGCGGTGCTGGAGAAGGTGGTGCCGCTGGCGGAGAAGACGACTTTCATCGGCGACGGCGCCGAGGTCGTACCCGGCATCTCGGCCGTCGCCGCCTTCGGTCATTCGCCGGGTCACATGGTGTTCTGCCTCGATTCCGACGGCAAGGGCATGATGCTGACGGCCGATACCGCCAATCACTATGTGCTGTCGCTGCAGCGCCCCGATTGGGAAGTGCGCTTCGACATGGACAAGGCGAAGGCGGCCGAGACGCGCCGCAGGCTCGATATCTGATCGGTATCGAGCCGGATGACGGGCCGCATCTCGCGAAATTGCTGCTCTGCAACAAATATCGGCCGAAGGCGGGACATTTCCCGGCTTTGGCTATTTTCATCCTGACATATCCGTGTTACGAGCCCTCGCCAACTTCCAAGACACGCTTTGAAGTCGCCCGGTGGACAAATCGCAGCCCGTCCCCGGGGGTTTTCGTTATTTGAAGGGAATTGGCCATGGCGCGCATCATCGAAACGGCAACTGGTCTGGAGGCTCTGACCTTCGACGACGTCCTGCTCCTGCCCGGACATTCCGAAGTCATGCCGGGTCAGACCAATATCGCCACCACCATTGCACAGGACATCGACCTCAACCTGCCGATCCTGTCTTCGGCGATGGACACGGTGACTGAAGGGCGCCTTGCAATCGCCATGGCACAGGCCGGCGGCATCGGCGTCATCCACCGCAACCTGACGCCTGCGGAGCAGGCCGAAGAGGTTCGGCAGGTCAAGAAGTTCGAAAGCGGCATGGTCGTCAATCCGGTCACGATCGGCCCCGACGCCAAGCTTGCCGATGCGCTCGGCCTCATGAAGCAGCACGGCATTTCCGGCATCCCGGTCGTCGAGAACGGTGGCGCCGGTGGCCAGAAACAGGGTCGTCTCGTCGGCATCCTCACCAACCGTGACGTCCGCTTCGCTTCCGATCCGAACCAGAAGATCCATGAGCTGATGACCCATGAGAACCTGGTCACGGTCAAGGAAAGCGTCGACCAGCAGGAAGCCAAGCGCCTCCTGCACGCGCACCGCATCGAGAAGCTTTTGGTCGTCGACGCCGACGGTCGCTGCGTCGGTCTCATAACCGTCAAGGACATCGAGAAGGCGCAGCTCAACCCGAACGCCTCGAAGGATGCACAAGGGCGCCTTCGTGCCGCCGCCGCCATCTCCGTCGGTGACGATGGTTTTGAGCGTGCGGAGCGTCTGATCGATGCCGGCGTCGACCTGATCGTCGTCGACACCGCCCACGGCCACTCGCAGCGCGTGCTCGACGCCGTCGCCCGCGTCAAGAAGCTCTCCAACTCCGTTCGCATCATGGCGGGCAACGTCGCCACTGCCGCCGGCACCAAGGCGCTGATCGATGCCGGTGCGGATGCGGTCAAGGTCGGCATCGGCCCGGGCTCGATCTGCACCACCCGCATCGTCGCCGGTGTCGGCGTTCCGCAGCTGGCCGCGATCATGAGCGCCGTCGAAGCTGCCCAGGCGGCCGGCATTCCCGTCATCGCCGACGGCGGCATCAAGTTCTCCGGCGACCTTGCCAAGGCGATCGCTGCCGGCGCTTCGGCCGTCATGATCGGCTCGCTTCTTGCCGGTACCGACGAGAGCCCGGGCGAAGTGTTCCTCTACCAGGGCCGCTCCTTCAAGGCCTATCGCGGCATGGGTTCCGTCGGCGCCATGGCCCGCGGCTCGGCGGACCGCTACTTCCAGGCGGAAGTACGCGACACGCTGAAGCTGGTTCCGGAAGGCATCGAAGGCCAGGTTCCCTACAAGGGGCCGGTTGCAGGCGTGCTCCACCAGCTCGCCGGCGGCCTCAAGGCGTCCATGGGCTATGTCGGTGGCCCGACCATCAAGGAATACCAGGAGCGCGCGCAGTTCGTACGTATCTCCGGCGCCGGCCTTCGCGAAAGCCACGCCCATGACGTGACGATCACCCGCGAAAGCCCGAACTATCCGGGCGCGCACTGATCGCGATTGCATTCGAAGGGCGCCGCGTTATCTCGCGGCGCCCTTCGCCTTTTCAGATTAAGTGTTTTTCAGAATAAGCTTTTTTCAGGGAGCAGCGCATGACGGGTTTCGAGATCTTCTGGCCGATCGTGGTCCATGTTTTTCTCGTCTTCTGCCTCTACGCTCTCCTATCCTTCCGCCGGATGAGGCTGGTGCGCGCCGGTAAGGTGCATGCGGCCCAGTTTCGGGAGAACCGTGACGAGCCGGGCGAAAGCCTGGTGGTGAAGAACAGCATCGCCAACCAGTTCGAGCTGCCCGTTCTCTTCTACGTCTGCTGCGTGCTGCTCTACATCACCGAGGCCGACAACATCGTCTCCCTCGCGCTTGCCTGGCTTTTCGTCGTCCTGCGCTACGTGCACGCCTTCGTACATGTCACGAACAACCGCATCCGCTATCGTCGCCCGCTGTTCATGGGGGGCGTCGCGACGCTTTTTGCCATGTGGGTGTGGCTTGCCGTCTGGATGGCGATGAGCTGATCCCGGTTCGCGCCCCAAGCGAATTGGCGCAAATCTGAGACAGTCTGCGCGAACGATCCACGCGCCTTGATGCGTATCAAGTACCCGATGCCGCCTTTGCGGGTAGTCTTTCCGACGTTGGACGACAACGCATCGGAGGAGGACGAGATGACCGCAACGATGAAAGCCGCCGTGGTACGCGAATTCGGCAAGCCGCTGGTAATCGAGGATGTGCCGATACCGGAGCCCGGCCCCGGCCAGGTGCTGATCAAATACGAGGCGACCGGCGTCTGCCATACGGACCTGCACGCCGCAAACGGCGATTGGCCGGTAAAGCCGAAGCCGCCGTTTATCCCCGGACACGAAGGCGTCGGCTATGTCGCCAAGCTTGGCAGCGGCGTCACACACCTGAAGGAGGGCGACCGCGTCGGCGTGCCGTGGCTGCACACGGCGTGCGGCGGATGCACGCCCTGCCGCACCGGCTGGGAAACGCTCTGCGGCAGCCAGCAGAACACCGGCTACTCCGTCAACGGCACCTTTGCCCAGTACGGCCTTGCCGATCCGGATTTTGTCGGGCGTCTGCCGGCAAAGCTGGAATTCGGACCGGCCGCACCGATCCTCTGCGCCGGCGTCACCGTCTATAAGGGCCTAAAGGAAACCGAGGTGCGTCCTGGCGAATGGGCGCTGATTTCCGGCATCGGCGGGCTCGGCCACATGGCGGTGCAATATGCCAAGGCAATGGGCATGCATGTCGCCGCCGTCGATATCTTCCCGGACAAGTTGGCGCTTGCGCGAAAACTCGGTGCCGACCTCGTCGTCGACGCGCGTGACAAGGACGCGGTCGAGCAGGTGCAGAAGGCGACCGGCGGCGTGCATGGCGCACTGGTGACGGCGGTGGCACCCAAGGCGATGGAGCAGGCCTTCAACATGCTGCGCTCCAAGGGGACCATGGCGCTCGTCGGCCTGCCGCCCGGCCAGATGTGCCTGCCGATCTTCGATACGGTGCTGAAGCGCATCACCATCCGCGGCTCGATCGTCGGCACGCGCCAGGATCTAGAAGAATCGCTGGAGTTCGCCGGCGAGGGCAAGGTCGCCTCGCACTTCACCTGGGACAGGATCGAGAACATCAACGCGATCTTCAAGCGCATGGAGGAAGGCAAGATCGACGGTCGGATCGTGCTCGATCTCAACGGCTGATCGGCCAAAACAAAACACGCAGCAGTAACGCAAGTTTGTATGTTCGCAACCGCCCGCCGACCTATTCTGTCGCGGGCGGTTCTGTCTGCCGCCGCGGGAGAACGAACCGAAGGAGGCTGATATGCAGGAACCGACAATCACACAGGCGATGATTGACGCCTATGACGAATATACGCATCTGACCCTCGATCGCCGCCGTTTCATGGAAAAGCTCACCGGACTGGCCGGTTCCGCGGCTGCGGCCGCGGCGATCGCGCCACTGCTTGCTGCCAACGGCGCCAAGGCGGAAATCGTTGCGGCGACCGATACCCGTATCACCGGCGAGGATATCTCTTACCCCGGGGCTGGCGGCGACATGAAGGGTTACCTCGTGCGCCCGGCGGAGGTGAGCGGAAAACTGCCGGCGGTGATCGTCATTCACGAAAATCGCGGGCTCAATCCGCATATCCGCGACGTTGCGCGCCGGATGGCGCTCGAAGGCTTCCTGGCGCTTGCACCGGACTTCCTGTCGCCGCCGGGTGGAACGCCGACGGACGAGGACAAGGCACGCGAGATGATCGGCGCGCTGGATGCGGCAGCAACGACGGCGAATGCAGTTGCGACCGTGGCGTTCCTGGAGGGGCACCAGCAATCGACGGGGAAGGTTGGTGCCATCGGCTTCTGCTGGGGAGGTGGCCTCGTCAACCGGCTTGCTGTCGGCTCGCCCGATCTCAGGGCCGGCGTCGCCTATTACGGCGCGCAGCCCAAGGCGGAGGATGTGCCGAAGATCAAAGCCGCCCTGCTGCTGCACTATGCCGGGCTCGACGAACGCATCAATGCCGGCATCGACGCCTATCAAAAGGCGCTGAAAGACGACGGCAAGGACGCGACGATCTATGTCTATGACGGCGTCAACCATGCCTTCAACAACGACACCTCGGCCGCGCGCTATGACAAGGCTGCCGCCGATCTCGCCTGGGGCCGGACGGTGGAATTCCTGAAGGCCAAGCTCGCCTGAGCGCGTCTTAACTCAGGCGGCCGCCGCCCGGATAATATCGTCGGCGCAGTCGCTGATTGCCGTTGCGAGCGCTTCCATGTCGCGCTCGCGCGGACTGCTGCGCCGCCAGACGAGGCCGATCTCGCGGGCCGGCTCGGGTGCGGCGAAGGGCACGATGCGGATCGAATTGCGTGCGGCCTCGGTCGCAATGGCGATTTCAGGGATCAGCGTCATGCCCATGCCATTGGCAACCATCTGCAGGAGCGTCGTCATCGAGGTCGCGCCGAACGAGACAAGGCGGCGCTTGCCGGCGGTGCTGCAGACGGCGAGCGCCTGGTCGCGCAGGCAATGGCCTTCTTCGAGCAGGAGCAACTGTTCGACATCCACCTGATCTTCGGTCAGCGGCGACATCAGGATGTTTCGCTCGTCGTCCGCCATCGCCATGTAGAAGCGGTCGGAAAAGAGCGGTTTCGTCGACAGCCCGTCGGTTTCGATCGGCAGGGCCGCGACGACGGCGTCGAGCAGGCCCTCGCCGAGATCGGCGACCAACCTTGATGTTACCGATTCCTTCAACTCGATCTCGATCGCCGGATAGACGCGGCGCAGATGCGGCACCAGCCGCGGCACGAGATAGGGCGCAAGCGTCGGGATGACGCCGATGCGGATCCGCCCTTCGAGCGTGCCGGAGCTGGCGCGTGCGCTCTGTTCCAGCATGTCCACGTCGGCGAGGATGGTGCGGGTGCGGGCCAGCACCTCTTCACCCTTGCGAGTGAGGAAAACGCCGCTGCGGCTGCGCTCCACCAGCTTCACCCCCAGGTGGTTTTCCATTTCCATGATCTGGGCGGAGAGCGCCGGCTGGCTGACATGGACCAGTTCGGCGGCCTTGCCGAAGTGGCGAGCAGAGGCAAGCGCCTCGAAATAGCGCATCTGTCGAAGTGTAAGCATGATAAGAAAATCCTATCAATATTTAATTTTTATGCAATTGGAGATTATCGAAGCCCTGTGGGAAAACCCGTCTGGCCAAGGCGTCCGGGCTTTGAGCGCCGCCGGAGTGGTGGCTGGCAGCCCCTCAGGCTGCTTTCGGGCAGATCCTGTCCGATCTCCCGGGCGCGAACCCTTTGACAGGAGGACGCGATGTCAGATCGACCCATATTGACGACGAGCGCCGGAGCGCCGGTGCCCGACAACCAGAATTCCCTGACGGCCGGTCCGCGTGGCGGCGTCATGATGCAGGACTACCAGCTTATCGAAAAGCTGTCGCATCAAAACCGCGAGCGCATTCCCGAGCGCGCGGTGCACGCCAAGGGCTGGGGCGCCTATGGGACGCTGAAGATCACAGGCGATATCTCCAAATACACCAAGGCCAAGGTTCTGCAGCCGGGCACTGAGACCCCGATGCTGGCGCGCTTCTCCACCGTTGCGGGTGAACTCGGCGCCGCCGATGCCGAACGCGACGTGCGCGGTTTCGCGCTGAAGTTCTATACGCCTGAAGGCAACTGGGACCTCGTCGGCAACAACACCCCGATCTTCTTCGTCCGCGATGCTTACAAGTTCCCGGATTTCATCCACACACAGAAGCGCCACCCGAAGACCAACCTGCGTTCGGCGACCGCCATGTGGGATTTTTGGTCGCTTTCGCCGGAAAGCCTGCACCAGGTGACGATCCTGATGTCGGACCGCGGATGTCCGGTATCGCCGTTGCACATGAACGGCTACGGTTCGCACACCTTCTCCTTCTGGAACGACGCCGGCGAGCGCTATTGGGTGAAGTTCCACTTCAAGACCCAGCACGGCCACAAGCACTACACCAATGCCGAGGCCGCAGACGTGATCGGCCGGACGTGCGAAAGCTATCAGGAAGCGCTCTATGGCGCGATCGAGAACGGCAACTATCCGCGCTGGACGCTGCAGGTGCAGATCATGCCGGAACTCGACGCGGAGAAGACCCCCTACAATCCCTTCGACGTCACCAAGGTCTGGCCGCATGCGGACTATCCGCCGATCGAGGTCGGCGTTCTGGAGCTCAACCGCAACCCGGAGAACTATTTCGCCGAGGTCGAGAACGCCGCCTTCTCGCCGTCGAACATCGTGCCCGGCATCGGCTTCTCGCCGGACAAGATGCTGCAGGCGCGGCTCTTCTCCTATGCCGATGCCCACCGCTATCGGCTCGGCACACACTACGAGCACATCCCGGTCAACCGCCCGAAATGCCCGGTGCATCACTATCACCGTGATGGCCAGATGAACACGTTCGGCGGCATCCAGACCGGCAATCCGGACGCCTATTACGAGCCGAACTCGTTCAACGGCCCGGTCGAGCAGCCGTCCGCAATGGAGCCTTCGCTGCGCATCAGCGGCGACATGGCCCGCTTCGACCACCGCGAAGGCAACGACGACCACAGCCAGCCGAGGGCGCTCTTCAACCTGTTCGATGCCGGTCAGAAGGCGCGCCTGTTTGCAAACATCGCCGCCGCGATGGGCGGCGTGCCGGGCCCGATCGTCGAGCGCCAGCTGGCGCACTTCAAGCGCGTCCACCCGGACTATGAAGCCGGCGTGCGTGCGGCGCTTCATGCGGCACACGGCTACGAAGCGGAGGCGGTCAGCACCGCTGCCGAATAGGCAGGACGAGCGCTTGACAGGCGCTGTTCTCCGGAAATGAAAAAGGCCACGTACCTGTCGGTGCGTGGCCTTTTTTGGTTTCTACCGGCTATTACCAGCCCGGCAGCATGTGGCTCTGCCGCAGGCGCGGATAGCGCGGGAAGCCCTTGATATCGGCTTCGAGGTCGTCGTTAGCGCTGATCGGAGTGATATTGTCGAGGCAGGCGGTGATGTGGTTGCTGATCGCGTTGGAGAGCGAGGGCGAAAGACCCGGCCGCTTCATGATGCCGATCTGCACCGGTGCCAGCGCCGGGAAGCCGTCGGCGAGCGTCAGCACCTTCATGCCGGGGCGAAGAGCCGACTCCGGCAGGACCGAGACGGCCATGCCGGCAAGCACGGCCGCGGCGACGACCGTCGACGACCAGCTTGTGAACAGGATCTGGTATTCGCGGCCGGTCGCGTCGAGTGCCGCGCAGGCAGCCTGCCGCCAGAGGCAGTCGCGCCGGCCGACGGCGAGCGGGATCGGCGCGTTTTCCGGGAGCGGATGGTTGATCGAGCTCACCCAGCAGAGCGGTTCGGTCCGCACGACATCCGAGGCGCGTGCACGCGGATTGTGCGTGACGAGCGCGATGTCGAGGTCGCCCTTCGCCATCTTCTCGGCGAGATCCACCGAAGGTTCGCAGATGATATAGAGCTCGACATTCGGATGCGTCTTGGCAAACCGCATGATGATCTCGGGCATGTAGCGGTCGGCGTAGTCGTCGGGCGTGCCGATGCGGAGCGTTCCTTCAAGGCGGTTGTCGTCAAAGGAGGCGATCGCTTCATTGTTGAGGCGGATCATCCGGCGGGCGAAATTGAGCAGACGGTCGCCTTCGACCGTCAGCCGGTTGCCGCGGCCATCCTTCATGAACAGCGCCTTGCCGATGCGCTCTTCCAGGCGGCGCATCTGCATCGACACGGCGGATTGAGTCTTGAAGACCCGGTCGGCCGCCTTGGTGAAACTGCCCGTGTCGGCGATCGCGACAAAGGTCTGGAGCTGGTCGATATCGAGCGGTGCGGACATGGCCGTGATGCATCCATAAAATTGTTTGATGAATATCATTAAAAACATTCGTTGGACTGATCAATAAGGATTTGCGATCAATTAGGGGCAAATTCATCGATCCCCGGCCGGCAATTTCGCCGGCGATTCCCAAACCCTTTGGCCCGCCCCTGCGTTTGACCTCCCCGCAGGGGATGGGCCTCTTCGTGCCTGAAAAGGAGAATTGTCATGCGCACGACACAGCACGTCCTCGATCTCGACTTCGTTGCAGGAAAGCAGTCCCGCGCCGTCGGCGTGACAGGCATGCTCACGTCCGCGTGGCACCAGCTCCGAAACCGATATGCG
The DNA here is from genome assembly GCF_014852025.1 of Ensifer sp. ENS10. NCBI lineage: Bacteria > Pseudomonadati > Pseudomonadota > Alphaproteobacteria > Hyphomicrobiales > Rhizobiaceae > Ensifer > Ensifer sp. ENS10. The sequence continues at coordinate 723,774 of NZ_JACVAS010000001.1, forward strand.
ATCGGCCGTCTGAATGACATGGATGACCGCCAGCTCCTCGATATGGGGCTAAAGCGAGAAGATGTGCGCGAGGCGATCACCTCGCCCTTCTTCGACAATCCGGCGAGTTACCTGACGCGCGCTTCGCGAAACCGGGCGAGCCTCTTCTACAAGGGGACCCGCCACGACTGACCGTTGACGAGTTGGAGCGGGATGAAAGCGGGAAACCGCATCCTCGGCCCGCTTCACGGCGCATCCCGCCGCTTAGGGTGTGCCAGTCGAGCATGATCCGCGAAAGCCAGCCGCCGCCGCGGATCATGCTGCGAATTTCAGAGTTCGGCGCTGCTGATCGTTAGAGGTCGCGCGCCCAAACGTTCCCCGCAGGGTAGAGCCAATAGACCCTGCCGCTTGGCCCGGTACATGACCAAGACATGTACCGGGCCTTTTTCTTTTGAGATTTGCTCAGGCAAGCGCACACTCTGGCAGGCGCAGAAGGTTGCGCCGACCAACGGGGTATGGATAGGGAAGGGGCGTTTCAGCTCTTTGTGCCAGGCCCGGTCTTGTAGATGTCGAACAGCGACTCGACGTTCTTCTGATATTCCTTCTGCATTTCCAGCCCGGTGTCGAACATGCTGTTCATCACCTGGGAGAGCTGGGCAAGGGCCGGATTGTCCGGTGCGGGCTTCTGCGCGCCGGCGGCGCCCGCCTGCATCATGTCCTGAAATGCCTTGACGAAGGGGTTGTCGGCAAAGACGTCTGAGGTCTTGGCCTTCTCCTCTTTCTTGGCCATGCCGAAGAAGCCCTGCATCGCCTGCGTGAAGGGGTTGTCGAAGGGGTTCGGCTGCGGCTCCGGCTTCTTGGCAAAGCCGGCCGCTTCCATCCATTGGCGCATCGCCGCTGCCATTGGGTTGTTGGCGAAGGCGTCGCTTGCGGCGGCGAATTGCCCGGTCGTCTGCTTGAACAGCCCGCCCATCAGCGTATCTGCCATGACCGGCAGCATCTGCTTGTAGATCTCCTGGCTGATGCCGGTGACCTGCGCGGCCTGCGCGGCGATCGCGCGCGACATTTCCTTCGATCCGAACAGCTGTCCGAGAACACCGTTGCCGTCGACCATGCCCTGTGGCGTGAAGGCCTGGCTCATGTCTTCGAAGTATTTGGCGTAGTTGCCGCTGCCGAGCGCCGTGAGCAACGCGCCGAAATCATATGGATTGGCGGTGTTGCGCTTGAAGGCGGCCGAGAAGGCGGGCAGCAACGCTGCCGTCGCCTTCGTCATTTGCTCCTGGGCGAGGCCGAATTGTTGAGCCATCAGTTCGATGGCCTTACCATTCTGGGCCTGTGCGAACATGTCAAAAAGCGGTGCCATCCCAGTTCCCCTTCGGCATCTCGACGCGCGGCGCTGTAAGCGACGCATATCCTTGCACTATAACGGGAAATCGGGGGCTGGAAACCGCTTTTTAAGGGCGCCTGGCGGGCGCCTCAATATTGGTATTCGGCGAAAACCGGATCGACCGAGCCGTTCCAGCGACCATTGTAGAGTGCCAGCAGATCTTCGGCGAGCGTCACCTTCTTGGCGAGCACCTCGTCGAGCGGCGCGAGGAACTGGCTTTCGTCGACGCCGTCGCCGTTCAGCCGGTTGCGGCGCTTCAGGCCGCCGCGCGAAATGGCGATGACCTCACGGGCAATGTCGTAGAGGTTGCCTGTGCGGAATTTTGTCGCGAGCGCCTGTACGGGCACGGCGTCGCGCATCGCGCTCACCTCTTCGAGGGTCCAGTCGCGGGTCAGGGTCTCGGCGGCATCGAGCGCTTCGCGATCATAGAGCAGGCCGACCCAGAAGGCCGGCAGCGCACAGATCCGCCGCCACGGGCCGCCGTCGGCGCCGCGCATTTCGAGGAAGCGCTTCAGCCGAACGTCGGGGAACAGCGTCGAAAGATGGTTGGTCCAGTCGCCCATGTTCGGCTGCCAGTCGGCGATCTCGCCCTTCAGCGCGCCGCCCATGAACTGGCGGAAGGTGACGTGGGTACAGTCATGGTAGTGGCCGTCGCGCACGACGAAATACATCGGCACGTCGAGCGCCCATTCGACATAGTCGGCAAAGCCGAAATCCGGACGGAAGGCGGAGGGCAGCAGGCCGGCGCGCTGGTTGTCGGTGTCGCGCCAGATATCGCCGCGCCAGGAGAGCAGCCCGTTCGGCTTACCGTCGGTAAAGGGCGAGCTCGCAAACAGCGCCGTCGAAAGCGGCTGCAGCTTCAAGGACACCTGCATCTTGCGGCGCATGTCCTCTTCGGAGGAAAAGTCGAGATTCACCTGGATCGTGCAGGTGCGGTACATCATGTCGAGGCCCCTGGTGCCGACCTTGGGCATGTAGCGGCTCATGATGCCATAGCGCGATTTCGGCATGCGCGGTGTCTCGGCGAAGGTCCACTTCGGGCTGCCGCCGATGCCGAGGAAACGGATGCCGAGCGGTTCGGCGACTTCGCGCAGAACCGCCAAATGCTGGTTCGATTCCTTGCAGGTCTGGTGCAGGTTTTCGAGCGGCGCTCCGGAAAGCTCGAACTGGCCGCCCGGCTCCAGCGAGATCGCGCCATTGCCCGACTGCTCGGCAAGGCCGATGATGTTGCCTTGGTCGACGATCGGTTCCCAGCCGCTCTTTGCGGCCATTCCATTCAGAAGCGCCTGGATGCTGGCCTCGCCGAAATAGGGGACGGGGCTGTTGTCCGCCTTAAAGAAGGCGAACTTTTCGTGCTCCGTGCCGATCCGGAACCGCTCCTCCGGTTTCGAACCTTCTGCCAGATAGGCGGTCAGGTCAGCGACAGAGGTTACCGGCGTCTGGTCGGTGGTATCTCGGGCCATGAGCGTCTTCTTTTGTTTGGGCGGCTCCCACTGGATAGCGGGAGTTGATGAAGGCTGCTTGAACCGTATTCAGGTGCGGTGCAAGTCAATTTCTTTCAAGATCTCATCAAAAAAAGTAGGACGATTGCTTGCGCTGGAGCAAGCTCCGTGGAACTGGGTATCGTCGACCCAGCCATACCCTGTGTTGAGAGGTCCCCTTCTTCTAGGAGCCATCTTCTAGGAGAACGAGCGGCTCCCGGTTTGCTGCGGAGCGACCGGCTATCGCCAGTCGCCGACAGTCGCCTGGATGACCGCCATGGCTGCGACAGCGGCGGTGTCGGCCCTGAGGATCCGCGGTCCAAGCGGAATGCTGCTGACGAAATCGAGGCTGCGCAGCAACGTTCGCTCTGTCTCGGAGAAACCGCCTTCCGGACCGATCAGCAAAGCGAGTTTCTTCTCCTTGACGGCGGCGAGAATTGGCAACGGGTTCTGGCTGTCGCTGCCTTCGTCGCAGAAGATGATGCGTCGGTCGGTGGGCCAGGTGGCCAGCACGTCCTCCAGTCGTCGCGGCTCCTCGACATCGGGAATGCCGAGCACGCCGCATTGTTCGGCCGCCTCGATGACGTTGGCGCGCACGCGCTCGATGCTGCCGAGCTTGCCCTGCACATGCTGCGTCATGACCGGCTGCAGCACGCCTGCGCCCATTTCGACGGCCTTCTGCACGAGATAGTCGAGCCTGCCGACCTTCAGCGGCGCGAAAAGATAGACAAGATCGCAAGGTTCGGGCTGCGGGCGCGTCTGCTCGACAGCGGTCAGCACCAGCTTCTTCTTGCTGGCGAAGGAGAGTTCCGCACGCCACTCGCCGTCACGTCCGTTGAAGACGAGGATCGAGGAGCCTTCCTCATAGCGAAGAACGTTGACCAGGTAGTTGAACTGCTCCTTGGTCGCCTCGTGGGCGGAGCCCGCATTGAGGGTATGTTCGACGAACAGTCGCTGCATGCGAAAATTGGCGCGCATATCGGGGCCTTCACATGAAAATGCTGGAGAGGATGAGGTAGAGGACGGCCGATAGCGCGGCCGAGGCGGGAACGGTGATGACCCAGGCGCCGACGATCGTCAGGAAATGCGAACGGCGTACAAGGCGCCGGCGCCGGACTTCGGCGAAGTTGGTTTCTTCCGTTTCCATGAAGTCGGCCTGCCCTGTGCGCTGTCGGACATATTGTAGGCGACGCTTGGAATTGCGGATGTACCATTCACGGAAGAAGCCGACGCCGAAGACGGCACCAACGGCCGTGTGGGTCGAACTGATCGGCAGTCCGAGCGCCGATGCCAAAAGCACCGTGACCGCGGTGGCGAGCGCGACGCAGAAGGCGCGCATCGGATTGAGCTTGGTGATTTCCTGACCGACGACGCGGATAAGCTTCGGGCCATAGAGCAGAAGACCGATCGAAATGCCGAGCGCGCCGATCGCCAGTTCCCACAAGGGAGCCGGCGATTTCTCCGTGGTGATGACGCCGTCCAGGGCCGAAACGATCGCGGATAACGGGCCGATTGCGTTGGAGACGTCGTTGGCGCCATGCGCGAAGGAGAGAAGTGCTGCAGCCAGAATGAGCGGCGCGCGAAATAGTTTGCGAAGTGACTGGTTGCGGTTGTCCAGCCCCTCTGACTGTTTGTAGATCCACGGCTTGGTCAGGAAATAGACGGCAGTACCGATGATGACGCCCAGGCTGAGTCCTGTTGGCAAAGAGATTGCCGCAACCTGAACTAGGGCAATCTCCGCGAGGTATGCGGTGAAGCAGCCCGCGGTGACACTGAGAATGACCGGCATCCATCGCCTTGCGGCAGCGATCTTGTCCTCGCGGTAGATGATGAATTCCTTGAGGAAGGCGAGGAATGCGGCGGCAATTGCGCCGCCGAGAAGCGGCGAGACCGACCAGCTCAAAGTGATGCCGGCAAGCGACCACCATTGGACGCTGGAAAAACCGGCCGCGGCAATGCCGGCGCCGACGATGCCGCCGATGATCGAGTGTGTGGTGGATACAGGCGCCCCTGAATAGGTGGCGATATTGATCCAGGCCGCAGCCGAAGCGAGTGCCGACATCATGATCCAGATGATCGCTTGCGGGCCGAGCACATCTTCGCCGTAGACGATGCCTGCTTCGATCGTCAGCGCGACCTCGCGCCCGGCAAGCATCGCGCCGGCGATCTCGAAGATGGCAGCGATGATGAGCGCCGTCGCCATCGACATCGCTTTGGCGCCGACGGCCGCACCAACGTTGTTGGTCACGTCGTTGGCGCCGATGTTCATGGCCATGTAGCCGGCGATCGCTGCCGCGGCGATGATGATCGGCGCGCTCGCGGAATGGGTCACGAAACTCGCGGCAAAGGCCATGCTGAGCAGCAGAAATAGGCCGGCGAGCGCCGGCGCCGCCAGGCTGCGGCGGACATGCTGCGACGCCTCTTCGGCAAGACTGAGCTTGTCGAGGTCTTTGTCGAGCGTCTGTTTTGCGAGGCGTAAGCGCGGCTGTGCCACTGCCTGGAACTCCATTGTCACAATGGCCACTAAGGCCACTGCAACACGCTTTCAAGTGGATTTGATGGACATTGGCGTTGCGCGCGCCGGGAACCCGTATTCAGGGCATTGGATGCCCCTGAGGATCATCTCGAAGGCTAGCCGATCGCAGCCTTCGGCATCGGCGCAGACGGTGCTGCCATGCGTTCGCCGAAGGCGAGAATGAGGTCCTTCAGCGACGGCTCTGCCACCCGTGAAGCAGCCTCCTTGTAGTCGACCCATTCGAGCTGCCTGCGGCCTTCCTCGGGGAAGTGCTTGCAGAGGTCGTCGACTTCGAGGGCATGAACCTGCACCTTGACCGAGATCTTCAGGCCATGGTCCATGCGCTTCTGGTAAAGATAGTATCCGATCGTCGACTTCTGCACATGCCCTTTGACGCCGGCCTCTTCATAGGCCTCCCGCTCGGCCACCTCGTGGGCGCGCTTGCCCTGCATCGGCCATCCCTTGGGAATGACCCAGCGGCCGGTGTCACGGCTGGTGATCATGAGGATTTCGAGGGCCTTGGTCTTCTTGCGGATCCGATAGCAGAGCGCGGCATATTGCATGCGCGCCGGGCGGCGCAGCATCAATTGGACATCGGATGTGAGTCTGTTCAAGAAGTTCAAGGTCGTCAGCGCTCCTCTCAGCGAATCAGTGTTCTTGTTTTCTGTCAAAGCGAGTATGGCAGCGTCCTGTTGCGTGTAAATGTTACGGCAATTGGGCAGCCGGATATGCAGTCAGCTTTCCGCTGAACTGTGGTTCAGATACGACAGAATATGGTGTTTCCGCGTCGGTTTGCCAATCGCGGGCAAGTGGGCGTAGGCCTGCTCCGTCAGTTCGCGCGGTCGCGCTGCTGCAAGCGCAGGCGGGCGATACGGTTCCATTCGCCGGTGCGCTCCGCCTCGCGGGTTGCGGCGGCAACGAAGTCGATATGGTTCTGCGACGCGGCCTTTGCTTTCGCCGGATCCCTCGCCATGATCGCGTCGTAGATCGCCTCGTGCTGGCCAAGCAGCCGATCGCGCGCGCCCGGTGCATCGAAAACCGAGTTGCGGTGAAAGAAGATGCCCTGCTGAAGCAGCCGATAACAGGCGCGCAGCGTATGCATCAGGATGATGTTGTGGGCGCTCTCACCGATTGCCTGGTGCAGCTCGATATCGGCCTCGAGCTCCGCCTCGAAGTCGCCGGCGGCGTGCGCTGTACGCATGCGCTCGATGATCCTGGTCAGGATGTCCCGGTCGAAATCCGTGGCGCGGGTGGCGGCCAGTTCTGCGGTCAGGCCCTCCAGCTCGCGCCGGTATTCGAGATAATCCTGGGTCGCCTTGTGATGACGGGCAATCAGGTCGATCAGCGGCCTGGAGAAAATCTTCCCTACGACATCGGCGACGAAGGTGCCGCCGCCATGGTGGCTTTCGACCAGGCCGCGTCCTTCGAGTTCCTTGAGCGCCTCGCGCAGGATCGGCCTCGATACGTCGAAGCGTTTGGAAAGCTCCCTTTCGCCCGGTAAACGATCGCCGTCGCGCAGCACGCCTTCGAGGATAAGGAGCTCGATCTGATGCACGACTTCGTCCGCCGTGCGGCTGTGGCTGATGCGGGCGAAGAGGTCGATCTGGTCGTCGGTCACGTCTTGGTCTCCCGGATCACGATGAATTTCGGTCTTTTCGGCCCAAAATTGATCATGATTCTCATAGGTTAGAGCGGGAGGGGACGGAAATCCGGCCTAGGTTGCTCGCACCGCTCTGCGCCGCAATCTAGGCAGCCGGCGGCAAGTGGTCAATTTGCTTGTCCACTTTGTGCGGCTGACAAAAGTCAAACTGCGGCAATGCGTCCTTTTTCTTTTGCTCGTTCGATTGATAAGAGAGTCGTGATGAACGCGTGAGGGGGACAAGAGCGCTTCATGGCAAAGGGTAGTTTTGCATTTCCGGTGGCGCCGATGCGCGCCTTGGCCTTGGGCGAGGTTCATTCGCGCCCCTATGCGCTGGTCACCACGCCGCGGGTGATCTTTCAGCTCGCCTTCCTGACGGATGGCGGCTCGATCGTCGATCATGCCGTGTTGTCGGAGCTGTCGCGCGCACGCGGCATCGCACCGCCGGGGCGGGACGCGAACCATCATGCAATGCCCTGGGGGCAGGGCACGTTGCGTTGGGAGCGTCACACCGAGTTCTCCACCTACTTCTGGGATGCGCCGCCGCCGGAGCAGTTCGGCGGCGAGGTGCCGATCCATCCCTTCGGCGACGGCTTTTCGCCGCCGGGCTCGCTGATCTCGGGCATCCGCCTGGAGATCCGGCCGGACACGCCCGAAACCCGTGACGCGATCGGGCTCTTCGATCCGACGAGCCTCTGCTACAGCGAAACCAAGAACGGCCAGGCGGTAATCGTCACCGACTTCCGCCAGAACGGCGACGGCCTGACCCAGATACTGGTCATCGACCGTGGCATGACCGAGGCAGGCACCGGCGCGCTCATTCAGCGCCTGCTCGATATCGAGACCTACCGGACACTGGCGATGATGGGCCTGCCGCTCGCCCAGTCGCTGTCGCCGGAGATCCGCCGGACCGAGGATGGCTTGACCGGAATCACCCAGCGCATGAAGGAAAATGTGCGCGAGGAGGCCGACGACATGCTGGCCGAGATCACCCGGCTTGCCGCCGACCTCGAGGCGGGTGCCGCGCTCAGCCTCTATCGCTTCGGCGCCAGCCGCGCCTATTACGGCATCGTGCAGGAGCGCATTCGCACGCTCTCCGAGACGCCGCTTCCGGGCTACGAGACCATCGGTACCTTCCTCGAACGACGCCTCGCGCCGGCGATGCGCACCTGCCAGTCGGTCGAGGAGCGCCAGGCCAACCTGTCGCGCAAGCTCGCCCGCGCCACCGCTCTTCTCAGAAGCTGGGTCGATGTTGAGCTCGAACGGCAGAACAGCGCGCTTTTGAACTCGATGGACCGGCGCGCCAAGCTGCAGCTACGCCTGCAGCAGACCGTCGAAGGCCTGTCGGTCGCCGCCATTTCCTACTACGTCGTTGGCCTGTTCGGCTATCTCGCCAAGGCCGTCAGCCACGAGCTGCCGATCGATCCGGGCCTCTTGACTGGCCTTGCCGTTCCCTTCGCCGTTGCCGGCGTCTGGCTGATCGTGCGCCGCATCCGCCGCCATCACGAGGAAGGTGAGCACAAGTAAGCAATTCCAACAAAAGTGTGCAGCGGTTTTGCGTCGGGAATTGCGAGAAACAAGCAATTCCAGCAAAAGTGTGCAGCGGTCATACGTCCGGAATTGCGAGAAACAGGCAATTCCAGCAAAGTGTGCAGCGGTTTTGCGTCCGGAGTTGCCAGAAACAAAACTACTGCTCCCAATAGGGGATCGGCCCGTAAAGCCCGGCCAGGTAGTCGATGAAAAGGCGCACCTTGGCCGGCAGGAACTGCCGGCTCGGGTAAACGGCCGAGAGCGTCAGTTGCTTCGAACCCTCCCATTGCGGCAGCACCTGTACCAGCTGGCCGCTGCGCAATTCCGGGCCGATGTCCCAGGTGGAGCGCAGCGCAATGCCCGCGCCGGCGATGACGGCGGCGCGCACGATCTCGGAGGAATTGGTCACGAGCGGCCCCTCCGGGTGCCAGACCAGCGCGCCTTCCGGCCCTTCGAGCTTCCAGTTGTCGTTGTTGTGCGCCGGCAGGCAGAGATGGTCTGCGAGGTCGCCGATCTCCTTCGGTTCGCCATTGCGGGCGATGTATTCCGGCGAGGCGCAGAGAAGCCGCCGCACCGGCGCAAGCTTCCTTGCCACCAGGGATGAGTCTACCAATTCGCCGATCCTGACCGCCATGTCGAAGCCTTCCGCGACGATATCCGTGAATTCGTCCGTCAGCACGATGTGCAGTTTCAGGTCCGGATGGTCCTTCATGAACTTCGTCAGATGCGGCGCGATGTGCATCCGGCCGAAGGAAGTTGGCGCTGAAATTCTGAGCACGCCGAGCGCATGCGATGAGCGTCCGGAGGCATAGGCCTCGGCCTCCTCGATGCCCGAGAGAATGCCAAGTACGCGATCGTAGAACCCCTGGCCGGCTTCGGTCAGAGAGATCTGGCGTGTCGTGCGCTGCAACAGCCGCGTTCCGAGGCGATCTTCGAGCCTCTTGATGCGCTTGGAGATCACAGCTGGGGAAAACCCCAGCGCCCGCCCCGCTGCCGACATACTGCCGGTGGAAACGACCCGTGCAAAAATCTCAAGATCGCCTAAATTCGTCATCAATCGTTGCCATTATTTCCAAAACGGAAAAGCTCAATAGCATTTGCAGGGACTCTAGCCTAGTGGTAAAGAAAATAGACCAATTTACATGCGGCGGGAGAAACTGATGGCGGAGACGATCGGTTTTCTGCAACCGAAACAGGCTGTTATCGCCCGGCGCCGCGAGATCGTCGCCGACCTCGCCGACCTGTTGCCCGAGGGCTGCCTGATCAGCGACGAGCGCGGGCTGAAGCCCTTCGAGACAGATGCCTTTATCGCCTATCGTCGCATGCCGCTTGCCGTCGCGCTGCCGGAGACGACCGAGCAGGTCGCAGCCCTTCTCAAATATTGCAGCCGCTATGGCATCCCGGTCGTGCCGCGCGGCGCCGGAACCTCGCTTTCGGGCGGTGCCATCCCGCAGGAGGATGCGGTCGTCATCGGCCTTTCGAAGATGTCGCGCATACTCGATATCGACCTCTTCAATCGCGCCGCGACGGTTCAGGCAGGCGTCACCAATCTCAATATTTCCGAGGCGGTTTCCGCCGACGGTTTCTTCTATGCGCCGGACCCGAGTTCGCAGCTTGCCTGCACGATCGGCGGTAACATCGGCATGAATTCCGGCGGCGCCCATTGCCTGAAATATGGCGTTACCACCAACAATCTGCTCGGCGTGAAGATGGTGCTGTTCGATGGCACGGTTATCGAGCTCGGCGGCAAGGCGCTGGATTCGGTGGGCTACGATCTGCTCGGCCTCGTCTGCGGTTCCGAGGGGCAGCTCGGCATCGTCACCGAAGCGACGGTGCGGTTGATCGCCAAGCCGGAGGGTGCCCGTCCCGTGCTCTTCGGCTTTGCCTCTTCCGAAGCGGCCGGCGCTTGCGTCGCCGATGTCATCGGCTCCGGTATCATCCCCGTCGCGATCGAGTTCATGGACAAGCCGGCGATCGAGATCTGCGAAGCCTTCGCCCATGCCGGCTATCCGCTCGATGTCGAAGCGCTGTTGATCGTCGAAGTCGAAGGCTCCGAGCCGGAAATGGATGCGACGCTTGCCGGTATCGTTGCGGTCGCGCGCCGTCATGGGGTGGCGACGATCAAAGAGTGCCAGTCGGCCATGGAAGCGGCTGCGATCTGGAAAGGCCGGAAATCCGCCTTCGGCGCCACCGGCCGCATCGCCGATTATATCTGCATGGACGGTACGGTGCCGCTCAGCCAGCTTTCGCATGTGCTGCGTCGCACCGGTGAGATCGTTGCGAGCTACGGCCTGCGCGTCGCCAATGTCTTCCACGCCGGCGACGGCAACATGCATCCGCTGATCCTCTACAACATCAACGACCCGGAGGATGCGGCGCGCGCCGAAGCCGCCGGCAACGATATCCTCAAGCTCTGTGTTGACGCCGGCGGTTGCCTGACGGGCGAGCACGGCGTGGGCATCGAAAAGCGGGACCTCATGCTACACCAGTACAACCGGATCGACCTCGACCAGCAGATGGCGGCACGGGCCGCCTTCGATCCGCAATGGATCCTGAACCCGTCCAAGGTCTTCCCGCTCGAAGGGCGTCCCGCCGCATGATCGTGCATTTCGAACCGGCAAGCGAAGAGGGGATTGCGACCGTCGTTCGCGCGATGGCGGCCGATAGGGCTTCGCTCGCGTTGATCGGCGGCAACACGCGCTCGGGTCTTGGCAATCCCGTGCGTGCCGACCGGGTACTGTCGACGCGCCGCTTGTCCGGCATCGTCAGCTACAATCCGGCCGAGATGACGATCACCGCGCTTGCGGGGACGCCGCTGCGCGCGATCGAAGAAGCACTGGCCGAGAACCGGCAGATGCTTGCCTTCGAACCGATGGACCATCGGCCGATTTTCGCCTCGTCGGGCGAGCCGACGATCGGCGGGGTCTTCGCCGCCAACGCCTCCGGCCCCCGGCGCTATGTCGCCGGTGCCGCCCGCGACAGCCTGCTCGGCGTTCGCTTCGTCAACGGTGAGGGGGAGGCAATCAAGGCCGGCGGACGGGTGATGAAGAACGTCACCGGCCTGGATCTTGTCAAGCTTTTGGCCGGCTCGCACGGCACGCTCGGCATCCTCACCGAAGTCACCTTCCGCGTCCTGCCGCTGCCGCCAGCGTCCGAGACCATTGTGGTCTCCGGGCTCAACGATGCCGAAGCCGCGGCGATCATGGCCGAGGCGATGGCGCAGACGGTGGAAGTTTCGGGTGCTGCCCATCTACCGGAAAGCGTGCGCGGGCGGTTCCTGGATGGCGGGCTTCCGGACGGCGCCGCGACGGTACTGCGGCTCGAAGGACTGGAGGCATCGGTTGCGCTCCGGGCTGAAAAACTGACGAATGCGGTCGGTCGCTTCGGCGCGGTGACCCGGCTCGATGCTATCAGGACATCGAGGCTCTGGGCCGAGATCCGCGACGTCAAACCCTATGCCGACGGCACCAGGAAGCCGCTCTGGCGCGTCTCCGTCGCTCCATCGCTCGGCCATCAATTGGTGGCGGCGCTCAGGCTGCAGACCGGCGTCGATGCCTTCTATGACTGGCAGGGCGGTCTCGTCTGGCTGCGCATGGAGGCCGACCCCGAAGCGGAACTCGTGCGTCGTTATATAAAGGTTCTCGGTGGCGGCCACGCGACCCTCGTCAAGGCCGAAGAAGGCTATCGTGCCGCCATTCCATCGTTTGAACCACAACCCTTGGCCGTGGCACAATTGAGCGAGCGCGTCCGCGCGAAGTTCGATCCGCACCGGATCTTCAATCCGGGCCGCATGGCTGCGGTCTCCTGAGGCGACGGCGGTGGAACATGGGAGGAGTTGATGAGCGATAATGGTCCGCAGACACCGTTTTCCCGCGAGACTGATCGCTGGCTGGAGCCGGGCAAGATCAATGTCCAGGTGATCTATGTCCTTTATCTCGTGGGCTTTGCGGTGGGGATCACTCCGATCATCGGCGTGGTGATGGCCTATCTCAATCGCGGCAAGGGTGCGCCGTGGGTCCAGACGCACTATGAATGGGCGATCCGGACCTTTTGGATCGCCCTGTTGTTCGGCGTAATATCGTTGCTGCTGACGGTGCTGTTGATCGGCGTTCTCGGTTTCATCGCCACCGCCGTCTGGATCGTCGTGCGCTGCGTCGTCGGCCTGCAACGGGCCGCGCGCCAGGAGCCGATCACCAATCCCGAAAGCTGGATGGTGTAGACCACGGCGCAAACCCTGAAACCGGGTCCGGTCGAAGGATGCTGAAATGAGAATGCCGCGGTGACCGAAGCACGTCGCAAGTGCCCGTTACCGCGGAACCGGAAAGTGGAGTTCGCGTTTGCAGACCAATTTTACCCCCGCGCAGCTTGCCGACCCGCATGTGGCCGAATCCGAGGCCATCCTGCGCAAATGCGTGCACTGCGGCTTCTGCACCGCCACCTGTCCGACCTATGTGACGCTCGGCGACGAACTCGATAGTCCGCGCGGGCGCATCTATCTCATCAAGGACATGCTGGAAAACGGCAGGGCGGCCGACAAGGAAACGGTCACCCACATCGACCGCTGTCTCTCTTGTCTCGCCTGCACAACCACCTGTCCCTCCGGCGTCGACTACATGCATCTGGTCGACCATGCGCGCGTCCACATCGAAAACACCTATCGGCGCCCGTTTAAGGACAGACTGGCGCGTTCCGTGCTGGCGGCGGTGCTGCCCTATCCCGCGCGCTTCCGCCTGTCGCTGAAGGCGGCCGGCCTTGCCCGGCCCTTCGCAGGGATGATGAAGCGCATGCCGTTGCTGAAGACCTTCGGCGTCATGCTCGATCTCGCGCCAAGCGCTGTGCCGCAGCCCTCTACTTCCGCCATGCCCGGCGTCCACACGGCGCAGGGAAAACGTGTCGGTCGTGTCGCGCTCCTGTCCGGATGCGCGCAGCCGGTGCTGAAGCCGGAGATCAACGAGGCGACGATCCGTCTTTTGACGCGCTTTGGTGTCGAGGTGGTTGTTTCGGCCGGCGAAGGCTGTTGCGGCGCCCTGGTGCACCACATGGGCCGCGAGAACCAGGCGCTTGAGGCGGCGCGCCGCAACGTCGACGCCTGGCTGAAGGTCGCAGACGAGGGCGGGCTCGATGCCATCGTCATCACCGCTTCGGGCTGTGGAACGACGATCAAGGACTACGGCCACATGCTGCGGCTCGATCCTGAGTATGCAGAAAAGGCGGCACGTGTCTCGGCGCTGGCAAAAGACATCACCGAGTACCTGTCTACCCTGGACCTGCCGGAACAGGATGCGAGGGGCATGACGCTTGCCTATCATTCCGCCTGCTCCATGCAGCATGGCCAGAAGATCACCGTGGCGCCGAAGCAGCTTTTGAAGCGTGCTGGCTTCGTCGTCCGCGATCCGGCCGAAGGCCACCTCTGCTGCGGTTCGGCCGGCACCTACAACATCCTGCAGCCGGAAATCTCGGCGAAACTGAAGGCGCGCAAGGTCAAGAACATCGAGGCGACGAAGCCGGATGCGATCGCGACCGGCAATATCGGCTGCATTACCCAGATCGCCAGCGGCACTGCGATCCCCATCCTGCATACGGTCGAACTGCTCGACTGGGCCTATGGTGGAGCAAAGCCCAAGGGGCTCTGATGGACAGGCAAAAGGCCGGCTCCGTGAGGAACCGGCCTTTCAAACTGTGCATGGTCGATGACCGTCAGCCGCCGAAGATCTGGCGGAAGATGTCGACGCCGCGATCGTCGAAATAGGTGTCGCCGGCTTTGCTGCCGGGGCCGATGACGATGACCTTGGTGCCGATGTCGGCGCGATCGTAGAGGTGTTCCACGTCGTCGTTCATCATGCGGATGCATCCGGATGACATGTTCTGGCCGATGGTCCAGGGCTGGTTGGTGCCATGGATCCGGAAGATCGTGTCGCGGCCGCCCTTGTAGAGATACATGGCGCGGGCGCCGAGCGGGTTGTCGATGCCGCCTTCCTGGGTGACCGGCAGGATGCGGCCCTTGGCAGCCTCGCGCTGGCGCATCTCCGCCGGCGGTGTCCAGGTCGGCCATTCGGCCTTGCGGCCAACCTTCACGACACCCGACCAGCCGAAGCCGTCGCGGCCGACACCGATGCCGTAGCGCGTCGCGCGGTTCGGGCCGTCGATGTAGTAAAGGTACTTGTTGTTGGTATCGACGATGATCGTGCCGGGGGCTTCGTCGGTGCGGAAGCGAACCTTGGTGCGCCAGTATTGTTTTGCCGGCTTCTTCGGCGTGGCCACGAGTACAACGTCTGATGATTTGACCTTGGAGCCTGTCGCCGGCGTCGGCGTGAAAGCCGAGGCGCTGGCGGCGACAAGAATAGTGCTGGTCGCGATGGCGATCGCGACCACTTTGCTGGCATGACGCTTCATATACGATTCCCTCTAACCCTCGTTGCAGGCAGGCTAAGCAAAATGCGCCGAAGTTCAAGCCTGCCATACAGCCGGCGGACCGCCGAACTTATATCTGTTCATGCTGCTGTTGCCTGAAAATCACGCATAGGCAATAGCAAAACGTGCGAAGGGGAGGGAATATTCTATGCTATGCTCCAATTATATGACGATAACCTTCGTGCCCACCTTCACGTGCTCGTAAAGGTCGACGACGTCTTCATTGCGCATGCGGATGCAGCCGGAGGAAACGGCATAGCCAATCGTCCAGGGCGCATTGGTGCCGTGGATTCGATAGAGCGTCGAGCCGAGATACATGGCGCGCGCGCCAAGCGGGTTTTCCGGGCCGCCGTCCATGCGCGCCGGCAGGTAGTGGCCCTTGGAGGCCTCGCGGCTGATCATCTCCTGCGGCGGCGTCCAGCTCGGCCACTCCGCCTTGCGGGTGACCTTGTGGGCGCCTGCCCATTCGAACCCCGGCTTGCCGACGCCGACGCCATAGCGCCGTGCCTCGCCGTTGCCAGTCACCAGATAGAGAAAGCGGTTGTTCGTATCGATGACGATCGTGCCCGGCTTTTCCTTGCTCTCATAGGCGACCGTCTGCGGCAGGTATTGCGGGTCGAATTTCGACTTGACCGGCCGCTGGGCGCGCATGGCGTTGGCCGGCTGGATCAGCGGGTTGATGGTGCGGCGCTTGACCTGCGGCTGTGCGACCTGTCCCTGATAATACTGTTTTCGGGTGGCTGCCGGAATCTGCTGCCGGTAGATGACCTGCCGCGTGCGGGCCTGCTGCACGCCGAGCTGCATTACCCAGGGGGCGGTGAGGTCGGGGCTGACGACCACCGGAGGCCGGTTCTGATACCGATCCTGCGCCACGGCGGGAGCGGCGACGAGGGTCAGCAGGGAGACTGCTAAAAGAAGGGATTTTTTCAACATCGGACGGACTCGCTACCTTTCGCCGAAATTCATCAAGGGGCGCAGACAGCCGAAGAACCGGACGCTCGAGCGGGGGGTATGCGCCTTGGCAATGGCGCGATCGTGTCACCCGGGGGGCCACCGAATGGTAAACGGCGCTTCATTAAAAGGCGAAGGCGCCGATAAAGCTTTGGGTAGGGTTATCCGCCGCTTTAGGAATCTGGTTTGCAAATGGTAAAGGCAAGGAAATGAACAGGATGGAGCGAGGAAAGCGATGACGGTCAAGGGCATAGTGATCGGCGAGGACGGACTTCAGCGCTGCGCCTGGCAGGGCAATCTCGACGACTACCGTCGCTATCATGACGACGAATGGGGCCGTCCGGTCACCGACGATCGCCGCCTGTTCGAGAAGATCTGCCTCGAAGGGTTCCAGTCCGGCCTGTCATGGCTGACGATCCTGCGCAAGCGCGAGGCATTCCGTGCCGCCTTTGCCGGCTTCGATTTCGACAAGGTCGCGATGTTCGATGAGACCGATATCGAGCGCTGCCTTGCCGATACCGGCATCGTGCGCCATCGCGGCAAGATCGTCTCGACCATCAACAATGCCCGTCGCGCCCAGGAACTCAGGCAGGAATTCGGTTCGCTCGCGGGCTATTTCTGGTCCTACGAGCCGCAGGCAGCCGAGCGCCCGAAACTGGTAACCTACGAGGCGATCGTCGCCAACCCGACGACCCCGACCTCGACGCGGATTTCCAAGGACCTGAAGAAGCGCGGCTGGACTTTCGTCGGCCCGACGACGATCTACGCCTTCATGCAGGCCATGGGCCTCGTCAACGATCACATCGAAGGCTGCCATTGCCGTGTGGTTGTCGAGGAATTGCGTGGCAAGCTCGCAAGACCCAGGGCTCGCGTGGCCTGAGTGAAGCGCCCGTCGTCAGCTTGGCGATGGGCGTTTCCCGGTGAGGGAGCGCCATCGAGGCGCCTCATAGAGCTGCTTCAGTCCAAGGGAAAAGGGTCTGCGGTTTCAAGTTTTGCGCTCAAGCGCAGAGTATCACGCGCTCGCGCGGAAAGGCAAAGACGCCTTGCAGCAGATCCTCGCCGGTTGGGGTATCGAGCACGGACCGCCCG
Organism: Ensifer sp. ENS10; assembly: GCF_014852025.1. NCBI lineage: Bacteria > Pseudomonadati > Pseudomonadota > Alphaproteobacteria > Hyphomicrobiales > Rhizobiaceae > Ensifer > Ensifer sp. ENS10. The sequence goes on from NZ_JACVAS010000001.1 coordinate 740,756, forward strand.
ACGCAGATAAGCTGCGCCGCTTGCGATGTCGGCGCGCGCACCATGGCGGTAAAGCAGAACGAGGATGACGAGGCGGTCGCCTGTTCGAGTATGTTGAGCACGGTTGGGCGATCCTTGCGGTCATAAGCGCGCACCAGATCGATGACACCGCAGGAAGGAGCGGAGATGCCGAGCAAGGCGGCGGTATTTTGGCCGAGCTGGAAAATGCCGGTCTCGAGATCGCAGCGCCAGGCTTCGATGAGGTAGGTCCCCTCGTCGAGGCCCCGCATCCAATTGTCATGTGCGCCCAGATGTCCGGGCCGGATCGCCCCGCAGCCCGGTGTCATGAATCTCAACATGATGCCCATCCCTCTCTTCGCGCCGACGGCGAGACGTCTCCGCAGAAATCCGCCATTCCCGATGAAATGGTTCGCCGTTCCATTTTGCCGTTGGGGTATTAGGTCCGATGCTCGCATTGCATCCGGAGTGACCTGCGGGTAAATGCCGGACCGAAAATAGCCGATGATCTCCATGATCGAAACGTCGGCGATCGATCGAGCGATAAACTTTTAGTGATTGTTGGCGATTTATTGCGCCTTATGGTTGAAGTCAACCCGTTCCGATCGATAGGTCGAGACGACCGGCTCCAGCTTCGGCTCGCGCCGAGTACCCCGCATCGCTTGCTACGACCAGCGCGACGCGCGCTTTGCGCGGTGCAAACCCTTGCCGCCCCCCACTTGATCCGATAGGGAAAGCAGCCAACACGCTGACAGTCCGGAATGCTCCCATGACCGAGAAACAGAAGAAACCGCAGAAGCTCAAGGCGCGCCTGCCGCGCGGCTTTGTCGATCGCTCCGCCGCCGATATCCGTGCGACCGACGAAATGATCGGCAAGATCCGGGCGGTCTACGAGCATTATGGTTTCGATCCGGTCGAAACGCCGCTGTTCGAATATACCGACGCGCTCGGCAAGTTCCTGCCGGATAGCGACCGGCCCAACGAAGGCGTCTTCTCGCTGACGGACGATGACGACCAGTGGATGTCGCTGCGCTACGACCTGACGGCGCCGCTCGCCCGCCACGTTGCCGAGAATTTCAACGAGATCCAGCTGCCGTTCCGCACCTACCGTGCCGGTTACGTCTTCCGCAACGAAAAGCCGGGTCCGGGCCGCTTCCGCCAGTTCATGCAGTTCGACGCCGATACGGTCGGTGCCGCCGGCGTCCAGGCGGATGCCGAAATGTGCATGATGATGGCCGACACCATGGAAGCCCTCGGCATCGCGCGCGGCGGCTACGTGATCCGCGTCAATAACCGCAAGGTGCTCGACGGCGTCATGGAGGCGATCGGTCTCGGCGGTGACGACAAGGCGAACGCGCGCCTGACGGTGCTGCGCGCCATCGACAAGCTTGACAAGTTCGGCACCGAAGGCGTGCGGCTCCTGCTCGGCGAAGGCCGCAAGGATGAGAGCGGCGACTTCACCAAGGGCGCCGGCCTGAGTGCCGAGCAGATCGACAAGGTGCTCTTCTTCGTCGGCATCAAGGACTATGCCGAAAGCGCCGCCGATCTCGCTGCCCTGGTTGCCGGTACGGCCAAGGGTGGGGAAGGCGTCGAGGAACTGAACACGATCCGCAGTCTGGTTCTGAGCGTCGGCTACGAGGCCGATCGTATCAAGATCGACCCCTCGGTCGTGCGCGGTCTTGAATACTACACCGGCCCAGTCTTCGAGGCCGAGCTGCAGTTTGCCGTCACCAACGAGAAGGGCGAGAAGGTCGTCTTCGGTTCGGTTGGCGGCGGCGGCCGCTATGATGGCCTCGTGTCGCGCTTCATGGGCCAGCCGGTGCCGGCCACCGGTTTCTCGATCGGCGTTTCCCGTCTGATGACGGCGCTGAAGAACCTCGGCAAGCTCGGCGCGTCGGAAGTGCTCGCCCCGGTCGTCGTCTGTGTCATGGACCGCGACATCGAAAGCATGGGACACTACCAGCGTTTCGTGCAGCAGCTGCGCCACGCCGGCATCCGCGCTGAGATGTACCAGGGCAACAAGAAGAATTTTGGCGATCAGCTGAAATATGCCGACCGCCGCGGCTCGCCGCTGGCGATCATCCAGGGTGGCGACGAACGCGCCGCCGGTCTCGTGCAGATCAAGGATCTGATCGAGGGCAAGCGCCTGTCGGGTGAGATCGAGGACAATGCGGCCTGGCGCGAGGCGCGCGTGGCCCAGGTTTCCGTTCCAGTGGGTGATCTGGTTACGAAAGTCCAGGAGATGCTGGCGGCGCAGGCCGAGGATCGAAAATCAACTCTGGTAAATTCGGAGAAAGAGTACCAAGCCGATCGAGAAGCTGATGAAGATGAAAATCTGCTTTGAATTTAGCAGTCTGCTAACGCGGGTTGGTATGAGTAGAAAATGCCTCTGATCAACCTACCCATTTTCGCGGACGCGCTGCTTGCCGATTTCGAAAGCCTCGGCGCGCTGCGCGTCGACACGCCGGTGATCCAGCCGGCCGAACCCTTCCTCGCCATGGCCGGCGAGGATCTGCGCCGTCGCATCTTCATGACCGAGAGCGAGACCGGCGAGAGCCTGTGCCTGCGCCCGGAATTCACCATTCCGGTCTGCCTGCGCCACATCGAGGCGGTGACCGGCACGCCGAAGCGCTACGCCTATCTCGGCGAGGTCTTCCGCCAGCGCCGCGAAGGCGGCAACGAGTTCTACCAGGCCGGCATCGAGGATCTCGGTGATACGGATATCGCCAGCGCCGATGCGCGCATCGTCGGCGATGCCATGCGTGTTGTCGCCAACCGTCTACCCGGTCGCGCCCTCAGCGTGACTCTCGGTGACCAGGCTGTGTTCGAAGCCGTCGTCGGCGCCTGCGGCCTGCCGGCCGGCTGGCAGAAGCGGCTGATCCATGCCTTTGGCGACCAGAAGCACCTGCAGAAGCTGCTCACCGAACTCGCTCATCCGCGGACGGTCGGTGTCTTCGGCCCTGAGGTGGTGCGCCTGTCGATGGACGGATTGCTTGAGGATGAAGCCCGCCTCATCGCCCATATCGCCGAAACGATGGAATCGACCGGCTACTCCACCAATGCCAGCCGCTCGCCGCAGGACATCGCCCGGCGGCTGAAGGAAAAGATGGAGCTGGCGAACACGCAGCTCGATCGCAAGACGCTGGACCAGGTTGGCGCGTTCCTGGCGCTCGACGTTCCGCTCGCCGATGCTCCGGCGGCACTCTTCGCCTTCGCGCAGAAGTCCGGCCTCAAGCTCGATGAGGCGCTCATCCGCTTCGATGCCCGTGTCGCAGCACTTTCCAAGGCCGGTGCCGACATAGGCGCGATCCGCTACCGCGCTGCCTTCGGTCGTCCGCTCGACTATTACACAGGCCTCGTCTTCGAGGTCGAAGTCGCCGGCATTCAGGCAGTTCTGGCCGGCGGAGGTCGCTTTGACCGGCTGCTGACGCTGCTCGGCGCCCGCGAACACATTCCCGCCGTCGGTTTCTCGCTCTGGCTCGACCGCATCGAAAAGGCGATTACCTCCCAGGGAGGCGTTCAATGACCATCACCATCGCGCTGCCGTCCAAAGGCCGGATGAAGGATGACGCCTCGGCGATCTTTGAGCGGGCCGGCATGAAGATCGTCGCCGTCGGTAACGATCGCTCCTATCGCGGCCGGGTCGAAGGTTCTGATGATGTGGAGATCGCGTTCCTGTCGGCCTCCGAGATTTCCCGCGAACTTGGCAATGGCTCGATCGATTTCGGCGTCACCGGCGAAGACCTGGTGCGCGAGGGGCTCGCCAATGCCGATGCCCGCGTCGAGTTCTGCGCCCGTCTCGGCTTCGGTCATGCCGATGTCGTCGTCGCAGTGCCGGAGATCTGGTACGACGTCGACACCATGGCCGATCTCGGCGACGTTGCCGCCGACTTCCGTGCCCGCCATGGCCGCCGCCTGGCGATCGCGACAAAGTACTGGCGGCTGACGCAGAACCACTTCTCGGGAAGCCACGGCATCCAGCTCTATCGCATCGTTGAAAGCCTCGGTGCGACCGAAGGCGCGCCGGCGTCCGGCTCGGCCGACATCATCGTCGATATCACCTCGACCGGCTCGACGCTGAAGGCGAACCATCTGAAGATCCTGACGGACGGCGTGATCCTGCGTTCCGAGGCTTGCCTGGTGCGGGCGCGTAAATCGGCGCATGCCGGCGATCCGGTCGTGGCACGGGTTATTGCGGCGGTTCGCGGCGTGCTTTGACGCTGCGAACGGGGCAGGGCGGAGCCTACGGCTATCTCGCTGGCCCCGTGGACTGCAAAAATTAAAGTAGGGCCCTCACAAAGCGCGCCCTCCGCTCCTATGTAAGGCGTGCAGACGGCGCCCTTGCCGCTTCGTTTCCAGGAGACCTTCATGGCCGATCTTTCCGCCTTTCCGATCACCAAGCGCTGGCCGGCGAAAAACCCCGATATTATCCAACTCTATTCGCTGCCGACGCCGAATGGCGTGAAGGTCTCGATCGCGCTCGAAGAGCTGGGTCTCGCCTACGAGCCTCACCGGGTTGCCTTCGATGCCAACGAGCAGAAATCGCCGGAGTTCGTCTCGCTCAATCCGAATGGCCGCATTCCGGCGATCATCGATCCCAATGGCCCGGACGGCAAGCCGATCGGCCTGTTCGAATCCGGCGCGATCCTGATCTATCTGGCGGAAAAGACCGGAAAACTGCTGCCGGCCGATGCGGCCGGTCGCTACGAGACCATCTGCTGGGTGATGTTCCAGATGGGTGGCATTGGCCCGATGCTCGGTCAGTTCGGTCATTTCTTCAAGTTCGCTGCCGATAAGGTCGCCAACAATTCCTATCCCGTCGAGCGTTACCGTGACGAAGCGAAGCGCCTTCTCGGTGTGCTGGAAGCGCGCCTTGAGGGGCGGCAATGGCTGATGGGTGACGATTACACGATCGCCGACATCGCCACCTACCCCTGGGTCGAAGGCGCGCGCAGGTTCTATGGCGGAGCCGAGGTCCTCGATTACAAGAGCTTTCCGAACGTGATGGCCTGGGTCGAGCGCGGCCTGTCGCGCCCGGCGGCTCTAAAGGGCATGGAAGTGCCGCGCAAGGAATAGCAATCACGACAGCCCTGTGCCTGAGTTGACGAAGCTCGGGCGCAAGGCTAGGCCTTGCTGTACAGACGAATAAGAAGCAGGTGAGAAGCGTGTCGGGAAGGCTTGTAGTTGTCGGTGGCGGTCAGGCCGCCTTTGCCCTGGTTGCCAAGCTGCGTGCCCTCAAGGACGAGCGGCCGATCGCCATCGTCGCCTCCGAAGCGAGCCTGCCCTATCAACGCCCACCGCTTTCCAAGAAATACCTGCTGCGCGAGATGAGCCTCGATCGACTGCTCTATCGGCCGGAGGCCTGGTACGGCGAGCACAATGTCGACATACGGCTCGAGACGACCGTGACCGGCCTTGATCGCACCGGCAAGCGCGTGACGCTCAGCGACGGGACCTCGCTCGAATACGAGGTGCTCGCCTTTGCGACCGGCGCCACGCCGCGCCGGTTGCCGGCTTCCGTCGGCGGTGATCTCGACGGCGTGTTCGTCGTGCGCGACTTCCAGGACGCGGATCGCCTTGCCGAGGAAATGAAGCCCGGCCGTCGCGCCCTGGTCGTCGGCGGCGGTTATATCGGCCTTGAAGCGGCGGCGGTCGCCCGGACCTGCGGGCTCGAGGTCACGGTCATCGAGATGGCCGACCGCATCCTGCAGCGCGTTGCCTCATCGGCGACATCCGGCCTGGTGCGCGATATTCACCACGCCCGCGGCGTCGATATCCGCGAGGGGACCGGCCTCAATCGTCTCGTCGGCGAAAACGGCCGCGTCACCGCCGCCGAACTCTCCGACGGTTCGGTCTTGCCGGTCGATGTCGTCATCGTCGGGATCGGTGTCACCGCCAATGACCGCCTGGCGCATGACGCCGGCCTCGAAACGGCAAACGGCATTGTCGTCGATGCCTTCGGGCGAACTACCGACCCGGCGATTTTCGCTATGGGCGATTGTGCCGTGCTTCCCTGGGAGGACCTGCGCATCCGGCTGGAATCGGTGCAGAACGCCGTCGAGCAGGCCGAGGCCGTTGCGGCAATCCTCGCCGGTAGCGAACACCCCTACGAACCCAAGCCCTGGTTCTGGTCCGACCAGTACGACGTCAAGCTGCAGATCGCCGGCTTTGGACTCGGTCATGACGAAACCATCGTCAGGCCTGGTCAGCGCGAGGGCAGTGTGTCCGTCTGGTACTTTAAGCAGGGACGCTTCGTGGCGGTCGATGCGATCAATGACGCCAAGGCCTATGTGACGGGCAAGAAGCTCCTCGAGACCGGCATCAATCCCGACCGGGCCGTCATTGCCGATCCGCAATCGGACCTCAAGGCGCTGCTATCGCAGCCCTGAGCGGGACCACGCCTGGCCGCGCTTTCCACCTGCTGCAACTTGCAGGCGGTCCAATTTCAAATTTCGTTAACGACGAAACGACTGTTTGGCCACGCAATTGTGCGCTGGAGCGACGATTTATCATTTCCTTAAATCACCTGCCGTCAACACAGGCCGCTTAACTGGAGGCGAAAGGTCTCGTTTCCCGGCGGTTGTTGATTTAGGCGATTGCGATGTTCAAGGTTCTTACATGCCTGGTGGTGGAGCATAATCCGAAGCTGGTCGCGTTGGCGGCGCTCATATGCTTCCTGTCCAGCTACGGCGCGGTGGCGCTGTTGCAGCGCGCTCGTGGATCTTCCGGCAAGGCGCGGACGATCTGGGCGGTGGCTGCAGGCATTGCCAGCGGCTTCGGCATCTGGGCCACCCACTTCATCGCCATGCTTGCCTACGACCCCGGGGTCGTCCTTGGCTACCAGATGGATCTGACGGCCCTGTCGTTGGCCGTTGCGATCGTGCTGACCACGACAGCGCTGCTGATCGCGACCTGCGTGCAGGATCGGCTGGCCTGGATTGCCGGCGGCCTAGTGCTCGGCGCCGGTGTTGCCTGCATGCATTTCCTCGGCATGGCCGCCCTCGATGTTCCCGGCAACCTGCGCTGGGACGCCACGCTCGTTGTCGCGTCGATCGTGCTCGGCTCGCTGTTCGACATCGGCGCACTCGGCACGATTGCCCGTATGGGCAAGCCGCTGAAGGCGAAGATCATCGCGACGCTCCTGATGACGCTCGGCATCGTCGCACTGCATTTCACCGCCATGGGCGCCGTGACGATCGAAGTCGGTCTCATCACCCCGACCTATGAAGGCATGATCCAGCCGCATCTGCTTGCCTTCGTCATTGCCGGAACCGCCTTCTTCCTTCTGTCCTTGGTGCTGGTTGCCGCCGGCTTTGCCCATCATGCCGAGCTCTCCGCCGCCGCGACCGAACGGGAGTTCACGCGCTTCGTCCGCAGCGTGAAGGACTACGCGATCTACATGCTCGACGTCGATGGCCGCGTGGCGAGCTGGAATGCCGGCGCCGAGGCCAACAAGGGTTATGCCGCCGAGGAAATCATCGGCAAGAATTTCGCCTGCTTCTATTCGGACGACGATCAGCGCGATGGCCTGCCGCGCCGCGCGCTTGAGGTTGCCGTGGCCCAGGGCAAGTTTGAGAACGAGGGTTGGCGCTATCGCAAGGACGGCTCTCGCTTCTGGGCGCATGTGGTGATCGATCCGTTCCTGGACGAGCAGGGCAAGCACGCCGGCTTCATCAAGATCGTCAAGGACACCACCAAGGCGAAGGCCGATGCCGATCGCATCGCTGAGGTCAGCAACAACCTCGATGTCGCGCTCGAGAACATGTCGCAGGGTATCTGCCTGTTCGATAGCGATGACCGGCTGCTCCTGTCGAACCGACGCTGCCGCGAGATCTTCGGCTTCTCCGAGACGCTTGCCGGCAAAGGCCTGACCTTCCGCGAGATCGTCGATATCGTCTTCGCCCGCATTTACGCCGAGCCCGAAATTGCGCGAGCCAAGGCCGAGGAACTCTATCAGAAACACCGGATCGAAATGGTCGGCAAGGGCGGTGGCGATATCGTCGAGAAGCTCGCCAACGGCCGCTCGATCCTGACCAAGCACCGCACGCTGCCCGATGGTGGCTGGGTCAGCACCTATGAAGACATTACCGAGCGCCTGGATACCGAGGAACAGATCACCTTCCTTGCGCGTCACGACAGCCTGACGGGCCTGCCGAACCGGTTGCAGTTCAGCAGCTACCTCGAAGAGGAACTGGATGCGGCCGCCTGGTTCAACCGCAAGGTTGCCGTCATCGGCATCGACCTCAACAAATTCAAGGAAGTCAACGACCTGCACGGTCATGCCGCCGGCGATTTCGTGCTGGTGACGATTGCCCAGCGCGTGAAGGGCCTGTTGCAGGAAGGCGAGTTCGTGGCGCGCCTCGGCGGCGACGAGTTCGCCGCGGTCAAACGCTTCGAGGAACTGGCCGAACTCAACGACTTCCTGCGGCGGATCGAGAAGAGCTTGCACGAGGAAATGCGCTTCGGCGATTTCGAGCTGAAGTCCGGCGGCAGCATGGGCGTCGCCATCTACCCGCAGGATGCGGAAACGGCCGATACGCTGATCAACAATGCCGACCTTGCGATGTACCGGGCGAAGGCCGCGCTCAACCAGACCGTCTGCTTCTACGAGGTTTCGATGGACGAGGCTGCCCGCCAGCGGCGCGCACTTGCCAACGATCTCTGGGATTCCGTCGACAAGAAGCAGCTTGCTCTGCACTACCAGGTGCAGAAGTCGGTGATGACCGGCGTCGTCATCGGCTACGAGGTGCTCCTGCGCTGGCATCATCCCGAACGCGGCATGGTGCCGCCCAGCGAATTCATTCCACTCGCCGAAGAGTGCGGTGCAATCCTGCCGATCGGCGAGTGGGTGCTGCGCGAAGCCTGCCGCGAGGCGGCTGGCTGGGAGAGCAACCACAAGATCGCGGTCAACCTGTCGCCGGTCCAGCTCGCCAATGGCGATATCGTCAGCCTGGTGCAGGACGTGCTTGCCGAGACCGGGCTCAATCCGAACCGGTTGGAGCTTGAGATCACGGAGTCGACGATCATCGACGACAAGGAGCGCGCGCTGCTGACCCTGCGTCAGATCAAGGAGCTCGGCGTGACGATCGCGATCGACGATTTCGGCACCGGGTACTCGTCGCTTGAAACGCTCCGCTCCTTCCCCTTCGACAAGATCAAGCTCGACAAGAGCTTCATGTGGGAAGTGGAGGGCAGCCCGCAGGCCAAGGCGATCGTCCGCGCCATCCTGGCGCTCGGACAGAGCCTGTCGGTGCCGGTCCTTGCCGAGGGCGTCGAGACGCAGACGCAGCTCGATATCCTGCAGGCGGAAGGCTGCGACGAGGCACAGGGCTATCTGCTCGGCCGGCCGGCCCCGATAACGCTCCTCTTCAGCGGCGACGAAGAGGCGGCCGCCGCCTGATCGGCGGACGTCATCATCGCGAGGGTCGCGTCCATGGCGAGCGCCTTGTCTGCGCGAACTGTCGGCCGGGTCAGGCTTGCGCTATTGCCGCAGCAACGTCCGGCCGGCGCCTTCCACCAGGAAGCGCGGGAAGAAGAAGACACCCGTTATCGTGCCGGAATAGCGCTGTTCGAGGCCTGAGGATTCGCCGATGCAGAACAGCGGCTGTTTCTGGCCGTGCTCTTCGAGTGCGATCGTCGTCGAAAAGCAGAAAGATGAGCAGCTTGTCGCCGCCTGCTCGAAAAGCTCGAGCACGTGGTTGCGGTCGGCTGGGTCGTAGCAGCGCACGAAGTTGAGCAGGCCGCATTCGCCGTCGCGCAGGCCATGGATGGCGGCAGCTTTCTCGCCAAGCCGGAACAGCCCCGTGGACAAGTCGCCCGACCAGCCTTCCGCCGCACAGAACTGTTGCAGGAACTCATGATGTGGCAGGTCGAGGTGCGGCTGTCCCGGAGAGCCGAGGGGAACGGAATTTGCTCTCGTGATCTTGAACACGGTCTACCCCAGCAGCATTCCTGGACATCGTCTTCGACGCCCCAGGAAACACGTCCTATTGTGCAAATTCCGCCCAACCATCAACCAATGCAAGAGTACACGCCACCTATTGCGGGCGTTTGTTCAACTCGAAAGGTCGCGAGATAGTAATGAAGCTCGCCTACGAAGTAATTTCGTCGGGGAGGTCGGCTCAATTTGCGATTAAATACTTATATGCTTTTCGTGATATTCTCGAAGAGGTCTCGGATGTTCGGTTAGTGCGAAAAAGCTTCGGCGATTGTTCGCCCGCTTGAGTTCGCTACCCGATCTCCCATCAATCTCCGCCCACTTGGGGCGCTGTTATAGTTCGTTTTTTTTCGACTTCAACGGTTTTTTGAAACCGGACTACAACCGGCGGCTTTTTTCTGCGGAGAGATTGGCGGGGGGCTCGCCCAGCCGCGAACGGCATTGATAAAAAACGAGAAAGGGCGACCCGAGGGCCGCCCTTCCGATCCGGATGGATCGCTAATGTGAAAAGGCTATCGCCTTATCACATCATGTCCATTCCACCCATGCCGCCCATGCCGCCCGGCATGCCAGCAGGTGCATCCTTCTTCGGCAGTTCGGCGATCATGGCTTCCGTCGTGACGAGGAGGCCGGCAACCGAAGCTGCGTCCTGAAGGGCGGTGCGAACGACCTTGACCGGGTCGATGATGCCCATGGCGATCATGTCGCCATATTCGCCGGTCTGGGCGTTGTAGCCGAAGTTGTCCTGGTCCTTGTCGAGGATCTTGCCGACAACGATCGAAGCTTCGTCACCAGCGTTCTCTGCGATCTGGCGGGCCGGAGCCTGCAGAGCGCGACGAACGATGTTGATGCCGGCTTCCTGGTCGTCGTTGGCACCCTTGACGGTGATCTTGACGGAAGAACGCAGCAGGGCAACGCCGCCGCCCGGTACGATGCCTTCCTGAACAGCAGCGCGCGTCGCGTTGAGAGCGTCGTCGATGCGGTCCTTCTTTTCCTTCACTTCGACTTCCGTCGAGCCGCCAACGCGGATCACGGCAACGCCGCCAGCGAGCTTGGCAAGACGTTCCTGCAGCTTTTCGCGGTCGTAGTCGGAGGTGGTTTCTTCGATCTGGGCCTTGATCTGGGCAACGCGGCCTTCGATGTCGGCCTTCTGGCCGGCGCCGTCGACGATCGTCGTGTTTTCCTTGGAGATCGAAACCTTCTTCGCACGGCCGAGCATGTCGAGCGTGACGTTTTCGAGCTTGATGCCGAGGTCTTCGGAGATCACGGTGCCGCCCGTCAGGATGGCGATGTCTTCGAGCATGGCCTTGCGGCGATCGCCGAAGCCCGGAGCCTTGACAGCAGCAATCTTCAGGCCGCCACGCAGCTTGTTGACGACGAGCGTTGCAAGAGCTTCGCCTTCTACGTCTTCAGCGATGATCAGGAGCGGCTTGCCGGTCTGAACGACAGCTTCGAGAACCGGGAGCATGGCCTGGAGGTTCGAGAGCTTCTTCTCGTGGAGGAGAACGAAGACGTCGTCGAGGTCAGCGACCATCTTTTCCGGGTTGGTGACGAAGTAGGGGCTGAGGTAGCCGCGGTCGAACTGCATGCCTTCGACGACTTCGAGTTCGGTTTCGGCGGTCTTGGCTTCTTCAACCGTGATGACGCCTTCGTTGCCGACCTTCTGCATCGCTTCAGCAATGTCGAGGCCGATCTGACGCTCGCCGTTTGCCGAGATCGTGCCGACCTGTGCGACTTCTTCCGAAGTGTTGATCTTCTTGGCCTTGGCCTGGAGATCCTTGACGACTTCGGTGACGGCGAGGTCGATACCGCGCTTCAGGTCCATCGGGTTCATGCCGGCAGCAACGGCCTTGGCGCCTTCGCGAACGATCGCCTGGGCAAGAACGGTTGCAGTCGTGGTGCCGTCGCCGGCGATGTCGTTGGTCTTCGAAGCAACTTCGCGGACCATCTGGGCGCCCATGTTTTCGAACTTGTCTTCGAGTTCGATTTCCTTGGCGACCGATACGCCGTCCTTGGTGATGCGCGGAGCGCCGAAGGACTTGTCGATGATGACGTTACGACCCTTCGGGCCGAGCGTGACCTTTACCGCGTCAGCGAGGATGTCGACGCCACGCAGCATCTTTTCGCGCGCGGTGCGGCCGAACTTGATTTCTTTTGCAGCCATTAGAGAAAACTCCCGGGCTCATTGCCCATTGGTTGTCATAAAAAGGGGTGGACGACGGCTGATCAGCCGATGATGCCCATGATGTCGGCTTCCTTCATGATCAGAAGGTCTTCGCCGTTGATCTTGACTTCGGTGCCCGACCACTTGCCGAACAGAACGCGGTCGCCAGCCTTGACGTCGAGAGCAACAACCTTGCCGCTTTCGTCACGGGCGCCCGAACCGACGGCGACGATTTCGCCTTCCTGCGGCTTTTCCTTGGCGGTGTCCGGAATGATGATACCGCCCTTGGTCTTCTCTTCAGACTCGACGCGGCGAACGACGACGCGGTCGTGCAGCGGGCGGAAGTTGGTGCTTGCCATTAGTCTAATCCCTCGATCAAATGACATTACGGATCGCTGATCGACCCGATGGATGGGTGTTAGCACTCTCATTTATCGAGTGCTAGCGATGCCGAGATAAGCCTGGGTATGGGGTGAGTCAAGGATCGGCGCCTAGATTTTTTGCCGGCGGCAGTAGCCTTGGGCGAGCGCAGCAGGCGAGGGCGTAGGCAGCCTAGCCCCATTCTTGGCGAAATGTAGGCGATCGCGTCGACGAATGGCATTGGCGGGATTTTGACGGTTGATAACCGCTACAAAGTGCTTTGGCGAAGCGGGCGGCATCGGCAATGCACTTTTCTTTGACGCCCGACACCGCCGGAATCCTTGGGAGGGGGCGCCTTTTTCGGGCGCCGAGACTTGTAATCTCCTGCCTTCCTTGCCATGCAAGCCGGAAACCGTGTTTGCAGGAAGCCAGAATGGCCGCAAGGATCAACAGTTTTCGGGAAATCGCTGCGCGCTACGACGTGGTGCTGTGCGATGTCTGGGGCGTTCTTCATAACGGCGTGCAGGCCTTTGCCTCCGCTTGCGAGGCGTTGGCCGAGGCGCGTGCCGCCGGCCTGACTGTGGTGCTGATCACCAACTCGCCGCGTCCGCATCCGGGTGTGAAGATCCAGATCCGCGGTCTCGGCGTGCCGGACGAAGCCTACGACCGGATCGTGACCTCGGGCGATGTGACCCGCGCGCTGATCGCCGCCGCCGCCAAAAAGATCTTCTTCATCGGTGCCGAGCGCGACCTGCCGCTGCTCGAAGGCCTGGGAACGCAGATCGTTTCGTCGGAAGATGCTGAGACGGTCGTTTGTGCCGGCTTCTATGACGACGAAACCGAAACGCCGGAGCATTACCGCGCGACACTGACGGGGCTTGCCAAGCGCAAGATCCCGTTCATCTGTGCCAATCCGGATCTGGTGGTCGAGCGCGGCCACAGGCTGATCCCCTGTGCCGGCGCAATCGCCAAGCTCTATGAAGAGCTCGGTGGCGAGGCGCGCATTGCCGGCAAGCCCTATATCGCCATCTACCGTGCGGCGCTGACCGAGGCGAAGGCCGTTCGCGGCGCGCTTGACCTGTCGCGTGTCATCGCCGTTGGCGACGGCATGCCGACGGACGTCAAGGGTGCCCAGGATGCCGGCTTCGATCTGCTCTATATCAGTGCCGGTATCCACGCCCAGGAATACATGAACGAAAGCCGCACCGACGAGGCGAAGCTCGCCGCCTTCCTGAAGAAGGAAGGCGCGTCGCCGAAATATTGGATGCCGCGGCTCGCCTGACGGGAAGACGGAGATGACGGTTTTTCATCGCAACGAGACCCGTGATCCGCTTCCGCAGCATCTGCGCGGCGGCGTCGTCGCGATCGGTAACTTCGACGGCGTGCACCGTGGTCACCAGTCGGTGCTCAATCGGGCGCTGGAGGAGGCCAATGCGCGCGGTGTGCCGGCGCTCGTGCTGACCTTCGAGCCGCATCCGAGAACCGTGTTCCGTCCGGAAACCCCGGTCTTCCGACTGACGCCGGCACCGCTGAAGGCGCGCATTCTCGAAGGCATGGGTTTCGGCGCCGTCATCGAGTATCCGTTCGACCGCACCTTCTCGCAGCTTTCCGCATCGGATTTTATCCACCGTATCCTGCTCGAATGGCTGCACGCCTCGCATGTCGTCACCGGTTTCGATTTTCACTTCGGCAAGGGGCGCGAGGGCGGCCCCGCCTTCCTGATGGCGGCCGGCGGCGATAACGGATTTGGCGTGACGCTCGTCGATGCCTTCCGCGACGAAAACGCATCGGTCATCTCGTCCAGTTACGTGCGCTCGCTGCTTGGCGAAGGTGATGTCTCGCAAGCTGCCGGCATGCTCGGCTATCGCTATCTGGTCGAGGCGGAAGTGATCGGCGGCAAGAAGCTCGGCCGCGAACTCGGCTTTCCCACCGCCAATATGCGGCTTGCGCCCGAGGTGGAACTGAGGCCTGGCATATACGCCGTGCGTTTCCGTCGGGCCGACGGCTCGCTCTACGACGGCGTCGCGAGCTTCGGGCGCCGTCCGACTGTCGACAGCGACGGCGAGCCGCTGCTCGAAACCTTCGTCTTCGACTTTTCGGGCGATCTCTACGGCGAGATCTGTGCGGTCACCTTCTTCAGCTACCTGCGCGACGAACTGAAGTTCGACGGGCTCGATCCGCTGGTGGCGCAGATCCGTCAGGACGAGGCAGAGGCGCGGGCGTTGCTCTCCGGTGTGCAGCCGCTCGGCGACATCGACCGCAAGCTCAACTTCGCCTGACAAAAGAATTCGGCGTCCGCGCAGCGGCGGACCTTTTCAAAAGGCGGAAAACGCCTTAAACAACCGGCCACCATGACCCGGCACCGTCGATTGATCATCGATCAGCGAATTATTGGCCCGGCCTTCCGCGCGCTTTAGTCAGCCGGAAGGTCCGGGATTTCGGCGTTTCCGACGCCCCAGTCATCTCTCGATACCGAGCCCATTTCGTATGCGCGGCCCCTCGCGCGAAGAAGCGATTGCAAAGACCATGACCGATACCGCTGAAAAGATCGACTACTCCTCGACCCTCTATCTGCCGCAGACGGAATTCCCGATGCGCGCCGGCCTGCCGCAGAAGGAGCCGGAAACGGTGGCCCGCTGGCAGCAGATGGGCCTCTACAAGAAGCTGCGCGCATCGGCCGCCGGCCGCGACAAGTTTGTGCTGCATGACGGCCCGCCCTATGCGAACGGCAACATCCACATCGGCCATGCGCTGAACAAGATCCTCAAGGACGTCATCAATCGCTCGTTCCAGATGCGCGGCTTCGACGCCAACTATGTGCCCGGCTGGGACTGCCACGGTCTGCCGATCGAGTGGAAGATCGAGGAGAAATACCGCGAGAAGGGCCAGAACAAGGACGAGGTCCCGGTCAACGAATTCCGTAAGGAGTGCCGTGACTTCGCCTCCGGCTGGATCCAGGTCCAGGCCGAGGAGTTCAAGCGCCTCGGCATCGAGGGCGATTTCGACAATCCCTACACGACGATGAACTTCCATGCGGAAGCGCGCATCGCTGGCGAACTGATGAAGATCGCCAAGCTCGGCCAGCTCTATCGCGGCTCCAAGCCGGTCATGTGGTCGGTCGTCGAGCGCACCGCGCTTGCCGAAGCCGAAGTCGAATATGCCGATGTCGAGAGCGACATGATCTGGGTGAAGTTCCCGGTCACCGAAGGTCCGGACGCGCTTTCCGGCGCCTTCGTCGTGATCTGGACGACAACGCCCTGGACCATCCCGGGCAACCGCGCCATCGCCTTCTCGTCGCGTTATGCCTATGGCCTCTATGAAGTGGCGACCGCCGAGAACGACTTCGGCCCGCAGCCGGGCGAGAAGTTGATCTTCGCCAAGCGCCTGGCCGACGAATCCGCAGCCAAGGCCAAGCTCACCTTCAATTTCGTTCGCGACCTTGAGGCCAACGAGCTTTCTGCCGTCACCTGCGCCCATCCGCTGCATGGTCTCGGTGGCGGTTACGCTTTCAAGGTGCCGCTGCTCGATGGCGATCATGTCACCGACGATGCCGGCACCGGCTTCGTGCACACCGCCCCCGGTCACGGCCGCGAGGACTTTGATGCCTGGATGGACAGTGCCCGCGCGCTCGAAGCCCGCGGTATCTCCTCGGCGATCCCGTTCACGGTCGACGATGCCGGCTACTTCACTGCCGACGCCCATGGCTTCGGTCCCGATGCCGAAGGTGGCGCCGGCCGCGTCATCGACGACAAGGGCAAGAAGGGCGACGCCAACGATCGCGTCATCAAGGCGCTGATCGCCCGTCATGCGCTCTTTGCCCGCGGCCGCCTGAAACACTCCTATCCGCATTCCTGGCGTTCCAAGAAGCCGGTCATCTTCCGCAACACGCCGCAATGGTTCGTCTATATGGACAAGGCGTTCGGCGACGGCACAACGCTGCGTTCGCGTGCGCTTTCGGCCATCGACGACACCCGCTTCGTTCCCGGCGCCGGCCAGAACCGCCTGCGCGCGATGATCGAGGGACGCCCGGACTGGGTGCTCTCGCGTCAGCGCGCCTGGGGCGTGCCGATCGCGATCTTTGCCGACGACCAGGGCGAGATCCTGATCGACGAGGCCGTCAACGCCCGCATCCTCGACGCGTTCGAGCAGGAGGGCGCCGATGCCTGGTTTGCCGAAGGTGCCAAGGATCGCTTCCTCGGCAACGACCACGACCACGAAAAGTGGCACCAGGTGATGGACATCCTCGACGTGTGGTTCGATTCCGGTTCGACCCACACCTTCACGCTCGAAGACCGTCCGGACCTGAAGTGGCCGGCCGACGTCTATCTCGAAGGTTCGGACCAGCATCGCGGCTGGTTCCATTCCTCGCTGCTCGAGGCCTGCGCGACGCGCGGCCGCGCGCCCTACAACGCCGTTGTCACCCATGGCTTCACCATGGATGAGAAGGGCGAGAAGATGTCGAAGTCCAAGGGCAACACCGTCACGCCGCAGGAGGTGATGAAGGATGCCGGCGCCGATATCCTGCGCCTGTGGGTGATGACGACGGACTATTGGGAGGATCAGCGTCTCGGCAAGACGATCATCCAGACCAACATCGACGCCTATCGCAAGCTGCGCAACACGGTCCGCTGGATGCTCGGCACGCTTGCCCACGACAAGGGTGAAGAGATCGCCTATGCCGACATGCCGGAACTCGAAAAGCTGATGCTGCATCGGCTGGCGGAACTCGATCAGCTTGTGCGCGAAGGCTACGATGCCTTCGACTTCAAGAAGATCGCCCGTGCGTTGATCGATTTCTCGAACGTCGAGCTCTCGGCTTTCTATTTCGACGTGCGCAAGGACGCGCTCTACTGCGATGCGCCGTCGAGCCTGCGCCGCCGTTCGGCACTCGCCGTCATCCGCAAGCTCTTCGATTGCCTCGTCCTGTGGCTGGCGCCGATGCTGCCGTTCACCTCGGAAGAAGCCTGGCTGTCGCGGAAGCCCGATGCGGTTTCGGTGCATCTCGAACAGTTCCCGGCGATCCCGGCGGAATGGAAGAACGATGTGCTCGAAGCCAAGTGGGACAAGATCCGTACGGTCCGCACCGTTGTCACCGGTGCGCTCGAGATCGAGCGCAAGGACAAGCGCATCGGCTCGTCGCTGGAAGCGGCTCCGGTCGTCTACGTCGCCGATCCGGAACTCTTGAAGGCGCTGGAAGGCCAGGACTTCGCCGAGATCTGCATCACGTCGGGCATCGTGATCGAAGCCGCGGAAGGCCCTGCGGATGCGTTCCGCCTTGCCGACGTGGCCAAGGTGAGCGTCGTGCCGAAGCTTGCCGAAGGCCAGAAATGCGCCCGCTCCTGGCGGATCACGACCGATGTCGGTTCCGACCCGATCTACCCCGACGTGTCGGCCCGTGACGCCGCTGCCTTGCGCGAACTTGGTTTCAAGGCTTAACGCATTGTTACCGGATGAATTGCACTCGTTGCGTTCATCCGGTAAAACCTGCCCGAAATTTGGCGGATTTCTCCGCCATGGGCGCTTGAGTGGCCGCGCTGACCGGTGGCCGGCTGGAAGGAATCTCATGGAAATGACGCGAGAGTTGCGAGTGTTTGCCAGCGTGGCCGCCATTTTGACGAGCGGCCTGGTGCTTTCGGGCTGCATCGGCGGCCCGACCTATGGCACGGACAAGACCGCCGGCGAACAGCTCATGGACGACCTCGGCAGCGTCGCCAGCTTCGGCCCGCCGAAGCGTGATCCGGTCAAGTATCAGCCGCGCCCCGGCCTCGTTCTGCCGCCGTCGGCGCAGCAGACTGCTCTCGTCGAGCCGCAGAAGTCGCTTGCCAGCCGTGAGGCTAACCCGGAATGGGTCGAGTCTCCGGAAGAGGTTCGCAACCGTCTGCGCGAAGAGGCCGACGCGAACAAGAACAACCCGAACTACGTTTCCCCGCTTGCCAAGGCTAGCGCCAACGGCCGCCGGCTCTCGGCCAAGGAGCAGCAGGAAGCTTATCGCGCAGGCCGTAAGATCGAGATGGGCGCCTATTCCGACAAGCGACGCTTCCTCAGCGATCCGCCGCTTGATTACCGCCGCCTGCCGGAGGGTACCGAGACCGAACTCGGCGAGCCGGAGAAGGACAAGGAGCGCCGCCGCAAGAAGGAGGCGCAGATCAAGAATTCCGGCTCCAAGTGGTATTGGCCTTTCTAAGCAGCGCATAAGCCATGACGATCAGCATTCGCGACGCTCGCCCGGAAGACGCGCAGACCATTCTGCGCTTCATCACCGAACTTGCCATCTACGAGAAGGAGCCCGACGCAGTCGAGGCGACGGTCGAGATGTTGCAGGCCTCGCTCTTTGGTCCGGGTTCCATTACCCGCGCCGTGATCTGCGAGAAGGACGGCAAGCCCGCAGGCTTCGCCATGTGGTTCTACAACTATTCGACCTGGCAGGCACGCAAGGGTCTCTACCTTGAGGACCTTTACGTTACGCCGGATTGCCGTGGCTCCGGCGCTGGCAAGATGCTGCTGAAGCATCTGGCGAAAATTGCCGTCAAGGAAGGCTGCGGCCGCTTCGAATGGAGCGTGCTCGACTGGAACGAGCCGGCGATACGGGTCTACGAGGCGGTCGGTGCCGAGCCGATGTCCGAATGGACGCGCTACCGTCTCTCCGGCGCGGCCCTCGAAAGCTTCGCGGCCGACTGAGGCGACCTCAGAAAATCTGAAACGGGCTCGCGTTCAGAGTCGGGATTGGTTTCACCGCTTGCCGGCGAAGAAATTCCTGAGAAGGTCGGCAGCCTCGCGCTCGGCGAGGCCCGAATAAACGTCCGGCACGTGATGGCAGGTGGGAGAACCGAAGAAGCGCACGCCGCTGTCGACCGCGCCGCCCTTCGGATCGTCCGCGCCGTAGTAGAGGCGGCGGATGCGGGCGAACGAAATCGCCGCGGCGCACATGGTGCAGGGTTCGAGGGTGACGTAGAGATCGGCGCCCGTCAGCCTTTCGTCCTTGAGGACGGCAGCAGCCTCGCGGATGGCGACAATCTCCGCATGTGCAGTCACGTCGTTGAGTTCACGGGTGCGATTGCCGGCGCGGGAGACGATCTGGCCATCGAAAACGACCACGGCGCCGATCGGCACTTCGCCGCGTTCTGCCGCCTTCCTGGCCTCCTCAAGGGCCACATCCATGAAGTGTGTCGTCTCAGCCATCGCTCAAACAATAATTTCTCTTAACCCACGGGCCGCGACCTGATAGGACAGCCGCAAAAGGCAGGCAACACAAATGACATCCAAAGACAAGCCCACACGGCCTGGCGGCAAGTCCGCCGGCCGGGACAAGAAACCGCATTTCGCCGACAAGAAGGCTGGAGCACCGAAAAAGGTTGCAGGCCCGAAGACATTTGGCGCCAAGACCTCCGGACCGAAGGCTGACGGCCCCAAGTCCTTCGGACCAAAGACCGGCGCTTCGCGTCCGGCCAGGGAGCGCCCGAACGCGGCTGCTCCGGGTGTCGACGAACCGCAGCGCATCTCCAAGATCCTGGCGCGCGCCGGCGTCGCCTCGCGCCGCGACGTCGAGCGCATGATCATGGAAGGCCGCATCAAGCTCAACGGCGTCATTCTCGATACGCCGGTCGTCAACGCGACGCTTGCCGATGCGATCGAGGTCGATGGTCAGCCGATCCGCGGCATCGAGCGCACGCGCCTCTGGCTCTACCACAAGCCGGCCGGCCTAGTGACCACCAATGCCGATCCGGAAGGCCGCCCAACCGTATTCGAAAACCTGCCCGACGAACTGCCGCGCGTTCTGTCGATCGGCCGCCTCGACATCAACACCGAGGGCCTGCTGCTTTTGACCAACGATGGTGGTCTTGCCCGTGTGCTCGAACTACCGTCGACCGGCTGGCTGCGCCGCTACCGCGTTCGCGCCCACGGCGAGATCGATCAGGAAGCGCTCGACCGGCTGAAGGACGGCATCGCCGTCGACGGCGTGCTCTATGGCGCGATCGAGGCGACGCTGGACCGGGTGCAGGGCTCGAACGTCTGGATCACCATGGGGCTGCGCGAAGGCAAGAACCGCGAGATCAAGAACGTGCTCGGCGCGCTCGGTCTCGACGTCAACCGCCTCATCCGCATTTCCTATGGACCCTTCCAGCTCGGCGAACTGCCGGAGGGACATGTCCAGGAAATCCGTGGCCGGACGCTCCGCGATCAGCTCGGGCCGCGCCTGATCGAGGATGCCAAGGCAAACTTCGACGCACCGCTTTACAACGATCAGGCAGCGACCGTAGCCGGCGACGCGCCGGAGGATGATACCGCCGATACGCGCCGGCCTGAACGTGCCAACCGCTGGGAAAAGCCGGAGGACAAGCGCGAGCGTGCTCTGGCCCGGCTCGACACGCGTCGCGACGATCGCCGTGACGGCGGCCGCAAGGACGGTCCTCGTGGCAAGGGCGGCTCCCGCGACGACCGTGACGCCAAGTTTGAGGACCGGCCGAAGCGCGCGCCGGCGCAGCGCGCCCGCACCGCCAATGTCTGGATGGCGCCGGGCGCCCGTCCGCTGGCCGAAAAGAAGCCGAAATCCGCTGAAGGCGACGCCACGGAGAAGCCCGCCCGTCGCGAGCGTCCG
This sequence comes from Ensifer sp. ENS10, assembly GCF_014852025.1. Classification (NCBI taxonomy): domain Bacteria; kingdom Pseudomonadati; phylum Pseudomonadota; class Alphaproteobacteria; order Hyphomicrobiales; family Rhizobiaceae; genus Ensifer; species Ensifer sp. ENS10. The sequence continues at coordinate 761,810 of NZ_JACVAS010000001.1, forward strand.
GAAGGCGCGCCGAAGACCAAGCGCTACGGTCGCAGCAAGGATGGCTTTGCGACGAAGACATCCGGCAAGTTCGACCCGGACCGCAAGGGCGGCTCGCACAGGGACTTCGATCGTCCCGCTGCGGCCGCGCCGGTCAAGCGTCGCGACGAAGAGGGTGAATGGATCAGCGCCAGCGAGCCTGCCCGTCGCGGCAAGGACGAGGGCCGGGATGGCGGCTTCGGTCGGCGCAAGGCGGGCGACGCGGGAGACCGCAGGTCGCGCGATCACGGTGACCGTCCTGCGCGCCGTGAAGGCGGCGACCGTCCTGCTCGTTCTGAAGGCGGGCCGCGCAGCTTCTCCGACAAGCCGCGGTTCCCGCGCGCCGATGGCGACCGGCCTGCCCGCCGCGAAGGTGGCGACCGCCCGCGTGGTGATCGACCTGCCCGCTCCGAGGGTGGTCCACGCAGCTATTCCGACAAGCCGAGGACCCCGCGTGCCGAGGGCGATCGTCCGCCACGCCGCGAAGGTGGAGACCGACCGTTCGGTGATCGGCCTGCCCGCGCCGACGGCGGCCCGCGCAGCTATTCCGACAAGCCAAGAGCCCCACGCGCCGAGGGCGATCGTCCGCCGCGCCGTGAAGGCGGGGACCGTCCGTTCGGCGATAAACCCCGCGGCAAGTCCTTCGGGGGCAAGCCGTCCGGTGGAAAGTCCTTTGGCGAACGCACTGGCGGTCCGCGCGGTGGCAAGCCCGGCGGCGGCAAACCCGGCGGTGGGCGCCCCGGCGGCGCTGGACGCTCCGGTGGTGGCGGACGCCCGGCCGGCGGCGGCAAGCCGCGCGGCAGAGGAAACTAAGCGGCGGTGCGTATCGTCGGTGGAGAGTTTCGGGGGCGCAGCCTTGCGACCCCCAAGTCCAACGATATCCGTCCGACCACGGACCGGACGCGCGAAAGCCTGTTCAACATCCTGAGCCATTCCTATCCGGAGGCGCTCGACGGCACCCGTGTGCTCGACCTTTTTGCGGGCACCGGCGCCGTTGGCTTCGAGGCTCTCTCACGCGGGTGCCGGCAGGCACTCTTCGTCGAGCAGGGCGTCGAGGGCAGGGGACTTCTGCAGACGAACATCGAAACGCTCGGCCTCCAGGGCCGAGCCAAGGTCTTCCGCCGTGACGCCACCAGCCTCGGCGGCGTCGGCACGATGGAGCCGTTTCATCTGGTTTTCGCCGATCCGCCCTACGCGAAGGGTCTCGGCGAGAAGGCGCTGGAATCTGCCGCCGCCGGCAATTGGCTCGTCCCCGATGCACTGGTGATCCTCGAAGAGCGGGCGGACGTTCAGCCCGCGCCGACGGCCGTGTTCGAGCGGCTCGATGTCAGAGCCTTCGGCGATACACGCATGCATTTCTACCGCTTCCGCGGTGCCTGACCGTCATATTTTCGATTTCTTTGCGAAGATAGGCTGACGCCGACCATACACGTTTCCTTATCCCGCGCCTTACGGCGACCTTCTGCATAATTTGTCCTTAAAATGATTCCGCTTTAGGGAATCATGCAGAAGCGGAGGACATGCCGATGAAGCAGGATCTTTCGATGACGAAGGCGCCGACGCAGGTGACGAGCCAACCGACGGTGGCCCTGGCGCTTGGCGGCGGCGGCGCGCGCGGGCTTGCGCATATTCACGTCATCGAGGCCCTGGACGAGCTCGGCATTCGCCCGGTGGCGATCGCCGGCTCTTCGATAGGCGCAATCATGGGTGCCGGCATGGCGGCCGGCATGCGCGGCGAAGAGATCAGGGGCCACACGCTCTCGACCATCGGCCATCGCCGCGAGGTCCTCAATCGGCTCTGGCAATTGCGGCCGTCGAGCCTTTCCGAAGCCATGGCGAACGGTTTTCGTTTCGGGCAATTCAATGTCGAGCGCGTTCTCAGGGCTTTTCTGCCCGAGGCCATTCCGCCGAAGTTCTCGGATCTAGGCATTCCGCTCAAGGTGGTCGCTACCGACTATTACGGCCAGACAGAACATATCTGCGAAAAGGGTGACCTGTGGCAGGCGCTGGCTGCCTCCGCTGCCCTGCCGGCGATCTTCATCCCGGTGAAGATCGGCGGGCGCGTGATGATCGACGGCGGCATCTACAACCCTATCCCCTTCGATCATCTGCGCGGCCTGGCGGACATCGTCATCGCCGTCGACGTCGTCGGTGGTCCTGACGGCGACGGCAAGACGATCCCGAGCCGCATCGACAGCCTGTTCGGTGCGAGCCAGTTGATGATGCAGTCGATCATCGCGATGAAGCTCAAGGAAGGGGCACCGGATATCCTGCTGCGCCCCGATGTCGGCCGCTACCGGGTGATGGATTTTCTGCGGGCCCAGGACGTGCTGAACGGAACCGTCGCCATCAAGGACCAGCTGAAACGGGCGCTCGACGAGCGGATGCGGGCGCCGACGCTCAAGTGAACGCCGACGACTGAGGGGCGGTTCGCCTGAGCGAGACTACGCGCTCTCGCGCTCGTCGGCAGGAAGCCCCGGCAGGATCCGTTCGCCCGTCTCCTGGGAGTGATCGACCTCGCGCTTCGGCTTGACCAGCGGCTCCGGCCTGACGGGACGCGAATGCAGCATGTCGCGACCGGCGGTGATGCCTTCGGCCTCCTGCAGCACGAGCCGGGCCTCGTCGCGCTTGCGGATGTCGTCCATGATGGCGATTGCCTCGTCGTCGCCGACCCCCAAAGCCTCCAGTGTCTTGCGGCCGAAGAGCAGGCCGGACTCGAAAGTCTCGCGCAATTCGTAGTCGACGCCTTTGGCGCGCAGTTCCAGCGTATGCAGGCGGTCGTAGGAGCGGGCGTAGATGCGTGCATTTGGATATTCGGACTGCACGAGGTCGATGATGTGGTCGGTCGTTTCCTTCTTTTGGGTACAGACGGCGACGATCTTGGCCCGCTCGATGCCGGCCGCGCGCAGCACGTCGAGACGATTGCCGTCGCCGAAATAGATACGGAAACCGAAGGTCGCGGCCTGGCGCACGCGTGCGGCCGAATGGTCGATGATCGTCACGTCGCGGCCGCCGGCGAGCAGGATCTGCGCCGCGATCTGGCCGAAGCGGGAAAAGCCGATCATCAGCACGTCGGCATTGGCGCCGTCGAAATCTTCTTCGATCTCCTCGTCCATCTCGTCCTGTTCGTGCATCAGCTTTGCGGCCAGCATGGAGGCAAGCGGCGTCAGCGCCATCGACAGCGTCACGATCGCAACCAGCAACGAGGCGTCGCCATCCGAGAAGACGCCAGCGGTTGCCGCCGCGGTGAACAGCACGAAGCCGAATTCGCCGCCCTGCGGCAGGAGCAGGCTGATGCGCACCGCGTCGTTGTGGTGTGATCCGGTGAGCCGGCAGAGCCAGTAGAGCACCAGGCTCTTCAACGCCATCAAGAGCGGCACGGCGATGATGATCAGCTGGTAGCGCTCGACGATGACGCCAAGCTCCAGCGACAGACCGACGGCCATGAAGAACAGAGCCTGCAGGATACCGCGGAACGGTTCGATATCCGCTTCGAGTTCATGGCGATAGGAGGATTCCGCCAAGAGCACACCCGCGAGGAAGGCACCCATCGCCATGGAGAGTCCGGCAAGCTGCATCATGGTCGCCGCGCCCATGACGACGAGCAGGGCGGCGGCGATCATGACGTCGCGGGCGCCCGTGCGGCCGATGATCTGGAACAGGGGGTTAACGAGGTAGCGGCCGGCAGCGAAGAGCACGACGATCGCTGTGGTGGCGATCGCAAAATCCTCGAGCGGCGGTGTCGTATCCTCAGGCGCTTGCGCCGCCATAAGCGGGATCAGCGCCAGCAGCGGCACGATCGCGAGATCCTGCAGCAGGAGAATGGAGAAGGATCGCTGCCCGTAGCGGGTGTTGCGGTCGTTGCCCTCGTCGAGGATCTGCATGGCAAAGGCGGTCGACGACAGCGCCAGGCCGAAGCCGGCGATGATGCTGCCGCCCTGGCCGAGGAGCCCGAGGGCATAGATCATGGAAGAGAGCACGATGCCGGTCAGCACGACCTGAGCCGTGCCGAGGCCGAAGATATCGCGCCGCATCTGCCAGAGACGTGACGGTTTCAATTCGAGGCCGATGATGAACAGCAGGAACACGACGCCGAGCTCCGAGACATGCAGGATCTGCTCGCCATCGGTGATGCTTTGGGCGACCGGACCGATGAGCACGCCGGCGCAGAGATAGCCGAGGATAGTGCCGAGGCCGAGCCGCTTGAAGATTGGTGCGGCGACCACTGCGCCGCCGAGCAGCATCAGCGCCTGAGAATAGATGATCGGTGTCGTTGCCATGCCTGCGGCTTTCACTATTGGGCACCCGGCCCCGATGAGGGAGCTTTCGAGAGCGGTCATTTGCGGTGTATGGGCGGGAATCAGGCCGATGCCCTTGATGCCTGCGTCACTGCACAATAAATGGGGCAGGAATGAAAGGCTACATCATGTCAGACACGATCGATTCTGCCGACCTCGAAAAACGCGCCTCCGAACTCGTGGACCTCGCCCGAAAGGCCGGCGCCGATGCGGCGGATGCGGTGGTGGTGCGCGGGCGCTCCCGTTCCGTCTCCGTGCGCCTCGGCAAGGTCGAAGCGACGGAAGCCTCCGAAAGCGACGATTTCTCGCTCCGGGTATTCGTCGGGCGACGCGTCGCCAGCGTCTCGGCCAATCCGGGCTTCGATCTGAAGCTGCTCGCCGAACGCGCCGTCGCCATGGCCAAGGCTTCGCCGGAAGATCCCTTTGCCTCGCTCGCCGATGCGGACCGGCTCGCAAGCTCCTACCCCGACCTCGACCTCTTCGACCCCACCGCCGTTTCCACGGATTCGTTGACGGAAGCGGCATTGGCTGCCGAAGAGGCAGCACTTGCGGTCTCAGGCGTCACCAATTCCAGCGGCGCCGGCGCTTCGGCCGGCATGGGCGGTCTGGTTCTCGTCACGTCGCACGGCTTCTCCGGCTCCTACATGGCGACCCGCTTCGGTTGCTCCGTCAGCGCGATTGCCGGCGAAGGCACGAAGATGGAGCGCGACTATGATTTCGACAGCCGCCTCTATGTCGGCGACCTCCGGCCGGCCGAGGAGATCGGCCGACTTGCCGGCGAGCGCGCGGTGGCACGCCTCAATCCGCGCCAGGTGCCGACGGCCAAGAACGTCACCGTCGTTTTCGATCCGCGCATGGCGCGCGGCTTCGTCGGCCATCTGGCGGGCGCGATCAACGGTGCGGCCGTCGCCCGCAAGACGAGCTTCCTGCGTGACCGGATGGGCAAGCAGGTGATGAAGGCGGGTCTTTCGGTGACCGACAACCCGCTGATCGTGCGCGGCTCCTCTTCGCGTCCCTTCGACGGCGAGGGCGTCAGCGGTTCGAAGCTGGCGATGGTCGAGGATGGCGTGCTGAAGCATTGGTTCCTGTCGACCTCCGCCGCTGCCGAACTCGGCCTGGAGACCAACGGTCGCGGCGTGCGCGGCGGCCCGACGGTCAACCCGGCCTCGACCAATCTGGCGCTCGAGCCGGGTTCGATCTCGCGTGAGGATCTGATCCGCGGTGTCGGCAACGGCTTCTACGTGACCGAACTGATCGGCCAGGGCGTCAACATGGTGACCGGCGAATACAGCCGCGGCGCCTCCGGCTTCTGGATCGAAAACGGCGAACTCACCTTTGCCGTCTCCGAGGTGACGATCGCCTCCAATCTCAAGGACATGTTCATGGCATTGACGCCGGCAGACGACATCGATCGCAAGTTCGGCGTTGCCGCACCGACGCTTGCCATCGAGGGCATGACGCTCGCTGGTCTCTAAACAGGCCGAAGACAAACCGGCGCGGGGACCCGCGCCGATCCGGCTCTCGTGCTATAGGAGAGGCGGGCTGACGGGGTTTTGAATGTTCGACACAGCACCATCGGGCGCGGACTGGAAGCCGGATCTCGAGTTGATCCGCGCCGCGGCGGTCGTCGCCGGCGAAACGGCGCTCGGTTATTTTCGCAAATCGCCCGATGTCCGCTGGAAGAACGAGGGCCGCTCGCCGGTCAGCGAAGCGGATCTGGCGGCAAACGATGTGCTGAAGACGCGGCTGCTCGCAGCGAGACCCGGCTATGGCTGGCTGTCGGAAGAGACAGACGATGATTCCAGCCGCCTGACCCGCGAAACGGTCTTCGTCGTCGATCCGATCGACGGCACGCGTGCCTTCATCGCCGGCAAGGAGCTCTGGTGCGTCAGCGTTGCGGTCGTCCACCGGGGGAAGCCCGTCGCCGGCGTCCTCTATGCCCCGGCGCTTGACGAACTCTTCGAGGCGGTTGCCGGCGGTAGCGCGCTGAAGAACGGCACGGCGATCTCGGTGCGAGAGGCGAAGGCCGGGGAAACGCTGCATCTGGCGGCCGCCGAAGATACGGTCGGCAAGCTTCCGGCCGTCTATCGCAACACCGTCACACGCGTGCCGCATGTTCCGTCGCTTGCCTATCGGCTGGCCATGGTTGCCGACGGGCGGATCGACGGTACGCTGGTGAAGAAGAATTCCCATGATTGGGATCTGGCTGCGGCCGATCTCATTCTCGCCCGGGCCGGTGGCGCGCTCGTCGATCTCGACGAGCAGCCCTTGTCCTACAATCGCTCCAGCGTCGTTCACGGCGTTCTCTGCGCAGCGGCAAAGCCGCTCTTGCCAGGCCTGATCGCCGCATCGCGGTCGATGGAGCCCCATTGACCTTTGGGGCCGAATGCCTCAAATCAACGCCCATACCCAAAAAGAAAAATGGAATTCCGATGGCTCACGAATCCGAGAAGAAACAACGTCTGCACCTCGTCTTTGGCGGTGAACTCACCACGCTGACGGACGTCCACTTCCGCGATCTGGACAAGCTCGATATCGTCGGCATCTACCCGGACTACGATAGCGCTCTCGTTGCCTGGAAATCCAAGGCGCAGATGACCGTCGACAACGCTCACATGCGCTATTTCATCGTTCACATGCATCGTCTGCTCGACCCGGAAAACGGCTGATGCCGATGAGGTCGGGATGCGCGGCGCAAACCCGCATGCCAGTCGCCCCTAAGTTTCTCGCCGCTGAGACGGCTGGGGAAGGTGTCTCGTCATGAGCAGCTTTCGCGCGCGCCTGGCGCTCTCCAGCTATCGCTGGATCGGCTCGGCCATCTATCCCCTGGTTTGGTCCTACCTCGCCATTCGCGCGGCGAAGGGCAAGGAGGATCCGGCTCGGCGTCGCGAGCGCTACGGCCATGCGAGCGCACCGCGGCCGCAAGGCCCGCTCGTCTGGTTTCATGCCGCCAGCGTCGGCGAGACCAATGCGGTCATCCCGCTGATCAAGGAAATCCGCAGGCGCGGCATCAATGTCGTGCTGACGACGGGAACGACGACCTCGGCACGCGTCGTCGCCCAGCGCCTCGGTGCGGGTGTCATCCACCAATATGTTCCGCTCGATTTCAAGCCGGCGGTCAGCCGGTTTCTGAACTATTGGGAGCCGGATCTCGCAATCATCGCCGAGTCCGAAATCTGGCCGATGACCATCCTGGAGCTCGGCCGGCGCCATATTCCGCAGGTTCTGGTGAACGGCCGTCTGTCCGATCGCACCTTCGCCCGGTGGAAGCGGCGGCCGGCGCTCGCCGACGCGCTGTTCGAAAACCTGGCGCTGGTCATCGCCCAGTCCGATGTCGATGCGGAGCGCTTCCGCACCCTCGGCGCACTGCCGGTCATGGTCTCCGGCAACCTGAAGGTCGACACAGATGCGCCGCCGCATGATCCGCTGGCGCTGAAGGAGTATCAGCAGCAGATCGGCACGCGGAAGACCTGGGCGGCGATCTCGACCTTCGACGGCGAGGAAAACGCGGCCGGCGTCGTGCACCGCGCGCTGAAGGAACGGACTGGCCTCCTGACGATCATCGTGCCGCGCCATCCCGAGCGCGGCGATGCGATCGAGGCGGCGCTGACGGCCAAGGGCCTGAAGGTCGCGCGGCGCACGCGGCGTGATCCGCTGACGCCGGATGTCGATGTCTTCCTCGGCGACACCATCGGTGAAATGGGCCTCTATCTGCGCCTGACCGAAGTCGCCTTTGTCGGCCGCTCGCTCTTTGCCGAAGGCGGCCAGAACCCGCTGGAGCCGGCGATGCTCGGCTGCGCTATCCTGTCCGGCGGCAATGTGCAAAATTTTCGCGAGACTTATCAGACGCTTGCAAAGAACGGCAGCGCCAAGATCGTGCGCGACGTCGAGATGCTGGCGAAGGGCGTCAACTATCTGCTCGCCAACGACGACATGCGTCGCTCGATGATCGATGCCGGCCTCGAAACCGTGCAAGAGATGCGCGGCGCTCTGTCGGCGACGATGAAGGGGCTCGAGCCCTATATCAATCCGCTCATCGTCAAGGCGCGTCTCAATCCCCCGACCGAAAGCTGACACAAACAGGAGACGATCCCTCATCATGACCGCACCCAAGGCCATAGCCGGCATCCTGTTCGACAAGGACGGAACCCTGCTCGACTACGCAAAGAGCTGGGTGCCGGTGAACTATGAGCTGGCACGGCTTGCGGCCAAGGGTGATGAGGCATTGGCCCGCGTATTGCTGAAAGCGGGCGGCATGGACGCCGACACCGGCCATGTACTGCCTGACAGCCTGCTTGCGGCGGGCAACACGGTTGAGATCGCGACCGGTTTCGTGGGGGCGGGCGCGCCCTTTACCGTGGCGGATCTCACCACCCTGTTCGACAGCCTGTTCGCGCGCTCGGCGGAATATGCCGTCCCGGTCACCGATCTTGGCACATTCTTCGCCGGTCTGCATGCCAAGGGCTATCGGCTTGGGGTCGCCTCCAGCGACAACGAAAAATCGATCCGCGAGACCGCCAAACGCTTCGGTTTCGATGGTTACCTGCATTATGTAGCGGGTTATGACAGCGGCTACGGCGTCAAGCCGGAGCCTGGCATGGTGCTCGGCTTTTGTGCCGCAACAGGCTTGGAGCCGCATCAGGTCGTCGTCGTCGGCGACAACAATCACGACATGCACATGGGCCGCAGTGCCGGCGTCGGCATGACGGTCGCGGTGCTGACCGGGACCGGTTCGCGCCAGTCGCTCGCGGCGGCTTCGGACCATTGCCTTGCCGACATCACCGAACTTGAGGCTGTCCTCTAGAGCGCCGTGTGTTCAGATGAACGCACTAAGGACGCTCTAGCACTTTGTTTCTAGAGCATCTTTCCGCTTTCACGTGATTCCGCTTGAAAGCGGGACGCTCTAGTCGCAAATCCGGGAAAAGCGTGAAGCACTTGTCTGTCGGCAGGCCATTCTGCCGCGCGGCCGCCGGCCCAGGTCGCTGCAATCGTATCCATAGCTTGCGTTTTTTCACATTCTGACGTTTTTTGGGCGATCCGCCGGCTTCCGGCGGCAAGAACGACATATGTCCTCCCGGAGCGGATGGACGACACCGGCTGGGGCACGGAACGAAGATGGTATCGGAAGCGCCACCATTCTGGTGGACAAAGGCGGATTGGCGTGCGCGCGCGTTGTGGCCGTTTTCATGGGTATATGGCCGGATTGCCGGCCTGCGCATGGACCGAGCCCATCGAGCCTCGGTTCCGGTTCCGGTCATCTGCATCGGCAACTTCACCGTCGGCGGCGCCGGCAAGACGCCGACCGCGATCGCGCTTGCCCGCGTCATCCGTCAGAAAGGGTTGAAACCCGGGTTCCTGAGCCGCGGCTATGGCGGCTCGCTCGACGTGACGACCGTCGTCGATCCGGAGCATCACCGTGCGCGCGATGTCGGCGACGAGCCCCTGCTTCTGGCGCGTGAGGCGTTGACCGTCGTCTGCCGCCGCCGTGTCGATGGCGCCCGCCGGCTGGCGAAGGAAGGTGTCGATATCATCATCATGGACGACGGCTTCCAGAGCGCGCGTCTGGCCTTCGACTTTGCGCTTTTGGTCATCGACTCGCGCCGCGGCATCGGCAACGGCTATCTGGTGCCGGCAGGCCCCGTGCGGGCGCCGCTGCCCAATCAACTTCGGCACGCCACGGCATTGCTGAAGATCGGCGGCGGCACGGAGGCCGATGCCCTGATCCGCCGCGCAGCCCGCGCCGGAAAGCAGATCTACGAGGCCGATGTGGTGAGGCTCGACGACGGGTCGCTGAAAGGCGTCAAGGTCCTTGCCTGGGCCGGTATCGCCGATCCGGAGAAATTCTACCGCACGGTGCGCGAGACCGGTGCTGTCGTCGAGGAAACCCGCAGCTTTCCGGATCATCACCATTTCTCCGACGACGAGATCGCCGACCTGCTCGATCGAGCGGCGGCCTTGGGCTGCACGCTTGTCACGACCGCCAAGGACATGGTTCGGCTCGAGCCCGGCCATGGCCGCGCCGCCGAGCTGGCCGCGGCCAGCCGCGTGATCGAAATCGACGTGCGCTTCGACGACCCTATGGCGCCCAAGAAGATTATCGAGACGGCACTTGCTGCCGCGCGCGCGCGAAAGCTGCGCGAAGGCGCGAGCAAGTAATCACTTATCGGTGTGGGAGAAGCCGGGCTGAGCCTTAGCGGCGCTGGTTCGGCAGCGCGCCGGCGCGCTTTTCCGCCTCGAGCGAGGCTTCCGCATCGACATAGGCTTCCTGCCGGGCGACGCTCCAGTAGCGCAGCTCGTCGACGGGAATGGTCTTGCCGGTCATCGCGCAGATCACATGCGAGCCGGCGAGAATGATCTGAAAGTCGCCGTCGAGATAACGGATTTTCGCCTCGCGCGACGCGCTTCCTTCAAACCGGTTCATCATGTTCGTTGCCTATTGCGTCTCTGTGGTCTGTTCTCTGGTCTAGCTCGCCATCCGGCAAAATGCCAGCCGCATTTCGCCGCCGCGCGCGATCAGCTTCGGCCGAACAGCCGTTCAATATCGGAAAGCTTGAGCTCGATATAGGTCGGCCGCCCGTGGTTGCATTGGCCGGAGCCGGGCGTCGCCTCCATCTGCCGCAGCAAAGCGTTCATTTCCTCGGTGCGCATGCGTCGGCCGGAGCGCACCGATCCATGGCAGGCCATCGTCGCGGCAAGATATTCGAGCCGGCTTGTGAGGCCGTTGGCGGTGTCCCATTCGGCAAGTTCGTCGGCAAGCTGGCGCACCAGGCCGACGGCATCCATTTCGCCGAGCATGGCAGGCGTCTCGCGCACGGCGATCGCCCCCGGGCCGAAGCGTTCGATGGCAAGGCCAAGGCGGGCGAACTCCGCCGCATGCGCCATCAGTCGGTCGCAATCGTCTTCGGCCAGATCGACGATTTCCGGGATCAGCAAAGCCTGCGCCGCGACGGGCCGTGAATGCAGCGCCGTGCGCATCGCCTCGAACACCAGCCGCTCATGGGCGGCATGCTGGTCGACGATGACGAGGCCGTCATTCGTCTGGGCGACGATGTAGTTCTCATGGAGCTGCGCCCTGACCGCGCCGAGCGGGAAGGATGGCGGTGCCGGCGTTTCCTGTTGCGCGACCGCTGCCTCACGCTCGGACGGGGCGCCAGTCCGTGCCGATGGTGCCGCAAAGGCAGCGAAGCTCGCCTGCGGCTGTTCGGAGAAGCGGCCGTTCACCGTCTCGAATTGCATGGGTCGTGATGGCGAAGTTTCCGGCGTCCACGGCGCCTGCGGCCGATAGGACTCCGCTCGGAAGGCCCGCATCAGACCACTGGCGCCGGTGGTTGCCGCCCGGTCGCCTTCGCGCGTCAGCGCCTCGCGGATGGCACCGATGATCAGCCCGCGGATGAGGCCCGGGTCGCGGAAGCGCACATCGGATTTCGCCGGATGCACGTTGACGTCGACGAGCGCCGGGTCGAGCGCGATCGACAGCACCGCGACCGGATAGCGGCCGCTCGGGATCGTTTCGGAATAGGCGGCCCGGATCGCCGACAGCAACAGCTTGTCCTGCACCGGGCGGCCATTGACGAAGACATATTGCTGCAGCGAGTTGCCGCGATTGTAGGTCGGCACGCCGGCAAAGCCGGTGAGCCCGACATCTTCGCGTGTCGCATCGATTTCGATCGCGTTGTCGCGGAAATCCTTGCCGAGCACCTGGGCCATGCGCGCCAGACGATCGTCGCCGGTCGCCGGGAATTCCAGCGTCGAGCGGTCGCTGCCTGAGAGCACGAAGCGGACCGCCGGGAAGGCGATCGCCATGCGGCGTACGATCTCGGAGATCGCCGCCGCTTCCGCCTTCTCGGACTTCATGAATTTCAGCCGCGCCGGCGTCGCGAAGAAGAGGTCGCGGACCTCGACAACCGTGCCGGTATTGGCGGGCGACGGGCGAACCGGATCGGTCTTGCCGCCGGTGACGGCGATGACCGCGCCTTCAGTGGCGCCGACCGTGCGTGTGGTGATCGAGAGGCGAGCGACCGAGCCGATCGAAGGCAGCGCCTCGCCCCGAAAGCCGAGCGTGCGAATGTCGAACAGGCTGTCGTCGAGCTTCGACGTACAGTGCCGGCGCACCGCCAGTTCGAGATCGTTCGGCGTCATGCCTGAGCCATTGTCGGTCACGCGCAGGAGCGTCTTGCCGCCGCCTGCGGTCGCGATTTCGATGCGCGTGGCGCCGGCGTCGAGGGCGTTCTCAATCAGTTCCTTGGCGGCGCTGGCGGGGCGTTCGATGACTTCGCCGGCGGCGATCTGGTTGATGAGGGTTTCTGAAAGTTGCTTGATGGCCATGTCCCATTTTCCCGGATTCGCTTGGGAAACGAAAGGGGAAATGGCGCCTCGTCCGCGGCCTTAAATGAACGCGGTCTTCGTTGCGGAAAAATGAGCGGGCGGTTTAATCGCCCCTTAACACTCTGCTGCGATTTTCCACCACAACCTGAATGATCACGGGTTTTGTCTTTTGAGCATTGCGGCGTAGCTGGACGCCGTACTCCCGCCGCTCGAAGAGACGCCTGCCAAGGCCTTCCCAGCATGTCCCGAAATGAACCGCCGCCGCAGCGCCGCGCGTCCTACTGGGCGCGCTGAGGTCGCTGTAGCACTGTGAATGGCCGCATGTTTCCTCAGATCGGGGACGATTGAAGCATGCGGTAGGCGAGTGAGGACAGCGCAATGAGCGATGGGGCGTCGAACGGCGCGGACATCAACCGGATCATTCTGGAGTCGAGCTGCGACGCACTCGGCATCGCTGTGCTTGTCTGCAGTCGAGACGACACCATTCTCTTTGCCAGCCGCACGATGCTGCAGTTCTTCCCTGTGCCGTCGGAAATCCTGATGCCGGGCACGCGTCTGCGAGATTTTCTCGGCGCCGTTTATGACACCGGCGTTCGCCCGGGCACCGTTCCGGAAAGCAGCCGCCGCCGCACCAATCGCGAGGACTGGATTGCCGAGCATATGGCGCTGCACTGGCGCGAACGTTACGAAAGCGTCGAGCGCGCCGGCCGTACCCGCTGGGTTTCGATGCGCAAGCGTCGGCTATCGAGCGGCATCGGCATCCTGTCGATCAGTGACGTTTCCGATCAGAAGAAGCGCGACGAGCAGCTTCAGACGGACCTGGAGCGCGTCGAGCTGACCGAACAGATCCTCGATGCCCAGCCCAATCCGATCTGCGTCAAGGATCGCAACCTCAACTATATCGCCGTCAACAAGGCCTTCTGCCTGATCCATGATCTGCAGCAGGATGCCATTCTCGGCCGTTCCGCCTGGGATCTGGTCGAAAGCGAGCTTGCCGAACGTTTCGAGCAGTCCGACCGCATGGTGCTCGAGACCGGCAAGCCATACTCGCAGGCCGAGCACATCGTGCGCGCCGATGGCAGCGATCTCTGGGTGCTCACGCGCAAGTACCGCGTCGGCATGCCCGGCCGTCATTTCGTCGTGACCTGCATGAACGACGTCACCGATATCGCCCTCTTGCATCAGAGTAGCGATGAACCTCCGGCCGAAGTTGGCCTGCAGATCCGCGATTACAGCATCTTCGCGGCGGCGCAGAATTTCTACGACCCGTTCCGGGCGCTGAATGTCCAGCAACTCGTGGAAGCGGGATCGATGATCGAGACCTTGCCGGCCCGCGGTCTTCGTGTCCTGGTTGCCACGACCGACCGGGCGATGGAAGACCGGCTCGTCGGGCGTCTGCGTGGCTCTGGGCTCGACGCCTGCGCTGTTCGCGATGCGGGTGAGCTTCGTGCCTTCGGACATGCGGTCGAGGACGCCGGCATCAAGCTCGATGTCCTGCTTCTCGACCTGGCGTTTTCCGAGAGACAGCAGATCGTTTCGGCCTGGCGTCATTGCCCGGTCCTGCCGCTTTCCGCGCAGCAGGACGGCGCTGCGGTGCTGGCCGAAGTGTTCCGCGTCTGCTCCGAGCGGACTACGGCGTCTCCGACGCTGCAGCCCGATTGGTCGTTGTCGTTTGAAGGCGAGGGGATTGCTGCACCTCCGCCGACGCCACAGGTCGACGTGCTCGTTGCCGAAGACAATCAGATCAACCAGTTCGTGTTCACGCAAATCCTGGAGGGGCTCGGCGTCTCGCATCGGATCGCCGCCAACGGCCGCGAGGCCGTCGAGCTCTGGCATGAACTGCAACCGGCTCTGGTGCTGATGGACGTCTCGATGCCGATCATGAACGGCTTCGATGCCACGGTCGCCATCCGGTCGGCAGAAAATACCAGAGGGCAGAAAACGCCGATCATCGCGGTCACCGCGCAGGCGCTGGATATCGACCTGCAGCAGTGCAAGGCATCGGGCATGGACGACCATATCATGAAGCCCGTGAGCCCCGACATGATCGAGGCGGTGCTTAGAAAATTCATGCCGGCAAAGGCGATGCGAACGGCAGGTTGAATGAAAGACGTGTCAACTCGCTAGAATTGGGGAGGCTAATGGCAGATCTAGGAGCAGAGCGATATCGGATTGTTAACCGCCGATTGCGATCGTCTGCACCGAATTGCCGTTAAAGTGTAGAGCCCGCCCGAATGCATTGCGCCCATCCCGTTGCCCATGTCCGGACCGTGTCGGAACGACATTGCCGGTTCGCGCCGTGGCGTTCGGTTTCGCCGGCAGCGGAGCGTCGTCGCCCGCATACTGCTGACCGAGCTGCGGAGACGCGGCAATGACGGCGGTTGAGACCCCCTATCATCGCATCGGCCTCGAGATGCCCGCCGTGACGGGCAACGTCGATCTATTGACGGGGCTCGGTAATTCCCGCTGCCTGCGCCAGACCGTGCTGGATCTCGCCAGGGAGCGTGCAAGCGATCCCGCGCCCTTCACCATCGGCCTTGCCAATATCGATGGTTTCAAGCCGATCAATGACCTGTTCGGGCCGGCGGCTGGTGACGAGATCCTCTGCCAGGTGGCCTACCGGCTGAAAGCCTGCGCGCCCGAGGGGGCGACGATCACCCGTTCGGAAAGTGACGAGTTCGCCTTCGTCCTGCCGCTCGTCTTCGAGCGCAAGGGGGCGGAGAAGGTCGGGCAGATGTTGAAGGAGGTGCTGTCGGCGCCCTTCGATCTCGGCGACCGCCATGTGCGTCTGTCCGCGTCCTTCGGATTTGCGGTCTACCCCTTTGCCGGAGAAGTGTTCGAGGATCTGCTGAAGAGCGCAGATACAGCACTCTATCGTTCGAAGCGGCGCGGCCGTGGCCAGATCACCGTCTATTCGCAGGAAATCGCTCAGGAAATGAAGCGCGCAACGCAGCTCGAGCAGGCGCTGCGCAATGCCATCATCGCCAATGAGGTCGACGTGCATTTCCAGCCGATCGTCGATCTGCGCAATGATGCAGTCGTCGGTTTCGAAGCCCTGGCGCGCTGGTGCGACGCCGATCTCGGCTATGTTTCCCCGGCTGTTTTCGTGCCGCTGGCCGAGGAGCGCGGGTTTATCGAATCTCTCGCTGAAGTGCTGTTGCGCAAGGCGGCGCATGCGGCGCTCTCCTGGCCGAAGGAGCTTTTCCTCTCCTTCAATCTCTCCTCGGCGCAGCTCATGGATCCGGCGACCAGCCACCGGTTGCTGTCGATCATCCATCAGATCGGCCTCGATCCCAGGCGATTGGAACTGGAGATCACCGAGACGGCTGTCATGGCCGATGCCGACATCGCCCAGAAGATCGTTGCGGAACTGCGTGCCGCCGGCGTGCGCGTCTCGCTCGACGACTTCGGCACCGGGCAGTCGAGCCTGGGTCGCCTTCGCGATTTTTCTTTCGACAAGGTCAAGATCGATCGCGCCTTCGTCTCGCGCATTTCCGCCGACCGTGCTTCGGAACACATCATCAAGGCGATCGTCTCGATGTGCGAGGGCCTCGAACTGGAAGTCGTCGCTGAAGGCATCGAGGACTTTTCCGAAGCCTTGAAGCTGAAGGCGCTCGGTTGCGGCCTCGGGCAGGGCTACTTCTATGGAAAACCGGCCGATGCCGTGGCGACGATGCGGTACCTTTCCGATCGTTATAGCGGTGTTTCGGTCCAGGCCTGATCGGTCTATTCACCGGTTCCCGAGAGCGCCACGCGATCCCGCCGCCCCTCTTCCAACAACCAGTCGCGGACCCGTTTTGCCTGGGCGTTGAGTTCGCGTGACCGCGGCCAGACGACATAAAAGGCGAGACCGGTCTTGAGCACGTGTCCGGCGACCGGCATCAGGGCGCCGGAGCGGATCTGCGGGTTGATCAGGTGTTCCCAGCCGAGCGCCACGCCTTCGCCCGCGAGCACCGCCTGCATGACCAGAACATAATCGTTGATCGTCAGGCGGCGTGCCTGCTTGGGATAGGTGAGGCCGGCGCTCGCAAACCATTCGGTCCAGTCGCAGGCCCGTCGCACCGGTTCCTCGAGATGAATGAGGTTGTGCCGCTGCAGGTCGGCTGCGGTCCCCGGCAGCCCGTGCTCCTCGATATAGGCCGGCGTTGCGACGGCGTTGACGACCTCCTCGGCGAGCTGGGCGGCATGATAGCGCGGCCAGTGGCCGGGGTCGCCGCCGCGGATGCCGAGCGGGATCGGTTCCTCCTCAAGATCGAGATCGCGCACGCTCGTCTGGATGCGGAGGTCGATCTCCGGCAGATCCTCCCGCATGCGGTTGAGGCGCGGCAGCATCCACATCGAGGCAAAGGCGGTCGACGCCGCAAGCGTCACGTTGGTTTCGCGGCCCTTGGCGCGGATGTCCTCGGCCGACTTCTGAATGCGCGACAGACCGACCGACACGTCGGCGTGAAATTTCTCCCCCGCCTCGGTTAGTTCCACCGCCCGATGCACACGGTGAAACAGCGGCACGCCCAACTGGTCTTCGAGGCCGCGGATGGCATAGGAGACGGCAGCCTGCGTCATGCCGAGCTCGCTGGCGGCTCGGGTGAAGTTCTGGTGACGGCCGGCGGCCTCGAAAACGATGAGGCTGGCGGCGGAGGGAAGCAGGCGGCGCAGGTTTTCCATAAATAATGCTTATCGCATGGCTCGAATTTTTCCAGCGTTACAATGGAATTTTTCACCAATAGCATCATTTCAGGTGATGGGAGGATGTGAGAATGGACACAGTACTGGCAGCAGGCGAGGCGGCACCGAGACGGACGCGAGGCTCAAGACCGCAACGGCGCGAAGGCGCGGGCCGGAGCCTCGGCGTTCCCTACATCGTCCGCAACATCCCGACCTACGATATCCTCGGCGAGGAGAGCCTGCTGCGTATCGAGGCGGTCGCCGATCGTATCCTTGCCGAGGTTGGCATCGAGTTCCGCGACGACCCTGAGGCGCTCGACCATTGGAAGCGGGCCGGCGCCAGGATTGATGGCGTGCGCGTAACCTTCGAGCCCGGTATGCTCAAGCAAATCGTCGCGTCGGCACCACGGCAGTTCACCCAACACGCCCGCAATCCGGCCCGCAATGTCGAGATCGGCGGCAACAACGTCGTCTTCTCCCCGGCCTATGGGTCGCCCTTCGTCATGGATCTCGACAAGGGCCGGCGCTACGGCACGATCGAGGACTTTCGCAACCTGGTCAAGCTGGCGCAGTCGAGCCCCTGGCTGCACCATTCCGGCGGCACGATCTGCGAGCCGGTCGATGTGCCGGTCAACAAGCGCCATCTCGACATGGTCTACAGCCACATCAAGTATTCCGATCGCGCCTTCATGGGCTCGATCACCGCCGAAGAGCGGGCGGAAGATTCCATCGAGATGACGCGCATTCTTTTCGGCCGCGATTTCGTCGACCGCAACTGCGTCATCCTCGGCAATGTCAACGTCAACTCGCCGCTGGTCTGGGACGGGACGATGACGAAGTCGTTGCGCGCCTATGCGCGCGCAAACCAGGCGGCGGTCATCGTGCCCTTTATTCTGGGCGGCGCCATGGGACCTGTCACCAATGCCGGCGCCATCGCCCAGTCCTATGCCGAAACGCTCGCCGGCTGCGCGCTGACCCAGCTCGAACGCAAGGGCGCACCGGTGATTTTCGGTAATTTCCTGTCGTCGATGTCGCTGCGTTCGGGTTCGCCGACCTTCGGCACGCCGGAGCCGGCGATCGGCAGCATGGTCGTCGGTCAGCTTGCGCGCCGGCTCGGCCTGCCGCTGCGCTGCGCCGGCAACTTCTCCAATTCGAAGCTGCCCGATGCCCAGGCGATGCAGGAAGGCGCGATGTCGATGCTGTCGGCGGTGCACTGCGGCGCCAATTTCATCCTGCACTCGGCCGGTTTCGTCGATGGGCTGCTCGCCATGTCCTACGAGAAGTTCGTCATGGACACGGATTTCTGCGGCGCCCTGCATTCCTATCTCGCCGGCGTCGTCGTCGACGATAACACGTTGGCGATGGACGCTTTCCTGCAGGTCGGTCCCGGCAGCCACTTCCTCGGCTGCGACCACACCATGCGCAACTACCAGACGGCCTTCTGGGACTCCGCTGTCTCCGACAATGAGCCTTTCGAAAAATGGGTCGAGGAGGGCGAGACCGATATGGCAACACGCGCCAACCGCGCCTGGAAGAAGACGCTTGCCGAATACGAAGCGCCGCCGCTGGATGTGGCACTCGACGAGGCGCTGATCGATTATGTCACGCGCCGCAAGGAGAGCATGGCGGATGCCTGGTACTGACGAAACCGGCATGCTCGATCGCCTTTCAAGGAACAGGAAATGACATCGTCGAAAGACCCGCTGCTCCAGCCCTATCGCCTCAAGCATCTGACGCTCAAGAACCGGATCATGTCGACGGCGCACGAGCCGGCCTATTCCGAAGACGGCATGCCGAAGGATCGCTACCGGCTTTATCACCTGGAAAAGGCCAAGGGCGGCATGGCGCTGACGATGACCGCGGGCTCGGCGATCGTGTCTGAGGATTCGCCGCCGGCCTTCGGCAATCTCTACGCCTATTCGGACGAGATCGTGCCGTGGCTGAAGAAGATCGCCGACGACTGTCATGAGCATGATTGCGCGGTGATGATCCAGCTTACCCATCTCGGGCGCCGCACCGGCTGGAACAAGGGTGACTGGCTGCCAGTTCTCTCCGCATCGCCGGTGCGTGAAGCCGCGCACCGCTCCTTTCCCAAGGAGATCGAGGACTGGGATATCGAGCGTATCGTCGGCGACTATGCGGCGGCCGCCGCGCGCATGCAGGCCGCCGGCCTCGACGGCATCGAGCTCGAGGCCTACGGCCACCTGATGGATGGCTTCTGGTCACCGGCGACGAACCATCGTGACGACGATTTCGGCGGCTCGCTCGACAACCGGCTGCGGTTCACCAACATGGTGCTCGACGCAATCCGCGCCTCCGTCGGCGCGGATTTCATCGTCGGCATCCGCATGGTCGCAGACGAGGATTGGGACAAGGGGCTCTCAAAGGAGGAGGGCATCGAAATCGCCCGGCGGCTGGCGGGTTCCGGCAGGGTCGACTTCCTCAACATCATTCGAGGCCATATCGATCATGACGCGCCGTTGACCAAGGTCATTCCGATCCAGGGCATGGCCGCATCGTCGCATCTCGATTTCGCCGGCGAGGTGAGGGCGGCGACGAAGTTTCCGGTCTTTCATGCCGCGCGCATCGCCGATGTCGCGACCGCCCGCCACGCGATTGCCGAAGGCAAGCTCGACATGGTCGGCATGACCCGCGCCCATATCGCCGACCCGCATATCGTCCGGAAGATCGAAGAGGGCAGGGAGGCGGAAATCCGTCCCTGCGTTGGCGCGACCTACTGTCTCGACCGTATCTATGAAGGCGGCGGGGCGCTTTGTATCCACAATGCGGCCACCGGGCGCGAGGCGATCGTGCCGCACGTCATCCGGAAGAGCGAAGGGCCGAAACGCAAGGCGGTCGTCGTCGGCGCCGGTCCGGCTGGGCTCGAAGCTGCCCGGGTGCTTGCCGAGCGCGGCCACCAGGTCGAGGTGCTGGAGGCGACGGGAGCAGCCGGCGGCCAGATATTGCTGGCGCAGCGCAATCCGCGGCGCCGCGAACTGATCGGCATCATCGACTGGCGGCTGGCCGAGCTGGAGCGGTTGGGCGTTCCAATCCACTACAACGTCTTTGCCGGGGTGGACGACATAGAGGAACGTGCCCCTGATCTCGTCGTGGTGGCGACCGGCGGTATTGCGCAAAATCCTGCGCTCGATGCGGGCGACAACCTCGTCGTGTCGAGCTGGGATATCATAGCCGGAGCTGTGAAGCCGGAAGGCCCGGTGCTGCTCTATGACGACAACGGTGCCCATAGCGGCATGACGGCTGCCGAACTGATCGCGCGTGCCGGCGTCGAGCTCGAGATCGTTTCGCCCGAGCGCATGTTCGCGCCGGAGATCGGTGGCATGAACCATGTGCCCTATGCGGCCGCCTTCGCCGAGCACAATGTCCGGGTCACGATCAACACGCGGCTGAAATCCGTCCGCCGCGATGCCAATGGGCTGATTGCGACGCTGGGGTCGGACTTTTCGGGGAAGGCCGTCGTCGAACGGCGCGTGGCCCAGGTCGTGGTCGAACACGGTACGTTGCCGATGGATGAGCTCTATCGTGAACTGAAGCCGCTGTCGCGCAATCTGGGCGCTGTCGATTACAAGGCCCTGCTTCGCGGCGAGAACCCGATCCCGCAGCGAAACCCCGCGGCCGGCTTCGACATGTTCCGGATCGGCGACGCCGTGTCCAGTCGCAACATCCATGCGGGCATCTATGACGCCCTTCGTTATGGAGTGCTCGTCTGAGCAAAGCCCGTTTGAACAAGGATAGAGCGGCGATGGGTACCGCCGCTCTCTGTAGGTGCACTGAAGACAGCCTGATACTGATTACTGCTGCGGCTGAGCCGGTGCCGTGCCCGTCGAAGAGGTCGTCGAGGTGTCAACCGGCTGGTTGGCGTTCTGCTCGGCCACCTGCTGCGCCTTTGTCTTGAACTCCGGTGCCGCCTTCAGCGTGTCGGCGGTTTCCGTCGTTGTCAGCTTCAATGCGTCCGTATTGGGCTGTTCGGCGATCGCGATGCGATCAAACGGGACCGCAACATTCTTTTCGCCCAGACCCAGGAAGCCACCGACGCCGATCACGGCCGCCTCGACGGCACCATTCTTCTTGATGATCAGGTCGTTGATCTCACCGATGCTCTCGTCACCGGCATTGTAGACGGTCTGGCCCATATAGGTGCTGGCTGCAATCTGGTCGCTCGCCTGCTCGGTCAGATAGGTGGCATCCGACTTCGCGACGTCGGCAGGTGCTTCACCTGCAGCCGGAGGCGTCGTCGTCTGAGCTTCGTTAGCCGGAGCTTCCGTGGTCGGTGCCGGCTGCATGGTCTGCGTCTGGTCGGGCTGAGGCTGCGTCGTATCCTGGGTGTAAGCTACCGGGGCGACAGCAAGACCCGCGAAGAGCGCGCCAGCCGCGACGGTTGTTACGAGTTTCTTAGTCATGTCAAACTGCCTTTCCTTGACGTTTCAGATCAAGGTACGGGCCTGGCTGCTGTCGCCAGATCCACCGCACCGGTGATATGACGTCAACGCCTAAGCTCCCAAACGGTTCCGGAAAAACAGTCAAAATCTCAATGGGTAAGGCCGCACTTGCGTTCATCCCCGATGTCCTTTGGAACTTAGCGGGAGATTACCGGCCAATTTTTCACGGGAGTTGTCTTTATATTCTGCACTCATGTATTTTAGAGGTTTATAATGGTCTTCTATTCGTTGACGGATTCTTGATTGTTCTTGCAGATACTTCCCGGAACACAGGATATAGAACGCAGAGCTGCTTCGTCCTGTCATCCTGGACGACATCACCATGTTTCTGCCGCGGCGCTTTCTTTCGGTCTCCCTCCTGTCTGTCCTGGCGATGGCCGCGCTCGTTTCCATCGAGCGCAACCTTTTCGGCGCTCGCTATTTTTCCGAGCGTGCGCCTCAGGTTCAGCCCTATAACCTCTGGCATGCCTGGGTCGCGCTCAGCCTGTCGCTCGCCGCGGTTCAGGGGTTCACCCGCGATGTCTCCAGGCTCGGAGAGCCGGTGCTCCGGCTGGCCTCGCGTCGCGAGCTGTGGATCTGCGTGGCGACATGGACGCTTGTGACGCTCATGGCACTGATCTTCGCGATCGATGCGAACGTCTTCAGTGTCCTGGCGCGCGAAGACGGCCTGGTTGAGTGGTCGTCCGCCCTGCTGATCTTCATCGCCAGCGGGTTCCTTGCCGCAGCGGCCACGGGGCAGCTTCGTGCAGCCCTCGCCGGGGGAACGCGGCTTGCGTGGATCGCCGCAAGCGCCGCGGCCCTTCTAAGCGCCGGCTTCTTCGTGATTGGCATGGAGGAGATATCCTGGATGCAGCGCATCTTCGGCATCTCCACGCCGGAAGGGCTGATGGCCGCCAACAAGCAGCAGGAATTGAACCTGCACAACATTTCAACCGGCTTTTCCGAGTTGCTCTACTACACCGGCAGTTTCGTGCTGCTGACGCTTGCGCCCTTCATTTGGCTCCATCTTCGCAAGGGCGCGAGCCTTGGCCGGCTCGACGCCTTCGCGCCGGGCGTGCTCGTGCTGGTGGCAAGCGCGCCTATGGCCGCCTTCAACAGCGACAACTGGAGCATGCTGCCGACGCAGATGATGGTGATGATGACCGTGATCATGCTGCTGGTGATTGCGGATATCGCACTGAAGGCGGGTCACTGGCGCGAGTTCATCGTGCTGACGATCGGCGCCGTCCTGATCGTTGCCATCCAGGAGCTGTTTATCCTGCAGGCTTCACTGCTCGTTCGGCTCTGGGACCCGACCGAATACAAGGAGTTCTTCATTGCCCTTGGCCTGGCGCTTTACGGCGTTCAGACCTGGTCGCGTCTGCGTTCGCCCGTCACGGCATCGGCAGCAACACGCCCCTTCAATTCGCATCCGCTCGCCGGATAAAAATACCCCGCCGGAGTGGCGGGGTATCTGAACACTTCGCGAATTACCGTTGCGACGCGTCGTCGTCAGTGGCTTTCGCGCAGGACCTCGCTGCCGCTGCCACCGACGAGGAAATCCAGGTCTGCGCCCTTGTCGGCCTGCAGCACCGTATCCTGGTAGAGCTTGTAGTAGCCGCGCGTCCATTTCTGCGGCGGCGCCTGCCAGGCGGCCATGCGCGTCGCAAACTCTTCCTCGCTGATCATCAGGTTGAGTTCGCCCTTCATCGCGTCGAGGCGGATGCGATCGCCGGTTTTGACGATGGCAAGCGGCCCGCCGGCATTCGATTCCGGGCTGACATGCAAGACCACGGTGCCGAAGGCGGTGCCCGACATGCGGGCGTCCGAAACGCGCACCATGTCGCGCACGCCTTTTTCCACCAGCCGCCGCGGGATCGGCATGTTGCCGACCTCGGCCATGCCCGGATAGCCTTTCGGTCCGCAGCCCTTGAGCACGAGAATGGTATCCTCGGTCACCGGCAGATCCGGATCGTCGATCTTCGCCTTCAGTTCCTCGATCGTTTCGAAGACATAGGCCGGGCCTTCATGAACGAGCAGATGCTCGCTCGCCGCCGATGGCTTGATGACGGCGCCGTTCGGCGCAAGGTTGCCCTTGAGAACGCGGATGCCGGCTGCAGCGCGCAGCGGATTGTCGAGCGGCCGGATGACGTCGTCGTTATAGACCTCGACATCTTCCCAGTACTTGCTGATCGGCACGCCGAAGACGGTCGGTGCATCGGCATGCAGCAGATGCTGGATGCGGTTCATCACCGCCGGCAGGCCGCCGGCATAGGCGAGGTCTTCGATCAGATACTTGCCCGACGGCATGCAGTTGACGATGCACGGAACCTGGCTGCCGACGCGGTCGAAGTCCTCGAGACAGAGATCGACGCCGGCACGGCCGGCGATCGCCAGCATGTGAACGACAGCATTTGTCGAGCCGCCGACGGCGGCATTGGCGATGATGCCGTTCTCGAAATTCTTCTTGGTCAGCACCTTCGACAGGCGCAGGTCTTCATGCACCATCTCGACGATGCGTTTGCCCGTCATGTGCGACAGCGCCATGCGGCGGGCGTCGACGGCGGGAAGCGCCGCGTTGGTCGGCAGCGACAGCCCCATCGCCTCGACGATCGAGGCCATGGTGGTGGCGGTGCCCATCGTCATGCACACGCCCGGCGAGCGCGACATGCCGCTTTCGGCCGCCATGAATTCCTGCATGCTCATTTCGCCGGCGCGCACGGCCTCGGAGAACTTCCAGACATCCGTGCCGGAGCCGATGTCCTTGCCCTTCCATTTGCCGTTCAGCATCGGTCCGGAGGAGACGACGATGGTCGGCAGGTCGACGGAGGCCGCACCCATGAGCTGGCCTGGCGTCGTCTTGTCGCAGCCGCCGAGCAGAACCACGCCGTCGATGCCATAGGCGCGGATCGCCTCTTCGACGTCCATGGCGAGCAGGTTGCGGAAGAGCATCGCGGTCGGACGCATCTGCGTCTCGCCGAGCGAAGACACCGGGAACTCGACCGGGAAGCCGCCGGCTTCCCAGACGCCGCGCTTCACCCCTTCGGCAAGGATGCGAAGGTGGCTGTTGCAGGGCGTCAGCTCGGACCAGGTGTTGCAGATACCGATAATCGGACGGCCGTCGAAAACGTGGTCCGGAAATCCCTGGTTCTTCATCCAGGAGCGATGGATAAATCCATCCTTGTCGGTGCCGCCGTACCAGTGACGGCTGCGCAGTTCTTTCTTCTTTTCGCTCATGCGAGCTTCCTCCTCACCATGCGATGAAACGCGTGGCCGAATTGTATGACTTTTTATTGGCGCTTCGCCAAGAGGTTAGTCGCGCTTCCGCTCAGAGGCGGAACGATGGCTCAAACCGGCCCTTGACGCTGATGCCGAGATCGAAGGTCTTGCCGGCATGCGGATCGGCCGCACGCGCTGCCTCGTCCAGGTCCTGCCAGGCGGATGTCACCAGCAGGCGGTCGGCCCTCGGCCCGATGAAGGCCGTGCAGCTCGGCTGCGTTGTCGGCATCGCATAGCGCGCGATCCGCGCACCGTCGGGCCTGTAGACATCGACCGTGCCGCTGCCCCAGCGGGCATTCCATATCAGACCATCGGCATCGCACACGGAGCCGTCGATGCCGCCGGCTTCGCCACTACTGTCGACTAGCAGGCTAGGTTCACCCTTCGGCAGCCCGGTCTCGGCATCGATATCGACGCGCATCAGGTGGTTGATGTCGGTGTCGACGAAGTAGGCGATGGTCCCATCCGGCGAAAAGCAGATGCTGTTGGGAATGGTGATCCTGTCGTAGAGCTTCGTCACCTTCGTGCCGGCGACGTGATAGATCGCGCCGGCGCCCTTCTCGGCGCTGCGGCCCATGGTGCCGATCCACAGCGAACCGGAAGCGTGCACGCGGCCGTCGTTCGAGCGATTGCCGGGCTTGTCCTCAAGCGTGGTCAGGAGGCTGAAGGTGCCTGTCTGCGTATCCCTGAGGAAAAGCCCCTGATCGGAGGCAATCAGTTGCCGGGATGGATCGATGACGGCAAGCACGCTGCCGAGGAATGGCAGGTTATGTACAGTCTTGCGGCCGGTTTCGAGATGTAGCTCATGCAGTTCCTGGCCCTTGATGTTGAACCACCAGGCGGTGCCGCTGACGGGGTCATAGGTCGGGCCTTCCCCGAGAATCGAGGGCGATTCGCAAAGGATGCTGCCGGAAAAAGGAATGGTATCGCTCATCAGCGTGCTCCGTAGACGGCGTCATAGGCCTTGATCGTTGCGACGGCGCGTTCGCGGACTTCGGCGCCGCTCATGCCCGGCTTGTAGAGGCTCGAGCCGAGGCCGAAGCTGCGAATGCCGGCCTTGGCGTAGTCGCCGAAGTTGGCATCGGAAACGCCACCGACGGCGGCAATCTCGAGGTCGGGCGGCAGGATCGCGCGGATCGCGGTAATGCCCGATGGCCCGAGCACGCTTGCCGGGAAGAACTTGAGGCCGGTCGCGCCCGCTGCCGCGGCCGAAAGCGCCTCGGTCGGGGTGAGCACGCCGGGCATGGTAACCATGCCCTTCTGTGCCGCAAGCGAAATCACCGCCGGTTCGACGTTCGGGCTGACCATCAATTGGCCCCCGACATCGGCAAGCTGCTCCACCTGTGCCGTCGTCAGCACCGTGCCGGCGCCGATCAGGCAATTTTCCGGTGCCATTTTCACCGCCGTCTCGATCGAGCGGAACGGATCGGGGGAGTTCAGCGGGATCTCGATCGCAGTGAAGCCGGTTTCGATCAGCGCCCCGACGACGCCTTCGGTCTCCTCGGGCTTGAGGCCACGCAGGATCGCGATCAGCGGGTACTTCATCGGCGGGAAGGGAATGCGGGTCATGAGCTTGTCTTTCGTTCAGAGAGGCCAGATCGCCTGGGCGGCGGTCGAAAGGCCGGCGCGGACTGCCGTGTCGGCGTCGACGACCCGAAGCGGGCGGTCGAGGCTTTCAAGCGCGGCTTGATAAAGTGTACCGAGTGAACCGGAGGCCACGAGGCAGATGCTGTCGATCGTCTTGGCTGACGCCAGCGCGCCGGCGATCTCAAGGCCGATCAACGTGCCCGACAACAAGGCCTTGGCGTCGGTCGCACTGGCGCCGTGCAGCAATTGTCCGGCGCGCGCGCCGAAGACCAAGCTGGTCCCCAAGGCGGGATTGGTGCGTGCCTCGGCTACCGCCGCCGCGAAGGCAGGGTGATCGCCGGAAAACGCATGGGCATCTGCGATCGAGTGGCTGAGGATCGAGTGCTTCGAAATCACGTCGAACAGTTCGCCGGTCATGAAAGTGGAAAAGCCGCTAACGGCGCCGTCTTCGAGGCGAACCCATTTGCTGTGCGTGCCCGGCATGCAGACGAGGTGTCGGCCGCGGCCGAGTTCGCCGGCAGCGCCGAGCAATTGCGTCTCCTCGCCGCGCATGACGTCCGGGTGCCGCATGTCGCGTTGCGCGAGACCCGGCAGGATGCGGATGTCACGATCGCGATCCGGCACCGCAACCGCATGGGAAGCGATGTCGGCAAGGGCCGCGGGGGTATCAATATAGCCGGCCTCGACCCAGCCCTGCTTGGCGCCGGCCATGCCGCAGATGATCGCCGGCAGGTGGCTCGGCGCGTCGACGGCAGCGAGGTGGCGTTCCAGGATCGTGTGGAAACCGGCCTTGCTGGCGGTCGTCATGCCTTCGCCGCTGCGGCGTTCGGCAAGCACCGAGCCATCCTCGCCGATGATCCACAGTCGGAAACTCGTCGTTCCCCAGTCGACTGCCGCATAATAGGCTGCCGTCATCACAGTGCGCCTCCATCGATGATCATTGTTTGCGCCGTCATGCCCGCGGAGCAGTCCGACGCGAGGTAAAGGCAGGGCCCGACGAGATCGTCGGCGGTTAGGCTGCGTTTCAGGCACTGCCTTTCCTGCATCTCGGCGATCGCCACGTCGTTCAGCCACAGCCGCTTCTGCCGTTCGGTGACGATCATGCCGGGCAGGATTGCGTTGACGCGGATATTGTCGGGCCCGAGCCTGCCGGCGAGCGATTTGGTCAGACCGACGATACCGGCCTTCGCCGTGGCATAGGCTGGAATCTCGCCCATGTTGAGCAGAAAGGCGATCGAGGAGAAATTGACGATCGAGCCGCCGCCCGCTTGCCGCATGTGTGGCACGATCGACTGGCTCATGAAGAAGAGGTGCCTGAGATTGACCGCCTGGCTTTCGTCCCAGATCTCTTCAGTCACGGCTTCCAATGCCTGGCGATCATCGCGCGCCGCATTGTTGACGAGCACATGGATCGCACCGAGCGATGCCGCCGCCGCTTCCGCCGTATGACGCACCGCTTCGATATCGCGCAGGTCGCCGGGGATGAAATGCGGCTTGTAGCCCGTTTGATCAGCAAGCCGTTCGACGAGCTCGGCACTTGCCCGCTCGTCGATATCGGCGAAGGCGACCCGCGCGCCCTGGCGCACGAAACCCTCGACCAGGGCCGCGCCGATGCCCGAGCCGCCGCCGGTTACCAGCACGCAGCGGTCGCGCAAATCGTGAAATTGTGCCTTGGGCGCCGGCATGTCCCGCATTCCCTCGTAAGACCGTTCTAAGCCTATGACTTGTTCCATTATTTGGAACTTGATTTTAGTATGTGGAATTATCGTGTCGAAGCGTCTATCTTGTCAAGATCAGGCGCGCGACGCGACGCCACTTGAAGACAAGCGAACGACGATGACAAACGACATGATGGTGGCGGACGAGGGGCGAGGGGAGGCCGGTACCGGCACGCTCGGCAAGGCGATTGCCGTGCTGGAAGCGGTGGTCACGGCAGACGGCCCGCAGCGCTTTACCGATATTCTTGCCCGATCCGGCCAGCCGCGCGGCACATTGCACCGGTTGCTCAGCCACCTCGTCGAGGAAGGGCTGCTCATTCAGCGCCGGGATCTCTCCTATGAGCCCGGCCTCCGGCTGCTGACGCTTGCCTATCGTTCCTGGTCGGCCAACCGCTTTCGCGACGTTGCCGAACCGCACCTGCAGCGCCTGCACGAATTGACCGGCGAGACCGTGCATCTCGGCATCCTGCGCGAAACGGAGATCGTCTATGTCGACAAGGTCGAGAGCCGTCAGACGGTGCGCATGAGCTCGCAGATCGGCAAGGCCTCGCCCGCCTATTGCACCGGCATCGGCAAGGCGGCGTTGTCCTTGCTGGCGCAGCCGGTGCTGAAGCATGTGCTGGCGAGAACGGCGTTTCACCCTTTCACTTCGCACACGCATCGTTCGGCGGCCACGCTGCTGGCGGAAGTCGAAGAGATCAGGCGCGACGGCCATGCCTTCGATTGCGAGGAGCATGAAGCGGAAATTCGTTGCGTGGCTGCACCCATTGCTATCCCCGGTAGCGAGCTTGCGGCGGGGATATCGGTGACGGGGCCGGCCTACAGGGTGAGCATGGAGCAACTGGTGGCTTGGGCGGCACCTGTGCGCGAAGCGGCTCGGGCGATTGCCGAGGAGGCCGCGATCCGGCTTGGGCCCGGACGTGGTGGACCTTGAATTCACTTTACGGTAAATTAGAAACATCGACTGGACGCGGCGCGTCAAGCTCGATAGCTTTAATATATCAGACTCAGGTTCGTGGATGGTCTTAGTCTGGTTTGGTTTTGGTATTTATAGAATTATTGACGTGGTCTTCATGCGGCGTCAGCGGCCGGCCTTTCTTTGGCGCCGGATGTGGAGAAGGGCGGAAGATGATCGATTTCAGCGCGAATTTGTCGTCGTTGACGCTTCCTGATGGGCGGAGCATCAGGGGGCCAATCTGTTGCGAAGAAGACTTTCGGCGAGTGATCGCCCAGGTAGCGGATGCCTATGGCTTCCGCGGCTTTCTGGTTCTTGCAGTTCCGGAGACGGGCTGCAGCAGCCTGACGGCCAATGCACTTATGACCAATTATCCGACCGCGTTCTTGCAGAGGTATGACAGCGCTGGCCTGATTAGTGGCAGCCCGGTGATCCAGCGCCTGCGCCGCAGCACCATTCCCTTCACCTATGACGCGCATCAGCTGGCGCGCCGTCGGTCCGACGGCAAGGGCGATGCGGCCATTTGTGTCTTTGAACAGGCGAACATGCCGCGTGGCCTCTATCTGCCGGTACATGATGCGAGCGGCCATCGCGCGGCCATCGCTTTTGGCGGTGATCGTTCCGTCGTCTCGAACGATGAGTTGCAGGAACTCAATCTGTGGGCGGGCCTGCTCTATAGCAAGTACATGGAAGTTCGCGACCGCGATCGGCGCGGGCCGGGCAGTCTTTCGCGCCGCGAGGTGGAGTGCCTGCGCTGGGCGGCTGCCGGCAAGACCACCAGTGAGATGGCGAAAATCCTGGCGCTGTCCGAGTATACGGTCAACCACTACCTCAACCGTGCGACGCGCAAGCTGGATTCGGTCAACCGCGTCCAGACCGTCGCGAAGGCCATGCGCGCTGGTCTCATCAATTGAGATCGGTGCCGGCTGCGCCTGAAGCGAACGGCACTGCCTGCGCTTCGCGAGAGAAATACACAGACTTTTGGGCCGAGGAAGCAGGGAATCTCGATCATCTGTTGGCATTGGCAGGCCGCTCGGTCTATTTGATACTTGATGAATGCCATGGAACGCGCGAATGCAGGATACGATGACGACCGGGATGACTGACGCAGATCTGCCCCGGGGCGGTGATTTCGCGTCCGAGATCGCAAAGCTTGAGACCCAATTCGATATCATCCGCTATATGCGGCGGATTACGCAGGTCTTCGGCTTCAAGACCTTTCTGATCTGCTCGATCCCCTCGATCGACGTGGAGCGGCTGGCTGCGAGCACGGTCATCTCTAATATGCCGGCGGAACTGCTGAACAAATATGATAGCCTGTCGATGCTGCGCTTCAGCACCGGCGTGCGCCGCCTGCGCGAGACGACGACGCCGTTCCAGGTGACGCTGGACGCCTGGGAAGGCGAGGGCGGCAAACCGGAGACGGCGGCCGAGTACATCGCGATGCTGCGCGAGAACGGCATCTTCCAGGCAAGCTATTTCCCTGTTCATGACGCCGAGGGCGGCCGCGGCGCGGTCATTCTCATGGGCCCGCTGGTCGAATTGCCGATGACGGTGACCATGGAGCTGCAGATGATTGCGATCCATGTCTACAATCGCCTCGCCGAAATCGGCTCTGTGTGGAAGAGCAGCGGCGCGGCGCTTTCGGAGCGCGAGATTCAGTGCCTGAGCTGGACGGCGGCCGGAAAGACCAGTGCCGAGATCGCCGGCATCCTCGGGCTCTCCGAACATACGGTCAATCACTACCTCAATCACGTGACCAAGAAGCTCGACGCCGTGAACCGCACGCAGGCGGTCGTGAAGGCGATGAAGAAGGGCTACATCAGCTAGCCCTCCCGGCGTCGAAGGCCGTTTGCCTCTTCTCGCTTGCCCTCCGTCTCCGTTGCGATCACGAAGGCTGCAGCAATCGCCGCGCCTGCGTTCCTATGCCGCTGAGATCGCCCACCACCGCAGCCGAATTGCTCCATCCTTGGACGTTTTGCAGAGAGTTGCTCAGAATCTGAGCAGATGCCCCAGCCGTATCAGGCGTTGAGAAATCATCCATCTATTTGAAATTGCTTGTTATTATTGCCGAATTTGAATCTGGCACGCATCCTGCATTTCTATCGGCATGTCCAGAGGGGACTAAAAAGAAGACAGCGCCCACGAAGGTCGCGATCGAAAGGGCCACTGCCCGCCTCAAGGTGATCCCGGATGTACGGACACCGGGGTGGACGGTGGCCCTTCCTTTTTCCGTTATGTCGCATTGGCGAAGCGCCCCGCCTCGACTATCTAAGGGATAACAGAAGAATGAGAGGGCGCGATGCCGGAAGTCACGAAAGAAGTGGTCCTTGAGAAGCTGCGCACGGTGCGTGGCCCGGGCATGGAAGGCAACATCGTCGACCTCGGACTTGTGTCTGATGTCTTCATCTCCGATGGCAAGGCCTATTTCTCGATCACCGTGCCGGCCGAGCGCGCCAAGGAACTGGAGCCGATGCGGGCCGCAGCCGAGCGCGTCGTGCGCGACATCCCGGGGATCACGGCGGCCATGGTTGCACTGACCGCCGACCGCAAGGCGGCGCCCGCCGGCGCCCCGGTGCAGCGCCCGCAGCCCTCGGCAGCGCCTCATGCCGGCCATTCCCATGCGCCGCGTCCCGCCGGCGGCCCGCCGGCCAAGGCTGGAATTCCGGGCGTCGGCGCCATCATCGCCGTCGCCTCCGGCAAGGGCGGTGTCGGCAAGTCGACGACCTCGGTCAACCTGGCGCTGGCGCTGAAGGCAAACGGCCTGAAGGTCGGCCTGCTCGATGCCGATATCTACGGCCCGTCGATGCCGCGCCTTCTGAAGATTTCCGGAAGGCCGCAACAGATCGAAGGGCGCCTTATCCGCCCGATGGAGAATTATGGTCTCAAGGTCATGTCCATGGGCTTCCTCGTCGATGAGGAAGTGGCGATGATCTGGCGCGGACCGATGATCCAGTCGGCCCTGCTGCAGATGCTGCGGGAAGTCGCCTGGGGCGATCTCGATGTGCTGGTCGTCGACATGCCCCCCGGCACGGGCGACGCCCAGCTCACCATGGCCCAGCAGGTGCCGCTCGCCGGCGCCGTCATCGTCTCGACGCCGCAGGATCTGGCGCTGATCGATGCCCGCAAGGGCCTCGCCATGTTCCGCAAGGTAGAAGTCCCGGTTCTCGGCATCGTCGAGAACATGAGCTATTTCATCGCGCCCGACACCGGCAAGCGCTACGATATCTTCGGCCATGGCGGTGCGCGCAAGGAAGCCGAGCGCATCGGCGTCCCGTTCCTCGGCGAAGTGCCCCTGACCATGGGAATTCGCGAAACGTCGGACGCCGGGACACCACTCGTCGCGTCTGACCCGAGCGGTGAGATCGCGCGTGTCTATCGCGATATCGCCACCAAGGTCTGGGATCAGATATCCGCCGCGCAGCAGGACAAGAGCCGCGCCGCGCCGACCATTGTCTTCGAGTGACGGTTTCCGGGAAGGCTGTCTGGTCTTTCCGGGCCGCGGTTACGCCTGTTCCGGAACAGGCCGCAATTCAAGGCGCTACAGCGACTTTGCACGTCAGGCATGACGTGACGCTCGGCACCGAATCGTTTTGCCCTTGATTCGATTTTGATTTAAGCAAACATGCGGTAGGGTGGTGCCGGTATGGCGGCACATGCCCGCGTGCCGGATTGCAAGGGGGCATTGATTTTGCGTTTGCGTTGCGCCATATGCCTTGCCGCACTTGCGAAGGTGCCCAACTTGACGCCCGCTCGCCGGAGATTTTGGCCTCGCGCGATGACTGAGTTGAAGACTTTGTCCTGACTGGCGGAACGCTCCATCCGATGGATCTCTATTGCGGGTATTTTGTGGCGCACGACCTTTCGCCTTCGCGGTTCGGCACGCTGCATGATTGCTTAGATCGGAATCGATTTAAGGATAAAATTATGCAGCCGCTCAATGTGTTACAGCGACCCTTGCGCGTCTCAGAAGACGGGCGGCGCTGTCAGCTTCGCATGACGAGGACGGTCGCATGATCACCGGCTATTGCGCCGATGGGACAGCCGTCGTTCTGACACCGGCCGAACCACCCGAAAAATTGCGTCCCGATGTCATCTGGCTGGATCTGGTCGAGCCCACCAAGGCAGAAGACCTGATGATGGAGAAGCTTCTCGGCATTTCCATCCCGACACGCGACGATCTGAAGGACATCGAACCGTCGAGCCGCCTCTATGTCGAGGAGGGTGCCGTGTTCATGACGGCGTCACTGGTGTTCCGTTCGGATACGGATATCCCCGGACTGACGGATGTCGGCTTCATCCTGTCGGGTGGCCGGCTTGTGACCATCCGCTATGCCGAGCCCCGGTCGTTCACCCTCTTCAAGACATCGATGCATCGCTTCCCGGGCGGTTGCCGCGATGGCGCGGTTGTCCTGACCCGGCTTCTGGAAACGGTCGCCGACCGAACCGCCGAGATTCTCGAGCAGGCGGTCACCAAGATCGACGATCTGTCGATCGACGTCTTCAGCGACAAGGCTGCAGGCAAGCGCCGCTCGCCGCATTATCTCGAGGCGCGCTTGCGTGA
The DNA here is from genome assembly GCF_014852025.1 of Ensifer sp. ENS10. Classification (NCBI taxonomy): domain Bacteria; kingdom Pseudomonadati; phylum Pseudomonadota; class Alphaproteobacteria; order Hyphomicrobiales; family Rhizobiaceae; genus Ensifer; species Ensifer sp. ENS10. The sequence goes on from NZ_JACVAS010000001.1 coordinate 795,658, forward strand.
TGTCGCTGGCCATCATCGCCTCGTCGCCAAGACGCGTGACAGCCTTGCCTCGCTCTCGCGCCTGCTGACCTTCGTCTACACTGTTCCGGAGGTGCAGGAAGACAAGGACACGCGCGAACTCTGCCGTTCGATCTCCCGCGACATCCAGTCGCTTTCCGAGCACGCAAGTTTCATTTCCGGCAACATCACCTTCCTGCTTGATGCGTCGCTGGGTCTGATCAACGTCGAGCAGAACGCCATCATCAAGATTTTCTCGATCGCATCGGTCGTCCTGCTGCCGCCGACCCTGGTCGCTTCGGTCTACGGCATGAACTTCCGCGTTATGCCCGAACTGGAATGGCACTTCGGCTATCCCTGGGCGATTGCGGCGATGGTGATATCGGCCGTCATCCCCTTTTTCTTTTTCCGCTGGAAAGGCTGGCTGTGAACGCCAGTAGGTTTGCATGACCCAACCGCATGCCCCCTCCCACGAGCCGAAGGATCTGCGACGCCTGCTGATCCTCGGGCTTGGCTCGATCGGTGTCGTCTACGGCGACATCGGCACCAGCCCGCTCTATGCCTTTCGCGAAGCGCTGCGCCCGGTTTCCCACGACGGCGTGACCGACGTGGAGATCATCGGCCTGATCTCGCTGATGATCTGGACGCTGACGATTATCGTCACGATCAAGTACGTGCTGTTCCTGCTGCGCGCCGACAACCAGGGGGAGGGCGGCACGCTGTCGTTGCTCGCTCTTCTGATGAAGTCCGCCAACGGGCACGCATCGATCCTCTTCTTCATGGGGATCGCGGGTGCAGCACTTTTCATCGGTGATGCGATGATCACGCCGGCCTTGTCCGTTCTTTCGGCGGTCGAAGGTCTGAAGCTGGTGACGCCGGCGCTGTCGGAATACGTGGTTCCGATCGCAGTGGTCATCCTGCTCATGCTCTTTGCGGTGCAGTCAAAGGGAACGGCGGCCGTCTCCAACTTCTTCGGGCCGATCACGCTGGTCTGGTTCCTGGTGATGGGCTGGATCGGCCTCGTCCACATTTCCGACGACCTGACGATCTTCAAGGCCTTCAATCCTTACTATGCCGTGAGCTTCATGCTGAATGAAGGCTATGTCGGCATCATCGTCCTTGGCGCCGTTTTCCTGACGGTGACGGGTGCCGAGGCGCTCTACGCCGACCTCGGACATTTCGGTCGCCGACCGATCCAATGGGCCTGGTTCCTGGTCGTCTTCCCGGCGCTGACCCTCAACTATCTGGGGCAAGGTGCCTTCGTGCTGCAGAACCCGGAAGCGATGTCCGATCCGTTCTTCCTGATGTTCCCGAAATGGGCGCTGCTACCGGTCGTCATCTTGGCGACGGCGGCGACCATTATTGCCAGCCAGGCAGTGATAACAGGGGCCTTTTCGCTGACGCGTCAGGCGATCCACCTGGGCTTCCTGCCGCGCATGGCGATCTTCCACACGTCGGAGACGCATACGGGTCAGATCTATCTTCCGAACGTCAACACGCTGCTGATGTTCGGCGTCATGGCGCTCGTCTTCGTCTTCGGCTCGTCGGAATCGCTCGCCACCGCCTACGGCATCTCGGTCACCGGCGCGATGGTGGTGACGACGGTGCTTTCGTTCGAGTTCCTGCGCACGCGCTGGAATTGGTCCGGGCTCTGGGCGGCGGCGGTGTTGCTGCCGCTGTTTGGGCTTGAGTTCATCTTCCTCGGCGCCAACATGCTGAAGATCCACGACGGCGGTTACGTGCCGGTGCTGATCGCCGCCACCTTCATCGTCATCATGTGGACCTGGCGGCGCGGAACCGAGATCCTGCACGCCAAGACGCGCCACATCGACATTCCGCTTGCGAGCTTCATCAAGTCGATCGAGCGCAAGAGCGAGCATGCACCGGTGGCCGTTCCCGGCACGGCCGTGTTCCTGACGAGCGATCCGGAATCGACCCCGGCCGCACTGCTCCACAACATCAAGCACAATCATGTGCTGCACAATCAGAACTTCATTCTGACGATCCGTACCGCCAATACACCGAAAGTGCCGAAGTCGGAGCGGGTGAGCATGCAGCCGCTTTCGGATCGCTTCACGCTGCTCGAGATGCGCTTCGGCTTCATGGAAACGCAGAACGTCTCGCAGGCGCTCGGCCTTTTCCGCAAATCGGGGCTGAAGTTCGACATCATGTCGACCTCCTTCTATCTCGGTCGCCGCAAGCTCGTGCCCGATGCCGAATCCGGCATGCCCCATTGGCAGGACCGGCTGTTCATCGCACTGGCCAATGCGGCGATCGACCCCTCGGACTATTTCCGCCTGCCGACCAACCGCGTCGTCGAACTCGGCTCGCACGTCATCATCTGATCCTTGCGTCCCTCAACCTGGTGTACCGGGCAGGGGCTTCGCGCACACAGTCGGATAAAGCGGAGCCGTACCCGGCCGGGGCGGCTCCGTTCGCGTTATGACGGCCGTGTTCTTCAGCGAGGCTGCATTAACTAAACATCAAGGTTAATGCTTCATTTTCAAAGCTCGAACGAAGCGGCTCCGGCGGGGTGTCCGGCCGCCTCATTGTCTTAGCTTCCCGCGCGGAATCTCCGACGCTGGCTTCTTGCCGGCGCGGGCAAAGCCGTGCCGTTCGTCAAGCGTTGCGTGGAGTCGGTTGGTGCGTAAGAGTCGGAACCTGCGTCAAAAGTCTCGCCTGAACGTGTCCACGTGGATGGCGCCTGCAATCATCGGCCTCGCGCTCTATCTCGGCTTCCCTTCCGTTGCGGCCTATGCGGATCTCGCGACCTTTCTCTCCGGCATCAATCGTGGCGGTGAGCGCTGGCGCATGTACATGACGCCGTCGCCGGCGGGCTCGATCCACGAAGTCGAGATGGTCTTTGCCGATCCGATCACGACGGGCGCGCTCGATGGCGGCGCCGGCATCAACATGCCCGACGGCAGCCATGTCGCACTCACGTCCGAGACCAAGCATTCCGGCACGCCAGACGAAGAGCGTATCAACCGCCGCGACAAGAAGGGACGCATCGTCGCCGTCACGCCGATGACGCCGCCCAAGGATTTCAGCGCCGGCTCCATCCTGCAGCGCACGAGTTCCCTCACGGAGCCGCGCTTCGAGGAGGGCGAGAAAATGGTCTTCGCCAAGGCGCGCATCAAGGGCAAGGAGATCGAGATCGCCACGGCCTTCTATGGAAAGAAGCCGCCAAAGGCGGATCCCGGCGTTTCGCCGATGCTGGCCAAGCTCGTGACGAACGACAAGCCCGACATTCTTGCGACTGCTTACGTCCGGCCCGAGCCGGACTATGCGCGTGAATCACCCTTCGATTCGATCCTGCGCGAGGACAAGAACGCTGGCCGCTTCATTCCCGAAATCGCGCCTGACGACCACGCTTGGGCGGCAACGGTGCTGCCCTCGGCCGTATTCAGCAAGGAAGAGCAGGCCTGCCTGGCCGAAGGCATCTATTTCGAAGCGCGCAGCGAGTCGCTCAAGGGCCAGGCGGCCGTCGCTCAAGTGATTCTCAATCGCGTCCGCAATCCGACCTATCCGAAAACCATCTGCGGCGTCGTCTATCAGAACAAGACCTGGCGCAACCGTTGCCAGTTTTCCTTCGCCTGCGACATGATCCGGGACCTGATCTATTCGCGCTCGCACTGGAAAATGGCCAAGGAAGTCGCGATGGCGGTCACGGCCGGCAAGATCTGGCTGCCAGAAGTGGGCTCTGCCACCCATTACCATGCGACCTACGTCAATCCGCCCTGGGCAAAGACGATGAAGCGGGTCGGCAAGATCGGTATGCACATCTTCTACCGGACCTATGGCGGCGGCTGGAGTTGATCGGCGCCTGGCGCGATTCCGCCGTCTTTTCCTGTCTAACCCGTAGAACCGAGATTCCAGCCGACAGAGTGCAGGAATCCTGCGACAACCTTGTCGCGGATCGTGCTTTGCAATTCTAACTATTTGAATTATCGTAATAATATTGTCCACGGTCAAGCTGCCCGCATGCCTTGACTATGCGGGTGCCTAAAACTATGTTGCGCGCGACTTCAAATGGGGCCGAAACGTGGCTTGAACGATGGCCTATTGTATGACCGAAATCGCGGTCTGAGACCCGATCGGGACGGCAAGGGAGTGGCCACGTGGCGGAGAAACCTGAAGAAAGTCTGGAAGCGCGGCTGAAGCAGCTCGGCGATAAGATTGAGGCCAAGAAGCCTCATACGTCTGATGCAGCGGAGGCCCGTGCCGCCGAAAGCCGTAAGGGCTATGCGGCGGCGATGAAGCTGTCGAGCGAATTCATCGCCGGCATCGTTGTCGGCGCGTTTCTGGGCTATCTTTTGGACCACTTTGCGGGTACAGGGCCGTGGGGCATGATCATCCTCCTGCTTCTTGGCTTCTGCGCTGGCGTGCTGAATGTGCTGCGCTCGGCCGGTATGGTGGCAACACCGGAAGCTGGAAGAGGCGGCCCTGAGGATGACAAGAAGGACGGAGACGCCCACTGAGGCGTTGTCCCGAAGAAAACGGTTTCCGCTCTTGGGCGGGCAGAACGAAAGAGAAGCGCGGTGTCAAACGATCCGACCCACCAGTTCCTGGTCAACAAGATTGTCCCGATCGAGATTGGCGGAATTGACTTTTCCTTCACCAATGCGTCGCTGTTCATGGTCGCGACCGTGGGTGCTGCCGCAGGCTTCCTGTATCTGACGACGTCGCAGCGCGGTCTGATCCCGAACCGCATGCAGTCGGTCTCCGAAATGTCCTACGAGTTCATCGCCTCGATGCTGCGCGAAGGCGCCGGCAGCGGCGGCATGAAGTTCTTCCCGATGGTGTTCTCGCTGTTCATGTTCATCCTGACGGCGAACCTGCTCGGCATGTTCCCGTACTTCTTCACGATCACCAGCCAGATCATCGTCACCTTCGCACTGGCGCTGTTTGTGATCGGTACCGTCATTCTCTATGGTTTCTACAAGCACGGTTTCGGTTTCCTGAAGCTTTTCGTGCCGCATGGTGTTCCTGGCGTGCTTCTGCCGCTTGTCGTCGCGATCGAAATCATCTCGTTCCTTTCCCGCCCCATCAGCCTCTCGGTCCGTCTTTTCGCCAACATGCTGGCCGGCCACATCACGCTGAAGGTCTTTGCAGGCTTCGTCACGTCGCTCAGCGCCCTTGGCGCGCTCGGCATCGGTGGCGCGATCCTGCCGCTCATCATGACCGTCGCCATCACCGGTCTTGAGTTCCTCGTCTGCTTCCTCCAGGCCTATGTCTTTGCGGTACTGACCTGCATGTACCTCAACGACGCTGTCCATCCCGGAAGCCACTAAGGAATAACAGTCGCTTGCTTTCGGCCGGCCCTCCGCCGGAAGCGCAATCCTAAGCCGCAACACCATTCGAAGGAGTTCAAACATGGAAGCGGAAGCAGCAAAGTACATCGGCGCAGGTCTCGCTTGCCTCGGTATGGCCGGCACGGCTCTCGGCCTCGGCAACATCTTCGGCAGCTACCTGTCCGGCGCACTGCGCAACCCGTCGGCTGCTGACGGTCAGTTCGGCCGCCTCGTATTCGGCTTCGCCGTTACGGAAGCTCTGGGCATCTTCTCGCTGCTCGTAGCCCTGCTCCTCCTCTTCGCCGTCTAATATCGGCTGGAGTTTTGGCCGCGGCCCGTCAAACGGCCGCGGCCGCGCATATTCTTGAGTGCACCTGGAGGTGAGCATGTTTGTGACCGCGGCCTATGCCCAGCAGTCAACCACCACTGAAGGCGCCGAAGCACACGATGCCGCTGCGGCCGGTGAGGTGCACACCGAAACGGGTGTGGCCCACGAAGGCGAGGCTGGCTCCGGCGTGTTCCCGCCCTTCGATTCGACCCATTTCGCATCGCAGCTGCTTTGGCTCGCGATCACGTTCGGCCTCTTCTATATCCTGATGTCGAAGGTCATCATTCCGCGTATCGGCGGAATTCTCGAAACCCGTCACGATCGGATCGCTCAGGATCTCGATGAAGCGTCCCGCCTCAAGGGCGAAGCCGACGCGGCCATCGCTTCCTACGAGCAGGATCTGGCAACGGCCAAGTCCAAGGGTCACAAGATCGCTGACGACGCTCGCGAATCCGCAAAGGCCAAGGCCAATGCAGACCGCACGGCCGTCGAAGCCGATCTCGCCAAGAAGATTTCGGCTGCGGAAGACCGCATCGCCGACATCAAGGCAAAGGCACTGGCTGACGTCGGCGCCATCGCTGAGGAAACCGCGACCGCTGTCGTCAAGCAGCTGATCGGTGGAACCGTCACCAAGGCCGAGATCACCGCTGCCGTCAAGGCATCGGCCGGTAACTGAGGAGCACTGAACCATGCATCTTGATGCGACCTTCTATGCCCTCGTCGGCCTGATCCTGTTCTTCGTCCTGATCGCCTATCTCAAGGTTCCGGGCATGATCGGCAAGGCGCTCGACGCCCGCGCCGAAAAGATCGGCAACGAGCTGACCGAAGCCAAGCGTCTGCGCGAAGAAGCACAGAGCCTTGTCGCCGAGTACCAGCGCAAGCGTAAGGATGCCGAAGCGGAAGCTGCCGGTATCGTCGCTGCCGCTCAGCGCGAAGCCGAAATGCTGACGGCGGAAGCCAAGCAGAAGACCGAGGAATACGTTGCCCGTCGCACGGCTCTCTCGGAGCAGAAGATCAAGCAGGCTGAAAGCGACGCGATCAACGCCGTCCGTTCCGCTGCCGTCGATCTGGCGATTGCCGCTGCCGAGAAGGTCGTCGCCGCCAAGGCCGACGCCGGTGCACAGAGTGATCTGTTCACGAAGGCGCTTGGCGAAGTCAAGGCACGCCTGAACTAAGCCTCAGGACATTCCGGATTTGAAAAGCCCCGCCCTGTGCGGGGCTTTTTGTTTGGGCCATGCACCGGGTTTGGCTGCAGGCACTGGCTTGCCGGCGATACGCTGGGCGATCGCTGAGACAACAATGCGCATGCCCCCGCTTCACGGCGGGCGCCTCGCGAGGCGCCGGTGACGCCGATAAAACTTTACGCGCGCATATTCATCGGCGCGTGGCCCTATGGGCACGCGCTGCTGAGTCAGACAAGATTTCTTCTGCAAGCTGGCGAGCTAGAATCGGCGCTCCCAAGAACCGTTCAGCCGCCATTAATCCTGCCGCAGGGGCCGGAAGCTCATGCGGTGCAGGGCACAGGGACCTTGCGTTTCTATGGCGCGCCGGTGGGTTACGGTCGCGTAGCCGGCATGGAGCGCAAAGCCGTAGCCGGGATGCGCGAGGTCGGCGCGAGCCATCATACGATCGCGCGTAACCTTGGCGACGATCGAAGCGGCGGCGATCGATAGCGACCGTGCGTCGCCCTTTACGACTGCCTTGGCATGGCATGAAAGCCCGGGCGGCACGTCGCGGCCGTCGACGAGTACGAAGCGTACGGTCGAGGGAAGACCCGCCACTGCGCGTCGCATCGCCTCCAGGCTTGCCTTGCGGATATCCGTGGCATCGATCGTGCCGGCCGAGGCCGAGGCGATCGATACCTCCGATGTCGCGAGGATTTCGTCGAACAGCTTCTCGCGCGCCTGCGCGCTGAGCTTCTTGCTGTCATCGAGGCCCTCGGGAATGGCGTCGGGATTGAGAATGACCGCAGCCGCTACGACCGGTCCTGCGAGCGGGCCGCGACCAGCTTCATCGGCGCCGGCGACCGGCCAAAATCCATCACCTCTTGCCGAGAGTTCAAAACTGAAATCGGGTGCTTCGATGATATCGGGAAAAAGGGGAGAATCGGACGACCTGCGAGACATAAGTCTAATTCGCATGATCGACCGATTCTCTTCAAGCCCCCAGGTCCGAGTGCGGCGGCGGACGGGGGGATGGCCGATGCCCCAGGCGGGGGCGGGGCACCGGAACTGTTTTGCGACCTTCTAGCGTTCACACCGGCTTGCCTGAGGGGCGGTGACGAAAACTCCCCCATTGCCCGGGCATCCTCGGTGCCTATCGCTGGCCACAAACCCGGAACAGCCATCACGCAGGCCATTCCGGAAAACCTTCAAAGAAGCGAGAGCTGCACCCCCGTTCCGAGCGGCGGCACGAACAGATCGTCGCGAAGCTGGCGGCGTGTCGGGTTGAAGCCGAGGCGCTTGGTGGCGAGATCGAAGCGGCGGCCGATCTGCCAGGCATAGGGGCCGGCGCCTTTCATGCGCTTGCCGAACTCGGCGTCATAGTCCTTGCCGCCACGCATGGAGCGGACGAGCGACATGACGTGGCGGTAGCGGTCCGGATAGTTGCGCAGAAGCCAGTCACGAAACAGCGGGCTGACTTCGAGCGGCAAGCGCAACAGCACATAGCTCGCCTCCGTCGCACCGGCCGTCCTTGCCGCTTCGAGAACCCGCTCGATCTCATGGTCGTTGAGCGCCGGGATGATCGGAGAGACGAGAACCCCGGCGGGGATGCCGGCCTCGGCAATGGCACGCATCGCCTCCAGCCGCTTGGGTGGCGTTGCGGCGCGGGGCTCCATTGTCCTCGCCAGCTTGCGCTCGAGCGTGGTGACTGAAATGCCGACCCGCGCCAGTCCCTTCTCGGCCATCGGCGCGAGAATGTCGATATCGCGGGTGACCATCGCCGATTTGGTGACGATCATGACCGGGTGGTTGGCGTCCCTCAGCACTTCGAGGATCTGGCGCATGATGCGCCATTCCTTTTCAATCGGCTGATAGGGATCGGTGTTGGTGCCGATGGCGATTGGCCTGACCTTGTAATCCGGTCGCGCCAGTTCGCGCTCCAGGAGCCGCGCGGCATCCGGCTTGGCGAAGAGCTTCGCCTCGAAATCCAGACCCGCCGACAGGCCCATGAAGGCGTGTGTGGGGCGGGCGAAACAATAGATGCAGCCGTGCTCGCATCCGCGATAGGGGTTGATCGAACGGTCAAAGGAGATATCGGGAGATTCGTTGCGGGTGATCACCGTCCGCGGCTTCTCGACCTGGACTTCGGTCTTGAAGGGGGGCAGATCTTCCAGGCTTTCCCAGCCGTCGTCGAAGCTTTCCCGCGCCTGCGGCTCGAAGCGGCCGGACGTGTTGAGCCCGGCGCCGCGTCCGCGGCGGCGGTCGATATCGATCCGCAAGCCTGTTGCGCTCATCATCGCTTCGGCGACATCTGCCGTATTGGCGGGCGCAAGCGCACCCTGCCTGATCTGAGACAGCTCGTTCATTGGAATCTCCCCGGAATCAGATCTTTGATCCCGTTTTGTTCTGATTATTTTCCTATCTCGAATACGAGAACAATTCAAGAACAAAAAGCGGGAGCAGTACGTTTGGAGTTTCGTGCTCCCCGGTTTGGTTTTCAGCCAAGCCAGCAGTGCATGTAGCAATTGTGAGTGTGATGCGGTAGGACGGGCTATGCTGACGATCATCATGGAAACGCGGGACAACGAAGCCGAGCTGGTGCAGACGCTGTCGGTGCTCGTCGCCGGCGCCGTGGAGGGCCTCGTCAGTGATGTGATTGTCCTCGATCACGGCTCCACGGACGGCTCGTCGCGTGTGGCGGAAGCGGCCGGCTGCCGCTTTCACGTCGATTGGAATCTCGGCGACGTCGTGCGTTCGGCGCGCGGCGAATGGCTGATGCTGCTCGAACCCGGTGCCCGTCCGATCGGCCGGTGGATCGACGAGCTTGCCGAATACGTCTCGCTCAACAGGGCGCCCGCGCGCTTCTCCGATTCCAGAATGCACCGCAAACCGTTCTTCCGCCGCCTGATCCGGCGAAGAAAGCCGCTGGAAACGGGTTTCCTGGTGAACAAACATGATGCGCTCGCAGCGGCCGATGGCAATCGATGCCTCGGCGACATGACGAATGTCCGGGCGGTCCGCAAACTCTCGACGGAGCTCGTTCCGGCCTGGGTCGTCACCGAAAGCAAGCCGACGCCGGGACGCTCCTGATCGCTGTGCACTAAAAAGGTGCCAGTCCCAGGGGACGGCACCTCAAGGTGGCTCTCAAATGACCTTGTCTGGTAAATTTCTTACCGGGCAGCATTCTGGCTGCACGTCGTATCCCCTTGTTCTCCCCGCCCGGGGATATCGGCGGGGAGGCGTCTTTGCAGCCTGAAGAGAAACGTGCGGCGTCCGATCTTCGGTGGGCTGATGATCGGACGCTAAAGGCACGAAAAATGGCTGTCAGTTCCAAAGGTAACAGACGGGCCGAAAGTGCGATGGGACGTGGAGGATCCGGGCTTAACCGCGTTTGAGGTGCTCGTCGAGCCGGGGCATGATCTCGACGAAATTGCAGGGCATGTGCCGGTAATCGAGCTGCTGCTTCAATATGCCGTCCCACGCATCGCGGCAGGCGCCGGGTGAGCCGGGCAGAACGAAAATGAAGGTGGCGTTGGCAACGCCGCCAGTTGCGCGTGACTGGATCGTCGAGGTGCCGATCTTCTCGTAGGAGATCCGATGGAAAACCTCGGAGAAGCCGTCCATGCGCTTTTCGAACAGCGGCTCCAGCGCCTCCGGCGTCACGTCCCGGCCGGTGAAGCCCGTGCCACCGGTCGTGATCACCACGTCGATCGTCGGTTCGAGCGTCCAGGCCTTCACCTGGTCGTAAATCTGCGCCCGATCGTCCGGCACGATCGCGCGCGCTTCCAGGCGATGACCTGCGTCGCGCACCCGCGCCTCCAGCGTGTCGCCCGATTTGTCGTCGGCGAGCGTGCGGGTGTCGGACACCGTGAGGACAGCAATTCCGACGGGAACGAAGGGGCGTTTTTCGTCGATGCCAGCCATTCTACTTGCCTCTTCCTATCGTGTTGCAGGCGAGAACGTACCAGCCGGGCTGCGCCTCCGAAAGAGTACGCGCTGTCGCAGCCGCACGCTCACCGTTGTCGAAAATGCCGAAGCAAGTGGCGCCTGAGCCCGACATCCGAACCAGCAGGGCCCCGGCCTCCATCAGCGACTGGCAGACGTCGCCGATGACAGGCTGCAGCTGCTGCGCCGGCGGCTGCAGATCGTTGCGCATCGTTGCCATTGCCGCCAGCCACGCGTCGAGCGTTCCCGAAGCCTGAGGCAAAACGAGCGGCGCATTGGTCTTGTTCGCGAGCGTCCGGAACACCACCGGCGTCGAAACGGCAACGAGCGGATTGACCAGTACGAGGGGCAGGGATGGAAGGTCGGCAAGCGGCGTGATGTCCTCACCGATGCCTTTCGCCACGAGAGGAATGCCGGCGAGGCACATCGGTACGTCGGCGCCGAGCGCCAATGCCATTGCATCGAGGCGGGAGGGTTCGATCGCGGCGTGCCAAAGTTGGAGAAGCCCAAGAAGCGTCGCCGCCGCGTCGGCGGAACCGCCGCCGATGCCGGAAGCGAGGGGCAAATTCTTTTCGAGATGCAGATGAACAGGGCCGGCAGCGGCGAGGTTGCGGGACCGCAGTTCCTCACGCAGGACATCTCGCGCCTTTAGGACCAGATTGCCGCCCTGGGCGCTGGCATCCATTGGCAGTTCTGCGGCAAAGGGCCCCGATACGGTAAAGAGGTCGGCGTCTGCCGATGCAAAGCCGATCCGGTCGCGGCGATCGGCAAAGGTGACGAGGCTTTCGAGAAGGTGGTGGCCGTCGGCCCGCTGGCCGACGACGTGGAGCGCCAGATTGATCTTTGCGGGCGCCGCGCGCGTCAGCGTGAAGCCCGCGATGCCGTCATCAATCATGGATCGATCAGGACTTCTTGTCCGGCGCCGGCGCTTCCGCTTCCGGGGTCACCTTCTTCGGCGCGGTTTCCTTGGCATCGGCGGAGGCCGGAACCTCTTCCTTCAGCGGCGGCAGGCCGTTTTCGATCTTCGCCTTGATCTTCGGGATCTCGGCTTCCTCGGGCTTCAGCTCAAGCGTCTGTGTCCATTGGAACACCGCTTCGAGCTTGCGGCCGACGCGCCAGTATGCGTCACCGAGGTGATCGTTGATCGTCGGGTCGCCGGCCATCAGTTCAGCCGCTTTTTCCAGTTCCACCACCGCATCGTCGAAGCGGTTCATGCGGAAATAGGCCCAGCCGAGCGAATCGACGATGTAGCCGTCGTCGGGCTTCAGTTCGACCGCCTTGCGGATCATCTCGAGGCCTTCGTCGAGATTGATGTTCATGTCGACCCATGAATAGCCGAGATAGTTCAAAACCTGCGGCTGGTCCGGGTTGAGTTCCAGCGCTTTCTTGAAGCTCGGTTCGGCCTTGTCCCAAAGCTTCTGGCGCTCGTAGGCAATGCCGCGCTGGAAGAACACGGTCCAGTCGCTGCGCTTCGGCACCGGTCCGATCTGTTCGACGGCCTGGTCGTAGAGCGTGCCCATCTCCTTGTAGTCCTTGGCGTCGGAGAGCACGCTGCCATAGGCGAGATAGTTGCGGATGTTCTTCGGATCGACGTCGATCAGCGCTTTCAGGTGCTTCTTCGCTTCGTCGACTTTGCCGATGCTGGCCAAGCTCAGGCCGAGTTGCAGTTCAGAGACGCGCCGCATCGGCGAGGTCTCCGGGATAGCCTTGTAGAGTTCGATCGCCTCGTTCGGCTTCTTCAGGTTTTCGGCGATGCCGCCGAGCATCACGAGGATGTCGGCGCTGTCGGGGTCGAGCCGGCGGGCGGTCTGCAGATAGAGCGAAACGATATCCTCGGCGCCGTCGCGATTGAGCGCAGCACCAATCGAGAAGAGCACGGCCGCAGCGCCCTGGCTGGCATTCTTGACCTGCTGTTCTTGCGGAACACCGTTCTCGATGTCGGTCCTCAGCGCCTGCAGCGGCGTGTAGTTGTTGACCATGTTCTCGCCGACGGCGACGGTATCGAGCGCCTTCTGCTTGTTGCCTTCGCGCGCCTCGAAACGAGCCAGCGCTTCGACCGCCCGCATGAAGGTGTCAGGCGCAGCACTTCCGCCTTCCCGATCCAGAATGGCATCGTTGAGCCTGGTCCGTGCGGTCTGCTTGTCGCCCGCGGCAACCGCGATCGCGCCGGCGTGATAGTTCTTGAACACGCGGAACCAGTCGGGGCCTTCCAGGCCGTTGATCTGCGCCAGCGCTTCCTTCGGCTTGCCCTGGCCGAACTTCGCCCAGGCGGAAAGCAGGCCGTTCATCAGCCGGTCGAGATCGTTGGGGCCTTGGTAGTTCAGGAGTTTCTGCGCATTGCGATACTCGCGCTTGCGGATCGCTTCGATCGCGCGGATCACGGTGGTGATGCGCTCGACGGCCGGGTCTGACTTCAGCTGCTCGGCAATCTTGGCGCCTTCATCGAACTGGCCGGCCATCAGCAGGGTGATCATCAGCCGCTGCTTGACGTCGTTGTTGTTTGGTTCGAACTGCAGCGCGATCTTGTAGAGCTCGGTGGCGGACGCGAAGTCGCGGTCCGTATCGGCGGTGCGGGCAGCGAGGAAGGCGCCGGCGAAAGTGTTCACCGTCTTGATGTCAAAGGGTTCGCTTTCCTCGACAGCGGCGACCTTGTCTTCCGCGAAGGCCTGGTGGCTGCCGCTGACTGCGGCGAGAGCCAGCAGTGCTGCGCCGCTAAGGAGGCGGAGGATCGTCATTTGCCGCATGTCAAACCTTTCGTGCCGATTGCTCGGTCTTGCGCACCACTGAGGGTTGTTTCCGGAGTCAGCCACATATAGCCCAGCGCAACTCTTGAGGAACAGAATGGCTTTTTTGGCGCAATGCGGCAAGAAAATCCTGTCGGTCGTCCCGGTAGGGTTGAGGTCCCGTCAGCTTACCCGGTCGATGCAGAAGTCGATCACTTCCGTGAGCGCCGACTTCCAGGGGGACGCCGGCAGCGGTGCCAGCGCATCGCGGGCAATCGTGCCGTAGTGCTGGGCGCGCGCGATGGTGTCGCTCAAGCCGCCGTAGCGCTTGATCAGGCCGAGCGCCTTTTCGAGGTTCTGATCGCTGCTGTCGCCGCCTTCGATCGCCTCGCGCCAGAAGGCCCGGTCTTCTGCCGTTCCGCGGCGGTAGGACAGGATCACCGGAAGCGTGATCTTTCCTTCGCGGAAGTCGTCGCCGACATTCTTGCCGAGGTCGCTCGACGAGCCGCCATAGTCGAGCACGTCGTCGACGAGCTGGAAGGCGAGGCCAAGGTTCATGCCGTAGGATTTCAGCGCATTGCGGTCGGATTTGCTCGTCTGGGCGACGATCGGTCCAACTTCGGCGGCAGCGGCAAAGAGTGCCGCGGTCTTCGCGCGAATGACCTGGAGATAATCGTCCTCGGTCGTTTCCATGTTCTTGGCGACGGAAAGCTGGAGAACTTCGCCTTCGGCGATGACGGAAGCAGCCGTCGAGAGCACGTCGAGCGCGTCGAGCGAGCCGACATCGACCATCATGCGGAAGGCCTGGCCGAGCAGGAAGTCGCCGACAAGAACACTCGCCTGGTTGCCCCAGATCGTGCGCGCGGTGGACTTGCCGCGGCGAAGGTCGCTTTCGTCGACGACATCGTCGTGCAGCAGCGTCGCCGTATGCATGAATTCGACGCTGGTGGCGAGCTTGACGTGGGCGTCGCCCTCATAGCCGAACATCGAGGCGGAGGCGAGCGTCAGCATCGGGCGCAGGCGCTTGCCGCCGGAAGAAATCAGGTGGTTGGCGACTTCGGGAATCATCTGAACGTCGGAACCGGCCTTCGACAGGATGAGCTGGTTGGCGCGCTCCATGTCCGGCGCTGTCAGGTCGACGAGCGGCTTAACGGACGCCTGTTTGTTTTTGCTGTCTTCCAGCGGTATCACTACGCCCACACCGGGACTCCTGTTTTCATTGTCGCTTTCGACAATAGGAAGGGGTGTCCCGTGCGGCAAGAGGCGAATTGTCCCGCTTGCTGAAATAGGACAGGAAAAACCGCCGGATGAAGGAATTGATCCGTACCAACGATGCCGTCGTGCTCTCCTTTGCCGAGAGCCTGATGAAGGATGCCGGCATCGCAAGTCTCATCGCCGATCAGGGGATGAGCATTCTGGAAGGCTCGCTCGGCCTGCTGCCCCGCCGTTTTCTGGTCGCGGACGAGGACGCGGAAGCCGCGCGGCGGATATTGATCGACGCCGGGCTCGAGGCGGAGTTGCGGTCGTGAACTCGGACCCAGTGCTGGCGGCCGCAACCGAAACCGTCGATGCCTTCCATCGCGGCAAGTTCCATGTCGTTCAGCCGCTGGGGCAGGGACATCGCTCGGGCATGGACGCGATGCTGCTGGCATCGCTCGTTTCCTCGGATCATCCCTGCCGCATCGCCGATCTTGGCGCCGGTGCGGGCGCCGCCGGCATGGCCGTCGCTTCGCGGATCGCAGCTGCGGAGGTGGTGCTGGTGGAGCGCTCACCGATCATGGCGGAGTATGCCCGTCGCAGCCTGCTGCTGGCTGAGAATGCCCGCTTTGCTTCGCGGGTCTCGGTGCTGGAGGCCGATGTCTCGCTTGCCGGCAAGGCGCGTGTCGCGGCGGGTCTGGCGGATGACAGCTTCGACCACGTGATCATGAATCCGCCCTTCAACGACGCTTCCGATCGCAAGACGCCGGACAGCCTCAAGGCTGAGGCCCATGCGATGAGCGACGGGCTCTTCGAGGTCTGGGTGAAGACGGCTGGCGCGATCATGAAGCCGGGCGGGCAACTGTCGTTGATTGCCCGGCCGGAATCGATCGCCGAGATCATCGCCGCCTGCGGCCGCCGCTTCGGCGGCATCGAGATCACGGCGCTGCATCCGCGCGTCGGCGAAAACGCCGTGCGCATCCTGGTGACGGCGATCAAGCAGAGCCGCAAGCGGCTGGTGTTGCGCGCGCCACTCGTCATGCATGAGGAGGGGCATCGCTTCGCTGATCATGTCGACGATCTCAACAACGGTCGTGCCGCCTATCGCCGCCGCTGATTTACCGTATGCGGCATTGCGTTTGTCGTGGCAGTGCATACATGCCATGGATGGGCCAATACATTTGGCCATCGGAGCGGCATGAGGAAAGGTGCCATGCCGTTTTCCTCACGCTGCTCCAAAGCGATCCAGTAGGCAGGAGTTGAAATGAAGGCGTTCCTGAGACGGTTGTTGCCGAGGCGATTTCGCAGGGAAGGCGTGACGATCCCCGTTGTCCGGCTTCACGGTGCGATCATGGCTGGCGGCGGGCAATTCCGGCCGGCGCTCAACCTGGCAACGGCGGCACCGCTTCTGGAAAAGGCCTTTGCAATCAAGGAAGCGCCTGCGGTTACGATCTCCGTCAATTCGCCCGGCGGCTCCCCGGTGCAGTCGCGCCTGATCTATCAGCGTATCCGGGACCTCGCCCAGGAGAAGAAGAAGCGCGTCCTGATCTTCGTCGAGGACGTTGCAGCGTCCGGCGGCTACATGATCGCACTCGCCGGCGATGAGATCATCGCCGATCCGACCTCGATCGTCGGCTCGATCGGCGTCGTTTCCGGCGGTTTCGGCTTTCCGGAGCTGCTGAAGAAGATCGGCGTCGAACGACGCGTCTATACCGCCGGCGAAAACAAGGTGATGCTCGACCCGTTCCAGCCGGAAAAGGAGCAGGACATCGCGTTTCTGAAGAACCTGCAGCTCGACATCCATGATACCTTCATCCAGATGGTGAAGGCGCGTCGCGGACAGATGCTCGCCGATGATCCGGATATCTTCTCCGGCCTTTTCTGGACTGGCCGGCGCGGATTGGAACTGGGGCTAATCGACGGTCTCGGCGATCTGCGCGGCGAGGTGAAGAAGCGTTACGGCGACAAGGCGCGGCTCGAACTCATCCAGCCGGTGCGCAGCCTTTTCGGCCGCCGGCAGACCGGCACGGCCGTTGCCGGCGCCCTTGTCGAGCCCTTGGCGGCGTCGGCGGCAGCGGGTCTTGCCGAAGCAATCGAGGAAAGGGCATTGTGGGCGCGGTTCGGGCTTTGAGCCCAAGCAATTCCAGCGAAATTGTACGACGGTTTCGCATCCGGAACGGCGTAGAACATGAGATAGGGCGTTTCGACGACTGAATTTGATCGGAAGCGCCCTGGCTCACGCGTGATGTCCTTGGAGGAAAAATGCCGCAACTCATCCTGCTCCTGATTGCAGGTTTCGTCTTCTGGCTCGGCTACCGCAAGTTCGTGGCCGATGCGCAGAAATTGACGCGCCAGCGTGAACAGACCCGCCGCGAGGAGCGGACCGGGGCGCAGGGCACGCTGGTCCAGGATCCGGAGACCGGTGAGTACAGGCTGAAACGCGACGACGAGTAGCGAGATCAAAGGGCGCGGAGGCTCCGGCGCGTCTAATTGGCGGGCCGGCGCTGTAGTTGCTTGACCCTTCTCATCAGGCGTGGCACCTGTCCGGCTCAATTTTTATGAAGAAATCCGGACGCGATCCATGACCACTCTGCCCGATCATATGAACCCGAAGCGCTCGTTTCAGGCCCTGATCCTGACTTTGCACAACTACTGGGCCGACAAGGGTTGCGCCGTCCTGCAGCCCTACGACATGGAAGTGGGCGCCGGTACCTTCCATCCGGCAACGACCCTGCGCGCGCTTGGTCCGCGCCCCTGGCGTGCCGCCTATGTGCAGCCGTCGCGTCGCCCGACCGACGGCCGCTACGGCGAAAACCCGAACCGCCTGCAGCACTACTATCAGTACCAGGTGCTCTTGAAGCCGAACCCGTCCAACCTGCAGGAGCTCTATCTCGGCTCGTTGGAGGCGATCGGCCTCGATCCGCTGCTGCACGATATCCGCTTTGTCGAGGACGACTGGGAAAGCCCGACGCTCGGCGCCTGGGGCCTCGGCTGGGAGTGCTGGTGCGACGGCATGGAAGTGTCGCAGTTCACCTATTTCCAGCAGGTCTGCGGCATCGAATGCTCGCCGGTTTCCGGTGAACTGACTTACGGTCTCGAGCGTCTCGCCATGTATGTGCAGGGCGTCGACAACGTCTACGACCTGAATTTCAACGGCCGCGAAGGCGCCGAGAAGATCAGCTATGGCGACGTCTTCCTGCAGGCGGAACAGGAATATTCGCGCTACAATTTCGAATACGCCAACACCGCCATGCTGCATCAGCACTTCATCGATGCCGAAGCGGAGTGCCAGGCATTGTTGGCCGCCGGCGCACCAGGCGATCACAGCAACAATCAGCTGCACAAATGCGTCTTCCCCGCCTATGACCAGTGCATCAAGGCGAGCCACGTGTTCAACCTGCTCGATGCCCGTGGCGTCATCTCGGTCACCGAACGCCAGAGCTACATCCTGCGCGTCCGAGCGCTGGCCAAGGCCTGCGGCGAAGCCTTCCTGCTGACCGACGCTGGCGGCGCGAACTTCAACCGGGACGCGGCTTGATCACGCAACCGTCCGGCCTCGTCGTTCACATCAACGGCTGGCCGGGAACCGGCAAGCTGACGATCGCGCGCCATCTGGCCGAAAGGCTGGGCGCGCGGCTTGCCGACAACCACACGCTGATCAATCCGGCCGAGGCGCTGTTTGCGCGGGGCACACCGCTCTATCGATCGCTGCGCGCGGCGATCCGTGAGAGTGTGTTGGACCATTTGGCGAGGGCGCCAGGGGAACAATCCTTCGTCTTTACCGATGCGCTCTCGGATGACGCCTCCGACACCCGCGCCTTCGAAGACTACGCCGAGCTTGCGCGCCTGCGCGGCGCCCGCTTCGTTGCGGTCGTCATCGATTGCGATGTCGAGGAAAATCTCAAGCGGCTGACAAGGGCCGGACGGTCAAAGCAACACAAGCTGACCGATCCTGCGATCCTTTTGGACCTTAGGGCCAGACACAGATTGCTGCGGGACAATGGTCATGCGGTTGTCGAGATCGATGTGACGACGCTTGGCGCCAATGAGGCCGCCGAGCATATCGCCGGCCGTATCTTTGCGTGATCAAACAACATTGACGATGGCGGCAGCGTTGTTGGCCTGGTCCAGGGTGGGGTAGGCGCCGGTGTAGATCTGACCCGCATAGGTCTGTAAGGCGCGACGAACACCGACCGGCTTTTCCTCTGCGATGGACACGTTCGCATAGGCAACGAAAAGCGCCGTGAAGGCGATTGCGTTGATGAGGGGTGCGAACGTTTTCATGACCTTAGCTTCGTTTTCCAGGAGTTGCTCTCTGGATTGGAATATGGCTGAAGGTCAGCAATGCTGCCGTTCCCGTTGGAACAGGGATTGGACGCCGCACGCGAACACTGTGTTCACGAGGGGGAATGCGCATTGTCTCCGTTTGAAGCGACAGTTGGGGAGGAGTGCGTTTCTCCGCGCAATTGCGGTAGAAAGGCCTTTGCAGCTTGAAAGCCGGTGCTAATCTCGGCCGGGCAATTTTGGAGGGCACCCTATGATCGGTCTGGCAATCGCCGTCGTCGTGATCCTGTATCTGGTTTTCGTCTATAACGGTCTCGTCAAGGCGCGGCAGATCGCCGAGGAGGCCTGGTCCGGCATCGATGTGCAGTTGAAGCGTCGTGCCGATCTCATCCCCAACCTGATCGAAACCGTGAAGGGCTACGCGGCGCACGAGAAGTCGACTCTCGAAGAGGTGATCGCCATGCGCAACCGGGCGCAAGCGGTGCCTGCAGGCGATGTCGAGGGGCGAGCGCAGGCCGAAGGCGCGCTGTCCCAGGCGCTCGGCAAGCTGTTCGCGCTTGCCGAAGCCTATCCGGATCTGAAGGCCAACGAGAATTTCGCCGAACTGCAGCGCTCACTGGAGACGATCGAGGGCGAGATCCAGATGTCGCGCCGCTATTACAACGGCGCTGCCCGCGATCTCAACGTCAAGGTCGAGAGCTTCCCGTCGAACCTGATCGCCAACGCCTTCCGTTTCGTCAAAGCCGGCTATTTCGAGATCACCAACGAAGCCGATCGCGCGGTGCCGCAGGTCAAGTTCTGAGCTTTTCCCATCCGCGGTTCCGATCGCCACGAACATCCCGGCCGCGGGCTCCCGCCGCAGCTCATTCGCATCAAGAGACCTATTCGATGACCACCGATACCATGAAGAAGCTGACCATCCTGCCGACCGACCATCCGCTTCGCGGCCATGTGCGCCCGCCGGGCTCGAAGTCGATCACCAACCGCGCGCTTTTGCTGGCCGGCCTTGCGAAAGGCACGAGCCGATTGACGGGTGCCTTGAAGAGCGACGACACCCGCTACATGGCGGATGCACTCAGGGCGATGGGTGTCGAGGTCAGCGAGCCGGATGAAACCACATTCGTCGTGACCAGCACGGGCAAGCTGCTCCCGCCGGCTGCACCGCTGTTCCTCGGCAATGCCGGAACGGCGACGCGCTTCCTGACGGCGGCGGCCGCTCTCGTCGATGGCACAGTCGTCGTCGACGGCGACCAGCATATGCGCAAGCGCCCGATCAAGCCGCTGGTCGAAGCACTCGGCGCCCTCGGCGTCGAGGTTACCTCCGAGACCGGCTGCCCGCCGGTCACCGTCAAGGGCACCGGCGGCTTTCCGGCCGGCCGCGTCGTCATCGATGCCGGCCTTTCCAGCCAGTATGTCTCTGCCTTGCTGATGGCGGCTCCGGGCGCCAAGGGGCCTGTCAGCATCGAGCTTGCCGGCGACGAGATCGGCGCGCGTGGTTACATCGACCTGACGGTTGCCGCCATGCGCGCCTTCGGGGCCGAAGTCGAGCAGGTGAGCCCGTCCGTCTGGCAGGTCGCCCCGACCGGCTATCGTGCGGCGGACTATGTCATCGAGCCTGACGCGTCGGCTGCAACCTATCTCTGGGCGGCGGAAGTGCTGACCGGCGGCGCCATCGATCTCGGCGTCCCGGCAACAGCCTTCTCCCAGCCAGATGCGCGCGCTCATGCAGTGATCTCAAGCTTCCCGAACCTGCCTGCTGTCATCGACGGTTCGCAGATGCAAGACGCGATCCCGACGATTGCGGTGCTCGCCGCCTTCAACAACACGCCGGTACGCTTCGTCGGTCTCGCCAATCTGCGCGTCAAGGAATGCGACCGCGTGCGCGCGCTGTCGCTGGGCCTGACAGCGATCCGGCCGGGTCTTGCGCATGAGGAAGGCGACGACCTCATCGTCTCGTCCGACCCGGGTCTTGCCGGCCAGACCCTGCCGGCATCGATCGACACCTTTGCCGATCATCGCATCGCCATGAGCTTCGCGCTTGCCGGCCTGAAGATCCGCGGCATCACCATCGAGGACCCTGGCTGCGTCGCCAAGACCTATCCGGCCTATTGGGACGCGCTCGCATCCCTCGGCGTCGAATTCACCGGCGACCGGCCGTGATCGAGAGCGGATGAGGAAAAGTGTATGCGGTTTTCCGCCCGCATCCCGCTCTAACTTATCAAATCGCCGCGCCTTGACCCCCAACCGGAACTTGACCCTCAACCGGAAGAAAGCTTGATCCGCATGGCCCGTCTCGCTGCCGCATTCGCCATTCTGGTTCTTTTGCTGGCGACGGCGGGCATCGGGCGGGCGGAGGAGGTCTTCTCCGCCTATCGCTCCGTCATCGACCTCGCCAAGGACGGCACGATGACCGTGACGGAGACGATCACGGCGACGGTCGAGGGCAACAAGATCCGCCGCGGCATCTATCGCGACCTGCCTTTGACCTTCACCGATGCGAAGGGCAAGCGCAGCAAGGTCGACTTCGAGCTGCTATCGGTCGAGCGCGATGGCGAGGAGGAGCCCTACCGCACGGAGTCGATCAGCGGCGGCGTCCGCATCTACACCGGTTCTGCCGAGGTGTTTCTGGACCCGGGTGAGCATACCTTCCAGTTCACCTACGAGACCGGCCGGCAGATCCGTTTCTTCGACGATCACGACGAACTCTACTGGAACGTGACCGGCACGGAGTGGGACTTCCCGATCGACGAGGCGAGCGCCACGGTGACCCTGCCGGAAGGCGTTAGGGTGGAAGCACTCGATTTCTTCACCGGCGGCTACGGCGCGACCGGCAAGGACGCCCGAGGCTCGCGGGACGGCAGCGAGATCTTTTTCGCCACCACCCGCCGTCTCGATCCGCGCGAAGGGCTGACGATCGCCATCAAGATGCCGAAGGGCAGCATCATCAGGCCGTCCTCCAGCCAGGAGAACGCCTGGTGGCTGCGTGACCACCTCGCGCTTGTCATCGCCGGTGCCGGGCTCGTCCTCGTCCTCATCTATTACAGCCAGGCCTGGTTGCGGGTCGGGCGTGACCCGGACCGCGGCGTCATGGTGCCGCGCTGGGATCCGCCGGAAGGCATCTCGCCGGCGCTGGTCAACTACATCGACAACAAGGGTTTTTCCGGCGAAGGCTGGACCGCACTGTCGGCGGCAGCACTCAACCTCGCGGTCAAGGGCCACGTGGTTCTCGAAGATCTCAAGAACGCCATCGTCATCGCCGCCACCGGCAAGGGAAGCAACGAAAAACTGCCGACCGGCGAAGCGGCCGTCATGAAGGCGGTCAATGCGGCCGGCGGCACGCTCACGATCGATCGCGCTCATGGCACACGAGTGCAGGCGACCGGTGCGGATTTTCGCAATGCCATGGAGCGCGAGCATCGCGGCAAGTACTACCTGGCAAACAGCGGCTACATCGTCGCCGGGGTCGTCCTGTCGGTCCTGGCGGTCGCGGCGGTCTTCCTCTTCGGCGATCTCAGCGAAGACAGCCTGCCGCTGGTAATCGTTCCCGTCTTCATCGCCTTCTTCGTGTCGATCCTCGCCGTCTCATTCGGCAAGTCGCTGCGCCGTGAGAAGAGCCTGATGAGCCGGATCATGTCGATCGTGGTGGTCGCCTTCATCGGCTTCGTGGCCTTCACGATCTTCTCGGCGATCCTCGCAGCCGTCTTCTACTCGGCAGCCGAAACCGATGAGTTGCCGCTGTTGTTCGTGATCGGCGCCATCGTCCTCGTCAACGTGTTGTTCTTCTTCCTGATGGGTGCGCCGACGCCGCTCGGCACGCGGATGATGGATGGTATCGACGGGCTTAGGCAGTACATGACGCTCGCCGAAAAGGACCGGATGAACATGCAGGGCGCGCCTGAAATGTCGCCCCGGCATTTCGAGACGCTTCTGCCCTATGCGGTAGCGCTCGGCGTCGAGAAACCGTGGACAGAGACCTTCGATCGATGGCTGCTCGCCGCCGCGGCGGGAGCGGCGGCGGCGGTCGCCTATCAACCGAGCTGGTATCACGGCGACGGCTTCGGCTCGAGCACCTTCGGCGACCGTATCGGCGGATTTGCCGGTTCGATGGCCGACACGATAACCTCGTCCCTGCCACCCCCGCCCAAATCGTCATCGTCAGGCTTTTCGACCGGCGGCGGCTTCTCCGGTGGCGGTGGCGGCGGTGGCGGCGGTGGCGGCTGGTGAAACCGGCCCCAAACGCAGGCATCCCGCCAAATTCATCGACGGGCTTGGTGACATTCTTGCCAGAGATTGCTAAGTCCGCCGCAACCGTCAGGAACAGAAAAAGTCGCTCCCATGCCCGATCTTCTTATCGAACTCCGCTCCGAGGAAATTCCTGCCCGCCTGCAGCGCAAGGCGGCCGGCGACCTCAAGAAGCTGCTGACCGATGCCCTGGTCGAGGCGGGCCTGACCTATGAGGGTGCGCGCGAATACTGGACGCCGCGCCGGCTGACGCTCGATATCCGTGGCCTCAACGCCCGCTCCGCCGATATTCGCGAAGAGCGCAAGGGCCCTCGCACCGACGCCAACGAGAAGGCGATCGAAGGCTTCCTGCGTGGCGCCGGTCTCTCCTCGATCAGCGAGGCGCATGTCCACAGCGATCCGAAGAAGGGCGATTTCTATGTCGCTCACATCGTCAAGCCGGGCCGTCCGGCCGAAGAGATCATCGCCGAGGCGATGCCCGGCATCATCCGCAATTTCCCCTGGCCGAAGCCGATGCGCTCCGGCGCGGCGTCGGCAAAGCCCGGTGCGCTTCGCTGGGTCCGCCCGCTGCAGTCGATCGTCTGCACCTTCGGCTCGGAAACCGAGGAAACCCATGTGATCCCGTTTGAAGTCGACGGCATCGTCGCCTCGAACGTTACCTATGGGCACCGTTTCCACGCGCCTGAGGCGATTACGGTTCGGCGCTTTGCCGACTACGCTGAGAAGCTCGAAAAGGCGAAGGTCGTTCTCGATGGCGAGCGCCGCAAGGAAATGATCCTTGCCGATGCGCGTAACGTCGCTTTCGCCAACGGGCTGGAACTCGTCGAGGACGAGGGTCTCCTGGAAGAGGTCTCCGGCCTCGTCGAATGGCCGCAGGTGCTGATGGGCAGCTTCGAGGATGCCTATCTCGAAATTCCCTCGGAAATCATCCGTCTGACCATCAAGACCAACCAGAAGTGCTTCGTCACCCGCGCACCTAGCGCCGAAACGCTCTCCAACAAGTTCATCCTCGTTTCGAACATCGAGGCGAAGGACGGCGGTAAAGAGATCGTGCACGGCAACGGCAAGGTCGTGCGCGCCCGCCTTTCGGACGCCGCCCATTTCTGGCACCGCGACCAGGGCAACCTGCCGGATCTCGAAACGCTGGAAGCGTCCGCGGAAAAGTTCGCTCTCGATCTCAAGAAGCCGCTCGACCAGCGCATGGCCAAGCTCGACGCGCTGAACGTCACCTTCCACGCCAAGCTCGGCACGCAGGGCGAACGCGTCGCCCGCATCCGGGCGCTGGCCGCTGAACTCGCCAAGGTGATCGGCGCGGATCAGAAGCTCGTCGACCGCGCCGTGGTGCTCGCCAAGGCGGACCTGCGCACCGAAGCGGTCGGTGAATTCCCCGAGCTTCAGGGCATCATGGGTCACAAATACGCGCTGCTTCAAGGCGAAGAGCAGTCGGTCGCCGATGCGCTCGAGGATCACTACAAGCCTCAGGGCCCGTCCGATCGCGTGCCGACCGATCCGGTGGCGGTGACCGTCGCGCTTGCCGACAAGCTCGACACGCTCGTCGGCTTCTGGGCGATCGACGAAAAGCCGACCGGCTCGAAGGACCCTTATGCGCTGCGCCGCGCGGCACTCGGCGTTATCCGCCTGATCCTGGAAGGCAAGGCGCGCCTGGCGTTGCTCCCGGCCTTCGAAGCCGCGCTCGTTGCTCTCCGAGCACAGAAGCCGGCGCTTGCAGGCGACGTTTCCGCCGATCTGCTCTCCTTCTTCCATGACCGGCTCAAGGTCTATCTGCGCGATCTCGGCGCCCGTCACGACCTGATCGACGCGGTTCTGACGTCGGATTCGGACGACCTACTGATGATTGCCCGCCGCGTCGAGGCGCTGACGGCCTTCATCACCGACGAGGAAGGCCGCAACCTCCTGGCCGGCACCAAGCGTGCAACGCAGATTCTCGCGGCCGAAGAGAAGAAGGGAACGACTGTCGCCGACGCCGTCGATGCCGGCCTCTTTCGTCTCGATGCCGAAAAGGCGCTGCACCAGGCGGTCGAAACCGGTTCGGGCGAAGCGCGCAACGCGATCGCCAAGGAAGACTTCCGTTCGGCGATGGAAGCGCTGGCAAGGCTGCGCGAGCCGGTCGATCAGTTCTTCAACGACGTGCTGGTCAATGATGACGATGCCGCGATCCGAGCGAACCGGCTGGCGCTGCTTGGCCTGATCCGTTCGGCAACCGGCACTGTCGCGGACTTCTCCAAGATCGCAGGCTAAGGCGAAAAGGTCGGCTGCCGGCTCCGGAAGCATCCGCTGTTGCTCCCGCACAAACGTTCAAGCGGGTCGCCGTGAGGCGACCTATAACCTGTCTCCATCACGCAGATGGAGACAGCCGATGGATACCGCGACGAGGACCCACAAGCCGATCAATTTCGCCGAAAAACTCTCGCTCTTCAGGGATCAGTGGCAGCCGCGCGTCATTGCCGAACTCAATGATTATCAGTTCAAGATCGTGCGTATCGAGGGCGACTTCATCTGGCATGATCACAAGGATACCGACGAGGCGTTCATCGTGCTTGAAGGTACACTGCGCATCGATTTCCACGACGGGTCGGTGACGCTTGGGCCAGGAGAGATGTACGTCGTGCCGAAGGGCGTCGAGCACAAGCCCTATGCGGAGCGCGAGGTGAAGATGCTGCTGATCGAGCCGCGCGGCACCCTCAACACCGGCCATGAGGGCGGCGAACGCACGGCGGAAAACGATCGCTGGATCTGACGCGCGTGGCTGCTCACTGCATGTCTCAAATCGACCTCGATTTGAGGACGAATTCATGCAGCGCGGCGCTGTAGGGTCGGGATCGCGCTTGATGACCATCCCGCCTCGGAGTAGGAAGGCATATGCCCGCAAAGATCCTCGTCAGCGCCTGTCTCATGGGCCATGCCGTCCGTTATGACGGTCAGTCGAAACCGCTCCTTCATCCGGCGATCGATCGCTGGCGCGCCGAAGGCCGTCTCGTGACCATCTGTCCGGAAATGTCTGCCGGCATGCCGGTGCCGCGCCCGCCAGCGGAAATTGCTTCAGGCGCCGTCGGCAAGGATGTGCTCGAAGGCGAGGCGAGGGTGGTGGAGATCACCGGCCGCGACGTGACCGAAGACTTCGTGCGGGCCGCCGAAAACGCGCTTTCGCTGGCGAAGGAAACCGGCTGTCGTTTTGCGCTGCTGATTGATGGCAGCCCGTCCTGCGGATCCGGCTTCGTCTATGACGGCAGCTTTTCCGGCGCTCGCCATCCGGGCGAGGGTGTGACGGCAGCATTGCTCGCCGGCAATGGCATCGAAGTCTATTCGGACAGGCAGATCGAGGCGCTGGTCGCGCGGATCGAAGGATTGGAAGGCCCATAATAAAAGATTGCGCCCCTGCTTCTCTCAGGGGCGCAATCTCTCGCTGTGCAGCGAAACGCCCGTCAGCCTTGCATGCAGGGGACAGCTGAGCGGGGCAGGGAACTTTCCCGATAGGAGATCAGTCTAGCCGAAGTTCGAGGGTGGACGGATCAAATTGCTGTGAGCCGTCTTCGGTCGGCGGTGCAACTGAGCCGCCCATGGAGGCACCGATCGGCGTGACCGCGGCGGTCTTTGCGGTCTGGTCGATCGCGATCATCTTCGCGTCGTCCGCCACCGGGTTCTGGTCGTCCGCATTCGTCGAGACGACGACCGTCGGGGAGGCATCACTGTCGGCGGAAGCCGCCTTGATGATCTCCTGCGAAGGCTTGCTGACAAAGACGACCGGGGAGCCACCGAGCCAGGCTTCGGTGCGCACCATCTTCATCTCGCCGTTGATTTTCTTGAGCTCGACCGTTTCGTCGCCCGCAGCGATCGTGGGTACCACATAGGTCACCTTCTTCTTCGACTGCAGCGGCGGGCACGCGGCGCAGGAGACGGTGGCGACACTGGCGTTGTCGGTCGTGCGCGACGCGAGCGCCTCGATCGACGACGCCTCTGCGTTGCCGGCGGCAAGCCCGAGGACGGTGGTGATCAGCAACAGGCGCATACGCTTTCTCCCGCAATTGTTAGCGGCGAGAATATGCGCACTCCCTTACTTTCCCGTCAGGAGAATTGGTAAAAATAGAATGATCCGGAAATGAGTTCCGCTCCGGATCACGCTTTCTCGCGTGCAACCGCACGCCAGCCGATATCGTGCCGGTAGAAGCCGTTGTCCCAGGAAACGGCCGAGACCGCCGCATAGGCTCTGTCCTTGGCCGTGCCTGCATTTGCGCCTGTTGCGGTGATGTTGAGCACGCGGCCACCGGTCGCGACCAGGGCGCCATCCTTCATCGCTGTGCCAGCGTGGAACACCTTGGTGGTGGCCGAGGCCACGGGCAGGGCGGTGATCGGCGTGTTCTTGGCGTAGCTGCCAGGATAGCCCTTGGAGGCCATCACGACGGTCAGCGCCGTCTCCTCGCGCCAATCGGCCACCATGCCGGCGAGCGTGCCGGTCGCCGCGGCATAGAGCAGCGGCAGCAGATCGCTCTTCATCCGCATCATCAGCACCTGGCATTCCGGGTCGCCGAAGCGGACATTGTATTCGATTAGCTCCGGGCCCTTGGCGGTGATCATCAGGCCGGCAAAGAAGACGCCGGAAAAGGGATGGCCGCTTTCCGCCATGCCGCGCATCGTCGGCTCGATGATCTCCTTCATCGTGCGCTCGATCATCTCGGCCGTCATGACCGGAGCGGGCGAGTAGGCGCCCATGCCGCCGGTATTCGGCCCGGTATCGCCGTCGCCGACGCGCTTGTGATCCTGCGCGGAGGCAAGCGCCAGCGCGGTCTTGCCGTCGCACAGGCAGAAGAAGCTTGCTTCCTCACCATCGAGATAGGCCTCGACCACCACTTCGGCGCCGGCAGCACCAAAGGCGCCGGCAAAACAATCGTCGACGGCAGCGAGCGCCTCATCGAGCGCCATGGCGACGGTGACACCCTTGCCGGCTGCCAGGCCATCGGCCTTGATCACGATGGGCGCGCCCTGGGCGCGCACATAGGCCTTGGCGCTTTCGGCATCGGTGAAGCGGCCATAGGCGCCGGTCGGAATGTCATAGCGGGCGCAAAGATCCTTGGTGAAGCCCTTGGAGCCTTCGAGCTGGGCGGCGGCGGCAGACGGGCCGAAGACGGCGATGCCGGCTGCGCGCAGGACGTCGGCGAGACCGGCGACCAACGGGCCCTCAGGACCGACCACGACGAAATCGATCGCTTCCTTGCGGCAAAAATCGGCGACGGCCGCATGATCGTCCGTGTCGAGCGCGACGATGACGGCTTCTTCGGCGATGCCGGGATTGCCCGGTGCCGCATAGAGCTTCGTCAGTTTGGGAGACTGCGCAATCTTCCATGCAAGGGCGTGCTCGCGCCCACCCGATCCGATGAGAAGAACCTTCATTGCAGCCCCCGATATCCCGAAATTGCTGCGCTGCGGTTAGGACGGCAGGGCGGCAAGGTCAAGGGAAAATGGGAGTCCAGGCAGCGATTCCCGCAATCGCCACCGTTCAGGCGATGGCCTGCCGAGTTTGTACGTCATCCAGCCCTTCGTCGTGCGCGTAGCGGGCGGTGCGCGTCAGCGCCCAGATGCCGAGATCTTCAATCGGCAGCGGCTTGCTGATGAGATAGCCCTGGAACAGATCGCAACCGGCTGCAGTCAGCATCGAGAGCTTCTCTGGCGTGTCGATGCCTTCGCCGACGACGGCGACGTCCTTGGCGTGGCAGAGCGCGATGAGCGCCTTGAGCACCGGCAGCGACTGCGACGCGGTGAGGTTCGAGACCAGCGCCCGGTCGAGCTTGATAGTATCGGCCGTGTATTCGATGATCTGCTGCACGGACGTGTAGCCGGCGCCGAAATCGTCGATCGAAAGGCGGAAGCCATTCTGGCGCAGGGCGTCGATGTTGCGGCGAAGCTGGTCGCTGAACTTGACGGCGAAGGTTTCGGTGAGCTCGATCTCGATCGAACGCGCCTCCAGCCCATGTCGCTCCAGGCAGTCAGAGAAATGGTCGGCAATCGCCTTGGAGTGCAGTTCGGCCGAGGAGATGTTGATTGCCAGCACCGTTTCCGGGCCGAACAGCGCCTTGAGCTGCCGGCAATCGGACATCGCCTTGTTGATCACCCACCAGTCGATCTTGGTGAAGAGACCGGAGCTTTCGGCGATCGGCACGAATTCATCCGGGGTAACATTGCCGAGGACGGGCGAGTACCAGCGCAGCAGCGCTTCGCAGCCGGTGACGCGGCCTTCGGTGTCGACCATCGGCATGTAGACGAGATGGAACTGTTCGTCCGGATCGAGCGCGCGCAGCTCGTCCTGGATCTGGCGCAGCCGCGTGCGCTTATCGTGAAGCGCGCGCGAGAAACGGGCCGAACGGTTCTTGCCGCTGGTCTTCGCCTGATACATCGCGGCATCGGCATTCGAAATCAGCTCGGCAAGGTTGGTCGCATCGTCCGGGCAGATCGCCGCGCCGATGCTTGCGGTCACCGGGTAGCGCTTGTCGGAGACTTCGAAGCCGTCCTCGAACAATCCCAGAATGGCGGCCGAAATTTCCCGGACCGTTCCGTCGCCGGGTCGCGATCGCACGAAAACGGCGAATTCGTCGCCGGAGAGGCGGGCAAGAATGGCCGGCTTCTGGCCGCGCCGCTCGGTGATCGCATCGACGCGCTCGCCGATACGGACGGACAGCGTCTTCAGGAGCTCGTCGCCGATCTCGTGGCCGTGCTTGTCATTGACGAACTTGAAGTTGTCGATGTCGATAAACAGCAGGCTGCACTTCTCGCCGGCGGCGATTGCCTCGCGCACGGCGCCGGCGGCAAGTGCGTTGAAATGGCCGCGGTTGCTGATGCCGGTCAGGGTGTCGGTCCAGGAACTGCGTTGCACGAGTTTCAGCGATTGCACCGACTGCCGATGCAATTCGCGGATATTTTCCGTCAGCCGCCCGATCTCGCCTTTCTCCTCCATGTCGCGGATCTCGTCGCGCGCGCCCACCATCACCGCCATCACGTTGGCGTCGAGGCTTGCGATCGGGTCGGTAATGAAGCGGCGGATCAGCATGATGATCAGCCAGATCGAGAACAGGCTCATCGCCACGGCGCCGAGCGCCAGCAGGATCTTCTGCCTGGCCAACAGCGCATCGAAATGTTCGCTCGAAACCGTGAGCGTCGCATAGAGCGAGGGCCCGAGATGAACGCTTGCCGAAAGGTCTTCGGTAATCGCCAGCGGCCAGGGCTGGAGCACGATGTCGGAGCCGTATTCCTTCTTCAGTGCCTGCTGCATGTCGAGGAAGCGGTCCGGCTGGATCGCGACCTGGACGAGCAGAGCGCTCGATTTCTTGCTCGGCAGCGGCCGGGTGAAGGCGACCGGATCGAGGAAGAAGGAATAAACGATGCGTGGTCTTTGTCCCGCTTCGTAAAGATAGGTCCAGTCGGCGAGCGTGTCTTCGCGGATCAAGCGGCGGGCGAGGTTGAGCTGGGCCTCGTCGATCTGGGCGAAGGGGTCCCAGCTGTTTTCGAAATAGTAGTCCGTCTTCAGATCGGAAGTCAGCAGCGCCAGCGACACGTAGCCCGTCGGGTCGTCCAGGAGTGATTTGATGCTTTCCTGCAGCCTGACACCAAGCGCATTGGCGCGGTAGTTCTCATCCGTTTCGGACACATACTGGCGCAGCGAGTTGCCGTTCAAGAGCGCATTGAGGAAGCCCTTGCTGCGGCCGATCTCGTTCTGGAACACGGCGGCCGCATGTTCCAGGCGCTGCGACAGTTTGGCGTGTTCGAGCGCGCGGATGGAGCGGCTCTGCGTGACGTGGACCGAGACTGCCGCCAGCAGGTAGCCAGCGAGAACGACGGGGAAGATCAGGATGAGCGCGCGTTTGCCGAGATTCACTGGAAGTTCGCCAATGTGCTGATGATGCGTCGGCGCAATTGCACCGACTCTGTGGACAGTTCCTGTTGATACTGGCTCTTGGCCAGGATGTCGGGTGAGGGGTAGATGGCGGGGTCGGCGCGGACTTCTTCCGGCAGGAGCGCATAGGCTGCCCGGCTTGCCGTCGGCATGTTGAGCGCCAGCGCGTTCGCGGCAGCACTGCCCGGCGAACCGAGATAGTCGAGGAGAGCGAGCGCGCGGTCCTTGTTCGGCGATTTGGCGACGACCGACATGCAATCGAGCCAGGAAAGCGTGCCTTCCTTGGGAACGGCGTAGCGCCAGACGCCGGGCGTACCTGCCTTGTCGTTCAGCACGTGCTGGTCGCCGCTATAGCCCAGCGCCATATAGATGTCCTTGCTGACCGTCGGGTTCTGGATCGAGCTGATGATATATTCGTAGGTGAGCACCGAGGGCGCCTGTTCCTTCATCAGGTCGAAGGCGGCCTTCAAGGTGGCGCTGTCGTTGGTGTTGATCGATTGGCCGAGCAGCATCAGCGGCGCGACGAAGGCCTCGTTGTGGTCGTCGTACATGGCGACATGCTTCGCGAGCGCCGGGGCTGGACGCATGAGATCCTGCCAGGAGGCCGGCGCCTCCCGAACGACGTCCGATCGGTAGAGGATGCCCATCGTGCCCCAAAGATAGGGCAGGCCTCGGCCCGAGCAGCGCTTGCGCCAGCTTTCGTCATAGTCCCGCAGCGAGGCGACGTTGGTCTCGTCGAGCTTTTCGAGCACGCCCTTGCGACCGAAGAGGGCGGCGCTGTTTTCGCCGGTTACCACCAGGTCGACGCGGCTGTTCGGGTCGGCCAGCACCTCGTCGCGGGTGTCGCCGCTATCGTAATAGACCTGGTGCACCGCGACGCCTGTTATCGACGTCCAGCGATCAAGGATCTTCTGGTCGATATAGGATTCCCAGATCAGCAGGTTCAGGGTCTCGGCCGGTGCCGCCGTTGCAAATAGCAACGTCGCCAGAAAGGCCGGAATCGCCGTTCGCCCCTGCATTCTATACCCCTGCCCAAGCCCGTCAGACGACCGTAGCGCGCAAAAATTGATGAATGATTACGTGGGGCTGCGACGGGGATGGGGTGTCGCGTGCTGCTTGTGGCGCAAGACGAAAACCGGGCGCCGCATGGCGGCGCCCGGTGAAAACGGAAGCGATTTCGGCGCGAAGAGCCTATCGCGCGGGGATCTTCGGCAGCAGGATCGTGAGGATGCCAAGCAGCGGCAGATAGGAGCAGATGGTGTAGACGAACTCGATGCCCTGCCGGTCGGCAAAGATGCCGAGCACGGCCGCGCCCATGCCGCCGAAGCCGAAGGCGAAACCGAAGAAGACGCCGGCGATCAGCCCCACTCGGCCCGGCACCAGCTCCTGGGCGAAGACGACGATCGCCGAGAAGGCCGAGGAGAAGATCAGGCCGATGATGATCGACAGGACGCCGGTCCAGAAGAGGTTCGCATAGGGCAGCAGCAAGGCGAAGGGGATGACGCCAAGGATCGAGAACCAGATGACGAAGCGGGCGCCGTAACGGTCGCCGATCGGACCGCCGAGGAAGGTTCCGGCCGCGGCCGCGCCGAGGAACAGGAACAGCATGAGCTGCGCCTGCTGCACGTCGATGCCGAACTTCTCGATGACGAAGAAGGTGAAGTAGCTGGAGATGCTCGCCATGTAGACGTTCTTGGTGGCGGTCAGGAGCACGAGCACGGCGACCGCCCACATGACCCGCCCCTTCGGCAGCGGAAGGGCGCGGCTCGGCGCCGGCCGGCTCATCGTGGTGCGGCGATGGCGCACATGCCAGGTGCTGACCCAGGAGAGCACGAAGAAGCCGATGATCGCGACGATCGAGAACCAGCTGAGGCTTCCCTGACCGAAGGGAATGACGATGAAGGCGGCAAGCAGCGGACCCATGGCGCTGCCGGCATTGCCGCCCACCTGGAACAGCGATTGCGCCAATCCGTGGCGACCGCCGGAGGCGAGGCGGGCGATGCGGGACGATTCCGGATGGAAGATCGCCGAACCGATGCCGATCAGGCTCGCTGCCACCAGCAGGACCCAGAAGTCATGCGCATTTGCCAGCAGGATCAGGCCGCTGCAGGTCGAAAGCATGGCGAGCGGCAGCGAATAGGGCAGCGCCCAGCGGTCGGTGATGATGCCGACGGCCGGCTGCAGCATCGACGCCGTCAGCTGGAAGGTAAAGGTCAAGAGGCCGATCTGCACGAAATCGAGCGAATAGTTCGCCTTGAGCAGCGGATAAAGCGCGGTCAGCAGCGACTGCATGATGTCGTTCAGCATATGGCAGAAGCTGACGGCCAGGATGACGGAGAAAGCCGTCTTTTCCGGCGAAATCCCGGAAGTTGAGGTCACGGTAGACATGGGTGATTCCTTGCCGTCTCGAAGGTTGTATGCGGCAAGGGCTATCTGTACTGAGGTTGCGATTGGCCTGCTTTTGTGATCTGGTCGATTTCTTTCGTGAGTGGGCCAAATGCCGATCCGCCGATATCCCTTGCCGCAGCTTCCCGATGACGATCACTTCCGGAACCTCGATTGGGTCGAGACGGGAAACGCCCCGGTGCTGGCGCTCGGACGAGACTATAGCGCCGGTCTTCTGGTTCCCTTCCACAGCCATACGCGCACGCAGCTCTGGTGGGCGCGTGGCGGCGTCGTGCTGATGCGCACCGAGCGCGGGCGGTGGATGGTTCCGCCCGGCCATGCCCTGCTGATCCCGGCCGGTATGGAGCACTCGGCCGAGATGATCAGTGACGTGCGCATGCACTCGATCTACTTCGCGCCGGAACTGCTGCGCGCCGAACGGCCGATGGTCATGGAAATCAATCCGCTCGCCGGCAGCCTTGTCGATGCGCTCGTCAGCGTCGAGAACGAGACGATGTCGGAGCGGCGCGAACAACTGGTCACGGATCTGCTTCTGGAAGAAATCGGCCGACTGCAGGAACGCCCGCTCGGCCTGCCGTTTCCGCGCGACGAGAAGCTCGCGGCGCTGTGCCGACAGTTCCTGCAGGCGCCATCGGCGGCAGCGAGCATCGACCAGTGGGCGGATCGCATGCGCCTCAGCCGGCGATCATTCACGCGGTTCTTCCGCAAGGAGACGGGCGTTAGCTTTGTCACCTGGCGCCAACAGGCCTGTATCTTCGCTTCCTTGCCGCTCCTTGCCGATGGCGAGCCAATCACCAATGTGGCCCTTGATGCCGGCTATGAGAATGTCGCGGCCTTCACCACCATGTTTCGCCGCATGCTCGGCAGCCCGCCGAGCGTCTATCTCAAGACCTATCTTGGCCAGTGACCGGGGTTCGCCAACCGGGTATGGCAAAGGAAGGTTGAATTGACCTGGTTAACGGAATCGTAGGAACAAGCCGCAATAAACCGCCCTCGTGTCGTTCCTGCCCACCTCCCTCCTTCGGCGCAGCGGCACGGTCAAACTTCGCCCCGGCGAATGATTCTTCCGGAGTTGTTTCTTGCGTATCCGTTCTCTCGTCCTCCTTTCTGGAACCCTTTTGCTGTCGGCCAACGCCGCCTCTGCCGCTGACGGCCAGTATTTCTGGTCCGGCGACTGGTATCTGAAGGTCGGTGCCACCGGCTTCCTCGGCCCGAAGTATGAAGGCGCCTCGAAGCGCATGTTCCAGGCCGCGCCCCTGATCTCGCTCGGCAAGGCCGGCAGCTCGGTCCGCTTCTCCTCGCGCAACGACAACATGTCCTATGCGCTCGTCGACCAGGGAAGTTTCCGTGCCGGTCTCGTCGGCAAGCTGATCTTCGAGCGCGACGCCAGCACCTCCAGCGACCTGAAGGGCCTCGATCCGATCAAGTTCGGCGGTGAAGTCGGCGGCTTTGCGGAGGTCTATCCGACGGACTGGCTGCGGGTGCGCGCCGAAGTCCGCCAGGGCATTCGCAGCCACCACGGCGTCGTCGCAGACGTCGCGGCCGACGCCTTCACCGATGTCAGCAGCAATGTCCGCATCTCCGGCGGCCCGCGCCTGAGTGCGGCCACGAGCGGCTACTACTCGGCCTACTACGGCGTAAACGATCGCGAGTCGGCTGCATCCGGGCTCAGCACCTACAGTCCACATGGCGGCGTCGGATCCGCCGGCGTCGGTGCCGCGATCACCTGGCAGGCAACGGAGAAGCTTGAGACGAGTGCCTATGCCGAGTATCGGCGCTTGCTTGGCCCTGCTGCCGATTCCAGCCTCGTTCAAGAGCGCGGGAGCCGCAACCAGGTCCTGGTCGGTCTGTCGGCGACCTACCGCTTCGACTTCACTCTTCCCTGACGTTCGCTGGTTGGGCGCCGCGGCGATCTCGCCGCTTGACCGGCCGGACCTGCGGCGTCAAACAGGGGCATGAACACGTTTTCCGCCGATTCCGGCCGCGTCCACGACGCGCCGTCCAACAATTGGGTTTATCGCGTCCTGCCGCGCGCGCTCTGGCCCTATGCCCAGCTTGCCCGTTGGGACCGTCCGATCGGCTGGCAATTGCTGCTGTTGCCCTGCCTCTGGTCCGTGGCGCTGGCGACGGGCGCAGCGGCGGGCACCGAAGAATTCTCGTTCGGCCGCTTCCTGTATCATTGCTTCCTGTTCACCGCCGGCGCGATTGCCATGCGCGGCGCGGGGTGCACCTACAACGACATCGTCGACCACGACATCGATATGGAGGTTGCGCGCACCCGCTCGCGGCCGCTTCCGTCGGGGCGCGTTTCGCGTCTTCAGGCGAAAGTGTTCATGGTGCTGCAGGCGCTCGTCGGCCTTGTCGTGTTGCTGCAGTTCAACACGTTCTCGATCGTGCTCGGCATCCTGTCGCTGGCGATCGTCGCGATCTACCCCTTTGCTAAGCGGTTTACCGATTGGCCGCAATTCTTCCTGGGCCTCGCCTTCTCCTGGGGCGCGCTGATGGGTTGGGCAGCCGCGTTCGGCACGCTGTCGCTGGCAGCCGTGCTGCTCTACGGTGCGGCCATTGCCTGGACGATCGGCTATGACACGATCTACGCCTACCAGGACAGAGAGGACGACGAGCTGATCGGCGTGCGTTCGACGGCAAGGCGGTTCGGCGAAAATCCGCGACCGTGGCTGATCGGCCTTTATGGCATCGCGACGCTGCTGTTGCTGCTGTCCTTCGTGGCTGCCGGTGCCGGCACCATTGCCTATATCGGACTTCTGATTGCCGCGGCGATGCTGACCTATCAGATCCTGGTGTTGAACATCCACGATCCGGCACAGTGCCTGGCGCTGTTCAAGTTCAACGGGGTCGTGGGCCTGATCATCTTTGTCGGCCTGGTGCTGGCGTTTCTTGTTCGCCTGATATGAAAAATCCTCCGTCGCGGCGGAGGATCCTCTTCATGCATTCGGTCCGTCCCGCTTCTGCATGTTTCCTTAAATCCTAGCCGGTTTAAGGGTAAAAACATGCAGCCCTGAAAGTGCTACAGCGACCTTTGCGCGTCTGAAAAGACGCGCGGCGCTGTAGTGGCGGGCCGCAGAAGCTTCAGGCCCAGCTGATCTCGCGGGCGGCCTTGCGCTCCTTCGCCTCGTGACGCGCACGGAAGCTGGACAGGATGACAGCAACGGCGGCGACGATATGCTTGCGCATCAGGTTTCTCCTTCTTTCGTGATCTTGGCTATGAACCCGATATGGCACGAAGAAGGCGGCGGAGCTGTTTCCGTGGGAACATCTCGAGCAATCCCAGAAAACCTGTGAAATGGCTTGCCGTCCGCAACGGCATCCCAAAATCGGCAGCCCCAAAATCGCCAGCGCGGAGATCAAACGACAACAGCCGGCCGCAGGGAACGGCCGGCTGTCGCGCTGGAGGTGCTGCTGCGGATTAGCTGCGGGCGATGATCTCGCGCCCGTCGATCTTCATGTGAACGCCAAGCGTGCCGGTGGAACGGCGCACGAGGAAACGCGGCCGGCGCTCGGCGAAGAAGGAGTGGCGGCGCCGCGGCTTGACCGGCGCGGTGCGCACATCGCCGAGATGCTCTTCGAGCGGCCTTGCGACGCCATCCGCTTCGACCATCAGCATGGGAATGCGATAGGCCTCCGCCCAGGCGCGCCAGTCGGCCGCGATGTCGGACAGGTCGTGTGCGACGAGCAGCGGAACGCAGAGGTCCGGGTCGTCGTGATGAAGTTCCAGCGTCACTGTAACGTCTCCGTCGCCGTGATCGATCGCGCGAGCCGCGACCCCTTTGAATGCCCGCGCCGGCAGTGCGATCGAAAGCGGCAGGCCGCTCGATGGTAGCACCTTGCGCAGAACTGCGCCACGCTCGTCCAGGCTGATCGTGACATTCCCCGTGTGACCGCGCAAGGCGTAGCTTGCCTGCTGTGGAAAGCGCTTCGGATCAAGACGGAGCGTGTTTTCGACCCATGCGGGTTGAGAGAGTGTGTTGCGCATTTCAATCGCCCTTGTTTTTCCTTGAGAGCCGTTTCCGGTCTTCTCGTCGGGACCTTTTCGTCCTCTATGGGCTGAGAATAGGCGCCCCCCTTTCCGAACGGCTTAAGAATCGCGGTTAAGAAAACTTTGCGTTTTTCGATGGTTAGCAAAAGCCGACCGCTCAGGGTTTCCGTTTCGTCAACGGGTCGGACGGTCTTGTTCCGATCGGACGCAACAAGCGGCCTGCCGGCGGCCGGCGAAAAGCCACACACAAGCCAGTGCTGCAATCATGACGCGTCAGAATTCTGTTTCGGGGTTGGTTCGGCCGCCCCATGGGTAACCGACGGGGCCAGGCATGGTATCGACCTATCTCGACTATAGTCGCATCACGCGTGATTTGCGCAGCAGCCTCAATCGTGTTGCCCAGCAGCCGCAGATCGCGCGCGAGGCCCAATATTACCGGGAAAACATCGACCGCGTGAAAACCGTCGAGGCGTTCCTCGACGACTACCGGCTCTACTCCTACGCGATGAAGGCGCATGGCCTGGAGGACATGACCTATGCCAAGGCCTTCATGCGCAAGGTTCTGGAAAGTGACCTGAAGGACGATAACAGTTTTGCCAACCGTCTCACGGATGAACGCTACCGCAATTTTGCGCAGGCCTTCAACTTCAGTTCGGCAACCGCGGTGGCTCAAACCAGCGCACAGCAGGATGCGCTGATCGGCCTCTACAACGACCGCATCAACGATCTCGATACAGTCATGCGGCAAGAGATGGCCTATTTTGGCGCGGCCATGGATCTGGTCACCGATGTCGACCAGTTCCTGGGCAACGAAAAGCTGCGCTCCTTTGCCTTCACCGTGTTCGGACTGAACCCGAAGACCTTTTCGTACACGGAAGTTCGCAATGCGTTGACCAGCGATCCCGCGACCTTGACCGCCAGCCAGACGGCAGCCAAGACGCGGTTGACCGAAGCGAACAAGCAGCTGACGGATCTCGGCGCGCGCGACACGGCCCTGGCCCAGATCGTCAGCCTGACAGCCCAACTGGCCGCGGCGCCCGATGCCGACAAGCCTGCCATCCAGACGAAGATCGACGAGCAGAACGCGATTGTCACCGACCTCGATGCACGGCTGCCGCCGCGCGACCAGGCGCCGGCGCTGAAGACGCAGCTCTCCCTGGAGGTGAACACGCTTGCCAGGCAGATCAGCAGTCTCGATATCTATATCCAGCTCGCCTCGACATTCAATTTCAATGCCGACGGCAGCGTGCCTGCCGGTGAGAAGGCGATCAGCGACGAACAGAAGGCGCTGCTCAACGAGGCCTATGTCTTCCTGCGGCCCGGCGTCACACCGTCGGGCGCTGCACGATTGACCGGCGCCGGGGCGCTGCTCAACAAGGAATACTACGAACAGAAGATCGGCAGCATTACCAAGGTCTCGGACCTGATCGCCGATAACCGCCTGCTCAACTACATCATCACCGCCTTCGGCTTGCCGTCCGCGACGACGATGCCCTCTACGGTCGAAAACATCCTCACCAGCGACATCAACGACCCGGAGAGCTACGTCAACAAATATGGCGGCGAATACAACGCCGCCTACAAGAAGATGCTTGCCGCCTTCAACTTCCAGACTGACGGTACGCTGCCAGCCGGCAAGACCGCGCAGGATGCGGACCAGATGAAGACGACGTCCGACGGCTACATGGTGCGCTACAACGACAAGAGTGATGCCGAGGACGAAGCGCTGGTCAAACGCTTCAAACTCCTGATCGGCACGATGAAATCGGTCGACGAGTTGCTCGCCAACAATGACATGAAGAAATTCATGCTGCGCGCCTTCGGCCTCGATAATGAGGATCTGAGCAGCCGAACGCTGAAGCGGATTCTGACCAGCGACCTCAACGATCCCAGAAGCTATGCCAACACGCTGCGCGATGAGCGCTACGTCAAGCTGGTAAAGGCATTCAACTTCAATCCGGACGGCACGCTCGGCGCACCAAAGTTGGCGCAGAGCGAAGCCGACATCATGAATACGGCCAAGGCCTATGTGATCGCCAAGTCCCGGTTCGGCACGGATGAAGAGAAGAAGGTCGCCAAGGTCAAGGCGCAGGAGGAAGCCAAGTACTACACGGCCGAGATCGAGAAGATCGAGACGCTCGACGCCTTCCTGGCGAACCGGCGGCTGGTCGATTTCGTGCTCGTCGGGTCCGGCATCGATCCGGGAACGGTCAAGACCGAATACCTCAAGGACATGTTCACGTCCAACCTGGACGATCCCAAGAGCTTCATCAATACCGATCCGAACGGGCTGAAGTACCGCGGGATCGTCGCCTCCTTCAACTTCGACACAGACGGCAAGATCGTCCGGGGCGAGGCCGGCCAGATCCAGACCCGGCGCGGATTGATCACCACGGTCGACCTCTATCTCAATCAGTCGCTCGAGGAGTCCGAAGGCGCCGACAACGGCGGCGTTCGCCTGGCGCTCTATTTCAAGCGCAAGGCCCCGGAGATCAACACGGCTTACGACATCCTGGCCGAGACCGCCCTGTTCCAGGTTATCAAGACGGCCTACAGCATGCCGGAGGGGCTGCAGAACGCCAAGATCGAGGCGCAGGCCGCCTATATCGAGCGCGTCGTCAACATCAAGGATCTGCAGGATCCCGGGAAGCTCGAGAAGCTCCTGCAGCGGTTCACGGCACTTTATGACGTCGAAAACAACACGGACGTATCACCGGGGCTGGCGATCCTCAGCGGTAGCGGCGGAGGCGGCGTCAGCGCCGAGACGCTCCTGTCTCTCTCGCAGTTGCGCGCAGGCGGTCGCTGAGTCAGGTTGCGTAAAGTGCAGCGAGCCCTTTGCGGCAGGTGCTTAAGCCTGCCGCAGAAGACTGCCCGCTTCACCGGTCGGCGCGCAGCACCTTGTCAGGGTTCATGATGCCCGCCGGATCGAAGGCGTGCTTGATCCGTTGCATCAGCTCGATCTCGATCGGTGCGCGGATTTCTGCGAGCTCGTCGCGCTTCAGCTGGCCTATGCCGTGTTCGGCCGAGATCGAGCCGTTATATCTCAGAACGATACCGTGCACGATCGCGTTGATCTCGCGCCAGCGATCGAGGAAGGCCTGCTTGTCGGCGCCGACCGGCTGCGAAATGTTGTAGTGGATGTTGCCGTCGCCCATGTGGCCGAAAGAGCAGATGCGCGCGCCTGGGATCGCCTTCATGACGGCGGCGTCCGCCTCCTTCATAAAGGCAGGAATGCTGGAAACGGGCACTGAGACGTCGTGCTTGATCGAGCCGCCCTCGGGTTTCTGCGCCGGCGACATGCTTTCGCGCATATGCCACAGCGCCTTGCCTTGCGTCTCGTTGGCGGCGATCACGGCGTTTTCGACGAGACCGGCGGCAAAGCCCTGTTCCAGGAGGTCGTTGACCATGCGCTCGGCGCTTTCGGCCGAATCCGAGGTCGAGATGTCGATCAGCGCGTACCAAGGATGGACGGTGTCCATCGGGTCGCGAACGCCGGGAATATGTTTCGTCGTGAATTCGACGCCGAGGCGCGGCATCAGCTCGAAGCCGGTCAGCGCCGGCCCGCAAAGGCTGGCGGCCTTTTCGAAGAGAGCGAGCGCATGCTCCACACTGCCGACACCGGCGAAGGCTACCTGATGTCCAAGCGGTTTCGGGAATAGCTTGAGCACCGCGCCGGTGATGACGCCGAGCGTGCCCTCGGCGCCGATGAAGAGGTCGCGCAGGTCGTAGCCGGTATTGTCCTTCTTCAGCCGGCGCAGCCCGTCCCAAATTTCGCCGGTTGGCAACACGACCTCGAGGCCGAGGCAGAGCTGGCGCATGTTGCCATAGGCGAGCACCGCCGTGCCGCCGGCATTGGTGGAGAGATTGCCGCCGATACGCGCGGAGCCTTCCGATCCGAGCGACAGCGGGAACAGGCGATTGTGATCGTCCGCCGCCTTCTGGATGTCGGCGAGAATGCATCCGGCGTCCGCGACGATCACGTTGCCGACCGGATCCACGTCGCGAATCCGGTTCAGCCGTTCGAGCGAAAGCACGATGTCCGCTTTGCCTTCCCGCGGGATCTGTCCGGCCACGTGGCCGGTGTTGCCGCCCTGCGGTACGATCGCGGTGCGGGTCGCGCTGGCGAGTTTCATGATGCGAGAGACTTCGTCGACCGAACCGGGGCGAAGCACCATCGGCGTCGTGCCGCGAAAGAGCCCGCGGGATTCGACGAGATAGCGCGCCTTGTCCGCTTCGGCGGTGAGCGCATTGGCGCTGCCGACGATCTCGACGAAGGAGGCGATGAGTTCAGGAGAGGGAAGGGTCGTCATGAGTCTGCCTTCGCACTGCGCTTGAGCGCGCTATCGGATCGGTCGATCTGAAGACACGATCCTCGGTTCCTATCGGCTGCGATCATAACCGCAATCGCGGCCGTCCGGTGAGGGCGGGGTGCGGAGGAGAAGCCGCACGCGATCTCACCCTCGCGGCGCCGCCGCACGCTGCAGCCGGTCGATGATCGCTTCTCCCAATCCTTCCGAAGGGATCGGCCCGAAGGCGATCGTCGCAGCGCCGCTGGCGTCGGCCCGCTTCATGTAGTCGAAGAGATTGGCTGCCGCTTCGTGAAGATTTCCGGTCGGGCTGAGATCGAGAACGATGGCCGCCTGTTCCTCGCCGGCGATCCGGCCGCCGCCGTAGCGGATCAAGGCCTCGCCCGCACGCACATCGGCAACATCGAGCCTGACGGCCGCGCCGGGCGCGTAGTGGGAGGCCAGCATGCCCGGCGCCTCGATCGTTGCTCCCGCCGTTTCCGGTCGGATCACCGGACGATCGAGCAGGCGCTCGATTTCTGCGGCATCGAGGCCGCCGGGGCGGAGCAGCCGGATCTCGTCGCCATCGACCTTGATGATCGTGGACTCCAAGCCGATTTCGGCCGGGCCTGCGTCGAGGATCAGTTTCAGCTTTTCGCCGAGATCCGCATCGACATGGACCGCACTGGTCGGGCTGATCTTGCCCGAGGTGTTGGCGCTGGGCGCTGCGAGCGGCCGCCCGAAGCGGGCGATCACCCGGCGCGAAAAGCCGTCGGGCATGCGGATGCCAAGCGTGTCGAGGCCGGCCGAGGCCAGCGCATGCACGCTGCTATCGGGCCGCTGCGGCAAGATCAGCGTCAGGGGTCCGGGCCAGAAGGTTTCCGCCAGGCGTCGGGAAATCGGGTCGAAGCGCACATGGGCCTCGGCCATCGCCATGTCGGAGACATGCGAGATCAGCGGATTGAAGCGCGGCCGGCCCTTCATCTCGTAGATGCGGCTGATCGCATCGGGATTGGTGGCGTCGGCGGCAAGGCCATAGACGGTTTCGGTGGGAATGGCGACCGGTTCGCCTTCGGCAAGAACGGCGCAGGCGCGTTCGATCGCCCGGTCCGGTTCCCTGCCTGTGTCGATGATCTCTGCCATGCCGTTTCCTTTCCGACGCTTCCTTAACGGACGTGCCGGGAAAACAGAACGATTTTTTTGGGGGCGTTCGGTTGCTGCCTCAGAGACTGCGGATAATGCGGCGCAGCGCGGAGTCCCGGGCACCCAGCATCAGCACGTTCTTGAGAGCAACCTTGGGGTCGTCCGTGCGGAAGAGGAGCCCGTTGTCGCGGACGTTGCGGTTGATGACCATCTGTCCGTCTTCGGCGTTCGGCTCGATCGCGACCGCGAAATACATGCGGGAATAGCCGCTCTGGATACGGTCGAAGAAATGCGTCTCATCACCAAGGTCGCTGAAGAAATTGGCGAAGTAGAACGACCAGGTGATGTCCTTGGAAGGCGTGACCGCCGTCCGCGCCGCCGTCACATGGCAATAGCCGAGATGCGGCTTGCCGACGAGCGTGCGGTGAAAAATCAGCTTGGGAAACTGGATCGAGGCATGAAAGCCGTTGATCCGCTTGTGCGTCGTGTCACCGGCGGTCGCGAGCTTCTTGCCGGTCCTGTCCGCGACTTCTTCGTAGCTCAGATACCGTCGCTCGCTCGGCAGCCATTGCCGGCGGTTGATCCTGCCGGTGCGCAGAAACTCGGTGTGAACGG
Source organism: Ensifer sp. ENS10 (assembly GCF_014852025.1). Lineage (NCBI taxonomy): Bacteria > Pseudomonadati > Pseudomonadota > Alphaproteobacteria > Hyphomicrobiales > Rhizobiaceae > Ensifer > Ensifer sp. ENS10. The sequence continues at coordinate 839,178 of NZ_JACVAS010000001.1, forward strand.
CCGTCTTCGGCATGACCGCCGGCGGCTTCTCGGCCGCAGCGTCGTAATATCTGAACTTTGCCATGATCGTCAGTGTGCCATCTGCCTGCCGGACATCTTCGTCCGCCGGCAAGCCTAGTGGCTTATGGTTAATGAAGGATTTCCTTTCGTTCGCGGAAGATGCCCCTGCACATTCATGGGAATGTCGCAAACGGGCGAAGCCTTCCTGTGTCTGCGTCATGTCAGTCACAAAAGACGGCATCTGCCCAATTTTTGATCTATCTATATGTTTATAAAGTGAAAAATTCTCGCATCCGTTTCCAAAAGGCGGTTTCGATCGTGTCGTCATTCTGGAATTGAATGTCGCTATCCGGCGCCTGCCGAGGCGCCTTCCGCGCTTACATATCCTTACTCAAGGTGTCGTCTTCCAAAGGGGAAGGCGGAGAATTGGGAAGCCGGTCAAATCCCGGCGCTGCCCCCGCAACGGTGGTGGAGCGAAAGCCTCGGCAAAAGGCCACTGGACGGTTTTCCGTCCGGGAAGGCGCCGGGCTGGTCCTTCGAAGGACGGCTCCTGAGCCCGGAAACCAGCCTTGACAGACATAACCGTAACGGGTTGCGGCGGGCAGCCGGATCGGAGCCTAAAACGCATGGGCGTGCGCCCATGCGGGTTCCTGTCCTGCCTCTCCGAAACATGGCGCATGAGGACAGGACATGGATACCAAGACCGATATGCTTCGCAAGCTGAAGGGCCGGCGTGACGGCTACAGCCTCGATCGGGCCTTCTACATCGACCCCGACTATTACCGGCAGGACCTGGAAAACATCTGGTATCGGGATTGGCTGTTCATCGGCCACGATTGCGAAATCCCGCGGGCCGGCAACTATTTCACCGTCCAGGTCGGCGACTATCCGGTCGTCATCACCCGCGATCGCCAGGGCACGATCCGCGCGCTCCACAACTCCTGCCGCCACCGCGGCTCCCGCGTCTGCACGCAGCACAAGGGCTCTTCGGCAAAGCTCGTCTGTCCCTATCATCAATGGACCTACGAGCTCGACGGCTCGCTGCTCTTCGCACGCCAGATGGGCGAAGACTTCGACAAGGCAGCCCACAGCCTGAAGCAGATCCATTGCGAAACGGTCGGCGGCTACATCTTCATCAACCTGTCGGAGACGCCGGCGGATTTCGCCGCCTTCCGCGAGCTGGCATTCCCCTACCTCGCGCCGCACCGGCTGGGAGAGACCAAGGTCGCCTTCGAAAGCACCATCATCGAAAAGGGCAACTGGAAGCTCGTCTGGGAGAACAACCGCGAGTGCTACCACTGCGCCGCCAATCACCCCGAACTCTGCCGGACCTATCCGGAAGCGCCGACCGCGACCGGGGTGCAGGGCGCCAAGGACGATCCGGTGATTGCCGCCCATTGGGCGAAGTGCGAGGCCGAGGGCCTGCCGAGCGAGTTCCGGATGTCGCCGACCGGCCAGTTCCGCGCCGCGCGCATGCCGCTGGTCGATAATGCCGAAAGCTACACCATGTCGGGTGCGCCCGCCGTAAAAAGGGCGCTGTCGGCCGATGTCAGGCAGAAGCAGATCGGCACGCTCCTGATGTTCCATTACCCCACGACCTGGAACCACGTGCTTTCGGATCACGCCATCACCTTCCGCGTGTTGCCGCTGGGGCCGGAACTCACGCAGGTGACAACGAAGTGGCTGGTCCACAAGGACGCGGTCGAAGGTGTCGACTACACGCTCGAGGATCTGACTCATGTCTGGACCGAGACCAACGACCAGGATCGCCAGATCGTCGAGGAAAATGCCTTCGGCATCCGCTCGCCGGCCTATGAGCCCGGTCCGTATTCGCCGGAGCACGAGGGTGGCGTGATGCAGTTCGTCGAATGGTACTGCAAGTTCATGGAGCAGCGCCTGCAGGGCGATGCGGCTCCGCTCTCAAAGGTCGCCTGACATGCAGATGGCGTCCTCCTTCCATCATTTCGACGAACTGCATGTCTGGATCGACCGGCAGCAGATGCTCGAATGCACATCGGCGGTTGTCGAAACCGCCGATGTCATGACCTTCACCTTCCGTGCGGAGAAGCCCGCCTGGTTTCGTTATCTGCCCGGCCAGTTCGTCACCCTCGAATTGCCGGTCGCCGACGAACCGGTCATGCGCACCTACACCCTGTCGTCGACGCCATCGCGACCGCTGTCAATTGCCGTCACGGTGAAGGCGCAGGCCGACAGCGTCGGCACCCGCTGGATGTTCGATCACCTGAAGCCGGGCATGAAGCTCCGGGCTTTTGGACCGCTCGGAGATTTCAGCTTCGTCCGTCATCCCGGCGAAAAGTACCTGTTTATCTCCGCCGGATCCGGCATCACCCCGATGATGTCGATGACGCGCTGGATGGCCGACTGCGTGCCGGAGACCGATGTCACCTTCATCTCCTGTGCTCGCCGGCCGGACGACCTTCTGTTTCGCTCGGAGCTCGAGGTTCTGGCGACACAGATGTCCGGGCTGAACCTCGGCTTCATCGTCGAGGGGCACGAGGCGCGTCACGGCTGGCATGGCCTGCGCGGCCGCATCGACGGTGCCAAGCTACCGTTGCTCGCTCCCGACTTCCAGGAGCGCACGGTGTTCTGCTGCGGTCCGGAACCGTTCATGCGCGGTGTGCGCGAGATGCTGAAGGCAGCCGGCTTCGACATGGCCCGCTATCACGAGGAGAGCTTCCAGCCGGCGGCAGCACCTGCCGCGGAAGAGATCGCCGTGCGCGCCGGTGCCGGCGATGATGGTGAGGTTCAGGCGGCCAAGGTCGCCTTCACCATGAGCGGCAAGGAGGTCGAGGCGAAACCCGGCCAAACGATCCTGCAGACGGCGCGTGCCAATGGTGTGAGGATCGGCGCTGCCTGCGAGGGCGGTATCTGCGGCACCTGCCGGGTGATGAAGGTCGCGGGCGAGGTCGAGATGAACCACAATGGCGGTATTCTCGATGACGAGATCGACGAGGGCTACATCCTCGCCTGCTGCTCGCGGCCGCTGGGAGATGTCCAGATCGAAGCCTGAAGGATCAGGGCGTGTTGCAGGGCGCAGGCTTGATTGCAACGCGCCGTAGCGTGTCGGCATTGGCAACTGCGCTGCCACAACCGCCCTGTGCCGCATCATCGGCGGCGACCGCCACCTGTAGGGCGCGCTCGTGGCGAGCGAAGTCGATCGAGCCTGTCACCAACATGTCGACGCCGCTGCCGGCGCCGCTCGTGGCACCGGCACGGCTGACAAGCAGCGGCTCGCTAAGCGTTGCGGTCGCCCGTGCGACCGCGTGCATGCCCGTCCCTTGCTCGGCTTGAGCGACGAGGGCGAGCGGCAATGGCTTTTCAGGCAGCAAGGCACCCTGCGCCCAAATCGCTTTCAGCGCCAGCGGCGACATTGCAGCGACATTCACGTCGATATCGTCGAGCGTCCCCGGCACCCGGTAGGGGCAACGCCGCTTGCCGCAATTGATGCCGGACGAGAACTGCCACAACGCATAGCTTTCCCAATTGCCCATCGGGAAGACCTGGCGGATATCCGGCTTGTAGCGCGCGTACCAGAGCGGCAGGCGCGACAGCAGCCGGTGCTTGGCGCGGTGCGCGGCGATATATTTGGCCGTGATGTGGTTGGTATAGAGGATCGGATAACGTCCGGTGCGGGTCTTGACGTGGCCGGCGAAGATCGCGGCATCCTCTAGCGACATGTATTTCTCGGCATCGATGCCCTCGAGATCGAGAACCATCAACTCGTCGTCGCGCGGCTCGGCGTAGTCGAGGAAATGGTTTGCTTGGTCGACGGGATTGCCGGGACGGGCGAGATGGTAGGCACCCCACAGCAGCCCGTGCGTGCGGGCGATCATGCGTCGGGTCTGGTAGAGCTCGCGGCTGACTGCGTATTTGCGCCACATGGTCTTGCAGTGGTTGAAGGTGTCGCCGTTGTGGTCGCCGGTGCAGGAGAAGCTTTCGGGCAGGCCGTCGGAGGCCTTGGCGATGAAGCCGGAGATGCGCTTGTCCGCAAGCATCGTTTCCCAGTCGATGCTGTTCATCTCATAGGCATCGACGATGATGGCGTTGGACTTGGTCTTCCAGGGCTCCAGTTCACCGGCGCGTGCGATCGCCGCCGCGAAAGCCAGACCTAGAAAGGTCGCGAGGCGCAGAATCATCCCTGTGGTGGAGATATACCGCTTTGCCATTCTCTGAGATTGCCGACAGTATCGTTAATGTATCGTAAATCCCAGCCCCCGAGGCGGACTGTGCTGGAGCGGCGCGCGAAAGTATACCGACCTCCGGCTGTATATGAGCAATGCCTTGCATAATATTGGTGTGTCGCGTGATGCCTTCGACGCCGACAGGCGGATGAACGAATGCGCCAAAGCCGTCACTGCTGCCGATCTGCAGCTGCTGATCCGCAGCAGCCGCGATGCCTGAAGATGGAACAAAACCGGTGACTTATGCGTTGCTGGTTGGCTTCGGATTTCCCGGCTGAGGGTCATCCCCGGTTTGCAGCGAACCGGGTGAAATCACGCAGAGGCTGAAGTTCCCGTGGTTGCCCGATTTTTCGGCACCCTGCGGAGCGTGGATTCGGTTATGGAGGTTTTGATGAAGACTTTGCTGAAGACCGGGAAGAGCCGGTGGTTTTCTTCGATCATTGCCGTGGCAGTCCTGATGACGTCCGCGGCCCCGTCGCAGGCGTTCATGCCGACGCCGCCGCGCGTCGAGCGGCAGAACGACGCGACGAACGTTCAGTATCGCAGGCCGGGGTATGAACGCCGCGGCAACTATTACTACTACAATGGCTACCGCGGTTATAACTACCGCCGTCCGGGATACCGTTACTATAACGGTTGGTGGTACCCGATGGCCGCCTTCGGCACCGGCGTGATCATCGGCGGGGCAATCGCCCAGCCTCCGCGCTACGAGCGTCCGGCTCCCGTCTATGGCAGCCGCCATGTGCAATGGTGCGCCAACCGGTACCGGTCCTACAGGGCCTATGACAATACTTATCAGCCCTATGGCGGCCCGCGCCAGCAGTGCTATTCGCCCTATAGCTAAGGGTGAGCAGGGCCGGGGGCTTTCGCCGCCGGCCTCTTCTCTGACATTCAAAGAATCCCGATCCGCCTGAGGATCCACCAGGCAAAGCCCATGGAAAACGCGATGAACAGCGCGGCATAGAGCGTGCCGCTGCCATCGGCGAAGGGGAGCGCCCCGGTGTTCATGCCGAAGAAACCGGTCACGAGCGTCGGCGGCAGCAGGAATGCGGTCATCAGCGACAGGATGTAGAGGTGGCGGTTGGTTTCCGAGGAGATCTTGCTGTCGATTTCTTCGTGCAGCAGTCGTGCCCGTTCCTGCAAAGCGAAGACGTCGCGGTCGACCGCCTCGAGCCGGTCGGAAAGCCGCTCGGCAACGTCGATGAAACCGGGGGGCACCTCGTCTTCATCCGAGGCGGCCGCCCGCCTCAGCAAAGCCAGGATCGTGCGCAGATGCCGATGAAGCCGCACCACCGTGCGGCGGAGCGGCGCAAGCCCCGGCTGCTGGCGATGTCCGGCGGCGCCATAGACATGATCCTCGATGACGTTCAGTTCCTCGGTCAATTCCAGAACCAGCGAGATCAATGTGCGCTGGAACTCGATCACGATCATCTCGAAGAGGTCGATCGGGCGGGCACATTTCGTGCTCTTCTCCACCGCCGCCTTGACGCGGTCGATGCTGCGCAGCGGATGCAGGCGTGTGGTGATGATGATCCGGTCGCTGACGGCGAAATGCAGCCAGCCGATCGTCTTGGTCACGGCATCGAAGGTGCGCTCGAAGTCGACGAGTGTGCCGTGTACGATATCATCCGAAACCGTAATCGCGGCCTGCGTGTCGTGGCTGGTCAGCGCGGTGACCGCGAGTGGCGGAAGGTTGCCGATCCGCTCGATGAGGGCAGGCGTGCGTGCATCGGAGAGCGCCAGATGAACCCAGACCCATCCTTCGCCAGTCAGCAGGCTGTCGACCGAAGCGTCGGTGGCGATGCGCTGGCAGCGGCTTTCGCCTGGCAGGAAACGATAGGCCCAGACGATGCCGGGTATTTCGGGGGAAATCAGGTTCATCTGAACGCCTTGGCAAAAGCCTTATGCCTTGGCTTCTATGCGCCGTTGATGACAGTTTTGTTACAGTTGGAAGCGCCCCGCGTTCATCAAGGAGTGCGGGATTGACGTTGACGTTTACGTAAAAATCAATAGTGTTCGGCGCAACGAGGATGCGCCCTGCGCGACCTGACTATCTGGGAGGATCATCATGTACAAGGCACCCGTCGACGAGATCGCGTTTACGCTGAAACACGTGGCAGGCATGGGCGACGCGCTGCAATCGGGTGCGCTCGGCGACCTCGGCGAAGATCTGGTCGATGCCATCCTGTCGGAAGCGGGCCGATTCGCGACGGAGGAGGTGGCGCCCCTCGGTGACGTCGGCGACCGCCAGGGCTCGCGTCTCGTCGAAGGCAAGGTCGAGACGCCGGATGGCTGGCGTGACCTCTATCACAATTGGATCGCTGGCGGCTGGAACGGGCTGACGGCTCCGGAAGAATTCGGCGGCCAGAACCTGCCGCACATGCTGCATGTCGCCGCCATGGAGATGTGGAACGCCGGCTCCATGGCATTCGCGCTTGGTCCGACACTCACCATGGGCGCCGTCGAGGCGCTGGAAAAGCACGGCTCGGAAGCGCTCAAAGCCACCTATCTGCCGAAGATGGTTTCCGGCGAATGGACCGGCACGATGAACCTGACGGAGCCGCATGCCGGCTCCGATCTCGGCGTGCTGAAGACCCGCGCCGAGCGCCGCGACGACGGCACCTACCGCATCTTCGGCCAGAAGATCTTCATCACCTGGGGCGAACACGACTTCACCGACAACATCGTCCATCTGGTGCTCGCCCGGCTTCCCGACGCGCCGGCGGGGACGAGGGGTATTTCGCTCTTCCTGGTGCCGAAGTTCCTGGTCAAGGATGACGGTTCGCTCGGCGAACGCAACGACCTCTTCTGCCATTCGCTCGAACACAAGCTCGGCATCCACGGTTCGCCGACCTGCACGATGATCTACGGCGACGGCAAGTTCGGCGCAGAGAAGGGCGCGATCGGCTATCTGATCGGCGAGGAAAACCGCGGTCTCGCCTGCATGTTCACCATGATGAACAATGCGCGTCTCGCCGTCGGCATGCAGGGCGTCGCCATCGCAGACGCCGCCACCCAGAAGGCGATCGCCTTTGCCAAGGAACGCACCCAGGGCAAAGCGCCCGGCTGGACGGGGCAGGGCATGAGCCCGATCATCGAGCATCCCGATGTCGCCCGCACGCTTCTGACGATGAAGGCGCTGACGCAAGGGTCGCGCGCGATCTCCTATGCCTGTGCCCACGCCGTCGACATGGCGCATGCGGCTGAAGGCGAAAAAGCAAAATACTGGCAGGAGCGCTCCAGCCTGCTGACGCCGATTGCCAAGTCCTTCTCGACCGACGCCGGCGTCGACGTCGCCTCGATGGGCATCCAGGTGCATGGCGGCATGGGCTTTATCGAGGAAACCGGTGCCGCCCGCTACCTGCGGGACGCCCGCATCGCCCCGATCTACGAGGGCACCAACGGCATCCAGGCGATCGATCTCGTCACCCGCAAGCTGCCGCTCTCCGACGGCGCGCATGTGCGCGGCTTCATCGGCGAACTGCGCGAGATCGCGCAGGCCGTGCGCGCCTCGAACCGGAATGGTTTCGGCGAGACGGCGGCGCGCCTTGATGCGGCACTGGATGATCTTTCGGCTGCGACGGAGTGGCTGATCGCGGCCGTCGCCGGCGGCAAGCTCGCCGAAGCGCTCGCTGGCGCGACGGCCTATCAGCGCCTGTTCGGCCTGACGCTGAGCGGCGCCTATCTGGCGAAGGGCGGTCTGGCCGAAGTGGCTGACGGCAAGGAAGACCAGCGCATCGCACTCTGCCGCTTCACCGCCGAAAACCTCCTGGCGGAAACGACCGCCCTGAAGGATCGTGTCGTCAACGGCGCCGACAGCCTGGCCGTCGCCCGCGCCGTTCTGGCTTGAGAGGAATTGTCATGACCGACCACGTGCTCATCGAGCGGCCGGAAGCCTATCCCGGCGTCCAGGTGATCCGCTTCAACCGGCCGGAAAAGAAGAACGCCATCACCCGCGACATGTACGCGAAGATGACCAATGCGCTGACGGTTGCCTCAAGCGATCCGGCCGTGCGCGCCACCGCCTTCCTGGGCACCGATGGTTGTTTCTCCGCCGGCAACGACATGGCCGATTTTCTCGCCTTCGCCATGGGTGGCTCCATGGGCATGGAGGTGATCGAGTTTCTGAAGGCGCTGGCGACCGCAACCAAACCCATCGTCTCGGGCGTCGATGGCCTGGCGATCGGCATCGGCACGACGATCCATCTGCATTGCGACCTGACGATCTCCTCTGAACGTTCGCTGTTCAAGACGCCCTTCGTCGATCTGGCGCTGGTGCCGGAAGCCGCGTCGAGCCTGATAGCGCCGCGCATCATGGGCCATCAGCGGGCTTTCGCCTTGCTTGCGGCGGGCGAGCCGCTCGATGCCAAAGGTGCGTTGGACGCAGGGCTGATCTGGAAGATCGTCGGCCAGGACGCGGTGGAAGAAGAAACGCTGGCACTCGCCGCCCGTCTCGCCAAAAAGCCGCCGGAAGCGCTTCGCATCGCCCGCGACCTCGTCCGTGGCGACCGCAGCGACGTTCTGGCGCGCATCGACGAGGAAGCCAAGCATTTCGCGGCGCAGTTGAAGAGCGCCGAAGCGCGTGCAGCCTTCGAGGCCTTCATGCGCCGCTAAGCAGTCTCCAGGCTTTTGCGAGTGGGAGAACGGGTGCCGCAGTGCACCCGTTTTTGCTTTCGGGGGCGGTGTTCTAGCCGCCGCACGGTAAAGATCGTGTTGCCGTCGGCATCGCGAACTTGCATAGATCAATTTTAATTTGTTCTTAAATAGCGATCGCTAGCGTGGGGCGCGATAGGCCTATCCTCACTTCGAGAGGCCCCAGCCGCATGAAGCATGGCTGGCTCCGCCTTCTGGCATGTTCAACGTTTTCCCGCAGGCGTCTGCGCTCCGTCCCTCCGGCGGACGAAGGATGCTGCGCGAAGATCATCGAGAGCTCATGTCCGGCGGGAGCCGCCGGCACCCCATTGGGAGCCCATCTTGTCCAAGCGATCGAACCTCATGACGCGGATCCTGGTTGCCGCGTCCTGTGTCGTCGTCGGCGCCTTTGCCGGCTTTTCCGTTTACATCGACACGCTGCAGCGTGGCACCACGACCAAGGCCGTCGAGGAGAACATTGCCTCATCCGGCACGCAGGCCGCCCAGAGCGTCGCCAAGTGGCTGAACGGCCGCGTCACGCTGACTGCGATGGTGGCCGATGCCACCGGCAACGTCGCGGACGATAGCGCCATCCAGCCGATCCTGAAGAACGACGTTCTGACCAGCGAGTTCATGTCGACCTATGTCGGCAATGAAAGCGGCAAGTTCATCACCTGGCCGGACAATCCGATGCCGGCCGGCTACGATCCGCGCCAGCGCCCCTGGTACCAGCAGGCCGTCAAGGCCGACGCCCGCGTCTTGACCGAGCCCTATGTCGACGCCTCCAGTGGCGCGCTGATCATCAGCGCCGCCGTCCCGGTCAAGCGTGATGGCAAGCTCTATGGCGTTGCGGCCAGCGACTTTTCGCTCGATACGCTGGTGGCAATGATCAAGGGCGTCGATGTCGGCGGTGAAGGCTTCGCCTTCCTCGCCAGCAAGGACGGCCAGATCCTCGTGCATCCGGATGCCAAGCTCGTCACAAAGTCGCTCACCGACGCCTTCCCGATCGACACGCCGACGATCGGCTCCGGCATCATGAACACCGAGCTCGGCGGCAAGCCGATGCTGGTGAGCTTCGTTCCGGTCCAGGGTCTGCCGTCGGTCGAATGGTATGTCGGCTTCGTCATTGATGCCGACGCCGCCTACTCGGCGATCGACCAGTTCCGCATCGCCGCCACCATCGCCACCATCCTGGCCGTCGGCGTGATGCTGGTCTTCCTTGCGACCTTCCTCAACCGTCTGGTCATCCGTCCGGTGACGGAGATGACCGGCGCGATGGAGAAGCTCGCTTCGGGCAACCACAACGTCGAAATTCCCGGCGAAGAGCGTACCGACCAGATCGGCTCGATGGCCGCGGCCGTCGCCATCTTCAAGGCGAATGCCGTCGAGCGTGCCCGTCTCGAAAGCGAAGCGGATGCGAACCGTTCGCTGTCGGAACGTGAACGTCTGGAGCGCGAGGCGCAGAAGGCGCGGGATGCGGCGGAAATCCAGCAGGCTGTCGATGGTCTGGCGTCCGGCCTCGGCCGCCTGGCCGAAGGCGATCTCGCTTACCGGATCGACAACCCGTTTGCCGATCGCCTTGACCGTCTAAGGGCCGACTTCAACAACTCGGTCGCCAAGCTGCACGACACGCTCCGCGCTGTCGGCGCCAACGCCCGAGGCATCGATGCCGGTGCAACGGAAATCCGCTCGGCCGCCGACGATCTTGCCCGCCGCACCGAGCAGCAGGCAGCCTCGGTCGAAGAGACTGCTGCTGCTCTGGAAGAGATCACCACGACCGTCAAGGATTCCGCCCGCCGGGCCGAGGAAGTCGGCGCTCTCGTTGCCCGCACCCGTGCCGGCGCCGAGAAATCAGGCGAAGTCGTTGCGAACGCTGTCGAGGCGATGCACGCGATCGAGAAGTCTTCGGGCGAAATCTCCAACATCATCGGCGTCATCGACGACATCGCCTTCCAGACGAACCTGCTGGCGCTGAACGCCGGCGTCGAAGCGGCCCGTGCCGGCGAGGCCGGCAAGGGTTTCGCCGTCGTCGCCCAGGAAGTGCGCGAACTCGCCCAGCGTTCGGCCAATGCCGCCAAGGAGATCAAGGCGCTGATCACCACCTCGGGCAACCAGGTGCGCAACGGCGTGACGCTCGTCGGCGATACCGGCAAGGCGTTGGAGACGATCGTCGCCGAAGTCCAGGAGATCAACAAGCACGTGAGCGCAATCGTCACGGCGACGCGCGAACAGTCGACGGGTCTTCAGGAGATCAACACGGCCGTCAACACCATGGACCAGGGCACCCAGCAGAACGCGGCGATGGTGGAAGAGCAGACGGCGGCAAGCCATGGTCTCGCCTCCGAAGCCGCTTCGCTCAATGCGCTGCTCGCCCAGTTCAACCTCGGCGAAGTGCCGACGGTAAGTGGTGGCCGTCGTCGCGCGGCTTGAGCGGAGCTCAGCGTGGCCATCGACAGAACGCTGCAATAACAAAGCGATAAGACCACTGTCGTGAATCGGTGTCGCAAGTGCTTCAAGCCTGACATGACAAAGGCCCGGGAAACCGGGCCCTTGTCATTGGGGTGTTCTTGACGCCGTCCGCCGACTTCTCGGCCTTGTCTTATTTCTCCAGTGTTGCCACCGCCTCGACATGAGACGACCAGAGGAACTGGTCGATCGGCGTCACCGAGGTGATGCGGTAGCCGGCAATTGTCAGGATCGAGAGGTCGCGCGCAAGCGTGACCGGATTGCAGGAAACGGCCACGATCTTCTTGACGCCGGAGCGGGCGATCTCGTGACATTGCGTCTCTGCGCCGGCGCGCGGCGGGTCGAAGACGATCGCGTCAAAGACCTTCAACTCCTGCGCCATGACCGGGCGGCGGAAGAGGTCGCGCTTTTCGATCGTCACGGGCTTCAGCCCTTGCGTGTTGCGCGCGGCGAAATCGAGCGCCTTCAGCGCCTTGTCCTCGCCCTCGACCGCATGGACGCGCGCCTTGCGAGCGATGCGCAGAGCGAAGGTGCCGCAGCCGGCAAAGAGATCGGCGACGCGCTTGGACTTGCCGAGATGGTCGAGCACCAGCTTCGCCATTGTCTCTTCGGCCTGCGCCGTCGCCTGGGTGAAGCTGCCGGGCGGTGGCGAAACGGAAACACCGCCGAAATCGATCACCGGTCTCACCGGCTCGACAATGATCTCGCCATTGAGGCTGACGCGGGCGATGCCGCGCTCGCCGAGCACGGCTTCGACCGTGCGGCGGCGCTCGCGGTCGTCGAGCTTCTTGATGCCATCGACCGAGAGGTCGAGGCCGGAGAGCGTTTCGAGCACGGTGATGCGGAACGGCTCGGCATTGACGGCCATGGCCGCGCCGACTTTGGCAATGGTGGCGAGCTTCGAGACGATACCCGGGCTCGCGATCGGACATTCCGAGATCGCGACGATATGGTGGCTTTCCGCCTGGTTGAAGCCGAGAAGCAGATCCTTCTCGGTCTTGCGGGCGGTGAAGACCGCGCGGCGGCGCTGGCCGGGCTCGGCGGTGATGAGCGGCGCCACCTCGGGTGTGAGCCCTTTCGACTTCAGGGCGGCGATCACCAGATCGCGCTTGAAGCCGTGATAGAGCGTGTCCGACGCATGCTGCAGCGTGCAGCCGCCGCAGGTGCCGTTGACACCATCGGGCCCGAAATGCCGACAGTGCGGCTCGATGCGCTCGGGTGACGGTTCCCTCAGCGAGATCAGCGTGCCGTGCGACTTGTTGACCGCGAGCGCCACACTTTCGCCGGGCAGCGTGAAGGGCGCATAGATCGGCCCGTCAGGGCCTTCTGCAATACCGTCGCCCTGGGCGCCGAGCCGGTTGATGGTGACGGTCTCGGTGCTCATGGCTTCCTGCCCGCCAGCAGGAATTCGACATTGCCGTCGCCGCCGGCAATCGGCGAGGGGATAAGGCCGAGGCTCTGCCAGCCCATGTCCTCCACAAGCCAATGTTCCAGTTCGGCAGCAACGGCCGGCGCGCTGTCGGGGTCCTTGAGCAGCCCCGCCTTGCTGATTGCATCGCGGCCGGCCTCGAACTGCGGCTTGACCAGCAGGATGCAGTGCGCGCCGGGAAGCGCCATCTCGAGCGCCGGGGGGAGGGCGAGCTTCAGCGAGATGAACGAGACGTCCGAGACGACGAAGGTGACTTCTCGGTTGTCGACGTCGTCCTCAGTCATCGCGCGGGCATTGAGGCCCTCGATGCTGGTGACGCGCGGGTCACCTTCGATGCGCGGATGGATCTGGCCGTGACCGACGTCGATGGCAACCACGTGCTCTGCCCCGCGCTTCAACAGCACTTCGGTGAAGCCGCCGGTCGAGGCACCGATATCGAGACAGCTTTCGCCCGAGGGATCGAGGGCGAAATGATCGAGTGCCGCGACAAGTTTCAGCGCCGCGCGGGAGACATAGTCCTGCGCCGGGTCATCAATGGTGATCGTCACGCTTTCGGCGAACATCAATGACGGCTTGGTGACCGTGCGGCCATCGACCTTGACGGTGCCGCGCTGGATCGCGTCTCGGGCGCGGGCGCGGCTGGCAACCAGACCCGTGTTGAGCAGCAACTGATCCAGGCGCACCCTGTTTCTGTGTTCTTCATTCTGGCGTTCTTCTGACATGTGCTTCTCATGGCGACTTGCCGCCCCAATGGCAAGCCCCTCGCGCTCGGAGCGATGACCCGCTTTGGGCTTAACAGCTAGGAAACCCAAGAAATCGGGGAATACTTACCGTCCGCCGCCTGCGCCACGCTACACCAGTTGCCTCCGCCGAGTGGTTCAACCCCGCAGATCTTTGTCTCGTGGGAACACAGCGATGGCGCAGACGGGAACTCCGACGGTATCCACAAAAAGCAAAACCCCGACGAGAGCCGGGGTTTTGCTTTTAAACGGGGCGCCGTTCGTGTCAGCCGGCAGCGCCGATGCCGATATCCTGCTTCTGGCCGAGCGCCTTGAAAACAGTAGAGACGATGCCGGCACGGTCGAGACCGGCGGCGGCATACATCGCTTCGGGCTTGGCCTGCTCCATCCAGATGTCGGGCATGACCATCGGGCGGACCTTGAGGCCGCCGTCGAGCAGGCCGTCTTCAGCGAGAAACTGCAGCACATGGCTGGCGAAGCCGCCGACGGCGCCTTCCTCGATGGTGATCAGCACCTCATGGTTACGGGCCAGCTGGCGGATGAGGTCATGGTCAAGCGGCTTGGCGAAGCGGGCGTCGGCAACGGTCGTCGAAAGGCCGGCGGCATCGAGGTCTTCTGCGGCCAGCAGACAGTCGGCAAGGCGCGTGCCGAAGGAGAGCAGCGCCACCTTCGATCCCTGCTTGACGACGCGGCCCTTGCCGATCTCGAGGATCTGGCCGCGCTCCGGCATTTCGACGCCGACGCCCTCGCCGCGCGGGTAGCGGAACGAAATCGGCCCGGCATCATAGGCGGCGGCAGTGCGCACCATGTGTTTCAATTCCGCCTCGTCGGCGGCGGCCATCACGACGAAGCCGGGGAGTGTGGCGAGATAGGTCGTGTCGAAGGAGCCTGCATGGGTCGGACCGTCGGCGCCGACGAAGCCGGCGCGGTCGATCGGGAAGCGCACGGGCAGCCCCTGGATCGCCACGTCGTGCACCACCTGGTCGTAGCCACGCTGGAGGAAGGTGGAGTAAAGCGCTGCAAAGGGCTTGTAGCCTTCGGAAGCAAGACCGGCGGCAAAGGTTACGGCGTGCTGCTCGGCAATGCCGACGTCGAAGCAGCGCGACGGATGGACCTTGGCGAATTTGTCGAGACCGGTGCCGGACGGCATTGCGGCGGTGACGGCGACGATCTTGTCGTCGAAACCGGCTTCCTGCGTCAGCGCATCGGCAAAGACCGAGGTATAGGCCGGGGCATTCGGCTTGGCCTTCGCCTGGGCGCCGGTGATGACGTCGAACTTGTTGACCCCGTGATACTTGTCGGCCGCGGCTTCCGCCGGCGGATAGCCCTTGCCCTTCTGCGTCACCACATGGATCAGCACCGGACCCTTGGCATTGTCGCGCACATTGCGCAGCACCGGCAGGAGATGGTCGAAGGAGTGCCCATCGATCGGGCCGATATGGTAGAAGCCCATCTCTTCGAAGAGCGTGCCGCCGGTGACGTAGCCGCGGGCATGCTCGACAGCGCGGGTGATCGCCCGGTCGACGGTCTTGCCGAGATAGGCGGTCAGCTTCTTACCAACCTCGCGGATGCCCATATAGGTGCGGCCCGAGGCAAGGCGTGCCAGATAGGCGCTCATCGCGCCGGTCGGCGGCGCAATCGACATGTCGTTGTCGTTGAGGATGACGATCAGTCGGGCATCGAGCGCGCCGGCATTGTTGAGCGCCTCATAGGCCATGCCGGCCGAAAGCGCGCCGTCGCCGATGACGGCGATGACGTTGCGGTTCTTGCCGTCGAGATCGGCGGCGACCGCCATGCCGAGGCCGGCAGAAATCGAGGTCGAGGAGTGGGCGGCGCCGAAGGGGTCGTACTCGCTCTCGGCACGGCGGGTGAAGCCGGAAAGGCCGCCTTCCTGGCGCAGCGTCCGGATGCGGTCGCGACGGCCGGTCAGGATCTTGTGCGGATAGCACTGGTGGCCGACGTCGAAGATCAGCCGGTCATCCGGCGTGTTGAAGACCTTGTGGATGGCAATCGTCAGTTCGACAACGCCGAGGCCGGCGCCGAGATGGCCGCCGGTGCGCGACACCGCGTCGATCATTTCCGCTCGGACCTCACCGGCAAGCTGCGGCAGATCCTTGTCGTCGATCTTCTTCAGATCGTCGGGGAAAGTCACCTTGTCGAGCAAGGGAGTAGCCGGCATCGGATTGGTTGGCAGTTGTGTCACGCTGCATGCCTCATGCGCGCCGTGGGGTCAGGCGCGCGATAGTTGGTGGTACCGTCGAAGCGGCTCTTTAGACGCAATCGTTGCTGAATGCAAAATTAGGCGTTCCTGCGTCGTCAACCAAGAGACTAGCGCATGATTCTGTGAATCGAAATCGATTCAAGCGCCATGAGGCAATGTTGCGCGGTTTTATGCGCTCATGCCGTTCTACTTGCGGTCGAGATCAGCTTTCGGGCAGCGGAACAAATTCTTCCTCGTCGCCGGGCACGATGTCGAAGCGGCCGGTGCGCCACTCTTCCTTGGCCTTCTCGATGCGCTCCTTGGAGGAGGAGACGAAGTTCCACCAGATGTGGCGGGCGGAGCCAAGTGCTGCACCGCCGAAGAGCATGACGTGACAGCCCTCAGGCCCGGCGGTCACCGTGATCTCGTCGCCCGGACGGAAGACGAGCAGTTGGTTGTCGGCAAAGTGGTCGCCGGCGATGATCGCCTCTCCGGAGAGAATATAGAGCGCGCGTTCTTCCCACTGTGCGGCAAAGGGGGCGCTTTTGCCCGGAGCGATGTTGAGGTCGACATAGATGGTGTCGGTGAAGACCGAGACGGGCGACTTCGCGCCTTCGAAATTGCCGAGGACCACCCGCGCCTTGATGCCGTCATCGCTCATATGCGGCAGCATGCGCTCCTCGGTGTGGCTGAAAATCGGGTCGATTTCTTCCTTGTGGTCGGGTAGTGCCAGCCAAGTTTGCAAGCCGGAGATCGAGCGGGCGTGGCCGCGCTGGTTTTCGGGCGAGCGCTCGGAATGCACGATGCCGCGGCCGGCGGTCATCAGGTTCACGTCGCCGGGGCGGATCACCATCTCGGTGCCGAGGCTGTCGCGATGCTTGATTTCGCCGTCGAAGAGATAGGTGACGGTCGAAAGCCCGATATGCGGATGCGGGCGCACGTCGATCGCCTCGCCGGCGCGCAGCAGCGCCGGGCCCATGCGGTCGAAGAAGATGAAGGGACCGACCAGGCGCCGCTTCGCCGACGGCAGGGCGCGGCGAACCTGCAGCCCGCCGATATCGCTGGTGCGCGGAACGATCAGATGTTCGATGGCGTCACAGGCGGGTTTGTCGCCGGCGAGCGGATCGGGGCCTGGAAAGAAAGACATGGCGCGTGCTCCCGTTTCTTGCTGTCATATCAATAACTAGCGCCTGCGCGCTGAGGCGGCTAGGGACCAATCCGATACGAAGCGTTTCCGCGGAGCAATCAATCCGCTTCTCAATCGGCGTCGAGCGGCTCCACGCCCTGCGGCTTGCCGGCCCGGTCGAGGCGGATCTTTTCGATGCGGTCTTCGGCAGCCTTCAGCAGCGCCTCGCAATGCTTCTTCAGCGCTTCGCCACGCTCGTAAATCTCGATCGACTTGTCGAGGGCGACGTCGCCGCGCTCCAGCGCCGAGACGATCCGCTCCAGTTCCTCTACGGCCTGCTCGAAGGAGAGCGCGGAAACGTCCGGTTGCGTGGTGTTGTTCATGGTTACCCTCTCATCAGTCTTGAGATGTGCAGGCCGGCCGATTCGGCCAGGCCCTGAAGGTCATAGCCGCCTTCGAGCAGGCTGACCATGCGGTTGCCGGCGCTGCGGTCGGCGATCTCGTGCAGGCGTCCCGTCGCCCAGTCGAAATCCTCGGCGACGAGGTTGATCTGCGCCAGCGGATCGCGGTGATGGGCGTCGAAGCCGGCGGAAATCAGGATGAAGTCCGGCCGGAAATTGGTGAGCGCCGCAAGCACGCGGCTGCGGAACGCCTCGCGGAATTGCTCGCTGCCCATGTTCGGCGACAGCGGCGCGTTGACGATGTTGCCCTTGACGCCCGTCTCGTCCTTGGCGCCGGTGCCGGGATAAAGCGGCATCTGGTGCGTCGAGCAGAAGAGCACGGACGGATCGTTCCAGAAAATGTCCTGCGTGCCGTTGCCGTGGTGCACGTCCCAGTCGACGATCGCGACGCGCTCGGCGCCATGGGCCTTCTGGGCGTACCGGGCGGCAATCGCCACCGTGTTGAACAGGCAGAAGCCCATCGCCTTGTTTTTCTCGGCGTGGTGTCCCGGCGGGCGCGCCGCGATGAAGGCGTTGTCGGCCTCGCCGGAAAAGACCGCGTCGACCGCCGCAGTCGCCCCGCCGATGCCCGTTAAGGCGGCGTCGAGGCTTAAGGGGCTGGCATAGGTATCCGCCTCGAAATGGTTGAGGCCTTCCTCCGGGATGGCGCGCTTGACGTTACGCAGGTGTTCTTCCGGGTGAACGAGCAGAACGAGATCTTCGCTCGCCTTCTTCGCCTCGATCCGCTTGAGATCGGCGAAGTTCGGATGTTCGAGCGCAAGGTTCAGCGCCTTCAGCCGGTCCGGCCGTTCGGGATGCCCCTCCGGAACCTCGTGTTCCAGAAAGACCGGATTTTCATAGAGGAACGTGGTCATGTCGCGAAACCTAGTGCTGTCACCCTGCAAGGTCCATGGCGAGGCAGTCGAAAGGCGGAATTTTCAACAGCGCGGATCGAGCAGCAGTTTGCCGTCGCGGCCCGCATCTGCCTGATGCGCAAGCGCCGCGCCGAGCTGGCTCAATGGATAGATCTCCGCGATCCGGCTGGAGAAGAGGCCTGATCGCAAGCCGTCGAAACTTCTCGCAAAAGCCGCTTCAATCGCCGGTCGCCCGGCCGAATGTACCCATGTGCGCAGCCACAGGAACGAGAAGCGGATATCCGGCCGCGACTGGATCACTGCCTGAGATACCGGCACGCCGCTCAGCGCCCCGTACTGGATGAAGGCGCCGCCGGGTTCGAGGGTGCGAAGAATGAGATCGCCGGCAAACGGACCGCCGACGGCGTCGATGATCGCGTCGAGCCGGAGTTCGGGTATGCGGCTCTCGTCGCCAAGAACGACGTGGCCGGGAACCTCGCTTGCAAGCCGCTCGGCGCTGCGTTGTCTGCGAACGATGCCAATGGCCTTCGCCCCTTCGCCGGCAAGCAGCTTCATCAGCATCCCGCCGATCGCGGACCCTGCCGCCGTGACGCCGATGCGGCGCCGGTCGAGCGCGCCGAAATGCGCGCGCAGCGCCTCGACCAGTTGCAGTGCGGTCAGCGGATTGACGTAGCAGGTGGCCGCATCGGTCTCACGGATGTCGTCGGGCAGTGTGAAACACCATTCGGCCGGTCGCAGCAGATACTCCTGCCAGAGGCCGCTGGCGCCGATCGGTACCACGCGGTCGCCGGGTTTCAGCGAAGTCACGCCGCCGCCGACGCGCGTCACCGTACCGAAGCCCTCGAAGCCCGGAACGAAGGGCAGGGTGGTGCGGGCGCTGTAGGCGCCGGTCACCGGGATGAGATCGGACGGGTTGATGGCGGCAAGCGACAGCGCTACTTCGACGTCGCCCGGTCCCGGTGCGACGCGTTCCCGATCGACGACCGCAATCACTTGCCGGGGGTCGCCGAACTGTCTAACGAGGGTGGAGCGCATCGTCGGGGAGCCTCGCATGGACGGCAGGGAGCTGGAGAACGTTACGGAAATCCGTATTCCGTTTCGCGATATAGACATGCACGGCCATATGCACAATGCCGCCTATTATGCCCATGCGGAAGCAGCCCTTTCCAGTCTCTGGCGCCACCGCCCGCATGTGGTGAACGAGCCGAGCTATCTCGTGCGCCGCTCGGCCTGCGTCTATCACCGCGGCCTGCGCTACGACGAACCGGCCCGCTTCACTGTCAACGTAACAAAGATCGGCGGCAGCTCGATCAGCTTCGCCGTCAAGGTCGAGGCGCGCGGCCAACTTGTGGCGGAAGTGGAGGTCGTCTGGGTGGCGGTCGATCCGCAACGCCACACCCCACTGCCGCTGCCGACCGCGACACGGGAATGGCTGGCGGCCTATACGGTCTGAACCAAAGCAATTGCAGGAAAAGTGCGAAGCGGTTTTCCGTCCGCAATTGCGCGCGCTCAAACCGCGCGAAACAGGGCGACGATGCCCATGCCGCCGCCAACGCCCATCATCGCCAGTCCTTCGGTGTCGGCGGGCGCGGTCGACATTTGCGAGAAAAGCCGGACCGCAAGGATTGCTCCTGATGCGCCATAGGGATGGCCGAGCGCGATGGCGCCGCCATCGAGATTGACCCTTTCCTCCGCAATATCGAGCTGGTCGAGACTGCCAAGCACCTGTGAAGCGAAGGCCTCGTTGAATTCGATGAAATCGACCTTGGCCGGATCGAGCGCGGGTTGCCGCACTTTCAGCTTCTGTATAGCCGGCACGGGGCCGAGACCGAGGAGATTGGGATGGACGCCGGCCGTCGCGGCATCGACGAATTCGAGCATGAAGGGAACGTGAAGTCGCTGGGCCTCGGCAAGGCTGGTCACCAGCACCACGGCCGCGCCATCATTGATCGGGCAGGCATTGCCGGCGGTCACCGTGCCACCCTCGACGAAGACCGGCTTTAGCCGCTGCAGTGTTTCCATCGACGCGTTCGGACGCGGGCACTCATCGCGAGACACAAAGCCCGCCGCCGTCTCGATCGGCACGATCTCGCGGACGAAACGGCCGGCAAGCTCGGCTTCAACGGCGCGGCGATGGCTTTGAAGCGCAAAGGTATCCTGCCGTTCGCGAGAGATCCTACAGGCGGTCGCGACGTTTTCGGCGGCGACGCCCATGTCCGGATCGCCGATCTCGTCCGGCGCCATGCGGGCGCGCTTGACGGGCGCGAGCTCGCCGCCGCGCTCCAGCGGCGGCCTCAGACGGATATGCGCGCGGCTGGCGCTCTCGGTCCCGCCGGCCAGGTAGAAGCGGCCGGCACCCGCCTGGATCATCCGCGCCGCGAGCGCGATCGCCTCCAGCCCGGAGCCGCATTGCCGATCGACGGTCACGCCCGGCGTCGAGACCGGCAGGCCTGCTTCGAGCGCTGCGAGCCGGGCGAGATTGCCGGCGCTGTTTGCGGCATTGCCGAGAATGACGTCGTCGATCTCGGTCGCTTCAAGCCCGACGTCGCCGAGAATACGGGCGATCAGCGGTGCTGCCAGCTGCGACGGTTCGATATCGCGAAGCGTGCCGTTGACCCGGCCGATTGGCGTCCGGAGCGCGGCGATGATCACCGGTATGCGTGCCGGCTCAGTCGATGAGTTCGAGAGCATCGTTTCCATCCGCGATCCATTGCCTGAGCGTGCCCGCCGCCACCTTGCCCGACTGCGTCATTGGCATCTTCGGGCAGAGCCAGATGCGGCGCGGATGTTTGTAGCGCGGCAGATGGGCAGCGAGATGACGCTCAAGTGCGTCTCGGTCAAATATGCTGCCCTCCGGCTCGATGACGGCGACGAGTTCGCTGCCGAGGTCCGGATGATCGAGCCCGAGGACGAGCGCAGCGTGAACGTCAGGGTAGGCGACAAGTGTCGCCTCCACTTCCTGCGGGTAGATGTTGTTGCCGCCCGACAGAACCATGCCGCCGGCGCGCCCGAGAAGATGAAGCGTACCGTCGTCGTCGAGGAAGCCAATATCGCCCACCGTCGCAAGCTCGCCAAGACGACGGAAGCCGGCGCCATCGCTTTGCCCGACATAACCGTCGGAGATGAGGGCGCTGTCAACGAAGATCGTCCCCGTTTCGCCCATGGGCACTTCATCCCCTGTGTCATTGCGAATGCTTAGCGCAACGCCGGGAAAGGCGCTGCCGACGGCGGTGGCCGAAGCGGTGTCGTCCTTTGTTGCGACGCTGATGAAGCCCAGTTCCGAGGCGCCGTAATATTCGATGACCTCCGCCTTCGGAAAAGCGAGTGCGGCGACAGCGCGGTCACTCGCCGTCAGTTTGGCGCCGGCGACCGTGATATGTGTGACGCAGGCCTGCGGTCTGTTCGCGGCCGCTGCGCAGAGCCGCCGCAGCATCGTCGGTACCAGCACCAGGCGTTGCACTTTCTCCGTCTCGATGATGGTCAGCGCTCGCGCTGCGTCGAAATGAGCCGCCCCGATGAATTCGGCGCCGGCGCAGAGCGTTTCGGCGAGCGCGTAGAGCGTCAGCCCGTGCGCTAGCGGACCGGGAGCAAAGGTGCGGGTGCCATGGTCGATGCCGAAAAAGCGCGCGCCGGTGGCCAGGCTCCTGCGCCACGAGCCGCGATCACGGATGATCGCTTTCGGCGCGCCGGTCGTTCCCGAGGTGAAAACGACCAGAAACGGCTCGCTTTCTTTGCCGGCTGCGAGTGGCGCTCGCTCTTTGCCGTCGCTCTCGCGGAAGGATCGCGTCTCGCCGCTTGCCGGAGCGTGAAGAGACAAGTCCGCGCCATTGGCGCTGACGATGAGATCGGGAGACAGACGATCGCGCATGGCCTGGCGGGTTGCGGCCGGCAGATGCGGGTCGATGAGCGCGACACAGTTACCTTGGCTGGTGGCGGCGAGAAAGGCGGCGGCGAAGAGTGGATGATTGCCGGCCTCAAGTACGATCAGGCATGCGCGGGCGCCAAGCACGCTGCGGTGCCCGGCAACCCCCGCCAAATCGTCGAATGCCGCAACGAGCTGTCCGGCGAAGCGCTTCAGCTCATCGAAAGTGAAAACCCGGCCCTCCATACGGAAGGCCGGGGCATACGGATGTTCGTCCGCGTGGCTATGGATCGCGGCGGCAAACGGCATCGGCTCAGGCGCGTGCCGGCAGCAGCGGATAGCCGGCGTAGACGGCGCGGGCTGCCAGCGTTGCGATCGCTGCCTTCAAGAGGTCGCCCGGGATGAAGGCGAGCGAACCGGTGGCGACGGTCAGGAGCGGCGTGCCGGTAACCGCCGAAACCCAGGGCATGCCGATTGCATAAAGCACGACGATGCCGCCGAGGACGGAGGCGAGGAAGAAGCCGATGAACTGGCGCGTTTCCGCCTGGCCCTCGCGCACCGCGCGCTCGGCAATCAGGCCGGTAACGAAGGTGGCGACGACCCAGCCGATGATGAAGCCGCCGGACGGGCCGGCCAACACGGCAAGACCGCCGCGACCGCCCGAGAGCACCGGCAGGCCGATGGCGACCAAAAGCAGGAACAGCAGAAAGGCGAGTGCGCCGCGCTTGGCGCCGAGAATGCACCCGGCGAGCATCACGCCCATCGACTGGGCGGTGATCGGTACCGGAATGAAGCCGAGCGTGATCGGCGGAATGAGGCCGAGCACGACGACGATCGCGGCGAAGAGGGCGATGAGGACGAGATCTCTGGTGTTCATGACGTTCGGTTCCCTGTGTATTAGATTTTTCGCATCTATTGGCGACGAAATCCGCGCGCGTCAATTGCCGCAGCGATGGTATCGGCATCTTTGAGCGTCAGGATGATCAGCGGCCCGATGATCGTCAACGGTCGGATCGGCAGGCCGCGGGCGCGGTGCGCCTCGCGGATCGCCTCGTAGCGCGCGAAGATGTCGGGCACGAAGCGCAGCACCAGCCCGAGCGCCAGGCTGACATCGGCCGCCCGCAGCCAACCCAGCCGTTCGAAAGGGGTCAAGAGTACAGTGATCTCGTCCATGAAGGCGCTGATCGTCGTCGTCGCCGTGACGGCGGCCGCAAACAGCACCAGGGCCATCAGCCTCAGCGTCAGGGTCGCGACCTCGCCGACCGGCAGCAGAAAAAGGTTGACCGCGGCCAGAAAGAAGATCGTCAGGAAGACGATGCCGACGCGCGCGATTGCCTCCTTCAGGGGGAGCCCGACGGAAAGATAGAGGCCGGCGGCAAGGACGAAGGCGATCGCCTGCAGCACCAGTGAACCGCTGAGGAAGAGGACGATGCTTAGGGCTACGAGTGCAATGAGCTTCACTCTCACCGGCAGGCGGTGCAGCAGGCTGTCGCCTTCGATGTGCAGGCTCGTCAGCATCCGGCGATCTCATGGTAGCGGCGGATCGTCTCGCGCGGGTCGCCGTCGGCCGCAAGCCGCCCCTCGTGGAAGAGCAGCAGCCGGTCGACGTTTTCGACGAGTGCAAGATCGTGGGTGATCACCACCGTATCCTCCGGCAGCCCCTCGATCGTTTCGGCGACGCGGCGTCGATTGCGCAGGTCGAGCTGGTTCGTCGGCTCATCGAGGATGAGGATTTTCGGATCGGTGACGACGACGCTTGCCATGGCGACGAGCTGCGTCTCGCCGCCCGAAAGCTCGTGCACACGCCGTCGTGCCAGATGTTCGATACCGAAGCGCGACAGCGCGCCTTGCATGCGGCGGTCGATTTCCTCGCGAGGAAGCCCGCGGTTCTTCAAGCCGAAGGCGATGTCCTCGGCAACGATGGGCATGATCAGCTGGTGCTGCGGATTCTGGAAGATAAAGCCGGCTTCGGAAAGCACGGCGCGATCGTCTTCGACCGTGTTCAGCCCGTTGACCGTCACTCGACCCGAGGAAGGCTTGACCAGGCCATTGATCAGCCGGGCGAAAGTGGTCTTGCCGGAACCGTTGAGACCGATGATACCGACGCGCTTTTCACTGAGCGCCAAGTTCAACGGGTGCAAGGCCACCCGCTCGCCGAAGCGGACCGCGCAATCGGTAAAGCGGATGTCCATTCCGTCCCTCGCTATCTTCGGCCCGCGCCGTTTTCGGGGTGCTCTATAGGCCAAGTCCGGCAACAAGGGCAATGCGGTGGCGCGGGACCGAGATGCGGGCGGAACACGGCGCATACATTTCCTCATCCTGCTCCAGTTTGAATTATGGGAATAAAAGCCTATTCTTATCGCCATGACGATTCGCCTTTCCAACAGCGACGCCCGTCGCATCTTCCTCGCCAAGCAGGGCCTTTCCGGCGCTCCGAACCGCGCGCTCGGCAAGGAGGGGCTGCTGAAGCTCATCCACGACATCGGCTTCGTGCAGGTGGACAGCATCGCCACGGTCGAGCGCGCCCATCACCAGATCCTGTTTGCTCGCAACCAGACCTATCGCCGCGAACATCTGACGGCGCTTCTGGAAGATGATCGAGACCTGTTCGAGCACTGGACGCACGACGCCTCGATCATTCCGAGCAGCTTCTTCCGCTACTGGAAGCACCGCTTCAAATGGGAAGGCGAGACGATCGTCGAGCGCTGGCAAAAATGGCGCGGCGAGGGCTTCGAGAAGGGCTGTGACGAGACCTATCAGCGCATCGCCGAGGGCGGACCGGTGCTGGCGCGCGACCTCAAGGAAGCCGAGCACGAATCCGGTGGCTGGTGGAACTGGCACCCCTCGAAGACCGCACTCGAAGTGCTCTGGCGCACCGGAAAACTGGCGATCGCGCGGCGTGAGAATTTCCAGAAGGTCTATGATCTGACCGAGCGGGTGATCCCGCCGCATCATCAGGATGGCGACGTCAGCCACCAGGAATTCATCGATTGGGCTTGCCGCAGTGCGCTCGAACGCCTGGGCTTTGCCACCCACGGCGAGATCGCCGCCTTCTGGGATCTCGTATCCCCCGACGAGGCGAAGACCTGGGTTGCCGAGCATCGCGATGAACTTTGCGAAGTGTTGATCGAGGCGATCGATGGTGGCCGCCCGCGCGCCGCCTTCGCCTTCACCGGTTTTCCGCAAGCGCTCGGCAATATTCCCGAACCGCCGGGCCGTGTCCGGGTGCTCAGCCCCTTCGACCCGCTGCTGCGCGACCGCAACCGCACGGAGCGGCTGTTCGGCTTCTTCTATCGCATCGAGATCTTCGTGCCCGAGGCCAAGCGCGAATACGGCTACTATGTCTTTCCACTGATCGAAGGTGACCGGATGATTGGCCGCATCGACATGAAGGCGGACCGCAAGCGCGGCAGCCTCGACGTGCGCAAGCTCTGGCTCGAGACGGGCGTCCGCGCGTCGGCAGGCCGCCTGGAGCGCATCGATGCGGAGCTCGAGCGTGTTGCCCGTTTTGCCGGCGTCGAAAAAGTGGAGCGCCTCGAAGGCTGGGACGCATCGCTTACGTGATATTTTCCTTGGCTTGAACCCGCGGCCTTCCTAAATGGAGGCGATAGAATTTCTCGACGCGGGAGCGCACCACCATGAACACCGATCTGATGAGCCTCTTCGATGCCGACGAGGCAACGATCCGCAAGGTTCTCTCGGAGACGCTCGCCGGCGCCGACGACGGCGAGCTCTTTCTTGAACATGCGCAAGCCGAGGTGCTGTCCTTCGACAACGGCCGTCTGAAGGGCGGCAGCTTCAACACCGACCAGGGTTTCGGTCTTCGTGCCGTCGCCGGAGAAGCGGTCGGCTACGCCCATTCAGGCGAGCTTTCGCTGTCGGCGCTTCGCCGCGCCTCGGATGCGGTGGCGCAGGTCACCCGCGGCTATGCCGGCTCCTATGCGGCCGCGCCGCAGCGCACCAACAAAAAGCTCTATGGCGACGAGAACCCGATCGGCGAGCCGAGCTTCGAGGCGAAGGTTGCCCTGCTGCAGGAGATCGACGCCTATCTGCGCGCCAAGGATCCCAAGGTTCGGCAGGTGACGGCGTCGATCGCGGCAAGCTGGCAGGTTGTCGACATCCTCCGCGCCGACGGCCACCGCGTGCATGACGTCAGGCCGATGACCCGCATCAACATCTCCGTCGTCACCGGTGACGGCGATCGCCAGGAAAGTGGTTCCTTCGGCACCGGCGGGCGTCGCGGCTTCGGCGATTTCGTCACCGAGGAAAACTGGAAGACGGGCGCCGATGAGGCGCTGCGCCAGGCGCTTGTCAATCTCGAAGCGATCGATGCGCCGGCCGGCACCATGGACGTGGTGCTTGCCTCCGGTTGGCCGGGCGTCATGCTGCACGAAGCCGTCGGCCACGGCCTCGAAGGCGATTTCAATCGCAAGAAGACGTCGGCCTTTGCCGGCCTGATGGGCGAGCAGGTCGCCGCCAAGGGTGTCACCGTCGTCGACGATGGCACCATCGAGGCGCGCCGTGGTTCGATCTCGATCGACGACGAGGGTACGCCGTCCGGCTACAACGTGCTGATCGAGGACGGCAAGCTCGTCGGCTACATGCAGGACCGGCAGAACGCCCGGCTGATGGGCATGACGCCCACCGGCAATGGCCGCCGCCAGGGCTACGCCCATGTGCCGATGCCGCGCATGACCAATACCTACATGCTGTCAGGCGAGAGGACGCCGGAGGAAATCATCGCCTCGGTCAAGAAGGGCATCTATGCCGTTTCCTTCGGCGGCGGCCAGGTGGACATCACCTCCGGCAAGTTCGTCTTCGGCTGCACCGAGGCCTACCTGATCGAGAACGGCAAGATCGGCGCGCCCGTGAAAGGCGCCATGCTGATCGGCAACGGTCCGGACGCGATGAAGCGCGTGACCATGGTCGGTAACGACACCAAGCTCGACACCGGCATCGGCAATTGCGGCAAGGCCGGCCAGTGGGTGCCAGTCGGCGTCGGCCAGCCGCATCTGCGCATGGATCAAATCACGGTCGGCGGCACGCAGGCGTAA
Organism: Ensifer sp. ENS10; assembly: GCF_014852025.1. NCBI lineage: Bacteria > Pseudomonadati > Pseudomonadota > Alphaproteobacteria > Hyphomicrobiales > Rhizobiaceae > Ensifer > Ensifer sp. ENS10. The sequence goes on from NZ_JACVAS010000001.1 coordinate 866,204, forward strand.
GATTGCATGGCGGTCTTCAAGCTGTCATTTCCGTCGCCGGAGACCGCCACGCCAAGCCACGAACTCAGGTTCAACGGGGATGCTGGCGAGATCGTGCGGCGCCGCGGAAGATGAGCGCGAGGAGGGATTGCTCCTTGGCTACACCGAGGAGCAATGTGACTGGTGGCCCGCCAATCGTTTCCGCAGGATCATCGCGGAAACATGACGAAGGCTGCCTCTGTCGCCGCCTCCGCTCACCCGCGTGACGGCAGCATCATGCAATCATAGGAGCGCTGCTTGAGCGCATCGCAGGCGGCCGCTGCCGCATCACGGCTCGAGAACCCGACGAAGCGGGCGCGGTAGATGGCATTGGCGCCCTTGCCGACAGCTTCAGTGTAGGGTGTGGCTCCGGCGAGGGGAGCGCCGGCTTCGGAGCGTGCCTGAGCGAGCAGCATGCGGGCTGCCTCGGCAGACGGTGCCGCTGAAATCTGGATCTGCCAACCGCCAGCTGCAGCCGGTGCCGCCGCCGTCGTTTCGATCTCAGCCACCTCGGTGGGACGTTCCGCAGGTATAGCGGCTGTGGATGTTGCCGCAATCAAAGCGGCAACGGAATCCTGCTTCGTCCGCTGGGGCGCGGCAAAGGGCATTGGAACGTCCAATGTCGCGGCCGACGTCACCTCGACCACCTTCCCGCCGCGGGTGGACGCGACCAGCTGCCGCCCGATCTTAGTCGAAGCCTTGCCGACATGGCGATCGAGAAGTGCCGCCATCTTGGCATCGCGGCTGCGCGCCGACCGCCCACCGAGCACGACGCCGACCACCCGGCGATTGCCGTCCTTGACGGCGCTGACGAGATTGAAGCCGGAAGCGTTGGTATAGCCGGTCTTGATGCCGTCCATGCCCTCGTAGCGATACATCAGATTGTTGTGGCCGCGGACCTTGCGGCCGCGGAAGCTGAAGCTCTCGGTGGCAAACAGCCGGTATTCCCTGGGAAAGTCGCGCATCAGCGCGACGGCAAGCGTCGCCATCTCACGCGCTGTCGTCACCTGCTGGCTGGCCGGCAAGCCGGAGGCGTTGGTGAAGACCGTCTTGCGCATGCCGAGCTGCCGCGCCTTGGCGGTCATCATCCGGGCGAAGTTGGCCTCGGAGCCTCCGAGCCTTTCCGCCATCGCCGTCGCCGCGTCGTTGCCTGAGCGCACGATCATGCCGAGCACGGCCTCGCGAACCGTGATAGTCATGCCGGACTTGAGGCCGAGGCGCATCGGTGGCTTGGCGGCGGCTGCCTTCGAGACCTTGATTTTGCTGTCCCACGAAAGTTCGCCGCGCCGCAGCGCCTCGAAGGTCATGTAGACCGTCATCATCTTGGTCAGCGAGGCCGGATGGTTGAGCACGTCAGGGTTTTCGGCCGAGAGGACTTTGCCGGTGCGCGCATCCAGTACCAGCGAGGCGGTTCCGGCGATTGCCGTTGCGGACCCAAGCGCGAAAGCGAAGATCGCAAGCAGGAGGCAGCGCAAAGTTTTCATGTCGATCCCCGTCGGAAAGCGCCGTCGGCCGGGCGCAAAGCTGTTTCGTTTTGTGACAAGGTGCGTGTCTTTGTTGCAACTTTAGGGCGGAATGTGGCGTCCCGCCCTGTTTTCGGGGCCGTGGTAAATGGCCAATGAATGTCCTCTCCGTTCAACAAGGTTTAACGCCCTCGCCGTTAACTTTCCAGGCCTGTATGCCGCGGGGAAACATGGGGCCGAACATCAAGAGCACGATCGCGACAATTGTTCGCCGCGCCGCCATCGCCGGCGGACTGGAGGTCGCCGGAGGGCTGAGCCGCGTCGGGCTGATGGGTGGTGCGCGCGGCAAGGGGGCGATCTTCACGCTGCACCATGTCCGGCCGAGGCTTGCGCGTGCCTTCGATCCCAACGCCCATCTGGAGATCACGCCGGAATTCCTCGACGCAGCTTTGACGACACTGAAGCGTGACGGCTATCGCTTCGTCCCGCTCGAACAGTTGCCGGATGCGCTGGCCGCCGGAGGCGGGCCGATCGCCTGTCTTACGCTTGATGACGGCTACCGGAACAATCTCGTGCATGCGCTGCCCGTGTTCGAGCGCCATGCCGCACCCTTCACCGTGTTTGTCACTGGGGGCTTCATCGATCGAACCCATACGCTCTGGTGGGAAACGCTCGCCGACGTGCTCGCGACGAAGGAGACGCTGCGGTTCGACTTCGGTCACGGTGTCGAGACGCTGCCAACGCATACGACTGCGGACAAGCAGACGGCCTTCAATCGTGTCGCGGCGGTCGTTCATAGCCGCGATGAAGCGACGGCCATTGCATTGCTGAACGCCGTAGCGATCGAACACGGCATCGATCCGCTGGCGATTACCGAACGGCTGACTTTGGATCAGACAGGGCTTCGGCGGTTGATCGAAAGCCCGCTGGCCAGCCTCGGCGCGCACACGATCAGCCATCGCTCAATCGCGCGCCTGAGCGGCGACGACGCAAGGCGAGAAATTCGCCAGTCGGCGGAGCGTGTCGAGGCCATTACCGGCCGGCAGCCTCTGGCCTTCGCCTATCCCTATGGCGACGCACCAGCCGTCTCGGCACGCGATCATCGCATCGTCGCCGATCTCGGTTTTTCCCTCGCGGTCACCACCCAGCCCGGCACGCTCGTCGAACGCGCGAAATTCAGCCTTCATGCGTTGCCGCGCATTTCGCTGAATGGTCATTTCCAGCGGGCACGTTACGTCTCGGCGCTGGCGTCCGGCATCCCATTCCGCTTGGCGGGCGCCTGAACGGCCGCCAATTAAGGGTACATGCGCACCTTTTCCCAGCCGCCTTCGGGTGTTGCGCGACGGAACTCCATCCGGTCATGCAGCCGGAACGGGCGGTCGTGCCAGAATTCGATCGAGGTCGGGCGGATGCGGAAGCCGGACCAATAGCTCGGGCGCGGGATCTCGCCGAGTGCGTGGCGGGCGGTGTATTCGGCGACGGCCTTTTCCAGTGCGAAGCGGCCTTCTAGCGGGCGTGACTGTTTCGATGCCCAGGCGCCGATGCGGCTGCCGCGCGGCCGGCTCTTGAAGTATTCGTCTGCCTCTTCGTCGGTCACGATCTCGACCGGACCGCGCACGCGCACCTGACGCCTCAGGGATTTCCAGTGGAAGCACATGGCTGCCTTGCGGGCGCCAAGGATTTCCTGGCCCTTCTGGCTCTCGAAATTCGTGTAGAAAACGAAGCCGCGTTCGTCGAATCCCTTCAGCAAGACCATGCGGACGTTCGGCAATCCGTCGCTGTCGACGGTGGCAAGCGCGACCGCGTTCGGGTCGTTGATTTCGCTGCCTTCCGCGTCCTTCAGCCATGTGCCAAACAGGGAAAAGGGCTCATTTGATTCGGTGAAGTCACCGCTTGTTAACTCATTCGCCGCCATTATTGCCTTCCAATGCCGTGATGTCTGGCGCGGAAATGCTTCGGGATGAACCCGACCGGTGTTTCCGCATCAAAAATGTCGGAGCCTGTACGTTGACCTTCTCGAGCAGCGTGCGGCTCCAGCGAGTCTGACAGGATTGCCGTGCAAGACATAGCAAAGTGGATCGATACCAAGAAGGGGTATTCCTTCGCCTTGCTGCGTAGCGCGGCAATTTGCCTGCCGGTCCTGGTGCTTTCTGGCTGCATGGGCGCGGGCCTCGATTTCTTTGGCAGCGGCGTCGACCGCACGGTCGCGACGGGTACCGTTCCCGTCGCCAAGACCTCCGATGGCCTCTCCGACGCCGTGATGGTCCGCAATGCCGTGACATCGGCCGAACTCGGTGGCGGTAGCATCAACCCGATCCCTTGGGCCAACGCGACTTCTGGCAGCGCCGGTGTCATCAGCATCATTCAGGAAGACCGCGCGAGCGGCATGCTCTGCCGCCGCTTCACCACGACGCGCCATTCCTACGAGGGCATCGCAAAGTTCGACGGCAGCACGTGCCAGGGCGGCGATGGCGCCTGGTATCTGACGAGCTTCGGCCCGCGCGCCTGAGATAGCGCTCGGAAATTCGCGATTAACCACAATTCTCTAAAAGTGCGAACGATCGTCCGCGACGCTCATTCCAGAGCCGGTGGCGCCGTTGCGGCTAACCACTATTTAGCAAGTTCTCCAGATCATCGATGCTCAGTGGACGGGCGACAATGACGCCTTCATTCGGGGCATAAGGCGGGCATCAAGGAGAGGCCGCCGATCAGAGAAGATGGTAGAAGCCATGCGTGATCCCTATGCGATCCTCGGTGTCCGGCGCAACGCCGGGCAGGACGAAATCAAGGCGGCCTGGCGTTCGCTGGCAAAGGCCGTGCATCCGGACCATAACCAGGACGACCCCACTGCCGCCGAGCGCTTTGCCGAGGCAGGCAAGGCCTATGAGCTTCTGCGCGATCCGAAGCTCAGGAGTCGCTACGACTATGCGCGCCGCGAGGCCGAGCTTCGTCGCATGGAGGCGATGAAGGCAAAGATGCGTGGCAATGTGCAGGAGGAGGCGCCCGTCGACGCGGAGACCGCCGAGGACGCCATCTCGCAGATCTTCGGCGCCGAAGCACGTGCCAAGTCGGCCCGGCCATCGCCGAAGCCGGCGGCGAACCCATCGCCCAAGCCCGCGCCGAAACCGACAGCGGCCAAGGAGCCGGAACGCACGGCTCAAGCTGCCGAGGTAAAGCCTGAACCCGCGGCCGAGGCGCAGCCGGAAGCCGTCGCCAGGACGGATACGCCGCTCATGCAGCGCGCCGCAGCGCCCGCAGCCGAACTCGTCGCAGCCATCGTCCGGCGCATCCGCGGCCGCGCAGCAAAGACCGCCGAGAAGGTGCCCGACCTTACCGTCGATCTGGCTGTCAGCATCCGGGACCTGATCAATCGCCAGCGCCTGACTGTCGAACTTCCGGATGGCGAGAGCCTGAAGGTTCAAATTCCCCCGGGTGCCGTCGATGGGCAGACCATTCGCCTGGCGGAACAGGGTTATCGCGTCACCGGCATGAGTCGCGGCGATGTCGTCGTCACGCTCAGGGTCGATCAGAGCGGCACCTTCCGCACCCGTGGCCTTGACCTGCTCACGACCCTACCGATCGATCTGCAGGGTGCTGTCCTCGGCTGCGAGGAGCGCATCGAGACGCCGGTTGGTCCGGTCACCGTCGTCGTGCCGGCCTGGTCCGGTTCGGACAAGATCATCCGTCTCGCAGGCCAGGGCCTGCCCGGAACCTACGGGACCCATGGCGATCTCCTGGTGGAGCTGCGGCTGGTCCTGAAAGACACGCCGGATGAGAAGGTGACCGATCTGATGAAGTCGCAGCGCGACGGATTCTATCTGTGACGGTCGATTTGTGACAGTTCGCTGACACTTTGAACCAATATTACGGGGACTAACAGTTCCTGATCTCAGGCGCGCTTGAACCACCCTTGCCACTATGCCATAGGCAATTCTCGACAATTTGCCGCACCCGTTCGGTGGGGTGTCTATGACATTTGTGAACTTTGGCACCGGCGCCGGCCGTTGCTGGAAATAGTATTGGGGACTTACCATGGCTCAGGCATCCGGTCTGATGAAGGGCAAACGCGGCGTCATTATGGGCGTTGCAAACAACCGTTCCATCGCATGGGGCATTGCCAAGGCCATCCACGCGCAGGGTGGTGAAGTTGCGTTGACCTATCAGGGCGATGCGCTCAAGAAGCGCGTCGAGCCGCTGCTCGCCGAGATCGACGGCTTCATGGCCGGCCATTGCGACGTTAGCGACGAAGCCAGCATCGACGCCGTCTTCGATACGCTCGAAAAGCAATGGGGCAAGATCGATTTCGTGGTGCACGCGATCGGTTTCTCCGACAAGGACGAACTCACCGGCCGCTACGTCGATACCTCGCCCGAGAACTTCGCCAAGACGATGCAGATTTCGGTCTACTCGTTCACCGCGGTTGCCCGTCGCGCTGAAAAGCTGATGACCGATGGCGGCTCGATGCTGACCCTGACCTACTACGGCGCCGAAAAGGTCATGCCGAACTACAACGTTATGGGTGTGGCCAAGGCTGCGCTCGAAGCCAGCGTGAAGTACCTCGCGGTCGACCTCGGCCCGAAGAACATTCGCGTCAATGCCATCTCCGCCGGCCCGATCAAGACGCTGGCTGCCTCCGGCATCGGCGACTTCCGCTATATCCTCAAGTGGAACGAGTACAACGCGCCGCTGCGCCGCACCGTGACGATCGAGGAAGTCGGCGACGTCGGCCTCTACATGCTCTCCGACCTGTCGCGTTCGGTCACCGGTGAAGTCCACCACGCCGACAGCGGTTACCATGTCGTCGGCATGAAGGCGGTGGACGCGCCCGATATCTCCGTGCTCAAGGACTGATCGGCACGGCTTGCCGGTTCGACGGCCCCGCTGCCCGGAGACATGTTGTGCTGATCTATGTGATCCGTCACGGACAGACCGACTGGAATGCCGAAAGCCGGCTCCAGGGGCAGAAGGACATCCCGCTCAATGATTTCGGTCGCCAGCAGGCGACCGGCAATGGCGCAGCACTCGCCGGTATCCTCGGCACCGACGCCGCGCATTTCGATTTCGTCGCGAGCCCGCTTGGCCGCACGCGCGAGACCATGGAGCGCGTGAGGCTGGCGATGGGGCTCGATCCCGCCGCCTACCGTACCGACGAACGGCTGAAGGAGGTATCCTTCGGTGACTGGGAAGGGCACACGCTTCCCGAGCTCAAGCGCTCGGCGCCGCAAAGGATCGCCGAACGGCGCGCGGTGAAGTGGGACTTCATTCCGCCGGGACCTGATGCCGAGAGTTACGAAATCCTGTCCTGGCGTGTTGCCGCCTGGCTAAAGGACGTGACGAAGCCGACCGTCTGCGTCAGCCACGGCGGTGTCATCCGATCGCTTTTCAAGCTCTTTGGAGAAATGGAGGCCGAAGAGGCTGCGTCTGCGGCGATCCCGCAGGATCGCCTTCTGCGCATTTCCGGCGGTGCCAGCGGCTGGATCTGACGGCCGGAACGATAACCCGCCCCAAAGCAATGCCAGGAAAAGTATGGAACGGTTTCCCGTCCGGAATTGCGTGATCTGAGGGACGGGTCGCTGCTTACTGTACGATTTCGAGGTCGTTGATGACCCGCTTGCCATCGACTTCGGTATAGAAGACCAGCACCTTCACGCCCTCCTTCAGGCCCTCGAAATTGAATTCTTCGGGTGCCTGGTAGCTCTTGCCGTCATCGAGCTGCAGGCTGAGACGTTCGGTGTCGACACCCGTAATGGTCGCTTCCACGTCGGCGCTTTCCGCAAGAGCGGACAAAGGCGAAAGCAAGCCGGCGGCGGCCATGAGCGCGGCAATGACAAAACGCATCTTTCTTGCCCTTTTCAACGATTCTGCGAACATTCTTGTCATCACCCTTGGTCCCCGATTGTGGCAAAAATTGCCTTGTAACTTGGCTTTTGGCCGTCAGGCCCCGGTTTTTTGATGGCCTGTCCGACGCCGCAAGACTGGACGGCGACATCGTTTTTTTCAAGCGGGGGAGCGTCGAAGTAGGGGAGGCGGAATATTGATTTCCCCATGAATCATAGGGTTTTCCAAGGATTTGTGACGAAAGCCAATCTTAAGGTTCGCTCGCTACCTTTGGTTGGGGATCGAGGGGAAAAGATTGAAGATCATCGACGTTCTGCGCCAGCGCATTCGGGCGGCAGCCAGATTTGCGAAACCATCGCTCATACCAGCGGCGATCGCCGGCCTCGTCGTGTTTGCCGGCGGGTACGTCTATGAGCGGCAGAATCGCGAAAACTTCCAGAGTGACCTCAGGATCGATGTCGAGAACGAACTGAACCTCATCGCCAACCGGTTGCAATCGGAGATAAACACCAACATCGCCGCGCTGAACGGATTTGCCAACAGCATCGGCGTGCACCCGGCGATGACGCCTGACGATTTTACCGTCATGGCAACGAAGCTTCTTCTCCAGAACCCGCAGATGGTGCGCGCTTCGGCTGCGCCCGCCGGTGTTGTGCGGATCGCCTTTCCGCGTGAAAGCCAGCAATGGTTCGTCGGCACCGATTTCAACAGGTTCGGCGCGACAAGGCACGCGATAGAACGCGCATCGTCGACGGTGAGACCCGTGATGATCGGCCCCATTCGCTTGCCGAGCGGCCGCAACGGCTTCGAGCTTTTCTTGCCTGTCTTTTCCAAGATCCAGGGACGGATGGAGCGCTGGGGCTATGTCGAGGCCATCATCGATGAAAGGGCGCTCTATCGCGCCGCGCGCCTCTTGGAGGCGGGCAGCGAAACGCCGGAACTGACGAAGGATCATCGCTACGTCGACGTTCACCTCGCGATCAGGGATATCTCCGAGCAGGAGCGGATCCAGGATGCGTTCTTCGGCGACGACGCGCTTTTCCGCAAGGCACCGGTGACGCGTCGGCTGGATCTGGCGGGTGGCGCTTGGGAGCTCGCAGCCATGCCGGTTGGCGAGTGGGACCAGCTTCCCGAAAACATCGATGCCATTCGATTGGCGATCGCCGCCGCTGTCGCAATCGTGGTAATCCCGATCCTCTTGACCGGCGGGCTCTTCAACGAACGGCAGCGCAACATTGCCAAGCTGAAAGCGCGGGAAGGGGAGGTGATGACGCTCTCCCACCGGCTGAACCTCGCGCTCGACGCGTCCAAGATCGGCGTCTGGGAGATCGACGTCGAAACGCAGCAGCGCTCCTGGGACGATCGCATGTTCCACCTGCATGGGCTGGAGGTCCATCTGGAGGAACCGACCTATGAGGAGTGGCGCGCAACAGTGCATCCGGAGGACATCGGCATCGCCGCCAACGCGCTGTTCCGCAGCCTGGACGACGGCCTGGAATATCGCTCGCAATACCGGGTCGTGCTGTCTGACGGAACCTTGCGCCACATCCGCAACGTCGGATCCAGCCACCGCGGCGCCGATGGGCGCGCAAAGGTCACCGGCATCAGTTGGGACGTCACAGACGACGTTATGAAGACCGAGCGGCTGACTGCGGCCAAGGCCCAGGTCGATCAACAGAACCTCGAGCTCGAACAGGCACTGAAAGGTCTTTACGAGCGTGAGCAGGATCTTGAACTGCTTTCACGCCGGCTCGACCTGGCACTCGATTCCTATCGATGCGGCATGTGGGAGGCGGACCTCGATAGCGGACTGACCTATTGGGACGACCGCATGCACCAGCTCTACGGCCTCGTCTACACCGATGGGACCACCAACGAGGAGACATGGCTCACCGCGCTTCATCCCGATGATCGGGCGCCGGCGCTGGACGCGGTCAACCGCGCAATCGCGGCGGACGAGACCTATGTGCACCAGGCGCGCGTGTTTCTGCCGGCTGGCGGCGTCCGCCACATCCGGTCGGTCGGCAAGCTTCATGTGGCGCCGGATGGTGCACGCAAATTCGTCGGCATGGCGCTCGACGTCACCGAAGACGTGCTGATGACCGAGCAGTTGCGGGCAGCCAAGGCGATGGCGGATGCGAAGAACGCCGAGCTGGAGCAGGCGCGGGTACGGATCGAGCACAACGCCCTGCACGATCCCCTGACCGGTCTTGGAAATCGCCGCATGCTCGACAAGGCGCTGGAGCGGCTGGCGAGGGCCGGTGATCTCGAGGATATCGCCATCCTCCATATCGATCTCGACCGTTTCAAGCAGATCAATGACACGCTCGGCCACGCAGCCGGGGACGCCATGCTGATCCACGCTTCCGAAATCCTCCGGGCAAATATCCGGCCCGGCGATATCATCGCCCGCATCGGTGGTGATGAGTTCGTGGTCGCGGTCACCGGTGCGCCGGGCGAGGCGGCGCTGGCGGTGCGCTGTGACCGGATCATCGCCGCGATGCGCCAGCCGGTCGATTACAACGGTTTTCCCTGCCGCTTCGGTGTCAGCATCGGTGTGGCGGTGGGCCGTGGCGCGGAGATCGATGCGCGCAAGCTGCTCGTCAATGCCGATATCGCGCTCTACCGGGCCAAGGAGGCGGGCCGTAATCGTTATCAGTTCTTCACCGAGGTGTTGCAGGCCGAAGTGGTGACGGCCAAGCGGATCGCCGACGAGATCCTCGAAGGCATCGAACGGGACGAGTTCGAACCCTGGTATCAGCCACAGTTCGACGCGACCACGCTTGCGCTGTGCGGGGTGGAGGCGCTGGTGCGTTGGAACCACCCGCGTGAGGGCATCCTGACGCCGGATCGTTTCCTTGGCATCGCGGAGGAATTGAATGTCATGGCGGCGCTTGATCGCCTCGTGCTGGAGAAATCGCTGATCGACCACATGCGCTGGGCGGCCGCCGGCCTCAGAGTTCCCAAGATCTCCGTCAACGTTTCGGCGAAGCGGCTTCAGGAGGATGATCTGCTGTCCTCGCTCGAAGGCTTGAGCATCGCGCCCGGCCAGATCTGTTTCGAACTGGTGGAATCGATCTTCCTCGACGAGAGCGACGACATCGTTGCCACCAACATCGAAGGTATCAAGAAACTCGGCATCGATATCGAGCTCGATGACTTCGGCACCGGTCATACCTCGATCGTCAGCCTGCTGAAGATCAAGCCGAAGCGGCTGAAGATCGATCGGCAGCTCGTCGTTCCGGTTCTGAGCGCGCGGCGGGAGCAGGCCCTGGTCCGTTCGATCATCGAGATCGCCCGCTCGCTCAACATCGAGACCGTTGCCGAAGGTGTCGAGACGATGGCACATGCGGAGATGCTCGGCATCCTCGGCTGCGACGTCCTGCAGGGCTATGCCTTCTCCCGGCCGTTGAGCGCGGAGAAGTTCCTCGCCTTTGCGACCGACCGCGGCCTGCGCCTGGCATCGTGACGAAGCGACGGCGGCAGGCGCAAAAGTCTTTCCCCGTCCCCGGCTTTCCACTAAGAGAGGGCATCCGTGTACGAAAAACGTACGGCCGTTGCTTGCTTAAGGTCCGGTAGCCTTCATGTCGCATAACACTTTCGGTCACCTCTTCCGCGTCACCACCTGGGGCGAAAGCCACGGCCCGGCGCTTGGCTGCGTGGTGGATGGTTGCCCGCCCGGCGTCCGTTTCACGCTCGCCGAACTTCAGGCCTGGCTCGACAAGCGCAAGCCCGGGCAGTCGCGTTTCGTGACGCAGCGCCGCGAGGATGATCTCGTCAAGGTGCTCTCCGGCGTGATGTTCGACGAGGACGGCGAGACGATGATCTCGACCGGGACGCCGATCTCCATGCTGATCGAGAACACCGACCAGCGTTCGAAGGACTATTCCGAGATCGCCAAGCGTTACCGTCCTGGCCACGCCGACTACACCTATGATCTGAAATACGGCATCCGCGACTATCGCGGCGGCGGCCGTTCCTCGGCGCGCGAGACCGCGGCGCGCGTTGCCGCCGGCGGCATCGCCCGCAAGGTCGTTCCGGGGCTCGTCGTGCGCGGCGCCCTCGTCCAGATCGGCAAGCACAAGATCAACCGGGCCAACTGGGATTGGGCCGAGGTGGGCAACAACCCCTTCTTCGCGCCGGATCCGGAGATCGTGCCGGTTTGGGAGGAATATCTCGACGGCATCCGCAAGGCCGGCTCCTCGATCGGCGCCGTCGTCGAAGTGGTCGCCGAGGGCGTGCCCGCCGGCATCGGCGCGCCGATCTATGCCAAGCTCGATCAGGACATTGCCTCCAACCTGATGTCGATCAACGCCGTCAAAGGCGTCGAGATCGGCAACGGCTTCGGTGCGGCCGAGATCACCGGTGAGGAGAACGCCGACGAGATGCGCATCGGCGTCGACGGCAAGCCGGTCTTCCTCTCCAATCATGCCGGCGGTATTCTCGGCGGCATCGCCACCGGCGAACCCGTGATCGCGCGTTTTGCCATCAAGCCGACGTCGTCGATCCTCACCGAGCGCCGCTCGGTCGACAGCGATGGCAAAGAAGTCGATGTCCGCACCAAGGGCCGCCACGACCCCTGCGTCGGCATCCGCGCCGTGCCGATCGGCGAGGCGATGCTTGCCTGCACGATCGCCGATCACTACCTGCGTGACCGCGGCCAGACCGGCCGGCTTACTGCATAATTCCTTAAATCGGAATCGATTTAAGGACAAAATTATGCAGCAACTTAAAGTGTTACAGCGACCTTTGCTCGTCTACGAGACGCGCGGCGCTGTAAGTAATTCGCCCTCTATTTCGGGAAGAGCACCATGTCCTATGACCAGAAGCGTGTCGTCGACGCCATCCGCGCCTTCGAGGCCGGCGAAATCGTTGTCGTGACCGATGATGACGGCCGCGAGAACGAGGGCGATTTGATCGTCGCCGCGGTGCATTGCACGCCGGAGAAGATGGCCTTCATCGTGCGCCACACGTCGGGCATCGTCTGCACGCCGATGCCGCGCGAGGAGGCGAAACGCCTCAACCTCAATGCCATGGTTGCTGAAAACGATTCTGCCCATACGACGGCCTTCACCGTCTCGGTCGATTTCAAGCACGGCACCACGACCGGCATTTCCGCCGATGACCGTACGTTGACGGTGCGCAACCTCGCCAACCCCAATGTCGGGCCGACGGACTTCGTTCGCCCGGGCCACATCTTCCCGCTGGTCGCCCGCGAAGGCGGCGTTCTGATGCGCTCCGGTCACACCGAAGCCGCCGTCGACCTCTGCAAGCTCGCAAGCCTGCCGCCGATCGGCGTCATCTGCGAACTCGTCAACGATGACGGCACCGTCATGCGCGGACCGCAGGTCGCGAGCTTTGCCGAGACCCATGGGCTGAAACAGGTTTCGGTCGCCGACCTCATCGCCTACCGCCAGCGCAAGGAAACGCTGATCGAGCAGGGCGGATCCTTCGATATCGAAACCCCCTACGGTGCGGCCAAGGGTCATTCCTATTCGCTGCCCTGGGATCCGATGCAGCATCTTGCCGTCGTCTTCGGCGATATTCGCGACGGCGTCGATATCCCGGTCCGGCTGCACCTCGAAAATGTCGGCGCCGACGTGTTCGGCAAGGACTGCCAGATCGATCGCGTCATGAAGCGCATTGCCGACGAGGGCAGGGGGGTCATCGTCTACCTGCGCGAAGGCTCGGTCGGCGTCGGCGTGTCGCAAACGGCCCGCAAGGGCAAACACGATCGTGAAGCACATGACGAGGCGCAGGCGCGCGAGAACGAATGGCTGGAAATCGGCCTCGGCGCCCAGATCCTGAAAGATCTCGGCATCAGCTCTATCCGCCTTCTTGCCTCCCGGGAGCGCCACTATGTCGGCCTCGAAGGCTTCGGCATCAAGATCGCCGGAACCGACATCATCTAAAGCACGACGTCTCTGAATACGACAAAGCCCGGATCGTGGATCCGGGCTTTGTCGTTTGTGCCGGCGCCTGCCAATAAAAAAGCCGCGCTCGAAGCGCGGCCCTGTGTCTTGTTTGTGTGGGGTCCGGCGACCGGTCAGGGCAACGCGTCGTAGCCTTCGCCGAAGCCCTTGAGATCGACCGGGATGCCGATGCCTTCTTCCGGCGACTGGAAGACGATGAAGGTCGCCGTCGCGCCGGAGCGGAAGGTCTTCAGCAATTCATCTTCAAGCACGACTTCCGCATAGCAGCCGTCGGAGAAGCAGCGCACGAAGTAGGCGCGGCCGATATCCTTGCCGTCGACGTTGAGGCCGAGGCCGTTTGGCAGCAGCACGCCGAGCGGAGCGAGCACGCGCAGGATCTTCGCCTTGCGGTCCGCCGTCTTCAGCACGACCACCGACAGGCCGACTTCCGGCCGGTCCTCGGCAATGACGTTCTGCATCAGCGCGCACTGGTCGGTGGATGCGCCTGCCGGCTGATCGCAAACGATCGACCACGCGCCGTGGTTGGACTTGACCGTGCCGGGTGTTCCGGCGGGCTGCTGGGCCAGGCTCTGAGCGGGGAGAGCGAGAACGGCAAGGCCGAAGGCGGCGAAGGCCGACAGTCGCGAAAAGAGGGGCAGGCCCATGTAAACCTCAAAACGTCGAATCATCAGGGCTATTCTTGAAGCGCGCGGGAATAAATGAAAAGCCCTGCGGGGCACATTCCAGCGTCATATGGCGGAAATTGGGCGGGTTAACGCCCTATCCCGTGTGTTGCCGCGCGAACCGCGTGCGATCGCGCCTTTAGGGGCGCGGAAGACGTCATATAAGTCGATTCGTGACGGCTTCTAAGGGGTGCCTGTGTGAAAAGATGCGTTTGTGCAAAAATGCCGCATGGGGTTGATTGGTCAGATGTTGCGGCATCGGACAAACTGTGGTTTGAAGCGCAGCAGTATCGCAGGGATTCTGCGTTCCGGTTTGATCCTGATCAAGCGCATTGGGGAGACATATTGTGAAAAACAAGGCTTATGCAGTTCTGGCAGCGCTTGCCTGTCTGCTTTTTGCTTCGAGCGCCTTTGCTGACAAGCCTGTCGATTGGCAGACAAACTTTCAGTCGGCCGCTACGGGCATCATGGAAGAAATCACGTGGTTTGAACATTATACCCTGTGGTTCATCATTCCGATCACCCTCTTCGTTCTCCTCCTGCTGATCATCGTCGTGGTCAAGTTCCGCGAGAGTGCTAACCCGGTTCCCTCCAAGACCAGCCACAACACCGCCATCGAAGTCGTCTGGACCGTCGGTCCGGTCATCGTGCTTCTTTTCCTCGCCATTCCGTCCTTCCAGCTCCTGACCGCGCAGCTCACGCCGCCGGCCAATCCGGACCTGACGGTCAAGGCGACCGGCAACCAGTGGTACTGGTCCTATGAATATGAAGTCGGCGAAAGCCCGCTCTCCTTCGACAGCCTGCTGGTGAAGGATGAAGATCGCGCCGCCCTCGGCAAGGAAGACAAGAAGGAATATCCGCGCCTGCTCGCCGTCGACAACGAAGTTGTCATTCCGGTCGGCAAGACGGTTCGTGTCCTCGTCACCGCCGCCGACGTGATCCATGCCTTCGCAATGCCTGCCTTCGGCGTGAAGATCGATGCCGTTCCCGGCCGCCTGAACGAAACCTGGTTCAAGGCTGACCGCGAAGGTCTGTACTACGGCCAGTGTTCCGAGCTCTGCGGCAAGGATCACGCCTATATGCCGATCGCGATCCGCGTTGTTTCGCAGGAAAAATACGACACCTGGCTCGCAGCCGCCGCTACCAATCTCGGCGATGCGAACAAGGCGCTCATGGCGTCCATCGATGCGGCCAAGACCGTCGACGTCGCCGCAAACGCCGCACAGTAATCGGAAGGGGAGCTCGACCCATGGCTGGAACAGCCGTTCATCACGATCAACGCCATGATCACTCCGATCATGGCCACGCAGACCATGCGCATAAGCCTCTGAGCTTCTTTCAGCGCTGGTTCCTGTCGACCAACCACAAGGACATCGGCACGCTGTACCTGATCTTCGCGATTTTCGCGGGCATCATCGGCGGCACGCTCTCGGTGTTCATGCGCGCCGAACTGCAGGAGCCGGGCATCCAGATCTTCCACGGTCTGGCGCAGATGGTCTACGGCTTCGAGGGTGATGCTGCCATCGACGGCGGCAAGCACATGTTCAACGTGTTCACGACCGCGCACGCGCTCATCATGATCTTCTTCATGGTCATGCCCGCGCTGATCGGCGGCTTCGCCAACTGGATGGTTCCGATCATGATCGGTGCGCCGGACATGGCGTTCCCGCGCATGAACAACATCTCCTTCTGGCTGATCATCCCGGCCTTCCTGCTGGTGCTCCTGTCGATGTTCGTCGAGGGACCGGCCGGTGCCTATGGTGCAGGCGGCGGGTGGACGATCTATCCGCCATTCTCGACATCGGGCATGCCCGGGCCGGCCATGGATTTCGTGATCCTCGGCCTGCACATCGCCGGCGCATCCTCGATCCTCGGTGCGATCAACTTCATCACCACGATCCTGAACATGCGCGCTCCGGGCATGACGCTGCACAAGATGCCGCTCTTTGCCTGGTCGGTTCTGATTACCGCCTTCCTGCTGCTGCTCTCGCTGCCGGTTCTGGCAGGCGGCATCACCATGCTGCTCACCGACCGCAACTTCGGCACGGCCTTCTTCGCGCCTGAAGGCGGCGGCGACCCGATCCTGTTCCAGCACCTGTTCTGGTTCTTCGGTCACCCGGAAGTGTACATCCTGATCCTGCCGGGCTTCGGCATCGTCAGCCACATCGTTTCCACCTTCTCGCGCAAGCCGATCTTCGGCTACCTCGGCATGGCCTACGCCATGGTCGCGATCGGCGCTGTCGGCTTCATCGTGTGGGCGCACCACATGTACACCGTCGGCATGTCGCTCGACACGCAGCGCTACTTCGTCTTCGCGACGATGGTTATCGCTGTTCCGACCGGCGTTAAGATCTTCTCGTGGATCGCGACGATGTGGGGTGGTTCGATCCGCTTCACGACCCCGATGGTCTGGGCGATCGGCTTCATCTTCCTGTTCACCGTCGGTGGCGTCACGGGCGTTCAGCTCGCCAACGCCGGCCTCGACCGTTCGCTGCACGACACCTACTACGTGGTTGCTCACTTCCACTACGTTCTGTCGCTCGGCGCCGTGTTCGCGATCTTCGCGGCCTGGTACTACTGGTTCCCGAAGATGACCGGCTACATGTACTCCGAGTTCGTCGGCAAGCTGCACTTCTGGGTCATGTTCATTGGCGTGAACCTGATCTTCTTCCCGCAGCACTTCCTCGGCCTCGCCGGCATGCCGCGCCGCTACATCGACTATCCGGACGCCTATGCCGGCTGGAACATGGTTTCGTCCTACGGCTCCTACATCGCAGCCGTCGGCGTGCTGATCTTCCTCTTCGGCGTCTTCGAAGCCTTCGCCAAGAAGCGCGTCGCAGGCGACAACCCGTGGGGCGAGGGCGCGAACACTCTGGAATGGCAGCTGTCTTCGCCGCCGCCGTTCCACCAGTGGGAGCAGCTCCCGCGCATCAAGTGACGGGCAACGAACAGAAGCCGCCGGTTCCGGCGGCTTCACCCCGCCGGGAAACCGGCGACACACGGCCATTGCGGCCGGGACTTGCACAGGGACACGACATGACGGTCATCGACAATCACGAAGCAGTCGGCATGGAAGGCGTTGCGCGCCTGTCCGAAGCCTCTGCGCGCGATTATTTCGAGCTTCTGAAGCCACGTGTCATGTCCCTCGTCGTCTTTACGGCACTCGCCGGGCTGGTGCTCGCGCCGGGCCACATCAATCCCTTCATCGGCTTCATCGCTATTCTCTGCATCGCCGTCGGCGCCGGCGCCTCCGGTGCGCTGAACATGTGGTATGACGCCGATATCGACGCAGTCATGAGCCGTACCGCCAAGCGCCCGATCCCGGCAGGCAAGATCCTGCCGCAGGAAGCGCTGGCTTTCGGTCTGACGCTCTCCGCCTTTTCCGTGATCATCCTCGGGCTCGCCGTCAATTGGCTCGCAGCCGGGTTGCTCGCCTTCACAATCTTCTTCTACGTGGTCATCTACACGATGTGGCTGAAGCGCTCGACGCCGCAGAACATCGTCATCGGCGGTGCGGCCGGTGCTTTCCCGCCGATGATCGGCTGGGCCTGCGTCACCGGCGCCGTATCGATCGAAAGCATCGTTCTCTTCCTGATCACCTTCCTGTGGACGCCAGCCCATTTCTGGGCGCTTGCCCTCTTCAAGATGGGCGACTATGGCGCCGTCGGCGTGCCGATGATGCCGAATGTCTGCGGCCAGGCGACCACCAAGAAGCAGATCGTCATCTATGCCGTGCTGACCGCGCTCATCGGTATCTGTCCCACCTTGCTCGGTTTCGCGAGCATCGGTTACGGCCTCGTGGCAGCGGCACTCGGTCTCGGCTTCATCTGGTATTCGATCGGCGTGCTGCGCATGCCTGAGACGGATGAGCGCATGCTGCCCGCCAAGAAGCTGTTTGCCTTCTCGATCATGTATCTGTTCGTGATCTTCTCCGCCCTGATGGCGGATCACCTAATCGTCAATATCTGGCTGCACGCCGGGAGTATTGCCTGATGGAAACCGTCAAGCTCACTGATGCCCAGAAGAAATCGCGCCGCGGTCGCAACATCGCGCTCGGCTTCGTCCTCTTCGGGCTTGTCGTCCTGTTCTACATCGTCACGCTGATCAAGTTCGGCAACGGCATGGTCAACTGAGGCGGGACGGCATGACGAATTCATCGGAAACCACGCCCAAACAGCGCTCGAACCGCGTCGTCGTCGGCACTTGCCTTGCCTTCGTCGCCGGCATGGTCGGCATGGCCTATGCCGCCGTGCCGCTCTACGACATGTTCTGCCGCGTCACCGGCTATAACGGTACGACGCAGCGCGTCGAGCAGGCTTCGGACGTGATCCTGGACGAGAAGGTGAGGGTCACCTTCGACGCGAACACCTCGGGCGGTCTGCCCTGGGAGTTCAAGCCGGTCCAGCGCGACATCGATATCCGCATCGGCGAAACTGTGCAGGTGATGTACCGGGCGAAGAACCTGTCGTCGAAGCCGACGACGGGCCAGGCGACCTTCAATGTCACGCCGATGCAGGCCGGTGCCTATTTCAACAAGGTACAGTGCTTCTGCTTCACCGAGACGACGCTACAGCCGGGAGAGGAGATGGAGATGCCGGTGGTATTCTTCGTCGATCCGGAGATCGTCAAGGCGGTGGAGACCAAGGACATCAAGACGTTGACGCTTTCCTACACCTTCTACCCGCGCGAACCGTCGAAACCGGTGGCGCAGGTGAAGACGGAAGAGAACAAACTTTGACTGGAGGTCCTTTTCGGCTATGCCGGAAGGGCGACAAGAGAGAGACATTTCGGGGATTACTGACATGGCCGGTGCGCATCAGAAGAATCACGACTACCACATCATCGACCCGAGCCCCTGGCCGTTGCTTGCCTCGATCGGCGCCTTCGTCATGGCGTTCGGCGGCATCTGCTACATGCGCTACCTCGCGGGCAGCTCGCTGAAGATCTTCGGCCTCGAGCTCGCCAACGTCTGGATCCTGCTCGCCGGTCTGATCATCGTTCTCTACACCATGTTCGGCTGGTGGTCGGACACGGTGAAGGAAGCGCATGAAGGCCACCACACCCGTGTCGTGTCGCTGCACCTGCGCTACGGCATGATCATGTTCATCGCTTCGGAAGTGATGTTCTTCGTGGCCTGGTTCTGGGCCTTCTTCGATGCGAGCCTGTTCCCGGGCGAAGCCATCCAGGCAACCCGCGCCACCTTCACCGGCGGCGTCTGGCCGCCGAAGGGTATCGAAGTGCTCGATCCGTGGCACCTGCCGCTCTACAACACCGTCATCCTGCTGCTTTCGGGCACGACGGTCACCTGGGCACACCACGCGCTCCTGCACAACGACCGCAAGGGCCTGATCTCGGGCCTGATGCTGACGGTCGCGCTCGGCGTGCTGTTCTCCTTCGTTCAGGGCTACGAATACGCCCACGCTCCGTTCGCCTTCAAGGACTCGATCTACGGCGCGACCTTCTTCATGGCGACCGGCTTCCACGGCTTCCACGTTCTGGTCGGCACGATCTTCCTGCTCGTCTGCCTCATCCGTGCCCTGCGCGGCGATTTCACGCCCAAGCAGCACTTCGGCTTCGAAGCGGCTGCCTGGTACTGGCACTTCGTTGACGTCGTCTGGCTCTTCCTCTTCTTCTCCATCTACATCTGGGGCAGCTGGGGTGCGCCGATCGCTCACGGCTGATAGCGCGAGCATCTCGATCTTTATGAACAGGGCGGTTGCAGCCATGCAGCCGCCTTGTTCTTTTGGTGGCTTGTGATGATGGCAACGCGACGGGGGTGCGAAATGCGGGTTGCGTCGATCATGGTCATGGCGGTGCTGGCCGGCTCCGTCTCGGCTGCGGCGGCCGACGTTGCGGATAGGGTCGTCGTCCACAAGGAACGGCGGCTCTTGCAGCTCTTCCACGGTGGCCAGTTGATCCGCGAATATGCGGTCGCGCTCGGCGGAAACCCCGTTGGTCACAAGCGGCAGGAAGGCGACGAGAGGACGCCGGAAGGGCTCTATCTCCTCGATTGGCGCAATCCGGGAAGCGGCTACTACAAGTCCATCCACGTCTCCTATCCGGCGCCGGAAGATACCAAGGCCGCGGTCGCAAATGGGGTCGATCCCGGCGGCATGATCATGATCCATGGCCAGCCCAATTATTTCGGTTGGCTGGCGTTTTTGACGCAGCGCTTCGATTGGACGAATGGCTGCATTGCCGTTACCAATGCCGAAATGGAAGAAATCTGGACGATGGTCCCCAACAACACGCCAATCGAGATCAAGCCGTGAGCGAAGACAAGGCACATTTCCCGCCGGTGGACCCGGTGATGACAGGGATCAAGGGGCTTTGCCCGCGCTGCGGCCAGGGCAGGCTGTTCGACGGCTTCCTCAAGGTCAAACCGGCCTGCACAAGCTGCGACCTGGACTATCGCTTTGCCGATGCCGGCGATGGCCCGGTGGTCTTTGTCATCCTGATCGTCGGCTTCGTCGTCGTTGGCGCGGCGCTTTGGGCGGAGGTCAACTTCAACCCACCGCTGTGGCTGCATTTCCTGTTGTGGATCCCGCTCGCGACCATCCTCAGCCTCGGGCTGACACGCATTCTGAAGGGCGTCCTGATCAACCTGCAGTACCGCAACAATGCGCGCCCGGGCGAAATCGACCGTGGCTGAGATCGAAGTCAAGAAGCGCGGCCTCCTCGGACGCCTCGGCGCCTTCCTATTGCTCGCCGTCGCCTTCGCCATCCTTATCTCGCTCGGCACCTGGCAGATGCAGCGGCTGCACTGGAAGGAAGGCCTGCTGACCGCGATCCAGGAGCGTCGGTCGGCGCCTCCGGTGTCGCTTGGCGACATCGAGAAGATGCTCGCAGATGGGGTGGACATCGATTACCGCACCGTCACGGTTACAGGCACCTTCGATCACAGCAAGGAGCGGCATTTCTTCGCGACCTTTAACGGCCGCACCGGCTATTACGTCTTCACGCCACTGACGCTCGACGATGGCCGCGTGCTCTTCGTCAATCGCGGCTTCGTGCCCTTCGAACAGAAAGAATCGTCGACCCGTCTCGCGGGCGAGCTTCCGGCCTTCGTAGGTGTCCACGGTCTTGCAAGACCGAAGCTCACCGAAAAGCCGTCGTCGCTCGTTCCGGACAATGATCTCGCCAAGAACATCTTCTACTGGAAGGATCTCGACACGATGGCGTCGTCGGTCGGGCTTCCGGCCGACAAGGTGCTGCCGCTGTTCGTCGATGCCGATGCGACACTCAACCCTGGCGGTCTGCCGATCGGCGGCGTTACCCAGTTCGACCTGCCCAACAACCATCTGCAATACGCCCTGACTTGGTATGGGCTGGCGGCAGCTTTGGTGCTGGTCAGCGGCATTTACGTGGCGCGCCGCGGGCGATAGCCCGGACGGCGCCGCCGTGCTAACCCTGCTGAAGGGATCGACAGCGGGGAACAAGGATGGCGATTATCGCGAACACTCTGATTGCGTTGACGGGTTTGCTGCATGTCGGCTTTCTCGTGCTCGAGATGTTCCTGTGGACAGGACCTCGGGGGAGGGCTGTCTTCCGCATGACACCGGAGCAAGCGGAGACAACACGCGTCCTTGCGGCGAACCAGGGTCTCTACAATGGTTTTCTCGCGGCCGGCCTGTTCTGGTCGTTGATCCAGTCGGAACCGTCCTTTGCCTTCGAGCTGAAGGTGTTCTTCCTTGTGTGCGTGATCGTTGCCGCTATATATGGCGCGTGGTCGGTCAAGCCGCGCATCCTCTTAATCCAGGGCGGCCCGGCGATCGCAGCGCTTGTTTTCCTTCTATTGGCATTCTGATCCATGGCATCATCAGCGGCAGCAAAATCCCCGATCACCATTCGCCTCTGCGGGCCGCGCGGTTTTTGCGCCGGCGTCGACCGGGCGATCCAGATCGTCGTCCTGGCGCTGAAGGAGTTCGGCGCGCCCGTCTATGTCCGCCACGAGATCGTGCACAATCGCTATGTCGTCGAGGGCCTTGAGGCCAAGGGCGCGATCTTCGTCGAAGAGCTCGACGAGATCCCGCCGGAGCACCGCAAGCAGCCGGTGGTCTTCTCGGCCCATGGCGTGCCGAAATCGGTGCCCGCGGATGCTGACGCCCGCAATCTCTTCTATCTCGACGCCACCTGCCCGCTGGTCTCCAAGGTCCACAAGCAGGCGATGCGCCATCACCGCCTCGGTCGGCACGTCGTGCTGATCGGCCATGCCGGTCATCCGGAGGTGATCGGCACCATGGGGCAGTTGCCGGAAGGCGCCGTGTCGCTCGTCGAAACGGTCGAAGATGCCGACGTCTACCAGCCGCCGGACCCGGACAATCTCGGCTTCGTCACCCAGACGACGCTGTCGGTCGACGATACGGCCGGCGTCATCAAGCGGCTGCACGAGCGCTTTCCGAACCTGACGGCGCCTGCTGCAGATTCGATCTGTTACGCCACCACCAACCGTCAGGAGGCGGTGAAGCAGGCAGCGCCGGGCTGCGACCTGTTCCTCGTCGTCGGCGCGCCCAACTCTTCCAATTCCAAGCGACTGGTCGAAGTGGCGCTGCGGGCCGGCGCGAAGAAGTCCGTGCTGGTGCAGCGTGCATCGGAAATCGACTGGGATGCGATGGGCGATATCTCGACGGTAGGTCTGTCGGCCGGCGCCTCGGCGCCCGAAGTGATCGTCAACGAGATCATCGAGGCATTCCGCGAACGTTACGACGCGAAGGTGGAACTTGCCGATACGGTCGAGGAAAACGAAAACTTCCTCGTCAACCGCGAGATCCGCCATGTGCCGCTGACATCAGCCGATATGGCCTTCGTCAACGGCGAATAATCACATTTCTTGCCCGCATTTCTTGAGAGTGGAAGCCCTTGGCAGTTTACACCGATATCACGGAAGACGATCTCTCCCGTTTTCTCACCGCCTATGACGTCGGCCAGCTGACCTCCTACAAGGGGATCGCCGAGGGCGTCGAGAATTCCAATTTCCTGATGCACACGACCAAGGGCTCCTACATTCTCACGCTTTACGAAAAGCGGGTGAACGCCGATGACCTGCCATTCTTCCTGGGATTGATGCACCATCTGGCCGACCGCGGCCTGTCCTGCCCGCTACCGCTGCCGCGGGCCGATGGCAAGCTGCTCGGTGAGCTCTCCGGCCGCCCCGCCGCCGTCATCTCCTTCCTCGAGGGCATGTGGCTGAGGAAGCCCGAGGCAAAACACTGCCACGAGGTCGGCAAGGCGCTTGCCGCCATGCATCTTGCCGGCGAAGGCTTCGCGCTGAAGCGCACCAATGCGCTTTCGGTTGGCGGCTGGCGGCCACTCTGGGTCAATTCCGAGGCGCGCGCCGACGAGGTGCAGTCGGGTCTCAAGGACGAGATATCGGCGGAACTCGAGCATCTGGAACGTCATTGGCCGCAGTCCTTGCCGGATGGCGTCATCCACGCCGATCTCTTCCCGGACAATGTCTTCTTCCTCGGCGACCAGCTTTCCGGCCTGATCGACTTCTACTTCGCCTGCAACGACTATCTCGCCTATGACGTTGCCGTTTGCCTGAATTCCTGGTGCTTCGAGAAAAACGGCTCCTACAACATCACCAAGGGCATGGCGATGCTTTCGGGCTACGAGAGCGTGCGCAAGCTGACGCCGGCGGAGGTCGACGCCCTGCCGCTGCTCTGCCGCGGCTCGGCGCTGCGCTTCTTCCTGACGCGGCTCTATGATTGGCTGATGACGCCTGCCGGCGCGCTCGTGGTCAAGAAAGATCCGCTCGAATATCTGACGAAGATCCGCTTCCACCGCGCCATCGCTTCGAGCGCTGAATACGGCCTGAGACGCGAAGAGGGCCGGGCATGAAACACGTCGACATCTTCACGGACGGCGCCTGCTCCGGCAATCCGGGGCCGGGCGGCTGGGGCGCCGTGCTGCGCTACGGCGAGGTGGAAAAGGAACTCTCCGGCGGCGAAGCCGAGACAACCAACAACCGCATGGAATTGTTGGCGGCGATCTCGGCGCTCGATGCGCTGAAGAGCGCCTGCGAGGTCGATCTGCATACCGACAGCAAATATGTGATGGACGGCATCTCCAAGTGGATCCACGGCTGGAAGAAGAACGGCTGGAAAACCGCGGACAAGAAGCCGGTGAAGAATGGCGAACTCTGGCAGGCGCTGGACGAAGCCAACCGCCGACACAAGGTGACCTGGCATTGGGTCAAGGGCCACGCCGGCCATCCGGAAAACGAGCGCGCCGACGAGCTCGCCCGCAAGGGCATGGAACCCTACAAGAAGGGGCGCCGTCCGGACTCTCTTCTCGTGAAATGAAAAACGGGCCCGTTGAGGCCCGTTTCCATTTGCACATACTTCTGCGCTCAGAGCTGCTCGAGCATCGCCGCAGCGCCGGAAACGGTCGCCTGTCCCGGGCTTTCTTCGAGATTGAGCGACTTCACCACGCCGTCTTCCACCAGCATCGAATAGCGCTTCGAGCGGACGCCAAGCGTGCCGGCCGACAGGTCGATGTCCATGCCGAGTGCCTTGGTGAAAGCGGCGTTCCAGTCGGAAAGGAAGTGGATTTTGCCCATGCCGCCGGATGCGGTTGCCCAGGCACCCATCACATGCAGGTCGTTGACCGAGACGACGGCGATATCGTCGATGCCGCGGGCAAGGATCGCGTCGCGGTTTTCGAGGTAACCTGGCAGATGGTTGAGCGAGCAGGTGGGCGTGAAGGCACCTGGAACGGCGAAGAGCACGACGCGCTTGCCCGCGAAGAGCTGATCGGTGGTGACCTCCACCGGACCGTCGGCGGTTTTTTCCTTGAAGGTTGCGGCTGGCAGTTTGTCTCCGACGGCAATGGTCACGGCACTCTCCTTGCGTTGCTTGCGTCTTCGCTTCTCCGCACTCGTCGGAGAACTCGGCGGACTATAGATGCGGCCTAGTCAAAGGCAAGGGTCGTCTCCATGCTGCGGCCCTTGGCCCGTATGGTGACAACGATCGGCTTGCCCTTGAGTTCCCTGTCCTTGCCGGAGAGGCGAACCGGGACGGCTGCGCTGAGGCCCGCCTCGCCCTCGATCGCGATCTCGGGCTTGCCGAAAGAAACGCCGGAGGGGCCGGCCAAGAACAGCTCCGGATGGTCCGCGCCATCAGGCAAGTGCACGGAGAGGTGCAGCACGGTTTTTGCCGCATCATAGCGGCTCGCCGTGACGGCAAAGTCCTTGGACGGCGCTTCCGGCAGGGCGGCAACGGCGTCATCGATGCGCGCGCTGTCGAGCGGATTGTCGAAGTCGCCCTGCTTCAGCGCCAGCGTCAACTCGCCCTGGACCGGGATGCAGATGTCTTCGCAGATGCCGAGAAACACCGAGGCGCGAATGGTCACGTCGCCCGTGCCCTGGACGCGCTTCAGCGTCAGCGGGAAAGCGACCGACTTGTCGTAGCCGACGTAGCGCACCACGCCATCGTCGAACGTCTTCGGCACGGGGAAGCCGACCTTCTCGAGTACGACGCCGCTCGCCGGATCGATCGTCACCTGCGGAGGGATGCCGCTTGCGCCGGGCTCGCGCCAATAGGTCTTCCAGCCAGCGTTAAGCTTGACTTCGAGCGTTGCGGGGATCGTACCATCCTGCCTGGGTTGGGCTGCGACGAGGCGGATCATGCCGCCTGGAGAGGTCACCCAGTCGCTGGTGGCCGCCTGTGCAGCGACGGTAAGAAAAAAAGCGGCGATGAGGCTTGCCGCGCCAATGAACTGGGCCATGTTCTGATGTGTGGAGCGCTGGATCATGTCGGAAGCAATATCGCTTTTGCCGATGCTGCTCCAGACGCTGCGAAGAGAGCAACGATCATAATCGCTTGATCGGACACGGCGAAGTGAACGTCGTGCGTGCAATATTTCCCGGCCGCGACGCTGAGGCGCTTTTCATTTCGCGGTGAATTGGTAGGCTGTTCCCATGATGTCGACTCCGATGGCGCAGAAGAGACGGGAGCGAGGTTTCCTTGACGGTCAATTCCTGATCGCCATGCCGGGAATGTTTGATGCCAATTTCGCCCGCACGGTCATCTTCATCTGTGCTCATTCAGACGACGGCGCCATGGGCTTCGTGCTCAATCGGCCTCAACAACTGACCTTTCCGGACGTGTTGCTCCACCTCGATATTCTCGACGAGGAAGAGGCGATCCGGCTTCCGCAGATGACACGGGATTTCCAGATTCAGGCCGGTGGGCCGGTCGAGACTGGGCGCGGCTTTGTGCTGCATTCCGACGACTATCTGAGCGATTCCAGCATTCCGGTCAGCGATGACATCTGCCTGACGGCAACGCTCGATATCGTCCGCGCCATTTCGCGCGGGGAGGGGCCAGTCAGGGCGACGATGATGCTCGGCTATGCCGGCTGGGGTCCGGGGCAACTCGAGGCGGAAATCACCCAGAACGGCTGGCTCACGAGCCCGGCACGCGAGGAACTGATCTTCGACAAGGCGCTGGACGACAAATACGACCGGGCGCTGGCGCTGATGGGCGTGTCGGCCGCGATGCTCTCGGTGGACGCAGGCCACGCCTGATCGCCGTCTTAGCCGGCGTTCTTCAATCATTCATGTTGAAATGAAAAGCCCGCCGGGCTGTAGCCGACGGGCTTATGGCGATGTGCGCGCTGAGCGGCGTCGTGTTGCCGAACTCACGCCCGCTTCATCAGCGGAAAGCGCTCCTTCAACAGTCGCTGGATCGATTCCGAGCCGATCGGCGGGCCGAAGAGGAAGCTCTGGCCGTAGTCGCAGCCCATCTGTGAAAGCTGGATTGCATCGTCTTCGGATTCGATACCCTCGGCCACCACCTGCATGTCGAGCTCACGCGCCATGGTGATCACCGAGCGCAGCAGGATGCCGCGTTTGTCGCTCGGGTCGCGCACCAGCGCCTTGTCGATCTTGATCGTGTCGAAGGGGAAGCGGGTGAGGTAGGAAAGCGACGAATGGCCGGTACCGAAGTCGTCGAGTGCCAGTTTCAATCCGGCTTCCTTCAGCTTTTCGAGGACGAGACGGGCTTGCTCGGGATTTTCCATCACGAGCGATTCCGTCAGTTCCATCTTCACTTTACCCGGATCGCAGCGGTTTTTGGTGAGAATTGCGCGGACGTCGTCATAGAGCTCGTTGTTGAGCAGCTGCGCGCTCGAAAGGTTGATCGAGACGAAGATCGGCAGGTCGCCGGTCTGGACTTGCCATTCCGTCAGATCGCTCGTTGCCTTGTCGAAGGCGAACATGCCGAGCTGGTTGATGAGGTCGGAATTCTCGGCAATCGGAATGAACTCGGTCGGCGAGATGTTGCCGCGCTTCGGATGATCCCAGCGCATCAGCGCTTCGAAACCGGCGATCTCCGCATCATTCAGCCGGACGATCGGCTGATAGACCAGCGAGAGCTCCTTGCGTTCGATCGCCCGCTTGAGATCGGCTTCGAGCTGAAGCCGGTCCGATCCAGAAGTACGGAAAGCAGGGCGGAAGGGCTCGACACGGTTGCCGCCTTCCTTCTTTGCCCGGAACATGGCGAGCTCGGCATCGTCGAGCAGGCCTGCTGCGCTTTGCTCCTGGTCGAGCCAGGAGACGAGGCCGATCGAAGCCGTCAGGTTGATTTCGCGGTTGCCGTAGTTGAGCGGCACCATGATCGCCTTGCTCACCGCGTCGGCGAAATCCGCGACCTTGGCGGGATCGCGCTCCGACATCAGGATCAGGCCGAACTGGTCGCCGCCGAGGCGGGCAAGCGTGTCCTGCGGGCGCAGGAGCCGCCGCAACCGTCGCGTCAAGGCGATCAGGATGTTGTCGCCGGCGGCGATGCCCAGGAGATCATTGACCTGCTTGTAGCGGTCGATGTCGATTGCGAGCACCGTCGGGCGCACCGAATTGCTGCCGTCGGCCATCAGCAGGATCGCCTGCAGCCGGTCGAGGAAGACCTGGCGGTTCGGAAGGCCGGTCAGATTGTCGAGCAGCGCGTTGTGCAGCAGACGCTCCACGGAATTGCGCTGTTCGGTGATGTCGATGATAGTGCCGACACAGCGGATGATTTCGCCGTTGGCGCCGAGCACTGGCCGGGCGCGAATGGAAAGCCAGTGATAGTGGCCGTCCTCGGCGCGCACGCGGAATTCATGATTGAGCTTGCCGCGGCGGCGCTCCAGAAGCACGTCGAGCGTCGCCCGGAAGCGGTCGCGGTCATCAGGGTGGAGCCGCGGCAACCAGTTGCGCAAGGGGCCGTGCATGCTGCCGAGCGACAAGCCGAGCTGCGTCGAGATATCGGGCATGGTCACCACGCGGTCGCGGGCGACGTCCCAGTCCCAGACGGTGTCGCCGGAGCCGGTGAGCGCGAGCGACTGGCGTTCGAGATCCGAGAACAGGCCCTGCTGGTAGCCGCTGCCGGCAACCGCATGCTGCATGACGGTGAAGCCGATCAGGAGCACGATGAGGACGAGACCGCCGCCGAGCGCCGGCTGCACGATGTCGTTGGCGAGCTGGCCGGTGACGGTCAGCCACGCGCCGAAGAGCCAGACGAGTATGAGCAGCCAGGCCGGCACCAGAAGGATTGCGCGGTCGTAGCGGTTGAAGCCGAGATAGGCGATCAACACGATCCCGACGGTTGCCGTCAGCGCAAAGGAAAGGCGGGCGATGCCGGACGCAATTGCCGGATCATAGACGGCGACGCCGAAAAGCAGGCCGAGGCCCAGGATCCAGGCGAGTGTGGCGTAACCCAGATGCTGGTGCCAGCGGTTGAGATTGAGATAGGTGAACAGGAAGATCACGAGGCCCGCCGCGAGGAAGACCTCGGTGCCCGCTCGCCATATTCGTTCGTCGCCTGCGGTGACGCTGATGAGCTTCGACAGGAAGCCGAAATCGACGCAGATATAGGCGAGAACCGCCCAGGCGAGCGCCGCCGTTGCCGGCAGCATCGAGGTTCCCTTGACGACGAAAAGAATGGTCAGGAACACCGCGAGCAGGCCGGCAATGCCAAGCACGATGCCGCGGTAGAGTGTGAAGGCGTTGACCGTGTCTTTGTAGGAGTCCGGCTCCCACAGATAGATTTGTGGCAGCTCCGGCGTCGCGAGTTCGGCGACGAAGGTGATGATGACGCCCGGCGCCAGCGTGATACGGAAGACGTCCGCCTCGTCGCTCGGCTCGCGGCTGAGCGCGAAGCCTTCGCTGGGTGTAATCGAAAGGATGCGCTTGGAGCCGAGATCCGGCCAGAAGAGCTTGGAATTCACCAGCCGGAAATGCGGCGCCACGATCACGCGGTCGAGCGGTTCGGCCGAAACGTTGGCGAGCGCGAACACCGCCCAGTCGCCCTGATGGTCTTCGCTGCTGGAGCGCACTTCGATGCGGCGCACGATGCCGTCGGTTCCGGGCGCGGTCGAGACCTGGAAGGCCTCGTTACGGCCGCTGTAGATCTCGGTCGTTGCCGTCAGGTCGAGCGCGGTGTCCTCGCGCGAAATCTTCACCGGCTCCAGAGCCTGGGCCGCACCGCCGAGCGCGCAGAAAAACGTCGTGAGCGCAATTAGAAACGCTGCCAGCTTCGAGGCTGACCAAGCGAAGGGCGAGCGGGCTAGAGGCATCAAAGGGGCATATTCCTGTTCGGTAGGGCATCGTCGGACAGGAGAGAAAAGAGCACGTGGTCTCGCCACTGGCCATTGATTCTCAAGTACTGTCTTAAGTAGCCTTCACGCTCAAAACCGGCCTTTTCAAGGAGCCGGATGCTTCTTGAGTTGTCCGGAATACAGGCTGCTTCAATACGGTGCAACTCAAGGGTCGAAAAGATGTAGGGAATAGCGAGCCTCAGGGCCGCGTACATATGGCCCTTGCCGGCGTGGCGCGCGCCCATCCAGTAGCCGATCATGCAGTTTTGCCCGGCGCCGCGGCGGATGTGGCCGATGGTCAGCCCCCCGAGCAGCGTCTCGTCTGGCTTGTGGAAAAGAAAGAGCGGCACGGCCTGGCCGGACGAATATTCCTGTTCGTTGCGGATGACCCGGCTGCGAAAGGAACTCTCTGTCATCTCGTCAGTACGCCAGGATGGTTCCCAAGGCTCCAGGAAGGCGCGGCTCTCGCTTCTGAGCTGGTACCATTGACGATAATCGGCATAGCGCGGGAGCCGCAGCAGATAATTCTGGTCGGCAATTTCGATCGCCTCCGGCTGCCGCGACAGGAACCGAAAAACCGATCGTGTCATAGCTGCCTCCGAGGCCGTCCAGTTTGCGTGCGGGGACCTTTTATCATCCGCCCGGCAGCGCGCCTTTGCGCTGTCCAAACCGAAACGTTGCACAACTTTGCGCGCAAATCGAATCCGAATTTGCGAAAAGGCGCAAAGACTTCACCATTTGGATATGGTGTTTGCGTCCTCGGCGGCCCGGGGCAATTTCAGGAAAAGTGGCAAACGCTTTCCGCCAGGAGTTGCCTACAGCGCCGCGCGTCTTGTCAGACGCGCAAAGGTCGCTGTAGCACTTTGATTTTCTGCATGTCTTTGTCCTTAAGTCGAGGTCGATTTAAGGAGACATGCGGTCGCCTCGAAAAGGCAAGATCATTTCACGGTTTCGATGAAACCATGAAATGATCTGGGCCTGTTTAGCTGGCGACGGCGTGCGGTACGGCGGCCTTGCCGGTCAATGTCGACAGGATGTCGCCCATCGGGGCAAGCTGCTCCAGCGGGCCGATCGCCGAGAGCGTCGGCGTCGTATCGAAGAACAGCCGGCCGGCAAGATCGGTCAGGCGTTCGATGGTAATGCCGGACAGGCGCTCCATCAGTTCTTCGTTGGGGATCGGGCGGCCGTAGAGCATCATCTGGCGGGCGATCTGGCCGGCGCGGGCGGCCGGGCTTTCCTGGCCCATCAGCAATTGTGCACGGATCTGGGCGCGGGCCCGCTCGATTTCCTGCTGCTCGATGTTCATCGAGGACTTGCGCAGTTCGTCGACGATGACGGGCATCAGTTCCGGCAGGTTCTCGCCGCCGGTTGCCGCGTGCACACCGAAGATACCGGTGTCGGAAAAGCCCCAATGGAAGGCATAGACCGAATAACAGAGGCCGCGATGTTCGCGCACTTCCTGGAAGAGGCGGGAGGACATGCCGCCGCCGAGGATGTTGGCGAGGATCTGCGAGCAATAGAAGTCGCGGGCGTGATAGGCCTTGCCTTCGAAGCCGAGCAGGACCTGCGCGTCCATCAGGTCGCGCGTCTCGCGGCTTTCTCCGCCGGTGTAGCGGGCGGTTTCGAGCACCGGGGTCGCGATCGGCGTGCGCGGCAGCGAGGAGAAGCGTTCCTCGACCTGGCGAACGAACGCGTCGTGTTCGACGGCGCCGGCGGCGACCACGAACATGCGGTCGGTCGTGTAATTGCGGCCGAGATAGTGGCGGATCTGGCCGGCGGAAAACGACATGACCGTCTCGGGGGTGCCGAGGATCGGACGTCCGACGGTCTGGTTGCGATAGGCGGTCTCGGCGAAGCGGTCGAAGACCACGTCATCCGGCGTGTCGTCGGCAGCGCCGATTTCCTGCAGGATCACCTGCTTCTCGCGCCGCAGCTCCTCGTCGTCGAAAGTGGATTCGGTGAGGATGTCGGCGAGAATGTCGACCGCCAGCGGTACATGGTCCTTGAGGACGCGCGCATAGTAGGACGTCGTCTCGGTCGACGTGGCGGCGTTGACTTCGCCGCCGACATTTTCGATTTCTTCGGCAATCTGGCGGGCGGTGCGCCGCGCGGTGCCCTTGAAAGCCATGTGCTCCAGCAGGTGGGCAATGCCATGTTCGCCCAGGGTTTCATTACGCGAACCGGACTTGATCCACACCCCGAGCGCCACGCTTTCGAGATGCGGCATCTGCTCGGTTACCACCGTCAACCCGGAAGGGAGCCGGGTGCACTCAACTTTCATCATACGTTTCTTCTCGTTCTTACCCCCGGAGACGGGTGCGCTCGCCGATAAAGGTCTCGACGCTCTTCAGGTCCGCATCCAGGATATCGAAACGCTCCTCCCTGTTCATCAGGTCAGCAAGCCACGTCGGAAGCGCCGGGTCAATACCACTGGCCGATTTTACCGCGTCCGGGAATTTCGCCGGATGGGCGGTGGCGAGCGTCACCATGGGAGCAGACGGCTTCTCGTACTTCTCGGCAACGAAGACGCCGACAGCGCTGTGGGGATCAAGAAGATAGCCGGTTTCTTCCAGCGTCTTGGCGATCGTCTTGTCCACTTCCTTCTCCGAGGCGCGGCCGGCGCGGAATTCCTTGCGGATGGCCTTCAGCGCCTTATCGCGAATGGTGAAGGAACCGGACTGCTTGAGGCCGTCCATTGCCGCGCGCACTTCGCCCGGATCACGGTCGCTCACCTCGAACAGAAGCCGTTCGAAGTTCGACGAGATCTGGATGTCCATCGACGGTGCAGTGGTCGCCTTGACGTCGCGCATCTCGTAGCGCCCGGTCTTCAGCGTGCGGGCGAGGATGTCGTTTTCGTTGGTGGCGATCACCAGCTTGTCGATCGGCAGGCCCATGCGCTTGGCGACGTAACCGGCGAAGATGTCGCCGAAGTTGCCGGTGGGCACCGTGAAGGAGATCTTGCGATCCGGCCCGCCGAGCGCGACCGAAGTGGTGAAATAATAGACGATCTGGGCCATGATGCGCGCCCAGTTGATCGAGTTGACACCCGAAAGCTTGACGCGATCGCGGAAGGCTCCGTCGTTGAACATGGCTTTGACGAGGTTCTGGCAATCGTCGAAGTTGCCCTTGACGGCAATGGCGTGAACGTTTGATGCCTGCGACGTCGTCATCTGTCGCTGCTGCACCGGCGAAACCTTGCCGTGCGGGAAGAGGATGAAGATGTCGGTGCGTTCGCGGCCGGCGAAGGCGTCGATCGCCGCACCGCCGGTGTCGCCCGAGGTCGCGCCGACGATGGTGGCGCGCTCGTCGCGCTCGGCCAGCACATAGTCCATTAGCCGCGCAAGCAGTTGCATCGCCACGTCCTTGAAGGCGAGCGTCGAGCCGTGGAACAGCTCCATGACAAAGGCATTCGGGCCGGTCTGGACGAGCGGAGCCACGGCCGGGTGGCGGAAGGTGGCGTAGGCTTCGTCGATCATTTCGCGGAACTTGGCCGCCGGGATCTCGCCGTTGGTGAAGGGCTCGAGGACGGCGAACGCGATCTCCTGATAGGATTTGCCGCGCAAGCCGCGGATTTCCTTCTTGGAAAACTTCGGCCATTCTTTGGGGAGATAAAGACCGCCATCGCGCGCAAGACCGGCAAGCAGCGCGTCGCAGAAGCCGAGAGGAGCGGATTCGCCGCGCGTCGAGATATACTTCACCATGATTGTCCTTCGTCCCACCTGCCGATCGCGACGACCCTAGAAAGCGGCGCCGCGGTTTGCCCGTCTTATTGCGTCAGTCCTTGACAAAGTCTGCATCTATTCTTGTCACCGACGCAATTTCCGACCGTAGATCAGGTTTCGGAAAATTCGGAAGGGACACGCCGACCCAATCGATTTTTCAGTTTGTCGCTGCTATAGACGATGCCCGAAGGCCATGAAAGGTCTTCCGGCCGAGATTTCGGTCAAGGAGTTTCAACCGGTCCAGCAGAGGTTGTTCAACGTGTTTGGCAAAGTATCCCGGCCTGTTCTCGCAATATCTTTTCTCGCGGTCCTCGCCGGCTGCAACAAGACGCAATCCGGCGGAGCGATCGATGCGGGCGGCAGCGCCACCGCTCCGACGCCAGCCGTCGTCCAGGCGGCATGCCCGCAGGTCGTCCTGCGTGACGGCACAAATGTGTTCACCAGCTACGCCAAGGGTGCCAAAAACGACCCGTCGAAGCTCGTCTACCAAGCCTCTCTTGCCGACACGACGCGCCAATGCGTACAGAGCGAGAGCGCGATAACCATTACTGTCGTGGTCCAGGGCCGCGTCGTCAGCGGTCCCGCCGGCGGTCCCGGCAAGATCACCATGCCGATCCGCGTGGCTGCGACCGACGACGACAAGACGCTCTATTCCGAGCTGACGCAGCATGCGGTCGAAATTCCTTCGACCGGTTCGGCGCAGTTCGTCTTCACCAAGGCCGACGTGACATTGCCGGCAGGGTCCGGTTCCAACGCCACGGTCTATGTCGGCTTCGACGAAGGTCCGCCGGCAAAGGGCAAGAAAAAGTAAGCTGCGATTGCAGCCTGCAAACAAAAACGCCGGGGCAAGCCCCGGCGTTTCTATTTTATATCGCGCTCTAGCTTATTCAGCCGGAACGCTCTTGCCGCCTTCCCACTTGTAGAGCGAGAAAGCCTGCGAGGTGAGGTCGCCGGCTTCGCCATAGGTCAGCTTGCCGAGCACCGTGTCGATCGCTTCGCCGGACTTGATCGCAGTGGCAACCGCAGTCGCGTCTTCGGCGGAGCCGGCCTTCTCGATGCCAGCCTTCAACACCTGCACGGCGGCGTAGGCGTTGAGAGTGAAGGCTTCGGCCGGAATGTTCTTCGCCTTCAGCGCTTCGACGGCTGGAGCTGATGCCGGGTTGCGGGTCGCGTCGCTGGCGTTGGTGTAGACCGTGCCGGTCGCAGCTTCGCCGCCGATTGCCCAGAATTCCGTGTTCGACAGGCCGTCGCCGCCAAAGATCTGTGCCTTCACGCTCTGATCGTGCATCTGGCGTGCGAGCAGGCCGCCTTCCGGATGGTAGCCACCGAAGTAGACGACATCGACATTCTCGGCCTTCAGGCGGGTGACGATGGCGCTGAAGTCCTTGTCGCCCGGGTTCAGGCCTTCATAGACGACCTCGGTGATGCCGCCTGCGTTGATCGCCTTCTTGAAGCCGTCAGCGAGACCCTTGCCGTAAGGAGCCTTGTCGTGCAGCACGGCGACCTTCTTGTCCTTGAGGTTCTTGACCACATAGGCAGCGGCGACCTCAGCCTGCTGGTCGTCGCGGCCGCAGGTGCGCAGCACGTTCCAGAGGCCGCGGGTGGTGAGGTCAGGCGTCGTTGCCGTCGGCGTCACCATCAGAATGCCGTTCTCGGCGAGAACGTCGGAAGCCGCCATCGAGGTGCCCGAAAGCACCGGGCCGACCACGTAGCGGATGCCTTCGCCAGCCGCCTGGTTGGCAACCGAAACGGCCTGCTTCGGGTCGCCGGCGTCGTCGAGCAGCTTCAGGACGATCTTTTCGCCGTTGATGCCGCCAGCCTTGTTGATCTCTTCAGCGGCCGTTTCCGCCCCGTTCTTCACCTGCTCGCCATAGGCCGCGACCGGGCCGGTGAGCGGCGTGATGACGCCAACGGTGATATCGGCAAAGGCGAGCGGGCCGAAGGCGACGCTGGCCGCCAGGGTCAGGCCAGTCAACATTGAAAGACGCATAGTGTTTCCTCCTAGAAATACCCCTGATGGGGCTTGCTTGATATGGCCCTCGTGCGCGGCTTTTCGAAAACCTGGGAGATTTTCTAGGGGACGCGACGCGACTGCAATGTGTCATCGTGTCCCTCGACGCCTAATTGGACGCCTGCCGTGGTGGCCGAAGGCTTCTTTCCCGCTCCGGCTGAAGGCCGGGGCGAAAGGGGGCAAAATCGGTCGGCCGCGGCGTCTCAGGCTGTCAGCGATTCCGACCATTCGGAAAGTGCTGCGATCACGCCCGGAAGGGCCGTCATGCGCGAGATCACGGTCTCCGCGCCGGCTTCCGTCAGCTTGTCGGCATGCGACGGGAAGGTGTGGGAGCCGCCGGTGAAGCCGACGACGCGCATGCCGGCGGCACGCGCGCCGTGGATACCATGCACCGAGTCCTCGATGACCAGCACCCGCGACGGGTCCACGCCCATCTGCTTGGCACCATGCAGGAAGATGTCCGGCTTCGGCTTGACGCGATCGGGTCCGAGGTCGCGCGCCGAGTAGATGCGCGGGCCGAAGTGGTCCTTGATGCCGACCTTGCCGAGCATCATGGCGAGGCGCGCCGAGGTGGAGTTCGAGCAGATGCAATGGGGCAGGGTGAGCTGCAGCAGCATCGGCTTGACGCCGTCGATGATCTTGACGTCGCGCTCCAGACGTTCGTCGAGAATGGTGTCTACCTTGCCGATCAGCGACGCGGAAAGCGGGATGCTCGCTTCCTTCTCGATCTGCAACAGCGTGTTGTGCCAGGTCATGCCGGCAAAACGCTCAGCCATTTCTTCGACGCTGATCGGATAACCCGCTTCGGTGAGCAGCGCGGCTTCGACTTCCGAAGCGATGATTTCGGAATCGACGAGAACGCCGTCGCAATCAAAAATGATGAGATCGATACCGGACATTTGAAACAGTTCCCTGGGAGAAGAAGGCGCCGCAGGCAGGGGGAGGATAGCTTGCGCGGCGCGGGGCTTTCGTACGCCAGAGCTTTATACGAAGGCGGCCGAAAGCTCAACCTTTGGAAATTATCGAAACCGCTGTTCCGCTTGCTCGACAGTATTGTTTCGCGGCTCTATCTGTAGGCGATGGAAAAGCAACAGGACGACACACTTGCAAGTCGCATCAGCAGGGCACTCGCCGAGAGGATCATCTCCGGCATTTTGATGCCCGGGGAGCGCTTGCGGCAGGATCACATCGCCGAGGAATTCGGCGCGAGCCACGTTCCCGTTCGCGAGGCTTTTCGGCGGCTGGAGGCCCAGGGGCTTGCCGTCAGCGAACCGCGCCGCGGCGTCCGCGTCGCCTCCTTCGATCTCAAGGAGGTGAGGGAGGTTGCGGAGATGCGCGCGGTTCTCGAGGTTCTGGCTCTACGCCATGCGATCCCGCATTTGACGC
Source organism: Ensifer sp. ENS10 (assembly GCF_014852025.1). Taxonomy (NCBI): domain Bacteria; kingdom Pseudomonadati; phylum Pseudomonadota; class Alphaproteobacteria; order Hyphomicrobiales; family Rhizobiaceae; genus Ensifer; species Ensifer sp. ENS10. The sequence continues at coordinate 902,810 of NZ_JACVAS010000001.1, forward strand.
CGGCGATCCTTGATCGGGCCGAAGCGGCGACGGTCGCCGCCGACACCTCGCGCGACGTGCGCTCCTGGGAAGCGGCGAACCGCGCCTTTCACCGATTGATCCTGCAGCCCTGCGGCATGCCGAGGCTCTTGGCCGCGATCGACGATCTGCATGCGGCAAGCGCCCGTTTTCTCTTCTCTGCCTGGCGCACGAGCTGGGAAGCGCGCACCGACCACGATCACCGCGCGATCCTCGCAGCCTTGCGCGAAGGCCGCGGCGACGAGGCTGCAAAGATCCTGGAACGCCATGTTGGATGGATCGGGAAGACGCCGGTGAGGACAGCGGCCGGCGAAACCCGCGAAGCCTTCTCGATCGTCGGCTAGCAGCAATTCCAGGAAAAGTGTGAGACGGTTTTCCGTCCGGAATTGCGTTAACTACGAAGCAATTCCAGGAAAAGTGTGAAGCGGTTTTCCGTCCGGAATTGCGTCGATTGAGACGCGCAGCCACTACTGCGGGAACAGCTCCGAAAACGCCTTGTCGCCATTGGCCGTAAAGCGGATGGCGCGGCTGTTGGCCTCGCGTTTTGCCCAGCCCTTGTCGATGAACAGCGTCAGCAGCGCTTCGCCCAGAGATCCCGCGAGATGCGAGCGACGCTCGCTCCAGTCGAGACAGGTGCGGCAGATCGGCCGCCGGGATTTTTTCAATGCGGCATAGTCGATGCCGAGCGCCTCGATCCGGCTCTGGCCGGCCGGCGTCAGCGCCAGGTCGTCGCCTTTGACCTCGATCTGCTTCTCGGCAATCAGGCTGTCATACATGCGTACGCCATAGTCGCCGGCGAGATGGTTGTAGCAGACGCGCGCCTTCCGGAGCGCCGGATCCTTAGGGCCTGGTCGATGGCGGTTCATGCCGCGGCTGGCGGCAAAACCCATCAGGTTCTCGAGCATCAGCCCGACTTCGTCTTCCGCGAGTTGGAAATAGCGGTGCCGTCCCTGCTTGCGCTGGGTGAGCAGGCCACCGGCTTCGAGTTTGGAAAGGTGGGAACTGGCGGTCTGCAGCGTGATGCCGGCGTGGGTCGCAAGTTCGGTCGCCGTCAGGGCACGGCCGGCCATCAGCGCCGTCAGCATGTTGGCGCGGGCGGGATCGCCGATCAGCGATCCGATGAGAGCGATGTCAGGACCTTCCTTCATACTTCGATCGTAGTCGAAGCATCCCTATCGAACAAGCGGGCATACTCCACTCATCGAAGGCCCGCAAAATGCCGTGGCCACAAGGAGACGACGATGATCACCTGCTTCATCCGCTACGAAATCGATCCCTTCAAGAAGGAGGAGTTCGCCACCTATTCGCGCAACTGGGGCGAGGCGATCCCGCGCTGCGGCGCTGATCTCATCGGCTATTTCGGACCACACGAGGGTTCGGCGACAACGGCCTACGGGGTCTACAACATCGAGAGCCTCGCGGCTTACGAGGCCTATCGCGCCCGGCTTGCCGCCGATCCGCTCGGCCGAGAGAATTACGCCTTTTCCCGCCGCGAGCGGTTTATCCTGAAGGAGGAGCGAATCTTCCTGAAGAACGTATCTATGCCTGCCGGAGGTAAGTGAAACATGATTGCCGTCATCTTCGAAGTCCTGCCGGCCGAGGGTTGTCGCGACACCTATCTCGGCATTGCCGCCGATCTGCGCCCACTGCTCGACGACATCGATGGTTTCATCTCGATCGAGCGGTTCCAGAGTCTCGCCAATCCCGACAAGGTGCTGTCCCTATCCTTCTGGCGCGACGAGGAGGCGGTGAAGGCTTGGCGGAACGGCGCCGAACATCGCGCTGCGCAGGATGCGGGACGCCATGGCATCTTTGCCGACTATCGCCTGCGCATCGCCTCCGTCATCCGTGATTACGGGCTGAACGAGCGCCGTGAAGCGCCGGCCGACAGCCGCACCTTTCACGACGCCAAATGAAACGCCGCTGCAAAAGTTCTCACTAACATGGCGTGAATACGAACTTTTTCGGAACGGCCTTCAGGCTTTGGTAACCATCTTCGGTAACCATAAGCTCCATAGTCCGTTCCGAGTAAGCGTATTTGCGAGTTGTCCATGTCTTCAGTTGTTTCGCTTGCCGAAGTCTCCCGTTCCACCCGCCCGCTGGGCTGGCTCGACAGCATCATCAAGGGTGACTGCGTTGCGGCGCTCAATGCGCTTCCCGACAATTCTGTCGACGTCGTTTTCGCCGACCCGCCCTACAACCTCCAGCTCGGCGGCATGCTGACCCGTCCCGATCAGTCGGTGGTCGATGCCGTCGATGACGAATGGGATCAGTTCGCCTCCTTCGAGGCCTATGACGCCTTCACCCGCGCCTGGCTGCTCGCCTGCCGCCGCGTGCTGAAGCCGACCGGCACGCTCTGGGTCATCGGCTCCTACCACAACATCTTCCGCGTCGGCGCCATCCTGCAGGACCTGCACTTCTGGATCCTCAACGATATCATCTGGCGCAAGACCAACCCGATGCCGAACTTCAAGGGTCGCCGGTTCCAGAACGCCCATGAAACGCTGATCTGGGCGACGCCGAACGCAAATGCCAAGGGCTACACCTTCAACTACGATGCGATGAAGGCGGCCAATGACGACGTGCAGATGCGCTCCGACTGGCTGTTTCCGATCTGCTCCGGTCACGAGCGCCTGAAGGGCGACGACGGCAAGAAGGTGCATCCGACGCAGAAGCCAGAAGCACTGCTCGCCCGTATCCTCATGGCCTCCACCAAGCCTGGCGACGTCGTGCTCGATCCCTTCTTCGGCTCCGGCACGACCGGTGCCGTCGCCAAGCGCCTCGGCCGCCATTTCGTCGGCATCGAGCGCGAGCAGGATTATATCGACGCGGCATCGGCACGCATCGACGCGGTCGAACCGCTCGGCAAGGCCATGCTGTCGGTGATGACCGGCAAGAAGGCCGAACCGCGTGTCGCCTTCAACACGCTGATCGAAAGCGGGCTGATCAAGCCCGGCACGGTGCTCACGGACGCCAAGCGCCGCTACAGCGCGATCGTCCGCGCCGACGGCACGGTCGCTTCCGGCGGCGAGGCCGGCTCAATTCACCGCCTGGGCGCCAAGGTCCAGGGGCTTGATGCATGCAACGGATGGACATTCTGGCACTTCGAAGACGGGAACACCCTGAAGCCCATCGACGAACTCAGAACCGTCATTCGAAATGATCTGGCAAAGCTGAACTGATCAACCAGTTCGCCGGATCCTTCGAAAAGCGCTCCGACCGGTTTTTGTACCTTCAGTCCCGGAAGGAGTGCTTTAAATGCCCGGAATCCTCGAAAAGGGGATTCCGGGCATTTGTATGTTTCCGGTACGCTTGCCGGGTTGACGCGATAGGCAACGAAGCTTCGCCTGATTGCCAGTCCTTGCGTCCGGAAATAGGGTTCGGAGAAACCAGTCTTCACCCGAACATGGGGTGCCTTCCGCATGACCTCTCCCGATCGACTCAAGCGCGTGAAGCAATGGGCGCGTCAAATCAAACGCGACGTCGTAGCACTCTGGTTCGCTGCACGAGATCCTCGAACGCCGCTTTCAGCGAAATTCGTTGCCGGCGCCGTGGCGGCCTATGCGCTGTCGCCGGTCGACTTGATCCCCGATTTCATTCCGGTGCTCGGCTACCTTGATGATCTGGTCATCGTTCCGCTCGGCATCCTGTTGGCGGTGCGTCTCGTGCCGCCGGCGCTGATGCACGAATTTCGGGAGCGGGCGACGGCACAGGAGGGGCGCCCGTCCAGCCGCGGCGGTCTGGTCGCGATCCTATGCATCTGGCTGGTGGTCGCAGCGCTTGCTGGCTGGGTGGTGTGGCGCATGGTTTCGGCCGAAAGCTGACGATACCGCAACTTAGCTGGCCATCGGCTGGTTTTCGGCGAGACGGCCTGCGTCAGGGATGGATGCCGTAGGCGACGAGGTCGGCCTTCAGTTTCTCCGGATCGACGAAGTGTACCGCATGCCAGCCGGCGAGCCGTGCGGCTTCGACATTCGGCACGCTGTCGTCGATGAAGAGCGTGGCCGAGGGGGTAAGCCCGAAGGTGCGGGTGTGCGTCTCGTAGATGGCAATATCGGGTTTGATTAGCTTCACGTCGCCCGAAACCGTGACGCCGCGCGGCAATGTCAGGAAGGGATAGAGCTGCTGGGCCTCACGGAACGTATCAGAGGCGAAATTGGTCAGCATGGTCACGTCGCGCCCTTCGGCGATCAGCCGCTCCAGCAGCGAGACCGTTTCGACATAGGCGTGCGGCACCATCTCCTGCCAATACTTGCGGAACGCACGGATCTGCTCTTCGCGTTCCGGATGGTCTTTGATCAAAAGCGCTTCGGCTTCCTCCCAGGGGCGGCCACGGTCCTGCTCGATGTTCCAGTCATGGGTGCAGACATTGGCGAAGAACCATTCGCGCTCGGCCTCGTCCGGAATGATGCGGCTATAGGGCAGGTTGGGGTCATAGTGGATCAGCACCTTGCCGATGTCGAAGACGATATGGCGGATATCGATGCTGCTCATAGCTGCATTCCTTGCTCGATCTTTCAGCGTTCAGCCTTGAAGGCGTCAGGGATCGCCTGGGTGATCGCCTTTTTCATGACCGTCGGCAGCGCCTGGGCCCCGAGGGAGTGAACGGGTTCCCACCAGCCGTCGCCCTCCGCTCCGGCGCGCGCGACATTGGCGCGGTAGACGGAGAGACGCAACTCGAAATGTGTGAAGACGTGGCTGATGGTTCCGCAGTCTTCCCAGGGCGCAACGAAGGGTTGGGAGGCGAGCGAGGTGTCGCCGTCCTGTCGCGATGTCCAGTCGGTGCCGGGTACCTCGGTCATGCCGCCAAGAAGGCCGGTTTCGACCCGCTTGCGCAGATAGACGGCATTGTCGGCATCGATCGCGACGAAGGCCGCGCCGCGCCGAAGTGGCTTTTCTTTCTTCTGCGCCTTGCGCGGAAAGGTCTCGGGATCGGCAACCGAGAGTGCGCGACAGTGCGCACGGAAGGGACAGAGCGAGCAGGCAGGCCGCTTCGGCGTGCAGATCGTCGCGCCGAGGTCCATCATCGCCTGGGCGAAATCGCCCGGACGATCATCAGGCGTGAGGATGGCGACGCGCGCCCGCATTTCGGGCTTCGCTGCCGGCAGGGGCGCTTCGATCGCATAGAGGCGCGAGATCACCCGCTCGACATTTCCGTCGAGTACGGCGCTCTTGCGATTGAAGGCAATCGCCGCGATCGCGGCTGCGGTGTAGTCGCCGATGCCCGGAAGGGATTTCAGCCCGTCTTCCGTGTCGGGAAAACGGCCACCGTGACTGTTCGCGACGGCTTCGGCACATTTCTTCAGGTTGCGGGCACGGGCATAATAGCCGAGCCCGGCCCAGGCCTTCATCACGTCCTCGTTCTCGGCGCGCGCCAGGTCCTCGACTGTCGGCCACAGCGACAGGAACTTCTCGAAATAGGCCTTCACTGCCTGGACCGTCGTCTGCTGCAGCATGACCTCCGACAGCCAGACGTGATAGGGATCGGCAACGATCCCTCGGCTCGCCATAGGCGGAGAGACCCGCCAGGGCAGGTCGCGGTGGTGCCTGTCGTACCATTCCAAAAGTAGGGGAGCGGCGTCGGCCGCTGGGATTGAATCGTGCATGATTTGCCGGGAGTTCTCTTTCCGGCCTATACTTGGCGAAGCGGAGCCGCGGCATCAAGGCTCAATCGACGTTGCATACAGAAAGTCGCTTTCGTGAGTGAGCAGAAGCCACGCAAGGGTGTCGTCCAGATCAGCGAAGTCGCCAACGGCCTGATCGACCCCGTCCTCGCCAAGCGGGCAGGCATCAACACCATGCTGCTCGGCTCCTGGGACGAAATTGCCGGGGAAGGCTTCGCCGATTGCACGCGGCCGGAGAAGATCGCCTGGCCGCGCCGCGCCTCGGAAATCTCGGGTGAGGGCGGCTACCAGCCGGGCGTGTTGACGGTCGCTTGTGAAGGCGCACGTGCGCTCTTCCTGACCCATGCCCAGGGCGAACTGATCCAGCGCATCAACGGTTTCTTCGGTTTCTATGCCATCGGCCAACTGCGCATCGTTCAGAAGCCCGTGTCGCCGCAGCACAAACACCGTGGCAAGCCGAAGCCACTTTCGGGCGAGCCCGCGCGCCGGCTGGAAGCGATGGTCGAGGGCATAGAGAGCGAAGAACTGAAGGCGGCTTTGCGTCGGCTTGGGACGGCCGTGCTCGCGCCGCGTCGGCGGTAGGGCCATCAGCCGGTCACAATTCTTTGAATTCTGTTGACGACCGGCCACTTGCCGCCCCGCGCGCAGCAAGATATCGAATCCACACCATAAATCCCTCCGAACACGGGTCAAATTCATGTCCGCTTCCGCAATGAACCTTACGAAACGCCTGCTCAGCGGTGCCGCCATCGCAACCGTCGCCCTGGTGCTTGCTGCCTGCAGCGACGAAAAGAAGGAAACGGCATCAACCGCGCCGACCGAGGCGAGCGAGACGGCGGCAAATCCCGCTACGGACGCCATCACCACGGCATCGACGGCCGCGGCCCCTGCAAGCACCGAAGCAAAGCCGGCTGCAGGCACCGAAGTCGCCCAGTCGACCTCCGCTCCCGTGAAGGTCGAGCTTCCTTCTTCGGAAGGCTCGGTCGATCAGGCAAAGCTGCTCGAGCCGGGCGTCCTGCCGGAAATGGCGCTGGGCGAAGCCAATGCGCCGGTCACCATCGTCGAATACATGTCGATGACCTGCCCGCACTGCGCGGCCTTCCACAACAACACGTTCGAAGCGATCAAGACGAAGTACATCGACAGCGGCAAGGTCCGCTTCATCGTGCGCGAATTCCCGTTCGATCCGCGCGCGGCCGCCGCCTTCATGCTGGCGCGTTGCGCGCCGGAAGGCCAGTATTTCCCGATGATCTCCATGCTCTTCAAGCAGCAGCAGCAGTGGGCCGCGGCCCAGAACGGCCGTGATGCGCTGCTGCAAATGTCCAAACTCGCCGGTTTTACACAGGAGAGCTTCGAGGCCTGCTTGACGAACCAAAAACTTCTGGATGATGTGAACTCTGTCATGCAGCGGGGCGCAAAGGATTTCGGCGTACAGTCGACGCCGACCTTCTTCGTCAATGGTGAGCACTATTCGGGGGACATGTCGGTTGACGTTATGTCGGCCCTCATCGACAGCAAGCTCTGATCCTTCGCTTTTCCTGAAAACGGGCGACGGCAGCAGCCGTGCGCCCGTTTTTTTCGTTTCGCGGCGCTGTAGAGGGGGGTATCTCGTCGCCCCAGCGTCGCCCGCATGAAGTTCAACAAGCTCCGCCTGCTTGGCTTCAAATCCTTCGTCGAACCGACCGAGTTCATCATCGAGCGGGGCCTGACCGGCGTCGTAGGACCGAATGGTTGCGGCAAGTCGAACCTCGTCGAAGCGCTGCGCTGGGTGATGGGGGAAAACTCCTACAAGAACATGCGCGCCTCCGGCATGGACGACGTGATCTTTTCCGGATCCGGCAACCGTCCGGCGCGCAACACGGCGGAAGTCGGCCTCTATCTCGACAACGGCGATCGCACGGCACCGGCCGCCTTCAACGACAGTGACGAGATCCAGGTGACGCGCCGCATCGAGCGCGAACAGGGCTCCGTCTACCGCATCAACGGCAAGGAGGCGCGCGCCAAGGATGTGCAGCTCCTCTTTGCCGACGCCTCCACGGGCGCGCGCTCGCCGTCGATGGTCGGGCAGGGGCGTATCGGCGAGCTGATCGCCGCCAAACCGCAGGCGCGTCGGCAACTCCTCGAAGAAGCAGCCGGCATTTCCGGACTGCACTCGCGCCGCCATGAGGCGGAACTGCGCCTCCGGGCAGCGGAAACCAACCTTGAACGCCTCGACGACGTAACCTCGCAGCTCGAAAGCCAGATCGAGAGCCTCAAGCGCCAGTCGCGTCAGGCCAATCGCTTCAAGATGCTTTCGGCCGATATCCGCAAGCACGAGGCGATCCTGTTCCATATCCGCTGGGTGCACGCCAAGGAGGCGGAGGCCGAGGCGACGAGCCAGCTCAATCAGATCACGGCGCTGGTCGCGGAAAAGGCGCAAGCGCAGATGCAGGCGGCGAAGGATCAGGCGATTGCCAGCCTGAAGCTGCCGGAGTTGCGCGAGAACGAGGCGCGGTTCGCCGCCGCCTTGCAACGCCTGCAGATCGCCCGCTCGCAGCTTGAAGAGGATGCCGGCCGTATCCTCAGGCGGCGCGACGAGTTGCAGCGCCGTCTGGCGCAGCTTGCCGAAGACATCGCCCGCGAAGAGAGGCTTGTCGTCGACAATGCCGGCATCCTGGCGCGGCTCGACGAAGAAGAAGCCGAACTCAGCGACATGCTGGCCGAGGCCGATGACCGTGCGACGGAAGCACGCGAGCGGCTGGAAGAGGCGAACGAAAAGCTTGCCGGCAACGAAGCGCTGTTGGCGCGGCTGACGGCCGAACGTGCCGAGGCACAGGCCGGTCGCAACCAGCTCGAGCGCACGCTGCGCGATCTCTCGGAGCGCCAGGCCCGGCTTGCGCGTCAGCTCGCCGATCAGTCGCGCGATCTCGACGAGCTAAACCGGCAGATGGCCGCACTTCCCGATCCGCATGAGAAACAGGGCCAAGTCGAGGTTGCCGAGGCCGCGCTCGAAGAAGCGGAAATCAATGTGCTTGCGATCGAGGAGGCTCTGGCAGAGGCGCGCCGCGCCGAGGTCGAGGCGCGTCCGCCTGTTGATCGTTCACGCGCTACTCTCAACGGCATCGAAACCGAAGCGCGCACGATCCGGCGGATGCTGGAAGCGGCATCGGGCGGCACCTATCCCGCCGTCGTCGAGGAGATGAAGGTCGACCGAGGCTTCGAAATCGCGCTCGGCGCAGCCCTTGGCGACGATCTCGATTCACCGCTCGAAACGGACGCGCCGGCCCATTGGCGCGCCCCGGGAGATCATGCCGGCGACGCCGGCCTGCCGGAGGGCGTTACGTCGCTGATTGCGCACGTGAAAGCACCGGATGCGCTGACCCGCGCGCTGAAGCAGATCGGCATTGTCGCAAGCGAAGCGGACGCGGAACGGCTGCTGCCGCTGTTGAAGCCGGGCCAGAGCCTCGTCACCAAGCAGGGCTCCGTCTGGCGCTGGGACGGGCACGTGACCGGCTCCGAGGCGCCGAGTGCGGCCGCCCTGCGACTGGCCCAGAAGAACCGGCTGGCAGAACTCGATGCCGAAGCCGAGGGCGCAGCAGAGGCGCTGCGCCGCGCCGAGGCCGAACTTGCGGCCGCCGGTACACGCATCCACGCCGAAGACGAAAGACTGCGGCTTGCGCGCGATGCGCAGCGCATGATCACGCGGCAGCTAGCTGAAGCCCGTGACGCCCTTGCTGCCGCCGAGCGCGCCTCCGGCGATCTTGCTCGCCGCCGTGCGGTGTTGGCGGAAACGCGCAGCCAGATCGAGGTCCAGGTCGAGGAAGTGGCCGAGCAGATCGAGACGGCCAACGACGCACTGGCGGATGCTCCCGATCTTTCGGAGCTGGAACTGAAACTGCGCACGCAGACCGCCGACGTCGCTGCCGATCGTGCCGCAGTTGCCGAGGCCCGTGCCGCCCATGACGGCCTGGCGCGCGAGAACGAGGCCCGCCAGCGACGCATCACCGCGATAGCCAACGAGCGCCAGACCTGGAAGGCGCGCGCCGCGAGCGCCGAGGAACATATCGCCACGCTACGTGACCGCGAGGCCGAGGCTCGCGACGAAGTGGAAGAACTGATCGACGCGCCCGACGAGTTCGATGACAAGCGCCGTGCGTTGATGAACGAATTGCAGAAGGCAGAAGCGGCACGGCGCGAGGCGGCTGACCTTCTCGCCGAGGCCGAAAATCACCAGCGCGAGGCGGATCGGCTGGCGGCGACGGCGCTCTCCGAGCTGGCGGAATCGCGCGAGAAGCGTGGCCGCGCAGAGGAGCGGCTGGTTTCGGCCCGTGAGCGCCGTGTCGAAATCGAAGCGCGCATCCAGGAAGCGCTCTCCTGTGCGCCGCACGAGGTGATGCGCCTGACCGGGCTCGCTGTCGATGCGGCGTTGCCGGACATGCGCAACATCGAGCGCGAACTCGAACGGCTGAAGATCGAACGCGAACGGCTTGGCGCCGTCAACCTGCGCGCAGAAGAGGAGCAGAAGGAACTTTCCGAAAAGCTTGCTCTTCTCCTTAGGGAGCGCGACGACGTCATCGAGGCGATCCGCAAGCTCAGGAGCGCCATCCAGAACCTGAACCGCGAGGGCCGCGAGCGCCTGATCGCCGCGTTTGATGTGGTCAACGTGCAGTTCCAGCGGCTCTTCACCCACCTCTTCGGCGGCGGCACCGCCGAGCTGCAACTGATCGAGAGCGACGATCCGCTGGAGGCAGGCCTGGAAATCCTCGCTCGCCCGCCGGGCAAGAAGCCGCAGACCATGACGCTGCTTTCGGGCGGTGAGCAGGCGCTGACGGCGATGGCGCTGATCTTTGCGGTATTCCTCACCAATCCGGCGCCGATCTGCGTGCTCGACGAAGTGGATGCACCGCTCGACGATCACAATGTCGAGCGCTACTGCAACCTGATGGACGAGATGGCGGCCTCGACCGAGACCCGCTTCATCATCATCACCCACAACCCGATCACCATGGCCCGCATGAACCGCCTCTTCGGCGTGACCATGGCCGAGCAGGGCGTGTCCCAACTCGTCTCCGTCGACCTGCAGACGGCAGAGCGGTTGAGGGAAGTGGTGTAGCCACTCACTCGAATTCGGTGATGAACCCCGGCACCGGCCGCAATGCATCGCGCGCTCCCCAGGTATCGATGTAGGCGGCCAGGGGGACTTTGTTTGCGCGATATGCCGCATATAGCGTCGCAGCGCCTGCCTTCTCCGGCGGTCGCCTGAACCACCTGCTGTAGGTGACAACGGCGCCCGTCACCCAGGTCCATGCGTCGCCGATGCCGTTCTCGTTGACGAGCCCGAGCCAGGGTCCGACGCGGCGATGTTCCCCGCCTTCGAACAGGCTGTTGAAGAACCTGGCGTCCGTGTTTACCAGCGAGGCGACGAACGCATTTTCGTCACTGGATTCAATCGTGGCAAGGTGACCGCCGCAGCGTTCGGCAGTCGCCTTGGCTTCCTGCCAGCTGATCTGCTGCGCATTGTAGGCGGCCGCGTAGAGGCGCCCGTCGAACATGCCGTAGGTCAAGGACAACGGCGACAGGCAACGCACCATGGCCACCACTGCCGCATCCTCAAGCCCCTCGAGATCGGCGGCATCATAGCGGCGTGCGATTGCAGCCGAGAGGATTTGGTGGTCGACGCGAGCAAATCCCAGGCCCAGGGCGGCGCTGGTCTCCTGGTCGAGAAATCCGGATTGCGTCAGACCGCGGGCTGTCTGAAACGAGGTTACCGCCCGGCGCGTCTGGCCACCGAAGGTCCCGTCTGTCTGGCCCGTATCGAACCCTTCGCTGCGCAATGCCTCTTGCGCGCTTGAACGCTTTTCCCTGCTGTCGAACACCTTTTGCTCCTGCGCCATCGCTACCAATGGCGACCGCAGGTCGTCAATTGCTCCGAGACGCCGAACGGATTGGCGGGCTGCGTCGGCGTAGCTGCCGCTGCCATGTTTGGCGATGAAGCGTTTCCAGGTTCGAATGGTGTCGACACGCATCGCCTTGCCAAAGTCGAGCGCGGCGAGATCCACGGTGGTCGCCGCCGAATGGGCAGGCTCTCTAACGGCTGTGTCGCGGCCGAGATAGAACTCCAGATCGAGCGAAGACAGAATCTGCGGTGACTGTTTCCCGTCCGTCTCTGAGCGTACTTCCCGGATCACGCGCTTGAAGGCCGTGCCGATTTCAAGGCCAGGGCCGGAGAGATTGGCGATCAGCGCACGGGTAAAGGGTGAGTGCCCGTCGGTGCCGTCTGCGGCGACCTGTCCGGGTGCCGCGGCAAAGGCCACGAGCGTGCCTGCACCCTGTGTGTCAATCGGTGCGAGCCCCCTGATGGCGCCACCGCGGCTTGCGCCCTCCACTTCGCGATTGAGCCGGTCTGCGAGCGGATTGTTGCGGCAGGCATCGAGGAAGATCAGCGAGATCTTCGCACGCTTTTCCAACGCGTTGACAATTTCGGAGAGTGCCATGGTTTCGGCTGGCACGTCGAATTCGCTTTCGAGCCTCGCATCGGTTGCGACAAGGAAATTATCGCCGTGCAGCTGCATGCCATGTCCGGCGTAGTAAAACAGTGCAACGTCTTTGGGGCCGATCTTGCGCGAAAAGCGCGCAAGCGCCTCGGCGAGACCCCTGCGATTTGTATTGAGCACGAGGTCGGCCTCAAAGCCCTGGTCATCGAGGAAGGTCTTGAACGCTTCGGCGTCGCGCGAAGCATTGGGCAGAATACCTGCAACGACGTAGTTGCTCATGCCGACGATCAGCGCCAACCGTTTGCCGTCCTCCTCGGCGAGGGCGTGCCCGACTGCAAGCAGGACGATCAGGGCCGAGGTGACCCAGGACGTGAGTTTTGTACGCCATTTCATGACCTACCCTCCGAGCCTCTGAGCCTGAACGGATCGCCATGACGGGACATTCTTGAATGCACCCCATCGCCGGAATCGATATGCGTGACTACTCAAATTCAAGAACGAGGCTCGGGGACATGTTGATGAGCCCCATGTCTTGCCACGTGTTGAGGTAGGTACTCCTCATGTCTTGCCGGCCGTCACGCTGGGTAAAATACATCGCGGAATCGGCGTCCGGCTTGAATTCGTATGGCGCGCCTGGGACCCATTTTGTGTAAGTCATCGCCTCGCCTCGCCTCGCCGCTGTCCCAGTGCCAGCCGCCTTTTGGCTCTTTGCCTTGCGGGTCCTGAACCAGGCCAATCCACGGCCCGATTTTGTAGCTGATGTTGTCCGGAGCGTAGTAGCCCATATCGAAAAAGCCCGGGTCGGCGTTAAACAGCGATGCGATAAAGGCATTTTCCGCGTCCGATGTGATCGAGGCAAGATATGTGCCGCAGTTCTTGGCGACGGTTTCGGCATAGGGTGCGCGAGTCGACCCCGTTCGTGCCACGACATAGAGATGGCCCCCGAAAGCACCATAGACGGACGGCTCGTGACCCAGGCATTTGATGGCGGCAAGGACACGCTCGTCTGTTTCGAGCCCGGTAAGGTCGTCGATGTCATAGATTCGCGCCGTCGTTGAACTGTATATGCCCTCTGCCCTGTCGTTGACCTTTATGCCAAGGGCTGCTGCAGTGAGCTCGGTGATGAAACCGCTCGCCGGCTGACGGTTGGTGCTTTGGAAGCGTTTGATCGCTTCGCGTGTCTGTCCGCCGAAAACGCCGTCGGCCACGCCGGATGCAAAGCCCTTGGCTGCGAGTGCTAGCTGGACGTTTTTGCGCTGTTGCTTGTCCGGCAAGAGCCGCGCTTCTACCGACAGCGGAAGATGCGACTGGTTGCGCACCGCTGCGGGTTCGATCTGTGCCAGTGTCTGGCGCGCGAGTTGCGCATACTCGCCGGTGCGGTGCTTTTCGACGAAGAAGTGCCAGATCCGTGGCGTGCCGATCCTCAGGGCCTTCTTGAAATCCGCTTCCGCCCCAAGCGCAGCCGGGTCGACTGCCGGTGCCTGTATTGCAGGCAGGGTGGCATTGGTATGCGGCACTATCATCTCCGGCCCGAACTAGAATTCCAGCGACAGGGAGGACAGGATTTGCGGCTGCTGTTTGCCCTGCGTTTCCTTGCGCACGTCGCGAACGACCCGCTTGAAAGCGGTGCCGACCTCAAGGCCAGCGCCGGAGAGATTGGCGATCAGCGCGCGGGTGAACGGCGAATGTCCGTCGGTTCCGTCGGCTGCGACCTGGCCAGGGGCGGCGGCGAAGGCGACGAGCGTTCCGCCACCCTGGGTCTCGATCGGCGCCAATCCTCTGGTTGCGCCGCCGCGGGTGGCACCCTCAACTTCGCGCGTGAGTCTTTCGGCGAGTGGGTTGTTGCGGCAGGCGTCGAGGAAGACCATCGATATCCTGGCACGTTTCTCCAGTGCATTGATGATCTCGGAAAGCGCTACGGTTTCGGCCGGGACGTCGAATTCGCTCTCAAGCTTTGCATCGGTCCCGACGAGGAAGTTTTCGCCGCGCAGCTGCATGCCGTGCCCGGCGTAGTAGAACAGGGCTGTGTCTTCAGGCCCGATCTTGCGCGAAAAGTTTGAAAGCGCGCCGGCGAGACCCTTGCGATCCGCGTTGAGCACGAGGTCGGTTTCAAATCCCTGGCCCTTGAGGAAGGCGTCGAACGCTTCGGCATCACGTGAGGCATTGGGCAGCGTTCCGGCAACGACGTAGTTGCTCATGCCGACGATCAGCGCCAGCCGTTTGCCACTTCCTTCGGCAAGAGCGTTCCCTGCAGCAAATAGGACCATCAGCGCCGAGAGGAGCCAAAATCTCAGATCCGCACGCCATTTCATGACCTACCCTCCGAGCCCTCGAGACTGAAACGGATTGCCATGACGGGATATTCATGGATGCGTCCCCATCGCGTGAATTATATTAGATAATTGTGATTTATCCAGTTATGCGGGCGTGCCGACCTGCGCGGTGGTCCAGGCGGTCACTCGAATTCGAGAATGAGACCGCCCGTTCCGTCGGTTGGCCCCATATCGTCCCAGGTGTCGACATAGACGGACTTCGTGTCGGCTCTGCCGTTGCGGTGCGCGTAGTACATGCCGATATCGTCGCCCTTCTTGCCCTCGTTCGGCATGTCCTGGAACCATTTCGTGTAGGTCAGCGGCTTGCCATTATCCCAGTGCCAGCCGCCCTTGGGCTCCTTGCCCTGTGGATCTTGCGTAAGGCCGATCCATGGGCCCATCTTGTAGCTGACGTTTCCGGTGGGATCGTAGCCCGTCTGGAAGAACCTTTGGTCGGCGTTGAAAAGCGAGGCGACGAAAGTGTTCTCTTCTTGAGAGGAAATCGCCGCAAGATGCGCGCCGCAACCGCTGGCTATCCCGCGCGCGTAAACTGCCAGAATCGTACCCGTTTGCACGGCGACATAGAGATGCCCGCCGAACGCGCCGTATACGGTATCGAAGTGGCGCAGGCAGGTTAAAGCCTCCAGAACACGTTTATCGGTTTCGAGACCTTCGAGGTTGGCAACATCGTAGCGTCGGGCTTTGGTCGCGCTGTAGATGCCTTCCGCGCTGTCGTTGACCTTGATGCCGAGGGCTGCTGCGGTGCGCTCGGTAATGAAACCGCTCGCCGGCTGGCGGTTGGTGCTTTGGAAGAGTTTGATCGCTTCGCGCGTCTGTCCACCGAAAACGCCATCGGCCGTGCCCGCCGCAAATCCCTGGGCGGCAAGTGCGAGCTGGACGTTTCGCCGCTTGTCTTTGTCCGGCAACAGCCGTGCTTCGACGGATTGTGGCAGATGAGACTGGTTGCGCACCGCCGCGGGCTCGATCTGTGCCAGCGTCTGGCGAGCGAGTTCCGCATATTCGCCGGTGCGATGCTTTTCGATGAAGAAGTGCCAGATCCGAGGCGTGCCGATCCTCAAGGCCTTCTTGAAATCTGCTTCGGCCTCCAGTCCTTCGGGGTCTATGGCCGGTACCGCAACGGCCGGCAGGGCGGCCTGGATCTGCGGCGCGGCCGCTTCCGGTCCGAAATAGAATTCGAGCGAAAGCGATGACAGGATCTGAGGCTGCTGCTTGCCCTGCGTTTCCTTGCGCACGTCGCGAACGACGCGTTTGAAAGCAGTGCCGACCTCCAGGCCAGCGCCGGAGAGATTGGCGATCAGAGCGCGCGTAAACGGCGAGTGCCCGTCGGTTCCATCGGCGGCCACTTGCCCGGGCGCGGCGGCAAAGGCGATGAGCGTGCCGGCACCCTGGGTCTCGATCGGCGCCAACCCTCTGGTCGCGCCGCCGCGGGTGGCGCCTTCGACTTCGGTATTCAGCCGGTTGGCGAGCGGGTTGTTGCGGCAGGCATCGAGGAAGATCATCGATATCCGGGCACGCTTCTCCAGCGCGGTAATGATCTCGGACAGGGCTATGGTTTCGGCGGGAACATCGAACTCGCTCTCGAGCTTAGCATCCGTGCCGATGAGAAAGTTCTCGCCGTGCAACTGCATGCCATGGCCGGCGTAGTAGAAGAGGGCGACATCCTCCGGGCCGATTTTGCGCGAAAAGCTTGAAAGCGCGGCCGCAAGGCCCCTGCGATCTGCGTTGAGCACAAGATCGGTTTCAAATCCCTGCCCGTTGAGGAAGGTGCCGAATGCTTCGGCGTCGCGTGAGGCGTTGGGCAGCGTTCCTGCCGCCACGTAGTTCGTCATGCCGACGACGAGCGCAAGCCGCTTGCCGCTCTCCTCGGCGAGGCCATGCCCGACCACGAGCAAGACCATCGCGACCGAGAGGAGCCAGGATCTCACTTTCGCACGCCATTGCATGACCTACCCTCCAAGCCCACGGGACTGAAACGGATCGCCATGACGGGATATTCTTGGATGCGCCCCATCGCGTGCATTTATATTAGGTTTTTATAATGGATCGGGCAATGTCGACACTCAAGCCTCTGGCGGGCATTTGTGGTGCCGATAGAAGAGGCAAAGCCCATGTTGTGCGGGTTCTGCCCCTCGGCCTGCCAATATGTTGCATTGTTACAGAAAATGATGCGGTGCAGCATAAATCTTCGCCAGATGCATTTTCAGCCTGAAGCATATACTGTAAATCGTCATAAAACACTGTATCTGGGTGGAGAGCAGGCATGACGAAATGGGTTTACACCTTCGGTGGGGGCAAGGCCGAAGGACGTGCAGGTGACCGCGAGCGGTTGGGTGGCAAGGGCGCAAACCTTGCCGAGATGTGCAACCTCGGCTTGCCGGTGCCGCCTGGCCTGACCATCGTCACCGATGCCTGCAACAACTTCTTCGACAACGACAGGCAAATGCCTGACGGCCTGCACGATCAGGTGCGCGAGGGTATCCGCCGGATGGAGGAGGTGACGGGCCGCGTCTTCGGCGACACCAGCCATCCCTTGCTGCTTTCGGTTCGCTCCGGTGCCCGCGCCTCGATGCCGGGCATGATGGATACAGTTCTCAATCTTGGGCTCAACGACGAGTCGGTGCACGCGCTCGGCCATGACGCCGGCGACGCGCGCTTTGCCTGGGACAGCTACCGTCGCTTCATCCAGATGTATGGCGACGTGGTCATGGGCGTCGATCACGACGTCTTCGAGGAAATCCTCGAAGATGAGAAAGCGCGTCTCGGCCACGAACAGGACACCGAGCTTTCCGCGGTCGAGTGGCAGCATGTCATCTCCCGCTACAAGGAGGCGATCGAAGAGGCGCTCGGCGAGCCGTTTCCGCAGGATCCGGAAGTACAGCTTTGGGGCGCCATCGGCGCCGTCTTCTCAAGCTGGATGAACGCGCGCGCGGTGACCTATCGTCATCTGCACGGAATTCCGGCTGCCTGGGGCACGGCGGTCAACGTCCAGGCGATGGTCTTCGGCAATCTCGGCAATGCGTCGGCAACCGGCGTCGCCTTCACCCGCAATCCGTCGACCGGCGAGAGCGAACTCTACGGCGAGTTCCTCGTCAACGCGCAAGGCGAAGACGTTGTTGCCGGCATTCGCACGCCGCAAAACATCACCGAGGCCGCGCGTCTCGCCTCCGGTTCCGACAAGCCGTCGCTCGAAAAGCTGATGCCGGAAGCCTTCACCGAGTTTCGGTCGATCTGTGATACGCTGGAGCGTCACTACCGCGACATGCAGGATCTCGAGTTCACCATCGAGCGCGGCACGCTCTGGATGCTGCAGACGCGCTCGGGCAAGCGCACCGCCAAGGCAGCGCTGAAGATCGCCGTCGATATGGCGGAGGAGGGCCTGATTTCCGAGCAGGAGGCCGTCGCCCGCATCGATCCGGCCTCGCTCGACCAGTTGCTGCATCCGACGATCGATCCGCATGCGCGGCGCGACATCATCGGCTCCGGCCTGCCGGCCTCGCCAGGTGCTGCGACCGGCGAAATCGTCTTCACCTCCGAGGAGGCGGTTCAGGCCGACAAGGAAGGCCGCAAGGTCATTCTCGTGCGCGTCGAAACCAGCCCGGAAGACATTCACGGCATGCACGCCGCCGAAGGCATCCTGACGACGCGCGGTGGCATGACCAGCCATGCGGCCGTCGTTGCCCGCGGCATGGGCACGCCTTGCGTTTCCGGCGCCGGCAGCATCCGCGTCGATCTTCGCAACGAATTGCTGACGGCCGGAAGCGTGACGCTCCGCAAGGGCGACGTCATCACCATCGACGGCTCGTCCGGTCAGGTGCTGAAAGGGTCGATCGCCATGCTGCAGCCGGAGCTTTCCGGCGACTTCGGCAAGATCATGGCCTGGGCGGATGCCAGCCGCCGCATGACTGTCAGAACCAATGCCGAAACCCCGGCGGATGCGCGCGCGGCGCGCTCCTTCGGCGCCGAGGGCATCGGCCTCTGCCGCACCGAGCACATGTTCTTCGAGGATGACCGCATCAACGTCATGCGCGAGATGATCCTCGCCGACGACGAGGCCGGCCGGCGCTTGGCACTCGCCAAGCTCCTGCCGATGCAGCGCTCGGATTTCGCCGAATTGTTCTCGATCATGCATGGCCTGCCGGTGACAATCCGCCTGCTCGACCCGCCGCTGCACGAGTTCTTGCCGAAGACCGACGAGGAGATCGCCGATGTCGCCGGCGCACTTTCGCTTGATCCGTCGGCACTGCGCCAGCGTGTCGACGAGCTGCACGAGTTCAACCCAATGCTCGGCCATCGTGGGTGCCGTCTGGCAATCTCCTATCCTGAGATCGCCGAGATGCAGGCGCGCGCCATCTTCGAGGCTGCCGTCGAGGCCGCCCGCGAAACCGGCGCGGCCGTCGTTCCTGAAATCATGGTGCCGCTCGTCGGCCTCCGGGCCGAACTCGACTACGTCAAGGAGCGCATCGACGCGGTCGCCAAGGCGGTGATCGGCGAAGCCGGCATCGGCATCGACTATCTCGTCGGCACGATGATCGAATTGCCGCGCGCAGCACTCCGCGCCGGCGTAATCGCCGAAGCGGCCGACTTCTTCTCTTTCGGCACCAACGACCTGACGCAGACGACCTTCGGCATCTCGCGCGACGACGCCTCGCAGTTCCTGGCGACCTACCAGCAGAAGGGCATCATCGAGCAGGACCCCTTCGTCTCGCTCGATTTCGAAGGTGTCGGCGAACTGATCCAGATCGCCGCCGAACGTGGACGACGCACCAAGAACGGCCTGAAGCTCGGCATCTGCGGCGAACATGGCGGTGACCCGGCCTCGATCCGCTTCTGCGAGGACGCCGGTCTCGACTACGTCTCCTGCTCGCCGTTCCGCGTACCGATTGCCCGTCTTGCCGCCGCCCAGGCGGCGATCAACGGCAAGGGGTAGGGGGGCCCTCTGCGTGTTGCAACGATGCAACGCGCGGACGCCGGTTTATCGGAGCCCTGCATTCCTGGTTGCACGCGGCGAGCGGATAGTGCATCAGCGCCTCGTTCGCGCCGTATCGGCGCGGGCGATCGCTAGCTATGCATGTGCATAGAGGTTTGTTCAGAACGGGACCGGAAAATGACGCAGTGCGTTTCCACACGCCCCTTGGGGCTTCGCGGCTAATCAGCGTTGATGCGCTGAAAGGGCCCGTCCTGCTGGCCAATGTGCCGGCTGTTTGACCCTGTTCTGGATTATTTTTCTTGGGCAATCATTCTTTTGGGGACATCGTCCCCGAAGGCGACGATGGTGCGCGCAGAGCGACCGTCACGCATTATTTTACTGCCGGCAGCTGGATTGAAGGCGCGGCAGTTCATCAACTGGCGGAAATTGCCAGTCTCCCCGGCATGATCTCGGTCGCCGGTTTCCCGGACCTGCACCCGGGCAAGTATGGCCCCGTCGGCATGGTCGCGCTTTCGCAGCGGCTCTACCCGCAGCTGATCGGCAACGATATCGGCTGCGGCATGTCATTCTTCGAGCTCTCCTTGCCGCTGCGCAAATTCAAGGTCGAAAAGGCGGCCGAGCAACTGCGCAGGCTGGAGCAGATCGATCTCGGCGACATGGCAACCCGCCTGGCGGAGCACGATCTTTCGCCTGACATGGGCCCGCAATCCCTTGGCACCATCGGCGGCGGCAACCACTTCTGTGAGCTGCAGGCCGTGGACGAAGTGTTCGAGGACGAGGCGGAAAGTGTGGCCGACCGGCAGAAGCTCTATCTTCTGGTCCACTCGGGCTCGCGTTCGCTGGGCGCCAATCTTTTCGGTCGCACGCTCGGCACAGAACACTTGCGGGACGGTCTGGCTGCCGGTTCGGCCGCCGCCGTTGAATGGCTCGCCGGAAGCGGCGAGTGCGTTCGATGGGCTTCGCTTAACCGGCGAATGGTGGCGGAGCGGGCAGCGCGGACGTTGCGCGCCGATCTGTCGCTGGTTGCCGATATCCCGCACAACCTGGTGCGGGCCACGGCGTCGGGCTTCCTGCACTATAAGGGCGCGGCCGCAATCGGTGAGGATGCCGTCGCGCCGGTCGCTGGATCGCGCGCAACGCGAAGCTTTCTGGTGCGCGCCCTGGCCGGTGCGGAGCGATCGCATTGGGGCATCTCGCACGGTGCGGGGAGGAAATATGACCGTAAGGCCATGCACGGCCGCGTGGGTGGCAATCGCTCCGAGCGTGATGCCTTGCGCATCAATGCCTGGGGTGGTCTCTCAATCTGCGAGGATCGCAACCTGCTGATCGAGGAGGCGGCCGGCGCCTACAAGGATGCCGCTAAGGTTGTCGCAGACCTCGAGGCGTTCGGGCTTATTCGACCGATCGCGGCGATGAAGCCGCTCGTCACCTACAAGAACGTGCAGCCGCAGGAACGGGTGCGCGAGAAAACGAAGTGGGAGCGGACGACGATAAGGAGGATGCGCCATGGGTGAAGTGACGCTCTTTCTGACCTCCGGCAACGGTCCGGTGGAATGTCGCATTGCCATGGCCGCGCTGATCGACATCTTGGGCAAGGAAGCGAAGGTCAACGGCTGCAGCTTTGACCTGGCCCTTGGCGGGCAACCGGATGCGTTCGGTCCAAAATCCGCAATCGTCACGATGGCAGGCGCTCGATCCGAAGATTTGGCAAGAGCCTATTGCGGGACGATTCGCTTTGTTTTCAAGAGCCCGGTTAGAAAAGGGCATTAACGACAGAACTGGTTTGTCGGTGTCCGGCAAGTGGATCTTTCCGGCGCGGGCGTCGTACCGACGATCGAGCTTGGGGATTTGCGCTTCGAAACCTTGCGGGCCGGCGGGCCCGGTGGCCAGCATCAAAACACTACCGATAGCGCCGTGCGGGCGACGCATGTCCCCACGGGCCACACGGTCGTTTGCCGAGAGGAGCGATCGCAGCATCGCAACAAGGCAACTGCAATTCGCAGGCTTCAAGCCATTCTGGATCTCATCGCCGCCGGGAACGAGCAGCAAGAAAAGACGGCCTTGTTCATGGCCAGCAAGGAGCTGGAGCGGGGTAACGCGGTCAAGACCTTCCGCCTGTAGCCTTCCTTGGCGACCCGGGCTTGTGCGCCCGGGTCGCCTTGATACGCTGATCGTCGAGCCGCGACATTACCGGTTGCTTCGGTTGAACGCCTCCGTCAGCGCATGATGACGACGGGGCGGTCCCAGCCCCACATCATCACGTCGTTCTGATAGCGGAAGGCGCGCGATTCAGCGCGCCGGTCGAGTTCGATGCGTTGCAGGCAGGTGGCAAAGGCGTCGGTGCCGCGGCGGAAACCGTAGGAGGCGCAGGTGTTGCCGTCGGCGATGCGCCGCTCTTCCG
This sequence comes from Ensifer sp. ENS10, assembly GCF_014852025.1. NCBI lineage: Bacteria > Pseudomonadati > Pseudomonadota > Alphaproteobacteria > Hyphomicrobiales > Rhizobiaceae > Ensifer > Ensifer sp. ENS10. The sequence continues at coordinate 924,586 of NZ_JACVAS010000001.1, forward strand.
GTGTCATGGTCTGGCACGCCGTCAGCAGCAGGGCGGCTGCGACTAGGATCGTCAATCGGGTCGTCATGATGTTCGTGTCTCCTGGGTGCCGCCTTCGTATTCATTTCTCGAATCGCAATTAATATAGGGAGTTGCGCCGAAAATCGAAGCGGACCACGCCAATTCTGCGGCAGGCGCGCGGTCGCACGCAGGGGAGACGTAAAGCGTCCGATGTCGTCCTGAAAGTTGATTTTCTGAGGCTTGGCCCGACGTGATCAGCACGCCAGAACCGACACGTCAGCGCGTAGGTTTTTCGATTGAAGCCAGTTTAAACCGCCGCCGGCAGGCGGCGATCACATGCGTTCGAGCACGCCGACGAAGGACTCGGCGAAGCGCTCCAGGTCTCGCGTGCCATCGCCCGGGTGCTCGAGGCGGATGGTCGTGCCCTGCTCATCAAGGCAGGCAAACAGGATCGATGTTTCGCTGTCCTGCTCGCCATGCCGGAGCACGGCGATACTCAGGCAATCTTCGACCAGTTCCGAAGCAGGCAATGCAAACAGAAACTCGCCGCCGGCATTGTCGGCAACGGTCCGGACAAAACCAGGGAAATCGTCCTTGTTTCCGGAAAAGCCGTCGAGGGAGAGTTCGAGCTCGAGGAGCCCCATCGGAATTCCGCCGTCACGCGGGGGAAGAGGGGTAGGGGTGGCAATGGCCACGGCTGCCTGCGATGCGCCCATGTCGGTTCTCCGTCGATCGCCGCGTACTTTCACATGAAGCCGTGCGCGGCCGTTGCCTCCGATTGAAACTCCGCGCGCCTTGGGCGCGCGGGCACATTCCCATGTGTTGATAGGTGGTTAACGAGAATGGCGATTTTGCGGCGAAGCCTCAGGCATGGCCCGCGGCGCGGCGGCCGACTGGGCATTGCCTGTTTTCACGGCACGGGGCATGGTCTAAGAATGCGATCTGTTTCGCGGCAGGGGATTGATTCAACTACATGATGGTCCGGTACGAGCGTCCCTATTCCTATGCCGCCCAGTGGGCGCGTCGCTTCGCCCGTGTCTCCTTCGTGCTCTTCTTGCTTTCGCTGCTGGCGCACCGCTTCGGGCCACTGACGACACCGCATTTCCTGGCTCTTGTCGGCCTGTCCGGCATTTTCGCGCTGCTCGGCGTATTGCTTGCCGTCGTCGGTCTTGCACGCCTCTGGCAGGTCGCCGCGATCGGCGGCCTCGCGTCTGCTGCGGCTCTTGTCTATGCCGCGCCGGCGCTCGGTTTCATCGGCTTCGGCGTCGTGCAATATCTGACCCGCCCGGCGATCTACGATGTCAGCACCGACACGGTGACGCCGCCGCCATGGCTCAAGGTACCGCAGACCGAAGAGAGCTGGCTGAAACGCAAGGGCGCTGTGACGCCCGAGGACCGGGAAGCGCAGATCCTTGCCTATCCGGGCCTCACCGGCCGGCGCTACGATGGCGCACTCGACCGCGTTTACCAGGGCGTGCGCACTGTCATCGAACAGAACCGCGTCGGCATCACCGAGGAGCTTGGCGTCGAAAACGCCCGCGCCGATCTCGAGGATCTGACCGTACGGCCGAATGCCGGGGCGGAGACGACCGTCGAACCGGAGAACGTACCGGTGCCGGCGGCGCGGCCGGAACTCTCGCTCGAAGGGGCGATTGCGGGGCGCCGCGCCAGCGACGTCGTGCTCCAGGGCGAATGGCGCACGCTGATCGCCGGCTTCCGTTTCGATGTGTTGATCCGGCTGCGCGAAGAGGCCGAAACAACCTTCGTAGACCTGCGTGTCGCCTCCCGCTATGGCCCGCATGACCTCGGCATGGGCGCCGCCTTCGCTGATCAGTTCCTGCGGGCGCTCGATGCCGAGCTGCTCGGCATTGCCGGCGATTGATCGGCAGAGTACCGCCAGGAGACGTCAGTCGTTCACGGCGGCGCCGCGGCCATCGAATTGAGCGGTAGCTTTTCGGTCGAGGGCGGGCGCCCGCAACGACGTCGACTCATCGGCTGGTGCAAGCCAGCCGCGATAGCGCACGATCAAGCCGGTCAAGGGGCTTTCGACCTCCACATGGAAGTGAAACAGGCCGTCGCGATCTTCCTCGAACGTCCGACCGCCCGGCGCGAGCCGCAAGGGAAGCGGGAGGCCGAGGAAGGACCAGGCGCGAACCGAGAGGTGCAGTCGATCTTCTGCAGACTCCAAGGCACACAGGATGCGGAACGGTCCGAAATCCTCCGCCAGCAGTTGTTCGTTTCGCCTCTCTACCTTCTGCTGCGAACTGCGCAGGATCTTTTCGCCGAAGCGCCGGGTCCAGACCTCCCGACCGTTGCCGCATGCGAAGCGGATTTCGACCGGCACATCCGCACCGGCGCTGGGAAAGCCGAAGATAGAGGCGACAAGGCGGGCCCAGATCGATCCGCCTCGCTCGACGACCGCACGTCCGCGAAAGGTTGCGTGTCCTTCCGATCTATCATGCAGGGCTTGGATCGAGGCCGGCACGAGATCCCAATCGCGTCCGAGGATCCGCCGGTAGAGGCTCTGCTGTTGGACCACGATTTCCGTCGTCATGCGATGAAGCGGCCACGCTCCTCGGGCGTCGGCACCATGCAACTCTGACGGCGCCCGGCTATGCGATAGCGGTTTCTCGCCACGAGATCATAGAGTGGGTCGCGAAGGGCAGCGGGCAGGATACGGCAGACGTTCACCAGCGACCATGGCAGGCCGAGCCGCGCAAGCGTCCGCATCGAGCCGTCGGATTTGAAGCGGGCGACGCCGTCCTCGATCAGGATGTTGCTTTCGAAGCTGCTGGCGTCGAGGCCGTAGTGCCGATAGAGCGCCTGGCCAAGCGGCGACTGCGCCGTGAGATAGCGATATTGCGCTCGCCGGTCATGGCGAAGCAGGAAACGTACCCAGCCGGAACAGAAAATGCATTCGCCGTCGAAGACGATTACGGGATTGTCGTCGGCAAAGGCAGGCACCGCGGCATCGCTGCGATAGCTGTAGGCGACCCGCCGCATGGTCAGCCGGCTCCGCCAGGCGCCAGCCGGTAGGCGCCAAGGAGCGAGGGCGGCCCATCGGTCTCGACCCGCCCTTGCTCGATCAGGTCTTCCAGATGGGCAAGGACCGAAAGTGCCGCCGCCCCATGCAGCCGGACATCGGTCGAGGCATAGATGACCTTGACCATATCCGGGATATGGCTGTCGCCGGCGCGAATACGTTCGAGCACTGCGCGCTCGCGCATCTTGCGGTGGGCGCGCAAGCCCCGAAGAAACGAGGCGGGCTCGGTCACCGGCCCGCCGTGGCCGGGCAGGTAGAGGTGCTCGTCTCGGTAGAGCAGTTTTTCAAGCGAGGCCATGTAGTCCGCCATGGCCCCATCCGGCGGCGCGACGATCGTTGTCGCCCAAGCCATGACGTGATCGGCGGAAAAGAGGATACCGGTGCCGTCGAGTGCGAAGGCCATGTGGTTGGCCGTATGGCCGGGCGTCGTCAGCCCCGTCAGGCTCCAGCCATCGCCCTCGATCCGCCCGCCATCGGCAAGCACGAGATCGGGGGCGAACTCCATGTCCGAACTCTCGGCAAAAGGATTGGTCTCGCCCGTATGCAAGGGGCGGGCGGAGCGGTGCGGGCCTTCGCCCACGATCAGCGCACCGGTCGCAGCCTTCAGCCGGCGCGCAAGCGGCGAGTGGTCGCGATGCGTATGGCTGACGGCGATATGGGTGACCTCACGGCCGGCAAGGGCCGCCATCAGCGCCTGAAAATGCGCCTCGTCATCCGGGCCGGGGTCGATCACCGCAACGGAACGCTTTCCGACGATATAGCTGTTGGTGCCGTGGAAGGTGAAGGGGCCGGGATTGTTGACGGTGATGCGCTGCACATCGTCCGCAACCGTCACCGCCTCGCCATGGGCCGGCTTGAAATCGAGATCGAAGTCTGGCCCCTGCATGCGTCTCTTCCTGGCTTTCACTTGTACTCGATCTCGATGAACGACATCGGCTCGCTGCCGGCATTGACGACATTGTGCGACATGCCCGCCTCGCGGCGATAGGCCGCTCCCTTGGCGATATCGACACGGCGGCTGCCGCCTTCCTCCTCGAGCAGGAACTGGCAGTCGGTCATCGGCACGACGACATAGCCGAGACCGTGCACATGGTGGCCCGTATCGGCGCCGGGCTCGAAATCCCAGCGGGTAATACGCACCACCGCGTCATCGACGAGCACGCTCGGAACGGCAGGAGGGCGGGCGCGAAACTGGCTCATGATCTTCTCCATTTCGGCGGGACAATAGGAGGTGCGATGCAGGAAGGGAAGGGTGCAGGCGGCAGCGGCAGACGTTGTGTCGCGGTGTGCTCGCCGGCCTTTTGCACAGCTGATCGACAAATCCGCCGAAAAACCAACTTAGTGTCAACTTAGTGATTGTGACGGACGGCGAGCTTTGATAATCAGGCGCTCGATTTGGCGGGCTTGTTTTTCCGTCAGTCCAGTTGGGGCGTCGCCAAGCGGTAAGGCACCGGTTTTTGGTACCGGCATTCCCAGGTTCGAATCCTGGCGCCCCAGCCACATTCTTCCAATCGTCCGATCCCGAACGGCCAAACCCAGCTTTGGGCCGGGCCTCTACTTGCACTCTTGTCAAGTCACGCTGCAACTGACACGCTAGTTTCGGTGATTCCTACTTGTATGAGGGAGAAGATGGCTCACAAATTCGAAATCTACAAAGACAAGGCTGGTGAATACCGGGTTCGCTTCAAGTACAACAGCGAAGTGATGTTCTCGACCGAGGGCTACAAGACCAAGGCCAGCGCGCAGAACGCCATCGACTCGATCAAGAAGAACGGTCCCGACGCACCCGTCGAGGACAACAGCAGCAGCTGAGTTCGACATTCTTTCCATAGAAAAAGCCCGCCGATTTTCACCGGCGGGCTTTTTTGTTTCTTGGCGTTTAGCTTGCGGTTGCGGCCGGCTTGGTCTGCGCCGGCGCGCCCAGGAACTCTTCGCACCAGCTCGGGCCATCGGCACGCTTGCGGTCGCCGGCAATGCGGATCGAGCGGATGACATAGTCCGACGAGACGGTAAGCTGGACGGCGCAGCTCAGATATTCCGTGCGGGCCGACGCGATGCGCTTGCCGCGCTTGCCGTCCTTGGTGGTTTCGTACTGCGCCGGAACCTTGCGGGTCTTGTAGCCGCCCTTCCAGCTATAGACGGTGGAGCTGCCGCTTTCGACGTCGGAGATCGGCGGACCGTATTGAGCGAAAAAGCCGCCGGCCGGCTGGCCGAGCCAACGCGCTTCGACCGCGTTCTTGGAGATCCCCGTTCCGGTCGTCGTGCAGCCGGCAAGCACGAGCGCAAGGCCCGCCACCGTCATCATACGGAAGTTCATGTTTCTGTCCCTTTGGTTCTCGTTCTGAAATAGGCATGGCGCGGAAGCCCGTATCCCCTGGTTTTCCGCGCTTTCCGTTGTGCCTCTAGCGCCAAACCAGGCGAAAGGAAATCCACGCCGCGCCTTGCATTTCAGGAAAATATGAAGCGTTGCACAAAGTCCCTATCGGGCGCGCTTTCAGGCGCCGACGCCCCCGGAAAACGGCAATTTCCGCATGAGTTTTCCACCGTCACAAGTTTTTTGAAAAAGGCGCAAGGTTTTTCGAGATAGGCGCTTGTGAAATCAAAATGCCTGTTCTATAGAGGCGCCGCTGGTCACGGAGTGTAGCGCAGTCTGGTAGCGCACCACGTTCGGGACGTGGGGGTCGCAAGTTCGAATCTTGCCACTCCGACCAGCCAAATCAATCCTTTACCCGATCATTCCCTTGCATGCCGCTCGGCGCCGCACCGTATGCGCTTGCGCTTTGCGCGCCTGTTCCGGCGTCGATCTTTACGCCCACTCGTCCTCCATGTTAGCCGTTCGTCGCTCCCTCGAAGCCGTTGGTCGAATAGCCGTGCATTCGCACCCGGGTCGGCCTGTCTGCGCGAAGGCGAAGGTTCTAGGTTCCCGTCATTCGATCAATGACGACGAGGAACGGGAATGTCGATCAAGCATCTATTCATTGCAGCGGTTCTGCTTCTGGCCGGCCATTCGGTGGCGGCGGCGCAGAGCTGCGAGAAGAATTTCAAGGCTTCGGGCGTGCCGCTGGTGACGCCGGTCTTTTACAAGACCTGGCAGGAGTTTCCGAAGCTGAAGCCCGAGGCCGCCTTGCAGCGGATGGCACGGGGTGTCGCGGCGGAAGGATTTTCGGGAATCGAGATCAACAAGTCGCTCGGGACCATCGAGGCCTATCAGGATACCGCCGGCTCCGGACGGCTGCAGACGCTGCGCGTCGTTGCCCGCAAGCGCGGTTCAGGCACGCGGGTTGATGCGATGTTCGATATTCAGGTGGGGCAGGTGACCACCAAACAGGTGGTGCAGGAGGGGCTCTGCAATATCATCCGCTCCGCAGTCGAGTAGGGACCAGCGGGCGCAACGGACAGGCAGCAGCAGGAGAGCGTTTCCATTGTCGATATGGTAACGCTCCGTCCGCTTGTCAGCCCTGCCGTTCGAGCGCCTTTAGCGTCGATTGGGCCGCGGCCTGTGCTTGCAGCATCGACGTGAAATTGCCCTGGGCGGGATAGGTGACGCCGCGATACTTGATGACGAAGCACCATTTGCCGTTGACGCGTTTCTCGACCTTCACGGTGGTTTCCGGTTGCTTGTCCGTGCTCACCTTTTCGTCTCCCTGATTCGGTGCATCGTTGCGCGAAAGTCGTCCAGATACGCCGGAGAGGTCGGCTCTGTCCATCGATACCCCGCATACATGGGGCGCTGTGGCGGGGGAGAGGCCAGGGAAGAGCGCCTATGCCGGGCAGGAGCCTTGCTGCCGGGCCACGGTCAGGCGGACTGTCCCACAACGTCCAGGAACGGTGAAACAGCCCTATCGATCCTCATGATCGACGCGCCAACTTACGAATGCGGAGACGGATGAAAAGGTGCGATCTGTGCGATTTCGGGTCAAGGTGAAGCGATCGCCAGCCCCTGTCCTGTTTTGGGACGGTGGCGGCTTCAGGGCGTCGGAGAGCCTCCCGCAGGGAAGCGGATTCAACAGCGCCGGATCACTCATGCACCAGCAATGCGCGGCTTTATTGTTCACTTTGAAACGACGTGTTCACGGAATGATGTCTTATCAGAGTGAACAATCAGGGCGATATTTCCATCAACACTTGTTCTTGCCCGAGAGGCCCAGATGTTGAAGGAACCGATATTCACCTTTCGCGAGATCGCCATATGGACCGCCATACTTGGCAGCGTCGTAGGCTATCAGCTTTGGCAGCACGCCGAACCGGCGCCGTTGACGATGGTTCTCCCGGCGATCGAGCAGCAGCTTTGATGTTGAATGCCGGCAGGAGTTCACTCCTCCGGCATGCCGTTGCGCCTGGCCGCCTGCAGCAGGTCGATTTCGCCGGCGACCGGACCGAACTGGTTCTCCAGCCGCTCGGCTTCCTCCGCATCGAGCCGATATTTCCGGGCAAATGCTTCGATCGATACCATGCGCCCGCGAAAGCCTTTTTGCCTCGCATCCTCGCCTTGATGTTCCGTTTTCATGGTGCTTCTCCCATGCGCCAGGGACATAGGGCGACGGACTTCTTTGAAAAGGCCCAAATCGACCGGTAGCAACCGCGGTTTCAGCAACGAAAAAGGGGCCTTGGTCGGGCCCCTTTTTTGTGTGTGCTGCGGCTGTCGATCAGCCGTCGATATCGTCGATGATCTCGACCGCCTTGCCGGCGCTGACGCGTCGGATTTCGGCCTCCTCGCGGCGGCCCGCGAAGAGTTCGGTCGCCATCAGCTGGTCGGCGAGGTCCGCCGGCAGCGAGAGGATAACGCGGGCGTCTTCCGTGTGGATGCCGCCGAGTGCCGAGCGCTTGGCCGTGATCATGCCGCCAGCCACCGTGTTGTTGGTGTCCGGATCGATCAGGATGAAGGCGCCGGTGAAGCGGTTCTGCTCGTAGGTGTCGAAGATCGCCTGCTCGTCGAAGGCCAGATGCACCTTGCCGATGGCGTTCATCGGCAGCTGCTCGGCATGGTTCCACTTGCCGGTCTTAAGGTCGAGCTGGCTGGCAGGCTGGATCTGGACGCGCTGGCGGCGGCTGCCGCTCTTCAGCCAGTAGCGCTTGCCCGGCTGGATGCCTTCCGGCTGCAGGGCAACGAGCTGGGCATCGAAGGCAAGGCCGGTCAGCGGCTGGCTGTCGATGGCCACGATCATGTCGCCGCGCGACACGTCGACCTGGCGGTCGAGCACGAGCGTGATCGCGTCGCCGGCGACGGCGGCGTTGCGCACGAGGTCAAAGGTGACGATCTTGGTGACGTTGGCCACCATGCCGGAGGGCAGGATCACGACACTGTCGCCCGGCTTCACCGAGCCGCCGGCAACCGTGCCCTGATAGCCGCGGAAGCTTTCGCCGGGCCGCGAGACGCGCTGTACCGGCAGGCGGAAGCCGACGGTCTGGGCCGAACGGGTGGTTGCCAGTTCCAGCACCTCGATCAGCGTCGGGCCGTCATACCAGGGCATGGAAGCGCGGCCGTCGTAGACGACGTTCTCGCCCTTCAGAGCCGAGACGGGAATAGCTGTGACCTGGCGCACGCCAAGCGACAATGCCAGTTCCCGGAATTCGTGGTTGATCTCTTCGAAGCGGGCGCGATCGTAGTCGGTGAGGTCGATCTTGTTGACCGCCAGTACGAACTGCTTGATGCCCATCAGCGTTGCGATCGTCGCATGCCGGCGGGTCTGCTCGAGCAGGCCGACGCGGGCGTCGACCAGCAGCACGGCGAGGTCGGCGGTCGAGGCGCCCGTTGCCATGTTGCGGGTATATTGCTCGTGGCCGGGCGTGTCGGCGACGATGAAGGAGCGCTTGTCGGTCGAGAAATAGCGATAGGCGACATCAATGGTGATGCCCTGTTCGCGCTCGGCCTGCAGGCCGTCGAGGAGCAGCGCGAAGTCGGGCAGGCCGAGATCGTTCTGCTTGCCGTTGGAATCGCGCTGGAGCGTCGCGGCCTGGTCTTCCTTGACCGCCTTGGTGTCCCAGAGCAGGCGACCGATCAGCGTCGACTTGCCGTCATCGACAGAGCCGCAGGTAATCAGGCGAAGCGGGCGGCTGTCACGCGCGGCGCGCGCCGGCTCCTGCGCCGGAAAGGCCAGAACCTCGCCGGCAGCAACGTGCTCAACGGCATTCGCGGTTGCGGGAGCAGTCATCAGAAATATCCTTCGCGTTTTTTCTTTTCCATCGAGCCGGACTGGTCGCGGTCGATGGCGCGGCCCTGGCGTTCGGATACGGTCGCGGTTTCAAGTTCGGAGATGATGTCGTCGAGCGTCGTCGCGCTGGAGCGGATGGCGCCGGTCAGCGGGAAGCAGCCGAGGGTGCGGAAGCGGATCACTTCCTCGCGTTTGGTCTCACCCGGCAAGAGTTCGAGGCGCGGATCTTCGGCCAGGATCATCATGCCGTCGCGTTCGACGATCGGGCGCTTCTCAGCGAAGTAGAGCGGCACGATCGGAATCTCTTCTGCCTGGATGTAGCGCCAGATGTCGACTTCGGTCCAGTTGGAGAGCGGGAAGGCCCGCACGCTTTCGCCCTTGCGGATCATGCCGTTATAGACGTTCCAGAGTTCCGGGCGCTGGTTGCGCGGATCCCAGCGATGATCCGGCGTGCGGAACGAATAGATGCGTTCCTTGGCACGGCTTGCTTCCTCGTCGCGCCGCGCGCCGCCGAAAGCCGCATCGAACTGGCCGGCGTCGAGCGCCTGGCGCAGCGCCTCGGTCTTCATGATGTCGGTATAGAGCGCCGAACCGTGGCTGAAGGGCGTGACGTTCTCGGCTGCACCGCGCGGGTTGATGTGCTCGATCAGGTCGAGGTCGTAGCGCTCGACGATCTCGTTGCGAAACGCGATCATCTCGGCGAACTTCCAGCCGGTGTTGACGTGCAACAGCGGGAAGGGCACGCGGCCAGGATAGAAGGCCTTACGGGCGAGGTGCAGCAGCACCGAGGAGTCCTTGCCGATCGAATAGAGCATGACCGGGCGTTCGAACTCGGCGGCCACTTCGCGAAAGATGTGGATCGCTTCGTTCTCGAGTGCCTTCAGATGCGGATCGAGCGGCGGCTTGGCGCTCTGCGGATTGTGCAGTTCCGTTTCCGGATGGATATGGGGCATTTCAGTCTCCGGGAGGATTTGTCTTCAGACGAGCGCGCCAGCCTCAGGCGGCGCTGCTCGAATTCGGGATGATGGAACTGGCGGCAGCTTCCGGAACGTGCAGACCACATTCGCGCTTCTCGTCGTTTTCCCACCACCAGCGGCCGGCGCGCTCCGGCTCGCCGGGCTTGATGGCGCGGGTGCAGGGCTCGCAGCCGATCGACGGATAGCCGCGGGCGTGCAGCGGGTTGACCGGAACGGCATTGGCGGCGACGTAAGCACGGATGGTCTCGATGTCCCAGTCCGCCAGCGGGTTGATCTTGATGAGGCCACGTTCGGCATCAGCTTCCGCGAACGGGGTCGATGCGCGATTGCCCGACTGGCCCCGACGCAGGCCGGTGACCCAGAAGGTTACCCCTTGGAGTGCGCGCGCAAGCGGCTTCAGCTTGCGCACGTCACAACAGGCATGCCGGGCCTCGACGCTCTCGTAGAAGCCGTTGAGGCCATAGCGCGCCGCATAGGCGTCGATGTCGGCCTGTTCCGGATGGTAGCGCTTGATCAGGATCCCGTAGGTTTCTTCGGTTTTTTCGATAAGGGCGACCGTCTCGTTGAACAGGCGCCCGGTCTCCAGTGTCGCGACATTGATGGACAGCTTGTTCTCGCCGATGGCCGCGGTAATCACCTGATCCTCGATACCGAGCGAGGTCGTGAAGACGGCCTGCCCTTCAAGGCTTGCGACAAGCGCCAGCCGGCCGGCGAGATCCAGGCCTTCGAGCGTCTCGTTCAGTGCCTTGGCGGTGGTTTCGAGGGATGACGTGGTCATGGCTGCGTCCTGTTCCAACTTGGTCGGAATATCGCAGCCCAATGCGACAATGGACAGAAATAGCGGTTTCTAATGCTGTTTGTTTGGAGCAAATCTGCCTCTCAGAACGAAAGGCAGCGAAAAACCGAATATAGACTAGTAATTTACTAGATTTTATACTGTATGGCTACGACGGCAACCCTTGAAGAGGAGGCGCGAACCTTGCGGGCCCGCGCCTCCTGCCAAGGGGAGAGCCAGACCGTCAGAACGCTGCCCAGCCGGCCTCCTGTGCCTGCGGGGCACTGCGATAGGCCGTGGCGAGTTTGCGGCCCAAGGCGCGTGCGGGCGAAGGGGCAGCAATCTCGCTCGTCACGAGGCGTGGTGCCGCCGCTTGGCCGTTGCCCGTCTTGAAGCGCATCAGCAGATCGTTGAGCGCGCCGGCCTCGCGGGCGAGGCTATGGCTCGCGGCGGTCGATTGCTCCACCATTGCCGCGTTCTGCTGCGTTCCCTGATCGATCGCGTTTACCGCCGTATTGATCTGCTGGATGCCGGCGGCCTGTTCGCGGGCGCTTTCGACGATCGCCGTCACGTGGCTGCTGATCTCCTTGACCTCGGTGATGATGCTTTCGAGCGCCGTACCGGTCTCGCGCACCAGCGTGACGCCGGATTTGACCTGCTGGCCAGATGTGGCGATCAGCACCTTGATCTCCTTGGCGGCCTGCGCCGAGCGCTGGGCGAGCTCGCGCACCTCCTGGGCGACGACGGCAAAGCCCTTGCCGGCTTCGCCCGCGCGAGCCGCCTCGACGCCGGCATTCAGCGCCAGGAGGTTCGTCTGAAAGGCAATGTCGTCGATGACGCCGATGATGCTGGAGATCTCCCGCGACGAGGCTTCGATGCCACTCATCGCGGTGACGGCATTGCCGACGATCTCGCCGGACTTCTCTGCTGCACCGCGGGTGCGCGTCACCAAGGTGCCTGCCTCCTCCGCACGCCGGCTGGCATCCGCCACGGTGGTCGCGATCTGGTCCAGTGCAGCCGCCGTTTCCTCGACCGAAGCCGCCTGCTGTTCTGTGCGCTTGGAAAGGTCACCGGCCGCAGAGCGGATTTCGCTGGCGCCGGCATTGATGCTGCGGGCGTTCTCGCCGACCGAGCGCAGCGCATCTTCGAGATTGGTGACGGAGCTGTTGAAGTTCGTGCGTAGCGTGTCGAGCCGTTCGGCAAGCGGCGTGTCGATGCGATAGGTGAGGTCGCCTTCCGCCAGCCGGTCGAGACCGAAGCCGAGCGCATTGACCGCGGTCTGGATCTCGGCAGCTTCCTTGACCTTCTGCGCCTCGCGCTGCTCGCGCTCGCGTTCGGAAAGTGTTCGACCCGCCTCCGCTTCCTGCTCGAGCCGCTGGCGTTCGAGCGCATTGTCGCGGAAGACAGCGACGGCACCCGCCATCTGGCCGATCTCGTCACGGCGGCCTTCGCCGAAGATCGTGGCCTTGAGGTTGCCGGCTGCAAGCTGCCGCATGGCCTCGCACAGCTGCGTCAGCGGCCGAAAGAGACCGGCGGCCACGAACCAGACTGTTGCCCCAAGAAGCGCGATGGCAAAGGCGGCGATCATGACCTGCCAGCGTGTCAGGGTGTCCTTCTCCACCTTGGCCGCCTCCAGCTCCTGGTCGGCTTCCGCGAGCTGGAGCTTGACCAGGGCGCCGATCGGTTCGGCCAGCGGATCGATGGCCGCGTAAAGGCGGCTGTCGATAAACCGGCCGAACTCGGCGATGTCCTGTCGATCGATGATCTCGAGCATGTCCCTGACCGCCTGCTCGCTGCCGACGCGGGCTGCGTCGAAGGTCTTCGCAAGCTTCTTTTCCTCAGGCGTCAGTCTCGTTGCTTCATAGGCGCGCCATTGTTCGTCGATGGTGGCAAGCGCCGCGTTGATCTTCTCCTTGCCGTCAGCCCACCCAAGCGCGCCGCTTCGCATCTTGTGGGTCGTATCGACGATTTCGACGGCGTACATGTCGGCGACGGTATCGAGCTGCGCCACCGGCAACAGCCGGTCGGCGACGATCGATTCGGTGCGCTTGGAGATCGATGTCATCGCGTTGAAAGCCGTGACGATCATGACCAGCATGGCGACGGCGAGCAGGGACAAGCACACGAGCAGGCGTGCTTTGATTGTCATGAAAAACGCTCCTCGGTTGCCCGCAAGGCAAATCATCCTCGGCCGGTGACCGCGGACAAGGCCGCATGGTCATCGGGAAGCGAGCTCGCCTTGGCAGGGAGTAATGACGATGATGGGGATGGAGCACGCGTTACTACGCGGCGAAACTGCCCTCATGGCACGTTCGCCCAGCGTTCACTCCGTCTTATCTAGACATAACAACCGGAGATTAAGAATGGCTAAATTTTAAGGTGTTGAACAAAGCTCGCGCAACCCATGGTCATCGCAACCACAGGAGGCGGTTGGCGATGCTCAAGAAGTGTTGAAGACCACATCCTTTCGCAAATCGTTCTTCGGGTTCAAGCTGCCGCCTCTCCGAAACAGGCGAAGGAGCACGCACATGTTGAAAGCCATTTCACGCCGTGGCGTTGCAGCGGGTGTCCTGACGGCGCTTCTGGTCACCGGCGCCTATGCCCATCACGGATGGTCCTGGGCCGAGGCCGACCAAATCGAGCTCAAGGGCATCATCCGCGAAATATCGATGGCGCCGCCGCATCCGACCTTGCAGGTGGAAACGACCGCGGATGGCATGTGGCACGTCGAACTCGGCAATCCCCGGCAGACGGAGCGCTCCGGCTTTGTGGAGGGATCAGCCAAGGCCGGTGACGCCGTCGTCGTTCTCGGCAACCGCTCGCTCGACCCGAACGAAAAGCGCATGAAGGCGGTGCGCATCACGGTCTCCGGCAAGACCTATGACATCTATCCGGAACGCATCCGGGCCGGTGGATGAGTGGGGCGGAGCTTGTCGAATGGATCGCCGGCTGGCCGGTCGGCGCTGCGCTCAGGCGTTCGGCGCTTCTCTATCTCTTGGTCAATGCGGCCCACATTCTCGCGATCGGGCTGCTGATGGGCGCCATCGTGCCGTTGGATTTACGGTTGCTCGGTTTCTTCGGCAACACCTCACTTGAAGTGCTCGGACCGTTTCTGTCGCGTGCGGCGGCAGTTGGCTTAGCATTGGCGATCACCACTGGCTTATGCCTCTTCAGCGTGCGCCCGGCGGCCTATGTCACGAATGCTGCCTTTCTCGCAAAGATCGCTCTGCTGGGGATCGGTGCCGTCAACGCTGTCAGTGTGCATATGGGCGGCGCCTGGCGGGCCGCCGTAAATGGCGGCCCGGTCTCATGGCGTCTTCGCATCCCGGCAGCCGTCTCGCTGACGGTGTGGCCGGCAGCGCTCCTGGCTGGGCGCTGGATCGGCTTTCTCTGATGCTGGTTCTATCGGTCGTTGGCCGTTTTCCACGCGGGGAGGGCTGGCTCCTGCTTGAGCGCTCTGCCGCGCACGAACTGCAGCGTCGCTTCGGCCACCCGTTGCCCGAGATGCGTTGCGGTGGCGAGATCGGATTGCGGCGGCGCAAGATCGGCCCCCTGGTCGACATTCGACTGCGCCCCAGCACCCAGCCAGAAGCCTAACCGGTTGAGATCGTCAGAAGATCCTGTGGTCGAGTGGTTGGCCGGCGGCAGATCGAGGTTGATCCAGTGCATGCCGTGCTGGGCAGCAAAGAGTGCAAGTTGCATCAGCGTCGCGAGCTTGTCGCCGGAAGCGGTTCCCGAATTGGTGAAGCCAGCGGCGATCTTGTCTTTCCAGAGATAGCCTTTGGCCATCACCGCGTTCGAACTTGCCTCCTGGAAAGATTTGAACGCGGCTGATGGACCCCCGACATAGGTTGGCGTGCCGAAGATGATCGCCTCAGCCGAGAGCAGATCGTTCCACCGGTCCGGTGCTTCGTCGACGGTCAAGAGCAGGCATTGCGTGCCGTCGACCCGCTCGATTCCGGCTTTGACGGCTTCCGCCTGACGTGCGGTGTGGCCGTAGCCGCTGTGATAGATAACGGCGATGCATATGTTGCTCATGGTTTGGTCTCCATTGGTTTTGGGTGATGGATCTGCAGCGCGCGAGCGAAGACGCGCGCCGGCGGCGCGTTGCACGTTGAAGGCAACGCTGGTCAGGATCGGTTGATGGGGCGGTGGGCTCTACAGTGCCGCGCTTCTTATGAGACGCGCAAAGGTCGCTGTAGCACTTTGCCTTGCTGCAAGTTTTTGTCCTTAAATCGGCTACGATTTAAGGAAACATGCAGTAGCGACCGCGTGCGATCGTCAGGACGCAGTCACTGTCGTTCAATGAATGGCGTGACCATCGAACTGCCTCAGCGTCTCCGGGAGATGTTTGAGCTTCTCCGGATTGCGCGTGACATAGATGGCGGTGATCCGGTCCTGTTCGATCTCAAGGGCGGTTGTCTGCAGGATCTCACCGTCTTCGATGGTGATGAAACCGGGTAGCCCGTTGATGAAGTCGTAGCGCACGAGCCGCGACATCGTCTCCGCAAAGATCAGCGCCAGCGACGCGTGGAGTTTCATGACCTTGTCGAAGCCCATGATTGGCCATCTCGGCGCCACTGTCTTGCCGCCGCCGTCGGCATAGACGATCGCCTCCGTTGCGAGCAGCGAGCGAAGCTGCTGCATGTCGCCGCTGCGCGAAGCCGCGAAGAAAGCGCAGGCGATTTCGAGGCCTTGTTCCCGGGGCATGACAAAGCGGCGACGAGCGCTGCGGATATTGACGCGGGCGCGGCTGGCAAGTTGACGGCAGGTCGCCGGTTTGCGGCTGAGCGTCTCGCCGATTTCATCGAAGCTGACGCCGAAGACATCGTGCAATAGAAACGCGGCCCGTTCGAGCGGCGACAGGCGCTCCAGCGCCATCATCAGTGGCAAGGTGATGTCGTCGAGGTCGTCGTTTTCCTCGAGGACCGGTTCCGGCAGCCATGGTCCGACATAGGTCTCGCGTCGGTGCCGCGCCGACTTCAACTGATCGAGGCAAAGTCGCGTCACGATGCGGCGCAGGAAGGCTGACGAATCCTTGACGGCGGTGCGGTCGGCGTCGAGCCAGCGCAGGAATGCCTCCTGGACGACATCCTCGGCTTCGCTGACCGAACCCAGCATCCGATAGGCGATGCGGATCAGTCGGGGACGCAGCGGCTCGAAGGTCGTTCTGACGTCTTCGTCGGTCATCACGCCCCCCATCGCCGTTCGGGGCAATCGGCTATGGCATGGCCGGCAGGCACGAGGAGCCATGATGGCATTGCCGCTGGAGTAACGGCAAGCAGGTCCAGCCTCGGTGTCATGTTCGTCTCCTTCTTCTCGGGCACTCGAGAAGATAGGACGAGATAGCGTCGGCGAACGTGACATGCCGCAGACATTGCGGCTGTCGAATGCGAGGAAAACGTGCCGCCTAGAGCATCCCGCTTTCAAGTGGAATCACTGAAAGCGGATAAGATGCTCTAGAATCAAAGTGCTAGAGCGCCGTGCGTTCGTCTGAACGCACGGCGCTCTGGTGCACGCGATCCTTATCGGTCGCTGACCTCCCAGCGCGGGTTGATCCACGGCTCCTGGTTGGAGCGCGCCAGCGGCTGCTTGCCGAGAATGTGGTCGGCTGCCTTCTCGCCGGTCATGATCGACGGGCTGTTGAGGTTGCCGTAGGTCACATGCGGGAAGATCGAGCTGTCGGCGACGCGCAGGCCATCGACGCCGATGACGCGGGTTTCCGGATCGACAACCGCCATCGGATCGTCCTTGGCGCCCATCTTGCAGGTGCCGCAAGGGTGATAGGCGCTTTCCAGGTGCTCGCGCAGAAATTCGTCGATCTGCTCGTCCGACTGCACCTTCTCGCCCGGCTGGATCTCCGGACCGCGATAGTGGTCGAAAGCCTTCTGGCCGAAGATCTCGCGGGTGAGGCGCACGCAGTGGCGGAACTTCTCCCAGTCCTCCGGGTGGCTCATATAATTGAAGCGGATGACAGGATCGGCCATCGGATCGGAGGAGCGCAGCGTGACGTTGCCGCGCGACTTGGAAAGATTGTAGCCGACATGCACCTGGAAGCCGTGCGTGTTGGCGGCCGCCTTGCCGTCGTAGCTGATCGCCACCGGCAGGAAGTGGTACTGGATATCCGGCTGCTTGACGCCGGGTGCGGAGCGCAGGAAGGCGCAGGCCTCGAACTGGTTGGAGATGCCGAGGCCCTTCTTGAAGAACAGCCATTGCGCGCCGGCAACGCCCTGCCAGAACCACGGCAGCCAGGAATAGAGCGACACAGGCTTGGTCGAAATCTGCTGGAAATAGAACTCCATGTGGTCCTGCAGGTTCTGGCCGACGCCGGGCCGGTCGACCTTCACCTCGATACCCATGTCCTTGAGGTGCTGTGCTGGACCAATGCCCGAGAGCATCAGCAGTTTCGGCGAATTGAACGACGAGGCCGAGACGATCACCTCACGGTTCGCCTTGACGATCTCGATCTTGCCGCCGCGCTCGATCTCGACCCCGGTCGCCCGGCCGTTCTCGATGATGATCCGGCGGGCGAAGCAGCGCACGAGCGAGACGTTTTGCCGTTTCATTGCCGGCTTCAGGTAGGCGTTCGCCGCCGACCAGCGCCGTCCCTGCCAGACGGTCTGCTCCATCAGCCCGAAGCCTTCCTGCTTCGAGCCGTTGTAATCGTCGGTGAGTTCGAAGCCGGCCTGTTGGCCCGCTTCGATGAAGGCGTGGAACAGCGGGTTGTGGACCGGGCCGCGCTTGACGTGCAGCGGCCCGTCGGTGCCGCGCCAGCCCGCTTCGCCGCCATGCGAATTTTCCATGCGCTTGAAATAGGGAAGCACGTCCGCATAGGCCCAGCCGCGTGCGCCGAGCTCGTCCCAGCGGTTGTAGTCTTCCGCATGGCCGCGCACATAGACGAGACCGTTGATCGAGGAGGAGCCGCCGATCACCTTGCCCCGCGGCGCGGTGATGCGCCGGTTGTTGAGATTCGGTTCCGGTTCGGAGAGATAGCCCCAGTTGTAGCGCTTCATGCTCATCGGCCAGGCAAGGGCCGCCGGCATCTGGATGAAGGGGCCGATATCCGAGCCGCCATATTCCAGCACCAGCACCGTGTTCTTGCCGTCTTCGGACAAGCGGTAGGCGAGCGCCGAACCGGCGGAGCCGGAGCCGATGATGATGTAATCTGCCTGCATAAGCGTGGTCTTTCTTCTAGCGTCTCGCGTTCGACCTATCTGGCGCTTTCACCCCTCATTCCTGTGCGTGTCACAGGAATCCAGCCAAGCGACGTCTGTCGCTTGAAGACTCTTGTGCGCCACAGACGTGGCGCTGCTGGATCCCCGGAACTCGCTTCGCTCGCCCGAGGATGAGGGAGGTGGAGCCGCCTCTCGATGGAGGCCCCAATTCTCAATACGGCGCCTGTACCGGCCCCATGCCGACATAGACGGTCTTCAATTCGCTGTAGTGGTTGAGCGCGGCGACCGAATTCTCGCGGCCGAAGCCGGACTGCTTCGAGCCGCCGAACGGGATCTCCACCGGGCAAAGGTTGTAGGTGTTGATCCACAGCGTCCCGGCCTCGAGCTGATCGACGACGCGGTGCGCGCGGGTGATGTCGGCGGTGAAGACGCCGGCCGAAAGGCCGAATTCGGTCGCATTGGCCCGCGCGATCACCTCGGCCTCGTCGTCGAAATCGAGCACGCACATGACCGGCCCGAAGATCTCTTCGCGGGCGATCGTCATGTCGTCGGTGACGTCGGCAAAAACCGTCGGCTGGATGTAGGTGCCTTCTGCGTTGACGGCATTCGGAATGCCGCCGCCGGTCAGGAGCCGTGCGCCCTCCGCCTTGCCCTTCTCGATATAGGAAAAGACCTTGTCGCGCTGCGGCATCGATACCATTGGGCCGAGCTGCGTCGCCTCGTCCATCGGGTCGCCGATGACGATCGCCTCGGTGCGGGCCTTCAGCCGGGTGAGGAACTGTTCCTTGATGCCTTTCTGCACGAAAACGCGGGTGCCGTTGGAGCAGACCTGGCCGGTCGAATAGAAATTGCCGAGCATGGCGCCGCCGATGGCGCTTTCGAGATCGGCATCGTCGAAGACGATCAGCGGCGACTTGCCGCCGAGCTCCATGGTGACGTGCTTGAGTTCGGCTGCGGCCGCACCGGCTACCTTCTTGCCTGTCGGCACGGAGCCGGTCAGCGACACCTTGGCGACGTCAGGATGGTTGACGAGCAACGGACCGGTGGTGCGATCCCCCTGGATGACGTTGTAGAGGCCCTTCGGCAGGCCGGCCTCGACCAGGATCTCGGCGATCTTCAGCGCGCCGAGCGGCGTGTTCTCCGACGGCTTGAAGACCATGGCATTGCCGGCGGCAAGCGCCGGCGCACCCTTCCAGCAGGCGATCTGCTGCGGATAGTTCCAGGCGCCGATACCCACGCAGACGCCGAGCGGCACGCGCTTGGTATAGGCAAAATCGCCGCCGAGCGGGATGTAGTCGCCGTTGAGCGCCGTGGCGATGACGCCACCGAAGAATTCGAAACTGTCGGCACCGGACGTCGGATCGGCGACGATCGTCTCTTGGATCGGCTTGCCGGTATCGAGCGTCTCGAGCTCCGAGAGCTCGCGGTTGCGCTCGCGCATGATCTCGGCAGCGCGCTTCAAAATACGGCCACGGGCCGTCGGGCTCATCGCCGCCCATTCCGGTTGAGCGCGCTTGGCGGCTGCAATCGCCTTTTCGACGATCGCCGGCGTTGCCGCATGCAGCCGGGCGATCACTTCGCCGGTCGCCGGATAGATGCTCTCGATGACGGTGCCTTCGATGTCCTCGACATATTCGCCGTCGATGAAGTGCGAGGCTTGCGGTTGGGCTTTCATGTCATTCTCCCCGCGGATAGCGTTTGGATTCCTCGAGATTGTCGAGGTTCATATGGTTGCGCATGTAGCGCTCGGATGCTTTCTGCAGCGGCTGGTGATCCCAGGGGTAGTAGGCACCGTTGCGGAGCGCCTCGTAGACCACCCAGCGCCGCGCCTGGCTTTCGCGCACGGCCGCGTCGAAAGCCTCCATGTCCCAATGGGCGGCGCACATCTCGCGGAAGGCCTGCAGCGTTGCCGCCTGCACCTGCGTTTCCGGATGGGCCGCCAGATTCTTCAGTTCCAGCGGGTCGGCGTCGAGATCGTAGAGCTGATCCGGATCGAGCGCGCAGTGGATGTATTTCCACTTGCCCTCGCGGATGGCGACGAGCGGGGCGTAAGAAGCTTCCGCTGCATATTCCATCAGCACCGGCTCGCTGCGCTCCTCACCTTTGATCATGGGCACGAGACTCATGCCGTCGGTCCACGGCTTCACCTCGTCCATCGAAATACCGGCGAGATCGGCAAGCGTCGGCGTCACGTCGAGATTGGAGGTCGGGGCCAAGTGCAGACCCGGCGTCACACCGGGGCCTGCGACCATCAGCGGCACGCGGGCTGAACCTTCGAAGAAATTCATCTTGAACCACAGGCCGCGCTCGCCGAGCATGTCGCCGTGATCCGAGCAGAAAAGGATCAGCGTGTCGTCGAGCATGCGGGTGCGCGTCAGCGTGTCGATGAGCTCTCCGACCTTCTCGTCGAGATAGGAGATATTGGCGAAGTAGGCCTGGCGCGACCGGCGGATATTGTCTTCCGTCAGGTCGAAATTGACATAGTCGCAGGAATGCATGATGCGCTTGGAATGCGGGTCCTGCTGGTCCTCCGCCAGCATGCCGATCTCGGGCAGCAGATGCTCGCAATCCTCGTAGAGATCCCAGAATTTCTTGCGCGCCACATAGGGGTCGTGCGGGTGGGTGAAGGAGACGGTCAGGCACCAGGGACGGCGTGTCGCGTCGTCGTTTTCGCGCGAGAGCTGATAGAGCTTCTGATTGGCGAGGAAGGCGACCTCGTCGTCATATTCCATCTGGTTGGTGATCTCGGCGACGCCGGCGCCCGTGACAGAGCCGAGATTGTGGTACCACCAGTCGATGCGCTCGCCGGGCTTGCGATAATCGGGCGTCCAGCCGAAATCGGCCGGGTAGATGTCGGTCGTCAGCCGCTCCTCGAAGCCGTGCAGCTGGTCCGGCCCGACGAAATGCATCTTGCCCGACAGAGCCGTGTAGTAGCCGGCGCGGCGCAGATGATGCGCATAGGTCGGGATCGAGGACTGGTACTCGGCAGCGTTGTCGTAGACGCGGGTGCGGCTCGGCAATTGCCCGGCCATGAACGAGGCGCGGGCAGGGGCGCAGAGCGGCGACGAGGTGTAGTTGTTGCGGAAGCGGGCCGAGCGCGCGGCGAGCGCTTTCAGGTTCGGCGCATGCAGGAACGCGGCCGGTCCGTCCGGAAAGAGCTTTCCGTTCAGCTGGTCGACCATGATGATCAGGATGTTCGATCTTGCTGTCATGCGGCCGTTCCCTGGTATTTGAGCCGATCGATGTGCGAGCTGACGTAGTCTTCCGTGAGCGCGATCGATGCTTCGATGCTGATCGGCGCGGAGCGCAGACTCTGGCGGATATAAAGCCCGTCGATCATCGCAGCAGCGCCTTCAGCGATGCGTTCCGCGTCATCGTCGGCACAAAGGGCCTTGAGGCTCGCCATGAGGTTGGAGCGCAGGCGCCGGGCATAGACGACGAGCAGCCGCCGCACCTCCTCAGACCGTTGCGCCTCCGAATAGAAGGCGAGCCATGCGGCAATCGTATCTGGGGCGAACTGGCTTGCCTGGAAGGAGACGCGGATCAAGGCGCTCAGCCTTTCGCGTGGGCCTGCCACCGTGCGAAGCGCCGTCACCGTGTCGTCGCGCAACTGCCGTAGAAGGCTGCGGATCGTCTCGATCAGCAATTGTTCCTTGCTGCCGAAATAGTGGTGGGCAAGGGCAGGGGAGACGCCGGCGTGGCGGGCGATCTCGGACATGGTGACGGTCAGCGTGCCCTGGTCGCCGATCACGCGAAGTGCTGCGTCCACCAGCGCCTTGCGGCGCACTGGCTCCATTCCGACCTTTGGCATCCGTCTCTCCCTTGACGGAGGTCAGTTTATTTTTGATTGACTCATCAATCAATAAAAATCTTCGGTGTTTTCGCTTCCCTTTTTCGAAGAAATCCGGCTCAATCCTCCCGGTAGCGATCCCGCGATCTGAAGGACTGGAGGTTGAAATGACCCATGCATTCGATCACGCCGACAAGACGGCGGTTGCCCGCAAATGGGGGTGGTTCGTAGCACTCGGCGTGCTGCTCATCATGTGCGGTGGCCTTGCCTTCGGCAATCTGCTGATGGCCACGGTCGCTTCGGTCTATTATGTCGGGATCATCATGCTGGTCGGCGGGCTTTTCAATCTCGCCCACG
Organism: Ensifer sp. ENS10; assembly: GCF_014852025.1. Classification (NCBI taxonomy): domain Bacteria; kingdom Pseudomonadati; phylum Pseudomonadota; class Alphaproteobacteria; order Hyphomicrobiales; family Rhizobiaceae; genus Ensifer; species Ensifer sp. ENS10. The sequence goes on from NZ_JACVAS010000001.1 coordinate 946,855, forward strand.
CCTTCCAGGTCAAGGGCTGGGACAGCGTACTTTACTGGGGGCTCAGCGGCGCCTGTTATACGATCGCCGGCCTGTTTGCCTTCATCAATCCCTTGCTTGCCTCGTCCTTCCTGACCTTCGTGATGGCGATCGCCCTCATCGTCGCCGGCTGCTTCCGCATCTGGGTCGGTCTCAAGCTCAGGCCAGTACAAGGCTGGGGATGGGTGGCACTCGGCGGTCTGGTCACGCTTGCCGCCGGCCTCATCATCGCCGCCGGCTGGCCGGTCAACAGTCTCTGGATCCTCGGCCTTTTCCTCGCCGTCGACCTGGTGATGCAGGGCCTGTCGCTGATCGCCTTCGGCGTGCTGGCGAAGGGATAACCGCCCCCTTCCTGTGGGGTTCCGAGCTGGGTGCCCGGCCGTACGAAAGCGGCCGTTATCGGCGCCCGGGCAACCGCAGCAATCGCTCATGAAACTACTGATTTCATTAGAATGTTTGCAGTAGATCAAGGGCGGTAGCGACTGTCATATAGCTTTCATCAAAGCTTCATAATGGGGAAAGACTTCGTTGATAGTTGGCGGCCATGCTGCCGGCGTCCGATCGTCCGTTCCCCTGTCTCTGGAGCCCGGCATGTCCGCCGCCCCCGCCGAAATCCTCTCGTTGCGCCGGTTCGGCGACGACCAGATCGTCACGCTCGCCAAGCTGGTGATCGAGAGTGCCTTCCAGCCGATCACCGAAGCGGCGACCGGCACCGTCTTCGGTTACGAATCGCTGATGCGCGGCTTCCAGAAACTGGGCTTTGCCTCGCCGCTGGAACTGCTCGACAAGGCGGAAGAAGCCGGGCAATTGCTGGCGCTGGAGCACATGATCAACAGCCGCGCCGTCGCCGGCTTCGCGACGCTGCCCGATCATTCCGCCCGCACCCTGTTTCTGAATTTCGACTCGCGCCTCGTCGGCGGCGAGGGCGACATCGTCGAGCGCCTCGTCAACCATCTGAAGCGCGCCGGTATCGCCCCTTCGTCGCTCTGCTTCGAGCTTTCCGAGCGTTTCGACAGCGGCAAGATGCCGGACTTCTCCGCGCTCGTGCGCGATCTCCGGCTCGCCGGCTTCAAGCTCGCCATTGACGATTTCGGGGCTGGCTTCAACGGGCTGAAGCTGCTCTGCGACCAGCCGGTCGATTACGTGAAGATCGACAGGCACTTCATCTCCGGCATCGAGGCTGACGCCCGCAAGCGCCACCTCGTGCGCCACACCGTCAACACCGCGCATGTGCTTGGTACGCGGGTCATCGCCGAGGGCGTCGAGACGGAGGCGGAGTTCCTCACCTGCCGCGACCTCGGCTGCGATCTCGTGCAGGGCTATTACGTCGCCCGGCCGACCACCCATCTCAGCGAGCTTCTGCCCGCCTATCCGCATCTCGATCAGAGCGTCAGCGTGAGGCAACCCTCGTCCTCGCTCGACAGTATCCTGATCCGCAAGCAGATCGAGCAACTGCCGACGGTGCGCGAAAGCGATGAACTCGATTCCGTCTTCGATCTCTTCCGGCGAAACCCGCGCCAGGGCTTCTTCCCGGTTCTGAACGCCAATGGCGAGCCGCGCGGCATTCTGCATGAGTATCACGTCAAGGAGCTGATCTATCACCCCTTCGGCCGTGATCTCCTCAAGAACCGGATCTACCAGCGGCGGATCTCGCATTTCGTCAGCCCGGCACCGATCGCCGATCTCGATACGCCCGCGGATGAAATGCTGAAGATCTTCGCCGGCATGGACGGCAGCGATTGCCTGATCCTTACGGAGAACATGCGTTACGCCGGTACGCTTTCGGCCTCGTCGCTTCTGAAGATCATCAACGAAAAGCAGCTCAAGATGGCGCAGGAGCAGAACCCGCTGACGGGCCTGCCCGGCAACCGCGCCATCCGCGACTACGTCCAGGACGCGATCCTCGACGGCGATCAGACCCGCTATTTCTGCTATTGCGACTTCGACGACTTCAAGCCGTTCAACGACACCTACGGCTTCCAGAAGGGCGATCTCGCGATCACGCTGTTTGCCGCACTCCTGCGCCGCCACTTCATCGGCGAGGAGAAGTTCCTCGGCCATGTCGGAGGAGATGATTTCTTCGTCGGCATCAGCGGCTGTTCGGTTGAGGAGCTGGAGGCGGTGCTGAACCGCCTGCTGGACGATTTCCGCTCCGACGTGCGCCAGCTCTACTCGGCGGAGCACCAGGCCGAGGGCCGCATCAGCGGCCATGGTCGCGACGGTGCGCCGAAGGAATTCGCGCTGATGCGCTGCTCGATCGCCGTCCTCGGCCTGCCGGAGGGCTTCGTCTTTTCCGATGCCCAGGCCGTCAGCGCCCGCATCGCCGAAATCAAATCCCGCGCCAAGACCAGCGAAGCCGGTCTTGTCATGGACGCACTCGGCGGCTGATTTCCCGTCTTCGGGCTCGCTTAGGTCGCGGGTATGCGATGGGCGAGATAGTCGCGCATCTGGGAAAGCGCCGTGTCGCGCGTCAGCCCTTCCGATTGCAATCCGAGCCTAAGCCAAAGGCCGTCGATCAATGAAGTGATGCCGAGCGCCACGGTCTCGCAGTCTTCTGCCGGCAACAGGTCCACGAGCGCGGAAAGCAGGTTCGAGCGCATGCGCGCGTGGATCACCTTCTGGATGCGGGCAAGCTGCGGCTCGCGCGGAACTTCGGCACAAAGGGAAAGCCAGGCATGGCAGACCGAAGGCTGGAAGAAGCGCTCCTCGAAGTTCGCCTCAATGATCGCCTCTAGCCGCTCGCGCGGCGTGCGTGCGCGGTTCAGCCGAACGACCACCGCTTCCTTGAGCGCGGCGTTCGCCTCGCGCATGGCATGTTCGAAAAGCTCCTGTTTGTTGGCGAAATAATGCAGCACGATGCCCTTGGAGGCGCCGGCGTGTGTCGCGACCTTCTCCAGCGTCGCGCCGGCCATGCCCTCTTTCTGCAGCACCTCAAAGGCCGCGCGGCGCAGCTCGCGCCGCCTGATCTCGCTTATCCTCGTCAGTCGCATCAGCCGCCTCCAAACGATTCCCACATTGACAAACTTTCCGGAAAGATCAAATGTTGACCCATGGGACAATTATTAGTCCGAATGGACAAACTGGAGGATGCGATGCCGAAGCTGAAACTGTTGATGTCCACCATTGCCGTTGTCGCCGTCGCCTCTCCGGCCTTGGCCGGCGAGGCGCAATCCTGTCGGCAAGTCCGGCTGGCCGAGCCCGGTTGGAACGATCTGGCGTTCACCACGGGCGTCGGGCTGACAGTCCTCAAGGCATTGGGTTATGAACCCGAAAGCAAGCTGCTCGGCATTGACGTCATCTACACCAGTCTGCGCAGCGGCGATCTCGACGTCTTCCTTGGCTATTGGGACCCGGCGATGGTCTCCTATTACAAGCCCTACAAGGACGACGGTTCGGTCGAAACCGTCCGCACCAATCTGAAGGGGGCCAAGTACACGTTCGCCGTACCCGATTATGTCTGGGAGGCGGGCGTCAGGGATTTCGCGGACCTGAAGACCTTTGCCGACAAATTCGAGAAGAAGATGTACGGCATCGAGCCCGGCTCCAACCAGCTGATGCTGGATGCCGTCAAGGACCAGGGCCTCGGGCTTGATGGCTGGGAAGTGGTGGAATCAAGCGAGCAAGGCATGCTGGCGGAAGTCACGCGCCGGGTTCGCGACAAGTCCTTCATCGTCTTTCAGGGCTGGGCGCCGCATCCGATGAACACGGCCCTGTCGATCAAGTATCTGACCGGCGGCGACAAGTTCTATGGACCGGACTTTGGCGCGGCGACCGTTTCGACCCAGGTGCGCAAGGGCTACCTGCAGGAATGCCCGAATGTCGCCAGGCTCCTCAACAATCTGAGCTTCGATATCGACTTCGAGAACCGCGGCATGGGTTCCCTGATGAGCGACGGGCTGGCGCCGGAGGAGGCCGGCAAGAAGGCCATCGAGCAGGAGCCGCAGCGGCTCGACGCCTGGCTTTCCGGGGTGACGACCTTCGACGGGCAGCCGGGGCTTGCCGCGGTCAAGGCCGCGCTCGGACTGTGATCGTCATCGACCAGCAAGATTGGTCGCCGCTGAAGCGGCGGCTCGAACTGCCCGGCGGGCGCCAGTTCGCCTATGTCGATCGCGGCGAGGGGCCGGCGCTGTTGCTGCTCCACGGCTATTCCGACAATAGCCGCTCTTTCTCGCTGGTCGCGCCCCACCTCGTGGGCTATCGACTGATCATTCCGGATCTCGCCGGCCACGGCGCGTCGCAGGCGGGGCCGGGGGCAACGGTTGCCGATTTTTCGCGGGATCTCGCTTGTCTGGCCGATAGGCTGGCGCTGAGGGATATCGTCGTCATCGGCCATTCCATGGGGGCAATGACCGCCATTGCGCTTGCCGCCCTTCGCCCGGACCTGGTCCGGGCCCTCGTTCTTTTATCCGGCAGCCTGCAGCCGGGCCTCGACGCGAGGAGTCCAACGGCGCGGGCGATCCGCGCGTTGAAGGATCCGCTGGATCAGGAACACCCGTTCTTCGATGTCTGGCACGCCTGCAACCAACCAGTCGACCCGGCGTTCCTTGCGCACATGCGCAAGGAGGCCGCAGAGATACCGACGCAGACGTGGCTCGCTATCCTCGATGGCCTTGCCGCGACCGATCTTCGCGCCGCCGCGCGGCAGTTGCGTTTGCCGGTGCTGGCGATCGGCGGCAGTGAGGATCCGCTGTTCGACGCTGGGCATCGCCGGCTGCTGGCGGAAACCATCGGCTCGGCGCGCTCGATCAGCTTGGCCGGCCATGGCCACAACCCTCATTGGGAAAGCCCGGCACTGGTGGCTGGCGAGATCCTGTCCTTCCTGGCGGCCGAACCCTGATCGGCCAATACTACCGCCACCCTTTTCGCGGCACGCCGTCAGCGCTAGATGTGGCACATCAGCAGCATGAGGTGGTGCCATGTCCCTTCCGTCAGAAATGAACTTCGTCGATCTTCCGGCCCCAGGCGGACCGGAAAACATGGTCCTGAAAAAGGGACCGTTGCCTGAGATCAAACCGGGCGACATCCTCGTTCGGGTGGAGGCGGCCGGCATCAACCGTCCCGATGTCTTGCAGCGCAAGGGCGACTATCCGCCACCGCCGGGTGCAAGTCCGATCCTCGGCCTTGAAGTGGCAGGCGAGGTGGTGGCGCTCGGCGCGGGTGCGGAAGGATTTCAAATCGGAGACAAAGTCTGCGCGCTCGCCAACGGCGGCGGCTATGCGGAATATGCGGCAGTCCCGGCAAGCCAGGCGCTGGCCTGGCCGAAGGGCTATGACGCGGTGAAGGCGGCGGCTCTGCCCGAAACCTTCTTCACCGTCTGGGCCAATGTCTTCGACATGGCCGGCTTGAAGGCGAGCGAAACGATCCTCATCCATGGCGGCTCCAGTGGCATCGGCACGACGGCGATCCAGCTTGCCAAGGCCTTCGGCGCCGAGGTCTTCGTCACCGCCGGCAGCGCCGAGAAATGTCAGGCTTGCGAGTCGCTCGGCGCCAAGCGCGCGATCAACTATCGCGAAGAGGACTTCAAAACGGTCGTTATCGAAGAGACGGATGGACGCGGCGTCGACGTCATCCTCGATATGGTCGGCGGGCGTTACTTCGACCGCAACATCGCTTCGCTGGCGAAGGACGGCCGCCTGTCGATCATCGCCTTCCTCGGCGGCGCCAAGGTCGAGGCGGCGAACATCGCGCCGATCCTGACAAAGCGTCTGCATGTGATGGGCTCGGCGCTCCGTCCCCGTACGCCGGCGGAGAAGCAGGCGATCCGCGATGGTCTGGTGGCAAAGGTCTGGCCGCTGCTCGAGGCGGGCAAGGTCGCGCCGGTGATCCACTCCGTGCTGCCCTTTGCCAAGGTGGCGGACGGGCATCGCGAGATGGAGACCGGCGACCATATCGGCAAGATCATCATGTCCATGTGATCCCCGGATCGCCACGTGATTTGCGCCATTAAACCTTAGTCGGTCTTGCAAATACCGTGGGATCACCTACCTTGTTGCCATCTGAAACGAACAGAAAGGAAGGTGATCCAATGTCTAATGAGATTTCGGTCTTGGTGAAGGGCATGGGAGAGGTGAACACGTCGAGGCAGCCCTCGGCTTGATCCCCGCCTTCCTTCGGGCCTAAAGCCCGGGCCACTCACTTGGCCAGAACTCAGGGAAGGGTCGCCTCGGGCGGCCCTTTTCCATTTTCGGTATTCCCCGCCCGGGCCTTCAGCCTCAACTGTTGGAACTTTGCAGATCACACCCCGAAGCGTCCGAGCGCCGGGATCTTGATGCCGGGCTTCGCGAAATCAAATCCGGCGACGAGGCCGAAAAAGTGCAGTTCGAGGCCGCTGCGAACACCAGCCGAGATACCGGCGACGCCATAGAGCGTGGCGTGCATGTCACGGCCATCGGCATCGATCTGGAACAACTTGCCCTCCGGCAGATAATCGCGGCCGACGGCGTCGGGCGGCAGCACGGCGCCGAGTTCCGGCACGGAGCGCAGCACGTGGGCGACGAAGGTGTTGGAGTTCGGGCCCGGCCAGATCCGATAGCCGCCGGGTGCGTCATAGGGATAGCTTGCGATCGCCGCTTCGATCTTCGGGATCAGCCGGCTGGCTTCGGTTCCGGTGATCGAAACAACCAATCTCGGCTCGTTCGAATACCAGCGCGCATCGGCCGGATAGGCGTTGCGGCGGATCGGCTTGCCCCAGCCGACCTTGTCGTAGCGGTTGTAGGCGAGGGCGCCCTGTTGCTTGGTCACGATCCAGGCGTGGCTGGCGACGGCGCCCTTCATGCCGCCGGTCGTTGCCGAAAAGACGTAGATCGCCGCATCGGGGCTCTCGGCTGTCTTCGGCAGGATGCCCGCCGAGGACCAGTCGGCAGAGCGCCAGCTCTGTGGCCGGTCCTGCATGTACCACCAGCCGGCCGAGGCTAGCGCCGGCAGAAGGTAGATGATGAGAAAGGCGGCGGCGAGCCTGCGGGCGAATTTCATGAAAACTCCGTTTCCTGCCTTAAGATTCCTGCTAAATGCACGGAGCAATTTCGGAAATTTGAGGGCAAGGCATGTCGAATCCCGTTCTCGTCGAAGTCACCCGCGGAAACCTCGTCGAAAGTCGCCATCGCGGACTTGTGATCGCCGTCGACGGCGATGGCCGGACCGTCTTTTCGCTCGGTGAGACTGACACCGCCGTTTTCCCGCGCTCCGCCTGCAAGGCGATGCAAGGGCTGCCCTTGATGGAAAGCGGTGCGGCCGACGCCTACGGTTTCGGCAACAGGGAACTGGCTCTTGCCTGCTCCTCCCATTCCGGCGAGCCGGAGCATGTAGAGCTTGCCGCAAAGATGCTCGCGGCGGCGGGCCTCGACGTCTCGGCGCTCGAATGCGGCGCCCATTGGTCGTCCGACCAGAGGACCTTGATCGGCCAGGCCCGCAGCCTGGAGGCGCCGACAGCGCTTCATAACAACTGCTCCGGCAAACATTCAGGCTTCATCTGCGCCTGCTGCCATTCCGGCACCGAGGTGAAGGGCTATGTCGGCTACGAGCATCCGCTGCAGCAGGAAATCCGCGGCACGATGGAAAGCCTGACCGGGGCGATCCTCGGCACGGACAATTGCGGGGTCGACGGCTGCTCGATCCCGACCTACGCCGTTCCGCTCAAGGGCCTGGCGCACGGGTTTGCCAAGATGGCGACCGGCGTCGGTCTTGGACCCGAACGCGCCCGGGCCTCCAGGCGGCTGATCGAGGCCTGCATGGTCGAGCCCTTCTACGTGGCCGGAACCAAGCGCGCCTGCACCCGGCTGATGAAAACGGCCCCCGGCCGCATCTTCGCCAAGACCGGTGCCGAAGGCGTGTTCTGTGCCGCCATCCCGGAAAAGGGCATCGCCATCGCGCTGAAATGCGAGGACGGCACGACCCGCGCCGCCGAAGCGATGGTGGCGGCAACGCTTGCGCGCTTCTTCAGGGATGAGCCGGACCTGCACGCGGCCCTGATGGCGCAGGCAAATCACTCGATGTACAACTGGAACGGCATCCATGTCGGCGACGTCAGGGTCACGGACGCTTTCGCCGCCTGAGGTTCGCGGGCGACGGTTCTCGCCTGCAGCCCTCACGGACAGCCTCGGCGCGCTGGCACCGTCAGGCGCCGATCATCACAACGCTCGCGTCGTCATAGGGCGTTAGCATCTGGCGCTCGATTTCCACCGGTACGATGAAGCCGGCGAGATCGGCGATTCCGGCCACGCGATGTGGCGAAACTGCGTCGAATTTCTCCGCTGTCGCAAGCACATAGGTGTCGGCGGCCTGGGCGAGGATCGCGCGCTTGACGGCCGCCTCCTCGAAGTCGCCGGTGGAAACTCCGTGAACCGGATGAATGGCGGTGACGCCGAGGAAGAACAGGTCGATGCGGATGCCGGCGATGGCGGTGAGCGCCGCCGCGCCCGTCGCAACCATCGAATGTTTGTAGAGCCGGCCACCGATCAGGATCACTTCGGCTTCGTGGCGTTCGAGCTCGGCGGCAATCGTCGGGCTGTGGGTGACGACGGTCAGCCGCATCTCCCGCGGCAGTGCCCGCGCGATTTCCGCGTTGCTCGTGCCGCCGTCGAGAAAGATCGTCTGGCCCGCCTCGATCATCGTCGCGGCCTTTCGCCCAAGCCGGTGTTTGACGTCGCCGGCAATCTCCTGCCGTGCGGTAAAGTTTGGTAGCGGCGGGACCAGCGGCAGCGCGCCGCCATGTACGCGCTTCAGCAAACCTTCCGCCGCCATCTCGCGGAGATCGCGCCGGATCGTGTCTTCCGAGAGGTCCAGTTCGTCCGCCAGGCGCTTGGCGACGATCTCGCCGTCGCGCGCCAACCGTGCCGAAATCAAAGCCCGTCTCTGTGTTGTCAGCATGAATACCTCCTTGACTCTTCACGATATTGCACGAAATATCGTGAATATTCCAGAATGATCTGGATATTTCGTGCAAAAATTTGGAGAAGATCATGCTGATTTTGATCGCGGGGCCCTATCGCTCGGGAACCGGAGACGACCCGGCCAAGATGGCCGCCAACCTGAAGCGACTGGAGGAGCCGTCCTATGCGCTGTTTCGGGCCGGGCACGTGCCTGTCATCGGCGAATGGGTGGCGCTGCCGGTGTGGAATGCGGCGGGTGGCGAGCGCATCGGGGACGACCTCTACGAGGAAATTTTCCATCCCGTCGCCGGCCGCTTGCTGGCACTGTGCGACGCGGTGCTGCGTCTGCCGGGCGACAGCAAGGGTGCCGACAACGACGTGCGCATCGCCCGTGAACGCGGCATTCCCGTCTACTACCGCTTGGAAGACGTGCCCGGTTGCGGCGAGGCGCTGGTTGCCTGACCGGAAACGGCCCGGCAGGGATACCTGCCGGGCCGTGGCGGTGCTTCTGAACTCCACCTCAATCTCGGCCCCAACCCGAGGATTGGGTCCGCATTGCGGTGAGGGAGGCGGGAGGCCTATTCGTGCACGTGCGGCTCGGCGACGAAGGTCAGCGTGGCCGTTAAACCTTTCTTGTCGGCGGCGATGTTGCTTTCGAGCGGGATCGCGTGGCTGACGGCAAGAATGTTGACGCCGGCGTTGCGCAGCGTCACTTCCGCTTCGCCATTCGCGTTCGTCTTTTCAGAGACGAGCTCAGGCAATCCGGCATAGTCGAGGGTGATTTCCTTGCCTTCGAGCGGCTTGCCGTCGAGCAATAGGCGGATGCGAAATTTCTCGCCCGACTTCAGGCCAACAGGGTTGTCGAGCGGGATGATCTGCAGCGGCTGTGCCGGGAAGGCCGGCAGTGCGCCATGCGCATGCACCAGCGCGATGCTGTATTTGACCGAATGGCTCGCCTGTTTGGCGCCGGGCACCTCGTTCCTGGGCTTGTTCACCCATTTGCCGTCTGCGCCTTCGCTCCAATAGCCGTTGTCGAACTCCAGTGCGACGAGCGCCGGCTTGCCATCGAGTTTCAGCCTAGCGTGATTGTCTTCCGCCTCGATCGTCACCGGCAGCGCTTGACCGTCTTCGCCAACGGCCGAGACCGATTTCACTTTGGCCGGATCATAGGATTCGTCCGCGGGGCCGTGGCCGTAGATCACCGCCAGCGTTCCCCAGCGCTCGCCGATCCATGCGCCATGGGAGAAGGCGGGTGTGGCGACGGCGGCAAACAGGCCAGCAGCGATGAGGGTTGAAAAGAGCGTTTTCATAAGCAACTCCGAATAATGTTATAACGTAACAATGATCTTCTATTGAAATCCGTTCGGGCTTGTCAATCGGGCTGACTTCCTTTCTTCTGCCGCCGATCTTTGGTCTGGAGTTGAAACGTTAGGAAGCGCACGGTTCATCGCACGCATTCCGCTTCCGTCCGCCAGAATGATAGGGCAGGGTCGGGTCTGTCGGCACCACGTCGTCCGATCCGCGTGATCGCAGAGGAGAGTTGAAGTGTTGAAATTGTTCTACGCCCCGGGCACCTGCTCATTGGCTTCGCATATCGCGCTGGAAGAGGCGGGCGCTGACTACGAGGCGCGCCGCGTCGATTTTTCGACCGCCGAACAGACCAAGCCCGACTATCTCGCGGTAAACCCGAAGGGCCGGGTGCCGGCGCTGTTGACCGACCGGGGCGTCATCACCGAAACGCCGGCGATCCTCACCTATATCGCCGAGACAAATCCGGCAGCGAACCTTGCACCAAGGGGCGATGCCTTTGCTTTTGCGCAGTTGCAGTCGTTCATGAACTATCTCTGCTCGACGGTGCATGTCGCCCATGCCCATGGACGTCGCGGCGCGCGCTGGGCCGACGATCCGGCGGCGCACGAGGCAATGAAGGCCAAGGTCGCCTCCAACATGGCGGCCTGCTTCGAACTGATCGAGAACACGATGTTGGAAGGCCCCTTCGTCCTGGGCGAGACCTATTCGGTTGCCGATCCCTACCTTTTCACCATCGCCGGCTGGCTCGAATCGGACGGTGTGGATCCCGCGCGTTTCCCGAAAATCCTGGATCACCGCAACCGCATGACCGCGCGTCCGGCCGTTGCCCGGGTCCTGGCCGCGCTCAAGACCTGAGCTGCGCGACCATCTGGGCTACATCAGGATGTAGTCCTTGGGCTGCGGCAGGGGCGGAAGATCAGTCTCGCCGAGCGCCTCGCGCAGGTTGATCTCGATCGTTTCGGCAAGCGCCATGATCGGCAGGTCGTTCGGTAATACGCCGAACGGCTCCTCCAGTTCGTCCCCGAGTGCATCGAGGCCGAAGAAGGTGTAGGCGACCAGCGCGGTGACAAAGGGCGTGGCCCAACCGAGCGCATCGGCAAAGCCGAAGGGCAGCAGGAAGCAGAAGAGATAGGCGGTGCGGTGCAGGAGCAGCGTGTAGCCGAAAGGCACCGGCGTGTTGCGGATGCGCTCGCAGGCGGCAAGCATCGCCGACATCCTGCCGACGGTGCCATCCAGTTGGGCCCACTGAAAGTCGCTGATCGCGCCCGAAGCGCGCAAGCCCGCGAGATCGCGGCCCATATCACGCAGGAGGTAGTCCGGCGCGTTGCGGCTTGCCTTGTAGCCGGGAGCGAGATCGTCGGGCAGTCGCGCGAGCGCCCTGGTGGCATCATTGCCCGGCCGCAGGTGGCCAACCAGGGCGCGAGCAAAGGCGATGGCGATGTTGAGGAGCCGTTGCCGCGCCGCATTCTCCGATGCTTTCGCGTCGACCAGGACCAGTGTCTGCCGGGCGAGATCGCGCGACGTGAAGATCAGTTGCCCCCAATCCTTCCGCGCCTCCCACCAGCGGTCGTAGCAGGCGTTGTTGCGGAAACCGAGGAACACCGAGAGCGCAATGCCGAGCAGGGCGAAAGGGCCGCTGTTGACGCTTGGAACGATGCCGGGATCGGCACGGTGTGCCCAGACGACGAAGGCGGAAAGGCCGAAGACGAACAGCACCTGCGGAAAGATCCGCTGAATGACCGATCCTCTGAGGATGAAGAACAGTTTCAGAAGGCTGGGGCGGTCGCGAACGATCATGGAAGAACACCTGTGTGGCCGTCAGCTTCCACCGGTATAGGCGCGAGCTCTGAAATGGAAGGCCGCTCATTGGATGCCGCCAGCCGCCGGCGCGAGATTTTTACCGCCTATGTCGGCTCAGTCGCCGCGCGCACGTCCTTGTTGCGTAACGCCAACAGGGAGACAACGACGATGCGCAAGGTGGTTGCCGGCATGCAGATGTCCATCGACGGGATGATCGATGGACCGGATGGCTATACGGACTGGGTCGATTCCTGGTCGGACACCTTCGACCTCCTGCCTGAGATCGATGCCTGCGTCCTCGGGAGCGGCATGTATTCGGGCTATGAGCAATATTGGAGCGCGATCAAACAGAATCCGCATGCGCCGCTGGAGTTTACCGGCAAGGTGCCGACGCAGGAGGAGATCGAATATACGGATTTTGCTTTGAGCACGCCGCATTATGTTCTCTCGAAAGAGCGCTCGGAGGTGCAATGGGCCAACGCCACCATCGTTCGCGATGCTGCCGAGATCGAGCAGCTAAGGCGCCAGCCGGGTCGGACCATCTATGTCGTCGGCGGCGCTCGCACCGTGTCGAGCCTGATGGATCACGGCCTGATCGACGAATTGCGTCTCACCATCCATCCCCTGGTGGTGGGGAAGGGCAAGGCGCTGTTCGAAACCATCGCCCAGCGCCACTACGTGCAACTCGATGACGTGAAGAGGGTCGATGACGGCAAGGTTTGCCTGATCTACAAGGTCGGGGATCGAAGCTGAAAGCGGTCAGCCGGCGAGTTTCGCAGCAAGCCGCTTTGGCGCCTTCTGGCGCCAGGCTGCAACCAGTCGCCCGGTCAGGCTCTTATCGTCGATCACCGAAAGCCGAACCAGCATCGCCGGCCAGCCTTTGTAGTGATCGGTCTCGAAATAGAGTTGCGGGTCGAGTTCCAGCAGCAATTCCTTTTCCTCGAGCGCACACATGACGACAAGCGTGTCGCCGTCCTTCATGCGCACGAAGCTCTTGTCTTTCACCAGCAGTGCCGGCGTGCCGTAGGAGGTGCCGATGGCAACCTCCGGCAAGCCGGCGGCTTCCGCCAGCTTGACGACCCGTGCGAAATTGCGGTCGAGATCCTCGCTCATCCCGTCAGCATATCACAGGGTCATTGTCCGTCACCGGCCCCCGGCTTGCAGGCAGTCGCTGGCGCACTCGGCCGCGCGCGGCCAGGGCCAGCCGGGGAAGGGCAGATCACCGAGTTCGCGTTCGTCCATCCGCTCGAGATCCGGGTGCTGCAGCGGGTCACGCGCCCAGGCTAGTCGCGTATCCTGCTTCCGACTTTCAAAAGTGGCGAATGCGGTCAACATCGAGAGAAGCTTCAACATGGCGGCCCATCTTTTCGATGCTTGGATGATCTGCCTGTCTCGCTGTCTTTTCAATTGAGAATAGCACCGAACGGGTTTAGGAAAACTATATGAGAGATCTGAATTCCGTCCATTTGAACGGGCTTCGCGCCGTGGAAGCGGCCGGTCGCCTTGGTTCGTTGGCGGCTGCTGCCGAGGAGCTCGGCGTGACCTCAGGCGCCGTCAGCCAGCAGATTGCCAAGGCGGAGGCCCAGCTTGGCCGCATCCTGTTCGAGCGCACGCCGCGCGGCCTCGTCCCGACCGACTTTGGCCTGCGTTTCCTCGTCCGCCTCAGCAACGCCTTTCAGGAGCTGGCGGAGGCCGTGGCCTCGGCTCGGCGACGCGACGAGTCGGTGCTGACGATCTCGGTGGCACCGGTCTTTGCCGCCCGCTGGCTGGTCTATCGGCTGAACCGTTTCGCCGAGCGCCACCCCGACATTCGCCTGCGCATCGATGCCACGACCAAGCTCGTCAATCTCGACACATCGGATGTGGATGTCGGCATCCGTGTGGGCTCGGGCGACTGGCCTGGCGTTAAATCCGAACTGCTGTTGCAGCAGGAGGTCTTTCCCGTCTGTTCGCCGGTCGTGGCGCAGAACTTGCGCGTACCTGCAGATATTCTAAAGCTCCCCGCCGTGATCGACGGACACTCGATGTTCAGCTGGGAGGTGTGGCTTCGCGAAGTCGGCCTCTCCGGTGCCGAAATGACCGTTCGCCACACGTTCAATGAGGCGTCGCTGGTGCTCGATGCGGCGATCTCGGGGCAGGGGGTCATGCTCGCCTGGCAGACGCTCGCCGGCTTCGCGATCACCCAAGGCAGTTTGGTCGTGCCCTTCGGTATCCGCGTGGGCACCGGCTACGGCCACTACTTCGTCAGCTCGCCATCGCGGCGGGAAAGCAAGGCCGCAGCCGCCTTCAAGCGCTGGGTTCGTGACGAGGTGGAGGAGGGCATGCGCCTGCTCGATCTCAGGGCGCCGCGCGTACGCTTCGACGCGGCGACCATGCGCTGATCACTTGAAACGAGCCCCCCTCCGGACGGCTCAATCCGCCGGCTCTTTCAGCCGCTCTTCCATCATCGCCTTGAAAGCCGGGCGGGCATGGCAGCGGGCAAGCCAGGCCGAAACGCGTGGATGCTTCTCGAAGAGCTGTTTCTGGCTCATGGCGTAGCGGAAGACTTCCGCGAGGTTGAGGTCGGCTACGGTGAAGCGATCGCCAACCAGGTAGTCGCGCCCGTCGAGGTGCTCTTCCAGGCGGGTAAACACCTTGTCGAGGGACTTGGCGCAGGTAGTGATCGTTGCCCTGCCTTGGTCGGTTTCCTCAGTGCCGTAGTCGTAGGTGAGGATGATCTGCACCGCATGCGGCTCGACCTCCGTCGCCGCCCACATCGTCCAGTTGCCCATCAGTCCCTCTTCACGGATATCAGCCGGTCCCAGCGGGCCGCCGTATTTGCGCGCAAGGAAAAGATTGTTGGCAAGCGATTCCGTCAGTACGACGCCGTCGTCTTCGATCGCCGGAATCAGACCCATCGGGTTGACGGCGAGGAAGGCCGGCGACTTGGTGTTGATGGGCGCATCGGCGGCAAGCGGATCTGCAACCCGGCGCGCCTGGATGACCGGAACGGACGTGAAGGGGATTCCGAGCTCCCGCGCCATCCAGTAATTGCGCGATGCGCGCGAGCGATAGACTCCGTAGATCGTCAGCATGTCGTCCTCCCGTCGTTGCCGTGACCTTGTCTTAAGCCAAGCGTGCTGGACGGCGAAAGCCGGCGCCGCTGATACCACACATGAAATCTTTTGATAGGCCATGCGGCCCATTGCCCGCTTGCCTTTCGCGCCGTTGGTCTTTAGCTGTCGCAGTCGATTTTGGGGGCACTTTTGGCGCGACGGTTTCTAGGCGATCGGTTGACGGACATGGCGGCGCGTTTGCTCTGCGCGCTTGTCCTCGTCATCTCGGCCCTGATCCAGCAGCCGGCGGTCGCCATGCCGGTTGCGCCTGATACGACCGCCTACGCGCTTCCCGATGGAACGTTTGCCGATCTCTGCCTCACCGGCCACGACGATGCCGACGGAAAAGGTGGTACGAGAGGCCATGGATGCCAGTCCTGCTGCCTCGTCGCCCCCGCTGATCTGCCGGCGCCGTATCCGATCGCCGCACCACCGCTATCTCTCGCCTGGCATGTGTCGGTTCCTGCCAATGAACTTCTGTTTGTTCGCGGTGTGCTCCGCGGCGGCACAGGGCCTAGGGCGCCACCATCGGGTTTCTCCCTGATATCCGCTTGAGCGGCGGCTGACGGCCTCCCAGGCGTCGAAACTGCTGTTCGACGTCGCCGGCCGTGATCCGCGACCGACCCGACCATCACGAGGCGAAGCCGCGATAATGCGGATTTCCCGGAGAAACCCATGACAACCGCATCCTTTACCGGCGCCGCAGCGCAGCCGGTCGCCGCCGAGCGCGGCATTTCCCTCTATCGCGCCATCTGGCGCTGGCACTTCTTTGCCGGCCTGCTCGTCATCCCGTTCATGATCAGCCTGGCCGTCACCGGTGGCCTCTATCTCTTCAACGACGAGATCGACGATACCGTCTTCGCCTATCGCAACATCGTGCCTGCCGGGACCGAACGGCTGCCGCCTTCGGCGATCGTCGCCACCGCTGTCGAATCCGTGCCCGGCAGCGCCGCCGTCTCCTATCGCACACCCGCCGGTGCCGATCGCTCGGCGCGCGTCACGGTGGGTATCGGCAAGGCCAAAATGCTGGTCTTCGTCGATCCCTATACCGGCGCCATCCTCGATCACGTCGCGCCCACGGAAGAGTTCAATCAGGTGGTCGAGGACCTGCACAGCCTCGACTATTTCGGTAAGTCGGTCGAAACGATCATCGAGATTGTTGCGGGCTTTGCCATTCTGCTGGTCTTCACCGGCATTTATCTCTGGTGGCCGCGCCAGCAGACCGGCGGTGTGCTGACCGTGCGCGGCACGCCCGCGCGCCGCGTGTTCTGGCGTGACCTTCATGCCGTGACCGGCATCGTCGCCGGGCTGCTGATCGTCTTCCTCGCCTTCTCCGGTCTTCTGTGGTCCGGCTACTGGGGCGCCACCGTCAACGGCAAGCTGACGGCCATGGGGCTCGGCTATCCCGCGGTGCTTTGGGACCAGGTGCCAACCGCGACCAAGGTTTCGACCGATGTCCTCCCCAGGGCGAACTGGCTGATGGAGAATGCTCCGGTCCCGACGTCGAGCGGCGTCGGCGCCGAGCCGGTCGGCATAGACCGCGCGGTCGCGATCGCCGATGAGGCCGGCATGCTGCCCGGCTATGAGCTGGCGCTCCCGACCGATGAGAGCGGCGTCTACACGGCCGCGATCTTTCCGGCCGAGCTCGCACGGGAGCGCACGATCCACATCGACCAGTACTCCGGCAAACCGCTTGTCGATGTAGCCTTTGGCGATTACCCGGCGCTCGGAAAGGCGATCGAATGGAGCATCAACGTGCACAAGGGGCAGGAGTGGGGGCGCGCCAATCAGTTGTTGATGCTTGCCGCCTGCCTGTCCATCGTGCTCATCTCGCTCTCCGCCGTCGTCATGTGGTGGAAGCGTCGCCCGGCGGGGCGCGTCGGGGTGCCGCCGATGCCGCCGAAGCGCAGTGTCTATGCAGGATTGTGGATCATGGCCATTTTCTTTGGCCTCACTTTTCCGCTGACGGGGCTTGCGATCGTTATCATGGTGGTGGCCGACCAACTGCTGATGCTCGCGCCGGCGGCGCGCCGACGTCTGTCCTGAAATCGACGAAGGGGTGGCGCCGTCACCCCTTCTTTTCAGGCACGCAACTTGGAGATTGCAACCTCTGCACGATTTTTCTACAAGTTATTTAGGAAGGGCTAACTCTTGCTCGTCTAACGTGAAGTGGGGAAAGATCGACCAGCGACGCGGCTGAGCGCGTCGGGAGGCCTTGCTTGGCGAAGAACACGTCTCGCAATCCGCGATATGCCGCCTTAAATGCTGGCGGCAACGAGGATACACGTCGCCTGATCGATGCCAGCCATCGGCTGGCGGAAGAAGTTGCGCGGATCTTTCCGACCGAACCCGACATCGCAGACCGCCACTACTGGTTGGAGACGATGATCAACCATGTGCCCGACTACATCTATGCCAAGGATGTCGAAGGGCGGTTCCTCATCGCCAACCAGGTGACTGTTGCCGACAACGGCCTGGAAGGTCTCAAGGATATCGTCGGTAAGACCGACTTCGATCTCCATCCGCCGCACATGGCACAGGCGATCGCCGACATCGAGCGCCGCGTCATCGAAACCGGCGAACCGATTTTCGGCATCGAGGAACGGGCGATCGTCAGCAAGGGCCGCGACCGCTGGCTGATGACCTCCAAGGTGCCGCTGCGCAACAAGCGCGGCGAGATTGTCGGCGTCGTCGGCGTGTCGCGCGATATCTCCGACAGAAAGGCGGCCGAACGCCTGCTCGAAGGGCAGGCCCGCCTACTGGAAATGATCGCCAACAGCCGACCGCTCGACGAATTCTTCCGCGACATGATCCTGCTGATCGAGGCGCTGATGCCTGGCATCAAGGGGTCGGTGCTGTTGCTGTCGGCCGATGGCCGCCACCTGTTCCATGGCGCGGCACCAAGCCTCGACGAGAGCTATTGCGCGACGATCCATGGCGTCGAGATCGGCCCTCACATGGGCTCCTGCGGCACGGCGGCCTGGCGCGGCGAACAGGTGATCGTCTCGGACATTCTCGCCGATCCTCTCTGGGACGATTATCGCGAGCTCGTTCGACCCTATGGGTTCCGCTCCTGCTGGTCGACTCCCGTCCATTCGCGCGACCGCAAGGTGCTTGGCACATTTGCGCTCTATTCCGGCGCGGTCTGCGTTCCCAACGAAGGGCAGAAGGAGCTGATTGCGATGGCGGCGCATCTCGCCGGTATTGCAATCGAGCGCAAGCACGCGGAGGACCGTATCAGTTTCATGGCGCATCATGATGCGCTGACGGGCCTGCCCAACCGGGCGCTGTTCGAGGAGCAGGTCGCCGAGGCGCTGGAGGCCCTGCGCGGCACCGGTCAATGGGCGGTGCTCGCCTTCCTCGATCTCGATAATTTCAAGCTGGTCAACGATACGCTCGGCCATGCGGCCGGCGACGAGCTGTTGAAGGTCACCGCCTCCCGCATGCGCTCGTCGGTGCGCAAGTCGGATATGGTCGTGCGTGTCGGCGGCGACGAATTCATTCTGCTTCTGAACGGCCTTCCCTGCGAACGGGATGTCGTGCTGGCAAGGCTTGAAGATATTCGCCGCGCCATCGCGGGGCCGATGCAGATCGAGGGCCGAAGCCTGCAGGTCACCTGCAGCATGGGCGTCGCCTGCTTTCCCAATCAGGGCAAGACCGTCGGCGAGCTGCTCGCCAATGCCGACATGGCGATGTATCGGGCCAAGGAGCTCGGGCGCAACAATCTGCAGGTCTTCACCGAGGAAATGGCCGCCAAGGCGCACGAGAAGCTGCGTCAGCAGGAGGAGCTGCGCAGGGCGCTGGCACACGAAGAATTCTTTCTGCAGTTCCAGCCGCAGATGAACCTTGCGAATGGCCGCGTTTTCGCAGCCGAAGCCTTGCTTCGTTGGCGTCATCCAGAGCGCGGCACGGTTTCGCCGGCCGAGTTCATTCCGCTTGCCGAAGAAACCGGGCTGATCGTGCCGATCGGTGACTGGGTGCTGCGCGCCGCTTGCCGCCAGGCCAAGGACTGGCAGGATGACGGCCTGCCGCCGCTGATCGTCAGCGTCAACGTTTCGGCGCGCCAGTTCCGCGAGCGCAACTGGGCAGGTCACGTGGCGGCAATTCTCGCCGAAACCGGGCTTGAGCCCTGCTGTCTCGAGCTTGAGCTGACGGAAAGCCTGATCATGCAGGACGTGCCGGGGGCGATTGCCACCATGCATGAGCTGCAGGCGATCGGCGTGCACCTGGCAATCGACGATTTCGGCACCGGCTATTCTAGCCTCAGCGCCTTGAAGCGCTTCCCGGTGCGCCGCCTTAAGATCGACCGGTCCTTCGTTGCGGATATTCCTGTCGATCTCGACGACAACGCGATCACCGCGGCGATCATCTCACTCGCCCAAAATCTTGGCCTGCGCGTCATCGCCGAAGGTGTGGAAAACCAGGCCCAGGTCGAGTTCCTGCGCCAGAGCGGCTGTGACGAGATCCAAGGCTATTTCTTCAGCCGGCCGCTCTCCGCGCCGGATTTTGAAACACTGATGCGCCAGCCACGTTTCAACGCTCACAGCGTCTGAGTTCTCTTCGTTTCACGCCAAGACGCAAGCTTCGGTCCAGCCGGAAATGCAAGCATCGCCCCATTCCGAGGGGCTGTGCGTAGTGTTTCGTTAAGCAATTTCATGCAGCACTCCTCAGGCCGCACTCAAGCCCTTCAGAGTTCGATGTCCTCTTCAGTCGTCTTCTCCCGCCGTCAATTTCTCCGCTCGTCCGGATTGGCTCTTGCCTCCGCCGGTCTTGCAGGCTGCACCTCCTCGATGAACACGGACGTCTTCCGCTATGAGACGGCGCCTGTGTTCCGCAATCCTGCGCTCGAAGGACGCTTTACCGATCCGCGCGCGGAAGGCATCTATGAAAGGCAGGATGGCCCAGGGCCAGTTCCGACCGGTCTGCCGCCGCAGGGCCTCTATGTTTCGGATATTTATGCCTCCATGTACGACGGCGGCTATCAGGTGCCGGAGGTACCGTTCCGTCAGATCGACGCGCGCTTCTATCGTCAGGAGGTCAGCGATCCCTTTGGCGAACAGCCGGGAACGATCGTCGTCGATACCGGTGACCGCTACCTCTATCTGATCCAGCCGGGCGGCCGGGCACTGCGCTACGGCGTCGGCCTCGGCCGTGAAGGTTTCGCCTGGTCGGGCCGCGGCGTCATCCAGTGGAAGCAGAAGTGGCCGCGCTGGACCCCGCCGGACAGCATGGTCGCCCGCCAGCCGCAGCTGAAACCCTATTCGGCCAAGAATGGCGGTATGGCGCCGGGCCTCAACAACCCGCTCGGTTCACGCGCTCTCTACATCTTCCAGAATGGTCAGGACACGCTCTACCGCGTCCACGGAACGCCGGAATGGAAGTCGATCGGCAAGGCCGTCTCGTCCGGCTGCGTTCGCATGCTCAACCAGGATGTCATGGACCTCTACGATCGCGTGCGTGGCAAGGCGCCGATCCTCGTCATCTAACAACCACGGGCGTCGTCGCTCGCGGCATCCCCCAGTCACGAGGGGCGGCCTCTGCAAATGTCAGTCCGCGCCATGGCCGGAATTGAGCTGCCGCGTCAACTGATGCAGCGTCTCGCGGATTTCGCCCGCTTCTTCCAGGCTGCAGCCTGAAGCCTTGCCGATATCTATGAGAATACCGAAGGCCTCGCTTTTCAAATCGCGGCCTTTCTCCGTGAGGCGAACGATTACCTGTCGCTCGTCACCTGGGTCGCGCTGGCGCGCGACAAAGCCGGCTGCCTCCAGGCGTTTCAGAAGCGGCGACAGCGTTCCGGAATCGAGCCCTATCTCCTCGCCAATGCGCTTCACCGTCATTTCGTCCTGTTGCCATAGCGCAAGCAGCACGAGATATTGCGGGTAGGTGAGGCCGAAACGATCGAGCAGCGGCTTGTAGGCACGATTGAAGGCATGCGCCGCCGAATAGACGGCAAAGCAGAGCTGCTTGCCGAGCGACAGCGCCTCCTCCGGAATGGTATCTATATGTGCCGCTTTGTTTGCCATGGTCGCATTCTCGCAAAAACAGGGCGAAAATGCAATTTGCAAAATTAATTTGCACGCAATTGAATTTTGCGCTATCTAACCCTCATCCACTTGGAAACGCAAAGGAGACCGCCAATGCCTATTCTCTACCGCACCACTGCATCCGCAACCGGTGGCCGTGCTGGCCAGGCCAAGAGCGCCGATGGCGTTCTCGATGTCACCCTTACTGTGCCGAAGGAACTTGGCGGCGACGGCGCCCGCGGCACCAATCCTGAACAGCTCTTTGCCGCTGGCTACTCGGCCTGCTTCCTCGGCGCCCTGAAGTTCGTCGCCGGCAAGGAGAAGGTAAAGCTTCCGGAAGACACGAAAGTGACGGGAACAGTCGGCATTGGTCCGCGCGAAGATGGCACCGGCTTCGGTATCGATGCCGCGCTTGAGATCACGTCTCCGGGCGTCGACAAGGCGGTTCTCGAAGACCTCGTCCAGAAGGCGCATATCGTTTGCCCCTATAGCCATGCGACCAAGGGCAATATCGACGTCAAGCTGACGGTTGCCTGATATCTGAATTCCAATCGGAATCCAAAAGCCCGGCGGATCGTTCCGCCGGGCTTTTGTGTTCTCGGAGATCATGATGCTCCACGCAGGCGCTGCATGAGGTGGCTGCCGACGGAGAAGGCCGTCAGCCGTGGGCTATGCCTTCTTCAAAAACTCGGTGCGCAGCACCAGGCCCTTGATCTTCTCCACCCGGCATTCGACTTCATCAGGGTTGTCGGTGAGGCGAATACCCTTGACCATCGTGCCGCGCTTCAGCGTCGTAGAGGTGCCCTTGACCTTCAGATCCTTGATCAGGGTAACGTTGTCGCCGTCCTGGAGGATGGCGCCGTTCGAATCCTTAACGTCCATGCGAATGTTCCTTTCAAAATAACGACGCGCCTCGATCGAAATCAGGGCGCGGGCAAAATATCGACCTCAAGCATTGCCGGTTGCCGCGGCTATGTTCAGCGTCGGCTGAGGCTGCCGAGGATGCCGCGCACCAGGGCGCGGCCGACCTGGGTCGCGACGGTGCGAGCGACCGATTTCATCGCGGCTTCGACGACCGTCTCGCGCTGGTAGCCGGAGCTGCGTGGCCGCGCCTGCTTGCCCGCTGGTGCCGCCGCCTCGTCGTCGCCGAAGCCGGGCAGCGTCCAGCGGCTGCCGCCGGTATTCGCTTCCGTTGTCTGCTGTTCGGCCTGTTCTTGTGCTTGCGCCTGCGCTTCGGCCGTCTTCTTGGCGCGCGCGGTCAGCATCTCATAGGCCGATTCGCGGTCGAAATCCTCGTCATAGAGACCGCGGACCGGGCTCACATCCATCACCTTTTGCCGCTCGGCCTCGGTCAGCGGACCGACGCGCGATTGCGGCGGACGCACGAGCGTGCGCTCGACCATCGAGGGCGCACCCTTGCCTTCGAGCGTCGAGACCAGAGCCTCGCCGGTGCCGAGATTGGTGATGACGGTGGCGCAGTCGAAGTCCGGGTTCGGGCGGAAGGTGTCAGCGGCGGTCTTCACCGCCTTCTGGTCGCGCGGCGTATAGGCGCGAAGCGCGTGCTGAACGCGGTTACCGAGCTGGCCGAGGATCGTTTCCGGCACGTCGAGCGGGTTTTGCGTGACGAAGTAGACGCCCACGCCCTTGGAGCGGATCAGGCGCACGACCTGTTCGACACGCTCCGTCAGCACCTTCGGCGCATCGTTGAAAAGCAGATGCGCCTCGTCGAAGAAGAACACCAGCTTCGGCTTGTCCGGGTCGCCCACCTCAGGCAGTTCCTCGAACAGTTCCGAAAGCAGCCAAAGCAGGAAGGTCGCATAGAGCCGCGGGTTCATCATCAGCTTGTCGGCCGCCAGCACCGAGATCGCGCCGCGCCCGTCATTGGTCGTGCGCATGATGTCGGTGATCTTCAGCGCCGGTTCGCCGAAGAAATGTTCGGCGCCCTGCTGTTCGAGGATCAGGAGTTCGCGTTGGATCGAACCGACCGAGGCCTTGGAGATGAAACCGAACTGATTGGAGAGCGCGCTGGCATTGTCGCCCATGTAGTTGAGCAGCGCCTGCAGATCTTTCAGGTCGAGCAGCGGCAGGCCGCCCTCATCGGCGATCTTGAAGGCGATGTTGAGCACGCCTTCCTGCGCATCCGTGGCGTTCATCAGCCGCGAAAGGAGCAGGGGCCCCATTTCCGACATGGTGGTGCGGACGCGATGGCCCTTCTCGCCGTAGAGATCCCAGAAGATGACCGGGAATTCCTGGAACTCGTAAGGATTTGTCGGCAGGCCGATCTGCTCGGCGCGCTTCAGGATGAAATCCTTGGGCTCGCCGATCGCGCCGATGCCGGAGAGATCGCCCTTGACGTCGGCGCAGAAGACGGGGACGCCGGCATTGGCAAAACCTTCGGCGAGGACCTGCAGGGTGATCGTCTTGCCGGTGCCGGTGGCGCCGGTGATCAGGCCGTGGCGGTTGCAGAACTTGAGTTCCAGATACTCGCCCTTGTTGATCGAATCATCAGGCTTGCGGCTGGTGCCGATAAAGAGCTTGCCTTCTTCCAACATGTGGGCTTCATCTCCGTTTCATCAATGAAAGCGGGCGGTTCGCGGTTGATCGCAAGTGCCCGTCATCGAAATGTGCCTGGTTTTCTGTTATAGGTGCTGCGGTTGCGCCCGGCAACAAGGCTGTGCCAGCGCGCGACCGGAAAGCGGCGTTATCGACGGGCCGATAGTCACTGCTCACGGCTTGTTATTTGGTGGGCGATCATTTACCTTGACGTCAACGTCAAAAATCCAAGTGAGGGAGTTTTTCCATGAATGAACTGGTCACGCGCGTCGCGGAGAACGTCGGCATCGAGCCTGCAACGGCCGAAAAGGCTGTCGGCATGATCCTCGGCTTCCTGCAGCGCGAAGCCGCTGACGGCCCGGTTGCCCAGATGATCGAAGCGATTCCGGGCGCCTCCGAGCTCATCGCCCAGTACAATGGCGAAGGCACGGGTGGCGGCGGTCTGCTCGGCGGCCTGATGTCGGCGATCGGCGGCGGCGGCGTCATGGCGCTCGGCCAGCAGCTGATGAGCCAGGGTCTCGGCATGGGCGAAATCACCTCGCTCGCCAAGGAGACCATCGCCTTTGCCAAGGAAAAGGCAGGCGATGAAGTGGTCGACGAAGTCGTCGCCTCGGTTCCGGGCCTCAGCCAGTTCGTCTGATCCGCGGACAATCCGCCGGAAATGCCGAACCCACCGGTTTGCCGCCGGTGGGTTTTTCTTTGCGATTTGCTCTTTGCATGCAGGCCATCATCGCCGTTGGGCCTTGCTTCGCAGGGTCTGCTCCAGTGTGCTCGCAAGCAGGATGCAGAGAAGGGCGCCGACGCCGATGAAGGCCGCGCCCGAGGCCCAGCCGTAGCGTTCGATCGCCGTTCCGACTGCAACCGGCCCGACGAGTTGCCCCAGATTGCTGCCCTGCATCAAGAGCCCCATTGCCAACGGCGCAAGCGCCGGACGCGGCGACAGGATCGGCACCGACGAGATCAACGTGGCGGGGATCAGGCCGCCGATCGCGGAAAACAGCACGCAAAGCCCGAAGATCAGATTTCCACCGGACTGGCTCAGGAAGATCCATAGGCCGAACACACCCATCAGCAAGGCAGCGCTGGCGATCAACCGGCCGCGGGCAAAGCTGCGAGACAGCAGATGGCCGGCGGCAAGATTGCCGATGACGTTCACCAGTGTGATGATGGCGCTGAGGAGGCCGACGGTCCCGAGCGAGACGTGCATACGCTGGACCAACAGGATCGGCAGGAAGCTGGAAAGCGTGAAGCTCATCAGGCTGTAGAGCGAAAACAGAACGAAGAGCAGCACCGGGCCGCGGCTTGTAAGCGTTTCGGTCGCATCATCCCGGAAGCTGGCGGCGATGCTGGATGTTTCCCGAGACGGCGACACCGCCAGGAAGATGGAAGCCAGGCTTGCCAGCGTGATCAGCCCGTTGCTCCTCCAGATCGCTTGCCAATCGGGAAAAAGTGGCCCCGTCAGCATGGCGGCCGCGATGCCCGCCGGCATGAAACAGCTCCACAGCGAAAAGACGAGGTCGCGGCGATCCGATGTCACCAAGCGCATCAGAATGGCCGGGCCGGCGACGACGACAAGCAGGAACCCGAAGCCTTCGACGATGCGTGACAGAAGAAGCAGCGTGAACGCGTGGCTGGCCGCTCCACTGAAGGAGCCGAGCGCCAGCATCGCCATCCCGATGCCGACCAGACGCCGGTCCCCGGCAGCAGTGACGAACGCGCCGGCCGCCATGCCGCCGACGACGCCGACGATGGCGAAGACCGAGGTGATCCAGCCGAGGGCGGGGAGATCGAGCCCAAGGTCGGACTGAAGCAACGGACCGGCAATCAGCCCCTTGCCGACCTGCATGGCCGCGACCACGCCGGCGGCAACGACCGTCATCACGCCCGCCCAATCTGTTCTCTCCCGAGCGAAGGTTGTGGCCGTGGCCATCAGGCAATCTCCGCCACGCGCGCACGACCGGCGACCAGCGCCGCCGCCAGGTCTGCGACGTGGCGTCCTTGGAAGCGTGCGCCTTCCAGCTCGTTGGCGCTTGGCCGACGGTCGCCGCCGTTGCCGTCGTCGGCGAGCGTCGAGGCGCCGTAGGGCGAGCCGCCGGTGATTTCGTCCATGCGCATCTGACCCTTGAAGCTGTAGGGCAGGCCGGCAATCACCATGCCGAGATGGAGAAGCACGGTATGGGTGGCGAGGATCGTCGATTCCTGGCCACCATGCTGGCTTCCGGTCGAGGTGAAGACGCTGCCGATGCGGCCGACCAAAGCGTCGCGCGCCCAGATACCGCCCGCCTGATCGAGGAAGTTTTTCATCTGCGCGGCCATGTTGCCGAAGCGTGTCGGCGTACCGATGATGATCGCGTCATAGTCAGGCAGTTCCGCGACGGTCGCGACCGGTGCGACCTGATCGCGCTTGTAGCCCGCCTTGATGGCAACGGCTTCCGGCACGATTTCGGGCACCCGCTTGAGCACGGCGGTGGCGCCAGCGGCGCGCGCGCCCTCGGCAACCGCCGCCGCCATGGTCTCGATATGACCGTAGGATGAGTAGTAGAGCACGAGTATCCTGGCCATCGGGCCTTCCTTCCTGCTGAGCACTTGCTGTTCGGAAAAGAAGATGGATGCTTTCCATGATCTGATGAAGTGAGATAAACTTCATCAAATTGATCTATGGAATCGATCATGCTGGATGCCCTGACACTCGATCAGATGCGGACCTTCGTGACCGTCGCCGAAAGCGGGAGTTTCCGCGGGGGTGCAGCCCGGCTTTCCCGAGTGCAGTCGGCGGTCAGCCATGCCATCGCCAATCTCGAGACGGAACTCGGAGTCGCTCTGTTTGATCGTTCGGGCCATCGGCCGGTGCTGACACAGGAAGGGCAGGCCCTGCTTGCCAATGCCCGCGATATCCTGCTGCGGGTGGACGCCATGCGGGCCCGCGCGCGAGGGCTCGGCGAGGGGATCGAACTGGAGCTTTCGCTGATCGTCGACACGCTCTTCCCGATCGAGACGGTCGGGCTCGCCCTGAACGAGATGCGGACGATCTACCCCAATGTTTCAATCAGGCTTGCGGTTTCACCGCTGGGCGGACCGCTGGATGGCCTCGTCGAACGCCGCTTCACTCTCGGTATCATGGTCGGCGAGGATTTCCGCGATCCGGCTATCGCCCGCCAGGCGCTCTCGACGGTTCAGATCGTTGCAGTCGTTGCGGCGCATCATCCCCTGGGGCTGAGTGCCGGCGATGGTGCACTCGAAAACGCCGCGCTTGCCGACCATCTGCAGATCGTGCAGTCCGATCCGTCGCAGCGCACGGTGGGGCGGGATTTCGGCGTGCTTTCGCCGCAGACCTGTCGCGTCAGCAGCCAGGATACGAAACATGCGATGATCTGCGCCGGTCTCGGTTGGGGCCGGCTGCCGCTCTGGCAGGTGGAGCGGGATCTCGAAGAGGGCCGGCTGGTGCGCATGCCGACGACGGCCCTTGGCCGCAACAGTCAAGTCGGTGCCGAGGCCTATCTGGTGCATCGGATCGATGAGCCGCTCGGGCCGGCTGCCCGTGTTTTCGGTGAGGCGCTTGCCTTGCGCTGCGCCGAGGCCTAACGGCGCCCTGTCGCTGCAAACATCAGAGTGAAGAAGACGAGGACGGTGCCCACGCCGAGCGGGCCGGCGATAGGGTCGATGAAGTTCATCAGCGCGCCGGTGGCGCCCGACCCTGCAGCGCTGCCGGCGGCATAAGCGAGCGAGAAGGCGGCACTGCCGGCAACGAGCATGCTGCCGCGATATTCTTCGCCAAGCATCGTCAGGGCGGCCGTGTAGAGCGCGAAGCTGGCGGCGCCGATGAAGGCGAATGTCAGCAGCAAAGCCACGTTCGAAGACAGGAACGGCACCAGAAGGTAGCCGGTGGCGGCGACGGCGGCTGCTGAGATCGCCACACGGCGGCGCGGCAGCCGGTCGAGAAGCACGCCGATGAAGGGCTGCGCCAGCGCGGTCGGGATCGCAAGCGCCGTCACGCTGAGCGCGGCAAAGGCCTGGCTGTGGCCCGTTTTGACGAAGTAGACCGGCATTGCCGAGATCGCCGCGATATCGGCAATGCCGAACATCAGCACCATGAGGATCAGCATCGGTGCCTTCTTGAAGAAGGCGAAGAGGTCGCGTGTCGAGGAAGGCTCGGGCCGAGTGCGCGCACCCATGGTCAGGAGCCCGGTGAGGAAGGCGACGAGCGCGATATAGATCGCCAGCAGCGCAAAGCCGAGGCCGCCGCTGGTGCCGAGCAACGGGATCGCCAGCGGACCGGCGGCAAAGCCGCCGCACATGCCGGCGCCGTAAAGGCCGGAAACGCGACCGCGCAGCCGGTCGGGACAGGCCGTATTCAGCCAGGCTTCGCCGAGCATGAACACCATGCTGACGAAGAAGCCGAGGGCGAAGCGGGCGATAAACCAGATGGGAAGCTCTGACGTCGAGGCAAGCGTCGCGAGGCAGATGGAGCAGCCGCAGAGACTGGCGATGATCAGCCGGTCGGCGGAGGCAAGCCGCGTCAACCGGCCGAGAAGCAGGGTCGCCACGCCGAGACCGGCGGCAAAGCCCATGGCATTGAGGCCGATCATTCCGGCAGAGACGCCACGGCTTTCAAGCGAAAGCGAGATCAGCGGATAGGTGAGCCCCTGCGCCACCGAGAAGGCGGTGACCCCCAGGACGACGGCGATGATCGCCGGCCAATCGGGAGCGAAATCGCTCGTCTGCGCCTCATGCAAAGACATCGCCCCCTCCCTCTGATCGGTGTCTGCGGGGCATGTCCATATCGTATCCGCCGCCGGCTGGGAATTGGCCGGCGGCGAAATGGCGGAGCGGGATGAGGAAAAGTGTGAGCGGTTTTCCGCCCGCATCCCGCTCCACTACAAGAGAGTAGATCAGGCGGCCTTGTCCCAGACCGGAGCCAGACCTTCCGGATTGACGATGCGACCGTCGGGGCGGGCAAGCGCGTGGATCTCTGCCATCTCGCCGTCGCCGAGCGCGAAGTCGAAGATCGCGAAGTTTTCCTTCAACCGATCGATCGTCGCGGTCTTGGAAAGCGTGATCACGTCCTTCTGCTGCACCAGCCAGCGCAGCACCACCTGGGCGGCCGTCTTGCCGCGGCGTGCGCCGATCTCCTTCAGCAGCGGATCGTTCGGGACCTTGCCGTTCGCCATCGCGTAGTAGGCAGTGATCGACATGCCGTGCTTGCGCGCGATCTCGAGCACCTTGGTCTGGTCGAGATAGGGATGGTATTCGACCTGGTTGGTGGCGATCGGGGCGTCGCTGAGCTTCACCGCTTCTTCCATCTGTGCCGTGTTGAAGTTGCTGACGCCGATATGACGGACCTTGCCGGCCTTCTGCACCTCGTTGAGGGCGCCGATGCGCTCGGCCATCGGCACGTCACTGCCGCCCGGCCAGTGCAGGAGAAGCAGGTCGACATGGTCGGTCCTCAGCTTTTTCAGGCTCTCGTCGACCGAGGCGAGGAAGTCGCGATGCGCATATTTGTCGACCCAGACCTTGGTGGTGAGGAAGATGTCGGCGCGTGACACGCCGGAGTTATGGATGGCTTCGCCGACCTCGGCCTCGTTGCCGTAGATCTGGGCCGTGTCGACATGGTGGAAGCCGAGCTTGAGCGCTTCCGGCAGCACCCGCAGCACGTCGGCGCCGGGCATGCGGAAAGTGCCGAAGCCGAGCGCCGGGATGTTGGCACCGTTTGAATTGACGGAATGCATGGTGGGTAACTCCTTGTACTTGACCTGCTGTACTTGGCGAGCGCCCGGCCGGATGGCCGGGCGAAAAAGGAACGATCTATAGGTGGTCCTCAGGTGCGGCGGTTCAAGCCGGTTGGTAGGCGGCGCCGGCCCGGCGATCAAGAACGCCGCTCAAAAGCGTGAGCAGCAGCGCGGCGGCGACAAGCAGGGCGCCGATGACGGGCGTCATGCCGAGGCCGAGCGGTGAGGCGACGATCAAGCCACCGAGCCAGGCGCCGACGGCAATGCCGAGGTTGAAGGCGGCGATATTCAGCGCCGAGGCTACATCGACGGCGCCCGGCCGGTACTGCTTAGCAAGCTGCACGACATAGAGCTGCAGGCCGGGAACATTGGCAAAGGACAGGAAGCCGAGTGCGGCGAGCGTCACCAGCGTCAGCACCGGCGAGGGGGCCGTGAACGTAAAGAGCACCAGCACGGCCGCCTGGGCCAGAAACAGGCCGATAAGCGCCTTGACCGGATCGCGGTTGGCGATCTTGCCGCCGGCAATGTTGCCGATGGCGATCGCGACGCCATAGAGCACGAGGATCAGGCTGACGGCGCCTTCCGAGAAACCGGTGATGTCCTGCAGGATCGGCGCCAGGAAAGTGAAGGCGACGAAGGTGCCGCCGTAGCCGAGCGCGGTCATGGCAAAGACGATCAGCAGGCGGCCGGACCCGAGCACGCGCACCTGGTCGATAAGCTTGGCCGGCGGGGCCTTGGAGAGCGTGTTCGGCAGCAGGGCGACGATCGCGGTGAGCGCGACGACACCGAGGCCGGTCACAGCCCAGAAGGTGGCGCGCCAGCCGAAGGTCTGGCCGATCCAGGTGCCGAGCGGCACGCCGGTGACGATCGCGACGGTGAGGCCCATGAACATCATGGCGATGGCCGATGCGCGCCGGTCTTCCGGAACGAGGTCGGCGGCGATGGTCGAGCCGACCGAGAAGAACACTCCATGGGCAAAGGCGGAGATGACCCGTGCAATGAGAAGCGGTTCGTAGCTCGGCGACAGGGCGGCCGCAGCATTGCCGACGATGAACAGCGCCATCAGGCCGATCAGGAGCGGCTTGCGCTCGATCCGGCCGGTGAGTGCCGTCAGCACCGGCGCGCCGAAGGTGACGCCGAGCGCATAGACGCTGACGATCAGGCCGGCGAGCGGCAGGGTGACATTGAGGTCGGTGGCGACCGTCGGCAGCAGACCGACGATCACGAATTCCGTTGTTCCGATCGCATAGGCCGCGATCGTCAGCGCAAGGATAGCAATAGGCACGACGAGACCTTTCCCACCCGGCTGGGAGGAACCGGGCGCGTTGGTTGTTGTTGAAGTCGGGCGGAATATGAGCCTTGGCACTCATCATGATAATCAGCATAATGGTACAAATGACTGTGAATTGGATTCAAAGGTGACGCATGGACAATCGGGCAGGTGAAATGGAGGTCTTCGTTGCCGTTTCGGAGACCCGCAGCTTCTCGGCGGCTGCGCGGCGCCTGAAGCTTTCGCCGTCGGCCGTCAGCAAACTGGTGACCCGTATCGAGGACCGGTTGGGCACGCGCCTGCTCGTGCGCTCGACCAGGACCCTGCAGCTGACGCCGGAGGGGGAAGTCTATCTGCAACGCGCCCAGCGGATTCTCACGGAAATCGCGGAGACCGAACAACTGGTCGCTGCCGGGGGCCGCATGACGCCGCGCGGGCTGTTGCGGGTGAACGCCGCAGTCGGCTTTGGCGAGCGCTACATCATGCCGCTCGCGCCAGAGTTCCTCGCCCGCTATCCGGAGGTGCAACTTGATCTGACGCTGACGGACAGCATGATCGATGTCGTCGGAGAGCGCGCCGACGTGGCGATCCGCACCGGTCCGTTGCGCGATTCATCCCTCAAGGCACGCAAGCTCATGGAAAGCCGTCCGGTCGTGATCGCATCGCCGGGCTATCTGGAAAAGCATGGGGTCCCGCAAACGCCCGATGAACTCGACGGCCACAATTGCATTCGTTTCAATTTCCGTCGCAGCGTCGACGAATGGGCGTTCCGCATGCCGGGGCAGCCGGCTGCGGAATTGCGCTCGGTCTTCGGCAACATGCAGGTCTCGAGCGGTTCGATCGTCCGCCAGCTTTGCCTTGCCGGCATTGGCGTTGGCCGTATCGGCCGTTTCCATGTCGAGCCGGACTTCGAAGCCGGAACGCTCGTGCCGCTGCTCGAAGATTATCAGTCGGGCGAGATCGAGACGGTCTACGCCGTCTATGCCGGACATGAGCATCTCGCCGCCCGTATCCGTGCCTTCATCGATTTCCTGGTCGAACGCATGTAGCGTCGCCCGGCGCTAGGCCTTCACCGCGACGATGAAAAATCTCGGGAAGCGCAGAAGGACCTTGCCGTCGCTCATGGCCGGATAGGCAGCGCGGATCCGGTCCGTGTAGTCGGCAGCAAAGGCGTCGCGTTTATCTTCCGGCAAGGCATCG
This sequence comes from Ensifer sp. ENS10, assembly GCF_014852025.1. Taxonomy (NCBI): domain Bacteria; kingdom Pseudomonadati; phylum Pseudomonadota; class Alphaproteobacteria; order Hyphomicrobiales; family Rhizobiaceae; genus Ensifer; species Ensifer sp. ENS10. The sequence continues at coordinate 978,718 of NZ_JACVAS010000001.1, forward strand.
AGATAGGGTCTGAGGCCGGTCCCCTTCACCCATTCGACGATCGCTTCGGCATTGGCGAGCCGGTGGTAGTAGATCGTGTGCCAGACCTCGATGCTGGCGGCCTGTGGCGCCAGGCGTTCGACATAGGTTGCCGGGCCCGGCATGGGATTGCGGCGGACGGTCTTGCCGGCAAAGGCGTCAGTGAAAGCCGAGCTGCGCGCTGTCTCCTCCATCAGCAAATGGCTCAGCTCCCCGAGATTGTCCGGCATCTGGACCGCAAGCGTGCCGCCTGATGCGAGCGCTCCCATCAGTCTTTCGAAGATCGTGAGGTGGTTCGGCAGCCATTGAAAGACAGCGTTGCCGTAAAACAGCGAAGCGCCGGCAGGGGGGACCCAGTTTGCGAGATCCGCCTTTTCGAAGGTGATGCCCGGCAGCCGCTTCGCCGCCGCAACGAGCATGTTCTCGTCGCTGTCGAGGCCTGAAAGTGTGGCCTCGGGAAACCGGTCGCGGATGAGCTCGGTGGAGTTGCCCGGGCCGCAGCCGAGATCGAAGGCGATGCCTTCGGGCAGGTCGGGCACTTGGGCGAGGAGATCTCTGGCTGGGCGCGTGCGTTCGTCTTCGAACTTCAGATACTGCGCAGGCGACCAGACCATGGGGAGATCCTTCAGATACCGAATTGCAGACTTTCGAGAGAGGGCAGGATCAGCGCCGGCCCGTGATCACGATATTCGTCCGGCATGTCCGCCCGATTGATCCATACGGTGCGAAACCCGAATTTCGTCGCCCCGGCGATATCCCAGCGGTTCGACGACTGGAAGGAAACGGCATGCGGGTAAAGCCGGTAGCCGGTTGTGACGATGTCGTAGACGGCAGGCGCGGTCTTGAAGGCCTTCACCGCGTCGACGGAAAACACGTCGTCGATGACGATGTCGAGTGCCGCGTTGCGGACCGCAGAGGCGAGCATGGCCGGCGAGCCGTTGGAGAGGATGGCGATGCGGGCGCCGCGCTCCTTGAGCCCTTTCAGAACCGCCGGCACTTCCGGATAGCAGTCGAGCGTCCAATAGGCGTCGAGCAATCGCTTGCGAAGTTTCGGGTCGGCGGAGGGAAAACGTGCGAAGGCGTAGTCGAGCGACTGTTCGGTCAGTTGCCAGAAATCCTGATAGCTGCCCATCAGCGAGCGCACCCAGGAATATTCGAGTTGCTTGGCCCGCCAGAGTTCGGAAAAAGCCTGCCCGTCCGGGCCGATTTCCTGCGCGTGGCGCCTGACGGCCGCGTGCACGTCGAAGAGCGTGCCGTAAGCGTCAAACACATAGGCCGCGTGGGACATCTTTTCCTCCCGTCTTTTGTATTCGGCGCTGGCGGGTCAAGGTCGAATCTTCCCGTCAAAGCCCGTCCGAAAACAAAGGCTTACAGCATCATGCCTGATCAGGCAGTCAACTGTCACCGTTCTTTCGTGGGATCATGTCAAATCTTTGTGCGATGCACAACGGCTGGCGGCCAAGCTGCGTATTTCTAGCTTCAGCTTTTGGCTGGTTTCCAGACTTTCGCCGGGAAGCGTAGTGCCTGCTTGGCGAGCTTGCCCTTGAGCCCGAGCGCCGTGTCGCAAAGGTTGACGACATGCCTGTTCGGCTTGGCCTCCGGGCGCAGCGCATGGAGTGCGGCGGCGGCGTCCTCCGGTGGCATGTAGCGCGCCAGAATGCCGAGGGTGAGCGCGGTCGCGCGCCCAATGCCCCGAAGGCAATGGACGAGCAGATGGGCGTCTTCGGGCAGGCGGTCGACAAAGGCGAAGGTGGCTTCGATGGCTTGCGGGCGCGCCGCATCCGGCTCGTCCGGATCGGTGGTATCGCCGAAAAAGAGTTCCAGATTCTTTTCCGGCGGCAGCTCGATCATCGAGAGCAGTCGGCTGCCGGGAGCGCGGATCGAGATCAGGTGCGTTGGCGCCCAGAGCGCGCGATTGTGTCGCGCTTCGGTCTGTGAGCTGACGATTGCCCGGATCGGCCATCCGGCCGGATGCGCCGGATTGGCCTTGAGGATGGGATGATAGAGTTCATCCGTGGTGACGGCTGCCGCAAGCGCCATGGCAGGACCTCGCTCGTGATTCTTCTTTGCAGATTTTGCCCTGAAACCCGGCCGCGCTTAAGGGCAAAATCTTGGGAGGGGTGAAAAGCTGCCGTTGGAGCTGAGGCTCACCCCGAATGGATATAGCGCCGCGACCAGCGAGACGGCACGAGAACAGTGGCAAGCGCTAGCCCAGCGGCGAGCGCAAAGGACGCCCAGAGCGAGGCCGCGCCGAAGTGGCGCTGCAAGAGAGCGCCGGCGACCGCGCCGGAGAACATGCCGAGCCAGGGCACGATTTGCACCAGCCACTGACGGTTCCTGTTGCCGAGCAGCCAGCGGCCGAGACCGCGCCCGAAGCGGGAAAGTGCCCCCGTCACGTAGGTAAGCCCGATCGGCAAGCCCTCGATATGTTCGACCGCCGCATTGACCAGGCCCATGGCGAGCACGACGCCGTAGAAATAGAAGGGCCGCGGCATAAGGGCCCCGAAACCGGCGCAGAGCATCAGCACGAGGCTGACCGTCGAGAGCACGCCGACGACGCCGAGGCGCGCGGCTGCGATGACGCCAAGTGCGTTGCCGATGATGAACGCCCCGAGCGCGCCGACGAGCAGCAAGGCGCCGATAAAATCGCCATCGCCGAGGGCGATTGCTGCCCGGGTCGTGTTGCCGCTCATGAAGGAGACGAAGTCGCCAATGCTCAAGAGCCCGATCGCGTCGGTCATGCCGGCAAGGAAAGAGATCGTCGCGGCAATGGCAAGCGCCGTGCCGGTGCGCTGACGTTTGATCAACCTTCGCCGTCTCCCAATGGTCATCTGCCTTGCCCCCGATCCGGAACAAGGTTTAGCGCATTGAGGCCGTGAGTCGGAATGGGCATTGCCGGCACCCTCTCGTAGACGGCGCTTTTCCGGCCGCCCATGGCGCTATCAGAACCGCGTGATGACGCTGATGCCGAGGTCGGTTGCGCGGTCCATGGCGGTCAGTGCAGGGATCGCCTCTGAAAGCGAGATCTCCCGGCCGATCAATTGTTGCGGCTTCAGCTTGCCGTCGGCGATCATCGTCAGCATGGCGTCGTAGCGCCAGGCCTGCATGCCGTGGCTGCCATAGATCTCGAGCTCATGGCCGATCACCTGCGCCATCGGGATCTGCGGCGTCGCCTGGTCGCCGAGCATCAACCCGACCTGCACGTGGCGGCCACGCCGGCGCAGGTTCTTGATCGAGTTGAAGCAGGTCACCGGGTTGCCGAGCGCGTCAATCGAGACGTGCGCGCCGCCGCCGGTGATGTCTTTCACCGCCGCAGCCACATCCTGTACTTCTCGGCCGTTGATCGTCGCGACCGCGCCGAGCGTCTTCGCGAAGGCGAGCTTGTCCTCGGCAATGTCGATCGCGATCGGCTGGGCGCCGAGGGCGGCTGCGATCATGATCGCCGACAGGCCCACACCGCCACAGCCGTGTACAGCGACCCATTCGCCGCCCTTCACCTTCGCCTGGTCGGCGATGGCGCGAAACGAGGTGGCGAAACGGCAACCGAGGCTCGCGGCCGTGGTGAAGTCCATGCTTTCGGGCAGATGCACGAGGTTCTGGTCGGCAAAGTCGAGCGCGACATATTCGGCAAAAGAACCCCAATGGGTAAAGCCCGGCTGGAACTGTGCCTCGCAGACCTGCTGGTTGCCGGAGCGGCACTCGCCGCAGCGGCCGCAACCGGAAACGAAGGGCACGGTGACCCGGTCGCCGACCTTGTAGCGCATCACGCCGCGGCCGGCGGCGGTGACAACCCCCGCCAGCTCGTGGCCCGGTACGTGCGGCAACCGGATATCGGCGTCATGGCCCATCCAGCCGTGCCAGTCGGACCGGCAAAGCCCTGTGGCCTCGACCTTGATGACGACGCCGTTTTCGGTCGGGGTCGGATCGGGAAGGGTCCGGATTTCGGGCGTCTTTTCGAACGCATCGTAATACATGGCTTTCATCGGGGCGCTCCTTGCAATGCGGGTACGGCGCGGCCGTCGATGTGTCGCGCCATCAGAATTTCGTCGACCTCTACGTCTCCGTCGAGCATGCCCCCGGGGACACGGCCGATTTCGTGAAAACCCTCACGCGCGTAGAAGCGGATGGCCGTCGGGTTGTCGGCGCGTACGACCAGTTCCAGCAGGCGGATGCCGGACGCGCGGGCATGGTCGGTCAGATGGGTGAGAAGGTGCCGCGCCACGCCGGATCCGCGGGCTTCGTCGCGCACATAAACCATGATGATCGTGGCGCGGTGCGCCAGCCGGCTCGCGCGTTCGCGCATCAGCCCCATGATGCCGACAGGCTGGTCCCCGTCGAGAGCGGCAAAGACGGCGTTGGTCGTCAGCCGCGCCCGCCATTCCTCCGTCGAAAGGCGCTCCCAGTCTGCCGTAGTCGAGGCGAATGCTTGTGGCTCGCGGTTGAGCGCTTCCAGCCGTATGCGGCGGAAGATATCCACGTCGTCCTCGTCCAGATGCTTGATGCGCACGGCTGTCCCTTTCCTTTGCGCATGAGACTAAGCGAGAGGCCGTCCAGGTACCAGAATGGCCGCCATGACATTTTTTGATATACCCATTCACCACGATGCTGTTTTTTCGGGTTATGCCGAGTAAGCAGAACAAAAAACCTGAAGGAGACGCCGATGGCCGTCGATACATCCCCCCGCTCAGTGACCTGGACCTATGTCGATGGCGAATGGCTCTCGGGCAACCCGCCGCTGATCGGCCCGACCTCGCACGCGATGTGGCTGGGTTCGACGGTGTTTGACGGCGCCCGCGTCTTCGACGGCGTTGCGCCCGACCTTGATCTGCATTGCCAGCGCGTCAACCGCTCGGCGACGGCGCTTGGTTTGAAGCCGACGATGGCAGCGGAAGAGATCGAGGCGCTGACCTGGGAGGGTGCCAAGAAGTTCGACGGCGAGACAGCGCTCTATGTGAAGCCGATGTATTGGGCCGAGCACGGCGCTGCCGGGGTCGTCGCCATCGACCCGGAATCGACCCGTTTCGCGCTCTGCCTGTTCGAGGCGCCGATGGGCAACGGCCATGGCGGCTCGTCGCTGACGCTCTCGCCCTTCCGCCGACCGACGCTGGAATCGATGCCGACCGATGCCAAGGCCGGCTGCCTCTATCCAAACAATGCGCGCGTCCTGACCGAAGCCCGCTCGCGGGGCTTCGACAATGCGCTGGTGCGCGACATGCTCGGCAACATCGCCGAGACCGGCTCTTCCAACGTCTTCCTGGTCAAGGACGGCGTCGTCTATACGCCGGCCGCCAACCGCACCTTCCTCGCCGGCATCACCCGCTTCCGCGTGATGACGCTCCTGCGCGAAGCCGGTTTCGAAGTGGTCGAGGCGACACTGACCATGGCCGACTTCGAAACGGCCGACGAGATCTTCACCACGGGCAACTATTCCAAGGTGCTGCCGGTCACGCGCCTCGAAAGCCGAGACCTGCAGGCCGGTCCGGTCGCCGCCAAGGCGCGCGATCTCTATATGGATTGGGCGCACGCAGTCCGCGACGTCTGACGCACGCTCACATGCAATGCCCCGGCGCTCGGCGCTGGGGCAAAATGGCTGTCGGTTCGGGCACTCAGTACGAGCGGGGAGCGCGCGCCCTGACCAAGGCGCGCTTGTGGATCAGGTAGGCCTGGACCGACAAGCCTGCCAGGAAGATGACCAGCCAGGCAAGCAGCGTGGTCTGCACGATCGGCGATTCCGGCCCGCTGGCAAGCGGTTGCGAGGCGGGCAGGCGCTTCAGCGTCTCGGCGATTGCCGGCACGATCAGCAGGAAATAGCTGAAGGAGAAGCCCAACGTCGTCAGATAGGGTTTCAGGCGGCCAACGAAGGCCAACCGTTCGATCGCCAAGCTGCCGGCGATGACCGCCAGCGTCACGATGCCAAGCGCATGACCCTCGTTGAAGCCGCCGATGCTTGAAAGCCCGGCAGCGGTCAGGACCGCCAGGACGAGCGTGGCGAGGTAGATCTTGCCGGATCGGGTGGCGGGCACGATCGCGCCGTAGCGGGCAAAGCCGTAGAGGCCGGTAACGACGGGCGCGAGGCTGATTGCGGTATGAATGATGCCGAGCGTGGAAAGCGGATTTGCCATGAGCTTACTCCTTCAGATTTCGACCGACTAGTTGGTCGGTAACTTGGCGAAAAAGAGACGCGATGGATTTAGCTGCCCATCGCGTCCGTTGGTTTTGATTTTTAGCGCGGGTCTGCACAGTCCACCGTTCCCGCGGGAACAGCGTCCTGCACATGCTCGTTCCATCGCCGGCGCTTTCGGGTCGGCGATCAAGCTTCGACTGTCGGCTTGAGCCGGTCCAATGCGGGCCGGGCGATCGCGGAAAAAACGGCCGGATCGGAACCGGCGACGCGCGCGGCAAGCATCGCACCATGGACGGTGGCCATCAGGGTCTCGGCCTCTGCCTTCGGCCCTCGCACCGCCTTCAGATGCCCGCTGACCACGCCGTCCTCGATCACTGCGCCGAGCCAGCCGGAAAGGTCGGCAAAATGACCGCGTACCTGCTGAACGACAGCGTCCGGCAGCGAGGGTAACTCCGAGGCGAGCAGGGCGCCAATGCAGAAGGGCAAATCCTGCCTGGCGATACAGTCTTCCCAGTAGCCGACATAGGCTTCAAGCCGCGCGACCGGATCGCTGACGGCGGCAAACAATCCCTCGACGTGGCGCCGATTGCTCTTGCGGTAGCGAGCAAGCACCATAGCCGCAAGGTCAGCCTTGGTCGGGAAGTGATGGTGGATGGTCGCCTTGCCGACGCCCAGTTCGCCCGAGATGTCGGCATAGCTGAACGCGTTGTAGCCCCGCGACACCATGAGGTGTTCGGCTGAGTCCAGGATCCTCTCATAGGTATCGCTCACCATGACCAAGACTTATCAACGGGTCGGTTGAAGCTCAAGCGACGAGCGGCCGTCGAGGCGCTTGTGCCATTGTCTTGGTGCAGAGGCGCCCAGCCGGTCTGTGCGGCTGGGCAGACGAAGTCTGCGGCTGCCGGCCTATCGGCCTTGCAGGATCGCATGTTCGATTCGCAACTCATTGTGGCGGACGCCAACTGGCTGCAAACGGCAGGCAGTTCGTGGTCTAGGTCGGCTCTCGGCTATTTCTTCTTTGTCGGCACGCCCACCTTCACCGTGTCGGGCGTAAGCTCGCCGCCGAGTTCGACCGTCTTCTTTTTCTTGTCGAAGACGCAGATCTGCGTGACCGCGGCCTTGGAGCCCTTTGGCGTACCGATCACCAGCGCCAGACCGAAGCTCTCGGAGCCGAAGGGATCGACGACGGCGCTGGCCTTTTGCAGGGAGGTGGCGGCCGCCAGGCACTTCTTCGAAACCTCTGCCCGGAACGTCTCCCACGCATCGCCGGAAGAGGCCGCGGCACCGGATGCGGTGAAGGCCGCAGCAGTGGAGAGAACGAGAGCGGGGAGCAAGCGCTGTGGCATGGGTGATCCTTAGTGCATGATTGCAAGAGCGGCGAGGCTGCAGGCAAACCGTGGCGTCAATGTGCTCGAAAGTGTCATGCTTTCAAAATGATGTTGAAAGTATATTCCGTGGGTTGAGGAAAAATTGGCATTGCATCGGTTGCCTCCATGGGGGCCGGTGCCTATGTTCCCGCTCACAGATTTACCTGACGAAATCCCATGCCAAGAGGAGATGCCCACATGGCTTTCGAATTGCCGAACCTTCCCTACGATTACGATGCGCTGGCGCCCTACATGTCGCGCGAGACGCTCGAATACCACCACGACAAGCATCACCTCGCTTACGTGACCAACGGCAACAAGCTTGCTGAAGAAGCCGGCCTTGCCGACCTGTCGCTCGAGGAAGTCGTCAAGAAGTCCTATGGCACCAACCAGCCGCTGTTCAACAATGCCGGCCAGCACTACAACCACATCCACTTCTGGAAGTGGATGAAGAAGGGCGGCGGCGGCACCAGCCTGCCGGCCAAGCTCGACGCGGCCATCAAGTCCGACCTCGGCGGCTACGACAAGTTCCGCGCCGATTTCATCGCTGCCGGCACCGGCCAGTTCGGCTCGGGCTGGGCATGGCTCTCGGTCAAGAACGGCAAGCTTGAGATCTCCAAGACTCCGAACGGCGAAAACCCGCTCGTTCACGGTGCTTCGCCGATCCTCGGCGTCGATGTCTGGGAACACTCCTATTACATCGACTACCGCAACGCCCGTCCGAAGTACCTCGAAGCCTTCGTCGACAGCCTGATCAATTGGGACTACGTGCTCGAAATGTACGAAGCCGCGGCCAAGTAAGTCGCTCGTTTTCCGTGCATGACGTTTGGACCCGGCGCTTGCGCCGGGTCTTTTCATTTGGGCTGCGCTCCGGCAATAGATGGGTCAGGCCGCGGTCGGTGGCGTTTTCCAGGCGCTGACCCAGAGTTCCCTCAGGCGGTTGCCTTCGCCCGGGAAATACGCGCCCGCCGCCTCGCAATGTTCGACGCGGTCGGCGCGGAAATTGCGGATAGCCTGCCGCAATTCGCACCAGGCAACGATGTTGGCAGTTTCGGAATAGTAGATCAGCGCCACGGGCCGGATCATCCGCTCCGTCGCGCGGCCGAGTTCGTCGCGATAGTTGAGTTCGAGCTTCTGCTCGTCGCGGATCGCCCGGCGCACCAAAGCGAGATCGATGCCGGCGGGCGAAGGGGCGATCGTTCCCCAGGCATGCAGCGCCTGGGAACGGAAGGCGAGCCGGAGCGGCTCGGGCACCGCGGCAGTGATCTTCTTGTTGACGCGGCCGGCTGCCGCCTTCAGTTCTTCGTCGCCGGTCCGTGAAAGCAGCGCCAGCGCCACGGCGATCGCTTCCGTTTCTTCGATCGAGAACATCAGCGGCGGCAGGTCGAAACCGGGCCTGAGGATATAGCCGATGCCGCGGCCGCCCTCGATCGGCACCCGCATCGCCTGAAGTGCTGCGATATCGCGGTAGATCGAGCGCACCGTCACCTCCAGCGTCTCGGCCATCGCCGCGCCGGTCACGGGCTTTCGCGCAAGCCTGAGGATCTGGATGATCTCGAAAAGCCGTGCCGCCTTGCGCATCGAAAACCGCTCCCGTCGTCAACGCTCCTGACAATACCTTGTCAGTTGCCCGGATTTATACCATCAGCCAACGAATTGAAAAAACAGCAATTCGTATAGAGAAATGAAAAATCAGGCGACGGACAACTGACATGACCTACACGGAAAATCTCTGGCTCTTCTTCACCTTGCTGTTCGGCATCATCATCGTGCCGGGCATGGACATGGTCTTCGTTCTGGCGAACTCGCTGACCGGCGGCCGGGCCTCCGGCCTGTCGGCGACGGCCGGCATCATGGCGGGCGGCGTGCTGCACACGCTCTATGCGGCGCTCGGGGTCAGCGTCATTCTGCATCTGGTGCCTGGTCTCTTCAACGTGCTGCTCGTCGCCGGTGCTGCCTATATCGCCTGGATCGGCTTTTCGCTCGTCAGGAGTTCGATCACCATCGGCGGCATCGAAGGCTCGGGGAAGCTCTCGCGCTGGGCGAGTTTCCGGCAGGGTGCGCTGACGAGCCTGATGAACCCCAAGGCCTATCTCTTCATGCTGGCGGTCTATCCGCAGTTCCTCAAACCCCAGTTTGGGCCGATCTGGTCGCAGGCTCTGGTCATGGCCGCAATGATCGCGACAACGCAGCTCGCGATCTATGGCGGCCTGGCGCTTGCCGCCGGCCGCGGTCGTGATTTCCTGGTTGGCAGCCCCGGCGCAACGATGTGGATCGGCCGCGCCGCCGGCGTGGTGCTCATTCTGGTCGCGGCGTTCACCATCTGGCAGGGCTGGGCGAACTGATGTCCATCGTGGCCGCGAGTGAAGTATAAACATGATTATAAATGTCATATTTATACTTCTGACCGGTCGAAATCCCGGAAATACGAGGCGATCATTGGAAATTCTGCTGTCGTAACAAGCACATCAAAAAAATGTTACTTCCGCAGAATAATCAAGATGACATCATGCCGGCGCATTGGACATGAAGGCTTGCCAGGCAGATTCGCCAAACAGATTTGATTGACCGGGAGAACCTGATGAAAATACGCGCACTGATGTTGGCTGCCGCTCTTGCGGGCCTGGGGGTTACTGCCGTCACGGCAGCCGACGAGCCGCAGGTGGTTCGTCAGCAGCTGATGAAAAAGGTGGGTGCGGCGACCGGCGCGCTTGCCGGCATCGCCAAAGGTGAGAAACCCTATGACGCCGAGGTCGTCAAAGCGTCGCTGACGACGATCAGCGAAACGATAAAGACCTTCCCTGACCATTTCCCGGCCGGTTCGGAGACGGGGCATGAGACCGAGGCGAGCCCGAAGATCTGGGTAAACATGGATGACTTCAAGGCCAAGGCCGCCAAGCTCGGCACGGATACCGCGACGGTTCTGGCACAGCTCCCGGCTGACCAGGCCGGAGTCGGCGCGGCCCTTGGCGGCATCGGCAAGGACTGCGGCAGCTGTCATGAGAGCTATCGCCTGAAGAAGGATTAAGGGGCGGCGACGTCGCATCATGTTGACTAGGGAGGCACGCGACTTCGAGCCGCGTGCCTCTATCTGCATTTAGAGCCGGCCCGCCTGCGGCTAGGCATGAGGGGTGACAATGGGGCGTCGCACGAGAAAGCTGATTTCGGGTCTTGTGGTGCTGGGCGTCGTGGGTGGAGCAGCCTTCTGGTGGCTGACGAAGCCGGCGCCGTGGAGTGCGTCTCATTGGGAGGGGCTCGGGGAACCGGATCTTGCCAACGGCGAACAGGTTTTCTGGGCCGGCGGCTGCGTGAGCTGTCACGCCAAGCGGGGCGCCGAAGGTGACGCTCGCCTCGTTCTTTCCGGCGGCGCACCGTTGAAGAGCCCGTTCGGAACCTTCCATGCGCCGAACATCTCGCCTGACGAGACCGCCGGCATCGGCGGGTGGACGCTTGCGGACTTCGGCAATGCGATGACCCGCGGCGTGGGACGCAACGGCGAGCATCTCTATCCGTCCTTCCCCTATGGCTCCTATACGCGCATGACGCCCAATGACGTCAACGATCTCTGGGGTTTCATGAAGACCCTGCCGAAGAGCGCTTACGTGGCGCCGCCGCACGAACTGCCGTTCCCCTACAATATGCGGGTGGCATTGGGCGGCTGGAAGCTGCTGTTCCTGACAGACAAGCCACGCGTCGCGGTGGACGCCAACGATCCAAAGCTTGCCCGCGGCCAGTATCTCGTCGAGGGACCGGGCCATTGCGGCGAGTGCCATACGCCCCGTAATGCGATTGGCGGTTTCGAGCCCGATCAGTGGCTGGCCGGCGCGCCGAATCCGGAGGGCCAGGGCCGCATCCCCGACATCACACCCGGTTCCAAGAGCATCGGCGGCTGGAGTGCATCAGATATCGCCTCCTATCTGGAAACCGGCTTCACGCCGGAATTCGATTCGGTCGGCGGCTCGATGGTCGAGGTGCAGAAGAACATGGCGAAACTGACGCCGGCCGACCGGGAGGCGATTGCCGCCTATCTCAAGGCGGTCCCGGCGCTCTGACCCTTGATCTTCGCGTCGAGGCGCGCTCAACTCCTTCTGCATGCTTTCCCCGATCGTCACCGGTTGAGGGGAAAAACATGCAGGAATTCAAAGTGCTGCAGCGACCTTTGTGCGTCAAGAGGGGCGCGCGTTGCTGCAGGACAACGAGGAGGAGACTGAATGCGCCCACACGAAACCGTGCCCTATGACCAGTGGATCGAGCGCAGCCCCGAGGAGATGGCGACGCGTGCCGCCGACTTCTACGACGAGATCAACCGTCGGCGCACCACACGCTATTTCAGCGATCGCACGGTGCCGCGGGAGGTGATCGAAACCTGTCTGAAGGCGGCCGGCACGGCGCCGAGTGGCGCCAATCATCAGCCCTGGCATTTCACGGTCATCGAGAGCGCCGCGATCAAGGCCGAGGTGCGCCGCGCGGCGGAAGAGGAAGAGCGCATCTTCTATCGGGATAAGGCGCCGCAGGAATGGCTCGACGCATTGGCGCCACTGGGCACGGACGAGGACAAACCTTTCCTTGAGACCGCTCCCTACCTGATCGTCATCTTCTCGCAGAAGCGCGGCGGCCCCAATCCGGGCGACCTGAAGAAGAACTACTACATCAACGAAGGTGTCGGCATCGCCACGGGTATCCTGATCACGGCGCTGCATCATGCCGGGCTCGCGACACTCACCCATACACCGGCGCCAATGAATTTCCTCAATGAGATCTGCGGCCGACCGGAAAGTGAAAAGCCGTTCCTGATCCTGGTTGTCGGTTATCCCGCCCCGGATGCGACCGTTCCGGTCGCCGGCAAGGTGAAAAAGCCGTTGGATCAGATCTCGAACTGGCTCTAGAGCATCCTGCCCTCAAGTGGAATCGCTGTGGGCAGAAAGATGCTCTAGAATCAAAGTGCTAGAGCGACCTTTGTGCGTTCATAAGAACGCACGGCGCTTTAGCGCAAGTCTCAGCCGACGCTGCCGCTTTCATTCGTCCGATGCTCGTGTCCGTAGAGCGCGAGAAAGCCGTCGAGTTCCGTCGAGCCAAGGCCAAGTCCGTGCAGGATCTCGCCGGCAAAACTGATCGGCGCGGTTCCGGCGGCGGTGACGACATGGCCGCCGCGCAGTGCCTGCGGCTGATCGCGATAGTGCGGCCCACCGCGATAGCCGGGCAGCGCCGCAAGGCTTTCGGCGCTGTTGCCGGTGTGGTCGATGCCGTTGAGAAGACCGCTTGTGGCGAGCGCATTGACACCACCGCAGATGGCCGCGACCACCCGCTTGTCGCGATCGAAAGCGCGGATCGTTGTCGAGAGATCAGGAGCCTCATTCGTGTCCCAGATCGATCCGCCGCAGATCACCAAGCCATCGAAGCCCGCAGGATCGAGCGCGTCGATCGACAGATGCGCCGAGACGTCGAGCCCGCCCATCGACGTCACGCGTGCGCCGTCGGCTGTGGCGACCTCGACATCGATGCCGAGATGGGTGCGCGCCGCCGCCATCAACAGCGCACATTCCCAATCGGCGAAGCCTTCACAGAGCACGATTGCAAGACGCATCGTTCGATCCTCATCCAAGCTTCTGCATATAGCGCATGCCGGTCACCGGACGAGGCACGAAGCGTTCGGATTCGTAGAAATGATGCGCCTGGAAGTTGCCCGTGGCGGCGCTGACCGAAAGGAAGTCGCAGCCGGCCATCTTCGCCTGCTCGCGCGCCTTGGCAACGAGGTGACGGCCGATGCCGGTGCCGCGGCTTTCAGGGCGAACGAAGAGGTGATGCAGTTCCATGCCGCGTGCACCTTCGGCTGCCCGGTAGATCGGCACCAGGATCGCATAGCCGATCAGCCGATTGCCGGCCTCGGCAACGAGTGCCGTGATCCAGGGCGTGCGGCCGAAGAGATCGCGCTCGAGCTGTTCGGGCGTGATCGGCGCGGCATCGCCGTGGTGGGCGGCAAGCTCGGCGATCATCTCGCGCAGTTCCGGCAGGTCGCGCTGCTTGGCGCAGCGGATCGTGACCATCGGTGGCCGCGTCGACGGGACCGGATGAAGGGTAGGGATGGCGGTCTGTAGCATGTCTTGGCTCCTCGGGTTTTCTCGCCATCAGGAGCCGGAAAAACAAAAGCCGCCTGATGGCGGCCTTGTTGAATATGATCAGCAGGCCGCTCCTATCGGAACAGCCAAAAATACACGCGGCAAATGGGTGCGTTCTTGATCATGGGCGCTAGATTGTTCGTTTTCGCGATTTTGTCAACGGGAATTTTTTCGCGCGAGCGACGGTGGCTCGGCAGTCTCAGTGCTCGTTTTCGCACATCGAGTGGTCGGCCAGGGCCCGGATCACATAGCAGTCGCCCACCGTATGGTTGCCGTCGCAGGCGACGATGCGTTCCAGTTCCTGCTCCAGCTTCTTCAGCCGGGCGATCTTCTCGCGAACGGTCGCCAGATGTTCGCTGGCGATCCGGTCGGCTTCGCCGCACGGGCGTTCCGGATGCTGGCTGAGGGCGAGCAAGTCGCGGATGGAATCGATCGACAGGCCGAGGTCGCGCGCATGGCGGATGAAGGCAAGTCGCTCGAGCTCGCTCTTCTCATAGCGCCGCTGGTTGCCTTCGGACCGTTCGGGTGCCGCGATCAGCCCCATCTGCTCGTAATAGCGGATCGTCGGGATTTTGACGCCGGTGCGCCGTGAGAGATCGCCGATGGAATACATGCTCGCCTCAAACCTATAGCTTCTGGAGCAATAGATAATGACACGCTGTCGGGTGTCAATGGCAGTGGGAGGGAAGGGCCCATCTAGGCCCTCCCGAATGCCGAGACTGTGGCGTCGGCAAATCCTGGCCTGACCTACTCGAACAGCGCCAAGCTCAGCCATCTCCCGGCCGAAGGTCGCTTTGCGCGCCGGGCTCGCGGTTACAATCCATAACCGGACCGAGGCAAGCCGGACCGGCAATTCCGCTTGCTCAGAGGATGTCATCGCCGCCGTTCGCGATGTCCGTAGCGGCGTCATCACGTTGCTTTTCGACACCCATCGCACGTTCGATCGCCTGGCGGACTTCGTCCTCGACAGCCTTGCGCTGATCGGGATCCATCGCCTTGAGGTCTTCTTCACTGAGACCAAGCGATTCCAGGATCTGCGCGCGGATCTGTTCCGCCAGGCTCATCTTCGCGCGCTTCAGGAATTCGTCGCTGACCGAGTTGCCTGAGGGAGCCGCCCCTTCCTGGTCCGTGATCGAGGCCGTGCCGGTTTCGTCGCGGGTCGCGGTCGCCCACAAGGCGTTGGAGAGCGCATTCAACGTCGACGGCGGCGCAATCGTCGGGGCTTGGCGCGGGCGCGCGTCGGTGCCGGTCTCTTCTATCGGCGAAACCGTACCCATCTGCTGGCGGCGTTGGGAGAAGTAGTAGTTCGAGATGCTGTTGTCGATCTTCATGGGAAACCCCCGGAATCTGTCGTCCGGGGGAAGCTGCTTTTGCGGGCTTGCGCGGAGCTTGCCCATGCAACCTTCTAGCGAGAATTAGGGATGATTCTCGCACCTCAAGGCAGGGTGTAGGCGATGATGTAGTCGCCGGGCCTCGTGCCGACCGAGCCGTGGCCCCCGGCGACGATCAGCACATATTGCTTGTCGCCGACCGCGTAGCTCATCGGTGTCGACTGGCCGCCGGCGGGCAGGCGTGCTTCCCAGAGCTGGCGGCCGGTCGTCAGGTCATAGGCGCGCAGATAGTCGTCGACCGCGGCGCCGAGGAAGGCGAGGCCGCCCTTGGTGATCATTGGTCCGCCGATGCCTGGCACACCTACCTTGAACGGCAACGGCAGCGGCGTCATGTCCTCGACGGTGCCATTCTTGTGCTTGTAGGCGATCTTGCCGGTTCGAAGATCCGCGCCGGCGACATAACCCCATGGCGGCGCCTGGCAGGGAATGCCGAGCGGCCCGAGGAAGGGGCCCATAAAGACGCCATAGGGCGCGCCGTCGTTGCGGTTGAGGCCCTGTTCCGATCCCTTCTCGTCCTGTCCCTTTGGCGGAACCTGATCGCGAGGCACGAGACGCGAGGTGAATGCAAGGTAGGTCGGCATGCCGAACATCACCTGCCGTTCCGGATCGATGGCGACGGAGCCCCAATTGAAGGTGCCGAAGTTGCCGGGATAGACGAGCGTCCCTTCGATCGACGGCGGCGTGTAGCGCCCCTCGTATTTCAGCGACCGGAACGCGATGCGGCAGGCAAGCTGGTCGAAGAGCGTGACGCCCCACATGTCCTTCTCCTGCAGCGGCGCAGGCATGAAGGTGAGGCCGGAGACCGGCTGCGTCGGCGCGGTGAAATCCTCAGCGATCGCTCCGCCCGGCGCCTGAACCTCCTCAACGGGGATGATCGGCTCGCCGCTCCTGCGGTCGAGCACGTAGATATCGCCCTGCTTCGTCGGCCCGACCAGCGCCGGCACCACTGTGCCGTCTTCCTTGGTGATGTCGAGCAAGGCCGGTTGCGCCGGCACGTCCATGTCCCAGAGGTCGTGATGCACGGTCTGGCGCACCCAGCGCACGGCGCCGGAGTTGATGTCGAGCGCGACGATTGACGACGAGTATTTCTCGACGTGCTCGCTGCGGCCCATGCCCAGCTGGTCCGGCACCTGGTTGCCCATGGGGATGTAGACCAGGCCGAGGCCCTCGTCGTAGCTGAACACCGACCAGCTGTTTGGCGAGTTGGTCGTGTAGGTCTGGCCCTCGGGAAGGGGCGTCGTTACATCCGGGTTGCCGCTGTCCCAGTTCCAGATCAGCGCGCCGGTGTTGATGTCGAAGGCACGGATGACGCCGGATTGTTCCTGGGTCGAGTAGTTGTCGTTGACGGCGCCGCCGATAATGAGCTTGCCGGCAACGGCCACCGGTGGTGACGTCGAATAATAGTAGCCGGCCGGATTGTACTTCATGCCCGTTTCGAGATGCAGCACGCCGTTATCGGCAAAGCTGGTGCAGACGGAGCCGGTCGCCGCGTCGAGCGCGATCAGGCGCGCATCGGAGGTCGGCAGGTAGACCCGCTCGGCGCAGGGGCTGCCCGGCGCGGCAGCCGGATCGGCCCAATAGGTGACACCGCGGCAGGTCTGATGCTGGCGGTCGGGGTTCATGCCCGAGTTGGAATCATACTTCCATTTTTCCTCACCGGTTGCGGCATCGAGCGCGATCGCCCAATTGTGCGGCGTGCAGGCATAGAGCGTGTCTTTGATCTTGAGCGGCGTGACCTGATAGGTCGTCTCCCCGACGTCGTCGGGCCGTTTGACGTCGCCTGTCTGGTATTGCCAGGCAACCCTCAGATTGCCGACATTGTCCGGCGTGATCTGATTGAGCGGCGAATACCTTTGACCGAACGGCGTGCGCCCGTATTGATGCCATTCGCCCGGAGGCACCGAACCTCCCAGCGGCGGGTTGGCGGCAACGACATCGCTTGGCAGATCGCCGCGGATATCGTGCTGATCCAGCATCAGGGCATAGCCCGCCACGCCGATCGAGATGAGTATGGCGATCGCCAGCGGCCAGGCGCTCACCGCATAGCGCTCGCCCGTAGGGCTCTGGAAGCCGAGTGGCTGACGGACGGCCGGCAGCAGCAGCCAGAGCCCCAGAAGCACGATGACGCCGCCGCGCGGGCCAAGCTGCCACCAGTCGAAGCCGACTTCCGAGATCGCCCAGCCGAGCGAGCCGACGATAATGAACGCATAGAGCCAGATCGCCGCCGATTTCCGCATGAACAGGAGCACGGCCGTCAGCAGGAAGCCGATACCGACGACGAGGTAGTAGGGGCTGCCGCCGAGTATCAGCAGCTTGGCCCCGCCGCCACCGAGCACGAGGCCGATGAGAGCGAAGACGATGGCCGTCAGGATGAGCATGATGGAAACTCCCGCATTGAAGAACGGTGCCGCGGCACGGTTTTTTCCATAACGCCGGTCCCCGTTCGGGGCCGCGTGAGACAGGTCGGTTTCGGAGTTGGCGGTCGCAAGCAACTTCGCGGCAGCCTGGCGTGGAATGGCGCGTTTGGCACCCTTACCGGTAGCACCTAACGCGCCGCACCTGCCTTTCAATAGCCACAATTCCGCAGCGCGGAAATTTAGAGGCATGCGATGGGGTTGTGCTCAAGGCGCCGAGGTAGCTGAAGGCAAGGCGGACATGCGCTTCGGCTCGGCCCGCTGCCAGAGAAAGCGGCGCTGCCTTCGCAGCGCGCAAAAACAAGAAGATAGAGCGTTTCGGTGAATCAATACCGGAGGAACTGTGCGGGATCGCTTCAAGGCGACGTTGCATTAGCTGGCTTGCTTCAGGCGGCGGTCAAGTGCCGCAGAAGGTTCGCTGCACTTCCTCTTCGGGCTTTGGCGGCTCCTGGTAGGCGGCAAATTGCGGTTGATCCTCGGAGGGCTTCGCGGTGACGTCGATCAGCGCTTCGAACAGCGAAAAGTCCGCGTCGTCGGTTGCCGCCGCGATCGCCTGTTCGATGCGGTGATTGCGGGGGATGTAGGCGGGGTTCACGGCCTTCATCGCCGCCGAGCGCGCTTCGGGCGTTGCCGTTTCGCGGGAAAGCCGTTGGCGCCAGTCCTGAAGCCATGGCTGGATTGCCTCGGCCGAGGCAAAGGTAGCGCTGACCATCGCATCGCCTGCCGGATCGCGGGCACTGTCGCACAGCCGCCGGAAGGTGAGAGTGAAATCGGCCTCGCCTTTGTGCATGGCGGTCAGCAGTGATTGCACGAGATCGAGATCGCTCTCTTCGCTCGTGGCCAGTCCGATCTTGGCCCGCATGCCGTCCAGCCAATGGCGCTGGAAGATTGCGCCGTATTCGCCGAGCGCATCGTTGGCCAGTTCGACCGCCGTGTCCGCATTATCGTCGAAGAGCGGCACCAGGGTCTCTGCGAGGCGGGCGAGGTTCCACTGGCCGATGCCGGGTTGGCTCGCATAGGCATAACGGCCGATCTGGTCGATCGAGGAGAACACCTTCCTGGGGTCGTAGGCGTCCATGAAGGCGCAGGGGCCGAAGTCGATCGTCTCGCCGGATATCGTCATGTTGTCGGTGTTCATTACGCCATGGATGAAACCGACATGCAACCAGCGGGCGATCAGCTCCGCCTGGCGCGCGGTCACCGCCTTGAAGAAGGCGAGATACGGCCGGTCCTTGTCCTTGATGTCGGGATAGTGCCGGTCTATCGCGTAATCGGCGAGGATCTTCACCGAAGCCATGTCGCCGCGCGCAGCGAAGAACTGGAAGGTGCCGACGCGCATGTGGCTCGCGGCAACGCGCGTAACGATGGCGCCGGGCAGGATCTGTTCGCGATAGACGGGCTGGCCGGTGACGACGGCCGCCAGCGCCCGTGTCGTCGGGATACCCAGGGCAAACATCGCCTCGCTGACGATATATTCGCGCAGCACCGGCCCGAGCGCCGCGCGACCGTCGCCACGGCGTGAAAACGGCGTCTGGCCCGGTCCCTTCAACTGAATGTCGCGCCGCGTTCCGTTTCGATCGATCACTTCGCCGAGCAGGATCGCCCGGCCGTCGCCAAGCTGCGGCACGAAGGTGCCGAACTGATGGCCGGCATAGGCCATGGCAAGCGGTTCGGCGCCAACAGGCACATGGTTTCCGGAGAAGATCTGTGCACCTTCGCGCTCGAGTGCGGCGACGTCGAGCCTGAGCTCCTCTGCCAGGGACTTATTGAGCTTGATCAGCCAGGGTTCGGCAACAGGGGTCGGCTCGACGCGGGCGAAGAACTGCTGTGGCAGCCGCGCATAGCTGTTGTCGAAGACAAAGGCTTCAGCATTTCCGGTCGGTGAGGGGGGAGCGTAGTTCATGATCAAGCGGTCAACGGCGTCTGCCGGGATAACCCGGGGCCGTCCTTTCCGCCCAAGTCTACACGAGATCACGATGATTGTGGGTCGGCGCGGCCAAAAATCATCGTGATCGATTCTTGGAAGTGAGCGGGATGCGGGCGGAAAGCCGCGCACGCATTCCTCATCCCTAACACTATGGCTTTGCGGGAGCCCAAAAACGCGGCGCCCTCCCGCGATTACTCGCGAGAGGGCCGGGAGGGCGAGGCCCCGTGCCTCAGGCGCTCAGCGCCGTCGGTGGAAGGCAGGCCTCGCAGATTGCCGCGATATGGCGATGATCGGTGCCGCAGCAGCCACCGAGGATGCGCAATCGTGGCAAATGCGCTGTCAGTGTTCTGTACCGCTGCCCGAGGTCGGCGGGATCGCCGGCATCGAGCGTTTCGCTATTGTCGAGTTCAGCATGGCTCATCATCGAGGCGTTGGCCCGGATGCCGGCAATGCGTTGCGTCCAGGTGCCTTCGGCGTCGAGGATTGTTTCGAAGTGGCTCGGATGGGCGCAGTTGATCATGTAGTAGTGCGGATAGCCGCCGGTCGCAGCGTCGACGGTCTCGATTGCTGTCTGAAGCGTGCGGCCGTCCGGTAGCCGACCATTTGTCTCCACCGTGAAGGAAATGGCGCAGGGCATGCCGTGGCTCTGGGCCGCACGGGCAATGCCGGTCGCTTCGTCGATGCTGGTCAGCGTATAGGCGCTCACCATGTCCGCATCGCTGACGGCAAAGGCCGAGATTTGCGGCGAATGGTAGTCTTCGGCCTCGTCAGGGCTCATACGGCCCAGGCGGTAGCCGTCGCCACGCGGCCCGATCGCCCCGCTGAGCACGATCGGTGCCTGCGGGCGCTCATATTCGCCGCGCAGTTCCGCAAGCATGTAGACGGCATTCTGGTTTGTGACGGCCAGTGCCTCGTCATTGTAGCCAAGCTTTACGCCCCAGTCCGAGCTTGCCCGCCATGTGGGCGTATCGAGCACGAAGCCGATGCCATGTTGCTGAGCGATCGCGAGGTAGCGCGCGTAGTAGCTCAGCAACCGACGCCGCCCATCGGCGGTCGAAAGCAACACGAAGGCTGCGAAGTGTGGAAGCGTGACGCCTTCGTGGAAAATCAGCGTCGTCTCCATGCCGCCGTCGCTCAGGAACAGCCCACCCTTCAAGAGTGGCAGGCTCCGTCGGTATTTGGCCATGTCGGTCTCCACCGGTTCAGTCTTGCTGATGGGGCTCGGGGACGCCTCCAATCCCGCAGAACCACGTAAATTACTGCCTTTTTATCGTCTTCTAAACTAGACGACTTAAGGTATACTATTGCTAATATATCCGCATATTGTAGCGAAATCAGTCACTTACTGCGTTGGTTCCGTCACGGCGTCGTCGGCTGATGGCCCCTTCGTTGTCGGAAACCGCACCAATGGTAGGGCAGCCGCTAATGCGAAAGGGTGAGGAAACGCGAGCGAGAATCCTCGACACCGCGGAGGCGGCGGTGCTGGCGAAGGGTTTCGGCGCGACCTCGATCGACGAACTGATCGCCGAGATCGGCATTACCAAGAGCGGGTTCTTCTACCATTTCCGTGACAAGAACGAACTCGCCCGGGCGCTGCTCGAACGCTACATCGAGAACGACGAGCGCATCTACGATGAGATCTTCGGTCGAGCCCATCAGTTGGCCGACGACCCGCTGCAGGCGTTCCTGCTCGGTTTGAAACTGCTGTCCGAAACTCTGTCCGACCTGCCGAACGGCCACCCCGGATGTCTGGTTGCGGTGATGTGTACCCAGGAGCGCGCCTTCGATCGCGAGATTCAGGAAATCAACCGGCAGGCGGCGTTGGCGTGGCGTCGACGCTTCGGCGCGATGTTCGCGGAGATCATGCGCGTCTATCGGCCCCGCGAACCGCTGGATGTCGATCAATTGGCCGACATGGTTTCGACCGTGCTCGAAGGCGGCATCATCCTGTCGAAAGCGCTGAAGCAGCCCGAAAGCCTGCCGCAGCAGTTGCTCGTACTCCGATCCCTGGTCCGGCTGCTGTTCCAGCCGGCCGCCGCCTAACCTTCCATCTCAAGCGCCAAAGCGGCGAGCTTGCGCACCGTATTGAGGTTGCGCGCGGTGCCGGCCTTTGCCGCCGGCAGCTTGAGCTTCGAACGTCCCGAGCCATTGGGGAAATGAATGTAGATTTCGTGTCCAGCCAACCGCACTTCCTCATCATCCGGGGCGACAAGCTTGTCGAGCGCGTCCGCGGGTGCGGGCTCCGAGAGGAACACGATGTGCAGCAGGTTGGGTTTGGCGTCCGGGAAAGGGGCGCGATCGGCGATCGCCTGCAATTGTGCGCCGGTCCGGACCATCACGCCCGGCGCCTTCCCAAACTTTTCGAGAAGGGCGCCGTCCAGCATTGCTGCTGCTTTGGCTGCCGGCAGATCCGAGCGGAACAGGACGTTGCCGCTCTGGATGTAGGTCTTGACGTCGGCAAAGCCGAGCCCCTCGCAGATTGCCTTCAGGTCTGCCATGGCGAGCGAAGTCGTGCCGCCGACATTGACGGCACGGAGCAGGGCGACATGGACGGGCATGGCAGTGCCTCCTAGATCACGATGATTTTGGGTCGGATCGACCCCAAATCCATCGTGATCGATTCCATAAGCTAGAGCGGGATGCGGGCGGAAAACCGCATACACTTTTCCTCATCCCGCACTGGTTACATCCTGCCGGCGACCTTGATCGCAAAGGCATACTCGAAGGCGATCTCTTCGAGCCGCTGGAAGCGCCCGGACGCGCCGCCATGGCCGGCATCCATGTTGGTCTTCATCAGGATCGGTTCGCTGCCGGTGGTCTTCTCGCGCAGCCGCGCGACCCACTTTGCCGGCTCCCAATAGGTGACGCGCGGATCGGTGAGGCCACCGAGCGCGAGGATCGCCGGGTAGGACTTTGCGCCGACATTGTCGTAGGGCGAGTAGCCGGCGATGATGTCGTAGAATTCGCGGCTTTCGATCGGGTTGCCCCATTCCGGCCATTCCGGCGGGGTCAGCGGCAGCGTGTCGTCGAGCATGGTGTTGAGCACGTCGACGAAGGGCACGGCGGCGATGATCCCGGTGAACTTCTCCGGAGCCATGTTGGCGATAGCGCCCATCAGCATGCCGCCGGCCGAGCCGCCCTCGGCAACGATCTTTGCGTAGGATGTGAACTTCTGCTGATTCAGATAGTCAGCGGCGGCGATGAAATCCTTGAAGGTATTGGTCTTCTTGGCCATCTTGCCGTCTTCGTACCAGGCAAAGCCGCGATCCTTGCCGCCGCGAATGTGGGCAATGGCGTAGACGAAGCCGCGATCGGCGAGCGACAGGCAATTGGTGTTGAAGCCGGCCGGAATGGTGATGCCGTAGGCGCCATAGCCATAGAGCAGGCAGGGGGCGGAGCCGTCGAGCGGCGTGTCCTTGCGATAGAGCAGCGTCACCGGCACTTCAGTGCCGTCCCAGGAGGGGGCGAAGACGCGCCGGGTGACATAGTCGTCCGGGTTGTGGCCGGAAGGCACCTCCTGGGTCTTCAGCAGCGTGCGTTGACGCGTCGCCATGTCGTAGTCGAAGAGCTGCGACGGCGTCGTCATCGAAGAGTAGGAGAAGCGGATGACGTCGGTATCGTATTCGGCGGCACCCGAAAGGCCGAGCGAATAGGCCTCTTCGGCAAAGGCGATCGCATGTTCCTCGCCGGTCTTTCGGTCGCGGATGACGATTTCCGGCAGACCTTCACGCCGCTGCAGCCAGACGAGATGACGGGCATAGGCCATGTGGCTGAGGATCAGCGTGCCCGGCTTGTGCGGCACCACCTCGCGCCAGCTCTCTTTGCCCGGTGCATTTACCGGCGCTTCCAAGATCTTGAAGTCCTTGGCGCCGTCGGCGTTGGTCAGGATGTAGAAGACGTCGCCGCCCTCGGTCATCGAATATTCGAGACCGGTGACGCGCTCGGCGACGAGCTTCGGTTCTGCCGTCAGGTCGCTGGTCGAAAGCAGCCGATATTCGCTCGTCTCGTGGTCATGGATGTCGATGTAGATGAAGTCGTCGAGCAGCGAGCCGCCGACAGACATGAAGAAGCCCGGATCGTCCTCTTCATAGACCAGCCGGTCGTCCGCCTGGCTGGTGCCGAGCACGTGATGGAAGATCTTCGATGGCCGGTGGTTGTCGTCGAGCACGGTGTAGAAGAAGCTCTTGCCGTCCGGCGCCCAGGCGCCGCCACCGCCGGTGTTCTCGATGATATCGGTCAGGTCCTCGCCGGTGGAGAGATCGCGAACCCTCAGCGTGAAATATTCCGAGCCCTTGTCGTCATAGCCCCAGATGCCGAGGCTGTGGTCGGTCGAGTGGTCGAGGCCCGCGAGGCGGAAATAAGCCTTGCCCTCGGCCTCCTTGTCGCCGTCGAGCAGCAGTTGGCGGATCGCCTCGTCCTTGTGGTCGCCGTTGCGCGGAATGCGGAAGTAACGCGGCTGCTCGCCGCCGGTGACATAGGCGTGGCCGTAGGCAAACGGGCCGTCCTTGACCGGTATCGAGCTGTCGTCTTCCTTGATCCGGCCGCGCATCTCGGCAAACAGCGCCTTCTGCAGCGCCTTCGTGTCGTCCATGGCCGCGTTCATATAGGCGTTTTCCGCTTCCAGGTGCTTGCGGATTTCCGGATCGAGGATCGAGGGATCGCGGAACATCGCTTGCCAATTGTCCGCGCGCAGCCAAGCGTAGTCATCGGTGCGGGTAATGCCGTGGCGCGTGTCGCTCACCGGCTTTTTTGCGGCGACGGGAGCTTTGGGGAGGTTGCTGAATACGGACAAGATGCGTCTCCGGGATCAATGCGGCGGGAGACAATGAGATAGAGAGCCTGTCGAAAGCGATCAAGCGCAAACGAGCCGCCCAACGGATGTTGGCCATCGGGCGGCTGAGTTGCCCCTTCCTCCTTTGGTGGAGAAGGGGCCTCGTTCAGCTAGGACTTTTCCCCGACCTTTCGCCGGTATTCGTCAACCGGCAGTCCGCCGACACCCCAGTCTTCGAGCGCTACTTCGTCGATGACGACGAAGGTGGTGGCGGGGTCCTTGTTGAGCACCGTTTGCAGCAGATCGGTCACGCCCTTCATGAGGGCGGCCTTCTGTTCGGCGGTCGCGCCCTCGCGGGTGATCTTGATGTTTACATAGGGCATTTGCATCTCCTCATTTCGCGGGCTTGATGTCGTAGTGGAAGACCTTGGCGATGATCTGCCAGCGGCCGTCTACGAAGACAAGAGACAGAAGATCGGTGAAGGCCTTTTCGCCGATAGCGCATTGAACCTTCGCAAGTGCCGTCACCGGTCCCGCAAATTCGATCGAAAGGATCCGGTCGGCGCGCTCCTCGCCACGGCTTTCGGGCGAGGGACGCTTGTCGACAACAGGGAAATACCTGTCCATGTCGAGTTCCAGCAGGGTGCCGTCCGTCGCCGTAGCGTAGAGTGCCTTCGGATGGAAGACCTGCTTGAGGATGCTGGTGTCACTTCGGTAGAGCCCATCGAAGTAGCCTTGCAGCACCTCGACGATGGCGGCGAATTGCGGATCGTTCGGGGCGCCACTCATGCCGCGATCAGCCCTTCGGCTTGCATTGCCGCCTGCACGGACGGGCGCTGGCCGACCCGTTGCATATAGGCTGTCAGGTGGGGCCAAGGGCCAAGCGAAATACCCGTGACGCTCGTCCAATTGACGACGGTGAAGAGATAGGCGTCGGCTACGGAAAAAGCGTCTCCGAGCAGATGGGCGCGCCCATCGGATAGCAGCGTCTCGACGTTGCCGAGGCGTTTGCCGACCTGCGCTGCGGCGGCTTCCTTTGCGTCGGCGCTCGCCGTCTTGCTGAACAGTGGCGAGAACGCCTTGTGCAATTCGGAAGCGATGAAGTTCAGTTGCTCCTGCAGGCGAGTGCGCTCCAGCGTACCGTTGGCGGGCGCCAGCCCGGCCTCAGGAAAACGGTCGGCAATATATTGCACGACGGCCGCACCCTCAGTGACGACGTCGCCGGTTTCCAGCACCAGCGCCGGCACATAGCCTTTGGGATTGATCGCCTTGAAATCGGCGCCGCCTTCGGTGAGGTTGGTCGTGGTGTCGACCTTGACGATCTCAAAATCGACGCCGGCCTCGCGCAGGCTGATATGGGGCGAGAGCGAGCAGGCGCCGGGGGCATAAAAAAGCTTCATGGCCAAATTCCTTTTGCAATGGTGGTCTCTGTCGAAGACGGGCGGAACCTAACCTCAGGCGATAACTTTTGTATATGAGATAACTTTATGTTACCGATGTTTCCGGTTTCCCCGCGGTAACTGGAGAATTTTGCCCATGAGCTTGAAAATTCGAAAGAATAGGGCCGCCCCCTTGCCGCCTACCTGCCCGGTCGGCGAGTGCATGGTCATGCTCGGCGGCGCCTGGGCGCCCAACATCATCTGGTATCTGAGCGGCGGTCCGCGTCGCTTCAGTGAGCTCAAGATTGATATCCCCGGGATATCGGCGAAGGTGCTGAGCACACGACTGAAGGAGATGGAGGAGAAAGGCGCGATCGAACGGCGGATCGTGCCAACGTCACCGCCTTCGGTCGAATACAGGCTCAGCGACCTCGGTGAGGAATTCGTGCCGGCGATCCATGCGATCGTCGAAGTCGGCAATAAACTCAAGCTTCGCCGCGAGGCAAAGCTCGCGGAGGAAGCCGACCAGCAGAATGTCCCGCAGGCGGTGCCCGCCTTATAGCGTGGCTACCGGGCGATTGTGACGGCTACCACCGGCCCTTGAGCGACTGCACCGCATGGTCGATGAACGCCCGAACCTTCGGTGTTTCCGCCTGGCGATCGGCAAAGCAGGCATAGAAGTCGAAGGGCTCGTGGTCGGTGTTGGCAACGCCTTCGCGAGGTGCGCCGCCAAACAGCGGCACGACCAGGCCGCGCTCCATCAGCGGCGCTGCGATAAAGGCTCCGAGGCGGGTGATGCCGGCGCCGGCGATCGCCATTTCGGCAAGCGTGTCGATGTCGTTGCTGACGATCGTCGCTTTCAGTTCCGGCTCGAAGCGCAAGCCGTCGCGGGTGAATGCCCAGCGAAAGATGCGGCCGTGCCCGGCATAGCGATAGACGAGGCAATCGTGGTGGATGAGGTCTTCCGGCCGTTGCGGACGGCCGCGCCGCTCCAGATAGGATGGCGCGGCGCAGATGATCATCGGCACGGAAGCAAGCTTGCGGGCGATCAAGCCCTGTTCCAGTTGCAGACCGAAGCGCACGCTGATGTCGATCCCTTCGCCGATATGGTCGATCTCCCGATCGGTGACGACGAGTTCGATCGAGACATCGGGATATTTGGCAGCGAAGGACGGCACCAGGGGTGCCACGACATGGCGGCCGAAGGCGACAGATGAAGCGATCTTGAGCGGTCCGCGCGGTTCGGCGTTGAGCGCCGAGACGGCAGCGGCTGCAAGCTCCAGTTCATGAACGACACCGCGTACCCGCTCGTAATAGATCCTGCCGCTCTCGGTGAGCCCGAGCTGGCGGGTTGTCCGGCTGAGTAGCCGACTGCCGAGCGTACGTTCAAGCCGCGCAATGTTCTGGCTTGCCGATGCGGGGGTGATCCCCAGCTTTCGCGCGGCCGCGGCGATGCTGCCCTCTTCGACGCTTCTGACGAAACTCTCCACCCCGCGCAGCGTGTCCATAATCCCATCCATCGAATATTGGTATCTATTCGATGGTTTTGCCTATTTCTGAAGGAGGCTGCAATGGCCTACATCGCCGCAGCGCGATCCGTATAAGTTCGGTCCGAAGCGAGGGGGTGGTCCCCTCGGTCATCTCAGGAGAGCTTCTGATGGAAGACACCCTATCGGCTCCGCGGATCGCGCGTCGCCGCAAGTTGCCGCCCCGAGCGGCGCCCATCGCCTTTGCCTTCTTCATGTCGGCGATCATGGCGTTTCTGATGTGCTGCGTCATCGTCGGCGCCAACACAGGCATCGATGCCGGTTATCCGGCCCGCGTGCTCAGCTCCTACGGACTGGCAATGCCCGTCGCCTTCATCTGCGTGCTTCTCGTGCGACCGCTCGTTGCCAGGCTCGTCGGCGCAGTCTGCCGCCTGCCGGTCTGACAGGGCACCGTCCCGGAAACCGGGAGGGGCGGTCCCCCGCATCGCCGGTGACCACCCGGTCACCTTCGAGTGCCGTCAACCAGAATAGGTCAACCCGATCGGAACAAAGAGAAGCCACGCCCAGCTGTCCGGGCGTGGCTTGCGCGTTATCGGCAACGGGCCGCGGCGTTGCCCTGGTCGAGTTTGGTAGCGTTGACTGTCAGCACCGAGCCGGGCGACTGGGTGATCGTTCCCGCCGACCAGCCGTTGTCGAGCAGGCAATCCTTCGGCGTGTTGGTGACGCTGACATTGCCCGTAATGTCCTCGGTCGGACCGGAGAAGTAGAGGCCCGCCTTGCCGGCCTTGTCGACCGTCATGTTCTTCAGCACGATGTCGCGCACCGGTCCTCCCAGGAACTCGTATTCGTTGCCGTAGATGTAGGCGCCATAGGTGCCGGCATTGGTAACGGCGACGTCCTGAAGCGAGATGCCCGAGACCGGATTGAAGAAGATGCCGGCATTGCGCGTGCCGTCGACCGTCAGGCCCTTTACGTTGACGTCGGTGGTCGTCGCATCGAGGTTCGGGCTGGAAACGAGCATCAGGCCGTTGATGCCGCCCATGAGCCGCATGTCGTTGATGGCGACATTCGAAGTGCCTTGGAGCACCACGAGATCCATGTCGCGATCCTGCTTGGAATTGTCGACCGAGACACGATCGAGTTTGACATCCTTGCCTGCGACGAGCAGCACACCTTCGCGGCGGGAGTTGCTGATCGTCACGTTGTCGATCGTGACGTTTTCCGTGCCGGTGACCAGCTCATAGTCTGTCCGGCCGACCTTCCTGAATTCGCCGCCGGCAAAGACGCCGTAGGTCACCTTGTCGATCGAGGTGTCGCGTACTGTCACGTGGCGGCTGCCGACGGAGCTGACGGCGGCAAAGGGCGCCTTGTTCGGATTGTAGATCGAGAATTCGCAGGTCGTGTTGTTTTCGCAGATGAAGAGATCGTGGATGCGGCTGTCCTGAACCAGCGCGCCATTGACCCGCGTAAAGCGAACGCCGTCGTGATTGGTGGCGGAAATATCGACGTTGTCGATCGTCACGTTCGCTGCATCGGTCGCCGAGATGCCGGCGAGACCGCCGCGGACCGCAAGCGACGAGACCGTGCTGCCGCTTGCCATCGCGATCACGTCCTGGGCCGGATTGTAGCCGGTGATCGTCGTGGCCGCGCCGTCATTGACGAAGGTGGCCGTCGCGCCGCTTCTTGTGCCGCGCACGGCAAGCGCACCGCCGCCGCCGAGAAGTGTCTGGCCGTTGCCGAGTGCGAGCGCTTGGTCGACGCCGAGATTGCCGTCGGTGAGGATCAGCGCGTTGGCGCCCGCAGCTCCGATCAGGGCGTTGATATCAGAGGCACTGCCCGAAGCCGAGGAAACTGTGACGACCCGTCCGGCGTTGCGGCCGCTGTTGGCGAGCTGGGCCGCTTCGATGTCGCCGGTGGCGCCTGCGTGGGTGTGGATCCTGGTCGACCTTTCGACACGTTGCGTCATCGGGTCGAAGGCGTTGCCGGTCGAACCGGTCGCTCCGAACGGAATGCGCAGCCGGGCCATGACGGCGCCCTTGAGCTTGTCCTCGTTGTCATAGGTGCCGGTGACGCCGAGCGAAACCGTCGAGCCGTCGGAGAGGCCGGGCAGGTCGGCGAAGGTCAGCTCCGCACGCAGCTTGGCGCCGAACATGTCGTCGAGGTTGCGGCCGCCATACCAGTAGCTGCCGCCGAAGACCTTGAGCTGCACCTTGGAGTCTTCCTCGAACACCGGCAGCCGGCCGCCGATTTCGGCATCGATGCCGCGCCGCGCCCGTTCCTTGCCTTCCTGGAAGACGAGCACGTGGTCGCGCACGTAGGCCGTATTGAACGCGCTGAGTGATTTGGCACCCGTCAGCGGCAGGTAGAAGTTGCCGCGCATTTCGAGGTCGCCGCTCAACGCCTCAAGGCCGCAATCGCGCCGCGTGTATCGATGAAAATCGCATTGCCCGAATCGAGCACGAAGGGCAGGAAAAAGCCGCCACTGGCACCCGAACCACCGCTGAAGAAGCCGCCTTCGATCTCCGCCTGGGGGCGGAAGTCAACGGCCAGGGCAGGGCTTGAAAGCAGGGTGCTGCTTGCCAGGGCAGCTATAAAAATATTCTTATTTTTCATATCATTAACTCCGCATGTATGTGGCCTTGGGCGAGGCCACTTGGGCATGCGGTTAAGATATGTGAGTAAAATACTCAAGTTTATTGATCGACTAAGCAGCGGCTATCCAGCGACGTGTTGACGCAGGACTTCAAAAAGCTTCATCCGCAACTTTAGGAATATATAGTTCTCTGTCGGCATGCCGCCCGCCAGTCGGCGGGCGGGAGCGATCAGATAGTGGCTAGCCTTTGAGCGCCGCGATGTTGTCCTTGGCGTAGGTCTCCACGCTGCGCGGCTCATGGCCCGTCATCGTCTTCACGTCGCCGGTCGGTTTGGCGACCCAGCCCTCGCGCACCGGATAGAAGATGGAGGCAAGGAAGCGGGCATAGTCCGCCGGCACGCCGGCAGCTGTCAGAATGTCAACGAAGGTATCGTCGTCGACCGGTGCATAGGCGATCGGTTTGCCGGTGACGCGCGACAGGATCGCGGCGGCTTCGTCGTAGCTCAGCGCCTCCGGGCCGGTGAGATTGTAGGCGCGTCCGTTGAAGGCGTCGCTCGTGAGGGCGGCTGCCGCACATTCGGCGATGTCGCGCGTATCGATGAAGCTCGTCTTGCCCTCGGCCGCCGGCACGGCGATAGCGCCATGGCGGATGCCCTCGATCCAGTAGGTCTGGAAGTTGTCGGAGAACCAGTTGGGGCGAAGGATGACGAAGGGCGCGCCGGTCTTTTCGACAAGCAGTTCGAGCTGGCGGTAGGGGATCTTGTCATCCGCGTCGACGCCGATGACGGTCATCAGCACGATCTTGATGCCGCGTGCGGCAGCAGCGGTGACGATCGGGCCGAGCAGGCTCACCGGGTCGAGGTAACCTCCCGGCGTCAATACAAAGATGCGGTCGACGCCATTTAGCGCAGGCCCAAAGGTCGCGGCGTCCTGGTAGTCGAAGGCGACGGCTTCGGCGCCTTCGACCGGCGTCGCTTTGCGGGATGCTGCCTTGACCGTTTCCCCGGCTGCGATCAACGCGCGCACCACCTTGCTGCCGATCGTTCCATTTGCCCCGAGAACCAGAATCTTGCCTGCCATCGTCATGCTCCTTAGTATCAAAATGAAACCATATTGCGGATGGATACTAGATATAAATCCAGAAAAATGCTGTAAAGGAGGCAGGTTTTGGTGACATGGTTTCCGGCCGGAAACCGCCGTGGGGGCGTGCCTGATGGAATACGACGTCTATATCCAGACTTGCCCGACCCGCTTGGTGCTGGACCGGCTTGCCGACAAATGGGCGGTCCTGGTGCTCGGCAAGCTTGACGAACAGCCGGTGCGCTTCAATCAGCTGAAGCGCGAGATCGATGGCATTTCGCAGAAGGTGCTGTCGCAGGTTCTAAAGAAGCTGGAGCGCGACGGTCTCGTCAGCCGCAGCGTCTATGCTACCGTGCCAGTGACCGTTGAATATGCGATCACGCCGCTTGGCCGCACGCTGACGTCGACGGTCGCCGCCCTGACGCGCTGGGCCGAAGACAACATCGAGGCGGTGCTGGAGGCGCAGCAAAAATACGACCGCAGCGCCTGAGGCGGCTGCGGCCGACGAGTTGCCGCAGACATCATTCGTCTGCAGCCCGGGAGAGAGGGGTCAGGCGACCAGCTTGAGGCCGATGCCCCAGGGGTCGATGAGGCTGTAGCCATCGCCGGCGCGGTTGACCGGAATTTCCAGCGCATCGAGCTTGGCAAGCGCCGCGGCGCGTTCGGCCGGGTCCTTGTACTGGATCGTATAGTCCGAAAGCCCGGTCATATGGCCTTCGCGCTTCGGTGCGCCACGCGAATTCCAGATGTTGGCGGCGACATGGTGGTGGTACTTGCCCGAACCGAAGAAGCTCGCGCCCGGATAGCGTGCCATCAGCCCGAGCCCCAGCACGTCGCGGAAGAACGCGTCGGCTTCGGGGATGTTGGAGACCTGCAGATGGATATGGCCGATGGCGGTTCCATCAGCCATGCCGTCCCAATTGTCCTTGGGTGCTTCGTCATAGAGCGCCTGGAGATTGAGCGGCAGCGTGTCCATGCCGACGGTGCCGTCGGGGTTGAAGCTCCATTCGGAGCGCGGCCGGTCACGATAGACCTCAATACCGTTGCCTTCGGGGTCGGCGAGGTAGATCGCTTCGCTGACCAGATGGTCGGAAGCGCCCTGTAGCCTGGTGTTGTTGTGGGCGGCGTGGGCCAGCCAACGGCCGAGCTCCCCACGATTCGGCACGAGAAAGGCGTTGTGGAAGAGACCCGGCGCATTGCGGGGTGCCCTGGCAGCGTTGCCCTCGGTTGTCAGGCTGAGGAGCGGGTGGCCGGCAAC
The DNA here is from genome assembly GCF_014852025.1 of Ensifer sp. ENS10. Taxonomy (NCBI): domain Bacteria; kingdom Pseudomonadati; phylum Pseudomonadota; class Alphaproteobacteria; order Hyphomicrobiales; family Rhizobiaceae; genus Ensifer; species Ensifer sp. ENS10. The sequence continues at coordinate 1,010,643 of NZ_JACVAS010000001.1, forward strand.
GCCGAGCGTTTCGCCGCTTTTGCTCGTTTCGATCGGCTTCAAGCCCATGATTTTCTGGTACCAGGCCGAAACAACGGGCAGATCCCGGACGACCAGATGTGCGTGGTCGACATGCGCAGGCATGGCAAGGGCGTGTTCGGTCGGGGTATCCGTCATGTCTGCCTCCTTGGGCGTCGAAACCGTAGCCGCTCTGCCGGCCCAGTTTCGTTGAAACTGTTGTCAGGAATATGGGCCGGCTCGTCCGTTCACGGAAGCCCGTCAGTCGCTTGATGTTGTGTTCGATGAGCGTTGACAGTGGTTGCCGTCGCCCTACCTCCATTTGAGTAGGGTCACGCGAGCGCGGCGCTTTCGATTTGATTTCAATCAAAGCCGGGAAAGCGGTCGAGGCGCAATCTCCAGACGAGGGATTGGCCCGCCACATCTGGCGCGGCGATCCATGAGGGCAACAGAAGGAGTACAGCATGTACAAGAAGATCATCGTCCCGATTGCCATGGATCAGCTCGAGCACGGCGAATCTGTGCTGGGCATCGCCGAGAAGCTGATCGACGAAGGGGGCGAGATTGTCCTGCTCAACGTTGTCGAAGATCTGAATGCCTATGCGCAGGGCTACATGATCGTCGATTTCCCGTTGGAGATGGTCGAGGAATCCCGCAAGCAGGCAAAAAAGACGCTCGAGGACATGAAGACCAAGCACGGGATCAACGGCCGTGTTGAAATTCGCACCGGCGGTGCTGCCGGCACCATCAACGCCTGCGCGAGCGAAGAGAATGCCGATCTGGTGATCATCGCCTCCCACCGGCCGGGCCTGATCGATTACTTCATCGGATCGACCGCGAGCCGCGTGGTCAGCCATTGCCCCTGCGCCGTACTCGTCGACCGGTAACCCACCAACAATAAGAGCGGCTGCGGCGCGATCCTGCGCCGCCACCGCCGAGGAGTCTTCAGATGGACAAGTTTGCGCTTGACGATTTTCGCAGCCGCCTCACCCACCGCAAGGAGGAGCTGCAGGGGCGGCTGGTCAAGATCGAGCACGATCTCGATGAGCCCATGAACGCCGATGTGCCGGATCGCGTGACCGAGCGGGAAGGCGACGAGGTTCTGGAAGGCCTCGGGCTTGCCGGGCAGGAAGAGATCCGCGCGATCGACGCGGCACTCGACCGGATCGCCGCCGGCACCTTCGGCACCTGCGTCCGCTGCGGCCTGCCGATTTCGTCAGCGCGCCTGCAAGCTGTTCCCCATGCGCCGCTCTGTCAGGAATGTGCGGCGGAGGTTGCCCGGGGCGGAAGATGAACCATCGAGCGATCGCCGCCGTGCCCGCAGCGGCGATCTTCGGATGGTTATCTTAGTTCGGCAGAAAGCGCCCCGGGATTACGGTCGATGCCATGACGCCGTCATCGACCGCGCCCATGCGGCGATAGAAATCGGCAGCGCCCGGATCGGCATCGATCGTCATGACCGTGGCGCCGCGGTTGAGCGCTGCTTTGACACACCAGGCGAAAAGGCTGCGGCCAATGCCAGTGGCGCGCGCGTCCGGATCGATGAAGAGCTTGTCGAGTTCGGCGATCTGGCCATCGGAGCGAACCTGCGCCAGACCGAGGATCCGCTCGCCATCGACGGCGATCTGCAGGTCCGAATCCTTCCAGTCCTCGGCCGTCAGCGTCAGCGCCGGACGGCAAGCCTCCAGGAAGGCGGCGTCGTATCCCCATACCGCTTTCGATCGCAGGCAAAGCTCGCTGAGCGCGGCCGCCAGTTCCGGCTGAGGGGTGCGCAACTTCGACATGGTTCTCCTCCCGATCGGCGTAATCTTGTCAGCGCATGTGGTCATCGCCGCGCCTGCGAACAAGGTCCCGCGCACTCAGCAGATATGTCATGCGATTGTTGTAATGCGTTGCAAAAGTTGATGCTTTCGCCACGCCACCATATCTTTGCGGCGGCCCAGGGCTGTGGCAGGATGGCGATGATGGCGCGACAGCTACGAGCGTGCCCGAGAAAAAGACAGAGACCCGGGAGAGGGATCGCGTGGAATTCGCTGGCGTCAAATGGAACTATGACCGCTCGGAATTGATTGCCGACGGCATCGTGCACGGCATCGGTCTTGCCGCCGCGCTCGTCGGTGTCACCGCACTGATCTTCTATGCGACGCTTTGGAGCACCAGCGGCCAACTCGCTGCCGCCGCCGTCTACGGGGCAGGGCTGCTCGCGACGCTGTCGATCTCGTTTCTCTACAATCTCTATCCGATCTCGCGGACCAAATGGTTCCTGCGCCGCTTCGACCATTCCTCGATCTTCATCCTGATCGCCGCGACCTATACACCGTTCCTGCAGCGCGGGTTGGAAGACCCGTTCCTGTTCGTGATGCTGATCGGCATCTGGGCGATTGCGGCCCTTGGCGTTGCGATCAAATGTCTTTTCCCCGGCCGGTTCGACCGGCTGGCGATCCTGCTCTATCTCGCCATGGGCTGGAGCGGCGTGCTCGCTGTCGGGCCGCTCTTGTCGGCGCTGACGGCAACGACGCTGGTGCTGATCCTGATCGGCGGCATCATCTATTCCGCCGGCGTGATTTTCCATGTCTGGGAAAGGCTGCGCTTCCAGAACGCGATCTGGCACGGTTTCGTTGTGACCGGTGCGGCCGTTCACTATTCGGCCGTGGTGAGCTGCTTCAGCGCCGCAGCCTGAGCGGCGGTCAGTTCGGCGCTTCGCCCGCAACCGCAGCGACAGGCGGGTGCTGACAGCCTTCCGATGGCCTGAGGGCCTCCGCCATCCGCGAGATCACGCCGTCGAAACTGGTGAGCCGGCTCTTGCGGTACTGAAGGCGGAAATAGGCGGCGCTGCCGTCGCAGAGCGCGATGGCACGGGTATAAAACACTTCTTCCCCACGGACGCCCGAAAAGCTTGCCCAGGCTGCCGTCACCCGCGCATAGGCGATCCGCCAGTCGCCCTCGCGCTCGATCCCGATGCGGTCGTTGACGTCAGTCTCGAAGTCGCCATCCAGCAATGTGCTGCCAAAGACCGAAAGGGTCGCACCATTGTCGTTGGCATGAAAGCTGGCGCCGTCGCCATTGTCGCCCTGGCTCTGCAGTTCGAAGCCAGGCGGAATGTCGAGCACGTAGCCGAAACGCGCATTGGCATAGGGTAGCCAATCGTCGGCGGCCGCCGCTGCCAGGGCAGACGAAAGCAGGAGCGTGAGTGCTGTCAGGATGCGCAGCATGCGGACCTCCTCTCGCTTGCTCGACCCAAAGTCTAGATAGCGCGGCTTCGGTGCAGGGCCTGTTCCTAATGGAACAGCAGCCCCCATGCCACTCCTTCCGCGCGCCGGTGTCAATCCTCGGTAAACGTCATCGCATGGCCGTTGAGGCAATAGCGAAGCCCCGTCGGCGGCGGGCCGTCCGGGAACACGTGACCGAGATGGGCGTCACAGTCGGCACAGCGGATTTCCGTGCGCACCATGAAGTGCGAGCGGTCCTCGATCTCGCGGATCGCCTGGTCGTCGATCGCAGCGAAATAGCTCGGCCAGCCGCAACCGGAATCGAACTTGGTGTCCGAGCGGAAGAGGGCTCGGCCGCAACAGACGCATTCATAGGTGCCGGTCTGCTTGTTGTTGACGAAAGGGCCGGTGAACGGACGCTCGGTACCCTGCTGACGGGTGATGCGGTATTGTTCCGACGAGAGTATGGCCCGCCATTCCGCATCGGTCTTCACCACCTTGGGCGTCTTAACGGTCGTCATGAAAGATCTCCTGTCGTTGCGGCGACTATATAGGAATGCCGCCGGAAGCGCGCAATTCACGTCGCGGCCCGGCATTGCGGTCGACGGCGTGGCGTCAGGCGATCTCGCGGCGGATTACGGTCGGGCCGGCGCCGCGCCGGCGCTTGCTGTTGTTGTAGAAGGCGATGAATTCCGCTGCGGGCAACGCCTTGGAGAACAGCCAGCCCTGGCCATACTGGACACCGCGTTCGATGAGATAGTCGGCCTGCTCCTGCCGCTCGATGCCCTCGGCGACGATGTAGAGATCGAGCGACTTGGCAATGTCGATGATATGCGGCGTAATCGAACTGGTGGCAGAGTCCGTTCCGATCGTGTCGATGAAGGATTTGTCGATCTTCAGTGCGTCGAGCGGAAGCTCCTGCAGGTATTGCAGGCTTGAGTAGCCGGTGCCGAAGTCGTCGATCGCCACCGAGTGGCCGCGCCGGCGGGCCTCCTCGATCGTTGCGCGGGCCGATTTCACATCCATGAAGCCCCGTTCGGTCGCTTCCAGCCAGATCTGCTGGGTCAGTATGCCGGTGTTTTCCAGCACCGCCTGGATCACCGGCAGGATGCGCCCCGATTTGATGTCGTCGGCGGCAAGATTGACGGCAATGTGCAGCGAGCGATCCGCAAGGAGGACCGTTTTCAGCTCGGCAATGGTGGCATAGATGACCTGGTCGGTGATTTCTTCGATCAGGCCGTTCTCTTCCGCCAGCGGTATGAAGAGATCGGGGCGGACCATTTGCCCGTCGGGCCGCCGCCAGCGTACGAGCGCTTCGGCACCGACGCAGATGCCGGTCTTCAGTTCGATGAGCGGTTGATAGTGGACGATGAATTCGCGCCGCTGAACGGCGATGGAGAGCTCTCCGAGCGGCGAAAGGCGGCGCCGCGACAGCCAGACGACGAGGCCGACCATAAGCGCTGCGACCAGGGCGCCGACCGGCAGAAGCAGCAGGCGCTCCCGGTCCATGTCCTTAAAAATGGCGATGTTGGGGGCGCTCGCGACGGCGATCCAGTTTGCTCCATGGGAGGTTGCGAACAGATCGTCGGCGTTGCTGCCGGTTTCGGGAAGTTCGGCGAGCCGGGCCGTAAGCGACGCGTCAGGATTGTTCAGAGTGCCGATCAGGACGCCGTTTTTCGTGGCGACTGCAAGCCGGGTGCCGGGCTCCGCAATCACGTCGACAAATCGAGCCGAGTTGGTCAGTACGGTGTAGGAACGATAGCGAAACGCCGTCATGGGGGCGCCGGTACTGATCGTCGGGTACATCCGCGGGATGACTTCGACGCCGTTGCTCGCGAAGAAATCGGCGGGCGGAGAGCGGGTGAGACGGCGCGGCGGATAGCCCCACGACGTGCACCTGAGCAGCCCGTTTTCGAAATAGCCGATGTCTTCGATGGAGGTCGTATTGACGACGAGGGAGCGCAGCGCTGCGATATGTGTTGCCATACAGGGCGGCATGTCAAACCGGTCGGCGGCTTTCAGCGCCCGGGAGGCTTCCTCGAGCGCCGCATCGGCGCGCATGATGGCGTAGTCGGCAAGATGGGAAAGCCGTGTCTGCTCGCTGCGCACCGCGATCGACCAGGAAAGATAATAGGCCGCCATCATCGGCAGGATCGCGCCGAGTGCAGCCAGGATACTGGCGATGACGACTATGCGAGATCGTTCCAAGCAGGCCTCGCCCGTGATCGTTGTGTTGTTCCGTTTCATGCTGCTTGCGGCAGAAAGACGGTCGATGAGCCGGCGCCTTGCGGTTCACAGATATCGTCGAAGGCAGACGTTCCGAGCAGCCGTTGGTTTCCGCCGGCAGGCGGATCCAGGCTTCGTATTATTTTGAATTGAAGAAGCCTTTACGTACAACTACCACGTCTTATTGTCCCGATTCTAGGACGTTCGATCCTGCTGCGACGACAACTGAATATTATGCTAACAGCATTTTAATTGTTGTCGGCCGCCGCCGCATGAAACGAACGAATCTGATAGTGCTTGGACTGCTGCGTCCGATCTCCGAAGCGACTTAACGGCACATAACGTCGATTTTATCTGGATAAGGCTTGAGCCGCCACAACCCTTCTTTTATGTCGGGTCTTCGATTGATTGTATCGTGAAAACATAAAGGAGCAGGCCAGGACGATGGATGTTGCGGCCCTGACATTTCTGGCTCTCGCACTCCCCTTCGTGGGGGCTTTGGTCGCCCCGCTGCTCACGCGCCTCCTCGGGCACAATGCGGCCTGGGTTCTGGCACTCTTCCCAGCGGCCATTGTCCTGCATTTCGCCCGCTTCTGGCCGGACGTGGCCAAAAGCGAGGTGGTCACCGGTGGCTATGCCTGGATCCCGTCGTTCAATGTCAGCTTTTCCTGGTTGATCGATGGTCTGTCGCTAACTTTCGTCCTGCTGATCGCCGGCATCGGCATGCTGATCGTGCTCTATTCCGGCGGTTACCTGAAGGGCCATCCGCAGCAGGGACGGTTCTTCTCGTTCATCCTGATGTTCATGGGATCAATGCTCGGGCTCGTCGTGTCCGACAGCTTCCTGATGCTCTTCGTTTTCTGGGAACTGACCTCGATCACGTCATTCCTGCTGATCGGCTTCGACCATTCGCGCGAAGCCGCAAGGCGCGCAGCCCTTCAGGCGCTGGTCGTGACCGGAGGAGGGGGCCTGTTTCTGCTCGCGGGGCTCCTGATCATCTGGAACGTCAGCGGCGTCACCCAGCTTTCGCTGCTCATGGCCTTTGGCACGGAGATGCGCGAAAGCCCGTTCTATCTGGCCGCGCTCATTCTCGTCCTCGGTGGCGCCTTCACCAAGTCGGCGCAGTTTCCGTTCCATTTCTGGCTGCCGAACGCGATGGAAGCACCGACTCCCGTTTCGGCCTACCTGCATTCCGCGACAATGGTGAAGGCCGGCGTCTATCTGTTGATGCGGCTCAATCCCGTGCTCGGCGGCACGCCCGAATGGCAGATCCTGCTGCCGCTCTTCGGCGGCGCCACGCTCGTCATCGGCGCAGCTCTTGCTTGCCGCCAGACCGATCTGAAGCTGATGCTCGCCTATACGACCATGGCCTCGCTCGGGCTGCTGGTCATGCTGACCGGTCTCGGCTTCCCGCACGCGATCGAGGCGGCGGCGCTCTATCTTGTCGCACACTCCCTGTTCAAGGGTGCCCTGTTCATGGTTGCTGGCATCATCGATCATGAGACCGGCGCGCGTGACGTGACCAGGCTCGGGGGCTTGGGCTCCGCCATGCCGCTTACGTTCGTCATTGCGCTTGCAGCCGCATTTTCGATGGGCGGCCTGTTCCCCTTCTTCGGCTTCATCGCCAAGGAGGAAATCTACTACGCGCTCTCCGGCTTCGACCGGCGCTCCGTGGTCTTTGCGGCAATCGCGATCCTTGGCAATGCTCTGATGTTCGCGGTGGCCTTTGCCGTCGCCCTCAAGCCTTTCATCGGTGCGAAGGCGGAGACGCCGAAGGCGGCGCACGAGGCGCCGGTGCTGCTCTGGCTCGGGCCGGCGCTGCTTGCCGCCAAGGGGCTTTCCGCCGCCTTGCTCTCGGGGTTGACCCACGAACTCGTGTCGACGCCGATGGCATCGGCGATATCAGGCGAACCGCGTGCGGTCACGATGTCCGTCGTTCCGCATGTCGGGGTGCCGCTGGCCATGTCGACCGCGACCGCGTTGATCGGGATCGTTTTCTACCTGAAGCTCGATCGTTTGCGTGGTTTCATCGCCGCAATCCTTGCCGATATCGGCTGGGGGCCGGACCGTGGTTTCGACCAGCTCATCCGCGGGCTCGTTCGTTTTTCCGTCGGGCTGACGCGCCGGCTGCAATCCGGCCGCCTCGACGTCTACATGACGGCGACCTTCATCCTGGTTGCCTGCGTGCTGCTGGTCGTTCCGCTCACCTACGGCGAACTGCCGCGCGCGCCGTTCTTTGCACCCGACGTGCCACTGCACGAGCTTGCGATCATGGCCATCGCGGTCATCGGTCTCGTTGCCGTCGTGCTCGCTCCGGATCGGCTGACAGCGATCGTCTCGCTCGGCATCCAGGGCTTTGCCGTTGCCGTCATCTTCCTGCTCTATGGTGCGCCGGATCTTGCCTTCACCCAGTTCATGATCGAGACGCTGTCGGTCGTCGTCCTGGCACTGGTGATGACGCGCCTCAGGCTCTCGCCGTCCGACCATCGGCCGCTTGCCCAGAAGGTCCCGGATTTTGCCATTGCACTCGCCTGCGGCTTGGGTTTCGGCCTGATGCTACTGAAGACGACGGGCGTTCCCTTTGACTCCACGCTGACGGAATTCTTCAATCTCTATTCGAAATCGATCGCGCACGGCGCCAATGTGGTGAACGTCATCATCGTCGATTTCCGCGGTACGGACACGCTGGGTGAGATCGCCGTGGTGATGGTCACCGGTCTTGCCATCCTGTCGCTGGTCCGCTTGAGGGCTGGTTCTCTCCGCCGCATCGCCGACAATGATCCGGATGCGGAGGAACGCGCATGAAGTCGGTGATCTTCCGGGCCGTCGCCCCTTTTCTCACCAGCCTGATGGTGCTGTTTTCGATCTTCGTGCTGCTGCGCGGCCACAACGAGCCCGGCGGCGGCTTCATTGGCGGGTTGATCGCGGTTTCGGCGCTGGCGATCTACGGCATCGCCTGCGGCGTCGAGACGGTGCGCCGTGCGATCTATTTTCACCCGATGGCGATTGCCGGCGCGGGGCTGTTCGCAGCGACGGTCGCCGGCCTGATCTCGATTGCGGCACGCGTCCCCTTCATGACCGGTCTCTGGATCTATCCTTCGGTTCTCGGCCTGGAAGTCCCGCTCTCGACGGTGATGCTGTTTGATTGCGGCGTCTATCTCGTCGTCGTCGGGGCGATCAGCTCGATTGCGCTTTCGCTCGAAGAGCGGGGAGGCGAATGATGGAAGCCTGGTTCGCGCTGCTCGTCAGTATCTTCTTCACGGTCGCCGTCTACCTGCTGCTGTCGAAATCCATCATCCGGGTGTTGCTTGGTGTTGCCATTCTCGGCAATGCCGTCAATCTGCTGATCTTCACCGGAGGGCGGCTGACGCGCGGCGTGCCGCCGGTCGTCCCCGGCCACCAGGACGCGCTCACGGGACCGGCGGCAAACGCTCTGCCGCAGGCACTGATCTTGACAGCGATCGTGATCTCCTTCTCCTTCTTCGCTTTCTTGCTGGTTCTCGCGTGGCGCGCCTACGAGGTGCTGCAGACCGACAATACCGACGAGATGCGCGTCGCCGAGCCGAAGGACGAGCCGGCTCCGCCGCTTGGATACTGACCGACCCATGGCCGCTTCAACTTCTCCCCACGCAGATCTTTCCGCCGCACTCGTTCTCGAGCCGGCCGCTTCTGCCGATTGGCTGGTGATCCTGCCGGTCGCCTGGTGCCTGGCGATCGGCGCACTGCTTGTCATGCTGCGCCGAAAGATCGATTGGCACCCTTACATCGCTGTCCTCGGACTGGCCGGTCTCGTGTTGATAGACATTCTCCTGCTTCGGCATGTGCTTGCGAGCGGTCCGGTGACAATGGTCATGGGACGCTGGCTGCCGCCCTTCGGCATTGCCTTCACCGTTGATCTGACGGGCGCTCTGTTTGCGTTGACCGCCTCGGTGGTGGCACTCGCCGGCGGGATCTATTCGCTCGCGGATATCAACGACAGCGGTCGGCGCTACGGCTTCTACCCGTTCCTGATGCTGCTGATGGCCGGCGTTTCGGGTGCATTTCTGACGGGGGACATCTTCAACCTTTACGTCTGGTTCGAGGTGCTGCTGATCTCGTCGTTCGGCCTCATCGTGCTCGGCTCCGAGCGCGAGCAGATCGACGGAGCGGTGAAGTATGGTTTCCTCAATCTGGTCGCGACCACCCTGTTTCTGATCACGACAGGCTATCTCTATGCGAGCTTTGGCACGCTCAATATGGCCGATATCGCCCGCAAGGCAGAAGGCCTTGCCGGCACGGCGCCGCTGATGACGCTGACGGCGCTCTTCGTGCTGGCCTTCGGCATGAAGGCGGCGGCGTTCCCGGTCAATTTCTGGCTGCCGGCCTCCTACCATACGCCGCGCGTCGTGGTGTCGGCGCTCTTCGCCGGCCTGCTCACCAAGGTCGGCATTTACGCCCTGATCCGCGTCACCGTCATGCTGCTGCCGCTCCAGCGCGAGGAACTGAGCTTCGTCATTGCCCTTGCCGGCGCGCTCACCATGCTCGTCGGTGCCTTCGGGGCGCTGGCGCAATCGGATTTCCGCCGCATGCTCGGCTATCTCGTGGTCTCCGGCATCGGCTCGATCCTCGCCGGGATTGCGGTCGGCGGGCCGGGCGGCATTGGCGGTGCGATCTTCTATGCGTTGCACTCGATGCTCGTCATGACTGCGCTTTATTTCGCATCCGGCGTTGCGGCCAAGCTCGGCGGCAGCTTCTCGCTTTCGTCGCTGGCAGGCCTTTACCGTCGCCATGCCGGTTTCGCGGCGCTGACGCTCATGCTGGCCTTCGCCGTTTCCGGTCTGCCGCCATTCTCCGGCTTCTGGCCGAAGGTCATGCTGGTCAAGGCGGCGCTCGATATCGGCGCCTGGTGGCTGGCCGCGGCCCTGCTTTTCACCGGCTTCCTGACGACTGTTGTCACCGGGCGTTTTTTCCTGCTGGCCTATTGGCGCGATGCGGCAGCCGGGGAGGGCACGACGGTTTCCGCGACGATCTCGCCGGCGGCGCTGCTGCCGCTCACCGTCTTGGTCATCCTGGCTTTGGCGATTGGTCTCTACCCGGAGCCACTGCTTTCGACCATTCAAAGTGCGGCTGCCTCGCTCGCTGAGCCCTCGGCCTATCTGAACTCGGTTTTCCCGGGAGGTGCCCCGTGACCAAGTTCCTCACCATCAACCTGCTGTTCACGGCGATCTGGGGCGCGATCAGCGCCAGCTTCTCGCTGGCCAACCTGATCCTCGGCTTCGCCGTTGGAGCGCTGTCTCTATGGCTGATCCGCCGCGAGCTCCAGCCCATCACCTATCCGGTGCGTCCGCTCAGACTGTTGTTGTTGACCGCTCTCTTTTTCAAGGAACTCGCAATCTCGGCCACAAAGGTCGCGCTCATGGTCATCCAGCCGAAGATGAAGCTGAAGCCCGGCATCTTTGCCTATCCCTTGACGGTCAGGAGCGATTTCGAAATCGCGTTGCTCGCCAATCTCATCACGCTGACGCCTGGGACCTTGTCGGTCGACGTTTCCGACGACCGCCGGACGCTCTACGTCCATGCGCTCGATTGCGCCGATCCCGGCGGCCTCAGGCGCGATATCGCCAACGGCTTTGAACGGCGGATAAAGGAGGCTTTCGAATGAGCCTGCCAGACCAGATCGAAGCCCTCGCTACGGGCTTCGCACTTATCGCGCTGTCTGTTGCCCTTCTGATTACTGTCTGGCGCATCATCCGCGGCCCGACCTTACCGGACCGCGTGCTCGGCCTCGACATGTTGGTGGCGATCGCCATTGGCCTGATTGCCGTCGTCGCGATCCGCACCGGTTTCAACCTCTACATCGATATTGCCATTGCCCTTGGCTTGGTCGGCTTCCTCGCGACCGTCGCCTTTGCCCGCTTCATCCTGGCTCGCGGGCTTTCGCCAGAGACGGCCAACGTTGAGCGTAGCTCGCCGGAATCAAAGCGCGCGTCCGCACCGAGATCCAATGCGGTCCGTCGCAAGTATAAGGGAGGGCGCCGATGAACCCCGTCCTGGACATGGCCGTTGCTGTATTGGTTGCCGCTCTGTTGATCGTCGGCGCGATCTTTTCGCTGCTTGCGGCAATTGGCATCTTGCGTTTTCCCGATCTCTACACCCGTATGCATGCAGCGTCTAAGGCCGGCACCGTAGGTTCAGGCCTGTTGCTGCTGGCTGCGGGCGTTCATTCTCTGGATGCGGCGATACTGATTCGGGCGCTTGCAGGCTTCTTCTTCTTCGTTCTGACTGCACCAATCTCGGCTCATCTCTTGGCAAAAGCCGCACATCAGGCCGGTTACAAACTTACGAAGCTGTCAGTTGTAGATCAGCTTCCACAAAAGTAGAGCCACGTCATCGCTGATCGATGACATTTCTGAATCTGTATTTCAGAACTTTGCGATGCAGTGTGGCCATTTTAGCAATTCGGAGATAAAGTTGCTAACTGTCGGCAAATTTATGTTTGGACATTTCACGCATCGATGTTAATCGAGTAAATGTAAAGTGTCGTCGTGGAAATACTTTGATCTGAAATTCCAGCTTGAGTTGTGAATGTTGGTTGTTGCTTTGAGAGTTCGGTCGTCCCGGTGACTCGGCAGCAGGTTTCGTAATCAAAATTCCTACTCTTGATATCGTGGCCGGCGTTTGTCCTTGCCGCGTTTGATGGTCCATCCCAAGGCAGCGAAGGCTTCCTGGCGGCTCTTGCAAGCGTTCCTCCCCCCGAGACGCCGTTTCGGGTTGTGCTGAAGTCCGATAGGAGAAAGAAATGACTGAAACAGCGCTTGGCGCGAGCCATGAACTTCTGGTTGAGCTGACGGCGGAAATCGTTGCCGCCTACGTCAGCAATCACGTGGTTCCCGTCGCCGAGCTTTCCACGCTGATCGCAGATGTGCACTCGGCGCTCAACAACACCGCGGCGCCGGCACCGGTCGTCATCCCCGTTGAAAAGCCGAAGCCGGCCGTGTCGGTTCGCAAGTCCGTCCAGGACGACCAGATCACCTGCCTCGAATGTGGCGGCACCTTCAAGTCGCTGAAGCGCCACTTGATGACTCACCACAATCTGTCGCCGGAAGAATATCGCGAGAAATGGGACCTGCCGACCGACTACCCGATGGTCGCGCCCGCCTATGCGGAAGCACGCTCGCGTCTCGCCAAGGAAATGGGCCTCGGCCAGCGCCGCAAACGCCGTGGCAAATAAGACTTCAACCGTCTGGTGAAGCCTTGCGGCTGGTTGCTGCAATTTGCCTGACGGCATTTGGTTTGAACACAAGGGCCGGGCCTGAGCGTCCGGCTCTTGTGTTTTGTACTGTCACAGCGCGGTCGCTGCGGCAGGTCCTGACGGCGCCTTGAAGCCTTTCGCGCAAACGTGCGCAGCGGTTTTGCGATAACGACATGCGAAATATCATAAAACTTAAAGCGCAAGGCGCGAACCTGAGAGATCGCGACGCGCTTTAGGCGGCCAGCCGAAGCTCGGCTTCGTTCTTGATGCGGCGGATCATCGAGCGCAGGCCATTGGCGCGCTGCGTCGACAGGTGCTCGATCAGGCCGATCTTGCCGAAGGTATCGATCGCATCGGTCTTGGCGATCTCCGAGGCATGTTTGCCGGAATAGATGGCGAGCACGATTGCGACCAGGCCGCGCACGATATGCGCATCCGATTCACCTTCGAAAGTCAGGACAGGGTCCTCCGGATTGCCGGCCGTCTGGGTGACGAGCCAGACCTGGCTGGCGCAACCCTGAACCTTGTTTTCCTGGGTCCGCTTGGCTTCCGGCATGTCCGGCAGAGCTTTGCCGAGTTCGATCACATAGCGATAGCGATCCTCCCACTCGTCGAGGAAGGCGAAATCGTCGATGATCTGGTCAAGCGTCGTCATGGTCCGGGTCCAGTTATCAGGGGATTATACGCCCGCCGGTCCTTGCCGCGAACGAGCTTTGTCCCTGTTCATGCCCCTTTGCCATCAGGCATGCGGGCTTTCAGTCCTCATATAGGGGATGGCAAGCCCATTGAGAACCGCCAATAACAGTTACCTTGGGTGTCGGCGGCATTTCGCCGGCGCGGTCAGATCGAAACGCTTGACGGGAAGATGAAGGCATTTCCGGCGCCTGCATCGATCCCGCCGAGTTTGCCGACGGCCGCCGACAAGGCATGGCCGGCCGCGCGCGCATCGTCAGCGTCACGGGCAGATCCCTCGGTGTGCAATTCCTGCTCGGCCTTTTGCAACAGCTGCTTTATCTGCTCGGCAAGCGATTTGAGTTCGGCGGCCAGTTTCGTGGTGGCGCCGGACTCACCGTCATCGTCGCTGAATTCACGATAGGCGCGCTCCGCAAAGCTTGTCGGCTCTGCGGACGTGGCTGCATCGTTTCCGGCGATAGCACCTTCCACTTGCGCACTGCCGGTATCTGCCAAGGCGGCCACGGCCGCAGCGGAGGCAACGCCGTTTATCGCTCCGGCACCGTCTGCGCCGGCCAACTGCTGGGCTGCCGTGCCGAGTTGCTGAGCGAGTTGCTTGGCGAGCCTCGCGAGCGTTTCCGGATCCGATGCGAAGAACCGGAGCATCCGAAGCTGTTCCTTGATGTCGTCGAGCTTCTTCTTTGCTGCGGCGGCGCGGTCACCAGTGTCGTCATCGGTGCCGAGGAGCAATGCGGCCGATGCCGGGCTCTTGCCTTCGACGGCGGTCGATGTGCCGGCTGTCGCTGGCCGCGTCACGCCCGCATTCGAAAAAAGCCCGTAGATCTGCATTGGGTGCCTCCGCTTGCCGTGCGGCGGACCTAAGCAGCCACGGCTTGTGCGTGGCTGGCTCTTGGCGATCAAAGGTTGCGCCTGAAAAGAAAACGCCGCGAGGGGATGGGATCCTCGCGGCGGCCACGACAGGGCGGCAAGTCAGGCAGTTAAGTTGCGAATGGGTGGCCCGCCGGTCTCGACCGAGGGCTTGGCATGACTACTGGATGATCGCGGCCTTGGGATCGAGGCGCTTTTCCGGAACCGGCGTGCGCTTGAAGACAGGCTCTGCATCGATGGTGCTGACCTCGGTGGCGGGTGCTGCCACATCGGCAGCGGGCTTGACCGTGCCGGTCATGACCGGTGTGACCGTTCCGGTCATCACCTTGGCATCGGGTTGGGCCGCATCGGTTTCGGCAAACTGGGTATCCAGGAACTCATAGGCGATACGAGCGCCTTCGCGGGCCCTGTGGCCGAGGGCGACGAAGGTCTCTGCCCCTTTCTCGCAAATCTCAGGCTTCTGGATGCAGATGGCGCTGATGTATTGGAAGGCCTCATTGGCGGCGGCGAAGGTGTCGCCAAGCTCGACCTTGGGAGCGTGCTCCAGCTTCTGCGAGCTCGACGGATCGAGGAATGGCAGCAGCACCAGCACCAGCGAAAACCAAAATGTCGCCTTGATGAGAAACCACATGTTCTGCCCATCCTTCGTTCAGCTGCCTGAGCTCGCCAGTCTTCTAGCCGGCTTTTGTGCCTTCGGCATCCCGCAGCGCCGTCGTATCCCCTGATACCCGTTCACGCTGCCGTCGTTTCCTCGGGGAGCTGCTGCCTTCGAGGCAGCGTCCGTCCCTTTGTTGACACCGACATTAGGACGGGAATCACAAGACGGCTTTTCAAAATCGCGCGGCATTTGCTTCAAATTTTAATGAAATGCCGCCGCCGAGTGCTTTGCCGCGCATTTGTGTCGCATTTTAGCTTTCGCCGTTAAGGTTCGTGGCGGGACCCTGTGTGCGAAGCCCGGAAGCGTCGGCAATGGCGTGCCGGCGGGCTCGCCACAATCGTTAACGCTGTGCAGAAAATGCACAGAAATCCGTTGCTTACGCCCCGTTAACCACAAGAAATGAAGGTCGCTCAATTTGCTCCAAAACGGGATTTTTCGGCCGTTTCGCACCGTTCCGGCACGGGCGCGTTTATTCTTTCATTAAGCCGGGGATGCGAGATTCCGACATGTCACGAGGCGGTCTGAACCGCGGTTTCCAAATAGGGGAAATCGGTCGCGCCAGCCTCGCAAGAACAACAAATGTAGCAGGGTAAAGCGTGAGCGTATTGCGTAACATGGCTGGCAGATGGGCGTCCCGCGTGGACGAGATCGCGGCCCTGTGGCTGCCCCGTCGTGAGGCTTCTTCGCCCGCCGGGCGCCGCGACACGAAACGTTTGCGCACTGTTGCGGCCGTGTCTTTGACGACACTGCCGGTGGCGCCGCTCGCCCTGTCGCTCGCCATACCCGTGTCCTCGGCCCTGCCGCTCGGAACCGCTCTTTGGGCTTCCGCTTCGCTACTGGCGGCAGCCGTGGCGATCGCTCGCGGCCGAGCGCCGGAAACTGCTGCGCCGGCTCCGTCCGATCCCGTTCTCCGGGACCTCTCGGCAGCCTATGACCTGTTTGCGGGCCTCGTGACCGTGCATGACCTGCGCGGCAATGTCCTTTCCGTGCATGGGCGCGATGCCGCCGAGCACCTGACGCTGATGCGCGACCCGGCGGGCCGCGGCTTCATCGAGCAGATTCACGTCTCCGACCGCATTACGTTCCTGAGCGCGATCGACATCCTTCGCCAGGGCGGCGATCGGGCGACGGTCGATATCCGTATCGAACGGCGGACCTTGCCGATCGAAGGCGAACAGTTCGTCTACATGTCCTGCGACTTGGCGCCCTTGCGCGATCGCGATGGCAACTTGACGGCGATCCTTGCGCAGTCGCGCGATGTCTCTCAGGAGGCAGGCCTGCGCGCCGAGGCGGCGGCCCGGACCGCCGAAGCGGAGTCTGCGAACGATGCCAAGACCCGTTTCCTCGCCGCCGTCAGCCACGAGCTGCGCACGCCGCTCAATGCGATCCTCGGCTTTTCCGACGTGCTGGGCGGCGAGTATTTCGGCAAGCTCGAGAACGATCGCCAGCGCGAGTATGTGAGCCTCATCCACAAGTCGGGCGAACATCTGCTCTCCGTCGTCAATACCATGCTCGATATGAGCAAGATCGAGGCGGGACGCTACGAGCTCATGCCCGAGCCGTTCCGCGTCGCCGAGGCGGTTGCCGCCTGCGAGGCGATGCTGTCGCACCAGGCCGCGGAAAAGGGCGTCAAGCTCGTCAGCCGCGTCACCCGCGGCATTGGCGAAGTCAATGCCGACCAGCGCGCCTTCCAGCAGGTTCTCATCAACCTGGTCGGCAACGCCGTGAAGTTCACCGACCATGGCGGCGTCGTGACGATCGACGCTGAAGTGGACGGTGCGATGCTGAAGCTCTCGGTCAGCGACACCGGAATCGGTATTGCCGCCGACAAGCTGGAGCTGCTCGGTCAACCTTTTGTCCAGATCCAGAACGACTATACACGCCGCTACGAAGGCACGGGTCTTGGCCTTTCGCTGGTCAAGGGCCTCGTTGCCCTTCATGGTGGCGACCTCACGATTCGCAGCCGCGAGGGTGAGGGGACCGTCATCGTCGTGACGATACCGCGCGACGGCTCCGGCATCGCCGTTGCCGAGCAAGAAGAGCAGCGTTCGTCGGTGACGGTGGAATTTCCGCCGCGCCTACGCGACGGAGAGGCGAGGCCGGCCGCCGAAGGAGGGCGGTCCGAAGACGTTGGTTTGAACGAGGAACGGGGATATGGCGCCGCGCAAGCGAAAACAGCCTGAACGGAAGAAGGCCGCGCGGCGTGCGCCTGGCCTGGCCGTGCGCGGGCTGGCTCTTGCCGGACAGGGTGTTGGGCTTGCCGGCCGGCTGATGGCGCGCCATCCCCTGGTCTCTGGCGGCTCGGCCGCCTTCCTGGTCGTGTTTTCCTTCGTTGCCGCCAATGCCATGTGGTACCAGCACGGTGTGCACCCGTCACCGCTGATGCGCACCCGCGTGCCGCTCGTCAGCGCCGAAACCGCGCAGCGGATCGCCATCGCCAAGGGCGAAGAGATCGAGCCGCGCAACGTGACCACCTTCGTCATCGAGCGCGAGGGCGAGGCCAAGGCGGACAATGTCGAGGACGTGATAGCTGCGGCTTCCGCGGATCTGCCGACAGAAAAACCGTCGCCTGAGCGCGTGGCAAGCGTGCCCGGTGGCGCGACCTCGAAGCTCGTTGCCGACATCCAGAAGGAACTGAACCGCGTCGGCCTTTATGACGGCGCGCCGGACGGGCGCAGCGGCCCACGGACGGCGGCCGCGATCCTGCGCTTCGAAGCGCAGGCCGGCCGCGCCGAGACGGGTTCGGCCAGTACAGAGTTGCTGCAGGCACTTCGGGCGGCACCTGGCGATCAGGCTGCTCAGGTCATGCCGGCGGGAAGACCTCTCGCCGAGGCCAAGGGCAGTGGCGTTGAGATCGATCCGGTCGCTGCCGCCATTCGTTCCTCCGAGAAGGAGAGCAATTTCGTTCCGCGTGCCGAAATCCCGGTTTCGAGCGCCTTGGTGCTGAACATCCAGAAGGGGCTGAGCAACCTCGCCTATGCGGATGTGACGGTCGATGGCGTCGCCGGAGCGCAGACGCGGGCGGCGATCCGCCATTTCGAGAAACATTACCGCCTGCCGCAGACCGGTGAACCGAGTGCCCAGGTCTTGAAAAAGCTCAAGGAAATCGGCGCACTCTGATTGCCAGTGGGGTTTGACCGCGCCGCCGATTTGCCTGCGCCGTCCAGCGCGTGTATCAGCCTTTCATGCGCCTGAAGTCTCACATCTTCGTCTCGTCCCTCTTGCGCCGCGCGTTTTCGCTCGGCGGCTATGCGGCCGTGCTGCGCAAGGGAGCGGAGGAGGCCGGTGCGATCTTCATCCGCCAGCGGACGCGGCTCGGCACGGAGACGCTCTTTGCCCCGGCGCCGCAGAATTTCTTCGACGACGAAGTCGCGCTCGGCCGCAAGTTCGAAGTGAGGCTGCGCGACAGCGATACTGAGCGGGTCGATGCGGCGCTCGCAGGCGAAATCCGCTTCGATCCGGATTGCTGGATCGTGGAGATCGAGCTGGACGACCATGGCGATCTGTTCGAGGTGGTTCCGGAGGAAGGGGCAAGCCGGCCCTGACACCGTCTTGCCGATCGCAATGGCCGCATCGCAGGACCGCAGGCTCCGACGGGTCGCGAGTGGAGTTGGACCATCGAAGCGATGAAGCAGCTTTTCTAGGGCGGGCGAGGACTCACCGGTACGCCCAGGCATGTTCCCGAAACGGGAAGCAGACCGCGTCAAGGCGAGGAGCAGGATGAGTATTTTCTGCGCCTAGCCGCGTCGCCGGCCGAAAAGCCGCTGGGGCTGCACATTGCCGGCGGCCGCTGCAATCTTGCGGGCGCCGATCTGCCGCGCATCGTTGGCGGGATTTTCGGCAAAGTAGGCTTCGTGCCTTGCCGCTGGAGCGCTTTCTTCGGCCTCTGCCTCGAACCAGCCATCGAGCTGTTCGCGGCAGGCGGTACGGTTCATGGCGCCGATCAACGCTTCCGCATGGCTCGTCTCGCCGAAGGGCTCACGAAGATGCGGATACAGGGCCTGAAGCACGAAACCGGCATCGGTCGCCTGGACATCGAGCGCGACGAGGCTCGTCGCAAGCCGCTGTCCGGAAATATCGAGCAGGATGCGCTCGACGTGGGCGTCCTTGGTGCCGAGCGCCTGGCCGAGGACGCGCGAGAACAGGATGATCTCGCCGCTGCGGGCAAAGCGAACAAGCAATGCAGCATGCACGTCATTGATTGCCTCGGATGAGGCGGCCGGCGTGGGGTTGCGTGACCCCGCTCGCGCCAGGGTCTTGATCTCGTGCCTGAGCGCTTCTTCGCGGGCGGTGCGCAAGGAAGCGGCTGCAGCCTCCGGGTGTGTCTGTTCCGCCACCGCCTGCTTTGCCGCGCTGCTGCGCGCGGCAAGCCCGAGTGGATTGTGGTGCTCGACCAGGGCATCGACGACAAGAGGGGAGAGGTTGGGACGCCGCGCGATTGCTGCGGCATGTTCCGGCCCGCGCTCGCGGATGACCGCAATGAGAGTGCGGTCGGCTATCGCCTTCGAACGCGTCAGGAAAATCGCGGCAATCGAAATCGGCATGCCGCCGATCAATGCGGCGACTGTTTCGGGGATCTGCGAGCACTGGGAAAGGGCTGCCGCCGCCTGACGGCGCGCTTCGTTGCTGGAGCCGAGGAAGAGCGGTTCGAACAGTTCGGCAAACTGCTTCATATCGGATTTGCGGGGGATGCGCAGGCTTTCGAAACCGGTAACCGTCGCCATCAGGACAACGTCCTTCAAGCGGCCGGTCTGTGGCCTTTCCAACTCACGAAAGCGATCCGTCACGGTAATTCCCTGCACGCAAAACATGATCGCCGTTTCCGGTGATCCGGAAAGGCACACGTCGCAAAAATTAGAAGAAAAGCGTTAGCGCACTGTTAACTATGGATGTTGGAGCTTTATTCAGGCTTACGGCACATGCGTGGCGCGCGACAGGGCCGCCCATTCGCCCCGCTGGCCCCGCATTTCTCGGGGACATCCGCGGCATCAGCCATAAAAAATCCACATGCGGTCAGGAGTTATCGCGGCGACGGTCAAGGGCTCCGGACGCCCGCCGACGTTTGGAGGCCAAATGAAGAGGGGCCTCTCCATGGGAGATATGGAACTGTGAAGAAATTTATCCTGCGCGCAGCGGCGGTCTGTGCGCTCCTCGCGGCCCCGGTTGTCGCCGAGGCTGCCGAAGGCTTTGCCACTGCCAATGTGAACATGCGCTCCGGTCCGAGCACCCGCTATCCGGCGGTATCGATGATCCCGCTCGGCGAATCGGTGGAAATCCACGGATGCCTTGCAGATCTGCCGTGGTGCGATGTCTCGTTCTACGGTGGGCGCGGCTGGGTCGCCGGGCGTTATGTCCAGGCCGACTATCGCCGCAATCGCGTTTACGTCGAGCCCCGCTATTATCGCCCGCTCGGAATTCCAACGGTCGTCTTCCAGTTCGACAACTATTGGGACCGCAACTACCGCGGTCGTGACTTCTATCGCGAGCGCGATCGTTGGCGCCACGGACCGGATTGGGTCGACGACCGCCGGAATCGTCGCGACTGGGAGCGCCAGCGCGAGCGCGACCGCCGCGACTGGGAAAGTGACCGCCGCCGCGAGCGCCGGGACTGGGAAACCGGTGAACGTGAAGACGAGTGGCGGCGCCGCGAGAGCGAATGGAACCGCGAGCAGACCGTGCGTGAAGAGCGCCGCGAATGGGAACGTCGCAGCGACGGCGTGCGCGTTCGCCAGAACGATGACGGCATCTACGAAGGCGCCCGCCCGGCACCGTTTGTTCGGTGCCAGTTCGACGATCCGAACTGCGAAAACTGACGTGGAGCGCCTGAAACGGCGTTCTTGCGTTGGACTGGAAAACGGGCGGCTCTGGCCGCCCGTTTGCTTTTCGGCGCTCCGGTTTTCTGCAGCTTCTGGCGGAACCAAACGCCATCCGGAGCGTTGAGACGGCGCAGACAAGGGAGCATTGTAATGGTGGAAAAGAAACTGGAGGCCGTGCAGACAGTCAGCGAAAACGTTTCGCAGGCGCAAGCGCGTGCTGAGGTTGATGTGCAGATTGCCGAACTGCGGGCGGAAATCGCCCGGCTGACCGAAGCAGTCTCTGCGATTGGCAGCGGCACGAGGGCAGTCGTGCAGGGCGAGGCGGAGTTGATGGTGGAACGCGTTCGCGAGCGCGTGCGCGAGGAGCCGCTGTCGACGCTGGTGGCGGTTGCCGGGGTGTCGTTTCTGTTTGGCCTGATCTCGCGACGCTAGCGAAAAGCCGCGGTTTGCGAACCGCCGCTCCGGGTTGTTACCTCGGATACATCTCGGGGGCTCGTCTGGCGAGATAATGAATCTAGGTTGGTGTTGCAGCGGTGTATTAGCAATCTGTTAACCAGCCTATGGCTCAATCGGGGCGGACCCGTTATCATCGGGCTGCGTCGTGTGAACCAGAAGAGCAACATCCGGGCGACCGGAAGAAGGAGCAAACGAGAAAAGCGCGCCTGTCCAGGCAAGGCCTGGAAAAATGCGCTGGCCCGAGAGGGCAGGGTGAAATCTGTACGGTAGTTCATCCGTCTCAAGACTTTGTGGAGACGAGCATGGCAGACGTGATCAGAATTCAGGACCGAAAGGTTCGCGTACCGCCGCGTAGACCGCCGGCCATATCGGGCGGGGCCAAAGTGCTTCTGTTTACCGGTATCCGCTACGAACGCCTCGACCGCGACCCGCAGCCGACGGCACCCGATGGACGCCGGATCAAGAAGCAGTAACGTTCGATTTCCCGCATCGGCGGCCGGTTACGACCGGGCGCGCGTCCTTGGCCCGAAACCTCAGGGTCCTTCACCATAATTCCTGCACTGAACGTAGTCTTTGCGTTGGCTGTCTGCCGCGCGCAACCGCGACAGCGCGGTCAGATGCCTTCACGTCCGAAGCATCTAAAGCGCCGTGCGTTCAAATGAACGCACTAAGGTCGCTCTAGCACTTTGTTTCTAGAGCATCTTTCCGCTTCAAGTGATTCCACTTGAAAGCGGGATACTCTAGCGCCGAAATGGCTCGCAGCTTGATTCCGCAAGGAAATTGCGGACCTGCTCCTCGAAACTGTCGACTGGCGCCATCGCTCTCAAAACGGCGTAGCCGTCCTGTTCCTTCATCTCCACCATGATCGATTGTGCCAGTGCCTCCGGCGGAGACTTGCGCAGTTCTACCAGCTGAATCGGCGTCGCGACGACAAGATCGAGCTTGCCGTTGACCGCCGTGTGGTCGTTCATGCTGAAGACTTCGTTCGAATTGCTGTCGAAGACCGCGAGCGACCAGAACGGCACGCTGCCGCTGGCGAGGAAGCGCGCCGGCCCGTCCGAGATCGAGAAGCTGCAAACGGCCGCCCTGAGATAGGGATCGTCATTGGCAAGGCCGGTCGACCCCGGCGTGCTCGTCAGCGCGAAGAAACTGTCCATCTCGAGCAGCCCCAGCACGCGGGTATAGGCGTCGCGGCCGGTAAATTGCGGCAGCGACAGGATGATGATGATGTGCAGCAGGGCGGCGCCTACGAGGCCGAGGACCGTGGCGAAGAGAACCTTACGCATCGCCGCACCCGGTCTTGGTGATAACAGGCATGGCGAGGTCGATCAGGCCCGAGGAACCTGCAGTCGGCGTGTCGAGCAGCGTCAGGACCAGCCGGAAGGTCCCCGCATGGCGCACGGCCAGCCAATTGTCCGGCTGGGCGTTCGGCGACACATGGATAGTGAAATTGCTGTTTTCGCTACGCAGCACCATCCAGGAATTGAGGGCCGAGGGCAGGTCGGAGCCGGGACGCAACGGCAGGCCGTCGGCATTCGCGGCATAAAGCGTCCAGAAGCGAGCCTGCGGCGTCAGCCCCGTGACGTCATAGGAGCAGGTCGCCTGGAGCTTCTGGCCCTTGTCGTCGGTCTGGGCGCTGAACATCAATCCTTCGGCGCCACCGTACAGAAGTTCGCCCGCGCGCGCCCGGTGCGCCTTGGCATAGGGATCGGCATTGATCGTCTGCGCTTCCGGAAAAGCAACCCACGGGCCGATCGCGATCGAGCCGAAACCGACGGTCGCCTTCAGCGCCCATACGGCCGAGGCAATGCCGCCGCCGAAGGCGATGGCAAGAGCGAGGGCGACGAGGAAGGGGATTCGAAACAAGGGCGGCTCTATCGGAAATCGTTCGGCGGCGGGGCAACATGGGGTTGCCTCCATATCTCGCCGAAATTGGCGCCCGGCGCAACGGCGACTGACGGGGCGCGCGCGGCCTCACGATGAGATGGATGCCGCGGGCCTGGCCGGGAGACTTTAGTTGCTGGCGGCATTGGGGTCCGTCTGTCCGGAGCGTTTTTCTTCGGCAGCGCCGAGGGCGGCGAGCCTGCCGCCGGCCTTTTCTGGCGCTTTCAGTGCTGGGGCCTTTTCGAAGGTCTCGCCGATCGTGCGCAGCAGGCGGGTGACCTCGGCCGACAACGAGCGCGGGCGGACGAGTGGCGGCAGGGCGTTCTCGTCCGGCTTGGCCGTCGCGACCTCTGGCTGCTTCGCCGGCGCCGTCGGGGCGGTGACGCCGGGGATAGCGCGGTGCTCGATGCCTTGCTCGGCATAGTCCATTAGCCGCTTGAAGGTCATCGCCGGCAGGGAGCCGCCGGTCATGTTGTTGGTGGACGTGTAGTCGTCGTTGCCGAACCAGACGGCGGTCGTATAGTCGCCGGTGAAGCCGGCGAACCAGGCGTCGCGATAGGCCTGCGTCGTGCCTGTCTTGCCGCCGACGACAATGCCGTTGTCGAGCGCAGCCTTGCGCGCCGTGCCGATGATCGGAATCTGCGTCAGCATCGAATTCATCGATGTATTTGCGGTTTCCGAAAGCACGCGCCGCGCCGGCGGTTCGTCACGCCCGAAGTCGTAAAGAATGTCGCCGTCATAGTTGAGAATCTGGCTGATCCCGTGGCGGCGCGACTGCATGCCGCCGGCCGGAAACACGGCATAGGCGGTCGCCTGATCGAGCACTGTCACTTCGGAGGTACCGAGCGGCATCGTCTTGTCGGTGCGCAGCGGTGTTTCGATGCCCATTGCCTTGGCGGTCTGAGCGATCAGATCGGTGCCGAGCTTGTCCTTGGCGAGGCGCACGGGGATGGTGTTGATCGACTTGGCGATCGCCGTCAGGATGGTGATACGCCCGGCATAGCTGCGGCCGTAGTTCTGTGGTGACCAGCCGCGCCAAGTGATCGGTGCGTCGACGACGACCGTTTCCGGCGTCATGCCTTTTTCCATCGCCGCTGCGTAGGTGTAGACCTTGAAGGAAGAGCCTGGCTGGCGCAACGCGCGGGTCGCCCGGTTGAACTGGCTCTCGCCATAGTCGCGGCCGCCGACCATGGCCCGCAACGCGCCGCCATTTTCGATCATCACGAGCGCGCCCTGCTTCACATGGAAGCTCTCTCCATATTGGCGCAGGCTCGATTCGACCGAGTCCTCGGCAGCGTTCTGCAGGCCCATGTCGATCGTGGTGCGCACGATCAGCGAGTGCTGCG
This sequence comes from Ensifer sp. ENS10, assembly GCF_014852025.1. NCBI lineage: Bacteria > Pseudomonadati > Pseudomonadota > Alphaproteobacteria > Hyphomicrobiales > Rhizobiaceae > Ensifer > Ensifer sp. ENS10. The sequence continues at coordinate 1,035,026 of NZ_JACVAS010000001.1, forward strand.
CGAAGGGACGGGCGATGCGCTGGACTTCGTCAAAGGCCCAATCGAGGAAGAAGTCGGGTGCCTTCACCTGGGCGCGATCGATCACGGTTGCGGGAGTGAGCCGCGCCGCAATCACCTGGCCTTCCGTCATCAGCCCGCCCTGGACGAGGTTGCTCAGAACCTCGTTGGCGCGTCCGCGCGCGGCCGGCAGGTTGACGTGCGGCGCGTAACGGGCCGGCGCCTTGAAGAGGCCGGCCAGCATGGCCGATTCCGCCAGGCTGACATCGGTGATCGACTTGCCGAAATAGAACTGCGCTGCCGCTGCCGCGCCGAAGGTGCCGCCGCCCATATAGGCGCGGTCGAGATAGAGCCTTAGGATTTCCTTCTTCGAAAGGTTGCATTCGAGCCAGACGGCAAGGAAGGCTTCCTTGATCTTGCGCTCGATCGTGCGTTCGTTGGTGAGGAACAGGTTCTTGGCGAGCTGCTGGGTCAGTGTCGAGCCGCCCTGGACGACACCGCCGGCGCGGGCATTCTCGGTCATCGCCCGGGCAAGGCCGAGGAAGTCGATGCCCCAATGGTCGAAGAAGCGGCGATCTTCGGTCGCCAGCACCGCCTTGATCAGATGGTCAGGCAGTTCGTCGATCGGCACGGAATCTTCGTGAATGATGCCGCGGTGGCCGATTTCATTGCCGTAGCGGTCGAGGAAGGTGACGGCGAAATCGCTCTGGGCGCGCCAGTTTCCCTTGGTTTCCTCGAAGGCGGGAAGCGCGAGCGCCAGCATCAGCACGGAGCCGACGGTGCCCCAGTTCATGCCTTCGCCGAGCACCTCGAAGACGACCTTTTTCCAGCCTGTGACGCGGAAACGGCGGAAGAAGATGGTGGTATCTTCCCACCATTGCGACAGCTTGAAGCCGGCATTCCAGACCGTGGAATCGATCCAGGAGTCGACCCTGAGAAAGATGTGCCGTTTTTTCGGCCGGTTATCGTCTTTCCTCGGTTCCCGCACGTCTCAACGTCCTGAAGGCTTTGTGGCATCACGCCGGCGCCGGGCAATATTTGCACGACGTCAAATTCCAATCTACTTGCATATCGCGCCGCCGGCCTTAAAAAACCGGCAATTTTCTGCGAAATTTCTGTATCGCGGGCTATTTGACGAAAGTGTGATGACGATGGGCGAAATGCCTTTCTGGAAGGCGAAAAGCCTTGAGGACATGACCAATACGGAGTGGGAAAGCCTTTGCGACGGCTGCGGGCTCTGTTGTCTGAACAAGCTGGAGGATTGGGATACCGGCGAGATCGCCTGGACCTCGATCCGTTGCACCTTGCTCGATGGCGAGAGCTGTCGTTGCAAGGACTATGAAAACCGGCAGGCGACGGTGCCCGATTGCATCCAACTGACACCCAAGGCCGTGCGCGAGATTACCTGGCTGCCGCCGACGTGCGGTTACCGCCTCGTTGCCGAGGGGCGCGATCTCTATTGGTGGCACCCGCTGGTTTCAGGCGACCCGGACACGGTTCATGCTGCAGGCATTTCGGTGCGTGGCCGCACCGTCGCCGAGGATGGCATCGATATCGAAGACTATGAAGATTATCTCGTCACCTGGCCGCTGGAAGTGGGACAGGAAAGCGTGGATTGAGAGGGGACCGGCCGGCGCTTCGCAATCGCCCTGAGAGCGGAGCGCTTTGCATTCCGGCGAGGCGGCTATCCGCTTTTCGAGCCAGCGTAATGCGCGTCGCGATCTTTCAGATTCGCGCCTTGCGCTTTAAGTTTTTGATATTTCGCATGTCGTTATCGCAAAACCGCTGCCCACTTTTGCGTGACAGGCTTTAATGGCTGCCACCGTTCTTCTTGACGAGGTTTTTCGGCGCGACGTTACGCCAGGCGGTTTCCATCGACTGGCGGACGAGACCTTCGTCCGCTTCGACGAAGTAGAATGAGGTCCAGCCGCGGTCTCCCCAGCCGCCGGGCACGGCAGCGCAGACCCCGGGCTCCATTTCCAGAAGCATGCGCTGCTGGTCAGGCGTGAATTTGAAGACCGCGCGACCCGCTTCCGGCAAGCTCATAAAAATGCGCTTTCCCACCCGGAAGTCCCGTGTGCCGAAATGCGCGTTTTCTTCCGTTCCCGGCAAGCTTAGCGCGAGTTTTTCGATCTCTTCGGTTAGCATTCGGGAAGAGTAACATGGTTTTTCCGAATGGCCAAAAGGCTGAAAATCGCCACAAAAATCGAAGGGCCGCAGCATTTGCCACGGCGCCTATCCGTTCGCGCGGCGACGGAACACGCGGCATTGCAGGACGTGTTTCATCCCGACCCGAAGGTTCAACTCCGTGTTGCGTCTTCTCTATGTTGGGAGGGTCATGGCGCGCGACAATCGATGCGCCGTTGACAGGCGTTACTCAGCCGGTTGGATCGGCTTCGGGGTGCTTTCGCCGGCAGCGCGCATGGCGCGCCATTCGTTTTCGAAACGGTCGAGCAGCGATTGCGGTACTTTGGACTGCTGAGATGCGGGCTGGTTGTTGGCGAGCGTCTGCATCCGATCCTCCCGGGCCTATGACGGTTTCATGACGTTTGATGCGGCGGACAATTTCATATCGTAAAGACTTTGTAAATCAGTGGCTTAAATCATTTAAACGATTGAAAAATATTTAAATCGATTAATTTTTCGTTGATCCACAGCCGTCCGTCAATTCACAGATGTGGTAGTTCAGATGCGACTAAATTGGCTGTTCTTTTGAAGTAATTTTGCGAACGTCTATTCTTTGTACGCGAACGCCAAGCTTCACGTATTCAGGCACGAATAGGATGTGCCGAACGTCGGCACGCTTGCGCGCTAGGGGGCGAAAACCATCGCTATGAAATCGAAGGGTGTCAGTGGCTTAGCCTGGCTGCCGGAATCGGGCTGCGATCGACTTGACTCAACCTCGCAGGGTGTTGACTCAGTTTTCGAACGATCGCCGCCAAGGGATTCAAAGGAATCGGGAATCGCTTCCTGCTTGATGTGCTGTCTCAGTGTTCGGGCTATGGCGGATGCCCTGGCCATCGCGACGCGCGAGCCTATGACGACGTCTGAAGTCTAGCGAAACATACTTAACAAAAGGCTGCCACGACCAAGGCCGGTGAGCTTCAAGCTCTGTTCTCCCAGCAGCCGCGCAGATGAAACTGTCGCATGAAGTGGCTATCGCTTGCCGAACGAGGGCCTTGGCCCGGGTTCCGTCAGGGATGGAATCGCTGCAATCTAGGGTCGGAATTCCAGTTGAGTCTGTGGGTTTTCCAATGGGTTCCTGGTGGCTCGGAAGGCCGACATTCATTTGCCATTCAGCCTCATTCGGTTATTGCTTCTGCCATGATGCTTCCCAAGTCGAAAGTGCGTTCATGTCTTCACCAGTGATCATAGCCGCGCTTGCTGCAGGCCTCGCGGGCTTCAGCCCGCCTGCGATCAACGTGCCGTCGGATAATGTCGTCCGTGTGGCCGGCGATTGCAGCGCGGCCGCTGCACAGGTGGTCGCCGACACCGGCGGCGAGTTGTTGTCGGCACAACCGACGTCCGATGGCCAGTGCGTGATCACGGTGCTCGTTCCCGGTAACGGTGGGCGACCGAAAAAGGTGACCGTCAAGGTGCCGATGTAAGCGATCCCTGCAGTACCGTGCGTCTTGTCCGATGCGAAAAGGTCGCTGCAGTGCTTTGAATGCCTGCATGTTTCTGTCCTTAAATCGGCTAGGATTTAGCGAAACAAGCAGCGGGGATGGCCGCGAGAGGAAGTAGAGGCGAATGCGCATTCTGATTGTCGAGGACGACGCCAACCTGAACCGGCAGCTCGCCGAAGTGCTGAAGGAGGCCGGCTATGTCGTCGATCAGGCCTATGACGGCGAGGAGGGGCACTATCTCGGCGACGCCGAGCCCTACGATGCCGTGATCCTCGATATCGGCCTGCCGGAGATGGATGGCATCACGGTTCTGGAGAAGTGGCGCGGCGATGGCAAGACCATGCCGGTGCTGATCCTGACGGCGCGCGATCGCTGGAGCGACAAGGTCGCGGGCATCGATGCCGGCGCCGACGACTATGTTGCCAAGCCCTTTCATGTCGAAGAGGTTCTCGCTCGCATCCGCGCCCTGATCCGTCGTGCTGCCGGCCATGCAAGCTCGGAGATCGTCTGCGGCCCGGTGCGCCTCGATACCAAGGGTTCCAAGGCAACCGTCGATGGCGTGGCCCTCAAGCTGACGTCGCACGAGTTCCGGCTGCTTTCCTATCTCATGCACCACATGGGCCAGGTCGTTTCGCGCACGGAACTGGTCGAGCATATGTACGACCAGGATTTTGACCGCGATTCCAATACGATCGAAGTGTTCATCGGCCGGCTGCGCAAGAAGATCGGTAACGACCTGATCGAAACGGTGCGCGGTCTCGGATACCGAATGCAAGCGCCGGGCAATGGCAATTAGATCGCTCACAGCCCGCGTATTGGCGGTTTCCACCGTCTGGGCGGTCGTCGCCCTGGTCGTGATCGGCGTGGTCATTTCCGAACTCTATCGGCAGGGCTCCGAGCGCGGCTTCAAGGACCTCTTGCGCGCGCAGCTTTTCAATGTCGTCAATTCGATTTCGGTCAACGAGAAGACGGTCCTCTCTGGAAGCCCGCAGCTCGGCGATCTCCGCTTTTCGCAGCCGCAGACCGGCTGGTACTGGATCGTCGATCCGATCGGCGAATTCGACACACCGCCCTTGATCTCGACGTCACTCGGCAACGGCAAGCTGCCGATCGCCAGCGTCGATGAGGTTCCGTTCGACACCGGCTACGTCCGGTTCTACACCACCAAGGATCCGTTCGGCAACGAGGTCGAGGTTTCCGAGACAGAGGTCGTGCTCGACATTCAAGGCCACACCGCGCGTTTTCGCGTGGCCGGAAACCGCGACGTGCTTGAAGCCGACATCAATCGCTTCACCCGCAACCTGACCATCGCGCTCTCCATCTTCGGTCTCGGCGGTCTCGGGGTGAACGCGCTGACCATCCTCTTCGGCCTGCGTCCGCTCGATCAAGTCCGTCGCTCGCTGGAGAAGATCCGCACCGGCGAAAGCGAGAGGCTCGATGGAGCCTTCCCGCGCGAAATCCAGCCGCTTGCCAACGAAGTCAACGCCTTGATCGACAGCAACCGCCGCATCGTCGAGCGTGCGCGCATGCAAGTCGGCAACCTCGCGCATTCCTTGAAGACCCCGATCGCCGTGCTCCTCAACGAGGCCCGCGTGCTGGATGCGTCGCACGGCGAACTGGTGCGCAGCCAAGTCGATGCGATGCAGATGCAGGTTCAGTCCTATCTCAGCCGCGCGCGGATCGCGGCGCAGCGGGAATCCGTCCTGGCGAGGACCGAGGCGCAGCCGGCGCTCGAACGCCTGGTTCGGGTGATGCGCAAGCTCAACCCGGAAAAGCAGGTCCATCTGTCAATCAACCCGCCGGGATTGGTGCTCGCGATGGAGTTGCAGGACGTCGAGGAAACCGTTGGCAACCTGCTTGAAAATGCCGCCCGCCACGCCCGTGGCGAGGTGTGGCTGAACGTCCGGCCGGCGCCGGTCGAGCTGCATGCGAAGGAACCCGGGAGGCAGTGGATCGTGCTCGACATCGATGATGACGGCCCGGGGCTCAATCCCGACCAGATTGCGCTGGCGATGAAGCGCGGCAAGCGGCTTGACGAAAGCAAGCCTGGAACCGGGCTCGGGCTTTCGATCGTCAGCGAGATCGTGCGGGAGTATCAAGGCACCATTACGCTGTCGCGACGGGACGAAGGGGGCTTGCGCGCGCAGCTCCTGTTGCCGGCCGCGGCCTAGTGCAAGATGAGGAAGGGCGTGCGCGGTTTCGTGATCTAGGTGTCACACCCGTGCTCGAAAATGTCACATCGGCAGGGCGCGCCGTTGCCTCGGCAGGCGGGGAATGCCAAAAGAAAATCAAGGACAAGTCGTCATTTGACCCGAATGCGTGGGGTTCTTGAATGCGGCTTCGGATAGGGATGATTGAGTGTCGCGGATCATGAGGAACCAGGCAGAAATGACACGGACTTTTGTCGTTGGCGGTAGGATCGTGGTGATCGCGTCGGCCGTGGCTCTTGCCGGTTGCGGCTCCACCTCGGGCGGCAAGGGTGCTGTCGCTGGCCTCGGTTCGACCGCGACCCGCGCTGTCTCCTCGACAACCTACATCGCTGCGCTTCAGGGCGGCGTGATCGGTCGCCTTGCCGATCTCGATATCGGTACGTCCGACCGCCAGCGGGCGCTTGAGGCGGAGTATCGCGCACTCGAGGCGGCACCGGGTGGCCAGCCTGTGACCTGGAACGGACGCGGCGTCAGCGGCTCCGTCGTTGCGGCCGCTCCCTATCAGGTCGGATCGCAGAATTGCCGCCAGTACAGCCATACCGTCACGGTCAAGACCCAGGCGAAGACGGCCCGGGGTGCCGCGTGCCGCAATCCCGACGGCAGCTGGACGCCGCTGACCTGAGCGCAGCTTCTCTGAGGCGTCCGAGCGTTGTCAGGGACGGGCTTGGCCGGCCGTTGCGGCGAAACGCCTCAAATCTCCGTCATGACGGGTTTTCGAGTTGGAATGGCATGGGCCTCATAGTATTGAGCGTCCATGTTGTTCTGGATCCTCGTCGCCACTTTGACGGCGGCCGTCGCCGCCGTGCTGATCCTCCCGCTGATGCGGGCAGGGGAAGCCCCATCGTCTCCCCACAGCCATGACATCGAGGTCTATCGCGACCAGCTCGACGAACTGAAGCGCGATCAGGACAGCGGTCTGATCGGCAGCGACGATGCCGAGCTTGCGCGCGCCGAAGTGGCGCGCCGACTGCTGGCAGCCGGCGACAGCGATCGCGCTGTGGCGACGGCCGTTTCGCCGCGGCGCGGGGCCAATCGTCTGGCCCAGGTATTCGTGCTCCTCTGTCTTCCCGCGGTTGGGCTCTGTCTTTATTTGCTGACCGGCAGCCCGGGCGTGCCGGCGCAGCCGCTTGCCGCTCGTCTTGCCGATCCCAACGGCGACATCAATGTCCTGATCGCCAAGGCAGAAAACCACCTTGCGGTGAACCCGAACGACGGCGCCGGTTGGGATCTGCTCGCACCGATCTACATGCGCAACGGCCGCATTGAGGAAGCGGTTGACGCCTATGACCGGGCGATCCGCTTGCTGGGGCCGACGCCGGCGCGTCTCGGCGGATACGCGGAGGCGCTCGTTGTGCAATCCGACGGCCTCGTGACGACGAAGGCGCAGGAGGCGCTCCGGCAGGCACTGACGCTCGACCCCAATGATCCGCGCTCGGAATTCTACCTTGCCCTCGGTCTCAAGCAGGAAGGCAAGAAGGAGGAGGCGCTGACTGCCTTCAACAGGCTGGTCGCGACGTCGCCTGCGGACGCGCCATGGCTGCCGCTGGTCAAGCAGCATGTGGCAGAGCTGACGGGCGCCGGCACCAGCAGCGCTGCCGCACCTGGCAATCCGAACGCCGAGGATGTCGCTGCCGCCGAGAGCATGAGCTCCGGCGATCGTCAGGAAATGATCCGCGGCATGGTCGAAAGCCTCGAAAGCCGCCTCAAGGAAAATCCAGATAACCTCGAAGGCTGGGCGCGACTGATCCGCTCCCATGTTGTCCTTGATCAACGAGACAAGGCCGCGGCAGCGCTAAAGGAGGGCCTGAAGACCTTCCCGGCCGATGGCGACGGGGGCAAACAGCTCCTGACGCTTGCTCGTGAACTCGGGATTGCGACCGATGGAGTGACGCAATGACGCGCAAACAAAAAAGACTGGCGATCATCGGCGGCGGCGTCGGCTTCCTGGTTCTCGCAGCCTTTCTTGTCATGTTCGCCTTCAGCCAGGCGATCGCCTATTTCTACGTGCCGAGCGATCTCGCCAAGGCGAACGTCTCTCCGGGTACGCGCATCCGCCTCGGCGGTGTGGTTGAAGGGGGGTCGGTGAAACGCGGCGACAGCAAGACGGTCACCTTTACCGTCACCGATACGCTTGCCGGCGTGCCGGTAACCTACACGGGCATCCTGCCCGACCTGTTCCGCGAAGGGCAGGGCGTGGTGACGGAGGGAGCCTTCGTTCAAGGGAGTTCCGTCTTCGTGGCGGATACGGTTCTCGCCAAGCATGACGAGACCTATATGCCGAAGGACGTCGCCGACCGCTTGAAGGCCCAGGGCGTTGAGCTCAGCGGGAAGGAAACCATTAAATGATCATCGAGCTCGGACACTACGCGCTGGTCCTGGCATTGGCGACCGCGGTCATCCAGGCCGCTTTGCCGATCCTCGGAGCACGGCTGAACGATCGCGGCTTGATGGAACTGGCGTCAAGCGCAGCGGTCGCCTGTTTTCTGCTGGTCGCTTTCGCTTTCGTTGTGCTCACCTTCGCCTATGTGACCTCGGACTTCTCGGTTCGCAACGTCTGGGAAAACTCCCATTCCCTGAAGCCGCTGATCTACAAGATCTCGGGTGTGTGGGGGAACCACGAGGGATCGATGCTGCTGTGGCTGCTGATCCTGACGTTCTTCTCGGCACTGGTCGCAGCCTTCGGGCGCAACCTGCCGGAAACGCTGAAGGCGAATGTGCTTGCGGTCCAGGCCTGGATCGCGATGGCCTTTGCGCTCTTCATTTTGCTGACGTCCAATCCGTTTGCGCGGTTGATCCCGGCGCCGGGTGAAGGCAAGGACCTGAACCCGATCCTCCAGGATGTCGGCCTCGCCATTCATCCGCCGCTGCTCTACCTCGGTTATGTCGGCTTCTCCGTCTGCTTCTCCTTCGCGATCGCGGCATTGATCGAGGGCCGCATCGATGCCGCCTGGGCGCGCTGGGTGCGCCCGTGGACGCTTGCCGCTTGGACGTTCCTTACTGCCGGCATTTCCATGGGCTCCTACTGGGCCTACTACGAGCTTGGCTGGGGCGGCTGGTGGTTCTGGGACCCGGTGGAAAACGCGTCCTTCATGCCCTGGCTCGCGGGCACGGCGCTGCTGCATTCGGCCCTGGTCATGGAGAAGCGCGAAGCGCTGAAGATCTGGACCGTGCTGCTCGCGATCATGACCTTCTCGCTGTCGCTGCTCGGCACCTTCCTCGTGCGTTCAGGCGTGCTGACCTCGGTTCATGCCTTCGCCACGGATCCGACCCGCGGCATCTTCATTCTCGCCATCCTCGTCTTCTTCATCGGCGGCGCCTTCACACTCTTCGCCTTGCGCGCCTCGCACCTGAAAGCCGGCGGCATCTTCGCGCCGATTTCGCGCGAGGGCGCGCTGGTCTTCAACAACCTGATCCTGACGACGGCGACCGCAACGGTTTTGACCGGCACGCTTTATCCGCTGGTGCTGGAGGCGCTCACCGGCGACAAGATCTCCGTCGGTCCGCCGTTCTTCAACATGACCTTCGGTCTCTTGATGCTGCCGCTGCTCTTCGCCGTGCCGTTCGGACCATTGCTCGCCTGGAAGCGCGGTGACCTCGTCGGCGTCGCCCAGCGGCTCTTCGCTGCGGTTGCGATCGGTCTCGTCTTCGGTACTGGCTACTATTACGCAATGAATGGCGGCCCGGTCCTGGCGGTCTTCGGCATCGCTCTTGGCGTCTATCTGATCGCCGGTTCCCTGACGGATCTCGCGTTGCGCTCCGGTCTCGGCAAGGTCGCGGGCAACGTTGCCTGGCGGCGCTTCACCGGCCTGCCGCGCTCCGCCTTCGGCACGGCGCTTGCCCATATCGGTCTCGGCGTCACCCTGATCGGCATCGTCGCCGTCACGGCGTTCGAAACCGAGACCGTGGTCGAGATGAAGCCCGGCATGACGGTCGATGCCGGTGACTACACCATGCGCTTCGATGGCATGCGCAACGGCAGCGGCCCGAACTACACCGAAGAATCCGGTCACTTTACCATCAGCCGCGGCGGCGCTGCCGTGTCCGAAGTCTGGTCGTCGAAGCGTCTTTATCAGGCGCGCCGCATGCCGACGACGGAGGCCGGCATCCGCACCTTCGGCCTCAGCCAGCTCTATGTTTCGCTCGGTGACCAGATCAGCGAAGGCGGTATCGTCGTGCGCATCTGGTGGAAGCCGATGATCCTCTGCATCTGGGGCGGGACCCTGTTCATGATAGCCGGTGGTTTCGTGTCCTTGAGCGACCGTCGCCTGCGCGTCGGCGCGCCGGCCCGGGCGAAGCGGCCGAAGACAGTACCAGTGGGAGCTGCCGAATGACCCGTCTGCTGCTGGCGCTTCTGCTGCTCCTCTCGCCTGTTGGCTCGGCCCTCGCGGTCAATCCGGACGAAGTGCTCGCCGATCCCGCGCTGGAAGCGCGGGCGCGGGCGATCTCGGCCGAGCTCCGCTGCATGGTCTGCCAGAACCAGTCGATCGACGATTCCAATGCGGAGCTTGCCAAGGACCTGCGGGTGCTTGTGCGCGAGCGCCTGGCCAATGGCGACAGCGATGAAGCGGTGATCGATTATGTCGTGTCCCGTTACGGCGAATTCGTGCTGCTGAAGCCGCGCTTCGAGACAAAGACGCTGATCCTGTGGGGCATGCCCGCGACCCTGCTGCTCGTCGGGGCGATCACCCTTGTCATTGCGGCCCGCCGGCGCGGCGCCCAGGCAAAGGGAACGCCGCTTTCCGAGGATGAAAAGGAAAAGCTGAAGAAGCTGCTTCAGCCCTGACGTCTGTCAAAAGCGACGTGGCGCAATTTGCCGCTTCGCGCTCCTCGTCTCCAGGCCAACATGTTGAAACCGTTGGGGATCTCTCCGGTTGGAGAGCGGAGCCATTTGTGATGGCCCACGCTTTGGAACGGGCTTGAGCAGTGTCCCTCTTCGCTGTCGCCGAACATTACCAAAAATTCATTTTCCGGACAGAACTCAGTAAGGTCCCATCCGTTACATCTTTCGTCATCGGCTAGACTTCCAGTCAGCCAAACGAGCCCGCCTCTCCCTGAAGGCGGACATCGCAACCAGGTTTCGATGCAGCCGCTGAGGCCGCATCAGGAAGAGAAAAGGCAAAACGGATGATTACGACCAAATCCCTGCGTCCCTCCCTCAAGACCGTTCTGAAGGCCTCGACGGTTGCCGGCCTTGCCGCCGTCATGCTGACCTCCGGCCTGCCGGCGCGCGTCTCCCAGTCCTTTGCGGAAGCGGTGAAGGTGGAAGCACCGTCGGTGCCGAGCTTTGCCAATGTCGTCGAGGCGGTTTCGCCGGCCGTCGTTTCGGTCCGCGTCCAGTCGCGCGTCAATCCGGTTTCCGAAGAGGGCAACAACTTCACCTTCGATTTCAACGGTCGCGGCTTCGACGACCTGCCGGATGATCACCCGCTGAAGCGCTTCTTCAAGGAATTCGGCCCGCGCGGCGATGACCGTGCCGAGCGCGGTGGCCCGGGTCGCCGTGGCCCGCATGGCGAAGGTCGCCTGCGTCCGACGTCCCAGGGTTCGGGCTTCTTCATCTCCGAAGACGGCTACCTGGTCACCAACAACCACGTCGTTTCCGACGGCGCGGCCTTCACCGTCATCCTCAATGACGGCACCGAACTTGATGCCAAGCTGATCGGCAAGGACAGCCGTACCGACCTCGCCGTGCTCAAGGTCGACGACAAGCGCAAGTTCACCTATGTCAGCTGGGCTGACGACAGCAAGGTCCGCGTCGGCGATTGGGTCGTCGCTGTCGGCAATCCGTTCGGCCTCGGCGGCACCGTGACCTCGGGCATCATCTCGGCCCGTGGCCGCGACATCGGCTCCGGCCCCTATGACGACTACCTGCAGGTCGACGCGGCCGTGAACCGCGGCAACTCGGGCGGCCCGACCTTCAATCTCTCCGGTGAAGTGGTCGGCATCAACACCGCAATCTTCTCGCCGTCGGGCGGCAACGTCGGTATCGCCTTTGCTATCCCCGCAGCTACCGCCAAGGACGTCGTCGCCGACCTGATCAAGGATGGTTCGGTTTCCCGCGGCTGGCTGGGCGTGCAGATCCAGCCGGTGACCAAGGACATCGCCGAATCGCTCGGCCTGGCTGAGGCAAGCGGCGCGCTCGTCGTCGAGCCGCAGGCCGGCTCTCCCGGTGAAAAGGCTGGCATCAAGAAGGGCGATGTTGTCACCGCTCTGAATGGCGACACGGTCAAGGATCCGCGTGATCTTGCCCGCAAGGTGGCCGCAATCCGCCCGGGCACGACCGTCGACCTCGCGCTGTGGCGCAACGGCAAGTCCGAAAGCGTGAAGCTGGAAATCGGTACCTTGCCGAAGGATGACAAGGAAGCAGCCAAGAGCCAGGACGACCAGTCCGAAGAAACACAGCCTTCGAGCGAACAGGCGCTGGCTGACCTCGGTGTCACCGTCGTGCCGTCCGACGACGGCAAGGGCGTCACCATCGCCTCGGTCGATGAGGACTCTGATGCCAGCGACCGTGGCCTGAAGACGGGCGAGAAGATCGTCTCCGTGAACAATCAGGAGGTGAAGTCTGCCGACGATATCCTCAAGGTCATCAACGCTGCCAAGAAGGACGGCCGCAGCAAGGCGCTCTTCCAGATAGAGGCCGAGAACGGTAGCCGCTTCGTGGCCCTTCCGATCGATCAGGGCTGATCGCGGCAGTCAAATGATTGACCGGAGCGCCGCGATTTCCAAGTGATTTCGCGGCGCTCGTCGTTTGGAGCGGGATGAAGAAGGTGTGTGCGGTTTTCCACCCGCATCTCGCTCTCACTTACGAAAATCGATCACGATGATTTTGGGTCCATCCGACCGATGCTTCCGCGATCGAGGGCATTCGCCAATCCGGTTGTCTGGCCGGTTGTCGGAAAGCCGAAACCGGTTGAGACAGATAGGGGTCCGGGACTATGGTCGCGCGTATGAAGATTCTCATCATTGAAGACGATCTCGAGGCGGCAGCCTATCTGGCGAAAGCCTTCCGTGAAGCAGGCATCGTTTCCGATCACGCCAGCGACGGCGAGAGCGGCCTCTTCATGGCCAGCGAGAACAGCTACGATGTTCTCGTGGTCGATCGCATGCTGCCGCGCCGCGATGGCCTGTCTGTGATCACCGAACTCAGGCGCAAGGATATCCACACGCCGGTGCTGATCCTCTCGGCGCTCGGGCAGGTCGACGACCGTGTCACGGGCCTGCGCGCCGGCGGCGACGATTATCTCCCAAAGCCCTATGCCTTCAACGAGCTGCTGGCGCGTGTCGAGGTGCTCGGCCGCCGCAAGGGTACGCCCGAGCAGGACATGGTCTACCGCGTCGGCGATCTCGAACTCGACCGCCTGTCGCATTCCGTGCGCCGCCAGGGCAAGGAGATCCCGCTGCAGCCGCGCGAGTTTCGCTTGCTCGAATATCTCATGAAGAACGCCGGCCAGGTCGTCACCCGCACCATGCTGCTGGAAAACGTCTGGGACTATCATTTCGACCCGCAGACCAACGTCATCGACGTGCATGTGTCGCGGCTGCGCTCGAAGATCGAGAAGGACTTCGATGTACCTCTGCTGCGCACCGTGCGCGGCGCCGGCTACATGATCAAGGATGACCGGGCCCCCGCATGAGCAAGCTTCGCGTTCTCTTCAGAACGACCGCGGTTCGGCTTTCCGCCCTCTACCTCATCCTCTTTTCGCTCTGTGCGGCCTTCCTCGTCTTCTATGTCACCGGCATGTCGGAGCGGTTGCTGCAGCAGCAGACCCGCGATGCCGTGACCGCGGAAGTGGCGCAGATCGAGCAGGTCTACAATCGCGCCGGCATGAACGGTCTTCTGCGCTCGCTTGAACGCCGCGCGCGTCAGCCGGGCGCAAATCTCTATGTCATTGCCGGGCCGAGCGGCGAGATTCTTGCCGGCAACGTCGCAAGCCTCGAACCGGGACTGCTTGATAGCGAAGGCTGGACCGAACGTCCCTTCGCCTATCAGCGCTATACGGACGAGACGAAGAAGGACAGCCATGTGGCGCTCGCCCACGTGCTGGTGCTCGACAATGGTCTGCGCATTCTCGTCGGTCGCGATCTGCAGGAGCCGCAGAAGTTTCGCGCGCTGGTGCGTCAGGCGCTGATGGTGGCGCTCGGCGTCATGGGGCTCGGCGCGCTCGTCATCTGGTTCGGCATCGGTCGCAATGCCCTGAAGCGGATCGACCGCATGTCGGAGGCGAGCACCAAGATCATGGCCGGCGATCTCTCGCAGCGCCTGCCGATGAGCGGCTCCGGCGACGAATTCGACCGGCTGTCGGAATCGCTGAATGCCATGCTCGGCCGCATCGAGAAGTTGAACGAAGGTCTGCGCCAGGTCTCCGATAACATCGCCCATGACTTGAAGACACCGCTGACGCGCCTGCGCAACAAGGCGGAAGCCGCACTTGCCCGCAAGGGAACCAGCCAGCGCGGCGCGCTCGAGGAGATCATTGGCGAGTCCGATCAACTGATCCGGACCTTTAATGCGCTCTTGATGATTTCGCGGGTCGAGGCCGGCTCGTCCGCGGCCGAGATGAGCGAGGTCGACCTTTCTGAGATCGTTTCCGATTGCGTCGAATTGTACGAGCCCGTTGCAGAGGATGTCGGCTTGAAACTCGAAGCCGAGGTTATCAAGAACGTCGGGATATCGGGCAACCGCGAACTGATCGGACAGGCCCTCGGCAACCTCATCGACAACGCCATCAAATATGCTGACGGTGCGGACAATCCGCTGATCAAGGTCTCTCTGGAAAAGCGCGATGGGTATGTGCTGCTGTCTGTCGCCGATCATGGCCCTGGCATACCTGCAGCAATGCATGACGAGGTGGTGAAGCGCTTCGTTCGCCTGGATGAGAGCCGGTCCAAGCCGGGCACGGGCCTCGGCCTGTCGCTGGTGGAGGCGGTCATGGAGACGCATCACGGCTCGCTGCGTCTTGCCGATACCGAGCCCGCGGCCGGCGACGGTGGCAAGGGTCTGACCGTGCAAATGGTTTTCCCGATGGCTGCAACCTGATAGACCGGTTCCCGGAGAAGAGGCGGTATGAGGAATGTGTGCGCGGTTGTTCCGCCACACCGGCTGCAGCGGAAGGGAGAGGGCATGCAGGAACAGGTGCAGCAGTGCTGGGAGATCGAGACGGCGCCGATCCGTCCTGCAACCCAGGCCGACGCCAAGGCGGCGCTCTCGGTGCTGAAGGACATGGCCAAGGGTCATGACCAGATCGCAAGCCTGCTCGCTTCGGAGAGCCCGTTCAAGACATTCGTCGTCTCGGCCTTTGCGCTGTCGCCCTTCCTGCGCGACACCGGTGCCAGCCGCCCGGCCATTCTCGAAGAACTTCTGTCCACTGATCTTACGACCTTCCTGACAGAACGGGTGCGGCGCGCCCGCGACGCCTGGAAGCCGAACGAGGGTGGCGCTGCTTTGCCCGACACGGAGATCATGGCGCGGCTGCGGAGAGCCAAACGCGAGCTTGCCTTCGCCGTGGCGCTTGCTGACCTCTCCCGGCATTTCGACGGCCGCGAAACCACGCGCTGGCTAAGCGAATTTGCCGGTGCTGCCGTGTCGGCGACGATAGATCACCTGCTGCTGAGCGCGCACGAGAGCGGCAAGCTGATCGTCAAGGACGTCGCCTACCCGAGTGTCGGTTCCGGCGTCGTCGTGCTCGGCATGGGCAAGCTCGGCGCCTTCGAGCTCAACTACTCCTCCGACATCGACCTCGTCGTCTTCTACGATCCGCAATCCGGCATCATCGTCGATCGCGATGATGCCTCGGAAACCTTCGGCCGCCTGCTGCGCCGCCTGATCCGCATCCTGCAGGAGCGCAGCGGCGACGGCTATGTTTTCCGAACCGACCTGCGCCTGCGGCCGGACCCGGGCTCGACGCCGCTCGCGATCCCGGTCGAAGCGGCGATGCTCTATTACGAGAGCAGGGGGCAGAACTGGGAACGGGCCGCCTTCATCAAGGCGCGGCCGGTGGCCGGTGATATCGAGGGCGGCGAGCGCTTCCTGCGCGAGCTGGTCCCCTTCGTCTTCCGCAAGTATCTCGACTATGCGGCGATCGCCGACATTCATTCGATCAAGCGGCAGATCCATGCGCACAAGGGGCATGGCGAGATCGCGGTCAAGGGGCACAACATCAAGCTTGGCCGTGGCGGCATCCGCGAGATCGAGTTCTTCGTGCAGACGCAGCAGTTGATCGCCGGCGGCCGCATGCCGGAGCTGCGCCAGCGGGCGACCGAGCCGATGCTGCGGGTCCTCGTCAAGGCCGGCTGGATCGACGAGGAGACAGCCGACGAACTTGTCGAGGCCTATTGGTTCCTGCGTGATGTGGAGCACCGGATCCAGATGGTGCGCGACGAGCAGACCCATGTCCTGCCCGAGACCGAGGCAGAGCTGAAGCGTATCGCCTATATGCTCGGCTTCGAGGACACGGCCGCTTTCTCCAAGGCGCTGTCGCGCGTGCTGAAAACCGTCGAGCGCCGCTATGCCCAGCTTTTCGAGCAGGAGGCCAAGCTCTCGACCGAGACCGGCAACCTCGTCTTCACTGGCCAGCGCGACGACCCCGATACGCTGGAGACATTGCGAAAGCTCGGCTTCCAGCGGCCGTCGGACATCTCCCATACGATCCGCACCTGGCATTACGGCCGCTACCGTGCGACGCAATCGGTGGAAGCGCGCGAACGGCTGACCGAGCTGACGCCGGAGCTTCTGCGCGTCTTCGGCGAAAGCCGCCGGGCCGACGAAGCGTTGCTGCGGTTCGATAATTTCATTTCCGGCCTGCCGGCGGGCATCCAGCTCTTTTCGCTGCTCGGCAACAATCCGGGCCTACTGTCACTGATCGTCAACGTCATGTCGTCGGCGCCGCGGCTTGCCGAAATCATCGCCGCGCGTCCCCATGTTTTCGACGGCATGCTCGATCCGGGCCTGCTCGCCGAACTGCCGACCCGGGACTACCTCGCGCCGCGCATCGCCAATTTCGTCGGCGGCGCGCGGCACTATGAGGAGGTGCTCGACCGCCTGCGCATCATCGCTGCCGAGCAGCGCTTCCTGATCGGCATCCGGCTTTTGACCGGCGCCATATCGGGTGCCCAGGCGGGCCGCGCCTTTACCGATCTCGCCGACCTGATCATCGCCGCGGCGGTGAAGGCGGTGCAGGACGAAGTCCGCTCCGTGCACGGCGATTTCCCCGGCGGCCGCATCGCCGTTGTCGGTATGGGAAAGCTCGGCAGCCACGAGCTGACCGCGGGCTCGGACGTCGACCTGATCCTGCTCTATGACTACGATGAGGCGGCAACCGAGTCCGACGGCACCAAGCCGCTCGACCCGACGCGCTATTTCACGAGGGTGACGCAGCGCCTGATCGCGGCACTTTCCGCGCCGACCGCCGAAGGCATTCTCTACGAGGTCGACATGCGGCTTCGTCCGTCCGGCAACAAGGGGCCGGTCGCGACCAGGATCAACGCCTTCGCCAAATACCAGCGCGAAGAGGCCTGGACTTGGGAGCATCTGGCTCTGACCCGGGCGCGCTGCATCTGTGGCGACGACAAGCTGATTGCCGAGGCCAATGCGATCTTCGCCGAAATCCTCGGCCGCAAGCGCGATGTTGCCAAGGTGAGTGCCGACGTGATCTCCATGCGCGAGATGATCGATAGTGAGAAGCCGCCGAGCGACATTTGGGATTTCAAGCTGATCCCGGGCGGTCTCGTCGATATCGAATTTATCAGCCAGTACCTGGCGCTCGTCGCGCCGGCGAATGGCGTTCAGCCGCTGACTGCCGGCACCAATACCGGCGATGCGCTGAAGCTGCTCGGCGACGCCTTGATGAACCCAAACGATCTCGATGTCGCCCTGGAGGCGCTGCATCTCTTTACCGAGTTGTCGCAGATCGTGCGGCTGTGCATTGAGGGAGAGTTCGAGCCGAAGGAGGCGCCGGCCGGGCTGATCGATCTCGTCTGCCGGGCAGGGGACTATCCGGACCTGAAAACCTTGGAGGCAGACATCCGCCGCCTGTCGAAGGCGGTGCGGCGCGTTTTCCAATCGGTGGTTTCAGGCTGAGCGTCGTTCACTGACGCGTTAAATCATCGCGATCAATATGCTGAGCGGGATGCGAGCGGAAACCGTTCGCACTTCTCCTGATCCCGCTTCAGGCGCGGTCGGGGATTCTAACCGAGATGATGGTGCCGACGTTTTCCGTCGAGTGTATTTTCATGCTGCCGCCGTGCAGGCGGGTGAGTGAGCGCGAGATCGCGAGCCCGAGGCCCGATCCGCCCTTGCTCTTGGCGTATTGGCTCTGCACCTGTTCGAAAGGCTGGCCGATCTTCTGAAGGGCGTCGCGCGGAATGCCGATGCCGGAATCGGCGATCGTCAGTGTCACGGCGCCGGTCACCTTGCGCGCTCGAAGCGAAATGCGCCCGCCATTGTTGGTGAACTTGACGGCGTTCGAAAGCAGGTTGAGCAGCACCTGCTTCATGGCGCGTCGATCGGCGACCATGGTGAGGCCCGACGAGATCTGTTGCACCACACGGATGTTCTTCTGCTCCGCCGGGATTGTCGTGAAGCGCAGCGTCTCTTCAATCAACGGCGCCAGATCGATCCTCTCGCGGCTGATGCGCATGTGCCCGGCCTCGATCTTCGACATGTCCAGGATGTCGTTGATGACGTTCAAGAGGTGCTTGCCGCTCTCGTGGATGTCACGCGAGTATTCGTTGTATTTCTCCGAGCCGAGCGGCCCGAACATCTGGTTCTGCAGGATCTCCGAGAAGCCGAGGATGGCGTTGAGCGGCGTGCGCAGTTCATGCGACATGTTCGCCAGGAATTCCGACTTGGCGCGGTTCGCCGCTTCGGCGCGTTCCTTTTCCGCCTGGTAATTGGAGTTGGCGACCGAAAGCTCGGTCTTCTGCCGCTCCAGCGTCATGCGTGACGCCGAAAGGTCGCCGATCGTCGCCATCAGACGCCGCTCGGATTCGCGCAGGCGCACCTGGTGGCGTTTCAGAAGCGTGATGTCGGTGCCGACGGAAACGAGGCCGCCGTCGCGCGTGCGCCGCTCGTTGATCTGCAGCCAGCGTTCGTCGGCAAGTTGAACCTCGCTCGTCTGCGACTGGTTGCTACGGTCAGGATCGGCGATGCGCCGTTCGACCACGGGGCGTGCTGCCGCGGTTTGCACGGCAATGCGTTCGGTGCCCGGAACAAGCACGTGATCCGGCAGCTTGTAGGCTTCCTGGAAGTGGGTGTTGCACATGACCAGGCGGTCATGCTTGTCCCAAAGGACGAAGGCCTCAGACGTACATTCGATCGCGTCGGCGAGCCTCTGGTCCGCTTCGGCATAGCGCTGGGCAAGCCGGTGCTGCTCGGTGACGTCCATGGCGATGCCGATCAGATGCGCCCGCCCGGAAACGGTACGGATGATTTCCGCGCGGGCGCGTAGCCACACATAGTGGCCATCCGCATGTCGCATGCGGAAAACCTGGTCGATCTGGCGCGCGTCGCCGCGCGCGATGGTGCGTGCCACGCCGTAGATGCCGCGATCATCGGGATGCATCAGCCGCGCGGCGTCGCCGAAGGAGAGCACGCTGCTCTCGCCGGGCATGCCGAGCATCTCGTACATCGACCGCGACCAGAACAGCCGACGGTTGGCAAGGTCGAAATCCCAGAGGCCGCAACGGCCACGTGACAGCGCCGTCTCGACACGCAGGTTGGATTCGACAAAGACCGAATCCGCGTCGCGGGCCCGCTTGGCCTGAATGTAGTAGGCGTAAAGCACCATCAGCAGAATCGCCGAAATGCCCGCAAAGAGCGTAACGTTGAGTGACACCTCGTCGCGCCAGGTCGTTTCTAGCTGGGTGATCGGCGTCGCGGCCAGCACCACCCCGGCCGCATCGGGCAATTGCGCCAGTGCCACGATATGGTCGACACCGACGATCGGTGTCTTCATGACGCTGGAATGCTCGCCGAAATACTGCAGCGTCGCGATATCCGGCGCGACCGCCGCCAGCGTCCGGCCGATGAGCGGTCCGCCTTCCTGGGTGCTTGCGAAGATCCGGCCATCCTTCCGGACCGCAAGGATAAATGTGCCGGGATCGAGCATGCCGGTTGGCAGATACTGGCTGAAACGTTGTTCCGCGTCCGCGCGGCGGCCCTCGTCAAAAAGGGCTGCACCGTCCGTCTGGAAAGCCGCAACCGCGATGGCGGCCGCGAGCCCGACCGTCTGGCGCGAACTCTCTTCCATGCGGGCGTGCTCGTCCATGATGCTGGACATGCGCGAGACCGCGACGATGATCAGGAATGCGATGATGAGGATCGGGATGGAACGCTTGAGAACGGGCTCCGCGCTCGCCAGACGCCGCGAGGTCGGTCCGGCAAAGATCTTCGCCTGCGAGATAAACTCCTGCTCCAGGCGGCCGGCAAGCCCCGGAAACTTGAGTCGCAACCGCCCGTCGGCTGCGCTCGCCTGTCGCGCGTCCGCCATCTTTCCCAATCTGAAAACCCTCTGATGATTCGGCGCGCCGCTCGCCCGAATCTGACTCAATGAATCACAGGGCGATTCGCCTTGTCCAGAGGCGTTGGTAAAGATTTGTTAACCATTTCTTATCGTTGGGAAATAGTAGGCCGGGTCGCGTGAGCGGCCCGGCCCTAAACAAAATCAATGAGTTCCAGAGCGCAGTGCGTTCAGATGAACGCACAAAGGACGCTCCAGCACTTTGATTCTAGAGCAGTGATTCCACTTGAAGCCGGATGCTCTAGGACTCAGGCCTTGAGCATCCGCTCGACGATGTCGCCGACGTCGGCCGAAAGTTTCGACGCTCCGGCAATCTCCTTCAAGGCCTTGCGGGCATGACCGGCGCGCTTGTCCTCCAGCGAGCGCCAGGAACGCATCGAGGTGAGGATACGGGCCGCAAGCTGCGGGTTGCGCGGGTCGATGTCGAGGATCTGGCGCGCGAGGAAGCGGTAGCCCTCACCATCGGCGCGATTGAAGCCGGTCGGGTTGGCGAAGGCATAGGTGCCCACCAGCGAGCGCACGCGGTTGGGATTGTTGCCATTGAACAGGGGCTCGGCCATCAGCGCCTTGACGCGATCGAGCGTTGCGGCGCCGGGGATCGTCGCCTGGACGGCGAACCACTTGTCGATGACGAGTGCGTTGTCGGCAAAACGCTTGCGGAACGTCGCAAGCGCTTCCGAGGTCTCGGCGGCATCCGGAAAGCGGTGCGCGAGCAGCGCCAGCGCATGGCTGAGATCGGTCATGTTGTTGGCGGCGGCAAAGGCCTTGGCGGCGCGCTCCGGCCCTTCATCGCCCTGGACGAGGTAGGTGAGGGCGCTGTTGCGCAGCGCCCGCCGGCCTGCACTCGCAGCATCCGGGCTGAACGCGCCTGACGAAACGAGGTCTTCGGCCAACTTGAGGAAGGTGTTGCGTCCGGCAGCGGCAACGGCCACCAGGATCTGCTGACGTGCGGCGTGGATCGCGTCGGGATCGTTGTTCGTGCCGATCTCGCGGGCGATATCGGATTCGCTCGGCAGCGCCAGCGCCTGCGAGCGGAAGGCGGGCTCCAGCGTGTCATCCGCGGCCGCACGGACCAGGCCGTCGATGAGCGCCGTGTCGCAAACGACCGGCTTTCCGGCGCGGACATTCGCCGTGGCCTCGACCAGGTTGCTGAGCGCAATGGCGTTGAGCGCCTGCCAGCGGGCGAAGAGGTCGCTTTCGTGATGCGCGATTAGTGCGAGGTCCTCGGCGCTCTGCTCGATATGCAGATTGATCGGCGCGGAGAAGCCGCGGTTGAACGACGGCACCGGGCGCGACGGGATGCCGGAGAAAACCACCGTCTGCTTGCGCTCCGTGAGGTGCAGGACGTCGCCGGTCAAGTCGGCGCCGGAGACCGAGGAGAGGTCGACTTCGCTGCCGCCTTCAAGCAGCAGACCCATGCGCAGCGGAATATGCATCGCCTCCTTGGCGCCCTGTCCTGGCGTCGCTGGCACGGTCTGCTCGAGCGACAAGGTGAAGGTCTGCTTGGCCGCGTCATAGGCGCCAGAAGCGGTGACCAGCGGCGTTCCGGCCTGGTGGTACCAGAGCGCGAATTGGCGGAGATCTCGGCCGCTTGCCTCTTCGAAGCAGGCGACGAAATCTTCGATCGTGACGGCCTGGCCGTCGTGCCGGTCGAAATAGAGGTCCATGCCCTTCTTGAACAGATCGCGGCCGAGGATCGTCGCGATCATGCGGGTGACTTCCGAGCCCTTTTCGTAGACGGTCGTCGTATAGAAGTTGTTGATTTCGCGATACTTCGTCGGCCGCACCGGATGGGCCAGCGGGCCGGCGTCCTCGGGAAACTGCTCCGACTTCAGGTGCCGCACCTCGGCAATGCGCTTGACCGCACGCGAGCGCATGTCGGCGGAAAATTCGTGGTCGCGGTAAACCGTCAGGCCTTCCTTGAGGCACAGCTGGAACCAGTCGCGGCAGGTGATGCGGTTGCCGGTCCAGTTGTGGAAGTATTCGTGCGCGATGATCGCCTCGATATTGGCGTAGTCCGCATCGGTCGCCGTTTCCGGATCGGCGAGCACGTATTTGTCGTTGAAGACGTTGAGACCCTTGTTCTCCATCGCCCCCATGTTGAAGTCGGAGACGGCGACGATCATGAAGATGTCGAGGTCGTATTCACGGCCGAAGGCATCTTCGTCCCACTTCATCGAGCGCTTGAGCGCGTCCATGGCGTAGGAGGCGCGTGGCTCCTTGCCGTGCTCGACATAGATCTTCAGCGCGACTTCGCGGCCGGACATCGTCGTGAACGTATCCTCGACGACGCCGAGATCGCCGGCGACGAGCGCGAAGAGGTAGCTCGGCTTCGGATGCGGGTCGAACCAGGCGGCGAAATGGCGGCCGTCGCCCATGTCGGCGCCGCCGAGATAGTTGCCGTTGGACAGCAGGAGGGGAGCGGACGCCTTGTCGGCGATGATGTTGACCGTGTAGACGGCAAGCACATCCGGACGATCGGGGACATAGGTGATGCGGCGGAAGCCTTCGGCCTCGCACTGGGTGCTGTAGATGCCGTTGGTGCGGTAAAGCCCCATCAGTTGCGTGTTCGTATCAGGCGAAAGCAGCGTGGTGATGGTGATTTCGAAGGGTGCGGTTTCCGGTAGGCCGCGGATGGTCAGCGTATCGTCGGCAACGTCGTAGAGGGCGGTTGCGAGCTCTTCCTGGTCCAGCAGCAGGCCGGTCATCTTCAACTCGTCACCGTCGAGCAACAGAGGCGCCGATGCGTCGACGCCTTCGCGACGATGGAAGATCAATCGGGCTTCGACCTTGGTTTCCTTCGGGTCTAGCTCGAAGGTCAGATCCACTCTCTCCAGAACGAAGTCGGTCGGCCGATAGTCTTCCAGATGAATAATCTGGCCAGTATTTGTCCGCATGGTCAGTCCCGCTTGCGCCGTTCTACTGGAGAATTTGTAGTGGGCGCCTGTGATGGTGAAAAGGCCAAGGGGCGAAAAGTCGGATAATGCCACACGATTGTGATGCCGGCGACCGCACTTTCGACAGAAAAGGCATGGCTTCCCGAAGGTCTTCCCGCTCCCTTATCGGATTGACGTGTACCGAAGTGGGACTAACAAGACATGAATTGGAAAGGTTTTTTTCGCGGCAGCTAAAGAAAAGCTCGACGTCGTTTTGCCGAACGGCAATCGATCAAGAAAAAACGTCATTCATCACGAAGTTTGATCCGACTTTCTTGCCGAGCGTCGCTAAGGTGACGAAGTCCTATGGCGGTTTCTCCGCCTAAAAATCTCCAAACCAGCCCTCGTGTCTGCTGATCGCCGGCGGAGGCTGTTCGAAAAGTGCCCTCAATGGATGCGGAAGTCGAAAGCCCGATGAAGGGGATCCTGCTCAAGGTCCTTTCCGTCGTCATTTTCGTTTGCATGTCGACGTTGATCAAGGCCGCCGGAAACGAGATGGCCACCGGCCAGATCACCTTCTACCGCTCGGCCTTCGCCATGGTGCCCATTCTCGGCTATCTCGCCTTCCGCGGACAGTTGCGCGATGCTTTCAAGACAGAGGATTTCACCGGCCATATCGCCCGCGGCTTCGTCGGCATTCTCGCAATGAGCTTCGGCTTCTACGGCCTCGTGCATCTGCCGCTGCCCGAAGCGATCGCCATCGGCTACGCCATGCCGCTGATCGCCGTCGCCTTCGCGGCACTTTTCCTTGGCGAGACGGTGCGGCTTTATCGCTGGTCGGCGGTGGTCATCGGGCTGGTCGGCGTGATGATCATCACGTGGCCGCGGCTGACCCTTTTCCGCGAAGGCGGCTTCGGTTCGCTGGAGGCGCTGGGCGCCGCAGCGGTGCTGGTTTCGGCGGCTCTCGGCGCGGTGGCAATGGTGCTGGTGCGAAAGCTCGTCAAGAACGAGCGGACCCATACGATCGTGCTCTACTTCTCGCTGTCGGCCTCGGTCTTCTCGCTGGCGACGCTGCCCTTCGGCTGGCCGTCGATCTCGCGCGAAGCCTTCCTGCTGCTTATGGTCGCCGGCTTCTGCGGCGGCGTCGCGCAGATCCTTTTGACTGAGAGCTATCGTCATGCCGACATGTCGACGATCGCGCCGTTCGAATACACGTCGATCGTGCTCGGCTTGATCATCGGTTATTTTCTGTTCGACGATGTTCCGACGGCCACCATGCTGATCGGCACCGCCATCGTCGTCGGGGCCGGCATCTTCATCATCTTCCGCGAACATCGGCTCGGGCTGGAGCGCAGGGGCGCCCGCAAGCACGTGACGCCGCAGGGCTGAGGACGAAGCGCGAGTTCGCTTCTGTCGGTGGCCTTTATGAGCGCGGCTTATCCCAGGCAGGAACCGTGTCGTCATCGATCAGCGGTTCCTGCGCCATCTGCTGGGCGATGGGGCTCGTCACGTCAGGTCCGGGTGTCGGCATGACGCTCGTTGCCTGGAAATCGGTCTTGGCGACCAGGCCCTTGTGCTGCTCGCGCTGCAGGATGCGCCAGGCGGCGTAGCCGCCATAGAGGGCGAAATAGACAGCGAGAACGAGGAACAGCGCCGCCGGGCCGAAGCGATCCATGACCGGACCGACCATCAGAGGACCGGAGATCGTGCCGAGCCCATAGGTGATCATTAGGCCGGACGATGTCTCGACATATTCTTTGGGTTTGGCGAGGTCGTTCGCATGCGCGACGTTGAGCGCATAGATCGGAAACAGAACCGACCCGACGAGAGCGGCGACCAGGTAGAGCACAGCCGGTGAACTGCCGATTGCTGCCGACATCGCCAGGCAGGAGACGACGCCGACGACGCCGCAGCCGATCATGACGATACGCCGGTCGATCTTGTCGGAGAGGCGGCCGATGGGGATCTGCGAGATCGCGCTGCCGGTCAAAAGCGAGGCGAGCAGGGTTGCACCTTCGGCCGTGGAAAGACCGATCTTCTGGGTGAAGACGCCGCCGAGATTGAGCCAGGCGCCGGAGAGCGCACCGGCCAGAAAGCCACCGACGACGGCGACCGGCGAGCGGCGGAAGAGCGTCGGGATGTCGAACTTGGCCTGCGCGGGCGGTGCGGGCATCGGCGAGGAGGAGAGGGCCGTCGGCAGGAGGGCGAGGGAAAACAGCACGGCGCAGAGCATGAACAGGGATGTGTTCGTCGGGTCGCCGAGCGGCACCATATATTGTCCGCCGATCGTGCCGACCATCGTCGTGATCAGGTAGAGCGAAAACAGCAGCCCGCGGTTTTCGTTGGTGACGCGCTCGTTGAGCCAGCTTTCGATGACGAGGTAGCTTCCGGAAATCGCAAAGCCCGATATGGCGCGAAACGCGATCCAGGCGCGCCAGTCGACAATGAGGCCGCAGAGCAGAATTGCGATCGACAGCAGCGTGATCAGTGCCGTGAAGACGCGCACATGGCCGACGCGCAACACGAATTTGGGCGTGACGACGCAGGAGAGCGTGAAGCCGACCGTGTAGCCGGTGGCGATGATCGAAACCGTCAGCGTCGACCAGTCCTCGGCGACCGAGCGCACCGGGATGACATAGCTCTGAAGGCCGAAGGCGACCATCATGAGCAGGGTCGACACCATCAGGCTGAGGACGGAAGCGAGGCTGGCCAGCATCGGCGCTCCTGAAAACAAGGCGCCCCTCCATCGACGGCGACGGCAGGCAAGCGCAGGTGGAGCGAGGACGGTCTGGCGGATACCGGACGAGCCCGACACTCCAAGGTCAAAGCGAGTGTGGCTCTATCCAGTTTTTCAGGCGCTGTCGATTGCGACAGGCGATGGCAAAAAGGCGTTAGGCCTCTTTGCCGGCAGCGATCAGTTCGGCAGCAGCGGGCTCACGGCCACGCGATGGGCGCGGCGTGCATCCTTCTTGGTGCTGAGAATGGTGTATTCGCGCGAGGCACGCACGGCAGTACCGATGTCGGAGATCGAATCGAACAGGACCTTGAGGCTAACGATGGGCTTGGTCATGGTTGCGTTCCTTTCTTCGTCGTCGGCCAATCATGGCGACTTGTGCACGCGATACGCGCTCAAGCGTATCGCGTGGGGATCAGCGCTGAATGAAATCGGCGAAAATCTGCGCTGGACGGGTGGTCCGGGCAAGGCCGATCGCGGTCATCTGCTCGTTGGCTGCCGTGCCGAAGCGGTTGAACGGCGTCCGGTAAGCAGCGCCGGTGTGGCGGAGCGTCTCAAAGCTGCTGTGGATCGGACGAAAGCGGGCAGTCATGGCTCAATTCCTTATTCCATTCCTCCCGTGCCAGTATATTGCGCTGCAACATCTCATTTTGCAATGCGTCATAATGCGCCGCTGATATGCGCAAACCGCATGGCTTTCTTCATTCTTTGTTCATAAAGCGGGCAGGCAGGTTGGCGCCGCATGGGCGCACCGTAATTCGGCGAGAATCAGCCTTGGACCCGGGCCTTGAAGGCAAGCAGGTCCTGCCAGGCGAAGCGCTTGTTGACGGGCGCCGTCATCAGATCCTGCGGGTGCAACGTTGCGAGCGTCGGCACCGTGATGCCGCCGATCGAAAGCTCCCGCCATTCGCCACGAAGCTGGTGGATCGTGTCGTTGCCGCCGAAGAAGAAGCGGGCGGTGAAATTGCCGAGCAAAAGCAGATGTTTGGGCTCGGCAAGGGCGATTTGCCGTTCGATGAAGGGACGGCAGATGTCGGCTTCGCGCGCCGTCGGCACGCGGTTGCCCGGCGGGCGCCAGGGCACGACGTTGCTGAGCAGTACGCTTTCGCGCGCCAAGCCGATGCCGGCGAGCATGCGGGTCAGCATCTCGCCGAGCCGGCCTGCGAACGGCTGGCCGTCGCGATCGCAGTCGGCATAGGGCATCGGGCCGACGATCATGATGCCGCTTGCCGGGTCGCCCTCGGCAAAGACGAGGTTGCGGGCGCTGTTCCGGAGATTGCAGCCGGCAAAACCCTCCATCGCAACCCTGAGCTCGACGAGCGATCGGGCTGATTCGGCGGCAAAGCGCGCCTCTTCGATCGCCTGCGCATCGGGAATGGCAACAGCAGGGGCGCTCGCGGCTGGAGCCGGTGCACGGCTTTCGCGGGATGGAGCGGAGGCGGGGGCCGCCGCTGCCGCTGTCTGGCGCGCCGGCGCTTGCGAAGCGGCCGTCTCCGCACGGCTGTTGGCCGCCGGCGCGCGCGCGTTGCCGCGCGCCGCCTTCATTGCCTCGAACTCGGCGAAGCGGTCGACCGGCTCCTCTTCCAGCAGCCATTCGACGCCCGCATCCGCATGGAAGGCGAGGAGGGCGGCAAGCTGCGCCGGAGAGAGATCGTGGGCGGAAATCATGGCCGCCAACCTAACCCATAAGCCGTCGGACCGGAACCGCTTTTCCGGCCCACGGCATGCCTATCCAAGGTCATCGATGACGTCCGGCTTACGCCGCATTGGCCGTCCAATGGGCAATGTCCTCGTGCTCGCCGATCAACGCCAGGCCGTGGGCGATCGACAGCAGTTCGCCGCCGCTTTCGATACGGTCGGCCTCGAAGCGCCGCTCGAAGATGCCGCGCACCGCTGGAACGAAAGACGTGCCGCCGGTCAAGAACACCTTGTCGATCGACCCGGGCGCCGTTGCGGTCGACTGCAGCACGTCGTCGAGTGCGCCCTCGATGCGGGCCAGTTCCGGCGCGATCCAGCCTTCGAAGTCGCTGCGGCGAACGGTGCGGCGCGACATTTCGCCGAGCGGGGCGAAATAGAATTCGGTCTCGTCTTCCTGCGACAGCCGCATCTTCGTCGCCGAAATCGCGTTGTAGAGCGGATAGCCCTCGTCATGTTCGATCAGGTCGACGAAGGCTTCGAGCTTTTCCGGCTCGAGGCTCTGGCGCACGAGCTTTTTCAGATCCGTGAAATCTTTCAACGTCTTGAAGATGGACAGCTGATTCCAGCGGCCGAAATTCGCATAGTAATTCGACGGCACTTCAAGCAGCTTGTCGAAGCTCTTGAAGAGACTCCCCTTTCCAATCAGCGGCGAGACGACGTTGTCGATGATGCGGAAGTCGAAATGGTCGCCGGCAATGCCCACACCCGAATGACCGATCGGGGTTGCGGTCAGCCGCCCTGCCTTGGTCTCGAAGCGGATCAGCGAATAGTCGGTGGTGCCGCCGCCGAAATCGGCGACCAGGACCGTTGCATCCTGCTTCAGGTTCTGCGCGAAGTAGAAGGCCGCCGCCACCGGCTCGTAGACGTAGTGCACCTCCGGGAAGCCGAATTCCGAGAGGGCTGCGCCATAGCGTTCAAGCGCGAGCGCCGGATCAGGGCTGGAGCCGGCGAAATGCACCGGTCGGCCGACGACGATGCGGCTATACTGATCCGTCCAGCTGTCGCCTGCATAGTCGCGCAGCTTGTTCAGGAACACCCGCATCAGATCCTCGAAGCTGTGGCGCTTGGCAAAGACCTGCGTGCCCTGGAAGAGGGGGCTTGCGGCAAAGGTTTTGATCGATTGCAGGAAACGACAGTCGCCCGGATTGTCGATGAAGGCGCGGATCGCCGCCTGGCCGGCTTCGACCTTCAGTGCCTGGGCGCCAAGGTTGGCGTCCTTCATGAAGGAAAGCGCGGTGCGCATGGCGTCGGTCGTGCCGGCGAGACTGTCGAACTGCATCGAGTGGGTGGTATCGCCGGCGGCAACGGCAAGCACGGAATTGGTGGTGCCGAAGTCGAAGCCCAGTGCCTTGGCCATATGGTGGTCTCCTTGCGTCTGGCGTCGCTCCGCCGCCCGGAGCAAGCCGGCGGCGCGCAACGCAACATGTAATTTTGTCGGGCCGTCTCCGCATGTTCAGGCGGCCGGCCCCGAAGTCGGCAAAAGACACGTCGTCCGGGCGCCAGAGGGGCGCCGAGTCGAGTGCCGTTTGCGAATGGGATATGCCGGCGCGGACCGCCGGAAGAGTGCGGCGGCCTCGTGGCATGGCTCTTCGGCAAAAGCAAGGCCGAATGGCTCATAGCGTCGGCACGCGACAAAATGATGTATTTACGTTTACGTACACGTCATATAAACATTTGCCCTAAACTCATGACCTCATGCGCAAAAGCGGGCATCGTCTGTCGCATCCCGGCTCGACAAGCCAAACTGCATTTGCCATGACGGAATGATATGTCCTGGGAACTGAACCGGCAGAAGACCGGTGAGACTGGAGAGACGGTATGACCGAGCAAGATCTGCCCGAACGCGAGAGCATGGAGTTCGACGTTGTCATCGTCGGGGCGGGGCCTGCCGGTCTTGCGGCGGCGATCCGGCTGAAGCAGGTCAATCCGGAGCTTTCGGTCGTCGTCTTGGAAAAGGGCGCCGAAGTCGGCGCGCATATCCTCTCGGGCGCCGTCGTCGATCCGATCGGCATCGACCGGTTGCTGCCGGGCTGGCGCGACGAGGCGGATCATCCGTTCAAGACCGAGGTCACGGACGACCACTTCCTGTTCTTGGGCCCGGCCGGCTCAATCCGCTTGCCGAATTTCATGATGCCGCCGCTGATGAACAATCACGGCAACTATATCGTCTCGCTCGGCAATGTCTGTCGCTGGCTGGCAAGCCATGCGGAAGCCCTGGGTGTCGAGATCTATCCGGGCTTTGCCGCGACCGAAGTGCTCTATAACGACGAAGGTGCCGTCATCGGCGTTGCCACCGGCGACATGGGCGTCGAGCGCAACGGCGAACCGGGACCGAACTTCGCCCGTGGCATGGCGCTCTTGGGCAAATATACGCTGATCGGCGAGGGCGTGCGCGGTTCGCTCGCCAAGCAGCTGATTGCGAAATTCGATCTCTCCAGGGATCGCGACGTCCAGAAATTCGGCATCGGCCTGAAAGAGCTCTGGCAGGTGAAGCCGGAGAATCACCGCCCGGGTCTCGTGCAGCACTCCTTCGGTTGGCCGCTCGGCATGAAGACCGGCGGCGGCTCGTTCCTCTACCATCTCGAAGACAACCTGGTCGCCGTCGGCTTCGTCGTGCACCTCAATTACAAGAACCCCTATCTCTTCCCGTTCGAGGAATTCCAGCGCTTCAAGACCCATCCGGCGATCCGCGGCACCTTCGAGGGCGGCAAGCGCCTTTCCTATGGCGCCCGTGCGATCACCGAGGGCGGCTACCAGTCGGTGCCGAAGCTGTCGTTCCCCGGCGGCGCGCTGATCGGCTGTTCGGCCGGTCTCGTCAACGTGCCGCGCATCAAGGGCAGCCACAATGCGGTTCTGTCGGGCATTCTCGCGGCCGAGAAGCTGGCGGCGGCGATCGAAGCGGGCCGCGCCAATGACGAGCCGATCGAGATCGAGCGCGGCTGGCGCGACAGCGCCATCGGCCAGGACCTGAAGCGGGTCAGGAACGTCAAGCCGCTGTGGTCGAAGTTCGGCACGGCGATCGGCGTTGCGCTCGGCGGCTTGGACATGTGGACCAACCAGCTGTTCGGCTTCTCGTTCTTCGGCACGCTGAAGCACGGCAAGACCGATGCCCAGTCGCTGGAGCCGGCAGCGCAGCACCAGAAGATCGATTACCCGAAGCCCGATGGCGTGCTGACCTTCGACCGGCTCTCCTCGGTGTTCCTGTCGAACACCAACCACGAGGAAGACCAGCCGATCCATCTGCAGGTCAAGGATCCGGAGCTGCAGCGCACGTCGGAACTCGACGTCTTTGCCGGCCCGTCGACGCGCTACTGTCCGGCCGGGGTCTACGAATGGGTGGAGAAGGACGGCAAGCCTGTCTTCGTCATCAACGCGCAGAACTGCGTGCACTGCAAGACCTGCGACATCAAGGACCCGAACCAGAACATCAACTGGGTGCCGCCACAGGGCGGCGAAGGCCCGGTCTATCCGAATATGTGATCTTTGGATGGCGGCCGCAGGACCTCCGAGGTTCGCGGAAACGAAATTGTTCGAGGCGCCGGAGGGAACTCCGGCGCCTCTTTTGTATTCGCGCGCACCTGTCGAGCGGTAGTCCGATCATCGAAAAGGCAATCCGTGCCGCTATTGGGAAAGTCCTTGCCGGCAAACCCCGTTAGCTTTCATGGTGTCATCGGCTCGAAGCCGACGAATCCGCAGGCCTTTCGGTCCCTGTTGTTTCGAGTTGGACCGAGCCTTGTGACGCTGCCGATCCCCGCGGTGAGATCGGCAGTGCGACGGGATGCACCGCCAGAACAAAGGGAACGGAAATGAAGAAGCTTCTTGCAACGACGTGCCTGGCCGCCGGCCTTCTTGGCCTTGCAGGTGCGGCCTCGGCCGCCGAATGCGGCGATGTGACGATTGCCAATATGAACTGGCAGAGCGCCGAAGTGCTGGCGAGCGTCGACAAGATCATCCTGGCGGAAGGCTATGGCTGCAACGCCGAGCTCGTCGTTGGCGATACCGTGCCGACGATCACCTCGATGATCGAAAAGGGCCAGCCCGATATCGCGCCGGAAGGCTGGGTGGATCTTCTGCCCGACGTCGTCAATCGCGGCTTCGAAGAAGGCAAGCTCGTCGGTGCCGCCGTCGCACTCTCCGATGGCGCCGTTCAGGGCTGGTGGGTCCCGAAATACATCGTTGACGCCAATCCCGACATCAAGACGATCGACGACGTGCTGAAGCACAAGGAGCTGTTCCCGGATCCGGAAGACGCCAGCAAGGGCGCCGTCTTCAACGGCCCGCAGGGCTGGGGCGGAACGGTAGTGACGACGCAGCTCTACAAGGCCTATGGCGGCGAGGCGGCGGGCTTCACGCTGGTCGACACCGGATCGGCCGCCGGTCTCGACGGCTCGATCGCCAAGGCCTATGAGCGCAAGCAGGGCTGGGTCGGGTACTACTGGGCGCCGACGGCCCTTCTCGGCAAATACGAGATGGTCAAGCTCGGGCATGGGGTCGCGGCGGACGCAGCCGAGTGGAAACGCTGCAACACGGTTGCCGACTGCCCGGACCCGAAGAAGAACGACTGGCCGAAGGACAAGGTCCAGACGCTGGTGACAAAGGCTTTTGCCGATCGCGCCGGCCCGGCCATGGACTACCTCAACAAGCGCGCCTGGACCAACGACACGGTCAACAAGCTGATGGCCTGGATGACCGACAACCAGGCAAGCGGCGAGGAGGGCGCCAAGCACTTCCTTCAGGAAAACCCCGACATCTGGACCCAGTGGGTCTCGCCCGAGGTCGCCGAAAAGGTCAAGGCCGCGCTCTGATTGCGACCGATTGAATCCATGGGCGGCGCGATCCTTGCGCCGCCTCTTTGTTTGACCCCCGGCAACAGCAAAACAACAATCGCGGCCGGTGAGATGTGAAGGGGAATTGGAATGGACTGGTTGACCCAGTTTCCGCATATGGACGACGAAAGCCTGCGGGCGCTGAAGAAGGCTATCGACGAGGGGTTCCGGTCGTTCACGCGCGCCTATGGCGACGCAATCGAAGGTTTCTTCGAACCGCTGCAGTTCTTCCTCATCCAGTCGGAGCGCTTCATGACGAAGACGCCCTGGCCGATCATCCTGGTGCTGATCGCGCTGATCGCTTGGGTGGCGAGTCGGAACTGGAAGATCGTCGCCGGCTGCATCGGTACGCTGCTGCTCATCGGCTACTTCGACATGTGGGACGACACGATGAAGACGATCTCGATGATCTTCGTCTGTACCGTTTTGTCGATCGCCATCGGCATTCCGCTCGGCATCGTCATGTCCCGGTCGGACCGGGTCCAGAACATCGTCAATCCGATCCTCGATGTGATGCAGACCATGCCGAGTTTCGTCTATCTGATCCCGGTCGTGATGCTGCTCGGCATTGGCAAGGTTCCAGGACTGATTGCCGTGGTCATCTACGCGATACCGCCGATGATCCGGCTCACCAATCTCGGCATCCGCCTTGTCGACAAGGACGTGCTTGAGGCAGCCGATGCATTCGGCTCGTCGGCTTGGCAGAAGCTCAAGAACGTGCAGATGCCGCTGGCCCTGCCGACGATCATGGCGGGCATCAACCAGACGATCATGATGGCGCTCGCCATGGTGGTCATCGCCTCGATGATCGGCGTTCAGGGCCTCGGCCAGCCGGTGCTGAAGGCGATTGCCAACCAGTATTTCACGCTCGGCATCTTCAACGGGCTCGCCATCGTCGGCATCGCGATCATCTTCGATCGTGTCAGCCAGGCCTATGGCCATCGCCTGCAGAAGCATCGGGAGATCATCCACGGCTGAGCCGAGCGATCTCAGGAAAAGAAAAGGCCCCGGAGCGGAAACGCGCCGGGGCCATTGTCTTATTGGGGAACTTCTCGGTTTAGGTGCGGGTAGAGAGAATGCCGGTCGAAAGCGCCACGCCGATAGCCGTGACGATTGCGGCCAGCATTTCGAACGGGCCGATTTGCTCGCCGAGCAGGATCGCGCCGCCGATCATCGCCAGCACCGGGGTCAGCGCCGTAAAGGCAGCGGCCTGCGTGCCGCCGAGGCTCTTCACCGCAAAGCCATAGGCGACCATGGCAATGAGGCCGGAGAGGATGCCCTGGCTGGTGATCTGCAGGGCGATCTCCTTGACCGGAACGCTGGCAAGCGTGCTTCCGAAACAGGCGGCAAGCGCCAGATGGATCAGGAACGACCAGGCCGCAATCAAAGCGCTTCCCTGCAGCGGGCTCAGGCCCGAACGGCGGAAGGCGTGGGTGTAGATCGCCCAGAGCGTGGCCGCTGCGGGCAACAGCGCGTATCCGATCCACCCTGTGGACACTGAAACGGCAAGGTTGCGCGTCAGCAGGATAGCGACACCGGCGACGATCGCGGCAAAACCCACCATCCGCATTCGGTCCGGACGCTCGCCAAAGATCGTGATGCCGATCAGGGCGGTGGCAAGCGGCATCGATATCGACCGCAAGGAAGCCGGTCTCGGGCTCACCGTCTTCGTGGAGATCAAGGTGGGACGGCACAGCCGCGAGAATGCGCAGCGGCAGCAGGAGGCGCTGCTCGCCATTCCCGAGGTGGTGTCCTGTTTCCTGATCTCGGGCAATGCCGACTTCCTCGCCGAGGTCGTCGTCGAGGATCTCCCGGCTTACGAGACGCTCTTGACCGAGACGCTGCTTGCCTTGCCGGGTGTCACCGACATCCGTTCGAACTTCGCGATCCGATCGATCAAGACCGGCGGGCCACTGAAGTTGCCCGAGCCGCGCTGAACGGTTGCCATTACCGGTCTCCGAGCGCCGACCGGCACGCGCTCCATTCCCGTTAAGTTTCGGCAAGGTTCTGGAATTGGCCGCAATCGCGATTATCTGATCGCGGTGAGCAGCTTTGCCGCGGCAACGGAGTCAGTGACCCATTCATGAAAATCACGGCGATCTTCAATCGTGAAGGCGGAACCTTCCGCACGACGGATATGGCGGCCTATGGCCGGAAGGTCGAGGAGGTCTTCCATACCGCCGGCCACCAGATCGAAATTGCGACGGTTTCCGGAAGCGAGATGCGCGAGACCTTGGAGCGCACATGCCGCCGCGATGACCTCGATGCGATAATCGCCGGCGGCGGTGACGGCACGATCTCGGCTGCTGCCGGGGTCGCCTGGAAAAACCGCATGCCGCTCGGCGTTGTTCCCGCCGGGACGATGAACCTTTTTGCCCGCACGCTGAAGCTGCCGCTCGATATCTGGAAGGTTCCGGAGGTGCTGGCGAATGGCGTGATCATCGACGGTGACATCGGCAGCGCTGATGGCCGGGCCTTCGTACATCAGTTTTCGATGGGCCTGCATGCCCGCATGGTGCGCTATCGCGAGTCTTTCAGCTTTCGTTCGAGGGCAGGCAAAATCGCCGCAAGCACCCGCGCCGCGGTAGGCGTGATTCTCAATCCGCCCGATTTCGAGATCGAGTTCGACGTCGACGGCCATAAGGAGAGCCGTCATGTTTCGGCGGTTTCAGTCTCGAACAATCCGTTCGGCCGCGATACGCTGATGTATGCCGACGATGTCACAGCCGGCCATCTCGGCTTCTACACGGCGCCGCCCCTGAGCCCGCCGGGCGTGGCCAAGCTCGCCTTTGATGTGATGCGCGGCAAATTCCGCGACAGCCCGCTGATTACCGCCATGAGCGGCCATGCGCTCGATCTGCATTTTCCCAAGGTAGAACGCAAGATCAACTGCGTCATCGACGGGGAGCTCCTGCCGATGGGCCGTGACGTCGCGCTTCGCATTCACCCGGGCGAACTCAAGTTGCTCGTCGGCGCCGACCGCGACGGGTCGGTAATCCAGAAGTAGCCGAAGCCATAGCGATCCGGCAGATTGCCGTGGAGATAGGGCAGGGCGAGTTGCTGCGGCTTCATCGCCGCCTCCGGCACGCCGAGCGACTTCAAGATGTCGAGAAGCCCTTCAGGTGGTTGAGCATCGAGCTTGCCGTTGTCGCTCCAGACCACGAGGAGCGGTCCGGCCGGATGCTCGATCGGAGAGCTGCTGCTGTTGCCGGGGACGAAGACCTTGGCACCGTGCAGGCGCGTGCGCACATTGCCACCAAGCAGCTTGTCCGCGGCGATGACCATCGCCGGCTCGGCTCCCTCCTGTCGGACCACGGTATCGACAAGGGTGCTATAGGGAATGCTGAGCCTCGACAATTTGCCGAACCAGGGGCGAACAACCGCGCGTGCCGAGACGACCACCAAAGTGGTGACGATGATGAAGGCGACGAGCAGCAGGAAGGGGCGAACGCTGCGTGTGGTGTCGACGCCGGAAGCCTCCACCTTGAGGGCCAGGTAAAGCGGCAGCAGGACGAGAAAGAGAACCAGCCATTTCTCGCGCATGTGGGTGGCGCCGACGGCGAGCATGATCAGCAGCACGGCGCCGAGGCACAGCAGCAACATGCGCCCGACGACGCGTGTCCAGTGGTTTTCGGCGCGCCAGATCGTCGGCAGGTCCTTGCGGAAGACGAGAGCGAAGACGATCAGGGGAAGTGCGGCGCCGCGAAGCGTGGCGGCTACCAGCGCAACGATCCCTTTGAGCGCCTTCGTCAGGTAGCTCGTCTGTTGGGCCGTTCCCATTTCATTGAGGGTATTGCGCGAGGCGGCGCCGAGATTTTCGAGAATCCAGTAGCCGTGCGGCAGCGCAATCAGTGTGCAGACGGCGATCGCAACCAGAATGCGCCAGTCGAAGAGCCGGGCGCGAAGCTTCGGCTCGGGCAGGATCGCAAGAATCGCGGCGGTTGGGACGAGTGCGAAGTTGTACTTCGAGATGACGCCGATGCCGACCGCCGCTCCAGTCAGGACGTAGGCGAACAGACTTGGCCGCGTCATCGTCCGGACGAAAGCGTAAAGGAACAGCGATACGGCAAACAGTGCCGCGACCGTATGCGAAAGGTCGCGCTGTGCGAGCAGGAAAATCGGCGGAAAGGTCAGCACGCCGACCGTTGCGATCGCGGTCAGGCGTCGATCGCTGAGGACCTCGCGTGCTGCGAGGCCGTAGAAGAGGCAACACAGAAACAGGAGCCCATTCTTCAGCACCGTCATCGTCGCAAGCGACGGCCCAAAGGCCGAGGTCAGCCCGTATTGCAGCCAATTGTAGAACGGGGGCTGCGAACCATAGCCGAGCATCAGGAACTGCGAGACGAAGGCCTGTTCCGACTCGTCGATTTCGAGCGATGTGGAAATGGCGAGGCGTAAGCCGATGCAGAGCAGAAAGTAACCGGCGATCAGCGCAACGACGGTGTTTGGCCGACGATTGACGACGTCAAGCATCGGCCGGGTCCCGGACGAAGACCTGCCGCACGATGTAGTTGGTGGTACCGTCGTCGCGGAAATAGGTTCGCGCCATCATCTCAGCGAGAATGCCTGTCGTGATGAGCTGAACGGACGAAAGGAACAGCATGACACCGACGATCAGCATCGGTCGCGTTCCGATATCGTTGCCGAGGATGAACTTGTCGAAGCCGAGATAGATCAGGATCAGCGCGCTGAGCGCGCCGGTCGCAAGCCCGATCGATCCGAAGAAGTGCCCTGGGCGCGCTTTGTAACGCATGAAGAAGAGCACCGACAGCAGATCGAGAATCACGCGGAAGGTTCTGGAGATCCCATACTTGGATTGGCCGTGCTGCCGTGCGTGATGGGTAACGGGCATCTCGCCGATGCGGCTGCTCGGCACCACGCCGGCGACCCAGGCGGGGATGAAGCGGTGCATTTCCCCCATCAGCTTCACCTGCTTGATGACCGAGGTGCGATAGACCTTCAGGCTGCAGCCATAGTCATGCAGCCTGACGCCGGTGATCTTGCCGATCAGGCGATTGGCGCACCAGGACGGGATCTTCCTGAGCAGGAGACCATCCTGCCGGTTCTTTCGCCAGCCGACCAACAGGTCGAGCTCGCGCTCCTCGATCGCCTTGACCATTTCGGGAATATCGGCCGGATCGTTCTGCAGGTCGCCGTCAAGCGTGGCGATCAGGCGCCCGGCGGCAGCGTCGATGCCGGCCTGCATCGCTGCCGTTTGCCCGAAGTTCTTCTGCAATTCGACAATCTTGAGATCGAGGCCCGGATCGGAAAGAGCCATTCTTGCATTTGCCAGCGTTCGGTCGGTGCTGCCGTCGTCAACGAGGATCAGTTCCCACGGAGACGGAAAGTTCGCCAGCGCATCGCGGACACGTGTGATCAGCGGCTGGACGCTGTCCTCTTCGTTGAACACGGGAATGACGACGGATAGTTCAATGGGGTACATAGGAACAGCTCGTACATGCGGCGCTTACAATGCCGCAAGATTTGGATTGGGCTACATAACCGTTTTCTTGCACAGTTATCAGTGATAACCAACGTTCAATCTTGCGTTTCAACACGGGAAATCGAGACCTGATGACTTCGGATTGCGAGTCCGATCGGCGATCCTGGTTCGCCCGCAACCGGATGACATTACTTTCGGCAGGTGCCATTGCGGCCTATGCGGCCTTCGTCGAATGGTTCTGGGGATGGCCGGCGCTGCTGAGGCAATGGTCCGAGATCGGCTTCAGTTCCGCCGTCTCGGCTCTGGTGCTGCTTGTCGCAACCTATTTCATTCGCTGCTATCGCATCTACGATTACTTCCCGAACGAAACGGCGGGGCGCTTCCTGCCGCTGTTTCGCGTCACCCAGGTCCATAATCTCCTCAACATCATGCTGCCGTTTCGTGCCGGGGAAACGAGCTTTCCGCTGCTGATGCGCTCGGAGTTTTCCGTGCCGCTCGCGCGCGGCACGTCCGCTCTTCTGGTGATGCGCCTGCTCGACCTGCACGCCCTTCTCGTCGTTGCGGCCGTCGGCCTCGTCATCGGCCGCGGATCAGCCGCGCTGTGGATTGCATGGCTTGCCGCGTTCGTCTCGCCGCTTCTCTTCTTCCTGCTGAAGGATCAAGTGATTGCGCTGGCGCGTCGGCTGTTGCCGACAAAGCTCGATGTCATTGTCGACGAATTGGAGGCGGGCGTCCCGGCCAATATCGTCGCGTTCCTGCGCGCCTGGGGCATGACCATCCTCAACTGGGCGGTCAAGGTGCTTGTCCTTGCCTGGGTGCTGGCCTTCATGGGCGTTGCGCCGCTGGCCGCCTGTTTCGGTGGTGCCCTCGGCGGCGAACTTTCCTCGGTGCTGCCGATGCATGCGCCCGCTGGCGTCGGCACCTATCCGGCCGCGATCGCGGCCGGGGCAGTGTCCTTCGGCGCTGGCGCCGATCGCGCCGGAGTGGAACAACTCGCGGCGGCCGGCGTCAACGCACATCTCTTGATCATCGTGTCCGCGGTGGCGGGCACGATGCTGTCGATGGCGCTCGGGAGACGGCGCTGAGCAATTCCAGGAAAAGTGTGAAGCAGTTTTCCGTCCGGAATTGCGCAATTCCAATGGTTACTGGAACGAGGTTTCGTAGAAGCTTCTGAGCTTGCGGGAATGCAGCTTCTCCGGCGGCATGGCCGCAAGCTTCTGCAGCGCAAGGATGCCGATCTTCAGGTGCTGGCTGACCTGTGTCTTGTAGAAGGCGGTCGCCATGCCCGGCAGCTTCAATTCGCCATGCAGCGGCTTGTCCGATACGCAGAGCAGCGTTCCATAGGGCACGCGGAAGCGGAAGCCGTTGGCGGCGATCGTCGCCGATTCCATGTCGAGCGCAATGGCGCGGGCCTGCGACAGGCGCTTGACCGGGCCGCGCTGGTCGCGAAGTTCCCAGTTGCGGTTGTCGATGGTTGCGACGGTTCCGGTGCGCATGATCTGTTTGAGGTCGTAGTCCCGGTAGCCGGTGACCTCGGCAACGGCGTCCTGCAGTGCCACCTGCACTTCCGCGAGCGCCGGCAAGGGGATCCAGACCGGAAGGTCGTCGTCGAGAACGTGATCCTCGCGCATATAGGCATGCGCGAGCACGTAGTCACCAAGGCGTTGGCTGTTGCGAAGACCGGCGCAGTGGCCGAGCATCAGCCAGACATGCGGGCGCAGCACAGCGATATGGTCGGTGATCGTCTTGGCGTTGGACGGGCCGACGCCGATATTGACCATGGTGATGCCGCCGTGCCCCTTCTTCTTCAAATGATAGGCGGGCATCTGCGGCAGCCGTGCGAGCGTATAGTCGGTCTCCGGCTTGTCGGCGCCGGCGGGCGTGATGATGTTGCCGGGCTCGACGAAGGCCGTGTAGCCGTTGCCGCCTTCGGCCATCTGCTGGCGGGCCCAGGCACAGAACTCGTCGATATAGAACTGGTAGTTCGTGAAGAGCACGAAGTTCTGGAAGTGCGTGGCGTTCGTCGCGGTATAATGGCTGAGCCGCGCCAGCGAGTAGTCGATGCGCTGAGCGGTGAAGGGCGCAAGCGGCGAGGGTTCACCGGGGCCCGGCTCGTAGGAGCCGTTGGCGATCTCGTCGTCGGTCGTCGTCAGGTCAGGCGCATCGAACAGATCGCGCAGCGGAATGTCGATGGTGTTTGCCGCCGACGCCTCCACATAGGCGCCCTCGCCAAAGGCAAAATGCAGGGGGATCGGGGTTGCCGATTCCGAGACGGTGACGCCGAGGCCGTGGTTCCGTATGAGATGCCCGAGCTGTTCCTTCAGATAGTGCCGGAAAAGCTTCGGCCGGGTGATCGTGGTCGTATAGACGCCGGGCGCGCTGACATAGCCAAAGGACAGGCGGGAATCGACATGTCCGAAGCTGCTCGTCTCGATGCTGACCTGCGGGTAGCAGGCACGATAGCGGGTGAGGGGCTCATCGGACTTGCCCAGGCCCTCGAACGCTTCGCAGAGGAACCGGGTATTGCGCTCGTAGAGCGCCTCGAGGCAATCGACAGCAGCCGCAGGATCGTCGAAGTATTGCGGCTCGAAAGGCTCAGGCGTTGCGACGGAAAGGACGGAGTGTGAAGAGATTCGCTTGTTCATGTCGCATTATAGGCTGCGGCTTCTGACAAGCAAACGACAAGATATTGGCTTGCACAACCGCGCTGCGGCCTCAGGTCATCGGTTCAACGCGGGCCCGCGAGGATGACCGCGCTGCCGAGAAGGGCGATGGTCATGCCGGCCAGATCCCAGCGGTCGGGCCTGACCCCTTCGGCAAGCCAGAGCCAGAGCAGCGACGCGGCGATGTAGACGCCGCCATAGGCCGCGTAGGCGCGGCCCGCAGCTTCGCTGTCGATCCAGGTGAGGAGCCAGGCGAAAAGTGCCAGGGAGGCCATGCCTGGAATAAGCCAGACGATGGATTTATCGAGCTTCAACCACGCCCAGAAGGCAAAGCAGCCGGCGATTTCGGCAAGGGCGGCAAGCGTATAGACGAGATAGGCGGGCATCGGGGCTGACAAGGGGCTGTTGTGGCGAATCCCACAATCGTATCCAATTAGGGGAAACAAGCAGAAACTCAAAGTGCTGCAGCAACCTTGGCGTATCTTAAAAGAAGCACGACGCTGCAGGTGCGAGAGGACGCCAAGCGCAAGTCGGAAAGAACAAAGGGGCGCGAGCGCCCCTTTCATGCAATCCGATCGGGTGGCACCCGCCTCACGTCATCGATTGACGCTGCAGGGTGACGAAGAGGACGAGGCCCGCGCCCTGTTTGCCGATGCCGGCACCGTTGGCCTTGGAGTAGGCAAGCGCTCCAACCGGTGCCATCAGCAGGCCGGCCAGTGCAAGCACGCGCAGCGAGAGAAACGCGGATGTCGAAAGAGCGGCCAGCATGTTCGTTTCTCCATCAGATCACGCGGTGATCGGTTTCACTTGGCGGCGGAGCAGGGCGTAGCCCGTCTCGTCCCGGGTTAGAGTTTGGCCTGGCAGTATTGCGCCGTATGCGCGGTGCAATCCGTCAGCGAACCGAGATAGGTATTGGTGCGGCGACGTTCGGTGTCCGCGCTGACGGCAGCGGCGAGAGTTACAGCGAAAACGACCATCAGAAGGCTGATGATGGTGAGGCGCCGAGCAAGGATATCCATGGTTCTGTCCGTTGTTTGGAGGCAGGTTCAAATCGATTGAGTGTGTTTTCGCACACCCAAACTGAATTGATGCTGAGATGTCCGTTCATCTGGCGTTCATCTTCGGTTGCATGGCGAGCCGCGCTGCACGGACCGGGAGATCGAGACCGGCGCGATCACAGTGGGTGCGCAAGGAGGAGCCAAGGGGGCGGCGCTGCGAACGGTCGCGTAACAGCGAAGTCCATGGACCGCACATGCAAAAAGGGCAGCCGATGGCCGCCCTTTCAATTCGTCAATGTGTCCGGTGCCGCCGTATCGCGCGCTTAGAGGCGCGTCCAGGTCTGTGACTTGCAGAGCACTTTCAGGACGCAGCCCTTCATCTTCAGCGAATTGCCGTTGACGGCGCCAGAACCGCTATAGGTCTTGTCGGTATCCGGATCGGTGATTTCGCCCGAATAGCTGCCGTCGGTACCGGCGAGGTTGCCGATGCGCTTGCCGGCATGCTTGCCGGTCTTCAGCGTCACGCAAAAGGCTCCGCCACAAGGCACAATCTCCGCGGTCGCGCCGCTTGCGGTCTTCCAGTTGCCGACGATCGGTTCTGCCGCGGCCGCCGTCCCGGCAATGCCAAGGGCGAGCGTCGCGGTCATGAGCAAGGTACGTAACATTCCAGTCCTCCAGATCGAGGCTGCCGGCGTGGTCCGCTCCGCCGGCAGCTTTAGATGTCCTCGTATGCAAAAAGGCAGTCTCCTCACTGCCGCGCGCACGATAGCTTACGCGCACGTAAAGGTAAACAAGCCAAACGGCGGCTTTTGCCGCTTTTTCTTGGCCGTTTCAAGCAGGTCGAAATCTAGGAAATCCTGGCGGCTCTGCCACCGTCGATCTTTTCGTGGTTAGCGTTTGGTTGAAATCGGCAGTTGAATTTTTCGTAAATTTTGAAGCGAATGCGCCGGATTCCCGGACTTCCGATGTTTAACAAAAACTCAAGTTTACCAAGTGTTTGAACTTTGTTTGTCGCAAATTAAGCATGCATTTTAAGCGCGCATTGAAAGCCCTGCTGCATATTGGAGCCATAAGACGAGCGGACAAAAACGCTCCGAAAAACCACCGAAGACGACGCTGCAAAAAGACGGCGCGCTCCGGAAAGGC
Organism: Ensifer sp. ENS10; assembly: GCF_014852025.1. Classification (NCBI taxonomy): domain Bacteria; kingdom Pseudomonadati; phylum Pseudomonadota; class Alphaproteobacteria; order Hyphomicrobiales; family Rhizobiaceae; genus Ensifer; species Ensifer sp. ENS10. The sequence goes on from NZ_JACVAS010000001.1 coordinate 1,077,759, forward strand.
CCGCAAAGAGGCAAGGTCGAACAGGGACCAAAACAAGTGCTGATCTGGAGCATGGTCCGCCCCAAACGGGCGGGCCGCTTCGGAAGAACCAACCAGGCAAGACAGGGACAAGACAATGGCACGCTTTGATATGCAGATTGCTTCGGATGCCGCGATGGGTGGTGACAACCAGGCGGAAATCTTCTGTGAAATGGGTCTGGCCTATGCGACCGGCCACGGTCGCCCGGTCGATCTCGTCGCCGCCCACAAGTGGCTGAACATTGCCGCGATCAAGGGCTGCGACCGTGCAGTCGATCTGCGCGCCGATCTGGCGATGACGATGAGCAAGGCAGATCTCGCCGCAGCTCTGCGCGCCGCTCGCGAATGGATGACGGTTCATTGAACCAAATGAGCGGCACCCAGAGGGGCGCCGCCCGACAGCCGGACTCTGAAAGCTGGATCAGGCCAGCTTTTTCAGAACCTCGGGCAGCGCGGCCTCAAACAGGGCCATCTCCGCTTCCGGTCCGGTACTGACACGGACGCAGCGGTTAAGGGGCGCCACTCCCGGCATCCGGATGAAGATGCCATGGTCGTTCATCAGGGTATCGACGATCGCGCGGGCAAAGACCGCATCCCGGCCGCAGTCGATCGCCACGAAGTTCGTGGCCGAAGCGAGCGGCGACAAGCCGTTCTCTGTGCCGATCGCAGCGATACGCTGGCGAGAGGCCGCAATCTTAGCCGTCACTTCTTTCAGATACTCCTGGTCCGCAAGCGCGGCGATCGCCGCAGCGACACCAATCCGGTTCATGCCGAAGTGGTTGCGGATCTTGTCGAATGCCTGGGCGGTGCCCGGCGTGGCGATCACATAGCCGATACGTGAACCGGCGAGCCCGTATGCTTTCGAGAAAGTGCGCGTGCGCACGACGTTCGGGCGATCGATCAAGGCATCGATGGCCGGCAGGGATTCGGCCGGCGCTGTTTCGCAGTAGGCTTCGTCCAGAATAAAGAGCGTTGTTTCCGGAAGGGCCCTGGCAAACTCGACGATGCGGTCTGCCGGCCACCAGCTCCCCATCGGATTGTCGGGATTGGCGAAATAGACGAGCGGCGCATTTTCCCGCTTCACGGCCGCAAGCAAGCCGTCGAGGTCCTCTCGGTCGCCGGCATACAGCACCGTGACCAGCCGGCCGCCATGGCCGACAACGTGGTAGTTGAACGTGGGGTAGGCGCCAAGCGATGTGACGACCGGTATACCCGGCTCGATCACACTGCGGACGATCTGGCCGAGCAACCCGTCGATGCCTTCACCGATCGCGATATTGGCCGGCGTGGTGCCGAGGTGGGCCGCAAGTGCCTGCTTCAGGTCGTGGTTTTCCGGGTCGGCGTATTTCCAGGTTCCGCCGGCTGCTTCCCGGATCGCCGAGAGCACGCTTTCGGCGGGGCCGAAGCCGCTTTCGTTGGCTCCGATTCGCGCGGCGATCGGGCGACCCCTCTGGCGTTCGATGGCCTCCGGCCCGACAAACGGAATTGTTGACGGCAGGGATTGGATGAGCGGCGTGAAGCGAGAAAATGCGGACATGCTGAATAATGGGCCCCGTTCGAATAACGTCACGGGGAACTTATCGCATGCTTTGACAATTCGGAATCATTCCCGCGAGAAAAGCTGCAGGAATTCCGGTGCTCTTCGTTTCGCGCCGATTGTCGGACTACAGCCGCGGCTTTGCTTTCTTGACCTGCCCGGTGAAGAACTCTTGCCGGATGATCTCGCGCAGTAGGGTCTGCTCGATCGGCTTGATGAACTGGACACCGATGCGCTCGCCGTTGCGATAGACCTCGGCGCAACCGATCCTGAGCGGCGTGCCGACGATATGCAGATAATAGTGTTGGGGCAGGCCGATGTTGGTGTCGACGGCAAAGCTCGCGCCGCCACGCGAAATGTCGATCATCCGGCAGGATCGCACGGAGACGCTGCCGAGCCCCGGCTGCACAGCGGTCAGCGTGCCAGCGTGCCCGATGGAGAATCGCTCATAGCGCCGCTCGTAGAAAGGCGACGGGACGCAGGAGTACATCGTCTGGTTCTGCATGCGTCATTCTCCGCCAGTGCCGGGTCGGACGGTGCGATCAGTTTCTGATCGCATTCCTTGACCCCGGACAATTCATTTGTCCCACATTGTATCGGTGGGCGATTTCCACCGATGCTAGAATCACTTTTGCAGAAGAAACTTGCAATCCCCTGAAATCGATCACTAAAAATCTAATGTCGCACGGCCTGCTTTGAAGGGTCAGATCCCGCCAGTTGAAAATTGCATGCGGATCAGCCGGCGCAGGAAGTCCGGCGAAAGCAGCATATTGAAGCGCACGCCAAGCTCTGCGCCTTCGCGATGGACCTGCGAACAGCCGATTTCCTCTTTGAATCCCTCGATTTCCAGGAAAAAATGTTTGGGTATCAAGATTGCCGCGTTGAAGTCGAGCATTGCGCCGGCGATCGAGATATGGCGCAGCAGGCATTGATATTTGGTCTTCGCTTTCAGATGCTGGCCGATGACGAGGATGCGGCAGGGCCGTTCGATGAAGTAGTGCTGATGGGTCGTCGCAAGCTGGCCGGGCTTTCCTTCCGCGACATGCATCTTCATGGACATGGCAAGCTCCGAGACCGATAGCCTTTCGCAACCTTCGGCAACGTTGTCGTCGATGGAATCGACGGCCGTGCCGCTATCGTGTTTCAGCTAAGTGCATCGACTTGCTTCGACCTTGCGCCGGCCAACGCGCGTGTCACGGAATAAATTATGATGCGTGCGTACATTGAAAGCCCCCACCTCATACGTAATACTTTGGTCAGGCATGACCGGGACGCCCGATGTGGTGATTCCGCGGGACAGATGGGTGAGGGCATCGTTCGTCGTTTAAGCTGGGCAAGGCGAAGAACGATGGTCGGTGCCGGAGGGAAGGGCATGTTCATGGGGCATTTGCGGCATTGGCTGCCGCTCTCTATTCTTTGTATGGCGTTGTTTGTGTCGGCGTCCGATGCGTGGGCTGCCAAGCGCGTCGCACTGTTGATCGGCAACGAGAAATATGAAGCGACGTCACCGCTCAACAACCCTGCCAATGACGTGGAACTGATGAAGGCCTCCTTCGAGGAGGCCGGTTTCGATACCGTCACGACGGTGCACGACGTTAGTCGCCAGGGCATGGTGAAGGCGTTGCGCGAGTTCGAAGATCTCGCAACCGGCGCCGAAGTCGCGATCGTCTATTATTCCGGCCACGGAATGGAGATGAACGGCGAGAATTTCCTGCTTCCCGTCGACGTGCAATTGAAAACCGACAAGGACGTGGAGGACGAGGCGATCGGGCTCGACCGGGTTCAGCGTTCGCTCGAAGGCGCCACCAAACTCAAGCTCGTTATTCTCGACGCCTGCCGCAACAATCCCTTTGAACAGAGCATGACACGCTCGATCTCGACCAGGGCGGTTTCGCGTGGGCTGGCGCGTGTCGAACCGGAATCAGCCGACCTGCTCGTCGCATTTGCCTCCAAGGCTGGCACGGTCGCGCTCGATGGGGAGGGCAAGAACAGCCCCTTCGCCACCGCACTCGCCAAATACCTGACCGAACCCGGCGTCGATGTCCGCATTGCGCTCGGTAAGGTACGCGATGAGGTGGTGTCGGTGACCAATCGCGGCCAGGAGCCGTTCGTTTACGGGTCGCTCGGTGGTGCGCAGATCTTCCTCAATATCAAAGAGGTGAACATCAGTATCACTAACAATGGCGGCCAACTGTCGCCGAACAGCCAATCCGAGGCGGCTGCCGACTGGCAGAACATCCGCGATCTCGCCGACAAGGATCTGCTAACCGCCTTCCTGGCCAAGCATGGATCGGACCCGGTCTATAAGATGCTTGCCGAAAAGAAGCTGAAGCTTCTGACTGAGGCCGAGCAGACGTCGAGCGTGACGCCTGACGAGATTGCCTGGGAAGCCTTGAAACAGTCGACCGATGCGGCGGCGCTGACGCGCTTCATTGAGCGCTATCCTGACAGCAAGTATAAAGCCGAAGCCGAGCAGCAGATCGCGGCGCTCGAGCCGCAAAAGGGTCTCAACGTCTCGCCGACCGGCAAGGACACCCAGGCCTCGCGCGATTGCTATCTGCTGGCAGGCGAGCCGCAATCGATGCCGGGCTTCCTCGGGGTCAATTTCCTGAAGCTCGATTCCGAGCGGGCTTTGACCGCCTGCGCCCAGGCCGTCAACGAAAACCCGGACGATATGATGCTCGTCAACATGCTGGGTCGGGCGCAAGATGCCGGCCGCAATTATGTCGACGCGCGACGCAACTACCGGAAGGCGGCCGACGGCGGCAACATGTATGCGCTGACGAATCTGGCTTGGTTCTCAGTCTATGGGACCGATGGTCCGGTGGACGTAGACCAGGGCAAGCGCATGTTCGAGGAGGCGGCGAGAGGCGGCAACGCCTACGGCCAGGCGTCGCTCGGCTGGCTCTATCGTGAGGGTTACGGCGGCATCGCGCAGGACTATGCCGAGGCTGCCAGGTGGTACGAGCAGGCGGCCAATCAGGGCTATGCCAACGCCATGGCAACGATGGGTTGGTTCTATCGGGAGGGGCTCGGCCTGCCCAAGGACCTGGCGCAATCGCTGTCCTGGTACAAGAAAGCAGCCGAAAGCGGCGACACCAATGCCATGTCGTCACTCGGATGGGCCTATCAGAACGGATTGGGGACCGAGCAGAATTATGGCGAAGCCAAGGTCTGGTATGAGAAGGCGGCCAATATGGGCGATTCTTATTCCATGGCATTGCTCGGCTGGTTCTACGATATCGGCAACGGTGTCTCGCAGGACTATGTGCAGGCGCGCACCTGGTACGAGATGGCCGCGAATGCCGGCAGCGCCTACGCCATGGGCAATCTGAGCCGTCTCTATGATTACGGCCTCGGTACCAAGGCAGACGCAAAGGAGGCGGTTCGCTGGGCCGCAGCCAGCATCGAGGGCGGCGACCCGGCCAAGCTGGAAGAATTGCGAACGCAGCCCAACAACTTCACGCCGGCGTTCCGCAAGGAAATGCAGGCGCTGCTTAAGAACCGCGGCTACTATGGTGGACCGATTGACGGCGACTTCGGTGCCGCCACTCAGCAGGCGATCGAGCGTCTCGCACGCAAATCGTAGGGCATGAGAGGCAAGACTCGCGGATCTCGGGTTTCCATTTCTATTGCTTGTGAGAATCGGGGGACGGCAAGCGCCGAAACTTTCCAGCTACTCCTACTTGGCTGCACGAGTGGCCTGTCGCTACGCCCACACGTTTGCTTCCTGCCGGCCAGGCCCACACGGAAAATGGGGGGAATTGCCGGAAACCGACAAAAAAATCTTGCATTGGCCGCTGAGTGTCACTAGTCAGGCGCTAACGGAGAGGTGGCCGAGTGGTCGAAGGCGCTCCCCTGCTAAGGGAGTATACCGGAAACGGTATCGAGGGTTCGAATCCCTTCTTCTCCGCCACTGTTCTTTTGGGTCACAGGCGGCCCCAATTTCTTCTAAGTTTTCAGTGATTTGCGGACAGCCCTAATGATGGGCTTGTTGCTGCTGTGACCCAGTCGTGTGACCCAGAAATGTTTTGGGACACCTTGGACCAAGATTCCAGAAGACGATAAAGGCTGTCGGCCAGATGTCTGCCCTTCCGGGTTAGGGAGGCGACCTTTTGACGTGGGTCCTCGCTGTACTCCTCCAGCCTGACCAATCCGCACCCAGGCACGTTTGCCCCTTTCGAAGTCTTGCTCCAGTTTAAATCAATACCGGATCGAGTGGACGTATGAGAGTGAATGGCGATTAGTTACGGGGGCAGGAAGGTCCTCCGGTAGGCCCCTACGAGGATTGCCCTTTTGGTGCAGAGGAATTCGATGGACTGATCTTCGGCCTAGAGACCTCGAAGGAAGTCAGAGATGAACTGACTGCTCCAGCGGCGGCTTATCCCAACATCTCACGGATGGAGGCTCGCCGCGAGCCCTCCAGTTTCGTTCTGCATATTCACCCTACGCAGCCTCTTTCAGTATCCTAAGGACGCTCGCACGGCCTATTCCTACCGCGTTCACTATCTCGGCTGCTGTCTTACCCTCTGTTTTCAGCTTCAGCATCTCTCTCTCTCTCTCTCTCTCTCTCTCTCTCTCTCGTCCGAGATCTCTGCGGGCCGCGTCCGTCGATAGACGTTCTCTTCCTGCGGGTGCAGGCCACGATTCTCCCCGGACCAGAATCAAGGATGCGTTTCGTTTGCGAATCTCGGCATTGATTCTGATGAATCTTTCGATTGCGAATGGTCCGTTCGGTTCTCATTTCCGGGAGCGAATGCTGTTATAGCCGCTTGCCAACGAGGTGGAGTCGGCGTTTGTGGCCATCCTTTCCCCTATTTTGGGCAGCTTTCTGCCTCTTTCTGAAACAGGCTGCGTCTGTTTCCCTAATGCTAAGCCCCTGCCACCAAAGGCTTTTCTTAATGCTTTGTTAATTTTCTTCCGGGGTCTGCGGCGATTTTGTGTCGTTTCAGCAACAGGGTTCGGCGAAGGGCGATGCAAAGCGCGTGATCTCGCTAGTTGGACGTTGCGCCGATGATCCGGTCTTGTATTTTCAACTCCGGAAGCAAGGGCGGTTGATCGTCCGACTTCTTGAACGTTGGGGATGGGGCAGGGAAAGCTGTCCTTCAGCAAAATACCCAGACCCGTTTGAAACTTTTGACTGGAGGTCAGAAATGAACATCAAGAGCCTTCTTCTCGGCTCCGCTGCTGCTCTCGCAGCAGTTTCCGGCGCACAGGCAGCCGACGCAATCGTCGCAGCCGAGCCGGAGCCCATGGAATACGTTCGCGTTTGCGACGCTTTCGGCACTGGCTACTTCTACATCCCGGGCACCGAAACTTGCCTCAAGATCGGCGGCTTCATCCGTTTCCAGACTTCGTTCGGTGACAACGCCTCGCAGAGCCGTTACAACCAGGCGAACCATGACTTCCTCGGCAACGGCGGCCCGAACTATTCCACTTCGGACTGGGATGCCTTCTCGCGCGCTTACATCTCGTTCGACGCCAAGAGCGACACCGAGTATGGCACGCTCACCGGCTTCTTCGCTGCTGAGTTCAACGCCGACAACGACACCGACTCTGGCGACAGCGACTTCATCGACGTTGATGAAGCCTACATCCAGCTCGGTGGCCTCAAGGCTGGTTTCTTCTACAACTGGTGGGATAAGGGCCTGAACGGCGAAACCGACACGCTCGGCAACGTCACCGAGTTCAACTCGATCGCCTACCTCTACGACGGCGGTTCGTTCCAGGCCGGTATCTCGATTGACGAGCTCGAAGGCTGGTCCACTAAGGCAAACGGCATCGGCGTCTCCGGTATCGTTTCGGCTTCGGTCGGCGGCGTTTCGTTCGACTTGCTCGGCGGCTACGACACCGAATGGGAAGAAGGCGCGATCCGCGCTCTGCTCTCGGCTGACCTCGGCCCGGGCGTCTTCCAGCTCGCTGGTATCTGGGCTTCGAACCCGAACACCTACTGGGCTGAATCCGAGTGGACCGTTGCAGCTTCTTACCGCTGGAACGCTACCGACAAGCTCGCCATCACCCCCGGCGTTCAGTACTTCGGCAGCCTGCAGGACTCGTTCACCGACTTCGGTAGCGACGACATGTGGCGCGCTGGCGTAACGGTTGACTACAAGATCACCGAAGGCCTCGCGACCCGCGTTTCGGTTCAGTATGAAGATGCTGACAACAGCGACGACCAGGTATTCGGCTTCGTCCGTCTGCAGCGCGACTTCTAATATCGTCTGACTTCGGTCAGGAGAGAGAAACCCGGCTTTCGAGCCGGGTTTTTTCGTTTCTGAATTGTGCAACGCTCAGCCACGCGCCGGCGACGCGACCCGGTTAAGCCGGGTGCATGCGCCCGTCGAGGTCAATGGTCGAGATGGCCCTCTGAGTGCAGCCGATCGGTGCTAGCTTGGCGCCGCAGTTGTGATGGCGGTGACAAAGGCGCTCACTGCCTGGCGAGGGCCGTCGAGGTGCAGTAGCGGTGCATGGCCTTGACCTCGTGCGGTGAATGCTACCGTTCCCGAATGTCGCTTGCACATCTCGCTTACCGTCCCTTCCGAGAGTAGCCGGGAGTGCTCGCCTCTGATAACCAAAAGCGGCATCCGGGAAAGGGCCCCATACTGCGGCCAGAGATCTGGCAACAATGTCTCAGCGGTCAGGTCAAGCAGTTGCTGCGCGATGGCTACATCAAAATCTGGCACCGGCGTGCCGTCCTCGTCGCGGTAGACCGCCTTTGCCATTTGTAGCCAATCGCGTTCGCCAAGGATCGGGAAATCGGCTCCGTGGAGTTCTTTCAGATAGCCAGGCGCCATGGACCAGCTTGTCGGCTCGCCTGGCTCCTTGTGGAGATAGTCCCGGATGGCCAGCAGGCCCTCGATTTCGATGACGGGCCCAATGTCATTGAGCACCGCGCCTGCAATGAGGCCGGGTGCAACCCCGATGAGGTGGTGCAGGATCAGCCCCCCGCGGGAAGTGCCGATAAAAACTGCACGATCAATCCCCAGATGCGTGCAGGCCGCAATGACGTCGGTTGTTTCGATTGCGATTGAGTAGTGGCTCTTGTCGTCGTCACGCTGCGAATTGCCTCGGCCGCGATAATCGAGTGAGAAGACGGTGTGTCCGCCACCGCACGGTGACGACAAAAAGATTGCGAGTTCGTGAAAATCGCGGCTGTTGCGGGTGAGGCCCGGCAGGCAGATGATCGGAACTGCAGGTGTGGGACGCACAAGGCCGTAGCTCCGCACGTAGAGTTGCAAATCATCAGCCGCGAGGAACCGATGCTCCCGAAACCCGCCTTGATTCATCGTCTGCCTGCCTCCAACCGCTAACGGCAGGATCGTAGCGGCTCGAGGTGAAAGGGCAAGGCGCGTGCATAGCGCGCATTCGCTGCGAATGGCTCGCTAACAGCGCGCTACTTGCGAACGTGGTCATCTGCCTTGTCAGTAGGGCGAGCATTGTCGCCGTGGACCGCCATAGGGCTGATACGAGTTGTCCCAGGCGCGATAGGACCGATAGCGGGCGTAGCACCAGCGCGTATGGGCATTGCCGCTGACTGCACGCGACCCATTGTAGTATCGCGGCTGACTCAGCAAACCGCCGACGATTGCGCCTGCCGCAAGCCCACCAATGAAAGCGCCGACATCATTGTCGTTGTGGTAGTGGCGGCGATAACGGTCGCGATAGTAGCCATCCCGGTAATAGCCGTCCCGATAGTATCCGCGTCTATCGCCATCCCGGTAATAGCCGCGCCGGCCGCCGCGCTCGCAATAAGGAACGACACAACTGGGGCGGTTCTTTCGGGCTTCGCCGCGCTCGTATGGGAACTGAGCCTTTTGAATGTCAGTCGTTCGAGATACCTGCGGAGCGATCGGGAATGCATTGGCAGGCGGAACACTGCTCATTGCCGTCGCCAGAGACAGGGCGATAATGGATAAGGTCTTCATTGTGTTCACCATTTCCTTCAGGAAAGATCGAACCTTCAGAAGGGAAATGGCTTAAGCCGCCTTTTGTGCCGCCGGCGATCATCACGATTGCTTGAACGGCGGGTGGCGCGTTCGGCTATTGCCGCCCCACCCTCAGATCTTCGACGATGTCGGCGTTCTGCCCGAGCCTCGACTTGTAAACCTGATAGTTTTCCATGACCCGCTGCACATAATTGCGGGTCTCCTGGAATGGAATGCGCTCGATCCAGTCGACGACTTCGTCGATCGGTTTGCCGCGCGGATCGCCATAGCGGCCAAGCCATTCCGGAACACGGCGCGGTCCGGCGTTGTAGGCGATGAAGGTCAGGATATAGGACCCGCCAAAACTACTGATCTGTTCGCCGAGATAGTGCGCGCCAAGCGTGGCGTTGTAGCCGGCATCGCTGGTCAGCCGGTCCTGCGAATAGGCAAGGCCATAGCGGCTGGCGACGCCCTTGGCGGTACCCGGCATCAGTTGCAGCAGGCCGCGGGCATTGGCGGTGGAGATGGCTGCGGGATTGAAGGCACTCTCCTGCCGCGCGATCGCATAGGCGAGCGCCTTGCCGGAACCGTCGATATTGGCGCTTGAAGGGATCACGCCGACGGGAAAGGCGAGCGCCGCGACATCGATGCCGCGTCCGAATGCAATCTTGCCGATCTGGAGCGAAAGCTGGTGGTTTCCGGCCTTCTCGGCGCGCGCCGAAAGCAGGGCGAGTTCGCCGGGACTGTTCAGTTCTTCGGCAAGCGCACGGTAGATATTGTCGGCGCGCCAGGCATGGCCGGCGCTTTCAAGGCGGGAGATCGCCCGCACCGCCTCGCGATTTTCGAATTGTGTCCGATCGCCCGCCGACGGGGCAGGGTAGGCGACGTTCAGCGCCTTGCGGCCAAGCCGGGCGGCTGCGAGTTGACCATAGAAGGTGCCGGGGTAGCGCGCCGCATTGGCGAAATACTCGCTGGCATTGCCCGGTCCGCCGGCCTCGGCCGACCGGCCCAGCCAGTACCAGGCGCGGGAGGCGGAAAGCGGGCGGTTTGACGCATCGAGGATGCGGCGGAAATGGCGAGCTGCGATCGCCGGATCTTCCATGCCGCGTAGTGCATACCAGCCGGCGTGGAATTCGGCATCGACGATATCGGTCGCCTCCGTGGCCATATGACCGGCCGCGATCCGGTAGGCGCCCTTGAAGTCGCCGGCGTCGAGCAGGCCTCGGCTGACAACGCGTTGCTCGATCCACCATTCGCCAGGATTGACGAGCACCCCTCTGTCCCTTGGCATACGGGCAAGCAGCTTGGCCGCTTCCTCGTACTTCTTCTGTTTGCGCAAGGACTCGATCTGAATGAAGAGATAGGCGGGATCCTTGCGCCAGGAAGGATCGACCGCCGCGATCAGCGCATCTGCCTTGTCGTTGCCGCGGCTGACTGCTGCCCAGGCACGATAGAGCGACTGCGCCTTGCCGAGATCGCCAAAGCGTTCGGCCTGTTCGACGCGATTGCGGTAGAGGAGCATGGCCATGCGCCGCTGATGATCGGCGGGTGTTAGTAGACTGGAGAACTCCGCGAGAATCCGGGTCTCGATATCCTTGTCGAGCGCGTCCCGTTGCCAAATTCCGAGCAACCGTTTCGCCGCTGCTTCCGTTTGTCCCTGGGCGACAAGGGCACGAGCCAGGATGAGGGTTCCCTCGGTTGTCTCGGGCTGCGTGTTGCCAAAGGCGTCAAGGACGTCCGGCGCCGGCGGGTTTTCGCGATAGAGCGCCCGCTCCGAATTGGCGCGCAGGGATTTCAGGCCGGGCCATCCCTGAAGTTCGCGCTGGGCATCGGCGATCTCAAAGGAAGGAATGCCGCGCTGGCCGGAAACGGCAATCGCCCAGGTCAGGATGTGACGGTCGAGTGCATCGCGGCTCATGGCATTGCGCACGGAAATCGCGGTCGCCGGCTGCCGGTTGGAGAGGGCGTCGAGGCCCGTCTTCAGATCGCTGTTGACCGGGGTGACGATCGCCGGAATGGCATTGGTGGTTTCGTCGACGGCAACCTGCGCGGCCTTGTTCGATATGTCGGGTTTATGCGCCGGAACCGGTATCCGTTCCGGCGTTTCGGAACTGAAGGCCGGCGATGTGAGCAACGCAGCGCCGACGATGGCGGCGACAGGCAGAAAATTTGATCCGCGCATCAAGAGGCCGTGTTCCCCGTGTCTCACATTCAGCTGCCGCCGGATTGTCTGAGGCAAGACTAGCGGCCAATATTGATCATGGCAATCGCACCATGCCGCCCCAGGCCTATGGCGGAGCGGGACCATTATGCGGGCCGAACGTCAAGCTTTTGCATGAAAACCGGCGTGAAATGCCGTGTCACGACGCTTGCCGCAGCCCCCTCACATGATTATGGTGCGGCAGTTTTTTAACCGTCGATTACGGCCAAAGCATGAGTGCATTTTGCGTCTTTGCGCCGTCAGGAGTTGTGCATGTTCAAGGGTTCCATTCCCGCTCTCGTAACACCGTTCACCGCCACCGGCGCGGTGGATGCGGATGGTTTCGTCGCGCATGTGGAATGGCAGATAAAAGAAGGCAGCCATGGTCTCGTGCCGGTCGGCACCACCGGCGAGTCTCCGACCCTTTCCCATGACGAGCACAAGAAAGTCGTCGAGCTCTGCATCGAGGCGGCGGCCAAGCGGGTGCCGGTGATCGCCGGCGCCGGCTCCAACAACACGACGGAAGCAGTCGAGCTCGCGCAGCATGCCGAAAAGGCTGGTGCCGATGCGATCCTCGTTGTCACGCCCTATTACAACAAGCCGACGCAGAAGGGCCTCTTCGCGCATTATGCCGCGATCGCCGAAAGCGTGAAGCTGCCGATCGTCATCTACAACATCCCCGGCCGGTCGGTCGTGGATATGAGTGTCGAGACCATGGCGGCGCTTAGCAAGGCCTATGCGAACATCATCGGCGTCAAGGATGCGACCGGCAAGATCGAGCGCGTTTCCGAACAGCGCATGGCCTGCGGTCCGGATTTCGTTCAGCTCTCCGGCGAGGACGCGACGGCACTCGGCTTCAATGCCCATGGGGGCGTCGGCTGCATTTCCGTCACGGCCAACGTGGCTCCGCGCCTCTGCGCCGAGTTCCAGGAGGCGACGCTTGCCGGTGAATTCGCCAAGGCGCTTGCCTATCAGGACAAGCTGATGCCGCTGCACAAGGCGATCTTTATGGAGCCCGGCCTTTGCGGCGCGAAATATGCGCTGAACCGCCTCGGCCGGATGAGCCGCACCGTGCGTTCGCCGCTGCTGTCGACGCTGGAGCCGGCAACCGAAGCGGCGATCGACGCGGCGCTGAGGCATGCAGGATTGATGAACTGATGGCACCCAAAGGAAGCCAGCGCACGGTCAACAAGGTTGTGGCGGAAAACCGAAAGGCCCGCTTCAACTACGAGATCGTCGACACCTACGAGGCCGGTCTGGTTCTGACCGGCACCGAGGTCAAGTCGTTGCGCGAAGGCAAGGCCAACATTGCTGAATCCTATGCGACGGACGAAGGTGGAGAGATCTGGCTGATCAACTCCTATCTGCCGGAGTATCTGCAGGCGAACCGCTTCAACCATGAAACGCGGCGGCGGCGGAAACTGCTTCTGTCGAAGCGCGAGGTCAATCGTCTGCAGGGCGCGGTCAATCGCGAAGGCATGTCGCTGATCCCGCTGCGCATCTACTTCAACGAGCGCGGTCGGGCCAAGCTCGAACTGGCGCTCGGCAAAGGCAAGAAGCTCCACGACAAGCGCGAGACCTCGAAAGAGCGCGATTGGAACCGGCAGAAAAACCGCCTGCTGAAGGATCGTGGCTAGAGCAATTCCAGGAAAAGTGCGAAACGGTTTTCCGTCCGGAATTGCGTAATTTCAAAGACTTAGATCACTTCAGTGTTTCGATGAGACAATGAAATGATCTAAGCGATCCTTGGTCCGCTAGATCGCCGCTTTAGATTTCGACGGGGTCCGCCACCGGTTCGGCCGTATGCCGCGGCGTGCGTTCGGAAGGCTCGCGGCCGATTTCGGCCCGCAGCGTTGCGAGGTCGATGAAGTGATCGGCCTGGCGACGAAGGTCGTCGGCAATCATCGGTGGCTGGGTGGACATTGTCGACACGACCGAGACCTTGCGGCCCTTGCGCTGCAGCGCTTCGACGAGTGTGGTGAAGTCGCCGTCACCGGAGAAGATGACGAGGTGATCGACGGTCTCGGACTGTTCCATCGCATCGATCGCCAGTTCGATGTCCATGTTGCCCTTGATCTTGCGGCGGCCAAGTGAGTCGGTGAATTCTTTGGCCGGCTTCGTCACGACCTTGTAACCATTGTAGTCTAGCCAGTCGATCAGCGGGCGGATCGAAGAATATTCCTGATCTTCAATGAGGGCGGTGTAGTAGTAGGCGCGCAGCAGGTAACCGCGTTTTTGAAAGGCTTTCAGGAGTTTGCGATAGTCAATGTCAAAGCCGAGGCTCTTCGATGCCGCGTAGAGATTGGCGCCGTCGATAAAAAGTGCGATCTTTTCGCGGGGATCAAACATCGTCTTTCCTTTTCAATGCCGGCGCATCAAATGCCCGCTGCCGGCCGATACGCAAAAATAAGTCGGTTACATTAATAATTGCTGATATTGCAAATAATGTAGGCTAGGCATTGCATTATTCCAGCAGGGCGCTCGCGAATATAGCTAGTTTTAGCAGTTGCTATAGATAGTCCACATCCCTGGAGTGCCTTTTCTACCAGGCGTTTTGGCGTCGAGGCCAATGATGCAACCAGATGTTTGCGGCTAAGGTTTTCCAGCCCATTATGATCGCATTTTATCACGAAGTGTGACGTTACGTGAGCGGCACTTGCAGGAAAAACTTGAACTTGTCTTGTTTTGATTGTATCCGGGCGGCTAATTCCAGAAATCGGAGCCGACGAGGCCGTCGCTAGACGGCCGTTCCGGTTTCGTGTCGTCAATCCGTGCAGCGGCGATGCCGCCGCGCTTCGAGCCCAAAAGGACAGGCAATGGCCCGCGTCACCGTCGAAGATTGCATCGACAAGGTCGATAACCGTTTCGAACTCGTTCTGCTTGCCAGCCACCGCGCGCGCCTGATTTCCCAGGGTGCCGCCATCACCATCGACCGCGACAACGACAAGAACCCGGTCGTTGCGCTGCGCGAGATCGCCGATGAGACGCTTTCTCCCGGCGACCTCAAGGAAGATCTGATCCATTCGCTGCAGAAGCATGTTGAAGTGGACGAGCCCGAGCCCGATCCGGCTTCGCTGCTTCAATCGGAAGCGGAAACCACGTTCACCGAAGTTGCCGAAGACGAAGATCAGCCGGAAGCGATCACGTTCGACCGCATGTCGGAAGAAGAACTGCTGGCCGGCATCGAAGGTCTTGTGCCGCCGGAAAAGAGCGACGACTACTGAGATCCTTCGCGGAACGACCGTTCCTGCGTGTTTTCAAAGCAGTGCGCCACTCGTATGATTGGCGCACTTTTTTATTGATTTCTTCTGGAGCGGGATGAGGAAAAGTGGATGCGGTTGTCCGCCGGCATCCCGCTCTACCTTATGAGAAACGATTACGTTTATGATTTAGGTCGTTTCGACCTAAAATCACCCTGATCCAGAGGACCGCTAGCGAATGATGCGCCAATACGAGCTCGTTGAGCGCGTGCAAAAATACAAGCCCGACGTCAATGAAGCCTTGCTGAACAAGGCCTACGTCTATGCGATGCAGAAGCATGGCCAGCAGAAGCGGGCAAGCGGCGATCCCTATATCTCTCATCCCCTGGAAGTGGCTGCGATCCTGACGGAAATGCGGCTCGACGAGTCGACCATTGCGGTCGCGCTGCTGCACGACACGATCGAAGACACGACCGCGACCCGCCAGGAGATTGATGATCTCTTCGGCGAAGACATCGGTGCGCTCGTCGAGGGGCTAACGAAGATCAAGAAGCTCGATCTCGTCACCAAGAAGGCCAAGCAGGCTGAGAACCTGCGCAAACTGCTGCTGGCGATCTCGGACGACGTGCGTGTGCTTTTGGTCAAGCTTGCCGACCGGCTGCACAACATGCGCACGCTCGACCACATGTCGGCGGAGAAGCGGGCCCGCATCTCCGAAGAAACGATGGATATCTATGCGCCGCTCGCCGGCCGCATGGGTATGCAGGATATGCGCGAAGAGCTCGAAAATCTCTCGTTCCGCCACATCAACCCGGAAGCTTTCGAGACGGTCACTAGGCGACTGGAAGAGCTTTCCCAGCGCAACGAAGGTCTGATCAAGAAGATCGAGGACGAGTTGCGCGAACTGCTTCAGGCCGAAGGCCTGAAGGCTGCGCAGGTCAAGGGCCGCCAGAAGAAGCCCTATTCGGTCTTCCGCAAGATGCAGTCGAAGTCGCTGTCCTTCGAACAGCTTTCCGACGTCTGGGGTTTCCGCATCATCGTCGATGACATCCCGTCCTGCTACCGGGCGCTCGGCATCGTGCACACCCGCTGGCGCGTTGTTCCAGGTCGCTTCAAGGACTACATCTCGACGCCGAAGCAGAACGACTATCAGTCGATCCACACCACGATCGTCGGCCCTTCGCGCCAGCGCATCGAGCTGCAGATCCGCACGCGGCGCATGAACGATATCGCCGAATACGGTATCGCGGCCCACTCGCTCTACAAGGACGGGGAGGGGAACTCGGCGGATCAGGCCCTGTCGCCGACGTCGAACGCCTATTCCTGGCTCAGGCGCACGATCGAATCCCTCGCCGAGGGCGACAACCCCGAAGAATTCCTCGAGCACACCAAGCTCGAGCTGTTCCAGGATCAGGTGTTCTGCTTCACGCCCAAGGGGCAGCTCATCGCGCTGCCGCGTGGCGCGACGCCGATCGACTTCGCCTACGCCGTACACACCAACATCGGCGACACCTGCGTCGGCGCCAAGATCAACGGCCGCATCATGCCGCTGGTCACACGCCTCAACAATGGTGACGAGGTGGAGATCATTCGCTCGGGCATTCAGGTGCCGCCGCCGGCCTGGGAAGAGATCGTCGTTACCGGCAAGGCGCGCTCGGCGATCCGCCGCGCGACGCGCGCCGCGGTTCGCAAGCAATATGCCGGCCTCGGCTATCGCATTCTGGAGCGCACCTTCGAGCGCGCCAGCAAGACGTTTTCGCGCGAAGCGCTAAAGCCGGCGCTGCATCGTCTCGGTCAGAAGGAAGTCGAAGACGCGATCGCTGCGGTCGGTCGCGGCGAGCTCTCTTCGCTCGATGTCCTGCGCGCGGTCTTCCCGGATCACCAGGATGAGCGCGTGACGGTGAAGCCGAGCGCCGACGATGGCTGGTTCAACATGCGCAGCGCCGCCGGCATGGTGTTCAAACTGCCGGGGCTTGGTAAGGATGCGAACGGCGCAGTACAGGTCGAAGGGCCGGAAGCGCTTCCAATCCGCGGTCTCTCCGGCAATGCCGAGGTGCATTTCAGCCCCGCCGGTGCCATTCCCGGCGATCGTATCGTCGGCATCATGGAAAAGGACAAGGGCATCACCATCTATCCGATCCAGTCGCCCATCCTGCAGAAATTCGACGACGAACCGGAGCGCTGGATCGATGTGCGCTGGGATCTGGACGAAGCCAACAGCAGCCGCTTCATGGCTCGGATTGCAATCAGCGCCCTGAATGAGCCGGGAACGCTGGCCGAAGTGGCTCAGGCGATCGCGACCAGCGACGTCAATATCCGCTCACTGTCGATGGGCCGCGTGGCGGCGGACTTCAGCGAGTTGCAGTTCGATCTCGAAGTCTGGGATCTGCGCCAGCTCAACCATCTGATCACGCAGCTCAAGGAGCTTCCGAGCGTGTCCACGGTGAAGCGCCTCTTCGAATGAGCCAACCGGCGCGGCGCCTGCAGGGCCGCCGTGCCGTTGCTCTACATGTCGCTGCCTCAAAAACAGGCACGAGGTGCATGGCAAAGCGGCAAGGCATGCTGTGACTGCATGGCTGCCGCCTTTTCCTGGAACTGGTGGAAAAGGGACTTCTAAACTATCTTCTGTATCGGGAGGTAAACAAAGAGGTTTGCCATGTTCAATCAGTTGAAGAAGATCACCCGCGCACTGCGCGTCCCCACTCAGGAAGAGCGCGAGCTCGCCTATCTCAATAGCTCGGTCGATCGCATCGATCTCGAGTACCGTCAGCGCCAGATCGATCGCGGCCTGTTCCGCAACTACTAAGTCGATCGCGTCCCGTCTGATGGCGGGATGCTGAAGCCATGCGTTCCGTGAATGGCTCGCCTGCGACACGTGCGCGGCGCGCCAGCGGGTTGCAAGCCGCAGGCATGACGCCTATCTTGCGGCCAGCAAACAGGCGGACGCGCCGTCTTGTGCCGGTCGCACGGCTCCAAGATGCGGTCATGACGGCAGAATGTTATTTAGACGCAGAAAACCGGTCACGATTTCCGAAAGGCTCCGCGCACTCCTGTGGCCGCGCAAGGGCTTTCGGCGTGGCCCGCGCTACATTGCCTTGCGGATCCTGCGCCTCTCCTCGACACCGCACTCGATTGCTATCGGGGTGGCTGCGGGCGCGGCGTCGTCGTTTACGCCGTTCTTCGGTCTGCACATCGTCATAGCCGTCGCCCTGGCCTTCGTGTTCTCCGGCAATCTGGTTGCCGCCGCGATCACCACCGCGCTTGCCAATCCGGTGACGATCCCGATGATCCTGACCGCGTCCTACGAGCTCGGCATCGCCATCTTGGGTGTGGAAAGCGCGCACGCCGCCAGCAGCGCCGATGTGATGCGCATGGTCGAGCACTTCGACCTTTCTGCTCTTTGGGGACCGGTCTTCAAGCCGATGCTCATCGGCTCCCTGCCGCTGGCCGCCGCCGGCGCGCTGATTTCCTATCTTGCGGCTTACCACGCTGCTCGCATCTTTCAAAAGCGACGCCGCGCGCGCACCAAGGACTTCGGATCTTCCTCATGATCATAGGCATAGGCAGCGACCTGATCGATATCAGGCGGATCGAAAACTCGCTTTCTCGCTTCGGCGAGCGCTTCGTGCAGCGCTGTTTCACGGAAATCGAGATCGCCAAGTCCGAAGGCCGGAAGAATAGGGCTGCCTCCTACGCCAAGCGCTTCGCCGCCAAGGAAGCCTGTTCGAAGGCGCTGGGCACCGGTCTCGCGCACGGCGTCTTCTGGAAGGACATGGGCGTCATCAATTTGCCCGGCGGCAAACCGACAATGAACCTCACCGGCGGTGCGGCGGAGCGTCTGGCGCAGATGCTGCCGCCCCATCACCGGGCGGCCATTCACCTAACGATCACCGACGATTTTCCTCTGGCGCAGGCCTTCGTGATTATCGAAGCGCTGCCCGTTGCCCCGGTTGAGGGAACGGTTTAGAGCATTCCGCTGGAAAACCCGGTCCGAGGCGATTGAAGGGCAGGCAGCCTGCAGCATATGGGACCGGATTGTACGCAGTTTGAAGGTGGGATCAGAGCTGCGGAAGAAAGTTAAGAGCAAGCCCCGGTGAGGGCGTTGCCATGATAAAGGAAGACACGAGCGTGGCAGAAAAGACAGAAGCGAAGCAGAGCGGTCTCTGGGAAAACGTGAAGGTCGTTATCCAGGCGCTGCTCCTGGCCGTGGTCATCCGTACCGTTCTCTTTCAGCCCTTCACCATTCCCTCGGGCTCGATGATGCCGACGCTGCTCGTCGGTGACTACATCTTCGTCAACAAGTTCGCCTACGGTTTCTCCAAGTATTCACTGCCGCTTTCTCCCGATCTGTTCTCCGGCCGCATTCTCGCCAGCGAGCCGAAGCGTGGCGATATCGTCGTCTTCCGCTTCCCGCCGAACCCCGACATCGACTATATCAAGCGCCTCGTCGGCCTGCCGGGGGATCGCGTCCAGGTGCGCAACAGCATCCTTTACATCAACGACAAGCCGGTCGACCGCGTGCCGGACGGTGCGTTCCGCGCCGACGATCAGTACGACACCGGCGGAGACGTCCCGGTCTATCGTGAGACGATGGACAACGGCGTGTCCTACGACACGCTCGACCAGTTCCCGGATTCGCGCGGCGACAACACCCGCGAATTCATCGTGCCCGAAGGCCACTATTTCATGATGGGCGACAACCGCGACAACTCGGCCGACAGCCGCTTCGACGTCGGCTTCGTCCCGGCCGAGAACCTGGTTGGCCGCGCCAGCATGATCTTCTTCTCGCTCGGCAACGACACCTCGTTCCGCGAAGTCTGGAAGTGGCCGGCGAACCTGCGTTACGATCGTCTGTTCAAGGCGGTCGAATAATGAAGTCGCGGTCGCTGAGCGCGGAGGATCGGGCAAAACTCGAGACCGTGATTGGCTATCAGTTTGCTGAGAAGGAGCGCCTGGATCGGGCGCTCACCCATTCCAGCGCCCGTAGCGCCAAAGGCTCCAATTATCAGCGCCTGGAGTTCCTGGGCGACCGGGTGCTGGGGCTCTGCGTTGCCGAACTTCTGTTCCAGACGTTTCGCGATGCAAATGAAGGCGAGCTGTCGGTGCGGCTGAACCAGCTCGTCAGCGCCGAAAGCTGCGCCATGGTCGCCGACGATCTGGAACTGCACCAGTTCATCCGCACCGGTTCCGACGTCAAGAAGATTACCGGCAAGGCGATGATGAATGTGCGCGCCGATGTGGTAGAGTCGCTCATCGCCGCCATCTATCTCGATGGGGGCCTTGAGGCCGCCCGCGGCTTCGTGCTGCGCCATTGGAAGGATCGGGCGGTCCGCGCCGACGGTGCCCGCCGCGATGCGAAGACCGAATTGCAGGAATGGGCGCATGCCAAGTTTGGCATCGCGCCGACTTACAGAACGGACGATCGTTCCGGCCCGGATCATGATCCCCGCTTCACGGTAACCGTGGAGATCGCGGGGGTCGCGCCGGAGACCGGGATCGACAGGTCCAAGCGTGGCGCCGAGCAGGTCGCCGCGATGAAATTGCTGGAACGCGAAGGCGTGTGGCGGAAAAACTCCGCCGGAAATTGACGGAAAAAATGACGGACATGGAAAAAGATACGGCCGCTGAAGGCGCGCCGACCCACTCGGGTTTCGTGGCGCTGATCGGCGCGACAAACGCAGGCAAGTCGACTTTGGTCAACCGCCTCGTCGGCGCCAAGGTTTCGATCGTCAGCCACAAGGTGCAGACGACGCGCGCGATCGTGCGTGGCATCGCCATCCACGACAACGCGCAGATCGTCTTCATGGATACGCCCGGCATCTTCAAGCCGCGGCGGCGGCTCGACCGTGCCATGGTCACGACCGCCTGGGGCGGCGCTAAGGATGCGGACGTGATCATGCTCCTGATCGATAGCGAGCGTGGCCTGAAGGGCGATGCGGAAGCGATCCTCGAGGGGCTGAAGGAAGTGCACCAGCCGAAGATCCTCGTGTTGAACAAGATCGACCAGGTGCGTCCGGAGGATCTTTTGAAGCTCGCGGCCGCGGCCAACGAGACGATCAAATTCGAACGCACCTTCATGATCTCGGCGCTGAACGGTTCGGGCTGCAAGGACCTCATGGACTATCTTGCCGAGACGTTGCCGGAAGGTCCCTGGTACTATCCGGAGGATCAGATTTCCGATTTGCCGATGCGCCAGCTCGCGGCCGAAATCACCCGCGAGAAGTTGTTTCTGCGCCTGCATCAAGAGCTTCCCTATGCCTCGCATGTCGAAACCGAGAAGTGGGAAGAGCGCAAGGACGGATCGGTCCGCATCGAACAGGTGATCTACGTCGAGCGCGAAAGCCAGAAGAAGATCGCGCTCGGCAAGAACGGCGACGCGATCAAGGCGATTTCGACGGCGTCGCGCAAGGAGATCTCCGAGATCCTCGAGCAGCCGGTGCATCTCTTCCTGTTCGTCAAGGTGCGCGAAAATTGGGGCGACGACCCCGAGCGCTTCCGCGAAATGGGCCTCGAATTCCCGCGATAGGCTTGGGCACATAGGATGCCGGCAAGGGGCAAGCCGTGCGGTGGATGCCGCCTCAGTTTGCCCTGGCCTCAGCGATCTGCCGCTTTCCCAGGGCCGGGCCGATCATCTCGATGCGGTTGGTCCAGATGTAGCCGGAAAACCGCGGCGGGACCAATTCCAGATCCTGCGTCGTATCGATCCCGGTGGTGAAGTCGCCGCCGTGATAGGGGCCGAGCAGGATGATCTCGCTTCCGGCCGCTTTCATGCGCGCGGAGAACCGATCGGGCCAACCCCAGAGAAAATGCGCGTAATTGCCGGGCACGATGACGAGCGTGTTCCTGCAGGCCTCCGGCATCAGACCGGTCCAGCCATAGCCGAGATAGCGCGTTAGGCACGCCATCGTCGACGTCCGGTCATAGCCGCGCATCCCTTCCAGGCGCTTCAGAGTCTCGCGAGTCGGTTCCTCTCCGCCATAGACTCCGAACATAGCCTGCCGCCATTGTGGCTGCGCTTCGATCAGCGTTGCGAGTGCCGCGCCCTCCTCGGTGCGCCGGCTCTTGAAGTTGACGAGAAACCTGCGGTCGGGCAGGGCAGCCAGCACCTCATCCAGCGTCGGCATCTGGCCGACGCCCTTTCCGCGGAAGGGGAAGGTCTTGCCGCCATCGGCCGTATAGCCGTAGCCGATATCGAGGCTCTTCAGCGTCGCCATCGGCGTTTCCTCGGTGACGCCCTTGGCTTCGGTCCGGCAATCCAGCGTCCAGTCATGGAAGACCGCGAATTTCTTGTCCGGGGTAAGATGCACGTCGAGTTCGACGACGTCGGCCCCGGCGTCGAAGGCAGCCTGCATGGAGGCAATCGTGTTCTCCAGATAGGAATGCTGCGGCGTGTCGATGATCGTTGCCGTACAGGTGTCGTTGCCGACATTCGTCTTCGGATAGGTCTGGTGGACGCCTCGGTGCGACAGCAGTTTCGCCGAGCCTGCCGGTGGCGTGACGAACAGCGACGTGTTCATCAGCCAGACGACGGCGGCAAACAGAACAATGGCAGCAACGAACTTCTTCATCCTGATTCTCCTCTTCGAATCCGGATTGCTCGACATTGTGGCGTCAGGATGTTGATACACGCCTCACGTGCGTGTCGCGGATTGCGAACGATGTGTCACCCGCGCGCGCGGTTGACCCTCAGCCGCGCCCTGTGAGACGTAGCTATCGCTGATTTTGCGATCCGGAGAAAAGAGATGCCGCAGCTTGTCGAAGGAAAATGGGTCAAGGGCGACGTTGCGGCCAGCGAGATGAAAGGCGGTGCATTCTACCGGGAGCCGACGCGCTTTCATCGCTGGATCACGCCGGACGGGAGCCCAGGGCCGGATGGCCAGCCGGCTCTGCCGGCCGAGGCGGGGCGCTACCGCCTGTTCGTTTCCTATCTCTGCCCCTGGGCCTCGCGCACGATTGCCTTCCGCAACCTCAAGGGATTGCAGGAGATCATCGGACTTACGGTGGCCAACCCGGTGCTCGGTGAGGATGGCTGGACCTATGACGAGCCGGTCGATGCCGGCGAGCGCGTCGGCAAGATCCGTTTTCATCATGAACTCTATGTGGCGAGCGACCCGACCTATACCGGCAAGGTCTCGGTACCGGTTCTCTGGGACATGCGCGAAGGGCGGATCGTCAACAACGAGTCCGCCGACATCATCCGCATCCTGAACTCAGGCTTTGATCATCTGACCGGCAACCGGCTCGATTTCTATCCGGAGGCGTTGCGTGGCGAAATCGATCGCTGGAATGGCCCGATCTACGAGCGGGTCAACAACGGCGTCTACCGATCCGGCTTTGCAAAGACGCAGGAAGCCTATGATGAGGCGGTGTCGAGCCTGTTCGGCATGCTCGACGAGCTCGAGGCGCATCTTACGGTCAATCGCTATCTCGCAGGCGAGTACCTGACCGAGGCAGACATCCGCTTGTTCGTCACCCTGGTTCGCTTAGATGCGGCCTATCACGGCGCCTTCAAATGCAACATCCGCCGGATCGAGGACTACCCGGCGTTGTCGAACTATCTGCGCGAAATCTATCAATGGCCGGGTATCCGCGAGAGCGTGCGCATCGATCAAATCAAACGCGGCTACTACGGCATTGCCCATATCAATCCGACCCGCATCGTTCCCGCCGGCCCGATGCTGGATTTCGATCGCCCGCATGATCGTGCTCGCTTGCGAGGGCGCGGAGTCGTTGGCGCATAGCCGCGTTTCCTCATTTGCTAAGGAAACAAATCTATGAGGGGCCATAGAGAACCCATTGCCAATCGATGGAAGCTTCCTAAATTAAATGGAAGTTCTGATGGATAGGAGCCCGATGGCGGCTGGCCTGACGAATTTCCGGCGGGGCAAGCACAAGGATCCTGACGCGCCCGCTGGATACCCGTGACGCCACGCCCGAGCCGGTTCTCGCCGCTTCCGGACGTGCTCGCGTCTGTTCGCCATGCGCGCTCACGCAACCCCCGGAAGCCCCGAAAGAGCCGGCCCTTCGCATCTCTCGTGCGCCAGGACACGTATGTAGGTCTGGTAGGGGTGAGATATGAATGCAGCATTGTTGACTTTGCTTCGCCGTCTGGTGCGCAACGGCAATCTGACGGTGACTTTTTCTTCCGGCGAACAGGTCATTTTGGGTGACGGCACCGGAAAACCGGCATCAATCCGCATCGTCGACGCGGAGGCGGAGAATGCGATCGTCCGGGACCCGGGCCTTCGCTTTGGTGAAATGTACATGGATGGGCGCGTCGTCATCGAAAGAGGTGACATTTTCGACGTGCTTTCGATCGTGAAGGCGAACGGCATCGAGAATGCGGCAAATGCCACCAACACGATCACAGGCCTGTGGCATGTGCTGCGCCAGCAGTTGGTGAGCCGCATGCCGGTCAATCGCAACCGGAACAACGTCGCCCATCACTACGATCTCGATCGCAATCTCTTCAACCTGTTCCTCGACGAGGACTGGCAATACTCCTGCGCCTATTTCCAGCCGCGGGGAATATCGCTCGACGCAGCACAGCTCGCCAAGAAGCGGCACATCGCCGCGAAGCTTCTGCTGGAGCCGGGGCAGAAGGTGCTGGAGGTCGGCTCGGGCTGGGGCGGGATGGCCATGTATCTGGCCGAATCTTCCGGAGTCGAAGTCACGGGCATCACGCTCAGCGAGGAGCAACTGAAGGTTTCCCGTGATCGTGCCGCCAGGCGCGGGCTTTCCGATCGCGTCCGCTTCGAACTGCAGGACTACCGAACCCTTGAGGGCCGGCAGTTCGATCGCATCGTTTCCGTCGGCATGTTCGAGCATGTCGGCATCGGCAACTACGGAAATTTCTTCAGCAAGATAAAGGAGCTGCTGACGCCGGAAGGCGTCATGCTGCTGCATTCGATCGGCCAGGTCTACAAGCCCTGGGCGACCAACCCGTGGATCGAAAAGTACATCTTCCCCGGCGGTTATATTCCCGCTCTCTCCGAGGTTCTGCCGTCGGTCGAGCGTATGCGGCTGCTGGTGAAGGATGTCGAGATCCTGCCGATGCACTATGCCTGGACCTTGCGGGCCTGGCGTGAGCGTTTCGTCGCGCGCCGCGAAGAGGCGGTAAGGCTCTACGACGAACGCTTCTTCCGCATGTGGGAGTTCTATCTGGCGGCTTCCGAAACGGCCTTCCTCTACGACAAACACTTCATCTTCCAGCTTCAGCTCTCGCCTTCTCTCGATGCCGTGCCGGTCACGCGCGGCTACATCGAGGAGCGGGAGCGGCAATTGATCGAGTTCGAGAAGCGTCGGCCGCCGCTCGAACCGGTCAACAATTGGGACGAGGCGCCGGCGGAAGAACACATCGAACCGGCTGCGATCGCGGTCTGATGCAAGGGCCATCCCTGTCGCTATAGGTCGACACGGGATGGCCATCTCCCATCTTCTGTGGAGTTCGGAATTTCCTCCGAAGGCCTTCACTTGGCCTCGAAGCCCTGCGCCTTTATGGTCGCCGACCAAACGACTGCCTGTTTCCGCGGATCATCTCCGATCCAAGGACAAAACGTGCAGTGCTTCCAAGCGCTGCAGGAAAGACGGAATTCCCATGGCCAACCCCGCTAAATCCATCGCCGCCATTATTGCCAGCGAAATCAAGGCAGCACCTTCGCAGGTTAAAGCCGCTGTCGAGCTGTTGGACGAGGGGGCAACGGTGCCGTTCATCGCGCGCTACCGCAAGGAAGTGACCGGCGGCCTAGACGATACGCAATTGCGTATGCTGTCGGAGCGGCTGACTTACTTGCGCGAACTCGAGGCGCGTCGGGCATCGATCCTCGAGTCGATCCGCGGGCAGGACAAGCTGACGGACGAACTGGAAGCCAAGATCGCTGCCGTCGAAACCAAGGCGGAACTTGAAGACATCTATCTGCCCTACAAGCCGAAGCGCCGCACCAAGGCTGAGATCGCCCGCGAGCGTGGCCTCGCGCCGCTGGCGGAAGCGATTCTGGCCGATCGCTCCGTCGCGCCGGCCGATCGCGCAACGGCCTTCCTGACCGCCGAGGTGGTTGATGTGAAGGCGGCGCTTGATGGCGCGCGCGACATCATCGCCGAAGGCATGACCGAAAACGCCGATCTGCTTGGCCGCCTTCGCAATCATATGAAGGGCGCCGCCTTCCTGCGCGCCAAGGTCGTCGACGGCAAGCAGGAGGCCGGCGCCAAGTTCTCCGACTATTTCGACCATTCCGAGCGCTGGGCGACGACGCCCGGTCACCGGGCGCTGGCGATGCTGCGTGGTTGGAACGAAGAGGTTCTGTCCGTTGATATCGTCGTCGATCAGGACGACACGTCGCCGGTAAAGCCGGTCGAGCGCATGATTGCCGCCGCCTACAATGTCGGCGCCCATCTGCCGGGTGACAAATGGCTGGCCGAGATGATCGGCTGGACCTGGCGCGTGAAGCTCTCCATGTCGCTGTCGCTCGACCTGATGCGTGAACTGCGCGAGCGTGCCGAAGAGGAGGCGATCCACGTCTTCGCCCGCAACCTCAAGGACCTGCTGCTTGCCGCGCCTGCGGGATCGCGGGCCACGATGGGCCTCGATCCGGGCATCCGCACCGGCGTCAAGGTCGCGGTGGTCGACGGCACCGGCAAGCTGCTCGAAACGACGACCGTCTACCCGTTCCCACCGAAGAACGACGTTCGTGGCACGCAGGCCGAGCTCGCCTCGCTGATCCGCAAGCACAAGGTGGAGCTGATCGCGATCGGCAACGGAACCGGCAGCCGTGAGACCGAAAAGCTCGTTGCCGACATGCTCCTGCAGCTGCCGGCGCCGAAGCCGACCAAGGTCATCGTTTCCGAAGCCGGCGCCTCGGTTTACTCGGCATCTGAAACGGCCGCCTTGGAATTCCCCGGCCTCGACGTTTCGCTGCGTGGTGCAGTCTCGATCGCCCGCCGCTTGCAGGATCCGCTGGCCGAGCTTGTGAAGATCGAGCCGAAGTCGATCGGCGTTGGCCAGTACCAGCACGACGTCGACCAGTCGAAGCTCAGCCGCTCGCTCGATGCGGTGGTGGAAGACGCGGTGAACGCCGTCGGCGTCGACGTCAACACGGCGTCGGCACCGCTGCTTGCCCGGGTGTCCGGCCTCGGCAAATCCTCGGCCGAGGCGATCGTCGCGCATCGTGACGCGACCGGGCCGTTTGGAAGCCGCAAGGAACTGTTGAAAGTGCCGCGGCTCGGCGCGCGCACCTTCGAACAGTGCGCAGGCTTCCTGCGCATCCCGAACGGCAAGGAGCCGCTCGATGCCTCCTCCGTCCATCCGGAAGCCTATGGCGTCGCCAAGAAGATCGTGGCCGCCTGCGGGCGCGACGTGCGCGCTCTGATGGGCGACAGTGTCGCCCTGAAGCAACTCGACCCACGGACCTTCGTGGACGAGCGCTTCGGCTTGCCGACCGTCAAGGACATTCTCGCCGAACTCGAAAAGCCGGGCCGTGACCCGCGCCCGAGCTTCAAGACCGCGACCTTTGCCGAGGGCATCGACGACATCAAGGACCTGAAGGTCGGCATGCAGCTCGAGGGCACCGTCACCAACGTCGCGGCTTTCGGTGCCTTCGTCGACATCGGCGTCCACCAGGATGGCCTCGTCCACGTGTCTCAACTCGCGGACCGTTTCATCAAGGACCCCCATGAAGTGGTGAAGGCCGGGGATGTCGTGACTGTCCGCGTCACTGAGGTGGATGTCGCCCGCAAGCGCATCGGCCTGACGATGCGGAAGGATGGTGGCGCTGAGTCAGGCCGCGAGGCCCGTGGCAGCGCACCGAATGGCGGCAACCGTGGCGCGCCCACGCGCCCGCAGAAGCCGCAAGCGCCGTCGCAGGGCGCCTTTGGTGCGGCCCTGATGGAGGCGATGAAGCGCAAATAGCAGCTTCGGCATCGGTTCTGCAGCGCCGCGCGTCATTACGACGCGCGGCGTCTCCGATGGATGGTCTATAATTTAGATAATTGTAATAATCGCGGCTTTCCGCCATACTCTCTCCATCGTGGCAACTGCGCTGTTTTGTGAGCAGTGCGCCGATGGAGCAGCCGGATTTACGGCGGAAAAGGTTAGCGGAAACTCCTCCTCCGCCGGGCATCCGGTGAAAGGAGTTGCGTGATGGTACGCAAGGTGATCCGCGGCTTCGCGCTGGCCGCCCTTCTGGCAGCCGGGGTGACGGCGCGCCCGGTCCCCGCAGTTTCGCAGGCCCCGATAAATTGCGCGAACCGATCCGAGGTGATCGAGTTTCTGGCGCGGCAGTATCGGGAAAAGCCAGCCGCGACGGCGCTCATCAATCCTCAGGCGATCCTGGAAGTCTATGCGGCCGACAACGGCAGCTGGACATTGATCGTCACGGACGTCAACGGCCGTAGCTGCGTCATCCTTGCCGGCAAGAGTTGGGAAGCTCTGCCGCCGCTGCCAGTTCCAAAAGCATAGTCGGCCCTCCCGCCAGCCGAAGCCCTCAGAGGGGCCGGCCGATGCTGGAATAGGCAAAGCCGTGCTTGGCAACCTCGTCCTGGCGGTAGATGTTCCTGAGGTCGACGAGAATAGGCGTCTTCATCGCGGATTTCAGGCGGCGGAAGTCAAGCGCGCGGAACTCGTTCCATTCCGTTACGATCACTAGCGCATCCGCTTCGTTGGCCGCCTCATAGGGATCGCTGGCATAGTCGATGCCGTCGATGATCTTCTTGGCGTTCTCCATGCCTTCCGGGTCGTAGCCGATAATGTGGGCGCCGGCATCCCGCAGCGTCTGCACGATGGCGATCGCCGGACTGTCGCGCATGTCGTCGGTGTTCGGCTTGAAGGTGAGGCCGAGGATCGCGATCTTGTGCCCGCGCACGTCGCCGCCGGCAGCCGCAATCACCTTGCGGCCCATTGCCCGCTTGCGGTTGTCGTTGATCGCAACCGTGGTCTCGACGAGCCGGACGGGCGCGTCATGGTCCTGCGCGGTCTTGACCAGGGCCAGCGTGTCCTTCGGGAAGCACGAGCCGCCATAGCCGGGGCCCGCATGCAGGAACTTCGAGCCGATGCGGCCATCGAGGCCGATGCCGCGGGCGACGTCCTGGACATTGGCGCCGACCTTTTCGCAGAGGTCGGCCATCTCGTTGATGAAGGTGATCTTCATCGCCAGGAAGGCATTGCCGGCATACTTGATCAGTTCGGAGGTGCGGCGTGACGTGAACACGAGCGGCGACTGGTTGAGATAGAGCGGCCGGTAAACCTCGGTCATGACGTCACGCGCCCGCGCATCATCGTCGACAACACCGATGACGATCCGGTCCGGCCGCTTGAAGTCCTCGATCGCCGCACCCTCGCGCAGGAATTCCGGATTGGAGACGACGGCGAAATCGGCGTCAGGATTGGTTTCGCGAATGATGCGCTCGACCTCATCGCCCGTGCCGACCGGAACGGTGGATTTGGTAACGATGACGGTGAACCCCCTGAGGTTCTCGGCGATCTCGCGGGCCGCTGCATACACGTAGGAGAGGTCGGCATGACCATCGCCGCGGCGGGAAGGGGTGCCGACCGCGATGAAGATCACATCGCTGTCGGCGACGGCGGACACGAGATCGGTCGTGAACGACAGTCGACCCGAGGCGACGTTGCTGGCCACCAGATGGTCGAGGCCGGGTTCGAAGATCGGAATACGCCCCTGCATCAGCGCGTCGATCTTGCTCTCATCCTTGTCGAGACAGACGACGTCGTGACCGAAATCCGCAAAACACACACCCGAAACGAGGCCTACATAACCGGCGCCGATCATTGTGATTTTCATAGGCTCTTTCCTTTGTTGTCTGGCGAGCTCTTGTCCGCGAACGCGGAAACCATGCTGGTTTGCACGTATCTATGCCTGCGAGGCCGAGGATCCGGCTTTCCCGCCAGCATTGTAGTATTCCTCATACCAGGCGGCAAAGCGCGCCACGCCTTCTTCCACCGGGATTGAGGGTCTGAAATCTGTCAATGCCTCCAGAAGATCAGGGGAGGCATAGGTGCGCGGCACGTCGCCCTGCTGCATCGGCAGCATGTTGCGCAGTGCCGGTTTGCCGACGGCCTTCTCGACCGTTTCGACGAACGTCATCAGTTCGACCGGCTGGCCGCCGCCGACGTTGACGACACGGAACGGTCCTTGGCGCGACAGCGTGTCCTCGGCCTTCTCGGATGGCACGCGGTTTTCTTCCGCCGGTGCCACGTGCGAGAGCCTGAGGATGCCTTCGACGAGGTCGTCGATATAGGTGAAGTCGCGGCTCATACGGCCTTCGCCATAAATGTCGATCGGCTGCCCCTTGTGGATGGCGTCGACGAACTTGAACAGCGCCATATCAGGCCGGCCCCAGGGACCATAGACCGTGAAGAAGCGGAAGGCGGTGGTTGGAACCTTGTAGAGATGGGCATAGCTATGCGCCATCAGTTCCATCGATTTCTTGGTGGCGGCATAGAGCGTCATCGGCTCGTCGGCGCGATCGGTCTCCGCAAACGGGATCTTCTCGTTGGCGCCGTAGATCGAGGACGTCGAAGCGAGCATCAGGTGCTTCGGGCCGAGTTCCCGCGCCAGTTCCAGGATGTTCCACGAGCCGATGAGGTTGGAATCGACATAGGCCTTGGGATTTTCAAGGCTGTAGCGGACGCCGGCCTGGGCCGCGAGGTGGATGATGACCTCGGGCTCGGCAATCTCCGCCGCATGGTTGAGCGCCGCCCGATCCTCAAGCATGCCGACGACAGCCTTGAAGCCGTTCGAACGCGCCAGGATCTCATGCCGGCGCTGCTTCAGCGTCACGTCGTAATAGGGCGTCATGCCGTCGAAGCCGACCACGAAATGTCCTTCGTCGATCAATCGCTTGGCGAGATGAAAGCCGATGAAGCCCGCGGTGCCGGTGATGAGGTAGCGCACGACCATGTCCCCAGATTGTGTTGTCAGGGCGTTCTTACGAAGAAAGCCGGGCAATGGAAAGTCGAAACCATCACTCCGACGGTTGGTCCAGCCCCTGTTGCAGGGCGGAGAGGACCGACATCGCGTGCCCCGCATATTGGCTGATCCAGCGGTCGTGAATGGCTTGGATCGGCAAAGCGTTCAGGTGGTTCCAGCGCTCGCGGCCCTCGCGGCGAACGAGCACGAGTTCTGCCTCTTCCAGCACCTTCAGATGCTGCATGACGGTGCAGCGATCGAGATTGCCGAATTGTTCGCAGAGCATGCCCGTCGTCTGCGGCGCGTGCTTCATGGCGTCGAGCATCTGGCGGCGCAATCCATTGGCCAAAGCTTTGAAAACGAGATCGTCTTTCGATTCGGTTGACATGTTATGTTTTTATAACATATTCTGTTCGGGCTCAATAGGAGGAACATCAGATGCCCTTCGAATTCCGTGTGAATGGACGGATCGATCGCCCGGTCGCCCAGGTATTCGATGCCGTCGTCAATCCGGATCAGCTCAGTCGCTATTTCGTCACCCTTGGCGGCATCAGCGGGCCGCTGGTCGCCGGGGCTACGGTCAAATGGTGGGGGCAGGTGCCGGTCCAGGTCGAGGCGGTCGAGCAGAACGAGCGGATCGTCTTTCGCTGGGACGCCATGGTCGCCAAGGGCGAGGAGCCCTACCAGACCCGTGTGGAGATGCGTTTCCAGTCGCTGGATGACGGCGCCACTATGGTGACGATCGCCGAAAAGGGATGGCGTGAGAACGGGCAGGGGCAGAAGGGGTCTTATGTCAACTGCGAAGGCTGGTCGCAGATGCTTGCCTGCATGAAGGCCTGGCTCGAATACGGCATCAACCTGCGCCAGGGCTATTACCTCAGCGAACTCTCAGGCAAGCCGGCACTCGAGCCGCAAGCCTGAGCCAGCCGGCGCCCGGCATCCCGCTCCGAATGCGGGCGCGAAATTATCGGCAATCGAAACACAAACAATGAGCCGCGTCGGCAGGCGCCGGGCGGCAATAGGAGATTGCGTCATGACGAAAATTACAGGCGGCATCAATATCGCGGTGAAGGTTCCCTCGCATCAATACGAGGCAGTCGTCGCCTTCTATCGCGACACGGTCGGCCTCGAACCCATCGAAGAAAAGCTGCCGGCCATCGGGTTCAAGCTTGGGCCCAACCAACTCTGGATCGACGAGGCGCCGAACTACAGCCAGGCCGAGGTCTGGCTCGAACTCTTTACCGATGACCATGTGGGCGCGCTTGATCACCTCGCCGCCAGGGGCGTTGTGCGCTGTGATGCCGTGGAAGATCTCGGCGAAGGTTTTCGCGGCGGCTGGATCATGAACCCGGCCAATATCGTGCACATGGTGCGGACGCCGGACGCCTGGTAGGCGCCCGGCATTCCGTCAAGCAGGTATCAGTAGGCCGGCGGCAGGCCGCCGTTCGAAACGCTCGCCATCGGCACGCCGCCGGCCGGTTCGGTCATCGGCGGTTCCGCCTGCAGGACGACGACGCGCGAATCGAGCGGGACGCGGCTGTAGAGATCGATGATATCGGGGTTGAAGAGACGGATGCAGCCGCTCGAGACGGCTTTGCCGACCGACCAGGCCTCGGTCGTGCCGTGGATGCGGAACAGCGTGTCGCGGCTGCCCTGGAAGAGATAGAGCGCGCGCGGCCCGAGCGGGTTGCGCACGCCCGGCTCCATGCCGCCGGCAAGCGGGCCGTAGCGCTCCGGCTCGCGTGCCACCATGTCCTGTGTCGGCGTCCAGCGCGGCCATTCCGCCTTGCGCGCAATGCGCGCCTCGCCCTCGAACTCGAGGCCCGCCTTGCCGACGCCGATTCCGTAGCGCATCGCCATGCCGCCATCCTGGACCAGGTAGAGGAAGCGGTTCTGGGTATCGATCACGATCGTGCCCGGCGGCTCGTGCGTCTGGTAGGCGACCTGCTGGCGCAGATAGCGCTTGTCGACCTTGCTGATGTCGATCGCATCCAGCGGGAACTTTTCGTTGGGTAGCGGCCCGTACATCGCCACATAGTATGGATCCGGTCCCTTCGGCTTGGCTGGCCCCGACGTGGTGACGCAACTGGCGAGCGTCGAGGTGGCGAGAAGAAGGGCGAAGAGCTGCGCCAGGCGGCCGGCGCTGTTCCGGGACACACACATACTGAAATTTTGATCCTGCTGATTGTCATTTTGGGCGGGAGGCACGGCTTTTGCCGCTCTTCCGTTCTAATGTCAAAGACGGCGTCGGGGCGGCGACAGCATGTCGCAAATGAGGCAACCAGTGAGTGTGGCCGAAAGGCGACAATCGGCCGGGTCACGCTGGCTATCGCAACATCGCTTGATCCGCTTTCGACCGCGGGTGTATGCCATATCCATGCAATGGAGCGATCAGGCTATTATTCTCGGCATACGACGGCACGGCGAAAGCTCTGCCATCGTGGAGGTCATGAGCGCCGCCCACGGCCGGCATCTCGGCATGGTGCGCTCGGGCCGCTCGCGCATCATGCAGCCGGTGTTGCAGCCGGGAAATTCGGTGGAAGTCACCTGGCGCGCGCGGCTTGACGAGCATATGGGCGAATTCCGCATCGAGCCGGTGGAACTGCGCGCTGCTCGTTTGATGGAAACGGCAACCTCGGTCTATGGCATCCAGGCGCTCGGAGCACTCCTGCGGCTGCTGCCTGAGCGTGACCCGCATCCGCATCTCTACGAGGCGCTGACTGTCATCGTCGATCATCTCGCCGATCCGGCCGATGCCGGAGAATTGTTCGTGCGCTTCGAGCTCGCGGTTCTCAACGATCTCGGCTTCGGGCTCGATCTGACGGAATGTGTGGCAACCGGCGCCCGCACCGAGCTTGTCTATGTGTCGCCGAAATCGGGCAGGGCGGTTTGCCGCTCGGCCGGGGAGCGTTATGCCGACCGTATGCTGGCGCTGCCGGAATTCCTTTCCGCCGAAGCACGCCGGGCTGCCGATCACGACAGCCTTGCCGCCGCCTTCCGCCTGACCGCCTTCTTCCTCCACCGCCATGTCTATGAGCCGCGCGGCCTCGACGTTTCTTCCGCGCGCGACGGCTTCGTCCATGCGGCACTCAAAGCGCTGAAAGCGCAATCCTCAGCCGCCTGATCCCCAGGAGTTATCAATGTATCAAGAACTTTATCCCGGCATGTCCGTATCCGGCATCGGCGTGCTGTCGCTCGACCGCGTCGCCCGCGACGGCGGCCTCAAAGCGATGCAGGACCTGCTGAGCGGCGAGCTGCCGGCGCCGCCGATGTCGAAGACGCTGAAGTTCGGACTGAGCGAAGTCGAAGAGGGCCGGGTGGTCTTCAAGGGATTTCCGACCGAAGAACATCTCAATCCGCTCGGCACGGTGCATGGCGGATGGACGGCGACGATCATGGACTCGGCGCTCGGCTGCGCGGTTTTCACCACGGTGAAACCCGGCGAGGCCTATACGACGGTCGAATTCAAGGTCAACCTCGTCCGGCCGCTACTGCCGGGCATGGGCGAGGTCTTCTGCGAGGGGCGCATCGTGCATCGCGGCCGAACGATCGCGACTTCGGAAGCCTGGCTTCGCGATGGAAACGGCAAGCTGCTGGCCCACGGCACCGAAACCTGCGCGATCTTCCCGATCGACAATCTGCGGCGTTAAGAAGCAATTTCCAGGAAAAGTGCGAAGCGGTTTTCCGTCCGGAATTGCGTCGCTTCAAATACATTTCCAGGAAAAGTGCGAAGCGGTTTTCCGTCCGGAATTGCGGCGTCAAATAAAACTCCAGAAACAAGAAACGCCGCGCAGTAGCGCGGCGTTCTTCTTTGCGATCGCAGCTTTTGTCAGCCGATACGGCCGCCGCCCTGCTTGGTCACCGCGACGACGGCCGGGCGCACCGGCATGTCATCCCTAAAATCAGGCCAGCGGGTTGCTGGCGTCTCGAAAGTGGCAAGACCGGCGTCGCCCGGGTGCTGGACGGCCAGGAAGAAGGTGTCCGACGTCGGGTTGAAGCAGGGACCGCACATTTCAGCGCCAACCGGCACGCGGAAGAAGAGCTTCGACGTGCCGCGGGCATTGCCGTCCGTGTCGATCGCCCAGATGCCGTCGGTGCGGCCAGTTTCCTTCTGGTTGTTGCCGTCGGTCGAAACCCAGAGGCGGCCGTCGGTGTCGATGGCGCAGTTGTCGGGCATGCCAAACCAGCCGTTCTTGGTGGTCGCCGTCGAGAACGAGGCGCCAACCTCGGCAACGGCGGGATCGCCGCACTTCAGCAGCACGTCCCAGCGGCTCTTGAGCGACGCGAAGTCGCCGTCGGTCTCGGTGATCTCGACGATGTGGCCAAAAGCGTTCTTGGCGCGCGGATTGGCGGCGTCGACTTCTTCTGCCTTGCGCTTGGTGTTGTTGGTCAGCATCACGTAGACCTTGCCCGTCTTCGGGTTCGGCTGAACGTCCTCCGGGCGATCCATCTTGGTGGCACCGAGCGCGTCGGCGGCGAAGCGGGTGTTGATCAGCACGTCCGCCTGCGAGGCGAAGCCGTTGGCTTCGGTCAGCGGGCCTTCGCCGTGGGTAAGCGGCATCCAGGTGACGGTGCCGTCCTCGTCGAACTTGGCGACATAGAGCGTGCCTTCGTCGAAGAGGTCCATGTTGGCGGCGCGATCATCAGGGTTGAAGGCGCCCTTGGTCACGAACTTGTAGACATAGTCGTAACGCTCGTCGTCGCCGGAATAGAGCACGACGCGCCCATCCTTGTTGACGATCGATTCACAGCCTTCGTGCTTGTAGCGGCCGAGTGCGGTGCGCTTCTTCGGTACCGAGGTCGGATCCAGCGCGTCGACCTCGACGATCCAGCCGAAGCGATTGGCTTCGTTCGGTTCCTTGGAGACGTCGAAACGGTCGTAGAAGGAGGCCCATTCGTACTGGCCGCCCGGTGCGCCCAGGCGCTTGAGCTGCTTGTACTCCGGGTGGTCTTCGGCGAGCTCGCCGCCGAAATAGCCGTTGAAGTTTTCTTCGGCCATCATGTAGGTGCCCCAGGCGGTGACCCCGCCGGCGCAATTGTTGATCGTGCCGAACACCTTCTTTCCCGTCGGGTCGGACGGCGTCTTCAGGCGGTCATGACCGGCGGCCGGCCCGGTGATCTGCATCTCGGTGTTGACCGTGATGCGGCGATTGTTCTTGCCGTCGAGAACCGGCTGCCACTTGCCGTCGACCTTGCGGATCTCGATGATCGTGCCGCCATGGGCGGCCATTTCGATGTCGACCAGTTTCTTGGTGTACTCACCGAGAACGACCTTCTCTTCCTCGACTTCCTTGCCGTCCTTCGTCACCTTTTCCTTCACGACGCTGGCGAAGGCCGGGAACATCAGCTCGGCATTGGTATATTCGTGGTTGACGACCAGGAGGCCATGGTCGGCGCTGCCGTCGAGCGGAATGAAGCCGACATAGTCGTTGTTATAGCCGAACAGCTTTTCCTGGGCAGCGGCCGTCTGGTTCTTCGGGTCGAACTCCGGGCTATCCGCGAAGATCTTGTCGCCCCAGCGCAGCAGGATGTCGGCATCGTAACCCTCGGCGACGTGGTGCTTCTCGTCGACGCCGGCTTCGATCTCGGTGAAGTCGAAGCGCGAACCTTCCTCGGCGCGTGCTTCTTGTGCGGTCAGGAGAGCCAGCGGGCTGACCGTCGTCGAAATCGCGGCAACGGCGAGCGAGCCGCCGATGAAGGAGCGGCGCGAGAAACGGCGATGGATGATGTCGCCCATCGTCGGGTTGGTGGAACAGTTGTGGCCAATGTCTTCCAGCTCTTCCCTGCGTTCCGTCAGCGTCTTGAATTCGGTCTCTTCCGTCTGGCCGAGATGCTTGTCCATGATCGGGTCTCCTGGTTGAACGATGGAAACCACCGCGCTGAGACAGCGGTGTTCATCCGCCTGTACCAGTTGCCCGGTGACAGTTCTGCGACATTTCCGTGAAGAGATTACAGCGCTCGGCCGTCTATTGTATGTTTCCTGAAATCCCATTCGATTTCAGGATAAAAACATGCAGCTACAGGGACCTTTGTGCGTCTGATAAGACGCGCGGCGCTGTAGAGATTTGGCGAGCGTACAAAAGTTTGTATGGTTGCGCCGAGCACGCCGGTGCGACCGTCAGGGGTATACATGTTCGAACTCTTTGCTTTTCTTGCCTTTATCCTCGCTCTTTCCGCCTTCGCCGGCGGTCGCAAGACGGCCGAGCGGCTGGGGGCTGAAATCTCCGCGCTGAAGGCCGAGGTCGCAAAGCTGAAGACCTCATCGGGCGAAGGCGTTCAGGCCGAAGCGACGACCGAAGAGCTCGCCGCCGCGCCCGAATCGCCGGTGGAACCGGAGACGGTCGAGGAGACTGCGATCGGCCTGACGGCCGGCGCGCGCGAGGGTGCCCGGATCTTCGGCGAAGTGGAGAAGGCGGCGGAAGACATCGAGGGTGGCGAGACCATTGCCGCCAGCACAGAAGCGCCACAGCCGGTACCGGCTGCGCTCCGTCAGACCGAAAGCCTGGAAAGCCGCCTCGGCGCGCGTTGGGCGGTCTGGGTCGGCGGCATTGCGCTCGCGCTCGGCGGCGTCTTCATGGTCAAATATTCGATTGATGCCGGCCTCCTGAGCCCGGCGGTTCGCCTGACGCTTGCCGCCCTGTTCGGCCTCCTGTTGATGGCCGCAGGGGAGGTCATCCGCAGGCGTGCGGTGCCTGTCATCGCCAATGAATTCCAGAACGCGATGATCCCCGGCATCCTGACTGCGGCCGGTGCCGTCACCCTGTTCGGTGTCGCCTATGCCGCCTATGGCATCTACGGCTATATCGGCACGGGCGCGGCATTCGTTCTGCTGGCCGCGACCTCGCTGGCGACCGTTGGTCTGTCGCTGCTGCATGGGCAGGCGCTCGCCGGCCTCGGTCTGCTTGCCTCGCTCGCAACCCCGGCACTCGTCTCGAGCGACGAACCGCGCCCCTGGGTCCTCTTCGGTTTCCTCTCGGTCGTCTGGCTGGCGACTTTGCTCGCGTCGCGGCTGCGGACTTGGACGGTAGTGCCGACCCTTGCCAACGTCGGCATCGGGCTTTGGGGGCTTGCCTATATCACTGCGGCCTCGCCATTCGAACCGCTGCCGGTCACATTTGCGCTGTTGGTGATGATCGTCGGCATCGGCCTCGTCTGGCCAGGTGCTACGGAAGCTGCTCCCGCGCCCGAAGTGCCTGAGGGTGCGCAGCGGCGCGGCGCCGTTGCCGGACAGTGGGAACGGTTGTTTATCCCGCCGCATGCGGCAATCTCCATTTCCGCGGCCATCGCCGCCACGGTGCTTGCGCTCCTTCTGATCAGCCCGGCGGTTTCCGCGGCGACGTATCCGGTGACGGAGTTTGCCGTTGTCATTGCTGTCCTCGCTGCCTTGGGAGCCTGGCGAGCGACGGCGGTCTATCCCGCCGTACTTTCCGCCGTCGGCGCAGTCGCCGGCGTCTGGAGCCTGACGGCGCTGAGTGGCGTGCTCGCCTATCTCGATCCCTCGCTTGCCGACGCTCTGCCGACGATCGTGCTGCCTGGCCGCACCGCCATGATCACGGCAATGCTGCTTGCGGCGCTGTTCGTGTTGCTCGGCGGCTTCGTGCTATCGCGCCGCCTCGTCACCCATCCGCATTATTCGACCCTTTGGGCCGGCATCGCCGCGGTTGTCCCGATCGCCCTGACGGCGATGTCGTTCCTGATGACCGGCAACTATGCCTTCGATCTGCCGCACGGCCTGTTCTCGCTCTTCGCCGGAGCCGCGCTGCTCGCGTTAGTGGACTGGCTTTACCGCCGCGGCGGCGAGGCGGAGGCGCGCGATATCACGGCTGGATTACTGGTCGCCGGTTCGTTCGCGTTCTTTGTCCTTGCCCTTCATGCCTGGACCGATGGGCTCGTCACCACACTTGCGATTGCCGTGCTCGGAACAGCCTATGCGCTCGCGACACGCATCCGCACCTGGCCGATCCTGCCCTGGATGACCGGTGCTGCGGCTGTGGTCGTTCTCGGGCGCATCGCCTGGGAGCCGACGATCGTCGGTGCTGGCAATCTCGGCACCACGCCTGTCTTCAACGCGCTCCTGCCGGGCTACGGCATTCCCGCCGCGCTCCTCGCCGGCTCCGCCTATTTCCTGAGATCCTGGTCGAACACACGAGTACGCAACCTCCTGCAGGCGCTCGCCAGTCTCTTCGTGCTCTTGACGCTCGCGATCCTCGTGCGTCACGCGATGAACGGCGGCGTGCTCGACAGCGCTGTGCCGACGCTCGGCGAGCAGTCGATCTACACGCTGCTGGCGATCGGCGCCTCGGCGATCTTCATGAGCCTCGACATGAAGTCGCCGAGCCCGGTCTTCCGCTATGGCGGCATGGGCCTCGGCGTACTTTCGATGTTGTCGGTGCTTTCGGCGCATCTCCTCGGCCTCAACCCTTACTTCAGCGGCGAGCTTCTCGGTCATATCCCGTTCTTCGATCTCCTGCTGATCGGCTATCTGCTACCGGGGCTCGGCTATGCGGGGCTGGCCTGGTATGCGCGTGACAAGCGGCCGTTGCCCTATGTCATGGCGCTTGCGGTCAGCGGCGCTGTGCTGGCCTTCGCCTGGGCGAGCCTCACGGTCCGCCGTGCATGGCAGGGGGAAGACATCGCGGATTGGAAGGGTTTCCTGCAGGGGGAGACCTACACCTATTCGGTTGTCTGGCTGCTGCTGGGCGTGTTGCTGCTCGTGCTCGGTTCGCGTTTCCATGCCAAGAGCATTCGCATCGCTTCGGCCGTTCTCGTCTTCGTCGCTGTCCTGAAGGTGTTCCTGATCGACATGTCCAACCTCGAAGGTTTCCTGCGGGCCCTGTCCTTCATCGGCCTTGGCGGGGTATTGATCGGGATAGGGCTCTTCTATCAGAAGATCCTGTCCGGTGTCGGCGTCGCATCGACGGCGCCGACAGATCCTGCCGAACAGCAATAGGACGTCATGACACATATTTCGAAACTGGCGGCAGCCTTCGCGCCGCATGAGGATCTCGCCGCGGTGCTGCTGCCGCATGCCTTTGCCGCCGATGACGGCTCGCATGATGCCGCGCATCTGATCCGCGTCTGGAAGAATGCTGCGCGCATCCACGCGGAGGAGGGCGGCGATACGCGTTCGCTCGCCGCCGCCGTCCTGCTCCATGATTGCGTCTCGGTCGAGAAGAACTCGCCCTTGCGCACCCAGGCATCACGTCTGGCGGCGGAGAAGGCGACCGGCATTCTGCAGAAACTCGGCTGGGGTACGGGAGAGACCGGCGCCGTGGCGCACGCCATCCTGACCCACAGCTTCTCCGCCAACATTGCACCGGAGACGCTGGAGGCGAGGATTCTTCAGGATGCCGACCGGCTGGATGCGATCGGTATGGTCGGCGCCGCCCGCTGCTTCTATATCGCCGGGCGCATGGGCAGCGGTCTCTATGACCCGCTCGATCCGCTGGCGGAGGCAAGGGAACTCGATGACAAGGCGTTCGCCATCGATCATTTCGAGACCAAGCTGTTCCGGTTGGCCGATGGCTTCAAGACCGAAGCTGGCCGCCGATTGGCGGCGGAGCGCGAGGAGCGCCTGCGCGACGTGCTTGCCATGATGCTCGATGAAATCTAATTCTTTCAAGATATTGCCGCTATCCCGTGAATCGGATCGTCAGGCGCTTGAATCTATTTTTGAACATGAAGGAATTGTCCATGAAGGTGACCGGTCTCAACATTCATCCGCTGAAAAGCGGCCGCGCCATCGCCCGTGAGACGGTTACCGTCAACCTCGATGGCGTCGAGGGCGACCGGCGCTTCATGCTGATCGAGCCGGACGGGCGCTTCATCACCCAGCGCGAATTGCAGGCGCTGGCGAAGGTCGAAGCCAGCCACATCGATGGCGGTGTGCATCTTAGGATGGGCGACCGGGAAACCTCGGTACGCTTTGATCCGGATCGCCGGCTGAACGTCCAGGTCTGGGGCAGTGAAGTCGATGCCGCCGTTTCCGACGATACGGCGGATGAGACGCTGTCCGCATGGTTCGGCCGCCCGGTCAAGCTTGCCCACATGGACGCCTCGGCCGAGCGCTTGGTCGGTGCCGAGTGGGCCGGCACCGCAGCGCCTGTCGGCTTTGTCGATGGGTTCCCGGTCCTGATCACGACGACCGGCTCGCTCGCCGATCTCAACCGGACCCTCGCCGAAAAGGGCCAGGAGCCCGTCGGCATGGACCGGTTCCGCACCAACATCCTCGTCGATTGCGACGACGCCTGGGATGAGGATTTCTGGGAAAGCGTCGAGATCGGCGGCATTCGGTTCGATCTCGTCAAGCCCTGCGCCCGCTGCATCATGACGACACAGGATCAGATCACCGGCGAGCGTATTGGCGGCAACCCGATCCAGGGACTGGCCGAAAAGCGCATGTCCTCCGATCGGCGCGTGCCCGGCGTGCTCTTCGGCTGGAACGCGGTGCCGCGCAGCGAAGGCACCCTCAAGCTTGGCGATGAGGTCAAGGTCACCGGCCGGCGCGGTGAACGCTGGCCGATGAAGGTGCGTGCTTCGGCTTAAATCGGACGCAACTCCGGACGGAAAGCCGTTTCACATTCTTCTCGGAATTGCTCCGGGCCGCATCACGCCCAGGGCGTGATTCCGAGAAGCTTGGCGCCGAGATCCGAGAGGCTGGCGGGGGAGGCATTGAGCTTTTCCCATTGGCGCGGGTCGCCGGGAAAGGCGTCACGCTTGGGGTGGTCGAGTTCCCGCCACAGCCGCACCCGTTCCTCGCGCTCGGCGACATTGTCCCATTCCGCCGGATGCATCGAGATATATTGCGCCATCCGCACACGGTCGTCGGAGTGGTTGGGGCGCACACCATGGGCGAGCAGGCTGTTGAAAATCATCAGGTCGCCCGCCTCCATCTCGATGTTAACAGTCGAGAGACCGGCCATGTCGGGGTGCATCGGGTCGCGGTCGGCAGCTTGCGTCTTCTCCCAGCTTTCGAAGTTTTCGAAGAGTTCCGGCACGCATTGGAAGCCGCCGACGTCGCCGTCCTGTTTCTTCAGGCTCAGCACGCCCTGAACGCCGATCGGCAGAGGCCGGATCGAGGTGTCGACATCCCAATGGATGAATCCGTCAGGATTACCCTTCACCTTCTTCGGCGGATTGAGGTTGGCGCGGTCAATCGTCACCCACAGATCCTCGCGATCCCAGATGTCGACGAAGGCGCCGTAGATGCGCGGCTCCTGCCGGTTGTCCCAGAGATACTGGTGATTGTAGATCTCCAGCATGCCGGTGTTGTTGAGTTCCTTCATCTTGTGCTCGCGCCGCTGCGGCGCATACCAGGTCGAAGGATCGCTCGGATCCTTCTCGTCGAAGCGCCAGAGCAGATCGACGAGGCGCTCGACATTGGCCGGCGGCACCGCCTGTCTCACGATGACGTAGCCCTTGCTGACCCAATGCTGCCAGTCCGTTTCCGAAAGCACGCGCAGCGGCAGCCGCTTCTTGATGTCCTTCAGTTGTACCTCGAGATTGGCAGCCGTGGGGTGGCTGTCTCTGAGCGCCTGCATGAATGTCTCCTCGCCTTGAATGTTCGATTGGTCGATGGAGAAAGCCTAGCCTTCTGGTCGAGGCCATGTTGCACGAAGCATGCCAAAATTGATACTATTCTGGCATCGTGAGGCGAAGGCATGCAACATGAAGCCTGTTTTGCAGAAAATACCGCGGGCGACCAATGCTTCGTCGATCCTGCTCGACCGCCGCCTCGACGATTCCATTCCGTTCCAATGGCACCATCATCCGGAGTTCGAACTGACGTTGACGCTCAACTCGCGCGGCCAGCGCTTCATCGGCGACCATATCGGCGCCTATGACGACGGCGATCTCGTGCTCGTC
Organism: Ensifer sp. ENS10; assembly: GCF_014852025.1. Lineage (NCBI taxonomy): Bacteria > Pseudomonadati > Pseudomonadota > Alphaproteobacteria > Hyphomicrobiales > Rhizobiaceae > Ensifer > Ensifer sp. ENS10. The sequence goes on from NZ_JACVAS010000001.1 coordinate 1,120,424, forward strand.
GGTTCCAACCTGCCGCACACCTGGCACTCGTCGGGTAAGATTGACAGTGCCGAACCGCACGTGGCGCTGGTGCTCTGGTTTCATCCGGAATGGGTGGAACGTCTGGACGACGGCTTTGTCGAGCTCACCGGTGTCAAGGCGATGTTCGAGCGATCCGCCCCGGGCTTGCAGTTCACTCCGGAAGTTGCCGCCCGTGTCAGGCCGCTGTTTGAAGGGTTGCGCAGGCTGGCGCCGGAGGAACGGCTGCCTGATGTCCTCTCTCTGCTGACAATCCTGGCGCGTGAGCAACAGGTGGCGCCGTTGTCCAGCCGTGTCGTCACGCCATCGGGCCGATCGGTCGATCGTGGTCGCCTCGACCGTGTGCTCGACCATATCCATCTGCACTACGCCGAGAACCCATCGATGGAGGAACTCGCCGACCTTGCCGCCCTCAGCCTTTCCGGTTTGCATCGCCTGTTCCTGCGCCACCTCAACATGCCGGTCTCGGAGTATCTGATGCGGTTGAGGATCGGCGAAGCCTGCGCGCTCCTCAGCGGCTCGGGACGATCGATCGCCCACATCGCCGAAGCCGTGGGCTATCGCTCGATCGCCAACTTCAATCGGCAGTTCAAGGCGGCCAAGGCCATGACGCCCAGGGAGTTCCGCAACCGATTCCGAAGCGCTGCGTAACTCAGGCATCAATTCCGGTGATCGCGGCGTCAATATAATTGGCTTTTATCTGTTTTAGCCGCCGCCTAGGATGCCGGTCCATCAATCGGAGATATTTCATGTCCGCTGTTTCCGGAGCATCCGCGCCGTCCCATGCTCGTCAGGAGATGCCCTGGCTGATCATCGCGGCTGGTTCGGTCGTTGCGATGCTCACCTTCGGCCCGCGCTCGGCGATGGGCTTCTTCCAGTTGCCGATGCTCGCCGACACCCGCTGGGATCGGACGACTTTCGGCCTCGCCATGGCCTTGCAAAACCTCTGCTGGGGCTTGAGCCAGCCGTTCTTCGGCGCGATCGCCGACCGGTTCGGCACTTGGCGGGTGCTTGCCATGTCTGGCCTTCTCTATGCTGCGGGCCTCATCATCATGGCCTTTGCCAATGCGCCGATCTGGCTGCATATCGGTGGCGGCGTGCTCGTCGGCATGGCGGTCGGCTCCGGCTCCTTCGGCATTCTCCTGTCGGCCTTTGCCCGCAACGTCACGCCGCATCAGCGGTCGCTCGCCTTCGGCATCTGCACGGCGGCGGGCTCTGCCGGTATGTTCCTGTTCGCGCCGTTGAGCCAGGGGCTGATCTCCGCCTATGGCTGGTCGGACAGCCTCGTCTATCTCGGCGTCCTCATGCTGCTGGTGCCGTTCTTCGCGATTCCACTGCGTGGCAATGCCTCCTCCGGTCGCCAGAGCGAGGCGCAATACAAGCAGTCGATCGGCGAGGCGCTGAAGGAGGCGCTTGGCCACAAGAGCTACTTGCTTCTCGTCTCCGGTTTCTTCGTCTGTGGCTATCAGGTCGCCTTCATCACTGCGCATTTTCCGGCCTATATCGGCGATATCGGCATCGACGCGCGCTATGCGGTGATCGCGCTGGCGCTGATCGGCTTCTTCAACATCATCGGCTCGCTGTCTGCGGGTTTCATCGCCCAGCACTACTCGAAGCCCTACTTTCTGGCGCTGATCTATATCGCCCGCTCGGTGGCGGTGACCGCCTTCCTGCTGCTGCCGCAGACGCCGGTCTCCGTCGTCATCTTCGCGATCGTCATGGGCCTGCTCTGGCTTTCGACCGTGCCGCCGACCAACGCGCTGGTCGCGATCATGTTCGGCACGCGGCATCTGGGTCTGCTCGGCGGCATCGTTTTCCTCTCGCACCAGGTGGGTTCGTTCCTGGGTGTATGGATGGGCGGTTACCTCTACGACCACTTCGGTTCCTACGATCCGGTGTGGTGGCTCGGCGTGGTGCTCGGTATCTTCGCGGCGATCGTCCATTGGCCGATCGAGGAGAAGAGCGTGGTGCGGCCGGCGATGGCCTGACCGCATGTGCAAACTGGGGCGCTGCGAAAAACAGCGCTCCATTCTTGAATTCTGTCACAAAACTTTCTAAATCAACCCATGCGGCTTTGCCGCTTTTGTTTTGGTTCAATTATGCTCAGATTGAGCATAATTGAAAAAGCTGCCCGGGAAGAGGGCGGAGAGGAGATCTCGATGACGCGCGTTGTTTCCCGCAAAGAGGCGGTGGCGAACCCGGTTCTTGTCAGCGCTGCCCAGCGCTTTGGTGTCATCGAAAGACCCGAACTTGCCTTCACGCCAGCGGTCGCACGCGAGACGGAACATCTCTACGAGAAGGTGAAGGACTTTATCCCGGCGATCGAGTGGCCGGTCTATGCGCCCTATGTGCACGCCATCAACCGGCTGAAGAAGGAGCGCAATGCCGTCATCCTCGCGCATAACTATCAGACGCCCGACATCTTCCACTGCGTCGCCGATATCGTCGGCGACTCGCTGCAGCTTGCCCGTGACGCCAGCAAAGTCGATGCCGAGATCATCATCCAGTGCGGCGTGCACTTCATGGCCGAAACGTCGAAGCTGTTGAGCCCGGAAAAGACGGTTCTGATCCCGGACGGTAAAGCCGGCTGCTCCTTGTCGGAATCGATCACCGGCGCCGATGTGCGCCTTCTGAAGCAGCGTTACCCCGGCGTTCCTGTCGTCACCTACGTCAACACCTCCGCCGACGTGAAGGCCGAGACCGATATCTGCTGCACCTCGTCCAACGTGCTTGACGTCGTCGAGAGCCTGGAATCCGACACGGTGCTCTGCATCCCCGACGAATATCTGGCGATGAATGTCGCGCGCCAGACCAACAAGAAGATCCTGACCTGGAAGGGCCACTGCGAAGTGCATGAGCGCTTCACCGCTGCCGAGCTGCTCGCTTACAAGGAAGCCAATCCGGGCATCGAGATCATCGGCCATCCGGAATGCCACCCGGATGTGATCGCCGTTTGCGATTTCGCCGGTTCGACGTCGGGCATGATCAACTATGTCAAGGACAACCGCCCGTCGAAGGTCCTGCTCGTCACCGAATGCTCGATGGCGTCGAACATCCAGGCCGAGATCGAGGGCGTCGAGTTCGTCAAGCCCTGCAACCTCTGTCCGCACATGAAGCGCATCACGCTGCCGAAGATCCTCGACAGCCTGCTCAACATGACGGAGGAGGTTCTCGTCGATCCGGCGATCGCCGCCCGCGCCCGCCTTGCGGTCGAACGCATGGTGAACCTCAAGCAGTAGCAATTCCGCCTGGCGGTTCGCCCGGCCTACAGCGCCGCGCGCCTTATAAGGCGCGCAAAGGTCGCTGTAGAATATAGAAACTCTGCATGCGCATTGGAGGAGAATGAAACATGCTGACCGACCACTTCCGCCCGCAATCCTTCAACGGGATTGACGACATCGTCATCGTCGGCGGCGGCCTGGCCGGCCTTTTCTGCGCGCTGAAGCTGAGCCCGAGGCCGGTGACGATCCTGGCTGCCGCGCCCATCGGCCACGGCGCCTCGTCGGCCTGGGCTCAAGGGGGCATCGCCGCGGCCATGAGCCCGGGCGATACCTTCGAGAAACACGTTGCCGACACGCTCGCCGCCGGCGCCGGCATCGTCGACGAGAAGATGACGCGCATGATGGTCGCCGAAGGCCCGGCGCGCATTCACGATCTTCTGGAATATGGCGTGCCCTTCGATCGCGACCTCGAAGGCAAGCTGCTCTTGTCGCGCGAGGCGGCGCATTCCGAGCGCCGCATCGTCCGGGTCAAGGGCGACATGGCCGGCAAGGCAATCATGGAAGCGTTGATTGCCGCGGTGCGCAAGACGCCTTCGATCCGCGTGATCGAGGGTTACGTCGTGGAGGAACTGGTTCGCGAGGGCCGGTTCATCTCCGGCGTCATCGCGCGACCGGATGCGGGACAGTCGAAGAAGCGCGTCTCGTTCCCGGCGCGTGCCGTCGTACTTTGCTCCGGCGGCGTCGGTCATCTCTATGCGGTCACCACCAACCCTTGGGAAGCCTGCGGGCAGGGGGTCGGCATGGCAGCGCGCGCCGGCGCGATCATCGCCGATCCGGAGTTCGTGCAGTTCCACCCGACCGCGATCAATATCGGCAAGGATCCGGCGCCGCTAGCGACCGAGGCGCTGCGCGGTGACGGTGCCCACCTCCTGAATGCAGCCGGCCATCGCTTCATGCTCGACATTCACCCCGACGGCGAGCTTGCGCCGCGCGACATCGTTTCGCGCGGGGTCTTCGCCGAGGTCCAGGCCGGGCGTGGCGCCTTCCTCGATTGCACCAAGGCGATCGGCAAGCACTTCCCCGACATGTTCCCGACGGTCTATGCCTCGTGCACCGCGGCCGGCATCGATCCGGTGACCCAGCCGATCCCTGTCGTGCCCGCGGTCCACTACCATATGGGCGGCGTGCTGACGGACGCGGAGGGCCGCACCTCGATCGATGGCCTCTGGGCCGCCGGCGAAGTCACCTCGACAGGCGTGCATGGCGCCAACCGCCTTGCCTCCAACTCGCTGCTCGAAGCCGTCGTCTTTGCGGCCCGTATCGCCGAAAACATCAAGGGCACGCTGCCGACGCCGCAGCTCACCGAGTGGGGCGACAATGCCGGCGAGAATGACGATCCGGTGACCGTCGAGGATAGCCCGCAGCTCAAGGTTCTGCGCCAGGTGATGAGCGATTGCGTCGGTGTGATCCGCACGCGCGAAAGCCTGCTGAAGGCAATCCGAGAGATCGCGGTGCTCGAGCGCGAAAATTCGCGCATGCGCTTTACCAACATCATCACCACAGCCAAGCTGATCACCGTCGGTGCGCTACGCCGCACGGAAAGCCGCGGCGGCCACTTCCGCGCCGATTGCCCGGCGGAGCGGCCGGAATGGCGCCGACGCACCTACCTGACGCTCGCCGAAGCCAATCGCCTTTCAAAGGAATTGGCTGAAACGGAACCGGCGTGATCCGGCACTCCGCCACTCGCATGTGACTGAAGCTCAAGGACCGCCAGCAGATGACCGCAGCCTTCCGCCCCGAACTGCCCGCACTGATGATCGAGGACCAGGTGCGCGCCGCACTGCTTGAGGACCTCGGCCGCGCCGGCGACATTACCACGCAGTCGACGATCGGACCGGAGCTGACGGCAACGGCCGGCATGAATGCCCGCGACCCCGGCGTCGTCGCCGGGCTCGATCTCGCGCGCGCCGCCTTCCGTCTGGTCGACCCGTCGATCGGTTTCGAGGCGTTGGTGGCGGATGGGGACCGGGTGGCGCCGGGCACGGCAATCGCCCGCATCTCCGGCCGTGCCCGCGGCCTGCTATCGGCCGAGCGGGTGGGCCTGAATTTCCTTATGCATCTCTCGGGTATTGCGACCTATACGGCGAAATTCGCCGACGAGATCGCCCATACGCGTGCGAAGGTTTGCTGTACCCGCAAGACCATCCCGGGGCTGCGCGCACTCGAGAAATATGCCGTGCGTCTCGGCGGTGGCTCCAACCACCGCTACGGGCTCGACGACGCGGTGTTGATCAAGGATAACCACATCGCCGTTTCCGGCGGTGTCGCCAGCGCCATCCACGCGGCGCGGGCCTATTGCGGCCATCTCGTCAAGATCGAGGTCGAGGTCGATGGTCTCGACCAGATGCGCGAGGCGCTGACCGCCCAGCCCGACGTCATCCTGCTCGACAATATGGGCCCGGAGCTGCTGCGCGAAGCCGTCGCCGTCAACCAGGCATTCTGGCAGCTCTCCACCGACGCCTACGCGCTCGACGCCCGCCGCACCCGGCTCGAGGCCTCCGGCAACGTCAAGATCGATACTGTGCGCGCGATTGCCGAAAGCGGCATCGACTACATCTCGACTTCAAAGATCACCATGGCCGCTCCAACGCTCGACATTGGCCTCGATGTGGTGATCAACCGGTAACGAGCAGTTCAACTACAGCGCCGCGCGTCTTACCAGACGCGCAAAGGTCGCTGTAGCACTTTGATTTTCTGCATGTCTTGGACCTTAAATCGAGGTCGATTTAAGGAGACACCCAGTAGCGTTATCGCTGCATGATGAACGGGCAGGCGAAGCGCTCGCCGACGGTGATCTGCGTGCCGCAATCGTAGCGGCAGGTCTTGAACTGCCCGTTCGAATCCTGGCTGTTGAGATTGCAGATCGTGGTCTGCGGCTGCATGCCGCCGCCCTGCTGGTTCTTGAAGTAGTCGGGCATCTTCGGCTTCTCGTCGATACCCGACTGGGGCGAGGTGCCGAGCAGCGACGTCAGCAGGGTCAGTGCGAGCAGCATGGTTGTCACCTCCGTCATGAGCAGCGCGGAAGCTGGACCCATTCGCACCGCGATGGACGCGTCCTGTACCCGCGTCATGGCCTAGAATGTAGTGCGATTTTCGCGATCTGTTAGACGTAGCGCCGATTTTCCGCGGCCGGCATCCGCAATCATCGCCCGCCAACCTTGAGGCCCGGGGCAGGGCGCTCGTCGAGGATCTGGCGGCGGAAGCGGAAGAGGGCGGCCGGGCGCCCACCGGTCGAAGACAGTGTCATGCCTGTCGGTTCCACCAGCTCCGCACCTTCGACGAGGCGGCGGAAATTCTGCTTGTGCAGGTGACGGCCGGAGATCGCTTCGACGGTCGCCTGCAGGTCGGTCAGCGTGAACTCCGGCGGCATCAGTTCGAAGACGACAGGGCGATATTTGAGCTTGCCGCGCAACCTCGCGATCGCTGTCGCGACGATGCGGCGATGGTCATGGCGCATGGCCTGTCCGACGGTCAGAACGTCGTGGCCGTTGCCGTGGCCGTCGAGCACAGCTTCGGGCACGAGCCCGGCCTCGTAGAGCAGCTCGTAGCGCTCCAGCACCCGCTCCTCGTCCCAGGGAAAATCGTCGAGACCAAATGCCAGGCGAATGCGTGCCCGGCGGCGGGCGATCCGGGCGGCCTGTTCTTCGCCGGTGGCGCCAGTCTCCCAGCGGGCAAGCCCCGGCAGGATCGCCTGATCGAGGACCGGTGGGCGGCCCTGCCGCCAGTCTTCCCAAGGCAGGTAGCCGTACCAGTCGCGCCAGTGCGCGCCGGCTTCGGCGAGCCGCTCGGTGTTTTCGGCGTCGGTCCTGGTTAGCGCCAGATAGCCGACCGAGACCATGTGTTTGCCTTCTTCGCCCGGAAGCCGCTGCCGGCCGCGATCACCGAAGGTGTAGAGCTGTTCGATATAGCCGAGTTTCAGCGCCGTACGCTTTTCGACGCGATCGCGCAGGCTCGTCTCAAAGGTCCGATGCAGCGCCGGATCAAAGGGGCCGAAGGGCAGGCTGTCTCGCGCGTCGCCGTCGGTTTCGCTGACGGCAAGGATCCGAGGACTGCGCTGGACGACGGCGACGATCGCCGCATTGAGGCCGATTTCGACCGTCGTCGGCTGCGTTTCAGTCGGCAACGGCTGCCCCCTCGGCAAGGAGCGGCAGGACAAAGGGTGCGTTACCATCGGTGTCCGCACCTCGGCCGATCCCGCGCACGGCGGCCATGAGCCGCCCGTTACGCTGGAGCACCGTATCACCGATCTCGATAAGCCGGCTGTTTGGCGTTGCGAAGGGCGAGGCGCGCCGCAGGCGCTGAACCAATTCTGCGTCATCCTGGTCCGGCTCGGCGGCAAGGGCCGCGATAAGCGCCGCTGCCGGCGAACGCGAAACGCCCATCCAGCAATGGACGAGCAACGGCCGCGCGCGATCCCATTCGCGCGCAAAGGCGACGATCTGCCGGACATGCTCTTCCTGCGGCGCGATGAGGTCGCCGGTGCCGGCAAAGGTGATGTCGTTCATGCCGAGCGTCAGGTGCCGCGCCTTGGCGATGACCCCGGGGCGATGAAAGTCCTGGCCCTTGGCGACAAGGCTGATCATCTCGGTGCAGCCATGGCGAACGGCCATTTCGGCGATGCGGGCGAGTGGCGAAACGACGATCTCCGGCATGTCAGATTTCCGCGCGCGCCGGCAGGCGCTCTGCTTCCAGAACCTGGAACCGTTCCGTGAACAGCCGCTGCGCTTCGACGGCCGGCAAAGGATCGATCAGCAGCGTTTCGCGGGTAATGCCGCGTGGCTGGCCGAAGAACTTGCGCGCCTCTTCGACCGAGAAGCCCGCAAGCACGGTCGCTTCGAAATAGGCGGCGACGTGGTCGGCCTTCTTGATGCGATCCTTCAATTCCTTGGAGCATTGCGCTGGCAGGCCGAAGCGCAGGTGAATGGCGCTTTCCAGCCGCTTTTCCACCGACTTGTAGCCGCCGCCGACCACGGCCTTGAACGGCGAGATCATGTCACCGATCACATATTCCGGCGCGTCATGCAGCAGGGCCAGCAGGCAGTCGTCGGTGCTGCATTTGTTGCTGCGGCGAAAGATGTCCTCGACCATCAGGCTGTGCTGCGCCACCGAGAAGGCGTGGTCGCCGGCCGTCTGGCCGTTCCAGCGGGCAACGCGCGCGAGCCCATGGGCGATGTCGCCGATTTCGACGTCGAGCGGCGACGGATCGAGCAGGTCCAGCCGGCGGCCGGAGAGCATGCGTTGCCAGGCGCGAGTCGACGTCACGCGCTTGCCTCGTCGGCGCTCGTCGGGAAGGTGAGCCCGGTCCATTCGGGCAGGACCATGGTCACCGGTACGTCACCGGCAAGCAACTGGACATCGTTCGCCATGGCTTCGCCGGCCTTGTCGATGCGCACAATCGCGAGTGCCGACTTGCCTTGAACCGTACCCAGCGTGCCGATGGACTTATCGTTCGCAGTAATCGTCGTTCCCGTCGGGGGAAGCGCGGTCTGCGCAGAGACGATCACGACCCGGCGGCGCGGCATGCCGCGGTGCTGCATCCGCGACACCACTTCCTGGCCGACGTAGCATCCCTTCTTGAAGGAAAGGCCGCCGTTCTTGTCGAGGAGAACATCATGCGGAAAAGCATCCTGCGCCACATAATCAGTGCCGGCACGCGCGACGCCCGCTGCGATTCGAAGCCGCTCGAGTTCGTCGACACCCGCCGTGTCGCCGGCTGCATCGCCATAGGCGCGGAAGAGTGCGACGCCGGCTTTCTCGAAGCGGTGATCCCGATAAGCCCCCTCAGGCGGGGCCTCGTCAAATATCACGGTGACGACCGCGGACGCATCGATCGAAAGGTCGACCGCCGAGCGAAGCTTGTACATCGTCAGGCGCTTCAGCAGTGCTTCCGCCTGGTCGCGCGCGGTCTCCAGCCTAAGGCCGTCGCCGTCACGGGAGATCATGAAGTCGAACAGGATCTTGCCCTGCGGCGTCAGCAAGGCGCCGGGACGCGATTCATCGGGCGCCAGCGCATCGAGGTCGGTGGTGATCAATCCCTGGAGGAGATCTTCGGCGTCCTTGCCGGAGACGGCGACAATCGCGCGGTCGTCGAGGCGAACTCTGGGCATCGTTCGAATCCTGCTCGGCGGGTGGGAACCCGCTCAACCTAGAGCATTTCCAGCAAAAGTATGTAACGGTTTTGTGCCCGGAAATGCGTACAACAAACACCGATCACGTCGCGATCCGGGTCGACTCGACCTGGTACCATCGTGATCTCTTGGCGAAGAGGTAGGATGTTCGGAGAGGATCGGCAAGCTCGGTCGCCCGCGGTCAGTCGCCGGCGATGAAGAATTTCCACTTTCCGTCCGGCATGATGCCGACGCGGTAGAAGTTGTAGCTGCCGAACTCTTCCATGTCTGCAAAGTCCCCTGCGGTGACCAGGCGGAACAGATCGACCTTTTCCGGTGCCGTGAGCGTCGAGAGCTTCTTCTCGGCGAAATAGGGCCAGACATAGGCCTCCTGCGGCGTGCCCTTGTCCACCAGCACGAAACCGGTCGATAGAACGTCGAGCAGGATTGCCAGGATTTCGACACCCTCTTGATCGCCCGAAAGTCCCTTGAGAATCGCGACCGGGTCCTCGTCGCCGGTGACGCCGGTGACCTGGGTTTGGGTCGGGCCCTTGCCGAGCAACGGGCGCAGGCGCTCGATATCGCCGGAAGCCGCCGCTTCGACGATCAGTTCACGCATCCGGGCAACAGGCGCCGGAATCTTGGAAACGTCTGTCAGAACCTCGACAGGCCCGGCCGTCTCAGGCTCTTCGGCCGCGGGGGCCTCGTCCTTGGTGGCCGTCGCTGACTTGTTGATCAGCGGATCGGGCATCGGGATTTCGAGCGGAAGCTTCTCTTCTTCTTCCGGCTCCTCCGCGACAGGTTCGGCCACAGGCGGCGCCGCCTTCTGGTCGCCGGTAGCGGGCTGTTCGGTGGGAACGGGTTGCGGCGCGCCCTGCAATTCGCTGAGAGCAAAGGCCGGGGAGAACGCTGCCGGGGTGCTCAAGGCGACACCGGCCAAAAGCAGCGTGGCGAGGCGAACCGGAAGGGTCCGGTTTGCAAGATTCCGAATCATCGGGCAGTCCTGATATTACTGAAGCGTGCGCTGGGGCGAAAATTCGCCGGCGAGGACGCGTTCGCGAAGCGAATTGAGCATCGCTTCCGCACCGTCTTCGCCATGAAGCCGAACGGTTTCCCGCATGGCGAGCGCGATGGCCGCATCGGCGATGATTTCCGGCTCGATACCATCAGCCATGCCATCCGCCCAGGCCTCGCTCTGGTGTTCCAGCGCAGCCTGCATTTTCTCGTGGACGATCATGTCATCGATGTCGGTCAGGCTTGGTTCCATCATTCGTTCCATGCGACTTCCATTGTGCAAGCGGTTCATTCTTTGGCCGTCCGGCTGAACTCCAACTGAACGGCTGTGACGGACTCGCCACTTCTTACCACTCTCTTAACGAACTTAGCAGCCTTTTCCCGAAACGACACGGGGTCGTGAGAAAAGAGGTTAATTTATTGCTAATTTCCAAAGCGGGCGACGATTTCTGACGCAAGTGTTGCGCCTTCGGCACGGTATCGCTGCTCGGCGACGATCGCCGGTCCCGTGCAGGTCGTATAAACAGAGGCAAAGGTGCGATACCCACGGTTGAAGGCGGCGGTCATCCTTTCGCGTCGTTTGATCTCGTCGGCCGTTTCCTTGTCGATCAGTTCCTGCATCGAACGACGCCAGACATCCTCCGGCTCCTTGACGCAAAGGTTCCTGAGATAGTGAACGGAGCCGATGATTTCGGAAAGCCGGATCAACCTTTGGTCGTAGGGTGTGGGTTTCTCCTCCACGACGGCAGGGGCTGCAGCCTCGGTGGTTGCCGTCTCTTTCGTCGGCGTTTTTTGCGCCGCCGCACCGGTGGCGGCTGTCAGCGCGAGGCCGGCCAGGGCAAGCCGCGCAAGGATCGGGGCAGTGATCATGGCTCCACCAAGCCGGAATTGACGGCGGTTTCAAGGCCGCGGCCGGATTCCGTGTCGATCTCCGCGAGCCTTTCCACGCATTCGCGCACGCTGTCCGGGATCGGCAAGGCAAAGATTTCGGCCGGCGTGAACCAGCCAAGACCGGCGGCGTCGTCGCTGGCAACGGCTACCGCGTCGCCACCCGCGTCGGCTCGGAAGACAGAAAGCAGGAAATGCCGTCCTTCCGATTCCTTGCCGGGCAGGTCGTAGGTTTCGAACAGCACGGGATTGCGGGCCTCTATGCCGGTCTCTTCCAACAATTCGCGAAGCGCAGTTTCAGCCGGCGTCTCTCCGGGCTCCGCCCGTCCACCGGGAAAGGCGTACATGTCGGCCGACGGCGGGTTGGCCCGCCTCACGAGCAGGTAGCGGCCGTCGCGTTCGAGAATGACCGAGGAGGCGAGTTCAGGCTTGGTCGACATCGGGAATCAAATTGCCTCAGTAACGTTGACCCATCCTACGTGAAGTGCCACATCCGTGTCATGTGCGGACGTTTTGCGTTGACGGCGACGCCGGAAGAATTGTTGGAATTATTTGCGCTGCTGGAAAGCGAAGACTTTCCGGCGCGCTTCAACATAGCGCCCACCCAGCCGATCATGGTCGTCGTTTCCGGCGAACGGGCTCAGCCCGGCAGCAATCTTCCGGAACGCAAGGCGGTCCTCGTGCGCTGGGGGTTCATGCCCGGGTGGGTCAAGGACCCGCGTGACTTTCCGCTGCTGATCAATGTCCGCGCCGAATCGGCGATTGAAAAGGCATCGTTCCGGGCGGCCATGCGACACCGGCGCGTGCTGGTGCCGGCCTCCGGCTTCTACGAGTGGCGCCGGCCGCCGAAAGGCAGCCGCGAGCCGTCGCAAGCCTATTGGGTGCGCCCGCGCAAGGGCGGGATCGTTGCCTTCGCCGGTCTGATGGAGACCTGGTCGTCGGCCGATGGCTCGGAAGTCGACACCGCCGCCATCCTGACGACGGCGGCCAATGCCTCGATCCGGCAGATCCACGACCGTATGCCCGTCGTCATTAAGCCCGAGGATTTCGCCCGCTGGCTGGACTGCAAGACGCAGGAGCCGCGCGAGATTGTCGATCTCTTCGGCCCCGTGGCGGAGGATTACTTCGAGGCGATCCCCGTTTCCGACAAAGTCAACAAGGTTGCCAATGCCGGCCCTGACATTCAGGAGGCGGTGACGCCCAAGGTCGCGCCGGACGCTCGACCCGAGAGCAAACCGGCCGAACCGGCTAACGCACAGATGTCCCTGTTCTGAGGGTCAGGCGGGCCGCTTGGTCAGCTTGGTCGCAGGCTTCACCTTTGCCTGCAGCGCGGCGGCGAGTACGGCCTTCAGGCCGAGCGGGCGATACTGTTCGATGAGATTTGCGGATTTGGCGACGTCTTTGGTCTTTGCGGCTTTCACTTGCACTCACTCCTTGATGCTTACCTGAACCGGATACATGCCGTTCTCGTCATTCAGCGCGAAAACGACGCTCCTCCCTGTTCTCCGGAGACAGGAACCGTGGTGCAGAACCAACTACACCGCGAATCTGTTTTCCGCGTGGCGCTCTCAGATAAGCCCAATCATGACAAATCCATGGCCGCCGTTTCCCTTTCGATAGCTTACTGTGCTTGCATGCGGCTGACCTCTTGACCGAGCACAGGCGACGCGCGATAAGTGAGCCTATGAAAACGGTTATCTGCATTATCTGCCGGAAGATTATTCGCTAGCGTCCCGCTGGCCTGGCCGTTTTCGTCTCCTAAAATCCAAGATGACAAACGCGCGGGCCGCCCGGGCGCCGTGTTTCGACGGTCGTATGCATATGGAGATTGGGAATGGGCGGAGCGCCGACACTAAAGCTGTACAACACGCTGACGCGGGAGAAGGTCGAGTTCCGGCCGATCGATCCCGACAACGTCCGCATGTATGTCTGCGGCCCGACGGTCTATGATTATGCCCATATCGGCAATGCCCGGCCGGTGATTGTCTTCGATGTGCTTTTCCGGCTGCTGCGCCACGTCTATGGCGCGGAGCACGTGACCTATGCCCGCAACATCACCGACGTCGACGACAAGATCAACGCGCGGGCGCTGCGCGACTATCCGACCCTGCCGCTCAATGAAGCGATCCGGCGGGTGACAGAGAAGACCGAAACGCAGTTTCTGGCGGACGCCAAATCGCTCGGCTGCCTCGATCCCGACGTGCAGCCGAGGGCGACCGACAACATCGCGCAGATGATCGATATCATCGAAAAGCTGCTTGCCAAGGCGCATGCCTATCAGGCGGGCGGCGAGGTGCTGTTCGATACCAAGTCGATGGCCGACTACGGTCAGCTTTCAAAGCGCAACCTCGACGAACAGCAGGCCGGCGCCCGCATTGCCGTGGAAGTGCACAAGAAAAATCCCGGCGATTTCGTGCTGTGGAAGCTTTCGGCCGACAACGAGCCGGGCTGGGACAGTCCGTGGGGCAGGGGCCGTCCGGGCTGGCATATCGAGTGCTCGGCGATGAGCAAACGTTATCTCGGCGAGGTCTTCGACATTCATGGCGGCGGGCTCGACCTGATCTTCCCGCATCATGAAAACGAGATCGCCCAGTCCCGTTGCGCCCACGGCACGCAAGTGATGGCGAATGTCTGGATGCACAACGGCTTCCTGCAGGTCGAAGGCCGCAAGATGTCGAAGTCCGAGGGCAACTTCGTCACCATCTACGAATTGCTGCACACGGAGAAGTTTGCCGGTCGCCAGTGGCCGGGCGACGTGCTGAGGCTTGCCATGCTGATGACGCATTACCGCGAACCGATCGATTTCTCGGTGAAGCGGCTGGAGGAAGCCGAGCACCTGCTTTCGAAATGGCCTGTGCCGGGCGAGGCGAAGGGCGAGGCCGATCCGCCCGTCGTGGCGGCGCTCGCCGACGACCTCAACACCGTCGCTGCGGTTCAGGCGCTCCATGCGCTCGCCCAGAAGGCGGCGGCCGATCCGAAGCTGCTCGGCACCTTCGCCGCCAGTGCTGCGCTGATCGGCGTTGTGCCTGAGGCGGTCGAACTCGACGAGGGCGTGGTACGCGACATCGACGGCCGTGTCCGCGCCCGCCTGGAACTGCTGAAGGCGAAGAATTTCGCCGAGGCCGACAAGATCCGCGACGATCTTCTCGCCCAGGGCATCCAGCTCAAGGATGGCAAGGATGCGGCAACCGGCGAGCGTGTGACGACCTGGGACATCAAACGGTGATCGCGAGCCCGGCGGCGAGTTTTGTCCGATCCCTTTGAGCGGGATCGGACAATGCCTCCAGGAACGGCGGAAACGCGGAGAGCATGCATGAAAGAGGAGTTCGTGCGATGATCGACCACACGGGCATTCCCGTCTCGGATTTCGACCGGGCGCGGTCGTTCTACGACAAGGCCCTCGCTCCGCTCGGCGCCTCGCTGCTGATGATGGTGCCGGTGGAACATACCGGCGGCGTCAAGGTTGGCGGCTATGGCCGCGAACGGCCGGTCTTCTGGTTGCATGAGGCGACCACCGGTCCGGGACGGCACTATGCGTTTTCGGCAAGAAGCCGCGCCGAAGTCGACGGCTTCTACGAAGCGGCAATGGCCGCCGGCGGGCGCGACAACGGCAAGCCCGGGCTTCGGCCACACTATCACCCCGACTACTACGGGGCCTTCGTACTCGATCCCGACGGCAACAACATCGAAGCCGTCTGCCACGCGCCGGCTTGAGGAGGGGTTGCGATGAGTCTCGACAACAGGCCCTATTATACCGGAGGCTGTCAGTGCGGCGCGGTCCGCTTCCGCGTCGAGGGCAAACTTGGTGACGCATCCGTCTGTCATTGCCGCATGTGCCAGAAGGCGAGCGGCAACTTCTATATGCCCTTGGTTTCCGTTCGCGGCGCCCATGTGACCTGGACGCGCGGCGAGCCGAAGCGCTTTCAGTCGTCAAACGCCGCGCGACGCGGCTTCTGCGCCGATTGCGGCACGCCGCTGACCTACGAGGCACCGGATGGCATGGCGCTCGCCATCGCCACCTTCGACGAGCCGCAAGGCATCGTGCCCACCATCCAGTGGGGCATCGAGGGCAAGCTGCCCTATGTCGATCACGTGGCCGATCTGCCGGGCGTTCAGACGATGGAAGATCCGGACGCGATCGAATTCCTGACCAATCTCGTTTCCTACCAGCATCCCGACCACGACACCGAAACCTGGCCCCCGGAGGAAAGACGATGAGCGAAAACGTTCGAACAGGCGGATGCCAGTGCGGCGCAGTCCGTTTCCGTATCCGGGGGCAGCTTGGCCGTCCGTCGATCTGCCATTGCCGCATGTGCCAGAAGCAGTTCGGCTCGTTCTTCTCGGCGCTGGTGACGGCGCCGAAGGACGGCGTCGAATGGGCGCGGGATGAGCCGAGCTATTTCCAGTCCTCGGTCAACATCGATCGCGGCTTCTGCCCGAAATGCGGCACGCCGATGACCTACCGGCACCCCGGCGGCCTCGAGATCGCCATCGGCACCTTTGACGATCGCACCGATCTCGCGCCGAAAATCCAGGTCAATCACGCGTCGCGGCTGCCCTGGGTCGATACCATCTTCGAGCAGCCGGTGCTGGAGGATCAGGACTTCTACGCGCGGCAGGAGAGCATCATCTCCTTCCAGCACCCGGATCACGAGACCGAGCAATGGCACCCTTCGGGGGCATTCCGGTGACCATCGCCCGCATCTATACCGGTGGATGCCAATGCGGCGCCGTCCGCTACCGTGCCGAAGGCACGCTCGCGGATCCGCATATCTGTCATTGCCGCATGTGCCAGAAGGCGGCCGGCAACTACTTCATGCCGCTGGCGAATGTCGCGCGCGACAGTTTCGATATTACCCGCGGCCAGCCGTCCTGGTTCCGCTCGTCGCATCTGGTTCGACGCGGCTTCTGCAGCGACTGCGGCACGCCGCTGTTCTATGACATGCCGGATGCGGATTTCATCAATATCACGCTCGGTTCGCTCGACGATCCGGATGACGTGTTGCCCGTCTATCAGGCCGGCGTCGAGTCGCGCGTGCTGTGGTTTTCGCGGCTCGCCAGACTGCCCGAAAAAGAGACGGATGACGGCAGCGAGGTGTCCGCCACCCGCCATCTGATCATACTCGAAACGAACCGCCAGCACCCGGACTACGACACCGTGCACTGGCCGCTGACGAAAGACTGAAAATGACGACTGTACTGCGTACGCTCTACCCGGAAATCGAACCCTATGCATCGGGCCACCTCGATGTCGGCGACGGTCACGTGATCTATTGGGAAAAGGTCGGCACGCCAGGCGCCAAGCCTGCCGTCTTCCTGCATGGCGGACCGGGCGGCACGATTTCTGCCAACCATCGTCGCCTGTTCGATCCGGCGCTCTATGATGTGACTTTGTTCGACCAGCGCGGCTGCGGCAAGTCGACTCCGCACGCGAAGATCGAGGCCAACACCACATGGCATCTCGTCGCCGATATCGAGCGGCTGCGCGCACAGGCTGGGGTCGCCAAGTGGTTGGTCTTCGGCGGCTCCTGGGGATCGACGCTGGCGCTCGCCTATGCCGAGAAGCACCCGGAGCGGGTTTCGGAACTCGTGCTGCGCGGCATCTACACGCTGACGAAGGCCGAGCTCGACTGGTACTATCAGTTCGGCGTCTCGGAGATGTTCCCGGACAAATGGGAGCGGTTCATCGCGCCGATCCCGGAAGACGAACGGCACGAGATGATGCACGCCTACCACCGCCGCCTGATGAGCGACGACAAGGCGACGCGTCTTGCCGCCGCCAAGGCCTGGAGCATCTGGGAAGGCGAGACGATTACGCTGCTGCCGGAACTGTCGACGAGCGCACCTTTCGCCGACGACGAATATGCCGATGCCTTCGCGCGCATCGAAAACCACTTCTTCGTCAATGCCGGCTGGATGGACGACGGCCAATTGTTGCGGGATGTTCACCGGCTTCGCGGAATTCCCGGCGTCGTCATCCACGGGCGCTACGACATGCCGTGCCCGGCGAAGTACGCCTGGCAGTTGCACAAGGCCTGGCCGGGGTCCGAGCTCCATCTGATCGAAGGGGCAGGGCACGCCTATTCCGAGCCCGGCATTCTCGACCGGCTGATCCGGGCGACGGACCGATACGCAGGCAAGACCGAGTAAGACCAGCAAGAACCGAGCATTTGGACGATTAGCCATGACCAGGGAACGCATCTACCTCTTCGACACGACGCTACGGGACGGGCAGCAGACGCCCGGCATCGACTTTTCGGTCGAGGACAAGATTGCGATTGCGGGTCTGCTCGACGCGTTCGGCATGGACTACATCGAGGGCGGCTATCCCGGCGCGAACCCGACCGATACCGAGTTTTTCACGCGCAAGCGCACGCAGAGGGCATCTTTCGTCGCCTTCGGCATGACCAAGCGCGCCGGGGTTTCGGCGTCGAATGATCCGGGCCTCGCGGCCCTGCTTGCCGCAAAAAGCGACGCCATCTGTCTGGTAGCCAAGAGCTGGGACTATCATGTCGAGGTCGCCCTCGGCTGCACGAACGAGGAAAACCTCGACAACATCCGCGCTTCTGTCGAGGCGGTGGTCGCCTCCGGTCGTGAGGCGATGGTCGACTGCGAGCATTTCTTCGATGGCTACAAGGCCAACCCGGCTTACGCGCTCGCCTGCGCGAAGACCGCTTTTGAAGCCGGCGCCCGCTGGGTTGTGCTCTGCGACACCAATGGCGGCACGCAGCCGCCGGAGGTGCGCGAGATCGTCACTGCTGTGATCGCTGCCGGCGTGCCGGGCGCCAATCTCGGCATTCATGCCCACAACGACACCGGCCAGGCGGTCGCCAACTCGCTGGCGGCGGTGGAAGCCGGCGTGCGCCAGATCCAGGGAACGCTGAACGGCATCGGCGAGCGTTGCGGCAACGCCAATCTCGTCACGCTGATCCCGACGCTCGCGCTCAAGGAGACCTATTCCAATCGCTTCGAAACGGCGATCGATGCCGATCGCCTGCAGGAATTGACGAAGCTCGCCCATTCTTTCGACGAGCTGTTGAACCGCTCGCCGGACCAGCAGGCGCCCTATGTTGGCGCATCGGCCTTTGCCACCAAAGCCGGCATCCATGCTTCGGCGCTGCTCAAGGACCCGCGCACCTATGAGCACGTCGCGCCGGAAAGCATCGGCAACCTGCGCAAGGTCATGGTCTCCGATCAGGGCGGCAAGGCCAATTTCATCAACGCGCTGAAGCGCCGCGGCATCGTCGTCAGCAAGGACGACCCGAAACTCGACAAGCTGATCGCCATCGTCAAGGAACGGGAAGCGACCGGCTATGCCTATGAGGGGGCGGATGCGAGCTTCGCGCTGCTGGCAAGCCGCATCCTCGGCACGGTGCCGGATTTCTTCCACGTCGAAAGCTTCCGGGTGATGGTCGAGCGCCGCTTCGACGCCAACGGCCATCTGAAGACCGTATCGGAAGCGGTGGTGAAGGTGGTGGTCGACGGCGAGACGATGATGTCGGTTGCCGAAGGCCATGGCCCGGTCAATGCGCTTGACCTCGCGCTGCGCAAGGACCTCGGCAAGTACCAGTCGGAAATCGAAGATCTCGAACTGGCGGACTATAAGGTCCGTATCCTCAATGGCGGCACCGAGGCGATCACGCGCGTGCTGATCGAGTCGACTGACGGGACCGGCGCACGCTGGTGGACGGTGGGCGTCTCCGACAACATCATCGACGCATCCTTCCAGGCACTGATGGACAGCATCATCTTCAAGCTGTTGAAGAACCGCGACCATGTCGGCCTGATTGCCGCCGAATGACGTCGGCGGCGAGGTAGGGCAGGCTCCGCTGCGGTGGGATGATAAGCAAAACTCACCATCTCTTCACGGAAATGAATTGGTGCATTCCCGGGCGTTGGAGTAGGACGCATCCGTGGGAGGCTTTGTCGGTTGGTAAGCCGCGCCTTCCCTTCAGCACCGCGCGTCTTATCCGACACGCAAAGGTCGCTGTAGCACTTTGAATTGCTGCATGTTTTTGTCCTTAAATCGGATGCGATTTAAGGACGCACGCAGGAGCGACCGGAGAGCGGCCCGTTGCCACCACGGCTTCGCCAAACACACCAGGAAAAGATGTTATGGCTGAGCCGAACGCGAAAGCACCCGCCGAAAATACCGATTCCGCGAGAGGCTTTGCCTTCGCGCTGACCGCCTATCTGCTTTGGGGCTTTCTGCCCTTCTTCATGAAGGCCGTCTCTCACATTCCGGCGCCGGAAGTGGTGGCGCACCGGATCGTGTGGTCGGTGCCGCTCGCGGGTCTGGTTCTGCTTTGGCTCGGTCGTACCGATGACATCAAGGTGGCGCTGCGCTCGCCGCGCATGCTGCGCATGGCGGCGTTGACCGCCGTGCTGATCACCATCAACTGGGGCATCTATGTCTGGGCGATTGGCGCCGGCCGCGCGATCGAGACGGCGCTCGGCTACTATATCAACCCGCTGTTTTCGATCTTCCTCGGCGCGGTGCTGCTGAAGGAAAAGCCGAACCCGGCGCAGATGGTTGCGATCGCGCTTGCGGCATCGGCCGTCGCCGTGCTCGCCTTCGATGCCGGCGGCCTGCCGTGGGTGTCGATCGGCCTTTGCCTGTCCTGGGGCTTCTATGCTTTCTTCCGCAAGACGCTGCCGGTCGGTCCGAACCAGGGCTTCTTCCTGGAGGTGTTGCTGCTCAGCGTTCCGGCGCTCGGCTATATCATCTGGCTCGAGGCGACCGGGCAGGGGCATTTCGGCGATACAGGCACGGCCGATGTTCTCTGGCTGATGTCCTGCGGCGTCGTCACCGCCATTCCATTGATGATCTATGCCAACGGCGCCAAGCTGCTGCGGCTGTCGACCATCGGCATCATGCAGTACATCGCCCCGACGATGATCTTCCTGATCGCCGTCTTCGTCTTCCACGAGCCCTTCGGCACCGCGAAGCTCATTGCCTTCGGCCTGATCTGGGCGGCGCTGGTGATCTATTCGGGCGCGATGTTGGCCGAAAGCCGTGCGCGTCGCGCAGCATTGCAGGCGAGTCCGGCCGAGTAACACAAGCGAATGGGACAAAAACGAAAAAGGCGCGCCGGTGAGCGCGCCTTTTTGTTGTCCGGAAATTAAAAGATCAAAGCCTGGAAATGATCTCAGCCTCGCCCTCGCGCCCGTTGCCACCACTGGCAGCAGCAAGAATGGTCGGAACGATGTCGACCGCATCATTGACGACGAGCGGCTGCACGAGGTGCGCCGTGTGTACGAAACCCTCCTCGCGCATGTGCTGCAGCAGATCCAGCATCGGCCGCCAGAAGTTGTTGATGTTACCGAAGACCATCGGCTTGCGGTGACGGCCAAGCTGCGCCCAGGTCATGATCTCGACGATCTCTTCCAGAGTGCCGATGCCGCCCGGGAGCGCCACGAAAGCGTCGGCCCGTTCGAACATCGTGTGTTTGCGCTCGTGCATGTCGGCAGTGACGATCAGTTCGTTCAGCTGGCCGAGCGAATGGCGGGTGGCTTCCTTGTCCATGAGGAATTCCGGGATGATCCCGGTGACTTCGCCGCCGTTGGAAAGGACGCCGCTGGCGACGGCTCCCATGATGCCGCGCGTGCCGCCGCCATAGACCAGGCGAAGACCGTGATCGGCAATCGAGCGGCCAAGTGCGCGGCCGGCTTCCATGTAGGCGTTGTCGCGTCCCGGCTGTGAACCGCAATAGACACAGATGGATCGAATCGTGCTTTTCTCAGTGCTCATGCCCCCAAAAAACATTGCAGCGCAGCATGGGTCAAGAAAAATGAGGGGAAAGCCGGGTTTCCGGCGGTTGCGGCGCCCTTGACTGCTTGTATGCCGAATCGCGAATCGCTAGCAATTTCAGGGATTGATTGAAGAAATCGGACGAGTTGCTTGCTGTTGCGCTATAATGAATGGCGCAAGCCCGCACCGCAGGCCGATGAGTGGGCATGCGCGGAGCGTTGCTCCGCTCCGTGTGGAGAGTGGCATGATCAAAAATAAGGCCGGCTGGGTGGCCATTACTGTCCTCGTGGCAGCGACAGCGTTGATGGTATTCGTGGTGCAACCGAACCTGCGTGGTGACGGCAAGAAGCCGGCGGACGAACCGGCCGCAGGCAACGTGAGCCAATCGAACGAGACTGCTTCTGGCACCGGTGGCCCGCAGGCGACCGAAGGAACCGCGAAGCCGCTGGACGCCAAGGCCGGTGAGGCCGAACAGACAGCCAATGCTGCGCCGACGAACGCACCCGCCGAAAATCCGGACGTGCCCGGTTTCGACGTGCTGCGCGTGGAGCCCGATGGATCGACCGTGATCGCTGGGCACGCCGAGCCCGGTTCGAAGCTCGAGATCCTGAGCGGCGACACCGTTGTCGGTACCGCCGATGTCGGCGCGACGGGTGACTTTGCGGCCGTCTTCGACAAGCCTCTGCCGGCTGGCGACTATCAGTTGACGCTGCGCAGTACTGGTGAGGACGGCACGGTGAAGAGTTCCGAGGAAGTTGCGACCGTTTCGGTTCCCAAGGACCCCTCCGGTCAACTTCTCGCCATGGTGTCGAAGCCAGGTGAGGCAAGCCGACTGATCGCGACGCCGGAAGCTGCCAAGGCCGAAAGCGAGCAAGGGACCGACAACAAGCCGGCCGAGGTCGCATCGACTGCGACGCAGACGCCGCTCGCGACCGGCGACGCATCCTCGGCTCCGGCAAAGGCGCTCGGTGTTCCCGGCTTGCAGGTGAGTGCCGTCGAGATCGAGGGAAGCAAGATGTTCGTCGCGGGCAGCGCCAGGCCGCGTGCGCTGGTGCGCGTCTATGCGGATGACAAGCTGCTCGGAGAAATGAAGGCCGACGACAAGGGCAATTTCGTCGTCGATGGCGAGATCGAGTTGACCGTTGGCAGCCACATCATCCGCGCCGATATGCTGAACGAGGATGGCACCAAGGTCGCTATGCGCGCTTCGGTTCCCTTCGACCGCCCCGCAGGCTCGCAGGTCGCCGCCGTGGCGCCGTCGGGCACGCCCTCGGCGACAGCCGGTCTTGATGGCGTACGCGCCGAGGCAGGCAAGGCGCTGGCTCTGTTGAAGGGGCTCTATGCCAATGGCAAGGTCCCGACAGGCGAGCAACTCGCCGCAGCGCGTTCCGCAACGGAGATCGCTCTGAAGTCGCTGGCCGACTTCCGGCTCGCCGACAACTCCGATCAGGCGCTGGCCGCGGCCTCGGCACGGGCGTCGAAGGCGGCAGCCGATGCGCTGGCAGCCTTGAAGGCCGCGCCGCAGGATGCGCCGAGCGTTGCTTCGGCGCTTGCCAAGGTCGACGCGAGCGTTGGTCCGGTTCTGGCCGAGCGCGGCAGCGCGACGCCGGCGTCGGACGCGCGGGCCCAGCCGAAGGGCAATGCCCCGGCGCAGGGTGAACTGGCGAAGGCGATGGGTGCAGGCAGCGCAGTGGCGAGCGACGCCACGACGACGCCAAGCACTGAAACTGCCGCGGCTGCTCCCCAGCAGGAAGAGCCTCAGACGGTCCAGCAGGAGCCGCTCAAGGAGAGCAAATCCTCCGTGATCATCCGTCGCGGCGACACGCTGTGGCAGATTTCGCGTCGCGTCTATGGTGCCGGCTTGCGATACACCACGATCTACCTGGCCAACCAGGACCAGATCGAAGACCCGGACCGCATTCGCCCGGGACAGGTTTTCGGTGTGCCGGATAAGGCGCTGCCGGACGATGAATCGCGCGAGATTCACAAAAAGCACATGAAACACGAGCGATAGGCAGTCGATCGCCCGCCAACAACATTGCGGCGGCGACGATGGATGCCTATCTCTCGATCAAGGGCGGCGCCTTCAACGAGGCGCCGCTTTTCATTGAACGGTGATGACGGCGCTGTAGAGGGAAAGCACGGTGCGGCAAGGCTCGTGGGGCTCCCTAAGCCGTCAAG
The DNA here is from genome assembly GCF_014852025.1 of Ensifer sp. ENS10. Classification (NCBI taxonomy): domain Bacteria; kingdom Pseudomonadati; phylum Pseudomonadota; class Alphaproteobacteria; order Hyphomicrobiales; family Rhizobiaceae; genus Ensifer; species Ensifer sp. ENS10. Next base: position 1,143,664 of record NZ_JACVAS010000001.1, read on the forward strand.
CAGCGCGAAACGTAAGAGCGGATCAGAACGTGGCACCCCAGAAGAAAACTGTTTCGGCCGATACGAGCAATCCGTTGCAGACGATCGCCAATCTCTGGCCCTATATGTGGCCGACGGACAGGGCCGATCTCAAGCTCCGGGTCATCTGGGCAACGGTCATTCTGATCATCGCCAAGGTCGTTCTGATCCTCGTTCCCTATTCCTTCAAGTGGGCAACCGATGCGCTGAACGGCAAGCCGGATGCCTTGGGTTTCCTGCCTCAGTTCCTCACCGGCGCGGTGATGCTGGTGCTCGCCTACAATCTCGCGCGATTGCTGCAGGCCGGCTTGAACCAGCTTCGCGATGCGCTGTTTGCAAGCGTTGGCCAACACGCGGTTCGCCAACTTGCCTACAAGACCTTTGTCCACATGCACCAGCTCTCGCTGCGCTTCCATCTGGAGCGGCGCACCGGCGGGCTTTCGCGCGTCATCGAGCGCGGCACCAAGGGCATCGAGACGATCGTCCGATTCACGATCCTGAACAGCGTGCCGACCCTGATCGAATTTCTGCTGACGGCGGTGATCTTCTGGTGGGGCTACGGTTTCAGCTATCTGTTTGTGACGGCCGTCACCGTCTGGCTGTACATCTGGTTCACGGTCAAGGCGAGCGACTGGCGCATCGCCATTCGCCGCTCGATGAACGACAGCGACACCGACGCCAACACCAAGGCGATCGACTCGCTCCTGAACTTCGAGACGGTCAAATATTTCGGCAACGAAGAGATGGAAGCCCGTCGCTTCGACAAGTCGATGGAGCGCTATGAGGCCGCGGCGACCCAGGTCTGGACGTCGCTCGGTTGGCTCAACTTCGGCCAGGCGCTGATCTTCGGCGCCGGCACGGCTGTCATGATGATCATGTCGGCGCTCGCCGTTCAGCGCGGTGAACAGACTCTCGGTGATTTCGTCTTCATCAACGCAATGCTGATCCAGCTTGCAATTCCGCTCAATTTCATCGGCTTCGTCTACCGCGAAATTCGCCAGGGCCTGACCGATATCGAGCACATGTTCGATCTGCTCGACGTACGCGCCGAAGTGGTGGATCGCCCGGATGCGAGCGAACTCGTCATCGGCAAGGGCGCCATCGCCTTCAAGGACGTGCATTTCGCCTATGATCCGGCGCGACCGATCCTCAAGGGCATTACCTTCGAAGTGCCCGCCGGCAAGACGGTCGCGGTCGTCGGCCCGTCGGGCGCCGGCAAGTCGACGCTCTCCCGGCTGCTCTATCGCTTCTACGACGTGCAGGAAGGGGCCATCACCGTCGATGGCCAGGACGTGCGGACCGTGACGCAAAAGAGCCTGCGCTCGGTCATCGGCATGGTGCCGCAGGATACCGTGCTCTTCAACGACACCATTGCCTATAACATCCGCTACGGCCGGGTCTCTGCCAGCGAGGCCGAGGTCGAAGCGGCCGCTGAGGCGGCACAGATCGCCGGCTTCATCCACACGCTGCCCGAAGGCTTCCAGGCCATGGTCGGCGAGCGTGGCCTGAAGCTCTCAGGCGGCGAGAAGCAGCGCGTCGCAATCGCCCGCACCATCCTCAAGGCGCCGCCGATCCTGATCCTCGACGAGGCGACATCGGCACTCGACACGCGCACGGAACAGGAAATCCAGTCAGCGCTCGACGTGGTCTCGCGCAACCGCACGACGCTCGTGATCGCCCACCGGCTTTCGACCGTAATCAACGCCGACGAGATCATCGTGCTGAAGGATGGCGTCATCGCCGAGCGCGGCACCCATGGCGAGCTGATTGACCGCGACGGCCTCTATGCGTCGATGTGGAGCCGCCAGCGCGAAGCAACGCAGGCCGAGGAGCAGTTGAAGCGCGTGCGCGAAAGTGACGATCTCGGCATCGTTACCCGCGGCGAGCCGGCGATCTGATGGCGTTTCTTTCTTTGCTGAGCGCGACGCGTTTTGTCGCTGTCTGGCGGGCAACGTTGCCCGCCAGGGGATTTCGCGCTAGTTCACGTTCCACGGAAAATCTGGAGTAGAGTTTATGAGCCTGGTCAATACGATCCGCAACACGCTCGTACCGGTGCACAAGGAAGGCTATCGCTTCGTCGCGATCTTCTTTGTCATGTCGCTGGTGCTTGGCTTCCTGTGGGAGCCGTTGATGTGGATCGGCTTCGTGCTGACCGCCTGGTGCGCCTATTTCTTCCGCGACCCTGAACGCATGACGCCGATCGACGACGATCTGGTGATCAGCCCAGCCGATGGCCGCGTTTCGTCGATCGCAACGGTGCTGCCGCCGGAAGAGCTGAACCTCGGCTCGGAACCGATGCTCCGCATCTCGGTTTTCATGAACGTGTTCAACTGCCATGTGAACCGTGCGCCGATGGCCGGCACCATCACCCGCGTCGCCTACCGCGCCGGCAAGTTCGTCAATGCCGAGCTCGACAAGGCCAGCCACGAGAACGAGCGCAACGGCCTGGTGATCGAGACCAAGCACGGTGCGATCGGCGTCGTCCAGATCGCCGGCCTCGTTGCCCGTCGCATTCTCTGCTGGAAATATGAGAACGGCTCGCTGGACGCAGGCGAGCGCTTCGGCCTGATCCGCTTCGGTTCGCGGCTCGACGTCTTCCTGCCCGCAGGAGCCGAGCCGCGCGTCAGCGTCGGCCAGACTGCCGTTGCCGGCGAAACCGTGCTTGCCGAGTTCGGCTCGGCCAAGGGCCCGGTCCTCAGCCGTCGCGCATAAGGAGTGTACATGGAAGGCTCTGAACAGGAAAACCCAGCCGAACCGCCGAAAGCTACCGGCGACGCGAGCGGTTCAAACGACACCGGTCGTGGTCCTCGGCTGCGCGAGATACCGCTGCGGCTGATGATCCCGAACCTGATCACGGTGCTGGCGATCTGTGCCGGTCTCTCGGGCATTCGGCTCGCCTTCGAAAACCGCATCGAGCTTGCCGTTGCCATGGTCTTGCTCGCGGCCTTCCTCGACGGCATCGACGGCCGCGTTGCACGCCTGCTGAAGGCGACGTCGAATTTTGGCGGCCAGATGGACTCCCTCGCCGATATTATCAATTTCGGCGTTGCGCCGGCGCTCGTGCTTTACGTCTTCATCCTGGATCAGGCCCGCTCGATCGGCTGGATCGCGGCGCTGATCTACGCGATCGCCTGTGGCCTGCGGCTTGCGCGCTTCAACGTCATGGCCGAGCGCCAGTCCAAGGCGCCGTGGCAGTCGGAATATTTCGTTGGCGTGCCGGCACCGGCAGGCGCCATGCTGGTCCTGCTTCCGGTCTATCTCGGCCTCTTGGGATTGGCGCCCGAGCGCACCTTCGCGCTGATTGCATCGGGCTACACCGTGCTGATCGCCTTCCTGCTGGTCAGCCGTCTGCCGGTCTGGTCCGGCAAGTCGGAAAACAGCCGTGTGCGCCGCGATCTCGTCCTGCCGGCCATTCTCGGCGTCGTCTTCTATGTCGCGACGCTGATGACCTATACCTGGGAGACGATGGCGGTGACGGCCCTTGGCTACCTGATCACGCTGCCTTTCGGCGCGCGCTCCTGGCAGCGCAAATACGGCGGCGACTGGCCGGCCCATCCATCGACAGGCGGCGACGGCCTGCCGGGTGACAAGGACTGACTGAGTTTCAGCTAAGGTACAAAAAAGGCCACCGTGGTGACACGGTGGCCTTTTTGTTTGGAAAGCGCGCCGAAGCTTACTCCGGCATCCGGTAATCGACGATCTTGTCTTCGCGGACGATGTAGAGCTTGCCGGTCTCAGTCTGGTCAGGGCCGACGAGCGGCAGAAGCTTGGCGGCAACTTCGGAGGGATGCGGCACGGTCTCCGGATCCTCGCCGGGCATCGCCTGGGCGCGCATCGCCGTGCGGGTGGCGCCGGGATCGACAGAGAGGATGCGCAGCGGCAGGCGCTGCGTTTCGCCGGCCCAGGTGCGAGCCAGCGCCTCGACGGCGGCCTTCGATGCGGAGTAGGGGCCCCAGAAGGGCTTGCACTTGTGCGCAGCGCTCGACGACAGGATCAGCGCACGGCCGGCGTCCGATTTGATCAGCAGCGGCTCCAGCGAGCGGATCAGCCGCCAGGTGGCGTTGACGTTGATGTTCATTACCTTTTCGAACACCTTCGCCTCGACATGGCCGATCGGCGAGATCGTGCCGAGCACGCCGGCATTGGCGACCATGATGTCGAGCTTGCCCCAGCGCTCGTTGATGGCGCCACCGAGCTTGTCGATCGCCGCCATGTCGGCGAGATCGAACGGCACCAGCGTCGCCGAACCGCCCGCCGCCTTGATCGCGTCGTCGAGTTCTTCAAGCCCGCCGACGGTGCGCGCGCAGGCGACGACATGGGCACCGGCCTTGGCCAGTTCGAGAGCGGTGAAATAGCCGATACCGCGCGATGCGCCGGTGACCACGGCCACCCGGCCTTTGAGATCGATCGTCATTTTATTGTCTGATTATCCGTTGCTGGCGAGAACCGAGAGTTTGCGGACATTGCTGGCGCCTTCCTGGTCGAGAAGGCGGGTCGGATAGTCCCCGGTGAAATAGTGGTCGGTGAACTGCGGCGCCTTCGGATCGCGCTTCTCGCCGCCGACCGCCTCATAGAGGCCGTCGATCGACAGGAATTCGAGCGAGTCTGCCCCGATGTAGCGGCACATGGAGGCGAGGTCGACATGCTGGTTGGCGAGCAGCTTGTCGCGATCCGGCGTGTCGATGCCGTAGAAATCCGGGTGGAAGATCATCGGGCTCGCGACCCGCACATGCACTTCGCGTGCACCGGCCTCCCGCATCATCTGCACGATCTTCACCGACGTCGTGCCACGCACGATCGAATCATCGACCAGAATGACGCGCTTGCCTTCGATCATCGCGCGGTTGGCTGAGTGCTTGAGCTTGACGCCGAAGGCGCGGATCTGCTGCGTCGGCTCGATGAAGGTGCGGCCGACATAGTGGTTGCGGATGATGCCGTATTCGAAGGGAATGCCGCTCTGCTGGGCATAGCCAAGGGCGGCCGGCGTTCCGCCGTCCGGTACCGGAACCACCACATCGGCTTCGACGGGCGCCTCCTTGGCGAGATTGATGCCCATGTTCTTGCGCGACACGTAAATGCTGCGGCCGCCGACGACCGAATCCGGGCGGGCGAAATAGACATATTCGAACAGGCAGAGGCGTTCCGGCTGCGATACCTCCGGCTTGCGAGAATCGATCGAGATCGATCCGTCGGGCTGGATCTCGCAGATGATCACCTCGCCGTTCTCGACATCGCGGACGTAAGTTGCGCCGATGATGTCAAGCGCGCAGGTCTCGGAGCAGAAGATCGGCTTGCCGTCGAGTTCGCCCATGACGAGCGGTCGGATGCCGATCGGGTCACGCGCGGCGATCAGCTTGGTGCGCGTCATCGCCAGCATCGAGTAGCCGCCTTCCATCTGTCGGATGGCGTCGATGAAGCGGTCGGACGAGGAGGCCTGCTTGGAACGGGCGATCAGGTGCAGGACGACTTCGGTGTCGGAGGTCGACTGACAGATGGCGCCATCGGCGATCAACTGACGGCGAAGGGTGAGGCCGTTGGTGAAGTTGCCGTTGTGAGCGATCGCGATGCCGCCGACTTCAAGTTCGGCAAAGAGCGGCTGGACGTTGCGCAGCGCCACTTCGCCCGTCGTCGAGTAGCGGGTGTGGCCGATGGACATGAAGCCGGGGAGCTTTGCCAGCGTCGCCGGGTCGGTGTAGTGGTCGCCGACGAGGCCCATGCGCTTTTCGGTGCAGAACTGCTTGCCGTCGAAGGTGACGATGCCGGCGGCTTCCTGGCCGCGATGCTGGAGCGCATGCAGGCCGAGCGCCGTCAGCGCCGCCGCGTCCGAGTGCCCCAATATGCCGAAGACGCCGCACTCTTCGTGCAGTTCATCGCCTTCGAGTTCATCGTGGATTTCCATGGATCTCAGATCGGTCATCACTGTCGCCTTTGCTCCGTACCGGTGCGCATATCGTGATCAGGCCCGCCATCTTCAAGCGATCTTAGCTGAAAACGGCTGCAAGCGTTATTCCCCAAAAGGACAAAGCCCGCGGGGCGGGCTTTGTCGGCAAATCGTTCCTGTCTCAGCCGTTGGTGGCCGGTGCGTCGTCGGCGGGCGCCTGCTCCGGCGTCGTCGACGGTGTCTGGCCGGGGGTCGCCGCCGGTGCTTCGCCTTCACCTTCGCCGGTGGTGTCCTTGCCGCGCAGGCGGTCGAGAATGGTGGCGTCGGCTTCTTCAGGCAGAAGCGCGATCAGCTTGTTGCCGAGATTGTCGAGCAGCGGCTTCGATTTCGCCTGGGTTACCCAGGTCGGCTGCTGCTGCGGCGCGACGAGCCAGTTGAAGAACAGCATGGCGACGACGACCAGCAGGATGCCGCGGGCGGCACCGAACAGGAAGCCGAGGGTGCGGTCGAGCGCGCCGATGCGGCTGTCGATGATGAAATCGGCAATCCGCATGGTAATGAAGGAAATGATGATCAGCGCGACCAGGAAGATCACCGCCGCCGATCCGATCAGCGCGACAGTATCGCTGTTGGTGTACTGCTTGGCGTAGGGCAGAAGCTGCGGGTAGAGGAAATAGGCGGCCGCGGCCGCACCGACCCAGCTCGCGACCGAGAGCACCTCGCGCGAGAAGCCTCGAACCATGGCCAGGATTGCGGAAAACAGGGCGACGCCGAGAACGATACCGTCGAGAATTGTAATGGGCATTTTGTCCTTACTCCGGACCCGGTTCGTCCGGGTCTCCTCAAGCCTATCCGCCATCGGCCCTGCTTGACGTTCAGGGCATTTTCAGCCTCTTCGCGGCCCCTACAGCGCTGCGCGTCCTTTCGGGCGCGCAAAGGTCGCTGTAGCGCTCAGACCTGCTGCATAATTTTGTCCTTAAATCGATCCCGATCTAAGGAACTATGCAGTAGTGGACGGTCTGCGACACCCGCATCTTCAATCTTCGTCCTCCACCGGTCTCAGCGCGTTTCGCGATCCCGCGATGCGCGCCACCAGATCCGGCAGGCTTTCCATTTCGCTCCATCGGCCATTGCCGTTTTTCGGCAATTCGGTGGACGCGGACGGCAGGACCGCCTGCGAGAACCCGAGTTTCTCGGCTTCCTTAAGGCGTTGTGCGGTATGCGCAACCGGCCGGATGGCGCCCGACAAGCTGACTTCGCCGAAATAGACGCAATCCGCCGGAAGGGCAAGCCCGGCAAGCGATGAAACCAGTGCGGAAGCCACAGCTAGATCGGCGGCCGGCTCGGAAATGCGGTAACCGCCGGCGATATTGAGATAAACGTCGTGCTGGCCGAGGCGTACGCCGCAATGGGCTTCGAGCACAGCGAGGATCATCGATAGGCGGGCCGAGTCCCAGCCGACGATAGCGCGCCGCGGCGTACCGAGTGAGGTCGGCGCGACGAGCGCCTGCACTTCGACAAGAATGGGGCGGGTGCCTTCCATGCCGGCAAAGACGGCGGCGCCCGGCGATTTTTCGTTGCGTTCTCCGAGGAACAGTTCCGACGGGTTGGCGACTTCGCGCAGACCCTTGTCCGACATTTCGAAAACGCCGATCTCGTCGGTCGGGCCGAAGCGGTTCTTGACGGTGCGCAGGATGCGGTAGTGGTGGCCGCGGTCGCCTTCGAAGTAAAGCACCGCATCGACCATGTGTTCGACAACGCGAGGGCCGGCGATCTGGCCCTCCTTGGTGACGTGGCCGACGAGCACGACGGCGGTGCCTGTCTGTTTGGCGAAGCGGATCATCGCCTGCACCCCGGTGCGCACCTGGGTGACGGTGCCGGGCGCCGAATCGACGATGTCGCTCCAGAGTGTCTGGATCGAATCGATGATCACCAGATCGGGGCGCTTGCCTTCCGAAAGCGTTGCCAGGATGTCCTCGACATTGGTCTCTGCGGCCAGCAGCACGTCGCTATCGGCAGCACCCAGGCGCTGCGCACGCAGACGCACCTGCGCCACGGCCTCTTCACCGGAGACATAGATGACGCGGTGCTTGCGGCGCGAAAGTGCGGCGGCCGCCTGCATCAGCACCGTCGATTTGCCGATGCCGGGATCGCCGCCGACGAGCAGCGCGGAGCCGCGCACGAAGCCGCCGCCAGTCACCCGATCCAATTCCGAAATGCCGGTCTGGATACGCGGCGCGTCCTCGATCTCGCCGGAAAGCGTGGTGAGCGCCACCGGGCGGCCCTTCTTCGGAGCGCGCGTCGGACCGCCGCCGATGCCCGCTGTCGGATCGTCTTCGATGATCGTGTTCCATTCGCCGCAGCCTTCGCATTTGCCCGCCCAGCGGGTGTGGACGGTGCCGCAGTTCTGGCAGATGAATTGGGTACGGGCTTTCGCCATCAGGATCGGACTTTCGAAATCTGGGAGCCGCCGGCACACATGCGAGGCGATGCCGCCGACGACCGAAGAATCACCTTCGTCGTCACATAATGCCGCGGAACGCGGAACAAAAGGTGAATTTTAGCGAAGGCCGCAAGGAAAATGCAGGAAAGCCACGTCAGACGGCGCCGACATAGTTCCTGATGTAACGATGCCCGAGGCTGGTCAGCAGCTCATAGCCGATGGTTCCGCCGGCGCGCGCCACGTCGTCAATGGCGATGTTTCGGCCGAAAAGCTCGATGTAATCGCCCGGCCGCGCTGCACCGGCCGGCAGGTCGGTGACGTCGAACAGGCTGAGGTCCATGGTGACGCGCCCCACATGCGGCACGCGCTTGCCGTGCAGGAAGCCGAATGCCCCTGACGGGGCTGCCTGCCGTAGAGTCACGCCGCCGCCGGAGACCGAACGATGGTAGCCGTCGGCGTAGCCGACCGCGACGGTGGCGATGCGGCTGTCTCTGTCGAAGCGGGCGGAGGCGCCGTAGCTCGCCGTGCCTCCGGCCGCGACCTCGCGGATCTGGATGATCCTGGCTTCGGCGGTTACCACTGGGGTCATCGGGTTGATGGCATCGTTGACCGCCTCGCCGCCATAGACGGCGATGCCCGGCCGGGTGAGCTCGAAATGATAGTCGGCGCCCAGGAAGACACCGCCGGAATTGGCAAGGCTTGCATCGACACCCTCATAGGCAGCTGTCGCTTCGCGGAAGCGCCCGAGCTGGTAGGCGTTCAACGGGTGCTGCGGTTCGTCGGCACAGGCGAGGTGGCTCATGATCAGGACTGGCGAGAAGCTTGCGGGTCGCGCCGGGTCATTGGCAAGCGCCACGGCGGCCTCGACCGAGAGACCCAACCGGTTCATGCCGGTATCGATATGCAGCACGCAGGGGTGGTCGCCGCGCTCGGAAAGAGCCGCCATGAACACCGCAAGCTGCTCGTCGGAATTGATGATCGGCACCAGGTCATTGTCGAAGAAGAGCTCTTCGTTGCCCGGCCACATGCCCGCGAGAATGTAGATGCGGCCCTCCGGAACGAGGGCGCGCAGTTCCGCACCTTCCTCGGCATTGGCGACGAAGAAGTCGCGCGCACCGGCGGCATAGAGGGCAGGGGCTGCGTCATCGATGCCGAGGCCATAGGCGTCCGCTTTCAGGACCGCTGCCGCCCGCGCCTTGCCGGAGCGGGCATTCATCGTCCGCCAATTGTCGGCAAGCGCACCGAGATCGATCGTGAGGCGGTTGGAGGCGGAAAGAAATTCTGGGGGGAGCATGCCGGACACTCTTCGTGGACGATACGAAGAGCAATACAGCCAACGGCCCATGGTCGCAAATGCTCGCCTGTCGCATCGCCGTCACGCGGGCCCTGAAGGAAGGATGAGCACTTTTGTGCAAGACGGGATCGCCTCGGGTCACTATGGTTGCCCAATGCAGACGATTTCGCAGGAAGAAGCCATAGAGGTCATGCCGATTGAAGGCGGTGAGCGCACGCGCTTCTGGCGCGATCCTCGCTTTATGGGCATGGAATGTCTGACGGCGACCTTCATTACCCATGAATTCGCGCCGCATGCACATGAGACGTTCAGCATCGGCGCGATCGAGGCCGGCTCGCAGATCAGCAAGATCAAGGGCGAACGTTCGGAGGCGGGCCCTGGGTTCTTCTACCTGATCAACCCCGACGAAATCCACGACGGCCACCCCGGCGGCAGCGGCTATCGTTATCGCATGGTCTATCCGAGCGCCGATCTGCTGGTGAACATCATCGAGGACGTAACGGGTCGCGCTTTCAAGGGAACGCCGTCCTTCTCGAGGCGGGTGCTGCAGGATCCGGACCTCGCCTTGTCCTTTCATCAAGCGCACCGAACGCTTGAGGTGGCAGGCGGCACGCTCGAGGCCGAAGAAAGAATGTTCGGCGTGCTTGCGGCGATGTTCGAGAGGACGGCAGTACGATCATCACCCCGATCGAGACGCGCGAGCAGTCCCCCGTGCATCGGGCGCGGGACTATCTGATCGAGAATTATGCTGAAGACGTCGGGCTCGAGGAACTCGCCAAGGTCGCAGGGCTCAGCCGCGCGCACCTGATCCGCGCCTTCCGCAAGGAATTCCATATCACTCCACATGCCTTTCTGACCGACAAGCGCGTGCGCACCGCCAAGACCTTGCTCAGGCATGGCTGGTCGGCGGTGGATGCGGCCTATCAGTGTGGCTTCGCCGATCAGGCGCATTTCAGCCGCCACTTCAAGGCGCGCACCGGCGTAACACCCGGCGCCTTCCGCGCCGGCTGATCACTTTCGTTCAATACGGGACCCGCTTCCGCCTATAGACGTTCTCCGTTTCGTGTGAATGGAGACAGGGACGTTGCAGGTAAGAAATGCGTTGCAGGAATTTCGGGCCGCGGCGATCGCGATGACGCCGCTGATCGTCGCCGTCATGCCGATCGGCCTGGTGTTCGGTGCCGTGGCGGCGGCCAAGGGGCTGACGCCGGCGGAGGTGACGCTGATGAGCGCACTGGTCTTTGCCGGTGGATCGCAATTCGTCGCCATGGATATCTGGACACATCCGGCGTCCTGGGCCGCACTCGGCTTCTCGGCACTGCTCGTCAACATCCGCCATGTGCTGATGAGCGCTTCGATCGGCAGCAAGCTTGACGGTTTCTCCGGGCCGGCGCGCTATGCCTCGATGCTGCTTCTCGCCGATGAAATCTGGGCCATGGCCGAGATGCGCGCGAGCAATGGCAAACTCACGCCCGCCTGGTATGCCGGCCTTGCCGTGCCCTTCTACTGCGCCTGGGTCCTGACGAGCCTGACGGGCGCGATGGTTGGCGCCCTGCTGGGCGATCCCAAGGTCATCGGCCTCGACTTCGCATTCCCTGCCGTTTTCATCATCCTGGTCATGGGTTTCTGGAAGGGGCGCGAAACGGGTGCCGTTCTGGCCGCGAGCGCTTGTGCGGCGGTGGTCACGCATCAATTGCTGCCGGGCGTCTGGTACATTGCGGCGGGTGCTGCAGCCGGCGTCGTCGTGGCTATGCTTTCAGGCGGACACAAGGAGGCCCACGCATGAGCGTCGATCTCAACACTTTGCTTGCGATCCTGGCCATGGCAGTCGCGACGGTCGCGACCCGCATCGGCGGTCTCGTGCTGATCCGCTATGTGACGATCGGAGAAAACCAGAAGCGCGCCCTCGAGGCCATTCCGCCAGCGGTTCTGATGGCGGTCATCGCTCCGACGGCACTGGTCACCGGCCCGGCCGAAACGATTGCCGCTGCGGCGACGGCCGTTGCTGCAACCAGGCTGCCGCTCTTGGCATCCGTTGCCGTCGGCGTGGTTTCGGTGGCGTTGTTGCGTCAGGTTCTAGGCGGTGCCTGGTAAAAGGCGGTGCCGGTTGAGCCCATCACGCTTGGGCGGCTCGTTGTGAAGTAGAGCGGGCTGGGAAACCGCAAACATTTTTCCCAGCCCGCTCCGGCCGCCCCCACGGAACTCTAGTGTTCTTCGTACTGGGTGAAGGAGGGATCGGCGAGATCGGTGAAGCGCGTGAATTCCGACTGGAAGGCGAGCTTCACGGTGCCGGTCGGTCCGTGACGCTGCTTGGCGATAATCACGTCCGCCGTGCCCTTCACCTGCTCCATCTTCATCTTCCACTCTTCGTACTTCGGATCGAACTCGTCGCGCGGCTCCAGGTTCTTCACGTAGTATTCCTCGCGGAACACGAAGAGCACGACGTCGGCGTCCTGCTCGATCGAGCCCGATTCACGAAGGTCGGAGAGCTGCGGGCGCTTGTCTTCGCGGCTCTCCACCTGACGGGAGAGCTGCGACAATGCGATGATCGGAACGTTCAGTTCCTTGCCGAGCGCCTTGAGGCCGGTGGTGATCTGGGTGATTTCCTGCACGCGGTTGTCGCTCGACTTGCCCGAGCCGGTCATGAGCTGGATATAGTCCACCACCAGGCAGTCGAGGCCGCGCTGGCGCTTCAGGCGCCGGGCGCGTGCGGAAAGCTGGGCGATCGAGATACCACCGGTCTGGTCGATATAGAGCGGCACCTTCTGCATCATCTGCGAGCAGGCGACGAGCTTCTCGAAGTCGGCCTCGGAAATGTCACCGCGGCGGATCTTCGACGAGGAGACCTCGGTCTGTTCGGAGATGATACGGGTGGCGAGCTGTTCGGACGACATTTCGAGCGAGTAGAAGCCGACGACGCCGCCGTTCCTGGCCTTGAACGAACCGTCCGCCTGGACTTCCGGCTCGTAGGCGGCAGCGATGTTGTAGGCGATGTTGGTGGCAAGCGAGGTCTTGCCCATGCCCGGACGTCCGGCAAGCACGATCAAGTCCGAGCGCTGCAGGCCGCCCATGCGGCCATCCAGCGAATGGATGCCGGTCGAAATGCCCGAGAGGCTGCCGTCGCGCTCGAAGGCCGCACCCGCCATGTCGATCGCAAGCGCCACGGCATCGTTGAACGACTGGAAGCCGCCGTCGTAGCGGCCGGTCTCGGCGAGTTCGAACAGGCGACGCTCGGCATCTTCGATCTGGCCCTGCGGCGGCATGTCGAGTGGCGCGTCATAGGCGATATTGACCATGTCCTCGCCGATCGTGATCAGCGAACGGCGAAGAGCGAGGTCGTAGATCGCGCGGCCGTAGTCTTCCGCGTTGATGATCGACACGGCTTCGGCAGCGAGACGCGCAAGGTACTGCGCGACGGTCAGGTCACCGACCTTCTCGTCGGCCTTGAGGAAGGTCTTGATGGTGACGGGGTTCGCGGTCTTGCCCATGCGGATGATATCACCGGCAACCTCGAAGATCTTGCGGTGCAGCGGCTCGTGCAGATGCACGGGCTTCAGGAAGTCCGAGACACGATAGAAGGCGTCGTTGTTGACGAGGATCGCGCCGAGCAAAGCCTGTTCGGCTTCAAGGTTGTTCGGCGCCTCGCGATAGTGCTGGTCCGCCTGATCCTTGCCGATAGGGGATAGCTTTCGCGCCGCGTCATTCATGTCGTTTTATCTCTGCCTTTGTCTGGTGTGGCACCGGTTTGCGATCTACCGCGAGCCGGGTCAAGTGCAGGGGGGACACACTCGCAAAGCGTCTCATCGCAGCCTCGCGCTTTTCCCGTTGTTCGACTGATCCACAGGTCAGGTTCACAAAAGCGTAGAATCTCGCCTTGCCACAAAATTGGCCGTTGACGCGACGAATCACCCGAGCCTTCCGGGCATGGGGGAGTCTAGCGCCGTCCTCCCCCACCTCAAAATCCTGATCTTGAAAATCCCCCGCATTTGGATTAGATAGAGTCAAAATAATTAGCATGCTAGTAATATGGAAAAGATACCAATGTATCAGCCCACCGTGAACCGCGAATTGTTCGATGCCCTGTCGCTGGTCAATCGCAAGCTGCGGGCCGTGTTCGATGCTCGAGTGAAGGAGAGGGGTCTCACGCTGTCGCGGGCCCGAGCGCTCTTCGCCTTGACCCGGAAGGATGGTTTGAACCAGCGCGAGCTGGCCGATGAGCTCGATATTGAAACGCCGACACTGGTGCGTCTGCTCGATGGCATGGAGAAGCAAGGTTTCATCGAACGGCGGGTCGAGGCCTCCGACCGGCGCGCCAAGCAGATCCATATGACTGAGTTCGGTCGCTCGGTCGCTGACGAAATCCTGCGGCTTGCCGACGAGATCCGGGCGGAAGTGCTGCAAGGTATCGATGCCGCCGAACTTGCCGTGACGCAGCGGGTGGTGCGGGCGATCGCCGATAACGTCCAGTCGCTGGCGCGGGAGTGACGGCGATGAGCGCAGTCGCCACTGCTGCTGCAAACGACAATCGCAACGCCGCTCCGCTGGAGACGGGCGCGGCCGGCGACGACCAGGAGGAAATTTCGCCTGCTGCGCCGGTCCCGGCGCCCGCCCCAATGCCGGTCGACAAAAGCCTGGCACTATCGGCGGTCTATGTCGTCGGTTCGGTTCTCCTGTTCCTGACGCAGGGCCTGGGCATGAACCTGGCGCTTGCCAATCTGACGCAGATCCAGGGTTCGCTCTCGGCGACCTCGGTCGAGGCCGGCTGGCTGTCGGCGGCCTACATGGCGCCCAATGTCAGCCTGTCGATCGCGCTGGTGAAGATTCGCGCTCAATACGGGCTGCGCCGCTTTGCCGAAATCAGCATCGTCGGCTTCGTCATCGTATCGCTGATGAACGTCTTCGTTTCCGACCTGCATTCGGCCATCGTCGTCCGCTTCATCAGCGGCATTGCTGCTGCGCCGATGTCGACGCTCGGCTTTCTCTACATGCTCGAAGCCTTTCCGCCGGCGCGCAAGCTGACGGTCGGTCTGGCACTGGCGCTCACCTGCACGACGATCTCCGCGCCGATTACCCGTCTCATCTCGCCGACCCTGATCGAATACGGCCAGTGGCATGCGCTCTACACGCTCGAAATGGCGTTGGCACTGATCGCGCTGCCGATCATCTATCTGCTGCCTCTGACGCCGGTGCCGCATGCCAAGGTCATCCAGCGCATGGATATCCTGAGCTATCTGCTCGTTGCCGTTGCCTTCGGCTGCCTGGCCATCGTGTTGACCATGGGGCGTCTCTACTGGTGGTTCGAGGCACCCTGGCTCGGCGTCCTTCTGGTCGTTTCAATCGCAACACTGACGACCGTGGTGCTGATTGAACTCCATCGCAAGGTGCCGTTGATCGACATACGCTGGATCGCCTCGAAGGAGATCGTGCACCTTGCTGCCGTTCTGCTCGTCTTCCGCCTGGTTGCCTCCGAGCAGTCCACGATCGCGACGAATTTCTATCAACAGCTCGGCCTCCAATTCGAACAGGTCGCGACGCTGTATTGGATCATCCTTGCCGCGGCGATAGCCGGCGGCCTGCTCTGTGCCGTGCTGATGAACCCGCAGCATGCAGAGAGTGTGCACGTCCTGGCGCTCGGCCTGATGGCGACCGGCGCCTACATGGACAGCCAGGCGACGAGCCTGACACGGCCCGAGCAGATGTATCTGAGCCAGGCGATGATTGCCTCGGGCACTGCGCTCTTCCTGCCGCCGGCCATGGCGCGCGGCTTCAAGGCGGCGCTTGCGAAGGGGCCGAGCTATATCCTGAGCTTCATCGTGATCTTCCTCTTCACCCAGAGCATCGGCAGCCTGATCGGCTCCGCAGCCTTCGGCACCTTCGTAACGATCCGTGAAAAATTCCACTCCAACATTCTCTCCGAACAGATCGTCTTGTCGAACCCGTTGGTTGCCCAGCGCGTCAACCAGCTCTCCGCCGCCTATAGCAAAGTGATGGGCGACAAGACCTTGCTGGGTGGCGAGGGCACCGTGCTCCTGTCGCAGCAGGTCACCCGCGAAGCCTACATCCTTGCCTACAACGACGCATTCCTGCTTGCCGCCGTGATCTCGCTTGTCGCGCTCGCCGGCCTGCTCCTGCACATGTCCTACAATTGGCTCACGCAGCGGCTGACCGGCCCCGCGCCGGCGCCGGCCGCCTGATTAATCGAGTTGAAGACCATGCTGAAGTTCCTACGTTCCCCGACCACCATCATTGTGCTTCTCGCCGGCATCGCCGGCGTGACCCTCGTGCTCTATGCCTGGCGGCTGCCACCGTTCCACAGCTCCGTGGAGATGACGGAGAATGCCTATGTGCGCGGCTACGTGACAATCATGAGCCCGCAGCTTTCGGGCTATGTCGCCGATGTTCCCGTGCACGACTACGAGGCGGTCAAGGCCGGGCAGTTGCTGGTGAAGATCGACGATCGCATCTACGCCCAGAAGCTGGCGCAGGCCGAAGCGACGCTTGCCGGGCAGAAGGCGGCGCTCGCCAACTCCCATCAGCAGGAACTGTCGGCCAAGGCCGGTATCGCCGCCAGCGAAGCGCAGCTCGATAGCGCCAAGGCGGCCTTCAATCGGGCGCGCGCCACCTGGGATCGCATTCGCCCGCTTGCCGAAAAGGGCGTGTCGACGCGCAGCGATGCCGATCAGGCGCGTGCCGGCTTCGAACAGGCGGACGCGGCTGTGAGCCAGGCTGAGGCCGGGCTGGAAGTGTCGAAGCAGGCATTGGCGACCACGCTTGGCGCGCGCGCCGGATTGGAAGCTGCCGTGACCGGTGCCGAGGCGGCCGTCGAACTGGCGCGTATCGATCTCGAAAATACCCGCATCGTTGCGCCGCGTG
Organism: Ensifer sp. ENS10; assembly: GCF_014852025.1. Taxonomy (NCBI): domain Bacteria; kingdom Pseudomonadati; phylum Pseudomonadota; class Alphaproteobacteria; order Hyphomicrobiales; family Rhizobiaceae; genus Ensifer; species Ensifer sp. ENS10. The sequence goes on from NZ_JACVAS010000001.1 coordinate 1,160,173, forward strand.
ACGGCAGGCTGGGCGAGATCGGCGCTCGGATCGGTCAATATGTGACGGCGGGATCACAACTGCTCGCGCTGGTGCCGAACGAAGTGTGGGTCGTCGCCAATTTCAAGGAGACGCAACTCGACGGCATGAAGGCTGGCCAGCCCGTCGCCATTGCGGTCGACGCCCTGCAGAAGAGCGAACTTACGGGACACATCGAGCGCTTCTCGCCGGCAGCCGGTTCGGAATTCAGCGTGATCCGCGCGGACAACGCCACAGGCAACTTCACCAAGGTGGCTCAGCGCGTCGGCGTGCGGATCGTGGTCGATCCCGGTCAGCCGCTGGCTGAGATGCTCTCGCCCGGTCTCTCGGTCGTCGTGCGCGTCGACAAGGACGCGCCGGCGCGGACTGCGGCGGATCAGGTGACCAGCGACGCCGTGCCCGTCGCTGCGCATGGGTAATCTGCCGCCTTGCGTCTTGCGATTTTAGTTCTACCCCCTGGGGCCAATAAAAAAGCCCGGATCGATGATCCGGGCTTTCGTATATGGGATGGCCGCTAAGGCTTATTCTTCTTCGCCTTCGAATTCGGCTTCCGGGTTGAAGAAGTCTTCCGGCTTCAGAGCGTCTTCGTCAACGCCGTAGATGGCGTCGGCCGAGGTCAGGCTTTCGCCCTTGGACTGGCGCTCGGCTTCTTCAGCCGAACGGGCAACGTTGACTTCAACCGAGATCTCGACTTCCGAGTGCAGGTGCAGCGTGACCTTGTGCAGGCCGATCGACTTGATCGGGTGGTTGAGGTCGACCTGGTTGCGGCCGACGTTGAAGCCTTCGGCAGCGAGCACTTCGATGATGTCGCGAGCAGCAACCGAACCGTAGAGCTGGCCGGTTTCGCCAGCGGAGCGGACGATGACGAAGGTCTTGCCGTCGAGCTTTTCGGCAACCGACTGGGCTTCCGACTTGCGCTCGAGGTTGCGGGCTTCGAGCGTCGAACGCTCAGCTTCGAAACGGGCCTTGTTGGCGGCGTTGGCGCGCAGCGCCTTGCCGAGCGGCAGCAGGTAGTTGCGAGCAAAGCCGTCGCGGACCTTTACGGTTTCGCCCATCTGGCCGAGCTTGGCGATACGTTCGAGAAGAATGACTTGCATGTTGGTTTTCCTTTCAGTGTTCCAATTCGTTGGTCAGTTTTTTCCAACCGGCGTGACCGCGATGGTGCGTCGCGTATCGATCAGGCCGGACAGGAGGAAGAAGAATGCCGGGATCGTGAACACGAGCACCGACAGGTATGCGATCCACAGCACGGGAAGCCGCCAGGACTTGCCACGCGTGCGGAAATGGAAGGAGGCGAAGCCGGCGAGCAGAAAGCCTGCGCCGAAGGTTCCGCAGATCAGCGCGCCGATCGTTGCCGGCGCGCCGCCGAGGAAGGTGAGGACCAGGCCGCCGAGGAAGATGAAGATCGCGTTGCGGTGCATGCGCAGCGTCGAGGGGATATCCTCGCGCGGGCGCAGCGACCGGCCCGACATCTGCACGATGCGGGTCGCGACATAATAGGCGGTAAAGAGCATCAGCACCCAGATCGCACCCTGGACGAGCGGCAAAGCGAGTGTGAAGAGCGACTTGATCTGGGCAACGGCAGTGACGTCCGGATTGTAGCCCGGGTCCTGCGCCTTCACCGCCTGGATGACGATATCGACCATGCGGTCGGAGATGTCGGCGCCATAGCCGACGATGAAGCCGACGATGATCATGCCGACCGTCACGAGACCCGCGAGGTGGCTGAGAATATCGGAGAGCGGATACCAGGCGAGCGCTTCGTCGGGGCCACCGAGTTCGGAGGCCGGACGGGCAAGATTGGCGAGGTGGCTGAGCCAACCGGCCGGGATCAGCGTGACGACGAGGATCAGCAGCGCGAAATAGGGCGAGATGAGCGCGGCAGCGGTGGCACCTGCGCTGACGATCGCGGTGATCGCCGCTGCATTGCCCCAGCCAAGGCCGGCAATCAGGATCGGGAGTGCGGAGGCGGCATAGAGGACGATCGCAAGAGACGACTGCGTGTTCGCGCCCATCGACAAGAGGGCGGCGGTAAAGCCGGCGAGAACGCCGGTCAGCAGCGATGTCCTGTTCACGTTCGTCACGTTCGCTGTCCTGCTTCGTGCAGTTAGGGGATGGCAGAGCCCGGCCCCAGCATGGGATTTTGGTGCTGTCGCACCTGTTCCGATCCGCGCCCACCGCGGAAGGGAGAGAAAGAGGCGCTCACCTAAGGGGAGCGCCTCTCCCTGGAGTCAATTTCCGTCGAGTCAGATGACCAACGGAGAGTCAGCCGCTCTTAGGAAACGACGTAGGGCAGCAGGCCGAGGAAGCGTGCACGCTTGATCGCCTGGGCGAGCTCGCGCTGCTTCTTCTGGGAAACGGCCGTGATGCGGGAAGGAACGATCTTGCCGCGCTCGGAAATGTAGCGCTGCAGCAGACGGATGTCCTTGTAGTCGATCCGCGGAGCGTTTGCGCCCGAGAAGGGGCAGGTCTTGCGGCGACGGTGGAACGGGCGACGAACCGGAGCGGAAGAAACTTCAGCCATTGTCTTTATCTCCTAAAGCTTCTTGATTACGCGCGGTCTTCGCGCGGACGACGCGGGCGGTCTTCGCGGTCGCCACGGTCCGGACGCGGACCACGGTCGCCGAAGCTGCGCTCCGGACGGTCGCCATCGCGGCGCGGACGATCGTCGCGGTCGCGCTTCTGCATCATGGCAGACGGGCCTTCTTCGTGCTTCTCAACGGCGATCGTCATGTAGCGCAGAACGTCTTCGTTGATGCGCATCTGACGCTCGATTTCGTGAACAGCCGCTGCCGGAGCGTCGATGTCCATGAGAACGTAGTGAGCCTTGCGGTTCTTCTTGATGCGGTAGGTGAGGGACTTCAGGCCCCAGTTCTCGACGCGACCGACCTTGCCGCCGTTTGCTTCGAGCACGCCCTTGTACTGCTCGACGAGACCGTCGACCTGCTGCGGCGTGATGTCCTGGCGGGCCAGGAATACGTGTTCATAAAGAGCCATTGTGGCTTGCCTTTCTTGCGTTAATCAGCCCGGACCTCGGCGGCTAAGCCTCAACGACTGTTCTTAGTGGCTGACAGGCAGCCGGCAAGAAAGTGTTGTATCGAGACGGTCGAGAGCGGAGACACGGGAGGCCGGAAAGACTTGCAATCCTAACGGCTCCCCTCGAGGAAGCCGGCCCTCCGTTCAGCCACCAGCCAGAAGACCGGGCATTTCGAACAGCGCGCTTATACGCATTTTTCCACGGAAGGCAAGGCTTGGCGCATCTTTTAGATATCTAGGCCAGCGCTTTGACCTTCTTCCACTTGCGCAAACGCCCTGAGGCATTGGCGTAGGGAGAGGATGTGTTGAACTGAATCATGCGACCAAGCGTCCATTTGCCGTACCACGGTTTCCCGTAGAGCGCCTGGTCGTCCCGCGCCTTGATCAGCGCTTCCAGCGTTTCCTTGCTGCGTCTCAGGCGGGCGATGAGCTCCGTCGGCGAAAGAGCCCGGAAATCGGCATAGAACTTCTGTGCGAGCCTGCCGAGCTCGTTCCATTTATATCCGGTCTCGGGGAAGTCGACCGGTTCGCCGCGCTGATCGCGGTCGATCCACTTGGTGACGAGTTCGCCCCAGCCGATGAGGTAGGCGACGAGATCGCCGACGCTCATCGTGGTGCCCTTGGCGTGCCCTTCGAGCGAAGGCTCGCGAAATTGGTCGTCGGAGACCTGTTCCAGTTCGCGCATCAGCTTGGCGAACTGGACGTCGATCGCCTTGAGCAACTCCGCTTTTGTCTGAGGCACGGCCATCGGCGATCGATTCTCGCCTTTAGATCGGCATGGGGTAGAGACGGTGCAGCCGCCGAATGCCATTCACGACGTCCTGCGACAGGGTGAGGTCGACGGCGCCAAGATTGGTCTTCAGCTGTTCCATCGATGTCGCGCCGATGATGACGGACGCCATGAACCGCCGCGTCAGGCAGACGGCGATTGCCATCTGAGCGGGATCGAGGCCGTGCTCGCGTGCAAGCTGCACATAACCGGCAACCGCCGGCTCCTGGTGCGGGGTGAAGCGGCCGCCGAGGTCGCCGTTGATCGAGAGGCGGGAGCCCGTCGGCTTGGCGCCGTCCAAATACTTACCGCTGAGCAGCCCGGCTGCGAGCGGCGAATAGGCAAGCAGCCCCACGTCCTCGTGATGCGATAGCTCGGAGAGGTCGAGATCATAGGCGCGGTAAAGCAGATTGTATTCGTTCTGGACCGAGGCGACCCGCGGCAGGCCGTGACGTTCGGCCATGTCGATGAACTTCATCGTTCCCCAGGCCGTTTCGTTGGAGAGACCGATGGCGCGGACCTTGCCGGCCTTCACGAGATCGCCGAGCTTGTCGAGGATCGCCCTGAGATCGCCGGCGACATGCGCCTTGTCCTGCTTGGCCGGGTCGTAGGACCAGGCATTGCGGAAATGGTAGTGACCGCGGTTCGGCCAATGGATCTGGTAGAGATCGACGTAGTCGGTCTTCAAACGTCGAAGGCTGGCGTCGATTGCCTGTTCGATGCCTTCCGGCGTGGTAGGACCGCCATTGCGAATATAGGGCCGGCCGGGGCCGGCGACCTTGGTCGCGAGCACGACGTCGTCGCGGCGGCCGCGCTTTGCCAGCCACTCGCCGATGAAGCGCTCGGTATCGCCGTAGGTCTCGGACGAGAGCGGCGTCGTCGGGTAGAGTTCTGCCGTATCGATGAAATTCACGCCCTTGTCGAAGGCGTGGTCCAGTTGTTCATGCGCTTCGGCGACGGAATTCTGCGAGCCCCATGTCATGGTGCCCAGGCAGATTTCCGAAACCTTGATGTCGGTGCGGCCAAGCGTGTTGTAACGCATTGAATGGAGATCCTTGTGAAAGACGTGCATCGGCCCCGTGGGACAAGGGGTGCGCGCGCCGGAAATGGAGTGATAGCCTTCGCCCTTGGGAGTGTTGAAGGCAGGTCGACTTCGGGCGGCAAACTTACGCCTTGATTGGTGAAGATCAAGGGCAAAAGGCGGCTGCGGCTCGGTTCGGCGGGCCTTGCGCGCTTGACTCGCCGTTCAGGAATGTGAATGGAGAGGAAACCAGAGCGGGGCAAGAAAAAGCGTGTGCGGTTATCCGCCCGCGTCCCGCTCTAACTCATAAGAACCGATCACTATGATTTTGTGTCGATTCGACCCAAAATCATAGTGATCTAGGGAAGGGACTATCCCATGAGCATTGCATTCACGTTTCCAGGCCAGGGCAGCCAGGCTGTCGGCATGGGCAAGGATCTGGCGGACGCTTTTCCGGAAGCCGCTGCCGTCTTCGTCGAGGTTGACGAGGCGCTCGGAGAGAAGCTGTCCGAGATCATGTGGAACGGCCCCGAGGAAACGCTGACGCTGACCGCGAACGCGCAGCCGGCGCTGATGGCCGTATCGATGGCCGTCATCCGGGTGCTCGAAGCCAGGGGACTCGACATCAAGTCGAAGGTCTCCTTTGTCGCCGGCCATTCGCTGGGCGAATATTCGGCGCTCTGTGCTGCCGGCACCTTCTCGATCGCCGACACGGCGCGTCTCTTGCGCATTCGCGGCAACGCGATGCAGGCGGCCGTACCGGTCGGCAAGGGTGCGATGGCCGCGATCATCGGGTTGGAGCATGCCGATGTCGAAGCCGTCTGCCGCGAGGCTTCGGCACTCGGCTCCTGCCAGATCGCCAACGACAATGGCGGCGGCCAGCTGGTCATTTCCGGAGAGAAGTCTGCCGTCGAGAAGGCTGCCGCATTGGCATCCGAAAAGGGAGCGAAGCGCGCATTGATGCTGCCGGTCTCCGCACCCTTCCATTCGAGCCTGATGGCGCCGGCCGCCGACGCCATGCGCGAGGCTCTCGCCAAGGTCGAGAAGCACAATCCCGTCGTACCCGTGGTCGCCAACGTGCTCGCCGCACCGGTCAGCGATGCCGACGAAATCGCCCGATTGCTCGTCGAGCAGGTCACCGGCCAGGTCCGCTGGCGCGAGACGGTCGAATGGTTTGCCGCCAACAATGTCACGACGCTTTATGAACTCGGTTCCGGCAAGGTCCTGACCGGGCTTGCCCGCCGGATCGACAAGACTGTCAACGGTATCGCCGTCAATACGCCTGCCGATATCGACACGGCTCTTGCAGCACTGCTCGCGTAAGCCGTCGAACAAGCGCACCAGTTACAAGGAATCAATCAGATGTTCGATCTTTCCGGCCGCAAGGCTCTCGTCACCGGTGCATCCGGTGGTATCGGCGAAGAAATCGCCCGCATGCTGCACGCGCAGGGCGCGATCGTCGGCCTGCACGGCACGCGCGTCGAAAAGCTGGAAGCGCTCGCCAATGAACTCGGTGATCGCGTGCAGCTCTTCCCGGCGAACCTTTCCGACCGCGCCGAAGTCAAGGCGCTCGGCGAAAAGGCTGAGGCCGAGCTTGGCGGCGTCGATATTCTCGTCAACAACGCCGGCATCACCAAGGATGGCCTCTTCGTGCGCATGAGCGACGAGGACTGGGATGCCGTTCTCGAGGTGAACCTGACCGCCGTCTTCCGCCTGACGCGCGAGCTGACCCACCCGATGATGCGCCGCCGTTTCGGCCGCATCGTCAACATCACCTCGATCGTCGGTGTCACCGGCAATCCCGGTCAGGCCAACTACTGTGCCTCCAAGGCCGGCATAATTGGCTTCTCCAAGTCGCTGGCTCAGGAGATCGCGACGCGCAACGTCACCGTCAATTGCGTTGCTCCGGGCTTCATCGAAAGTGCGATGACCGGCAAGCTCAACGACAAGCAGAAGGACGCGATCATGGGCGCGATCCCGATGAAGCGCATGGGCACCGGCGCGGAGATTGCGTCGGCCGTCGTCTATCTCGCGTCGAACGAGGCTGGCTACGTCACCGGCCAGACGATTCACGTCAATGGCGGCATGGCCATGATCTGATCCGGTTTCCGGGATGTGCCGCCCGCCGAGATTGTGCGACGGGTGATATTCAACGTCTCGGGACACCGCCTGCCAAATGCCTGAAATTCAATGTTGAGCAAGCGAATGTCAGGCATTTTCGGACTTTGCGGCAGACTTAAACCGTGTTAATCGGGCCATGACTGTTAGCAGTCGACCGGTCCCGCCAGGTGTCCGGCAGCCTTGGCTGCCCTGGGTTTGCCGCAGTTCCGGTTGGATGGATTGCCGGGTAGGCCGTCTTGGTCTATCAGGCTTACATAAGAGTACCGGTGCCGGAATAGGCGCCTACAGAAACGAAGGTCGAGGAACTCCGACATGAGCGATATCGCAGAACGCGTAAAGAAAATTGTTATTGATCATCTTGGCGTCGACGCCGAAAAGGTCAGCGAAGGCGCAAGCTTCATCGATGACCTCGGCGCGGACTCGCTCGACACCGTCGAACTGGTCATGGCTTTCGAAGAAGAATTCGGCGTTGAAATCCCGGACGACGCTGCTGACTCGATCCTGACTGTCGGCGACGCCGTCAAGTTCATCGAAAAGGCTCAGGCCTAATATCTGAGCGGCTACGGCCGCAGACGGGCCGCCGAAAGCGGCCCGTTTCAGCCCAGGGAAGTGGGCTGTCCCGCAAGCGCGGGTGCCGATCAGCAAGCGTTCTCCGCTTTTCCCTCTGATCGTGAATGAGAACCTTAAAATGGATGCCCGGATCGGGTTCGTTACACGTGGTCCGATCCGGCTCTGAAATTGAAAAGTCAGGGTGGGTCGCGGACTATGAGACGTGTCGTTATCACCGGTACCGGCATGGTATCTCCCTTGGGTTGCGGAACTGAGGCGACGTGGGCGCGCCTTCTTGCCGGGCAGAATGCTGCACGCAAGGTAACCGAATTCGAGGTCGAGGACCTTCCTGCCAAGATCGCCTGCCGCATTCCCTTCGGTGACGGCACCGACGCAACATTCAACGCCGACGACTGGATGGAGCCGAAGGAGCAGCGCAAGGTCGATCCGTTCATCGTCTACGCGATGGCGGCCGCCGACATGGCGCTTGCCGACGCCGGCTGGAAGCCGGAGACCGACGAAGACCAGATCGCGACCGGCGTGCTGATCGGTTCGGGTATCGGCGGTCTCGAAGGCATCGTCGAAGGTGGCTATACGCTGCGCGACAAGGGCCCCCGCCGCATTTCGCCATTCTTCATTCCCGGCCGCCTCATCAACCTTGCCTCCGGCCAGGTGTCGATCCGCCACAAGCTGCGTGGCCCGAACCATTCGGTTGTCACCGCTTGTTCGACCGGCGCGCATGCCATCGGCGACGCCAGCCGGCTGATTGCGCTCGGCGATGCCGACGTCATGGTCGCCGGCGGCGCGGAATCGCCGATCTGCCGCATTTCGCTCGCGGGCTTTGCAGCCTGCAAGGCGTTGTCGACGCAGCACAATGACGACCCGCAAAAGGCATCGCGCCCCTACGATATCGACCGTGACGGCTTCGTCATGGGCGAGGGCGCCGGCGTCGTCATCCTCGAAGAGCTCGAGCACGCCAAGGCGCGTGGCGCCAAGATCTATGCGGAAGTGGTCGGTTACGGCCTTTCCGGCGATGCCTTCCACATCACCGCCCCGTCGGAAGATGGTGACGGCGCCTATCGCTGCATGCAGATGGCGCTGAAGCGCGCCGGACTGACGGCGGCCGACATCGACTACATCAACGCCCACGGCACTTCCACCATGGCGGACACGATCGAGCTTGGCGCCGTCGAGCGCCTTGTCGGCGAGCATGCGTCGAAGATCTCCATGTCCTCGACCAAGTCGGCGATCGGTCACCTGCTTGGCGCTGCCGGTGCTGTCGAAGCGATCTTTTCGGTGCTCGCGATTCGCGACAATATTGCGCCGCCGACGCTCAACCTCGACAATCCGTCTGTGGAAACCAAGATCGACCTCGTGCCGCACGTCGCGCGCAAGCGCGAGATCAACGTGGCGCTGTCGAACTCCTTCGGCTTCGGCGGCACGAACGCCTCTCTGGTCCTGCGCCGTTACACGGGCGCCTGATCGGGGCCCTGGCAATCATCGGATCGATCCAACAAGTCGGTCCGATGATCCTGCTTTTGCCGCATTGCTCGCTACAAGCATGTTTTGGGAGGATGCGCCGCCATCGCGGCGGCGTTGCCGACCGCTATGTTCGCGCAAGGCATATCTGTCAGTTTGCCATTTAGCTATTGCCGGGAACATGTCGTTCGCCCCAGGGATAACCGAAGGCGGCGCGTTCCGAACGACTGCATGTCTCCTGTCCGGTTTAAGGATGAAGCAGGCAGCCATTTAGAGTGTTACAGCGACCTTAACGCGTCCTATAAGACGTGCGGTTCTGTAAAGTGTCAGGTCCCCGTCGCGTTCTCTTGAATGGACGGTGAACCGACACATTTCTGTGGTTCTTGGGTGCCAATGCACCGCGCCGCAGGTCTATTGTGTTGAAGACTGCGGAATGCCGCCCGCCAGGTCGGCGCCGTTTATGAAATTGACTTAAGCCTGCCATGGTCCAGTCCGAAATTCGCACCGGGGCAGGATAGAGAATGAGGCTGCGAATTTCGGGTTCGGGATAATCGTGAGCGACTCAAACGATAACGGCGCGGCGCAATTCGGCCGCAATGAAAACGCGAGCAACGGGCCGATCATTCCGAAATCGGCAAACGAGGCACTGCGCCCGGAAAAAGTGCCACAGCCCCCGAAGCGGTCGCGCAAGGCGCGCAGCCAGGTGGTGATTTTCCTGAATTTCGTGATGACCATCATCGTCTTTGCGGCACTCGCTGCGGCCGGCACGGTCTACTATGCCATGCATCAGTACGAGAAGCCGGGTCCGCTGCAGGCAAACCAGAACTTCATCGTCAGGGGCGGCGCCGGCATGAGCGAGATCGCCAGCGGTCTCGAGCGCAGCAACATCATCACCGATGCGCGCGTCTTCCGTTTCGTCTCGGAGGCCTATCTCGACAACGAGACGCTGAAGGCCGGCGAATACGAGATCAAGGCCGGCTCGTCGATGCAGGACGTGATGCAGCTTCTGAAGTCGGGCAAGTCGATCCTCTATTCGGTTTCTCTGCCCGAAGGCCTGACCGTCAAGCAAATGTTCCACAAGCTTTCCGACGATCCGGTCCTGGTTGGCAATCTGCCGACCGAGCTTCCGCCGGAAGGTTCGCTGATGCCCGACACCTACAAGTTCACACGCGGTACCAAGCGCGGCGAGATCGTTCAGCAGATGGTTGCCGCCCATAAGGTTCTGGTCGATCAGATCTGGGAGAAGCGTGATCCGAACCTGCCGGTCTCGACGGTCGAGGAGCTGGTGACGTTGGCTTCGATCGTGGAGAAGGAAACCGGCCGCGCCGACGAACGGCCACGGGTCGCCTCCGTCTTCATCAACCGGCTCGACAAGGGCATGCGGCTGCAGTCCGACCCGACGATCATCTATGGCATTTTCGGCGGTGACGGAAAGCCGGCGGACCGGCCGATCCTGAAGTCCGACATCGACAAGCAGACGCCCTACAACACCTATATCATCAAGGGGCTGCCGCCGACGCCGATCGCCAATCCGGGCCGTGCGGCGCTGGAGGCGGTCGCCAATCCTTCGCGCACGCCGGAGCTCTACTTCGTGGCCGACGGTACGGGCGGCCATGTCTTTGCCGAGACCCTGGACGAACACAACGCGAATGTAAGGCGTTGGCGCAAGGTGGAAGCCGAGAAGGCTGCGGAAGCCGCAAAGGCGGCCGCCGACGCTGGAACGGCCGAACCGGCAGCGACAGCAGCGCAGCCGCAATAAACGCCTGCATTGTGGACGGATAGATCACGGCGCGGATATCCCTTGCGGGATGCCGCGCCGTCGACTTATTGCTTCTGCTGAAACACAACGGAGGTGACGATGCCGCTCCAATCGATGACCGGCTTTGCCCGGAGGGAAGGCAGCAGTGGCCGCCGCCGTTGGGCCTGGGAACTGCGCTCCGTCAACGGCAAGGGTCTTGATCTCAGGTTACGCCTGCCGCAGGGGCTCGAGCGCTTCGAGCCCGAAGTGCGCAGGCTCGCGGCCGATTATTTTTCGCGCGGCAATCTCCAGATCGGACTTTCCGTCAGCGGCGCGGAAGCGACCGTCGAGGCGGTGGTCAATCAGGGTGCGCTGACGGCGGTCTTGAACTTGCGCGAACAGCTCGGCGATCTCGTCGACCCGGCGCCGCTGAAGTTCGACACGTTGCTTTCCATCCGCGGCATTGTCGATTTTCGCGAACCGGAAGAAAGTGAAGAGGAACGCGCTGCGCTTGATACGGACATCCTCGAAGGACTGAGGCTGGCGCTTTCCGATCTCCGCGTCATGCGCGAAGACGAGGGGGCCACGCTCTGTCAGATCCTGCTGGCGCAGGTTGAAGGCATCGAGACACTCACGGCGACGGTAGAGGCGGATCCATCGCGCAGCGCCGCGGCGATCGCCGATCGGCTCGCGCAGCAGGTGGCCCTGGTCATGGACAATGGCTCCTCGCTCGACCGGGAACGCCTCTACGCCGAAGTGGCGCTGCTTGCCACCAAGGCGGATCTTCGGGAAGAAATCGACCGGCTCGGCTCGCACATCGTTGCGGCGCGCGATCTGCTGTCGAAGGGCGGCCCGGTTGGCCGCAAGCTCGACTTCCTGGCACAGGAATTTAACCGAGAATCGAATACGATCTGTTCCAAGTCGAATGCGGCCGCCGTATCGGCCGCCGGCATCGAACTCAAGGTCGTCATCGACCAGTTCCGCGAACAGGTCCAGAATCTGGAGTAAAGCATGACCCCGGCGACCCCTTCGCCCATCAAGATTGCCCGTCGTGGGCTGATGCTCGTCATTTCCTCGCCGTCCGGTGCTGGAAAATCGACGATCGCGCGCAACCTCCTGGAAGCTGATCCGGAGATGAGCATTTCCGTCAGCGTGACGACGCGCCAGCGCCGCCCGAGCGAAATCGACGGACGGCATTATCATTTCAAGACGATCCGTGAATTCGAGGCGCTCAGGGCAACCGACTCGCTGCTCGAATGGGCCGAGGTGCACGGCAACTTCTACGGAACGCCGCGCGACGCCGTCGAAGCGGCGATGGCCGCCGGCCGCGACATGCTCTTCGACATCGATTGGCAGGGCGCTCAGCAGCTTCAGGAAAAGATGGCCGGCGACGTCGTGTCGATCTTCATTCTGCCGCCGTCGATGGCCGAGCTGCAGTCACGCCTGCATCGCCGGGCGGAGGACAGCGAAGAGGTGATTGCCACGCGGCTTGCCAATTCGCGCGCCGAGATCGAGCACTGGCGGGAATACGACTACATCGTCCTCAACGACGACCTCGACCGCGCGTTTTCTGCGGTGCGGGCGATTGTCGAGGCGGAGCGTCTGCGCCGCGACCGGCGCCCGGGTCTGTTTGACTTCGTCAACGGGCTCCTGACGGAGAACCCGTTCTGACAACTGCAAAAGAATGGCTCCTTCGGGAGCCATTTTCGAATCGCGCCATATCTCGCCCGACTGGCGGCTGACCGGTCGCGATTGGTCTCTCGCTTAGAGGCAGTTTGCCAACCGGCAGAACTCTTCCACCGAAAGCGTCTCGGCCCGTCGCTGCGGGTCGATATCGACCTTTGCCAACAGGGCCTCGCCGCCAAGCGGCTTCAGGCTTTGCCGCAACATTTTGCGGCGTTGGCCGAAGGCAGCGTGCGTTACCTTCTCCAGAGATGAAACGGAGCAGGGGATCGGATTTTCCACGGGCTCCAGATGGACCACCGATGACGTCACCTTGGGTGGCGGCGTGAAAGCTTGCGGCGGCACGTCGAAGGCCATCCGTGCCTCTGTACGCCAGCCGCAGAGCACACCGAGGCGCCCGTAGTGATCGTCATCCGCCTCGGCGACGATCCTGAGGCCCACTTCACGCTGGAACATCAGCGTCAGCGATTGCCAGAAAGGCGGCCAGCGTTCGGGCAGCAGCCAGTTGACCAGCAATTGCGTGCCGACATTGTAAGGCAGGTTGGCGATGATCTTGACCGGCCCGCCGTCGGCAAGCGTCTCGAACCGCGTCTTCAGGGCGTCGCCTTCGATCACCTGCAACCGGCCGGGATAATGCGCGCCGATTTCGGCAAGCGCCGGCAGGCAGCGGGAGTCGCGTTCGATCGCGATGACCTTCTTGGCGCCGAGAGCCAGGATGGCGCGCGTCAGGCCACCGGGACCAGGGCCGACCTCGATGACCGTCACGCCTTCGAGCGAACCGGCAGTCCGCGCGATCTTCTGTGTCAGGTTGAGGTCGAGCAGGAAATTCTGGCCGAGCGCCTTCTTGGCGTCGAGGCCGTGGCGCTGGATCACGTCGCGCAAGGGGGGGAGACCGTCGAGCGCGGCCATCAGCGGGTATCTCCTGGCATATTGGCCGCGAGCGTTGCGGCAAGGTCGAGCGCAGCTCTCAAGCTGTCGTCGCGGGCAACGCCCTTGCCGGCCAGACTGAAGGCAGTACCGTGGTCGGGCGATGTGCGGATGAAGGGAAGGCCGAGCGTGACGTTGACGCTGTCGTCGAAGCCGAGCGCCTTTGCCGGGATCAGCGCCTGATCGTGGTACATGCAGATCGCAACGTCGTAGGTCGCGCGCGCCCGATCGTGGAACATGGTATCCGCGGGCAGCGGCCCCACGGCATCGATGCCTTCAGCGCGCAGCCGGTCGATGACGGGGCGGATGATCGCGTCATCCTCAAGGCCGAGCGCGCCGTTTTCGCCGGCGTGTGGATTCAGTCCGGCGATCGCGAGGCGCGGGCGCTCAAGCCCGAAGCGGTTGCGCAGATCCGCCGCCGTTATCACGCAGGTGCGATAGATGAGATCCGGCGTCAGCTGGTGCGGCACATCCTTCAGCGGGATGTGGATCGTGACGGGGACGGCGCGCAGCTTCGGCCCGGCAAGCATCATGACAGGCAGAACAGGTTGCCCCGTTGCTTTCTCGGCGAGATCCGCCAGGTACTCGGTATGGCCCGGAAAGCGGAAGCCGGCATCGTAAAGGACTGCCTTGGCGATCGGGTTGGTCACGACCGCGGAGGCTTCGCCGGCGGTCACGAGCCGTACTGCCGTGTCGATCGCGCCGATGACGGCGCTGGCATTGGCAGTGTCGGGATCGCCTGCAGTGACCGGGTGAGGGCAGGCAAGCGGCAGCACCGGCAGCGCCGCATCGAACGCGGACATGGCGCCGGCACAATCCGTCTCCCGAAGGGGAACCAAATAGCCAAGCGTCGCCGCACGCGCGGCAAGCACCGAAGGATCCCCGATGAACAGGAAGGGTGCCGTCGCGTGTTCGCGGCGGCCAAGCCAGGCCGAAAGGCTGATGTCCGGCCCGATACCGGCCGGGTCGCCCATGGTCAGGGCGAGTGGTCCGCCGGTTGGTTCGCGCATGTTGCCGTTGTGCTTACTTGTTGACGATCTGCGCTTTCTTGCGCAGTTCCTCGAGGTATTTTTCGCTGTTCGGATCTTCCCCGCCGGCCTTCTTCTTGCCGATGTCCTCGGCACGGAAGACGATTTCTGCGGCCGTGTCGTCGTTGACTTCACGCTTCTTGCAGATTGCCAGGTACTCGACGCCCTTTTCGGTCACGCGGGTTCCGGTCGTGCCGTTCTCCCCGGCCTTCTCGACCAACGGCTTCCACTCGTCCGGCAGCTGCTGGGCAAGCATCCGGCCGAGACTGCGGATCGAAACGTCGCGATAGTTGGCGGCAAAGGTCTTCGACGTCTCGCAGCCCGGGAACTGTGAACGGGAGGCGTTCGCCTCGGCCTGCCGCTTTGCCGTGATGGCGCCGCGCTTCTTCTCGGGAATGACGAAGATCACCTGCTGCAGGAAGTATTCGGTGGTCACCGGCTTGTTGCCGCCGCCTTCCATCATCCGTTTGACGAGATCGGCGCCCTGGAGGCGGCTCGAATTGCCATAGCGGAAGTTGACCGCGCGGGGCCAGCTCATCTGTACGGCGATGAATTGCTTGAAGTGATCGGCGCCGACACCGGCCTGGTCGAGGATCTTGCCGAGCTGTTCCGCCGAAAGCTTGTTGCCCGCAGCAAAACGGGCATAGGCGGCATCGACGTCCTGCGTGCTGACGGATTGTCCGATGCGAACGATTTCGGCGCGCTTCAGGACCTCGTCCACCAGTTGCTTCTTCGCTTCCTCGGGGCCGCCCTTCTGGCGCTGAAGACGCAGGAATGCAACCCGCTTGGCAATATCGCCCGAGGTGATCACGGTGTTGTTGACCGTTACCTTGACCTGGCTTGCAGCCTGCGCACCGGCACATGCCGCGATGCTCAGGGCTCCGGCCACAGCCAATACCGAAAGCGTCCTCAAGATCGACATTTTCCCGCCCATTACCTTTTCCTGTTTGCCGGACGATCACCGCCGTCGGGCCTTGTCCGCCTACCGGCTTTGCGCCGTTGCCTTATCTTGTCGGAGGAAATGCATAATACATGCGGCCAAACGATGACAAGACCGTTTGAGCAGCCCAAAATTGCGCGAGGGGGCGAACTTCGCGTTCCGCCCCCTCGTTTCAATGATCTTAATAGTAATCCAGCTCTTCGAACTTGGTGTCGCCGACATTCACGTCACCGAGCGTACGGAAGCTGATTCTGGCGCCGATCGACCAATCGTTCGCCAGCGTGCTGCCGGTATCGCGTTCCTGCTTGTAGACAAGCGAGAACAGGGTGTCCTGATCGTCGTAGGTGATGCCGAAGCCGTTGCGCGTGATGACGTCCTGGTTGATGTCGTAAGTGATGGCACCAAAGACCGACCAGTAGTCATGGAACTTGTAGGCGGCCGCCGTCTGGATTTCGTCCTGGTTCACCTGCGAGCCATAAAGCGGCTGCGCTTCGATGCGTGTATAGGTCATCGCCGCCTGCCACGTCGTGCCGAGATACCCGACGGTCGCATCGGCACGGCGCAGTGCCAGATCCTTTTCGTCGAGGCGGCCCGAGAGGCTCGCCATCAGGCCGGACGGTGCGTCGATGCCGAACATCGCGACATAGTCCGAGCGCTTGGTTTCCAGACCGGAATTCGCGCCGGCCTTCACCAGGTCGTCGGTTGCGAAGGAGTTCAGGCCTCCGAGATGGAAGGATTGGCCGACGATGCTGCGCAGGCCGTAGCCACTGTCGAAGGTACCGGTATAGCGGAAGCCGACGTTGGCGCGCGTACCACCTTCGACCCGGTCGAAGCCAGAGAACTTGTCGCGGTCGAAAAGGTTGGTCGCATCGAACACAAAGCTCTGGGCGTCTTCGTTCGGCAGGCCACCGGCGTCCTGTTCGTCAGGGCGTGCGTAGAGCTGAGCGATCGGCTCAAGCACATGGCTGCTGTTTTCGCCGACGAACAGGATCGGGTAACGGGCTTCGAGACCGGCGGTCAACATGTGCCGCGTCGCCGCGTCGCTGGTGTCGTAGTCGCCGGTGTAGAGCGGTCCCGGCGCGTCCATGTTGAGGCCGAGGGCATCGCCGCGCGCCGCAAGGAGCGGCGTGACGACGAGACCGCCGGGAGCGATGAACATGCGCTTCCATTCAAGCTCGCCGGTCAGGCGGTGGGTCGTGCCCTCAAGGCCGCGGAAACGATTGACGACACCGGGGACGGTTTCGAGGTCCAGCCGGTTTCGTTTGACGTTCGTGAAGTTGACGGTTGCCGAAAGCTCGCCGCCCAGCACGGGCTTTGGCGCCTTGTAGGAGTAGTCAAGGACCTGCGTAACGGGTTGCTGGTTTTCATTGATGCTATTCGGGTCCGCGTCCTGAATGTCGAAGTAGAAGGCGCGCAGATCGAAGAAGTTTCGCTTGCCGAGGCCGGTCAGATAGGCCTGGTTGACATAGGTCGTGTTATCGAAGTTCGACAGTTCGTAGGTCTTGGCGAAGTTGGCATCCGACTGGACGAGGACGTTCCAGCCGAACGTCCAGCGCGGATTGATCTCGAATTCAGCCCGCGACGCGATCATGCCGCGATTGGTCTTCATCGCGTCGACCGTGCCCGGCGTGAACTTGCTCTTGTCGAGCTGGCTGATGCCGGCAACGTTCAGCGTATGGAAGCCGTTGTGGAACCGCTGACGGAACTCGCCCTCCAGCAGGAAGCCCTGCCGGGTCAGGCCCGTCACGGTTGCCGTTGCATCCATATAGGGCGAGATCGCCCAATAGTAGGGGACGCCGACGCCGACGCCGAGCTTCTGGGCCGAGCGGAACGTCGGGAACAGGAAGCCGCTCTTGCGCTTGACCGTATGGTCGGGCAGCTCCATCACCGGGATATAGGCGATCGGCTTGCCGAAGAGTTCGAAGCGGGCATTCTCAAGCCGAATCGTCCGCGTGCGACCGTTCTGAACGACGCGTTGCGCCTTGATATGCCACAGCGAGCGATGCTCCGGCTTGGTCGAGCAGGGCGTGCAGGCCGTGTAGACAGCCTCGTTCAGAATGAACTCCTCACCGTTCCGGCGCTCACCGCTCGTGGCGGCAAGACGGGTCAAATCGGTGGTTTCGATGCGCATCTGCTCAAGGAAACCGTCGCCGAAATCGTCGGTGACGTCCATCTTGTCGGCGTAGACGACATTGCCGCCCGGCTCGATGAACTGGATTTCCCCGGATGCATAGATGCGGCCATTCTTCTGGTCGTATTCGACCTGACGGGCCACCATCTTATAGCCGCCGTAGTCGATCTGCACGTTGCCGCGCACGATCACCTTCTCGGCGTCCTTGTTGTAGACGAGCTCATTGGCGGACAGAAGCAGCTTGACGTCTTCTGGCATGTTCGGCCGCAGCGAATCGAGGCGGTCCGAAGTCTGCTGCGCCATCGCAGGCGCACTCATTCCCATGGCAAGTGTCTGCAGCGCCACGCCTGCAAGCAGGGTAGCGTTGATCAGCGTCATGCGTTTGCGGTTCACTACCGCCACTAGCCATCCTCCTGATTTAAAAGAATCGTCGAGCCCAGCGCCATCGCTACAACAACTGGCAACCAGGCTGCAACGAAAGGAGGCACAATGCCGCTGCTCCCGAATGCTTTGACAAGCACGGTGACGACATAAAGCACGAAGCCTGAAAGGATGCCACCGAGAATTACGGAGCTAGATTGGTTGAACCGGCTAAACTTGAGCGACACGCAGGCGGCTATCAGCGTCATGGAGACGAGAAGGAGCGGCAGCGAGAGCATCGAGTGAAATTGGGTTTCCATGCCATTGGTTGAAAAACCGAAGGAGCGAGCCACCTCGATCTTTGCCGGAAGGTCAAAAAACTGAATGGAATCAGCCTTTGCAAGACGTTCCTGAACAAACTCGGCTTTCAGATTGGTGCTGAGTTGTGCTGTTTTCAAACGCCGCGGCAGCTGCCCGTTGCGCGTTTCAGTTACTTCGTTAAGAAGCCAGTAACCATCTTCGAGTTTCGCGGACGTCGCATCCTGTCTCAGAATGATCGTTCCCTGTGGATCGAAGTGGATAACGGTGACGTTGAGGAGCGTCGTGCCATTGTCCTGGACCGAGCGCGCGCCGATGATTGTATCGGTACCGTTGTAGATCTGTCGCAGCCACGGAATCGATCCGGAATCCGAGGATCGCGAGGCGCCCCATTCCGCCAGCAATGCCTCCCCACGCTTCGTTCCCCAGGCCGCCAGTGGGTTGAGCGCAACGACAGCGAGCACGCCGAAGAGGAAGGCGCCAAGGACGAAGGGGCGCAGGAACTGCCAGACGGAAATACCGGCGGCGCGGGTCACGACCAGTTCGTAGCGCCGGTTGAGGGAGATCAGCGCGGCCATTGCCGAAAACAGTGCCACAAACGGAATCGTCTGCTGCAGGATCAGCGGGATGCGGAGGGCGGTCATCAGCAGAGCGCCGGTGATCGAATAGTGCGGCAGGTTCGCCAGGCGGCTCGCCTGCTCGCTGAAGTCGATGATGAAGATCAGCGAGAAGATACCGACGAGGAACCAGAAAGTGGTGATCACATAGCGGATGAAGAAATAGCGTCCGAGCGTGCCCATCATGACGGCTGCCCTCCCTCGGCGTCACGCCGCACCAGGCGCAGGCGAACCAGGAGATCCTGCAGCTTTTCCTGCCCGGTCATCGGGATATCCAGACGTTTGTTGCTCACCAGCTGGTGAATGCAGAGCCCGCCGGCTGCGAGCGGCACGATATACATCAGCGGCACGAACCAGATGGAATCCTCGGCGCTGTTGCCGGCATAGAAGGTCATCCAGCGGATGAGCAGCGCCGTTCCGAGCGCGCTCACCATCGGATGGACGCGTGCTTCCCGGTGAGAGCGCGCATCGCTGCTGAATACCAGTGCGATCAGGCCGAAGAGCAGCGGAAAGGTCCACTCCGTCAGGCGGCGGTTGATCTCGGCTGTGAAGGCAAGCGGATTGTTCTTGTAGACCTGATCGTCCGGATCGGGATTGAGAAGCCCGGCCAGGTCGCGGTCCTTCGCCCGGATCGTCGCCTCGCGCGTGGTCTTGGTCATGTCGGCGAGGTCGAAGGCATAGGAATCGAACTTGATGATCGAGACGCTGCCGTCGGGCAGTTTGCGTTGCACCTCGCCGTCCTTCATCACCAGCGCGGAGCTCTTTTCATCCACCGCGCCTTCGCGGGCGTAATAGACGAGCTCGAAGGCGGGATTGCGCGAATCGGCAACGAAGATGCCCTGCAACACGCCGCCGCTGCGCCGCGCTCCGACCTGAACGTAGAGCCCGTCGGCAACCTTGCGGAACGAATTCTCCTGAACGACCGACGACAGAAGGTCGGCGTTGGCCGTCGCCAGCATCTTGCGTACCGAAACGCGCGAATAGGGCTCGACGAAGTTGTCGACCGCGAAGGACAGGACGCTCAGGGCCGCCGCCAGATAGATGACCGGCCGGATGATGGCCATGCGCGAACTGCCAGCGGCGTTGAGCACGGTCAGTTCCGAATCGGTGTTCATCGTGGTCAGGGTCTGGGTGACGCCGATGACCAGTGCGAAGGGCAGGATGATCGGGATGACCGAAGGCAGGATGAGGGTTGCCAGTTTGGCGAAGGCCAGAACCGACTGGCCGCTGTCGGTGACCAGGTTGACGTTGGCAAGCGCCTGCGTTGTCCACACAATGCCGAGCAATGGCAGGAGTGTCGCGAGGAACATGACCAAGGCACGCCGGAAGATGTAGCGTTCGATCAGCTTCATGCCCGTGTCCGGTCCAAAATCCTGCTCATGTTTCTGTCCGGCGGCGGCGTCGGACCGGGCATTGCCCGGGTCCAAACCGAAGCCCGGTTCTTACCCGCTATTTCGTGTCGCTCAAACTGTGAAGCAACAGGGATAATTTAAGGCGAAGAACCTCGGTTAACCGCATGTAAACATCCAGGGGCATCTTGCCAAGCGGTTGAAAAGCGAGAAGGGTGCCGGCCACAGCTTTGACGGTGGCGAATGTTGCGAATATTTTCCACTGTAACCGCCCGGTAACAGGGCGGATCGCCATAAGCCTCGCCGTGTCATCCAGATGCGTCGCGGCCAGATCACCTTGCCCTGGCGCCCGGCTCTCGGAAGCTACTTTCGATTCTCCGGCTGCGCACCGAAACAGGAAATATCCCGGAGTTTTTCAATGCCGATGAAGTTCGAGTTCACCTTTGCCAAGTCCCACCGGCCGAGCGGCGGCGTTGCCGTGCTCCTCAAGACGTCGGGCGGCGGAGCCGCGGCCGGCGCGGATGTCGCCGATCCGGAAGACGTCGTGACAAAGGCAGCCAAGGTGAAGAAGTTCACCGGAAAGGTGTTCTCCAGCCTCGATATCGTTGCGCCGCATGGCTCGCCGGCTGACCGAATCATTGTGTTTGGGCTTGGAGAGGCGGATGCGCTTTCGGATCACGATTGGCTGAAGGCCGGCGGCGCCGTTGCGGCGAAACTCGGCTCAGTCGACAAGGTGACCGTATTCGTCGACGCTCCTGGGGTCGACGTGACCGGCAGGGCGGCTGCAGATTTCGCACTCGGCATGGAGATGAACGCCTATAGCTTCGACGGCTACAAGACCAAGAAGGCCGATGACGACGCCAAGTCCTCCGGCAAGCCGACCAAGGTCACGATCGTCACCGGTACCGTCATTGCCGCGAAGAAGGCTTTCGGCACAGCAGAGGCGGTGGCTGAAGGCGTGTTCCTGGCGCGCGACCTGGTGAACGAGCCGGCGAACGTACTGGGGCCGGTCGAGTTTGCCGCCAAGGCGAAGGAACTGGAGAAGCTCGGCGTCGAGGTCGAGATCCTCACGGAAAAGGAAATGAAAAAGCTCGGCATGGGCGCGCTGCTCGGCGTCGCCCAGGGGTCTACCCGACCGCCGCGCCTCGTGATCATGCAGTGGAAGGGCGGCAAGGCCAAGGAACGGCCGCTCGCGTTTGTCGGCAAGGGCGTCGTCTTCGACAGCGGCGGCATCTCGATCAAGCCGGCCGCCGGCATGGAGGAAATGAAGGGCGACATGGGCGGTGCGGCCGCCGTCACCGGCCTCATGCATGTGCTGGCCGCGCGTGAAGCGAAGGTCAACGCCATCGGCATCATCGGCCTTGTGGAAAACATGCCCGACGGCAGCGCCCAGCGCCCCGGCGACATCGTAACCTCGATGTCCGGCCAGACGATCGAAGTGATCAACACGGACGCCGAAGGCCGTCTCGTGCTCTGCGATGCGCTCTGGTATTGCAACGACCGCTTCAAGCCGCAGGCAATCATCGACCTTGCGACGCTGACCGGCGCCATCATGGTTGCGCTTGCGACCCATCACGCCGGCCTGTTCTCCAACGACGACCGTCTGGCCGGGCAGCTCCTTGCCGCCGGCATGGCGACGCAGGAACGCCTGTGGCGCATGCCGCTCGGCAAGGAATACGACAAGATGATCGACAGCAAGTTCGCCGACATGAAGAACACCGGCGGCCGCCACGGCGGCGCGGTGACGGCGGCGCAGTTCCTGAAGCGTTTCGTCAAGGACACGCCCTGGGCGCATCTCGATATCGCCGGCACCGCCATGGGCGCGCCGACGGATGAGGTCAACCAGTCCTGGGGCTCGGGCTTCGGCGTCCGGCTGCTCGATGAACTGGTGCGGGCGAGCTACGAATCCTGACCGGCCGTGCTGGACGTGACGAAAAGCGGGAAGCGATCGGCATGACCGAAATCCTGTTCTATCACCTGACGGAATCGAAGCTCGAAGACGCGCTGCCGCCGTTGCTCGACAAGAGTGTCGAGCGCGGCTGGCGGGTGGCCGTGCAGACGATCGATGCCGAGCGGCGTGACGCGCTGGACACGCATCTCTGGGTCTATCGCGACGAGAGCTTCCTGCCGCATGGCACGGATGTCGGCGAGTTCGCTGCCGATCAGCCGGTGTTGCTGGTGGCGGACGAAGGCAATGCGAATGCGGCGACGGTGCGTTTCGTCATCGATGGCGCCAGCCCGCCTGATGTTTCGACCTATGAGCGCATCGTCTTCATGTTCGACGGCTACGATCAGGATCAGGTCGAAGGCGCGCGCGCCCATTGGAAGCGGCTGAAGGGGGAGGGGCACAGCCTCACCTACTGGCAGCAGAACCGCGACGGCCGGTGGGAAAAGAAGGCCTGAGTTTACAGCGCATTGCGACGAACAAAGCCCGCGGCCGATACCGCGGGCTTTGCGTTTCTGCCTGTCTGGAAAATCAGTCGTGGAACGCTTCGACGAACTTGCGCTTGCCGAGCATGAAGGCGTCGGCGACGTGACGCAGCGGCGCGAGATCGACGTCCGACCGTCCGGCTTTGACGATCTCGGCGAAACGCCGATAGAGCATTGGGTATTCCTGTTCCGGCTCCTGATGCACGAGCTTGCCGTCGACGGCGAGCTTGGCGCCGCCTTCGGACAGCACCATCTCGCCCGCCGCCGTCCGGGCGACGATATCCCAGCTTTGCTTGCCGGTCTGGCGCCAGTCGAATTCGGCGGAAACCGGCAGTTTCTTCCCATCCGTGAAGGTGATGGTGGCAGCAATCGGCGCGTCGCGATTCTCGGGGAATTCGAGCACGGCCGAGGTCACGAACAGCGGGCGCGGCAGAATGTGGGTGACGATCGAAAGCGCGTTGATGCCGGGATCGAAGACGCCGAGGCCACCCGCCGCCCAGATCCATTCCTGGTTCGGGTGCCAGTGGCGCACGTCTTCCTTCCAGATGACCTGGACATCATTGATCGTCGTTGCCGCCAGGAAGGATTTTGCCGCTTCCACGGCCGGCGCGTAGCGGGAGTGCCAGCTCGCAAACAGCGACAGCCCCTTCGATGCCGCCAGCGCCTCGAGGTCTGCGACCTCGCTGAGGGTGGCGCCCGGAGGCTTTTCCAGGAACACATGCTTGCCGGCGTCGAGTGCTGCGCGGGCGGCCTCGTAGCGATACTGCGGCGGCATGCAGAGCGATACGGCCTCGATCGCAGGCACGGCTTCGAGCATCGCCTCGATCGATTTGAAGTTGTCGATGCCGTCGACCGTGCCATGCCGGCTTGCGGCGGCGATCAGGTGATAGTCGCTGTTCTTGGCGATCGCCGGCAGGTGCTGGTCGCGAACGATTTTGCCGACGCCGACAAGGGCAATTTTGATGGGGGCCATGGTGTTCCGCTCGATTTGTATGACTTATTGTCGGCTCTTGTAGCAGATTGCGCAGGGCGGACAAGCGCCGCCGGTCCGTCGCCAGCATATGCCGTCAATGTCGGGGAAATCGACAGATTATCATTCCCTCTGAACGCCACTGCGCTAGCTCTACCACCGGACGTGCCGTTTCGTCCCGTCAACCGGGCTGACGATAGGGCGATCTGACCGCCCAAGAGGAGTGAACCATGCAGCAGCAAATCCGTCGTGCCAGCCGCGCCGAACTCGACGTCATGATCGAGTGGGCGGCCGAGGAGGGGTGGAATCCCGGGCTCGGTGATGTCGGCCCCTTCTGGGCGGCCGATCCGGACGGCTACTGGATAGCCGATGGAGAGGACGGGCCGGTCGGCGCCATCTCGCTGGTGCGATACAACGAAAGCTACGCCTTTCTCGGCTTCTACATCACGCGACCGGAACACCGCGGCAAGGGGATCGGTCGGCAACTGTGGCAACAGGCGATGGTCGTCGCCGGGAACCGCATCGTCGGCCTCGACGGCGTGGTCGCACAGCAGGAGAATTATCGGCGGTCCGGCTTCACCTATGCCCATGCGAACATCCGCTACGGCGGTGTCATCGACGTAATCGAGCCGCCGGGCGCCGACCTCCTGGAGGTCGCCCCGGTCCATATGTCGCTCCTCACCGAGTATGACCGCCGCTTCGTCCCGGCGCGTCGCGAGGCGTTCCTTCGTGAATGGCTGAAGTCGAGCGATGGACGGCGCAGTGTCCTGCTGCTGCGCGACGGCGCAGTCGCGGCCTATGGAACGATCCGGGCTTGCCGAAACGGGTTCAAGATTGGACCGCTCTTCTCCGACACCGAGACCGGCGCCGATCTGGTCTTTCGCAAGCTCGCCGCCGGTGTCAATGGCAGCGAAATTTACCTCGACATCCCCGAACCGAACGCCTCGGCCAAGGCGCTTTGCGATCGCTACAATCTGCGGGCAGCGTTCGAGACGGCGCGCATGTATCGCGGGCCCGACCCCGGGCTGCCGTTGGCACGGATCTACGGCATCACCACGTTCGAACTGGGCTGACCGGTCGGGCAGGCTTCTGTCAGCCGGCCATTGCCTCTTCATACTCGGCGGAAAGCTCAAGCCATTGCTCTTCGGCGTGAGCGAGTTTCACTGCCGCGTCGGAGCGTTCCTTGGCTTTCTGGGCGGCTTTCGCAGGCGACTTTTCGTAGAGCACCGGATTGGCCAGTTCCACATCAAGTGCCTGAATCAGTTTCTCCAGTTTTCCGGTCAAGGATTCGATTTCATTGATCTTCTTGCGGAGCGGCGCCAGCGAAGCGCGCTTGTCGGCATTGACCTTGCGCTGGTCCGCCTTCGAGAGGCTGTCATCGGCTCCGTTCGGCTTGGCCTTGTCGTCCTTGGGCTTGGGTCCGCCGACGATCAGGCTGCGATAATCCTCAAGGTCGCCGTCGTAGCTCGTCACCGTTCCGTCGCGCACCAGCCACAGCCGGTCGGCCGTTGCCTCGATCAGATGGCGATCGTGCGAGATCAGGATGACAGCGCCGGAATAGTCGTTGAGGGCGGTGATCAGCGCGTTGCGGCTGTCGATGTCGAGGTGGTTGGTCGGCTCGTCGAGGATCAGGAGGTTCGGTGCGTCGAAGGCGGCAAGGCCCATCAGCAGCCGTGCTTTCTCGCCACCCGAGAGATCCTTGGCAGGCGTTTCCATTTTTTCCGTCGCCAGCCCCATCTGCGCCACGCGCGAACGCACCTTGGCTTCGGGGGCGTCCGGCATGCGCCGGCGCACATGCTCGACGGCGCTCTGCGTGGGGATGAGGTCGTCGAGCTGGTGCTGGGCGAAGAAACCGACCTTGAGGTTCGGCGCGATCTTCAGTTCGCCCGCCTCCGGCGCCAGTCGGCCGGAGATGAATTTGGCGAAGGTCGACTTGCCGTTGCCGTTCGAACCGAGCAGCGCGATGCGGTCGTCGGTATCGATCCTGAGGTTCAGCCGCTTGAGGATCGGCTTGCTGGGCTCGTAGCCAACGGTACCGCCTGTGACGGCAATGATCGGCGAGGCGGCTTCCTTCTCCGGGTCCGGGAAGGAGAAGCCCTGGACGTGATCCTCGATCACCGCCGCAATCGTGCCCATGCGCTCAAGTGCCTTCACGCGGCTTTGCGCCTGGCGGGCCTTGGTGGCCTTGGCCTTGAAGCGGTCGATGAAGCTCTGCAGGTGCTTGCGCGCCGCATCGTTCTTGGCTTTCGCCTTCATCTGCAGCTCGTCGGCCTCGGCCTTCTGCCGCTCGAACTGGTCATAGGGTCCGCGATAGAAGGTAAGCTTCTTCTGGTCGAGATGCACGATGGCGTTGACCGCAGTGTTCAGCAGATCGCGGTCGTGGCTGATGATGATGACCGTGTGCGGATAGCGGCGAATGTAGTCCTCAAGCCAGAGCGTGCCTTCGAGGTCGAGATAGTTGGTCGGCTCGTCGAGCAGCAACAGGTCCGGCTCGGAGAAGAGCACGCCGGCGAGCGCGACGCGCATGCGCCAGCCGCCGGAGAAGGAGGAGGCCGGGCGCAATTGCGCTTCGTGATCGAAGCCGAGGCCGGCGAGAATGCTCGCGGCCCGCGCTTCGGCCGAGTGGGCGCCGATATCGGCAAGCCGGGTCTGGATCTCGGCGATGCGGTGCGGATCGGTTGCGGTCTCGGCTTCGGCGATCAGGGCCGAGCGTTCCTTGTCGGCCTTCAGCACGATCTCGATCAGCGGTTCCTCGGTGCCGGGCGCTTCCTGGGCCACCTGGCCGATACGGGCGTTCTTCGGCAAGGAGACGCTGCCGGCCTCGGAGGCAAATTCACCGGTGATGATGCGAAACAGCGTCGACTTGCCGGCACCATTGCGCCCCACGAGCCCGGCCTTCGTGCCCGCAGGAAGCGTCACGGATGCGTTTTCGATGAGGAGACGGCCCGCAATGCGGGCGGAAAGGCCGGAAATCTGGATCATTGCGGCCTTTTGCCCGGACTCGTCCGGGAAGGCAAGAGGCGCGGCCTCGACCGCATCCGCCTTGGCTACCCTCTTGTGACCGTTCGCGATTTCAAGGGGTCATTGTTATCGATTTTTGAACAAGGCGTTCCGTCAATCGATACTACACATCCTCATCGTGAGGGACCATCTCATAAACGGAAGGGCGGGGAACGCTCTTCTGACCGGCCTCGATCGACTGAACGCCATCGGCAAGGGCCCCGCGTTTAGAGGGACGACCGATCCGGCCACGGACAATTTAGCTGAAACCTCGTTCATGTGAACGAGCCTCCCAGGAGTGAAGATCATGAAAACTGCAATCCAGACCGCTCTTTCCGCCGCTCTCGTTGCAACCGCTATCCTCGGTGGCGCCTCCGCTGCCTTCGCCGGCGGCAGCTACTACGAAGGCGTCAGCCCGACGCCGCTGTACACCGAGCGCACGCCTGCCGTCACCGGCAAGACCTCCTTCACCATCGGCAATTCGGAAGCTGGCTATGTTGACAGCACCCGGACCGGCTCGGTCGTCAACTACGGCGTTGCGCCGAAGAGCGTGATCGGCGGCGAAGGTGAGTACTATCAGGGTATTTCGCGCTAACCGCGACGAAGAAGGGGTGCGGGTTTCTCCCCCCGCACCCTCTTTCGAGGGATTTGATTGATCATTGCCATGATCCTATGAGGCGACCTCCCAAGCGCCCAGGCGGGGCTTAGCCCCACCGTCTATCTCCACCAAGGAACCGATCTATGAAGAAGTCCATTGCCGCGATCCTCGTTGCGGCCGCCATGCTTGGCGGCGCGTCGGCCGCTGTGGCCGGCGGCAGCTACTATGAGGGTGTGAGCTCCACGCCGCTCTTCACCGGCCGCGCCGAAGCTTCCGCCGGCACCGGTGTCTCCGCGAGCACGACCAGCCGCGGCGACTATTATGCGGGCATCGAAGACAGATCCGTCGACACGACGGCAACCGGCGCGATCGCCGACAGCGGCGCCAAGGCTCTCGGCCAGGCCGACGAAAACAAGCAGTAAGTCACGCCAAACGGTTGACCGAACAGCCCGGTCCCGCCACGCGGGGCCGGGTTGTTTCGTTTGGCGTTGCCAAATGAGGTACATTGCCATGACAGAAAAAATCGAAGTCGCCGAGCGGCTCTTCGATCTCTATCAGTGCGTTCATCGCCTGGTGAACACATCGATGTCGGAGGAAGGCGTTTCGCTCGCGCGCAGCAAATTCCTGTTCTATCTCAACAGGCTGGGGCCCTGTCGCTGCGCGGATATCGCTTCAGCGCTCGGTTTTGCGGCGAGAACCGTCACCGAAGCGATCGACGGGTTGGAACGCGACGGCATGGTCATCCGTGAAGCGGACCCGGAGGATCGCCGCGCGAAGATCATTTCGATAACCGATCGCGGCCGGTTGGCACTGGAAGCGGCGCTACAGCCACGGCATCGCACGATCGACGAATTGTTCTCGGCGCTCGATGATTGCGAGCGCACCGAACTCTTCCGCTTGCTTGGTTGTCTGCGGGAGAAGGCGACGGAGATCGACGAAAACCGCCAGCCGGTTGCCGCCTGACGCGCAACACTCAGGCGGCGTTCTGACCGTAGGTCCAGCCGCGGTCGCGGCCGAGTGCCGCCGAATAGCTAAGGATGCCGGCGCCATCGCGCGCGCCGGCCAGTGCCAGCTCGGCCTGGGTCAGGAGATCGGCGCTCGTTGATGCCGGTTGCGCTATGGTGATGCCGGCCGCAAGCGAGAGCGTCTCGGCGGTGTGCGCGCGCCCGGGAAGGGTGACCTTCAGTTCCTCCACGGATTGGCACAGGCGCCGAACAATGGCTTCGGCGTTTTCGACGCTGACGTCCCGGCAGACGAAGGCGAAGTCCTGCTGACCCACGCGGGCGACGAAGTCGTTCTTCTTGATCGACTTGCGAAATAGCGTCGACAGCTTGGTGAGCGCCTTGCTCGCCACCGTGCCACCGTGTTGCTCGGCCATCTCGCGAAGTCCTTCGACAGAGACGAGAAGCAGGGCAACCGGCTGGTCGGTTCGCTCCGTTTCGAGAATGGAGTCGAGCTTCGCTGTCAGCGCCAGACGGTTCGGCAAGCCGGTAGCGGGGTCGCGGTTGAGCGACCGGCGGCTTTCGGCGAGATCCCCCTCGAGCTCGGCCATGCGCTGCGCGCTGGTTTCCAGGGCGTGCTGCAGGGCATTCTCTTCGTTCATCAAACGGCCTGCCGCTTCGCGCAGCCGCGCGGCGTCGTCCGCGAACTCCGACAGGCCGGCGACGGGGTCAGCTGCCAGCCGACTGGCGAAATGATCGAGTTCCGTCTTGAATGATTGCTTCTGCGCCAGCGCAAGCTTGAGCGTACTGGCCATGTCGGCGAGGGCTTCCTGGGCTGCGGCTCTCGCCCGGTCCGCGGCGAGGGCTGCGTGGGAGACGAGGTGATGTTTGAGGCCCAAGGCGTCCAGCGAGTCCTGTTGCGGCTTGTGCCCGAGCTCGGCAAGCTCCCGGGAAAGCTGGGGCAGGCGACCGGACAGCGCCTCGTAGAAAAGCTCGTAGTTGCGGGGCAGGGCAGCGACCCCGTGCGCGGACATTGCGTGCGCCACTTTCAGAATGATCGCCGCCTGCCTCGCCTGTGATCGGCTGGCGTCCGCTGGAACTTGCCTGGTCATTCTGTCGTGGTCCCCAATGTGTGCCGGATAGTGGTGTCCGGATCCAACGGCACTATGGAAGCCTGCATTTAAGGGAGTCTGAAGATTTCGGCCGGCCGCCCATTCGCGCCCGGTATGGTTGCTGAATTCCCTCTGCTCGCGGTCGGACGCAACCGAGAATCGCATGCCAACTGACAGCCGTCAGTCCGGGCAATCTTTATACTTGACGCCTTTAGTCACCAATTATATTCGGCGCTGCTAATTCGGGCATGGGGGCCCGAGGCAAACAGCGACGGTCAAGGATGTCCCTCTCGTTCATTGCGGATCTGGCGAAATGGGGCGACCGGCCGGCGCTGGTCTTTTCCGGGCAGCGGGTCGTCACTTATCGGGAACTCGGCGAGCGGGTCGCCCGCCAGGCGCTTTCCTTCCGCGGCCCGCGTGGGCTGGTGGCGATCGAGGCCGAGCTTTGCGAACATGCGATCGTCGCTTATCTGGCAGCGCTGACAGCTGGACATGCCGTGGCGATGCAAGCCCCGAAGAACGGGGCCGCCGGCTCCTGGGTCGATGCCTTCGATCCCGATTATGCCTTTCGCCGGATCGGGGGCCGCTGGCGCACGGAACAGCCGCTGCGGCAAAGTGACAGTGCGCCGCATTCCGAGCTGGCGGTGATGCTCTCGACATCGGGCAGCACCGGTTGCGGCAAGGCCGTCCGCTTGTCCCGGGAAAACATCTTCGCAAACGCCGCGTCCATCGCCGACTATCTCGGCCTGACGGCGGATGACCGCGGTTGCCTCATTCTGCCGCTCCATTATTCCTACGGCCTGTCGGTGCTGAATTCTCATCTGACAGTCGGCGCCAGCCTCTATATTCCCGGTGGATCGATCCTCGATGCCGGTTTTCTCGATGGCCTGGCCGAAAGCGGCAGCACGAACCTTGCGGGCGTTCCCTATTCCTACGAATTGCTGGAGAAGGTGGGCTTCCGCGATCGGCGGTTCCCGCGCTTGCGCTTCATGACCGTAGCCGGCGGTCGGTTGAGCCCGGACGTCATCCGTCTCTACAACGACCACCTCAAAGCCCAAGGCGCGGCCTTTTTCGCCATGTACGGCCAGACCGAGGCCACCGCTCGGATCGCCTATGTGCCGCCCACCCTGCTTGCCGGTAACGAAGACAGGATCGGCGTCGCGATCCCCGGCGGGCGCCTTCTGATCGAGAACGAGAGCGGAGCGCCGATCGAAAACGATGGTGTGGCCGGCGAACTCGTCTATCACGGCCCGAACGTCATGATGGGCTATGCCACATCGCGCGACGATCTTTGCCGCGGCGCCGAACTCGCCGAATTGCGCACCGGCGACCTCGCGATGCGCCATGCCGACGGCCTGTTCCAGATCGTCGGCCGCATGAAGCGGATTTCCAAGATCGCCGGCCTCAGGATCGCTCACGATGTGTTGGAAGCGGCGCTCGAAAGGCGCGGCATCACTGCTTCTGTCGTCGGTGACGATGCCGGCCTTCACGCCTTTTATGCCGGCAGCCGCGATGCGGAAGAGATCAGACGGTTCCTCGCACAGGCAAGCGGGCTGACGCTTTCGCATCTCAAGGCCACCCCCCTTGCCGAAATGCCGCGGCTTGCCAGCGGCAAGGTCGACTACAACGCGCTGAACATGGCGGCCCGCCAGGCTGCGGCGAACGTTGACGACGACAACGGCGGCATCGAAGAGCTTTTTGCGCAGGTCTTCTATCCGAAAAGGGTAAAGCGCTCCGACAGTTTTGTGTCGCTGGGCGGCGATTCCCTGCGCTTCGTTCAGCTCTCGATCGGTCTGGAAAAGGCGCTGGGGCAAGTTCCGGACGCCTGGGAGACCTTGTCTATCGCCAAGTTATCGGCCGAGGAGCGTCGCGAGACCGCCACGCGGCGGATCGGGATGGATCTGCTGATTCGCGCACTGGCCATTCTGCTGGTCGTGCTGCACCACGAACTACTTTGGCCCATCCCCGGCGGATCGGCAGCCATGGTCGTTCTCGCGGGCTTCAGCCTCGCCCGCTTCCAGATGGGCCCACTTCTGGCGGGAGACGGCCTGGCCATCCTGCGCCCGCTCGCCCAGGTGCTCGTGCCATACTATCTGATCGTCGCCGCCTATGCGGTCGCCTGGGGCGAGGTGCCCTGGGCCTCGGTCTTCCTCGTCGGCAATTTCGGTGTGGCCCTGCCGGAGACGCACGGCATGGTGCCGTATCTCTACTGGTTCATCGAAGCCTATTGCCAGATGATGCTCGTCTTCGTCGGGCTCTTCGCCATCCCACAGTTCCGGCGGTTCGTGTCGGCAAGGCCTTTCGCCGCCGGTATGAGCCTGCTCCTGGCGGCGCTCGCCGCCAGGCTGGCGCTGCCGCTCCTGTGGCCGATCGGCAATCGCCAGATTTTTACCCTGCCGTGGATCTTCTATCTCGCGGTCATCGGCTGGTGCGCCGCTGTCGCCGAAACGGGCAAACAACGGCTGCTGCTGATGATGGCCGGCACAGGGGCGTTCCTGTTCTTCGGTCTATACGAGGGGGTCTGGATCGGGACGAAGGTCAAGTACCTCCTGCAAATCGCCGTCCTCGCGGCGCTGCTTTATCTCCCGCGCACCAGCGTGCCGCGCTCTGCGGCACAGCTCATCCTGCCTTTGTCGGCGGCGGGCTTCCACATCTACATCCTGCACCGCTTCGTTCCCGAACTTCTGTTGGCGCCGCTGCAACCGGCATTGCCAACCGTGGCGTTTTCGGTCCTGTCGATCGTCGGCGGTGTGGTTCTCGGCCTGGTCGCCTGGCTCGGCCAGCGTCAGGTGCTCAAGAAGCTTGCGGAGTGGCGGGAGCGTGAGCTCCGGCCACTGCGGTCGCCTGGGTTGGGGGCGCTCCGGTCTCCGCTACGCCCACTTTGACCCTTCGGTTCTCAGGAAATACGCGAGATCCAGCGTTATGGATGGGCGGCCGAGTGCGGTCAGCGTTGCATGCGCCTGGCCGCGATGATGGGTCTGATGGTTGAAGAAATGCCCGAGCGTCGGCGCCAGCTTCTGCGTGATGACCGTGGGGTTGGTGAGCGGTGTATAGGTGAGGTCGGCGCTGAGGCGTGCATCACTCAGGCCGTCGATCCAGGCAATGATGCGTTCGTCCTCAGCAGTTCGCGCGGCGGCGAGCGCCGAGAGGTCGTCGTGGAGGATCGTGTCGAGCGAGGCCGGGGTGTCGCCCTCGTGCGTAAAGCGCTTCATCCAGACCCGATCGGCAACGAGGATATGGTTGAGGGTCGAAAGCAGCGAGCCGAAGAAGGCGCCGCGGCTTTCCCGCAATTCGGCATCGGTCAGTTCTGCCGCAGCGGCATAGACCAGGCGGTTCGCCCAGCGGTTATAGTCGGCGAACATGCGAAAGTGATCGAGCATCGGGTATCTCCTTTGAAGGGGCGGCGACGCTAACTCGAAACCGCATTTCTGTGGCTGATATCACTCATGAAATTTACGGATTTGATGACGTGGCCGATTTGTCGTTCAAAGGGACGCCAACCGACCGGGAGTTCATATGTCGAGAAAACTCTATTCGCTTTGCGGGGCCGACAGGACGCGTCCGTTCTCGCCGCATGTGTGGAAGACGAAGATGTCGCTCGCGCACAAGGGGCTCGATTTCGACGTCGTGCCGATCGCCTTCACCGAGATCCACGCGGTCGAGGATGGGGCGACGAGCCTGGTGCCGCTGCTGCGGGACGGAGAACGTCTGGTGAAGGACAGCTTCGAGATCGCGCTTTATCTCGAACAAACCTATCCGGATCGCGCGCTGCTCTTCGCCGGTGAGGGGGCGATGGCGATCTCCCGCTTCGTCGAGGGCTGGTCGCAGACGACGCTGCATCCCGCCATCACCCGCATCATCATCAGGGATATTCACGATCGCCTCGATCCGATCGATCAGGCCTACTTCCGGCAGAGCCGCGAGAAGCGTTTTGGCACGTCGCTTGAAACGGTAGCCGAAAGCGGCGGCGCCGCGCTCGAATCCTTCGCTGAAAAGCTCGAACCTTTGCGCCATATGCTGAAGTTTCAGGAATTCCTGGGCGGCGCCTCGCCGCTTTTCGCCGACTACATCGTCTTCGGCGCGTTTCAGTGGGCGCGCATCGTCTCGCCGCAGCGCCTGCTTCAGCCAGGCGATCCCGTCACCGATTGGTTCGAGCGGTGCCTCGATCTGCACGGTGGGCTCGGACGTAGTGTGACGGCTGCGTGAAACCCGCTTGGCCCGAGCCGAATCATCGGTGAACCCCCTTGTTTTGCGCGGGATTGGCGGCTAATGAACCGCCACTTCTCAAGAAACAAGGGATTTGAGCCAATGGCTATTGAACGTACCTTCTCGATGATCAAGCCGGACGCTACCAAGCGCAACCTGACCGGCGCCATCACCAAGATGCTCGAAGATGCCGGCCTGCGCGTCGTCGCTTCCAAGCGCGTCTGGATGAGCCGCCGCGAAGCCGAAGGCTTCTACGCCGTTCACAAGGAACGTCCGTTCTTCGGCGAACTGGTCGAGTTCATGTCCTCCGGCCCGACCATCGTTCAGGTTCTCGAAGGCGAAAACGCAATCGCCAAGAACCGCGAAGTCATGGGCGCCACCAACCCGGCAAACGCTGACGAAGGCACCATCCGCAAGGTTCACGCCCTGTCGATCGGCGAAAACTCGGTTCACGGTTCGGATGCTCCGGAAACCGCTGCTGAAGAAATCGCCTACTGGTTCTCGGGCACCGAGATCGTCGGCTGATTCAAAATCTTCGGTTCGAGCCGCAAAGGCTTGAATTGACTCGGATTTGAACCGGAGCGGAAACGCTCCGGTTTTTTCATATCGGGCAAGTCGCCGTCTCGAAATGTTCGGGCGCCTTGCCGTCCCTGAAGACCTCGGGGTTCTTGTCGTAAGCGGGGCCTTCGACCAGCGGCTTCGCCGGCAGGATGTCCTGGTCGATATCGGAGACGACTGTGGTCTCCAGTTTCTGCAGCGTTTCGCCGGCAGGTCCTTTGACCTCGATCGTCACCGCATAAGGCCTTTCCTTTTTCACACAGGTCAAATCAGGACTTTCCAGCACCACCCTGTCGAGCTTTGGAAAAAGTTTGCGCGTCAGCGTGAACGGCGCGCCGCCCACTGGATTCTCGAAGGTGGCAATGACGACGCTGCCCTCGGGCACGGGCTCTGTTTTCTGAAGCGTGATCGTGTAGACCGCATAGGCGAGACGATAGTTGAAGACGAACATCTTTCCCGTCAGCTTCAGCGGATCCGGACCGGTCTCGCGCTGGCACCCGGCGGCGAGCAGTGTGATGGCGGCCGCCGCAAGCGTAACGATCATCCTCGTCATAAGCCGGTTTCCTCCCTGTTGCGATGGTAGTGGCGTTTGGCCTTGGTGCGATTGCCGCAGACGGCCATGTCGCACCAGGTCCGGCTGCGGTTGCGGCTGCGGTCGAGAAACAGCCATCCGCAGTTCGGACAGATCTTCAGCCGGTCGGGCTCGGTGCTGGCGGCAAGGCTGAGGGCGGATTGCGCGGTTGCGGTGTCGAGCGAAAGTGCGCCGCCGTGAGGCAGGGAACGGCGGAGAACCGCGGCGATCGCCTCGAGCAAATCGGCCAAGAACTCCGGCCGTCCATTGGCCGATATCGCCGCGCGAAAGTGCCGGTCAGTCGCTTCGCGCAGTTGCAGCAGCCGGCGGCGATTCTCCGCTGCGACGGGCGCCAGCGCACCGAAGCGGGCACTCTCCGCCCCGAAACGGTTGGCCGCTTCCGCAAAAGAATCGATTGCCGCGACATCGGCGAAACGGTCGATCCGGCGCTCCGGATCGGCGCGCAGGATGATGGAATTGGCCACGTCTAGCGCCAGCGCGCCGCCGGCAAATCGATGGGCTGTCCAGGTGAAGGTCATACGAAAATCCTAACTGGTAAAATTGATTTTACCAGTTATATTGATCTTGTCACGCTCCGGATGCGCCATGCTCTATTTTCTGCAGCAGCTCGCCAATGCCGTCCCAATCGCTGCGCTCTATGCGGCGCTCGCCTTCGGCTATGCCATCGCCTTCGCGGTGACGCGTCGGGCGGATCTTACCTATGGCGCGCTCTTTGCCTTCTCGGGCCAGATGTTCGTGCTGTTTGCTGATTTCGGCTGGAACCGGCTGTGGCTGGTGTTGCCGGCCGCCCTTGGCCTCGGCGCGGCTGCGGCCCTGAGCTTCAGCGTTGGCGCCGGGCTCGTCGCCGGGCGTTATGTCATGCGGCCGCTCGCCTTTTCCTCCGCCAACACCGTCGTCGTCGCTTCGCTCGGCTGCCTGCTGGTGCTGATGGAAACGGCGCGGCTCGCCTCTGAGACACGCAGCCTGTGGCTGCCGCCGTTCCTGAACGGGAATATCGTCTTCTGGGACGATCCTCGCTTTCCGGTGACCTTGACGGTCATCCAGCTCGGCAACACCGTGCTCATGGCTGCGCTCGTGGCGGCCGGGCACTGGTATCTCACGCACTCTCGGGCAGGGCGGTTCTGGCGCGCCGTATCGGAGGACAGGGGGGCTGCAGCGCTCTGCGGTGTCGACGCCGCGACCGTTTACATCGCCGCCTATGGCGCGGCATCTTTGATCGCCGCCGTCTGCGGCATTCTCGCAGCCTCCTACTACGGCAACATGGATTTCGGCACGGGGCTCACCTTCGGCGTCAAGGTGCTGTTCATCGCCGCAATCGGCGGCCAGGCTTCGCCGCTTTTTGCAGCCCTTGGCGCCGCCGGGGTCGGTTTCCTCGAAACGCTTTGGAGTGCCTATGGCCCCATCCTCTGGCGCGATTTCGTGATCTTCGGTTTCCTGGTGATCGTGCTGGTCGTGACGCGCCGGGAGAAAGTCATTCCCTAGTCAAACGGGAGGGGAAGTCCCCGCATGTAGCGCTATTTCGTCGACCAGCGGTCCCGCGCCGTGTCGTCGGCATCCTTGGCGCTGACCCAGCCGCCGGTGGTGCCGTCGCCGAGGTGTTCCTTCTTCCAGAAAGGCGCTGAGGTCTTCAGGAAATCCATGATGAAGTTGGCGCCGTCGAAGGCGGCCTGCCGGTGCCGCGAGGCGGCGACGACCAGCACAATATTGTCGCCGGGCATGATCTTGCCGTAACGGTGGATGGCGGTGGCGGCCTGCAGCGAGAAGCGCTCAACCGCCTCGTGGCAGATGCGCTCGATCTCCGCTTCGGCCATGCCTGGATAATGTTCGAGCTCAAGCGCAGCGAGCGTGCCCGCCTCATCTCTGCAAAGCCCGGAGAAAGTGACGACCGCGCCGACGTCCGCCCGTCCGGCAGAGAGCTTCGCGACCTCCGTATTGAGATCGAAGTCCTCGCGCTGAACGCGCACGTTCACCGGCGCGTTCATGGGCTCAGCCGCCCGTCATGGGCGGAAACAGGGCGATCTCACGGGCGCCGGCAATCGGCTCCTTGTGGTCGACATGTTCCTGGTTGATGGCCGCGCGGATGACGTTTTCATGTTCGAGCGCCGCTTCGTATTCGTCGCCGAGCGTCTTCAGATGCTGGAGCAAGTCGGCAATGGTGACGACGCTGGCGGGAACGTCCAGGGTCTCTTCGCCCTTGCCGATGCGCTCGCGCACCCAGGAGAAATAGACGAGATTGACGGTGCTCATTCGTTGACCACGTGCTTGAGGCCGGCGCGGAAATAGTCGTAGCCCGTGTAGAGCGTGATGGCGGCGGCGATCCACAGGAGCACGATACCCGCTTCCGTCGTGTAGGGCAAAATCTTGTCGCCAGCAGGACCGGCGAGCAGGAAGGCGATGGCGACCATCTGGATCGTCGTCTTCCACTTGGCGATGCGGGTGACGGGCACGCTGACCTTGAGTGCCGCCAGATATTCGCGCAGGCCGGACACCAGGATTTCTCGGCAGAGGATGATGATCGCAGCCCAGATCGACCAGCCGGCGATCGTGCCGTCAGCGGCGACCAGCAGCAGGATCGAGGCGACAAGCAGCTTGTCGGCGATCGGATCCAGCATCTTGCCGATGTTCGACGTCTGCTTCCAGATGCGGGCGAGATAGCCATCGAAGAAGTCGGTGATCGACGCAATCGCGAAGAGCGTGACCGCCGTCCAGCGCGCGAAATCCGAACTGTGCAGCCGCCCTTCGATGAAGAAGCAAAGGACGATCAGCGGCACGATCAGGATTCGGAAATAGGTGAGCAGGTTCGGGATGCTGTAGGCGACGGGCGTGGGCATGGATTCGTGTTCTCTGGTTCGTCAGGTACAGAATGACTTTGCTGACCGGAGGTCAACAGGTCATCACGCGGCAATTGTCATATTTGCCTGATTCCATGTGAACGCCCGGTGAATTGTGACACCCGGTTGTCATTTGGCACCATCGTCGTGGAAATGTTCGTAGACCAGCCGGGCCACCGTCTCGGAAATCCCGGCGACGGCCATCAGGTCGTTGATGCCCGCGCGCGAGACGGCCTTCGCGGTGCCGAAATGCGTCAACAGCGCGCGCTTACGCGTCGGCCCGATGCCGGCGATTTCGTCGAGCGGGTTCTTGACCATCTCCTTCTTGCGGCGGGCGCGATGCGAGCCGATCGCAAAACGGTGCGCTTCATCGCGCAGTCGCTGAATGAAGTAGAGCACCGGATCGCGCGGCGGCAGCGTGAAGCTGTCGCGGCCAAGCGCGAAGAAGCGTTCGCGTCCGGCGTCGCGGTCGACACCCTTGGCGACGCCGATCGCGGTGACGCAGTCTTCGACATCGAGCTCCTTCAGGATGGCCCGCACGGCGGTCATCTGCCCCTGGCCGCCGTCGATGAGGATTACATCGGGCCAGGCGGGGAAAGCGCCGTCGTCAGACTCTACGGTCCGGTCCGGCTTGCCTTCTTCCTTCAGCAGTCGCGAGAACCGCCGCGTCATCACTTCCCGCATCATGCCGAAGTCGTCGCCCGGCGTAATGTCGGTCGATTTGATGTTGAACTTGCGGTACTGGCCTTTGACGAAACCTTCCGGCCCCGCCACCACCATGCCGCCGACGGCATTGGTGCCCATGATGTGGGAGTTGTCGTAGATCTCGATGCGGCGCGGCACCCGCTCAAGCTTGAAGGTTTCCGAGAAGCCTTCGAGCAGGCGCGATTGCGAGGCGGTTTCCGCCAGCTTGCGGCCATGGGCTTCGCGCGCGTTGGCGAGCGCATGATCGACGAGATCTTTCTTCTCACCGCGCTGCGGCACCTGGATCGCGACCTTGTATCCGGACTTTTCGCTCAGCGCCTGGCCGAGCAATTCCTGCTCCTCCACCGCCTCGCAAAGAAGGATCTGCCGGGGACAGGGCTTGTCGTCGTAGAACTGCGCCAGGAACTGCGAAAGCACCTCCGCTGTCGGCAGCGACGGGTCCGCCTTCGGGAAATAGGCGCGGTTTCCCCAGTTCTGACCGGTGCGGAAGAAGAAGACCTGGATGCAGGATATGCCGCCCTCGTGATGGATCGCGAAGACATCGGCCTCCTCGACACCGGCGGGATTGATGCCCTGGTGGCTCTGGACGTGGCTGAGCGCTGCCAGCCGGTCGCGGTAAAGGGCGGCCCTCTCGAAGTCGAGGTTCTCCGAAGCCTCGCCCATGGCAGCCGCAATGGTTGCCTTCACCGCCTGGCTCTTGCCCGACAGGAAGTCCTTGGCTTCGCGCACCAGTTCCGCATAGTCGGGGTCGCTGATTTCGCGGGTGCAGGGCGCCGAACAGCGCTTGATCTGGTAGAGCAGGCAGGGGCGCGTCCGGGTCTCAAAGACGCTGTCGGTACAGGTCCTGAGCAGGAAGGCGCGCTGCAGCGAATTGATCGTTCGCCCGACGGCACCAGCCGACGCGAAGGGGCCGAAGAAGTCCCCCTTGCGGCTGCGTGCGCCGCGGTGCTTGTAAAGCGCCGGCGCCCGGCTGTCGCCCGTCACCAGAATATAGGGAAACGACTTGTCGTCGCGCAAAAGCACGTTGAAGCGCGGCCGGAGGCGCTTGATCAGGTTCGCTTCGAGCAGCAGCGCCTCGATCTCGGTGCGCGTCGTCACGAACTCCATGTTGGCGGTCTCGCGCACCATGCGCGCGATGCGGTTGGAATGGCCGCGTCCCTGGGCATAGTTGCTGACGCGCTTCTTCAGGCTGCGCGCCTTGCCGACATAGAGAACGTCGCCGGTCTCGTTGAACATGCGGTAGACGCCAGGGCCGTTTGGCAGGAGCTTGACGAAGGCCTGGATCAGCTCTGCGCCCTTCAAGCCTTCCATTTCGGCGCGATTCTCGTTCCACTCGACGGGTGGCGTGGCACTCGTGCTTTCTGTGACCTCGATCAGATCGTCGTCGTCTTCCGCTTCGCTGCCGTCATAGAGGATGCCGCCGTCTGTCGGCACGCGTCCGTTCATTCCACTATCTCCCTGATGTCGGGCGTTTCCCAGGCGAGGTGCTGGCCCCCGTCGAGCGCGATCATCTGTCCGGTAATCGACGGCGTGTCGAACAGGAAGCGGATCGTCCGTCCGAATTCGTCGAGCGTCGGCCCGCGTCTGAGAATCAGGGCTTCGACCTGCGCCTCAAAATCCTGCGGGTCCTGCCGCTCGTTTGGCAAAGTCGGCCCGGGGCCGATACCGTTGACGCGGATGCGCGGGGCGAGCGCCTGCGCCATCGTCCGGGTAGCGGTCCAA
Source organism: Ensifer sp. ENS10 (assembly GCF_014852025.1). Classification (NCBI taxonomy): domain Bacteria; kingdom Pseudomonadati; phylum Pseudomonadota; class Alphaproteobacteria; order Hyphomicrobiales; family Rhizobiaceae; genus Ensifer; species Ensifer sp. ENS10. Next base: position 1,199,922 of record NZ_JACVAS010000001.1, read on the forward strand.
AGCGCCGACTTCGACAACATATAGGAATAAAAGCGCGGATTGGGAGCCCAGACGCGCTGGTCGATCACGTTGACAATGAGTCCATTGGCGTCCGCCGGAAGCAGTTCAGCGAAATCGCGCGCCAACAGGGAAGGGGCCTTCACATGCAGGGCGAAGTGCTGATCCCAGATTGATTCGTCGAAAGCGTCGAGGCTGTCCTTCTTGAAGACCGAGGCATTGTTGACGAGCAGGTTCAGCGGGCCAAGCGCCTCTGCGGCGCGTGCGATGAGCGTCGAAGTCTCCGCCGTATCGGTGAGGTCGGCGCGAAGCGCGATGGCCTTCGTTCCACCTTTCGAGAGTGCTTCGACCAGAGCTTCCGCTTCGTCAAATGAGGCGTCGGCATGAATGGCGACCGAAAAGCCATGGGCCGCGAGGTCCTCAACTATAGCTTTGCCGATCCGCTTGGCGCCCCCGGTCACGAGGGCGGCCTTTCGTGCTTTCTTCAACGTTTCATCCCGCTTTTTCGAATCTTCGCGTCAGCCGACCAAGATATAGGCAAGAAACGTGAGCCTGAAACACTCCCTGACAGTTCCTTGCCGAAAAATTAATGGAATTGGCGTAAATTGTATTATTTTGTATGTGTATAGTATATCTTTCGTTAATCTTGAATCATGGTTAATAAATCCCCTGTTGCGCCAAGGCAACATCAAATTTCGGGCGTGTTTGTGCCACCAAAATTTCACATTTTGGCTCTTGTGAATCCGCATTTGCTGACCAATTTCAGCTCAACCGGGCGGGTTAATTGAAAGTTGTCCGATGTTTCACTGTGGGACCCCAAGCCCAAGGGGCATCGGTACGAAAAGGAGAATATTTATGCGTACGCTCACCACCACCCTCATGGCTTCGGCTATGACCCTCATCGCCTTCCAGGCCGCCCAGGCTGCTGATGCGATCGACGAAGTTCCGGCTGCTCCGCAGGCCGAATACACCGAGCCGGCGCAGAAGAACTGGTCGGGCGCCTATGTCGGTGGTACCGCCGATTGGCACCATGGTCAGTTTGACGCGACCGGCAGCAACACGGCAGCCGGCTTCGGCGGCGGTCTCTACGGCGGCTACAACATGCAGAGCGGCCAGATCGTATACGGCGGCGAAGCGGATGTCGGCTACTCCGGTCAGGATTCGAGCAAGGGCAACCTGCGCATGAAGCAGGGCGTCAACGGCTCGCTGCGCGCACGCGTCGGCGTCGATCTGAACCCGGTTCTGCTTTACGGCACCGCCGGTCTCGCCGTCGGCCAGGCCAAGGGCACCGTTGGTGGCGCTTCCGACAAGAACACCATGGTCGGCTGGACCGCAGGTGCCGGCGCGGAAACCTTTGTCACCGACAACATCACCGCACGCGTCGAGTACCGTTACACGGACTACGGCTCGAAGGACTTCCGGATGGGCGGCACCAACGTCTCCTCCGGTTACGACGAACACAGCGTTCGCGTCGGTATGGGCGTGAAGTTCTGATCGGCTCTCGCCGGATCAAACAAGAAGGCCGGGGCGACCCGGCCTTTTTTGTGCGCGTTTCCTACGCTTTGAACTTGGAATAGTCGGGAAAGTGCTTTTCGAACTTCGCCGGCCAGTTCTTGAGTTTGGCGCGACCCTTCTGCCATTCGCCGGCAAAGCGCAACTCGATGTAGCGCAGCATCGCCGCAAGGGCGAAATGGCCGCCATGGAGCTTGGCTCCGGTCTTCGGCAGGTTGGCGTTCAGATGGTCGAGGCTGCGTTCGACCTTTTCCCATTGCCGGTCGATCCAGGGCTGATGCACCTTCTCCGGCGGGTGTGAACGTTTCTCGTAGACGATCGCCAGCAGGCTGTCGCAGACACCGTCGCACAAAGCTTCGAGGATCTCGACATCGGTCCGCTTGCCCGCGTTCTTCGGGTAAAGCTTGCCCTTCGTTTCCCGATCGATGAAGTGCATGATCGCGCGGCTGTCATAGACCGAACGCCCATCGTTAAGGATGAGTGTCGGTATCTTGCCGAGCGGATTGTTGCCGATCAGTTCGGGTGGATTGGCTCCGGTGTCGGTCAGGACGCTGTCGGCGGAGAACCCGGCATAATGCGCCGCCATCCGAACCTTGTTCGAATAGGGCGAGGCAGGAGAGTACAGTATCTTCATCGAGCGTCTTTCTTCTGGTCCAGAGCAATTCCGACGAGAGTGCGAAGCGGAATTGCGTCCGGAATTGCCTAAGAACAAATACCTATGGAGCCGGAGGCAGTGAAACGCTGTCTTTCCTGCATGCCTGGCGATCGACCGCCGGGCAGGATCGGAAATTCAGCGACTTGTCGAAGCAGATCCGGATTTCTTCGAGCATGTTGCCTTCGCACGTAACCGCGACCGCGTCTTTTGTCATGCCAGGGTTTTGGGCGACGAGCGTGCTTTCGATCGCGTTGACGGACATGTTCGTTTGTTGCCGGGGCGGGGAGAGTTCTGCTGGTAGCGCGAGCCTGTTCCAGGCCGCGCGTGTGACGGCGAAGTAGTCCTCCTGACTGAGCCCGGAACAGGTGCCGTGCTTGCGCCACTGATGGCCGATCAGGCCCATCGACGGAATGAGATCGAGATACCGCTTGCCGAGCGAGGAGGGCACACGGTCCGATTGCCGCGTCGCGCAGAAATCCGGGAAACCTCTTTCGTTCTGAGGCCATAGGCCGTGCACAATCAGGCCGCGGTTGCTGCCGATCTCGCATTGGCTGGATTTTCCGTTGGGATCGTTGTCGCCGCACCAGGTCGGCGACCAGGAGAGCGAAAGCACATAGAAATCGAATCCGCTGCCGACCGGCACCGCGGCGATTGCTTTTGCAGGTTTCGTCTCGGCAGCCGGCGGCGCCTTCTCGGTACTCTGATCGCTGCAGCCGGCCAGGCTAGCCGCAACGAGAAGCGCCGGCAGAAGCCGGCGCGCATTCCGGATTGCTTTCATGATTAGCGGAGCGAGGCGCAATGCGCGCCATAGACATACCAGGGATCAAGCCCGCCGACGCAGAACTCGATGCTTCTGCCGACGCCGGCAAAGCCCCAGGGGCGTTCGACGAGGTAGTAGAGCGAGCGCTGCTGGCCGTCGGTCATGACCGCCGTAGCATAGCAATATTCACGCTCGACCAGATGAGTCTCATCGCGGAACTCTTGCCGGTTCTGTCCCATGTTGCGGATATCGGCGATCGACAGATTGGCGTGCAGGTAGTTCGCATCCCGGTATTCGAAGCGCGAAGTGATGAAACCGAGCACCGAGGACTCGCTGCAAACACCTGCGTTATAGGATTGGACCTGGCCGCTGCCGATATAGTCGGCGGCGGATGCGCCCGGCGCTGCGGTGGCGGCGAGGGAAAGCGAGATGAGAAGCGTTGCTGCGAGCGTGCGAGTCATGGGCGTCTCCCTATATCGTCACAGGAGATTGCGGTGTGTCGCGCCCGTCCGTCAAGCCCCTCGGGTTGCCTGTTCTTCACCGCGCAGCCAGAAGCAGCGGGCGGAGGCGAAGCGATCCTGCGCCAACCGTGCTTTCAGGAACGGCAGCAGCAGATCGAGTTCGCCCTTCAGCGTGAAGGGTGGATTGACGATGATGAGACCGGAGCCGGAGAGGCCGGTGGTTTCGCGGTCGCTGCGGACCGACAGTTCGGCGCAGAGCATCTTCGGAATTTCGAGCGCCTTCAGTGCTTCGTGGAAAGCCTTGATGGGCGCGCCCTGCTTCAAAGGATACCAGAGGCAATAGATGCCGCCGGCAAAGCGCCGGTAGGCGCGCGCCAGGCCATCGGCGAGGCGTTCGTATTCGCCTTCCTTTTCAAAGGGCGGATCGACGAGGATCAGCCCGCGCTTCTCTTTCGGTGGCAGGTGGGCGCCGAGCGCCAGCCAGCCGTCCAGTTCGGTGATCCGGCTCTGGAAGTCGCCGTCGAAAAGCCGATGCAGGGTTTCATAGTCGTCCGGGTGCAACTCCATGGCAGACAGCCGGTCCTGCGGACGGAAGAGCATGCGCGTAAGCTTCGGCGAGCCGGGATAAAGCTTCAGCTCGCTGCCGGGATTGAGCGTACGGATGGTTTCGAGATACGGGGCGAGGATCGCAGCGATTTCGGCGGGTAGATCACCCTCGAGAAGCCGGCCGACGCCGTCGCGCCATTCCCCGGTCTTTTGCGCTTCTTCGCTCGATAGGTCGTAAAGCCCGGTGCCGGCATGGGTGTCGAGCACGCGAAACGCCTTCTCCTTCTGTTGAAGATAGCTGACGAGCCGCGCCAGCACCGCGTGCTTCAGGACGTCGGCGAAATTGCCCGCATGGTAGATGTGCCGATAGTTCATGAGCGCCGCCGATGGCTGGATCAATTGTTGCGATGGGTGAACGATTGGCTCTTTGAGCCCGTTTGTCGATGCCATATAGAAAAGCCATGAACGTTGCGACCCCCATCAAAGCAGAAAAATCGATCGGCCATTCGGTCTGTCCGCACGACTGTCCCTCCGCTTGCGCGCTGGAAGTGGATCTGACTGCCGAAGGGCGGATCGGCCGCGTGCGTGGCGCTTCCGCCAACACCTATACCGCCGGTGTGATCTGCGCCAAGGTGGCGCGCTATTCCGAGCGCATCTACCATCCCGGCCGCCTCATGGTGCCGCAGCGCCGCAAGGGTGCCAAGGGCGAGGGCAACTGGCAGGACGTCAGCTGGGAAGCGGCGCTCGACGAGATCGCCGACCAGTTCATCCGCGCCGAGCAGAAACACGGTGCGGAGGCGATCTGGCCCTACTTCTATGCCGGAACCATGGGGCAAGTGCAGCGCGATTCAATCGAGCGCCTGCGCCACGCCAAGCGTTACTCCGGCTTCTTCGGCTCGATCTGTACCAACATGGCCTGGACCGGCTTCGCCATGGCGACAGGGGCGCTTCGCGGTCCCGATCCGCGCGAGATGGCCAAGGCCGATTGCGTGGTGATCTGGGGGACGAACGCTGTCGCGACCCAGGTCAACGTAATGACGCACGCGGTGAAGGCGCGCAAGGATCGCGGCGCAAAGATCGTCGTCATAGACATTTACGACAACCCGACGGTCAAACAGGCAGATATGGGTCTCGTCTTGAAGCCCGGCACCGACGCAGCGCTCGCCTGCGCCGTGATGCACATCGCATTTCGCGACGGCTATGCCGACCGGGCCTATATGACGGAATTCGCCGACGACCCCGCCGGGCTCGAAGCACATCTCAAGTCGCGCGGACCGGAATGGGCTTCCGCCATCACTGGTCTTTCGGTCGATGAAATCGAAGCCTTCGCCAAGCTTGTCGGAACGACGCCCAGAACCTATTTCCGCCTCGGCTACGGCTTTACCCGCCAGCGCAACGGCTCGGTCGCCATCCATGCGGCGGCCTCCGTCGCCACCGTTCTTGGCTCCTGGAAGCATGAAGGCGGCGGTGCCTTCCACTCCAACAACGACATCTTCAAGCTCGACAAGCGCGAGCTGGTGGGCTCGGCCTTCCACGATCCGGATGTCCGCATGCTCGACCAGTCGCAGATCGGCCGCGTGCTGACCGGTGATGCCGAGGCGCTGCGCCACCGTGGTCCGGTGACCGCGATGCTGATCCAGAACACCAATCCGGTGAACGTCGCGCCGGAACAGCGGCTGGTGAAGCGTGGCTTCCTGCGCGATGATCTCTTCGTCGCCGTGCACGAGCAGTTCATGACCGATACGGCCGCCGTTGCCGATATCGTGCTGCCGGCCACCATGTTCCTCGAACATGACGATCTCTATCGTGGCGGCGGTCACCAGCACATCCTGATCGGCCCCAAGGTGGTGGAGCCGCCGTCGACCGTGCGCACCAACCTCTTCGTCATCGAGGAACTGGCCAAGCGCTTGGGCGTTGCCGACCATGGCGGCTTCGGCCTGACGGAGCGCCAGCATATCGACCGGCTGCTCGCCAATTACGGCATCGGCTACGAGGAGATGAGACAAGAGAAGTGGCTGGACTGCCAGCCGGCATTCGAAGACGCGCACTACCTCAAAGGCTTCGGTCATCCGGACGGCAAGTTCCGCTTCAAGCCGGACTGGACGGGAACGCCGGCGGCGAACCGGCCGCCGAAGTCCATGGGCATTCAAGGGCCGCATGCAGCGCTGCCGGAGTTTCCTGATCATGTCGACCTGATTGAGGTCGCTGATGCCGAGCATCCCTTCCGCCTCGCGACCTCGCCGGCCCGCTCCTTCCTCAACTCGACCTTTGCCGAGACGCCGTCCTCCATCCAGAAGGAAGTGCGCCCGGAAGTGATGCTCCATGCGGAAGACGCCGAGGCACTCGGCATCGCCGATGGCGATATCGTTCAGCTCGGCAATCAGCGTGGTGAGATCCGCCTGCATGCGAAGATCGGCGGGGGAACGCGTCGCGGCGTTGTGATCGCCGAGGGGCTCTGGCCGAACGGCGCCCATCTCGACGGGGAAGGGATCAACGTGCTGACCGGTGCCGATGCGGTGGCGCCCTATGGCGGTGCTGCCTTCCACGACAATAGGGTCTGGGTCAGGTTGGCGCGCTAAATCAGGTTGTTCAACGGCAGACGGAACCCTCCATGAGCGGCGACCACCACCATGCAGATGTCAGTAGCACGCCGGTTTCGAGGCTCTGGGCTTCGCTCGGCCTGACCGGCGGCTTCATGCTGGCGGAGGTCGTCGGCGGTGTACTGACCGGCAGCCTGGCGCTGATTTCCGACGCCATGCACATGTTGACCGACACCGCGGCCCTTGCGATCGCGCTCGTGGCCATCCATGTGGGCCGCCGCCCATCCGATCTGCTGCGCACCTACGGTTATGCGCGTTTCGAAATCCTCGCGGCCGCCTTCAACGCGCTGCTCTTGCTCGCCGTTGCCTTCTACATTCTCTACGAAGCCTGGAAGCGGCTGTCGGAGCCGCAGGAAATCCAGTCGGGCGGGATGCTGGTGATCGCCGTCATCGGCCTGCTCGTCAATCTCGCCTCGATGCGCCTCCTGACGAGCCACAAGGACGAGAGCCTCAACGTCAAGGGTGCCTATCTCGAGGTCTGGTCGGACATGCTCGGCTCGCTCGCCGTCATCGTCGGTGCCGCGGTCATCTGGTTCACCGGCTGGCAATGGGTGGACTCCCTGCTCGCCGTCGGTATCGGCTTCATGGTCTTCCCGCGCACCTGGGTGCTGCTGAAGGAGTGCATCAACATCCTGTTCGAAGGCGTGCCGCCGGGCATACGGCTCGCCGATGTCCACGCGACGATCGCCGCGGTTCCGGGCGTCTTGTCGGTGCATGACCTTCACCTATGGGCGATTACCCAGAGCCAGCCGTCGCTGACGGCGCATGCGGTGCTCACGGATGGCGCTGACGGCGAGACCGTGCGCCGGGCGATCGAGGCGCGCTTGCGCGAAGACTTTGACCTTCACCACACGACGTTGCAGATGGAGCGGGAAGACCGCGCGGCGTTGGAACATGTTCACTGAAGGCAGGAACGGCCGGATTGCCCCCGCCAAAGAAGGATTTCGCATGAGCACACATCACGATCCGCGCGTCAGGATCATCGGTCGCCGCACGCTTTGGGACGGGTTCATCCATCTTGAGGAAGTGACGCTCGAACAGGACATGTCGAACGGCATGACCGCGACCTTGAAGCGCGAGGTTCACGATCATGGCAGTGCGGCGACCATCCTGCTCGTCGACGCCAAGCGGCAAAGCGTGGTGCTTGTGCGGCAGCTGCGCGTTCCCGTGCTCTTGCAGGGGGACGAGGCCTACATGATCGAAGCGGTGGCCGGGTTGTTGGACGACGACACCCCGGAAGTTGCGATCGCCCGCGAGGCGTTGGAAGAGACCGGCTACCATGTCGAAGGCGCCACCCACCTTTTCGATGCCTATATGAGCCCGGGCGCGCTCACCGAGCGCACGAGCTTTTTCGTCGGCCACATCGACGTCACGGAAAAGCGTGGGGATGGCGGCGGGCTTGCGCATGAGGGAGAGCACATCGAAGTTCTCGAAATACCGCTTGATCGGGCCTTCGCTATGATCGCCACCGGCGAGATTTGCGACGCCAAGACGATCATGCTGCTGCAATGGGCAAAGCTCAACCGCAACGAACTCAGCGGCTAAATCATTGTTTTATAAGAAGATAATTTATTACGGATATTTCACTTTTTGATCGGTATCGGGTAAGCTAAAGCGCTGATGTTCTCATCATTGACATGGGCGCCCCATGACATCCTCCCTTTCGGAAAGCGCAACCGACGACGAGCAGCAGGCGGAGGGGGGCTGGATTTCCTTCCTGCGCCGCAACCGTCGCTCTCTTTCGGCCGCTGGTACGCTATTTGTGATCGCTCTCTTCGGCTTTGCGATCTTTCACCTGACATCCGAAGTTCAGTACGATGAAGTCGTCCAAGCCTTGGCAGATACGCCCTGGGCGTCGCTTGCGGCGGCGGTGTTCTTCACGGCGCTGAGCTTCCTGGCGCTGACCTTCTATGACGTCGGCGCGCTCGATTATGTCCGGCGCAAGCTGCCCTATGCCGATGTGGCGCTGACGGCCGCTTGCGCCTATGCGGTCGGCAACACCGCCGGTTTTGGCGCCTTGAGCGGTGGCGCGATCCGCTACCGGTCCTATTCCCGCCTCGGCATCGAGCCGGAAAATATTGCCCGGATCATTGCCTTCGTGACGCTTGCCTTTGGGCTCGGCCTTCTGACGGTGACCTGCCTCAGCCTGCTGGCGGTCGGCGAATATGTGGCGCCGATGACCGGGCTCGATCCGCTTTTGCTGCGCGTGATCGCCGTCGTCATCCTCGGCGGGTTGTTCACCGTGTTCTTCCTTGCGCGCGACGGCCGCGAGGTCAGCCTCGGACGCCTGACATTGCGGCTGCCGGATTCGCGCACGGTCTCGCGCCAGTTCCTGGTGACCGCGCTCGATCTCGCCGCTTCGGCAACCGTCCTCTATGTGCTCCTGCCGGCCGGCACCATCGGCTGGCCGGCTTTCCTCGCCGTCTACTCGCTCGCCGTCGGCGTCGGTGTTCTCAGTCACGTTCCAGCCGGCCTCGGCGTCTTCGAGACGATCATCATCGCGACGCTCGGCCACAACACCGATGTCGACACCATTCTCGGCGCGCTGGTTCTCTATCGCGTGATCTATCACGTGCTGCCGCTGGTGATTGCGATCGCCGTCGTTATCGGCATCGAGCTCCGCCAGCTCTCCGGCCATCCGGTCGCCTCAAGTGTGCGCCGCGTTGGCGGCCGGATGACGCCGCTGCTGCTGGCGACGCTCGGCGTCGTGCTCGCGATCATGCTGGTGCTTTCGAGCGTGACGCCGACACCCGACGAAAATCTGGCCTTTCTTGAAAGCCTGCTGCCCCTGCCGATCGTCGAGGGCGCCCATTTCCTCGCAAGCCTGCTCGGCCTTGCGCTCGTCGTCGTCTCCCGCGGCCTGGCGCTGCGCCTGGATGGTGCCTGGTGGGCGTCGATCGTGATTGCGATCGCCGCACTCCTGCTGTCGCTGATCAAGGCGATCGCGGTGGTGGAAGCGGGCATGCTCGCCTTCTTTCTCGTGGGGCTGCTCGTCAGCCGGCGCCTGTTCGTCCGTCCGGCATCCCTCTTTGGCCAGGCGCTCACCATACCGTGGCTGACGGCGCTTGGGGTCATCTGCCTCGGCGGACTGGTCGTCCTGCTCTTTGTCTACCGCGATGTCGAATACAGCCACGAGCTCTGGTGGCAGTTCGAATTTTCGGCCGAGGCGCCGCGCGGGCTGCGGGCGCTCCTGGGCGTCACCATCGGTGCCAGCATGCTTGCGATCTGGAGCCTGATGCGCCCGGCAACCGGGGCGGCGGAGCCCGCCTCCGACGATGCGATGGAGCGCGCCTTGGCGATCGTCGAGGCGCAAAACATGTCCGACGCCAATCTGGTGCGCATGGGCGACAAGAGCATCCTGTTCTCGGCCGACCGGCGGGCCTTCATCATGTACGGCCAGCGGGCCCGTTCCTGGATTGCGCTCTTCGATCCGGTCGGGCCAATCGACGCCTGGCCGGAACTGATCTGGCATTTCATCGAGAAGGCGCGAGCCGCCGGTTGCCGGGCTGTGTTCTATCAGGTTTCGGCCGAGGGGCTTGCCTACTATGCCGATGCGGGGCTGCGCGCCTTCCGGCTCGGTGAACTGGCGCGCGTCGATCTCGCCCGTTTCGAGATGAAGGGCGGCAAGTGGGCAAACTTGCGCCAGCAGGTCAGCCGCGCCCAGCGCGACGGGCTGGAGTTTCAGGTCGTGCCGCCGGCGGACGTTCCTGAAATCATGGCCGACCTGACGGCTGTTTCCGATGCCTGGCTCGCGCATCACAACGCCAAGGAAAAGGGCTTCTCGCTCGGCGCCTTCGATCCGGACTACCTGGCCGAACAACCGGTTGCGATCCTCACATGCAACGGACGCATCGTCGCTTTCGCCAATATCCTCGTGACCGGGACGAAGGAGGAGGGCACCGTCGATCTGATGCGCTTCTCGCCGGACGCGCCGAAGGGAGCCATGGATTTCCTCTTCGCCCAGGTAATGGAATATCTGAAGGGGGAGGGGTTCCGCGCCTTCAATCTCGGCATGGCACCCCTGTCCGGCATGTCGACGCGCCAGATCGCGCCGGTGTGGGACCGGGCCGGCCGTACCTTCTTCGAACACGGCGAGCGCTTCTACAACTTCAAGGGCCTGCGCGCCTTCAAGTCGAAGTTTCATCCGCAGTGGCAACCGCGCTATCTTGTCGCCAGTGGCGGCATCAATCCGATCCTCGCCTTGATGGATGCGACATTCCTGATCGGCGGCGGTCTCAAGGGAGTGGTGAAGAAATGATCCGTGTCGCGAACGCCTGGAAATGCCTCACCTCGGCGGCGTTGCTGCTTTCGGTTTCCATTCTTCCTGCTGCCGCGGAAGACGCGCCGAAGAGCTACGATACCGGGATGATCCCGTCGCCGCGCATCATGTTGCCCAAGGAAAAGGCGACCGCACTGGTCGTGCTGCTTTCGGATGCTTCAGGCTGGACGGACAAGGAGCAGGCGGTCGCTGATACGCTCACCGGTGACAAGACCATCGTCATCGGTGTCGATCTCAAGGCTTATCTCGCGTCGCTCGCCAAGGATGACGGCGACTGCATCTACATGGTCTCCGATATCGAATCGCTCAGCCAGCAGGTACAGCGCGCCATCGGCAGCGATGCCTACCAACTGCCGATCGTTGCCGGTGTCGGCGCCGGTGGCGCCATGGCGCTCGCGATTGCCGCCCAGACGCCGCCAGCCACGATCGGCCAGACGCTGGCGGTCGATCCGGAGGAGGGCATCGCGCTCAGGAAACAGCTCTGCACTCCGGCCGATAAGGTGAAGAAAGGCGACCGCATGGTCTATGGCTTGACCGATGGTGCCTTGCCGGACCCGGTCTCCGTCGTCTTCTCGCCGGCAGCCTCCGCGGATGGGCGCTCGCATGTGGCCGCGCTTATCGCAAAGCATCCGGATGTCGATCAGGAAGACAGTGACGATGATGCCTTCACGGCATTGTCCGACCATCTCTCGGATATCATCGACAGCGAAAGCGACGCCGGCAACCCGTTCGGCCTGCCGCTGACCATTCTCGACGCCAAGCCGACGCGCGATACGATGGCGGTGATCTATTCGGGTGACGGCGGCTGGCGTGACATCGACAAGGAAGTCGGCGACGTCCTCCAGCAGCAGGGGGTGCCGGTCGTCGGCTTCGATTCCCTGCATTATTTCTGGTCGGAACGCGATCCCCAGGCGACGGCGGACGACCTTGCCAAAGTGATGAGCTACTACCGCAAGCACTGGAACGTGCGCAACGTACTGCTGATCGGCTATTCCTTCGGTGCCGACGTTCTGCCGCGAACCTTCAACCTGCTGCCATCAGGCGAAAAGGCGCATGTCCGCCAGGTGACGCTGATGGCGCTGTCGCACTTGGTCGACTACAAGGTGTCGGTGCTCGGCTGGCTGGGTGCGGAAGGCGATGGCAAGGGCGGCGATCCGCTCGACGACATCAAGCGCATCGATCCGGCGCTGGTGCAATGCATCTACGGCACCGACGAAGAGGATGATGCCTGCCCTGAATTGAAGGGAACGGGCGTCGACATCATCGGCATCGACGGTGGCCATCACTTCGACGAGGACTATCCGGCATTGACGCGGCGTGTGCTCGATGCGCTCGATCGCAGGCTGGCGTCGGCGAAGTGATGAATTGATCCAGCGCATCTTCCGCTTCCAGTAATTTCACTGAAAGCGGGGTGCTCTAATCAGGCGGCAGGCGAGATCAGCGTGGCGGTTGCTTCGGCAGCGCTATGGCTCACCGCGCGACCATCTTCCATGCGCACCTTGCCCTCGGCCATCAGCCGGAGCGCCATCGGATAGGTGCGGTGCTCGACGGTCAGCACCCGCGCTGCAAGGCTTTCGGATGTATCGCCGGGGAGAACCGGCACCACTGCCTGCGCGAGGATCGGGCCTTCGTCCATGCCTTCGGTCACGAAGTGCACCGTGCAGCCGGCGACCTTCATGCCGGCGTCGATCGCCCGCTGATGGGTGTGCAAGCCGGGGAAGAGCGGCAGCAGCGAGGGGTGGATGTTGAGGATCCGCCCTTGATGGCGCTGGATGAAGGTTGCCGAAAGCAGCCGCATATAGCCGGCCAGGCAGATGATATCCGGCGATAGGCGATCGAGCTCGGCAAGGATTGCCGCCTCGTGGGCGTCCTTGCTGTCGAAATCCTTGCGCAGGAAACTGCGTGTGGCAATACCGAGTGCTGCCGCCTTGACGAGGCCGCCGGCATCCGCCTTGTCGGCGATGACCGCAACGATCTCGGCGGGAAAACCTGGCTCGGCCGCGGCTTTCGCCAGCGCCAGCATGTTGGAGCCGCCACCCGAAATGAAGACGACGACCCGCTTCTTGCCCGTCGAGACCTCAGTCGTCATAGGGCGAGGGTGCCCTTGTAGATCGTGCCGGCAGCACCTTCGTCGCGCGCGACCATCCGGCCGAGCGTGAAGACGGTTTCACCTTCGCCGGTCAGCACAGAGGCGATCTCCGCAGCCTTGTCCGCCGGGACGACGACGATCATGCCGACGCCGCAGTTGAAGGTGCGCAGCATCTCGTTGGCAGCAACGCCGCCGGTCTGTGCAAGCCAGGAGAACACCTTCGGCGCCTTGATCGCATCGAGGTCGATCTCGGCGGCGAGGTGCTTCGGCAGCACGCGCGGAATGTTCTCGGGGAAGCCGCCGCCGGTGATATGGGCGAGCGCCTTGATCGCGCCGGTCTCGCGGATCGCCTTCAAGAGCGGCTTCACATAGATGCGCGTCGGCGTCATCAGGAGATCGGCAAGCGTGCCTTCGCCGAACGGCGCGGGTGCGTCCCAGGCAAGGCCCGAGAGCGTGACGATCTTGCGCACCAGCGAATAGCCGTTGGAGTGAACGCCCGACGATGCGAGGCCGAGGATGACGTCGCCTTCGCCGATGTCTCCGGCCGGCAACAGTTGTCCGCGCTCGGCGGCACCCACGGCGAAGCCGGCAAGGTCATAATCGCCACCCGAATACATGCCGGGCATTTCGGCCGTCTCGCCGCCGATCAGCGCGCAGCCCGCTTCGCGGCAGCCGCTGGCGATGCCAGCGACGATCGCGGCACCCTGGTCCGGGTCGAGCTTGCCGGTCGCGAAATAGTCGAGGAAGAACAGCGGCTCGGCGCCCTGGACCACGAGGTCGTTGACGCACATGGCGACAAGGTCGATGCCGACAGTGTCGTGCTTGTTGGCATCGATGGCGATCTTGAGCTTGGTGCCGACGCCGTCATTGGCGGCAACCAGAACCGGGTCGGTGAAGCCTGCCGCCTTCAGGTCGAAGAGACCGCCGAAGCCGCCGATCTCACCGTCGGCGCCCGGACGCCTCGTCGAGCGCACATGCGGCTTGATCTTCTCGACCATCAGGTTGCCGGCGTCGATGTCCACGCCCGCGTCGCTATAGGTGAGGCCGTTCTTTCCCGACTGGCTCATGCTCGTTCTCCAAGGCTCGTCGTGCGACAGGTATTTTGCGGATGCGATTGGCACGGCAGGCAAGGGAGTGCAAGCCGAGACCACGGATTGGCGGCGTTTTTTCAACATTTTGCCCATATCCCACGGTAGAAGCAAAGCAGCATAGCTCCAAACCGCGCGGCCTCACCCGGTTGGACTTGACCGGCGCCCGCGCCGCCCCCTATCTCCTTTAAAGGGTTGTGATACGCGATCGGCGCATGCGGCGCGCCAGGGCGGGATGTGGAAAAGTGTGTGCGGTGTTACGCCGGCATCCTGCTCTCGCTTACGAGAAACGGTCACGTTGATGATTTCAGGTCGATCCGACCTAAGAGCACGTGATCTAAAGGAGTGTCATGGATATCAAGGTCAGCGGTTCCGGATTGCAGCGCCAGGTCATCTTCTGGCTGCTGGTGCTTGCCGCCTTCATTGCATTCCTCATGGTTTTCAGCTCGATCCTGCTGCCGTTCCTTGCCGGCATGGCGCTTGCCTATTTCCTCGATCCGGTCGCCGACCGTCTCGAGCGGCTTGGCCTCAGCCGGTTGATGGCGACGGTCGTCATCTTGATCGGCTTCGTCGTGGTCTTCGTGCTGGCGCTCATGGTCATCATTCCTGTTGTCGTCAGCCAGGCGGCCGATTTCATCGCGAACATCCCCGGCTACGCCTCGAAGCTGCAAGTGCTGGTCAACGAAGCGCAGACGCGTCTGATCCCCGATTGGCTGGCGAGCCAGATGCCGTCGCTCAAGCAGAGCTCCGGCAAGCTGCTGGAACAGGGAGCCGCTTTCGTCGGCACGCTCTTCCAGCAGATCTGGAACTCCGGCGTGGCGCTGCTCGATGTCATCTCGCTGCTGGTCGTTACCCCTGTCGTCGCCTTCTATATTCTGCTCGACTGGGACCGGATGGTGGAGAAGGTCGATAGCTGGGTTCCGCGCGACTACGTCTCGGATGTGCGCCAGATCGCCCGCGACATGAACACGACGATCGCCGGCTTCGTGCGCGGGCAGGGCTCGCTCTGCGTCATCCTTGGCCTTTATTACGGTATCGGCCTGTCGCTGGTCGGTCTCAATTTCGGCCTGCTGATCGGCCTCTTCGCCGGCATGATCAGCTTCATTCCCTATGTCGGATCCATGGTCGGCCTCGTGCTCGCTGTTGGCGTTGCCCTGGTGCAGTTCTGGCCGGACTATCTTTGGATCGGCCTCGTGCTTGCAGTTTTCTTCAGCGGTCAGTTCATGGAGGGCAACATCCTCCAGCCGAAGCTGGTGGGCAAAAGCGTCGGCCTGCATCCGGTCTGGTTGATGTTTGCGCTCCTTGCCTTCGGCGCGCTCTTCGGCTTCGTCGGTCTGCTGGTGGCGGTGCCGGCAGCAGCGGCCATCGGCGTGCTTGTCCGCTTCGGCATCCAGCGGTACCTTGATAGCGACCTCTATCACGGGCACGGCAAGGCCGTGGAAAAGAAGGCGAAGAGCGACAAGGCCGCCTGATTTCCGACGATTGTCCCGAGTACAGCATGACAAAACGCGCATTCGAACAAATACCCCTGGCCTTCGGCCACGACCCGGCGACGGGCCGTGAGGACCTGCTCGTCTCCGACAGGCTGAGCGCTGCGATCGCCATCGTCGACCACTGGCCGGACTGGCCGTCGCCGGTCGTCATCATCGCCGGGCCCGTCGGCTCCGGCAAATCGCATCTCGCCAGCATCTGGAAAGAGCGGGCAGGGGCCGAAACGATCCATCCGCTCGCCGGCTCGGATGCCGCGCTGATTGCGGCGGAGAAGCCTGTCCTCTTCGAGGACGCCGACCGCAGTGGCTTTGACGACACGACGCTTTTCCACGTCATCAACAACGTGCGCCAGCATGGCACCGGTCTCCTGATGACGACGCGGCTATGGCCGATGTCCTGGCCGGTGACGCTGCCGGATCTGCGCTCGCGCCTGAAGGCGGCGACCATCGTCGAGATCGGCGAGCCGGATGACGAGTTGCTGACGCAGGTGCTGATCAAGCTTTTCGCCGACCGCCAGCTCTTCGTCGACGAGCGGCTCGTGGGCTATATCGTTCAGCGCATGGAGCGGTCGCTGGAGGCGGCGCAGACGATCGTCGAGCGCATCGACCATCTGGCACTTTCCCGCGGAACGAAGCTCAGCCGGGCACTTGCTTCCGAAGTTCTCGAAGAACTGGGGAATCGGCGGCGGTCCGATTGACTGTCACAGAACCGTCGTCAAACTGAGATAGCCGGTGCAACCGGAGCAATGGGATCGAATGAGCATGGATAACGCGGTATCGGCGGTGAACGAAAACCAGGCGGCAGTGGAGGACATCGATCTGCTGACCAGCCCGCGGCGCTTCATCAACCGCGAATTCTCCTGGCTGCAGTTCAATCGTCGCGTGCTCGAAGAAACGCTGAATACGGCACATCCGCTGCTGGAGCGGATTCGCTTCCTGTCGATCTCCGCTGCCAACCTCGACGAGTTCTTCATGGTGCGCGTTGCGGGCCTGGAAGGGCAGGTGCGCCAGGGCCTTTCCATGCGCTCGCCCGATGGTAAGACGCCGGTCGAACAGCTCGAAGACATCCTCAAGGAAATCGACAATCTGCAGATGGAGCAGCAGGCCTCGCTTGCGGTCCTGCAGCAGTATCTCGCCAAGGAAGACATCCTGATCGTGCGCCCGGCGTCGCTGTCGGCGCAGGACAGGAGCTGGCTTGCCAACGAGTTCGACCAGTCGATCTTCCCGGTGCTGACGCCGCTCTCGATCGATCCGGCGCACCCGTTCCCGTTCATTCCGAACTTAGGCTTCTCGATGGGCCTGCAGCTCGTCAGCAAGACTGGCCGCGAGCCGATGACCGCGCTCTTGCGCCTGCCGGTCGCGCTCGACCGCTTTATCCGGCTGCCCGACGTCAAGAACGTCATCCGCTATATTACGCTCGAAGATATGGTCAGCCAGTTCATCGATCGGCTGTTCCCCGGTTACGAGGTCAAGGGTTCCGGTACCTTCCGCATCATCCGCGACAGCGATATCGAAGTGGAGGAAGAAGCCGAAGACCTGGTGCGCTTCTTCGAAACCGCGTTGAAGCGCCGTCGCCGTGGTTCGGTGATCCGCATCGAGACCGATTCGGAAATGCCGGCGTCGCTGCGCCAGTTCGTCGTGCAGGAACTCGGCGTTCCGGAAAACCGCATCGCCGTTCTCCCCGGCCTGCTGGCGCTCAACACGCTCTCTGAAATCACCAAGGCGCCGCGCGACGATCTGCGCTTCGACCCCTACAATCCGCGCTTTCCCGAGCGCGTCCGCGAGCATGCCGGCGATTGCCTGGCGGCGATCCGCGAGAAGGACATGGTGGTCCACCACCCCTACGAATCCTTCGACGTCGTCGTGCAGTTCCTGTTGCAGGCGGCACGCGATCCTGAAGTGGTCGCCATCAAGCAGACGCTCTACCGCACCTCGAACGACAGTCCGATCGTGCGCGCGCTGATCGATGCGGCTGAAGCCGGCAAGTCGGTGACGGCGCTGGTCGAGCTCAAGGCCCGTTTCGACGAGGAGGCCAATATCCGCTGGGCGCGCGACCTCGAGCGCGCCGGCGTGCAGGTCGTTTTCGGTTTCATCGAACTCAAGACTCACGCCAAGATGTCGATGGTGGTGCGGCGTGAGGAAGGCAGGCTCAGGACCTACTGCCACCTCGGCACCGGCAACTATCACCCGGTGACGGCGAAGATCTATACCGACCTGTCGTTCTTCACCTGCAACCCGGTGATCGCCCACGACATGGCGAACATCTTCAACTTCATCACCGGCTATGGCGAGCCGGAAGCCGGCATGAAGCTCGCGGTTTCGCCGCACACGCTGCGCCCGCGCATCCTCAAGCACGTCGACGAAGAGATCGAACATGCCAAGGCCGGGCGCCCGGCGGCGATCTGGATGAAGATGAATTCTCTCGTCGACCCGGAAATCATCGACGCGCTCTACAAGGCGAGCCGCGCCGGCGTCGAGATCGACCTCGTGGTGCGCGGCATCTGCTGCCTTCGGCCGCAAGTCCCCGGGCTCTCCGACAACATCCGTGTCAAGTCCATCGTCGGCCGTTTCCTCGAACATTCCCGCATATTCTGCTTCGGCAACGGCCATGGGCTTCCATCGGAAAATGCCCTTGTCTATATCGGCTCGGCGGATATGATGCCGCGCAATCTGGACCGGCGGGTCGAGACGCTCGTGCCTCTCATCAACCGGACTGTGCACGAACAGGTTCTGTCGCAGATCATGCTGGGCAATCTCATCGACAACCAGCAGAGCTACGAAATTCTTCCTGATGGCACCTCTCGCCGGATGGAAGTCGGCAAGGACGCCGAGCCTTTCAACGCACAGCACTATTTCATGACCAATCCCAGCCTCTCCGGCCGGGGTGAAGCCCTGAAGTCCAGCGCACCGAAGCTCATAGCTGGCTGGAAGAGCGGCTGGCACAAATAAACTGGAATTGCATGGTCGAATCAGAAGCGCAGGGGCGTCTGCCCGGCATCCGCCCGGTTTCCGTTATCGATATCGGTTCGAACTCCATCCGCCTTGTCGTCTATGAAGGCCTGAGCCGCTCGCCGGCCATGCTGTTCAACGAAAAGGTGATGTGCGGTCTCGGCAAGGGCATCGATGCGACCGGACGCATGGACGAAGAAAGCGTCGAGCGCGCGCTCAGGGCGCTGCATCGCTTCCACGCGCTCTCGAAGCAGGCGCGTGCCATATCGATGTATGTGCTCGCCACGGCGGCAGCACGCGAAGCGAGCAACGGTCCGGCCTTCATCGAGAAGGCGGAGGCGATCCTCGGCCATAAGGTCCGTATCCTCACCGGCGAGGAGGAGGCCTATTATTCCGCGATGGGTATCGTCAGCGGCTATCACGATCCTGATGGCGTCGTCGGCGACCTTGGCGGCGGTTCCCTTGAGCTCGTCGACGTCTCGGGCACGAAGATCGGCAAGGGTATCACCCTGCCGCTCGGCGGCATCCGGCTGTTCGAACACAGCAATGGCTCGCTCACGAAAGCGCGCACCTGGGTGCGCAAGTTCATGAAGAACTCGGCCGTGCTGAGGACCGGTACGGGCCGCACCTTCTACGCTGTCGGCGGCACATGGCGCTCGATCGCCAAGCTGCACATGGAGACCCGGGACTATCCGCTGCACATGATGCAGGGCTACGAGATTTCCTACGACGAGGCGATGGCGCTGCTGCCTGAAGTGATCGAGCCGAAGAGCATCAAGCCGTCGGCCTATGCGACGATCTCGAAGAGCCGCCGCAGCCTTCTGCCCTTCGGGGCGATCGCCATGCAGGAAGCGCTCTCGATCATGAAGCCGGAGCGGATTTCCTTCTCGGCACTCGGTGTGCGCGAAGGCTATCTGTTCTCGTTGCTGAAGGACGAGGAACGCGCCCAGGATCCGCTGCTGACGGCGGCGAATGAAATCGCCATCCTGCGCGCCCGCTCACCCGAGCATGCGCGTGAACTGGCCGACTGGACGGGCCGCATGGTGCCGTTCTTCGGGATAGAAGAGACGGAAGAGGAAAGCCGTTATCGTCAGGCCGCGTGCCTGCTCGCCGATATCAGCTGGCGCGCGCATCCCGACTATCGCGGCCTGCAGGCGCTGAACATCATCGCCCACTCGACCTTCTCCGGTATCACCCATGCGGGCCGCGCCTATATCGCGCTTGCCAACTACTACCGCTTCGAAGGGCTGAACGATGACGGCGCCACGAACGCGCTTGCCGGTATCACCACGCCGCGCTTGCTGGAACTGGCGAAGCTGCTCGGCGGCCTGCTGCGTGTCGCCTACCTGTTCTCGGCGTCGATGCCGGGGATTACGCAGAACCTGACGTTCCGCAAATCGTCCCAGCCGGACGTGGATCTCGAGATCGTCGTTCCGGCCGCCTATTCGGAGTTTGCCGGCGAGCGGCTGAATGGGCGCCTGCAGCAACTCGGCAAGCTCACCGGCAAGAGGCTCGCTTTCCACTTCGAAAGCTGAGGCTGAGGAAAATCTTGTTTCTTGCGGAAAGGGCGCGCCAACCTGGGCTGGCGCGCCCTTTTTGATTATTCGGCCTTCAGGAAATCGCCGACTTCGAGCAGCACGAATTCATTGTCATCGGCCTTGTCGAGCGCGCGACCGGCCGAGAACGGCAGGTTGTTGTCGTTGCCGACGATGATGTGGGTCTCATTGACGCGGTCGACGTTCTCGATGGTGACGAAGGGCATGTCGTAGAAGCCTTCGCCGCCGCCCTGGCGCCTCTTGTTATCCGGGTCGGCGATCTTGAGCAGGTCGATGTAGCCGATCTTTCGCACGGCCTTGCCGACATTGCTGTCATCGAAGGCGATCTTGTAGATGCGCTTGACCTTGGAGCCGGTGGCGAAGCAGTCCGGCTTCGGGTCCTTCGGGTCGGCACACGCCTTGTCGACCGTGCCGGCGCCGTTGTCGCGTTCGATCACCAGCGCGGTCTTGTCGTCGAGCATGTTGAAGTCGCCGATCGCCTCGCCGCCTTCAGCCAGCGGATAGAGCCAGCTGCGACCGGTCCAGGCCTTGCTCGCGACATCGAGTTCGATGATGCGCAGCGCCGGGCGACCATCGGCCTGCTCGACCGTTTCGCCGTCCGTCCAGAGGGGGCCTTCGAGCAGGCCATAGAGCTTGCTGCCATCCTTGGAAAGGGCCATGCCTTCATAGCCGCCGGAGCGCTTCAGGTTGAAAGCGGGCGTCTTCTTCGACGGGTCGGCCTGCAGCGTCAGCGTCGGATTGTCGGGCGACAGGACCGGCTTGCCATCGACCGTCGTCGCAACGACGTCCGTCAGCTTGCCGTCGAGATCGAACTTGAGGATGTAGGGTCCGAATTCTTCGCCAACCCAGAAGCCGTCGGCGACCGGCTGGATCGATTCGACGTCGAAATCCGCCCCGGTGAGATAGCGCTTGTCAGAACCTTCCATGACGATCGGGAAGGGTGCCTTCTTGTCCGGGTCGGTGAGGAAGAGGGTCTTCAGCGCTTCGACCTTGCCCCCATCCCAGTCCATCTTGACGTGATGCAGCATCAGCATGGCGTCGGTGGAGTTCAGCTTGTTGCCGAAGCCATTGTCGGAGAGGCTCCAGAACGTACCGTCCTCCATCGCCTTGATGCCGGAAAAGCCTTGCATCGGCTGGCCGTTGAAGGGCAGCGAAAGCCCGGTCGGGCGAACGCCGTCCTTGCCCGGCACGGTGCCGAGCGCTTCTGCGCGCTTGCGGTCCGCGGAGGTGAACTTGCCGGAGGTCTTCAGGTAATCGGGTGCATCCGAGGGAGCGGCGATGATCGTGTTCGCCGGCAGGATCGCGTGACCCTTCAGCGTTGCGGTGAAGGACTTTTCCTCGGCCGAGGCGGCCATCGTCATCAAAAGTGAGAGCGCCGCGGTGGCGAGAAGCGTTTTCGTCATAAAAGTCACCATGGGTTGGAGCCTCCCGCATGCCTCCTTAAATCGCCCTCGATTTAAGGACAAAGACATGCAGCAATTCGAAGTGCTACAGCGACCTTTACGCGTCTGATAAGACGCGCGGCGCTGTAGACCGCAACCCGATAGGCGGCTTAGATGACGAAGGGGTGATGCTTGTCTGACAGACCGATGAAGCTTTGGTGACAGGCTCAGCCGGCGACGGCGAGGCTCGCCCAGCGTCCTGGTGTTATGCCATAGGCGCGCTTGAAATGGCGGGTGAAATGCGCCTGATCGGCAAAGCCGGTTTCGAGCGCAGCACCTGCAAGACTTTCTCCCCTGGCAATCATCTGCCGGGCGCGCTCCAGCCGGCGCATCAGGAGGTAGCGATGCGGGCTTGTGCCGAGAACTTTGCGGAACTGCCTCGCCAGCGTGAAGCGATCGAGCCCGCTGACGGCCTCGAGTTCCTGGGAACCCACGGGCCGCTCGAGATTGGCGCGAAGGTATTCGGTTGCCTCCAGAACTGCGTGCTTGTCGGCCTTTCCCGGCTTGATGTCCTTGGCGCCGGCATGCCGGTAGAGGCCCTCCGCGATCCGAACGAGGATGTCGTCAAGCGCCAGCTCGTCGATGCCATTGTCGAGGTCCATCACGGCTTCTCCGACCGCCTGCCGCAGGGCCTCGTCACCCACGACAGGTGCTGCGACGAAGGGCAGGGCGCGCCCCGTTTCGCCGAGCGCGGCGAGCAAGCGTTCCGGCTGCAGATACATCATCCGATAGCGCAGCCCGATCTCCGTTCCCGCGCCGCCATCGTGGATCTCGTCCGGGTGGAGGATGATGATGCTCCCGGGTTTGCTGAAGCGGCTTTCGCCGCGGTACTGGAACGTCTGGACGCCGCCGAGCGTCACGCCGATCGCGTAGGTGTCGTGGCGATGAGGCTCAAAGAATTTCCCATGCAGGCGCGCTTCTATGCGCTCGATGCCATCGACGGCGGGAGCGACCCGGATACCGTCACCTTGCGTCCCGCACAATCGTTCAAGATCGACGGCAGCACCCTCCGATAATGCGTCTTCCGGCACGCCCTGTCGGGCTGAAATGGAGATGACTGTCATGTTCGATACCAAATTTGCGATCGTATTGCGCGAAGACCTGGCAACCTGGCAAAAGCTGAACGTCACCGCCTTCCTCGCCACCGGTATTGCCGGGCAGAAGCCCGATATCATCGGGGAAGACTATCGCGACGGCGCCGGCAACGTCTACAACGCCCTGAGTGTCCAGCCGATCATCGTGCTCGCTGCAGATGGGAAGACACTCGGCAACATTCAACGACGTGCGATCGAAAGAGAAATACGAGCCTCGATCTATGTCGACGGCATGTTCGCCACCGGCCACGACAATGCCAATCGCGCGGTTTTCGCGGAAACCAGACCGGACGATGCCGCGGTCGCCGGCATCGCCATCCATGCGGACAAGAAGCTGGTCGACAAGATTACCAAGGGCGCAAACCTGCACGGCTGAAGCGGCTACGGCCCGACGGTGACTATTCCGCCGCACTGGGCGCAAGGGCAGGCGGTGAGCCTCCGACACGCAGTGCCAGAACGCCGAGCTTTTGACCGCGGCCCTTGATCGCGTGCTCGCCGAGATCCTCGACCCGGACATAGTGCGGCAGACGCATCTTGCGGGCGAGGTCGGTGGAGATCAGCACCTGGTGGCCGAGTGTCTTGCAAAAGCCTTCCAGCCGGGCGGTGGTGTTCACCGTATCGCCGAAATAGGTGATCTTGTGCCTGTCGAGGCCGATTTCGGCAGCAACGATGGTGCCGCCATGAAGGGCTGCGCGCAGGCGCGGGACCTCGCCGAATTCCTTCTGCCAGCGGTGCGCCTCCGCATCGATAATTTCCAGAATGTCGAAGACGCAATGAATGCAGGCCGCATTGTTGGTGGCGCGGTCGAAGGGCCAGGTGATGACGGCAGCGTCGCCCACATAGTCGTCTATCGACCCCCGATAGCGCAGCACAGGGTCGGCAATCGTCGCGAACAGCCGGCCGAGATATTCCTGCATCCTGAGGTCGCCGTGTTTCTCGGCGTAGCTGGTCGAGCCGGCGAGGTCGACGAACAGGAAGACGCGCTCTTCCTGAACCGGATTGCGGTAACGGCCCGTCAGCAGGCTCAGAAAGACATCGCGGCCCAAAAGCTCGCGAACCCGGAGGATGAAGACGAGCGAACCCGAGATACCCAATGCGAAGAGCAGGACCGTCTTGGATGGCGTCATCGCCTCCATCCAGTTGTCGTCCATAACGCCGCTTGTCTGCATGATCAGGCCGGCCGCCGCGTAGCCGACATCGAGAAGCACGAAGTAGATCGCAAGCGAGGCGACAAAGAAGACAGGCGTCGAGAAGGCGTGGATCCGCCGATTGAGGCGCCGGAAGATGATGCGCCTCTCGAAGGCAATGATCGGCAGGCACATAAAGAGCGCGTAGGTGGCGCCGATCAGGGCGCCCTTTCCATAGAAAACCCATGCGTAAACTGCCCCTGCGCCCGCGATGACGAGCAGCAGCAGAAGTCCTTCGAAAGTGGAGAAGCGCCAACGCATAGGAAGCCCCGGTACGGAAGAAGCGGCATACGTGTCAGTCGGCACGCAACGTTGCCGCTCTGCCACGCCTACAGCGGCGCGCGTCTTATCAGACGCGCAAGGGTCGCTGTAGCACTTTGAATTTCTGCATGTTTTTGCCCTTTAATCGGGTACGATTAAGGAAACATGCAGTAGTCACCTTCGTTCGAGACGATGGTGATTCTGTTCCGCCCGGCTTTCAGCTAGAGCCGGATTCGGGCGGAAACTTGACTCCGTCCGATACTATTTGCCGCTTGAAGCAAATCTAGCTGCCGAGCTCCACCGTCTCGATCTTCTTGTCGACGAAACGAAGAGCCACTTCGCCGTTGATGAGCTTCAGCGCGGTTTCACCGAAGAGTTCGCGCCGCCAGCCCTTGAGCGCGCCGACATCGGCCTTCTCGCCCTCGGCGGCGATCCTGTCGAGATCGTCGCTGTTGGCGATGATCTTCGCGGCCACGCCCTGCTTTTCGGCGATGAGCTTCAAAAGAACCTTGAGCATTTCGCCTGCGGCAGCGGCGCCTTCCGGCGTATGGTTTTGGCGCGGTAGCTTCGGCAGATCGGTCTTCGGGATCGCGAGCGCCTCGTTGACCGCCTCGATGACCGCAGTTCCGGCGCTGGACCGTTCCCAGCCCTTGGGAACGGTCCTAAGCCGTCCCAGGGCTTCCGCGTCCTTCGGCTGCTGCTGGGCAATCTCGTAGATGGCGTCGTCTTTCAGGATGCGGCCGCGCGGTACGTTGCGGGCGCGCGCCTCGCGTTCGCGCCAGGCAGCGACGGTCTTGAGGACGGCGAGTTCGATCGGTTTCTTGACGCGCATCTTGAGACGCTGCCAGGCGTCGTCCGGATGCAGGTCATAGGTGTCGCGTGCCTCAAGGATCGCCATCTCTTCAGTCAGCCACAACGAGCGCCCCTCGCGTTCCAGCTCTGCGGCCAGGTACTTGTAGATGTCGCGCAGATGCGTGACGTCGGCGAGCGCATAGTCGAGCTGCTTGTCGGTCAGCGGCCGGCGGCTCCAGTCGGTAAAGCGTGAGGACTTGTCGATCTGCGTGCCGGTCACGCGGTTGACGAGCTGGTCATAGGAGACGCTATCGCCGAAGCCGCAAACCATGGCCGCGACCTGTGTGTCGAAGATCGGGTGCGGAATGAGGTTGCCGAGATGGAAGATGATCTCGATGTCCTGACGCGCGGCATGGAATACCTTGATGACTTCAGGATTGGCCATCAGCGCGAAGAAGGGCGAAAGGTCGATGCCTTTGGCCATCGGGTCGACAATGACGGCGAGATCCGGACTTGCCATCTGGATCAGGCAGAGCTCCGGCCAGAAGGTCGTCTCGCGCAGGAATTCGGTGTCAATCGTAATATAATTTGAACGGGCCAGCTGCTCGCAGGCGGCCTCAAGGTCTGTGGTTGTTTCAATCATCAGATTTAAATCACTGTGGCAAAAATGCGGCTTAGATTTTCGTGTAGCTCTTCGCGGCATCTGTCACAATCGAAATTCTCAGACGATCTTGAAATAACCCGTCATGCCGGTCTTCTGATGCTCGATGATGTGGCAATGGATGACCCAGTCGCCCGGATTGTCCGCTACTAGCGCCACTTCCGCCTGTTCGTCGGGCAAAAGCAGGATCGTATCGGTCGGCGGCGGCAGGAAAGTCCGCTTGTTGGAATTGAGGATGCGGAAGCTCAGGCCGTGCAGATGGATCGGATGCGCGTGCGGCGTCCGGTTGGCGACCTCAAGAACATAGCTCTTGCCGAGCTTCATCTCCTCGATCGGCGCGATCGGGTCCGGCGTGTCGCCCGGCCACGGCACCTTGTTGATCGCCCAGAACGTATAGCCGAGCGAGCCGCAGATCGAAGGTGCTGCCTTGTGCTCGGCCGTCGCCGTCAGCTCGATCGGCACACGGGTCGCGACGGAGAGATCCGCCTCGGCGATCGGGTTGGCGGGCAGGGGGGCAATGTCGCGGAGATCGCGCTTGAGCGATGTCCCGACGGCTCGGAAGCTTGCGATGGTCCAAGGGTGCGACCCACGGAAGTTGCCGAGCGCGACCGTCTGGCCCTCGCCATCGGGCATGCGCACCACTAGGTCGACGCGCTGGCCTGGGCCGAAGTCGTAGCGATCGAGGGAAAAGGGTTTTTCGACCGGGTTGCCGTCGAGCGCGATCACCATCGCCTCAGCGCCATCGAGGCCGATCGTGTAGATGCGCGTGACGTCGGTCGCGGCGATGCGCACGCGAATGAGCCCGCCGGCCGGTGCGTCGTAAGTCGGTTCCTGCTGCCAGTTGGCGGTGCGCACCGTTCCATAGGTGCCGCCGCGCGCGGCATCGCGCGGCTTGAACGGATCGATGAAGGCGCCGCCCGTGCCAAGCCGCCAGTCGCGGAGGTTGAGCACGATCTCGGCATCGAAATCCGGATCCTCGGGGTTCTCGACGACGATCACGCCGGTGAGCCCGCTGCCCATCTGGGTCAGCGTGTTGCAGTGCGGATGGTACCAGAAGGTGCCGGCGTCCGGCGGCGTGAAGAGATAGTCGAAGTGGTCGCCCGGATAGACATAGGGCTGCGTCAGCTCGGGAACGCCATCCATGGCGTTGGCGATGCGAAGGCCGTGCCAGTGCACCGTCGTCGGCTCGTCGAGCCGGTTGATGAGACGCGCGGCGTAAGGCTCACCCTTGCGCATGCGCAGGACCGGCGGCACGCCGCTGTTCTCAGCCTCGCCCAAACCGTAGGTCATCACCTTCGGCGTCACGCCATCCCTGGCGATCTGCGCCTCGGTGAGACGTGCCGTCAGGGTCTGCGGATCCGGCGCGGCCCCGGCGCGTGCCGCCATGCCCGCCCCGAGCGCAAAGGCACCTCCCAGAGCAGCGGAGCCTTGAAGAAAAGTACGGCGGCTGATGACGGGCATTTCGGCAATCTCGGCTGCTGTTCAGGTTGCTGCCGGTTCTAAACCTGATTGTGGAGTTCAGCAATTATCCGAACTGCGCGCATCTTGCCGCAGGCTCAGCCATCCTTGCGCTTGTGGTTGTTGCCGGTGGCGAGCTTGTTGAAGAAGGACGAGGTGCGCAAAAGGTTGCGGAACGGCATCGCACGCTCTCCGGCGGGCACTGGCCCGCGCGCCGTCATGCGCTGCAGGGTGTAGAGCATGAACAGGAAGAGGATCGCCGCCGTGTAGATGAACAGCGCCTGCGGCCCGAAGATGTCGAGCAGGAAGGACGCAAAAAGAGGCCCGATGATCGCGCCGAGCGACCAGAAGAACAGCATGCCGGCAGATACCAGCGCATGCTGCCCCTCGGCTGCGTGGTCGTTGGCATGCGCCGAGCAGAGCGAATAGAGCGGCATGGCAAAAGCGCCGAAGAGGAAGATGCCGGCAAAGTTCAGCCATTCGTCGTTGCCGGCGCCGAAGGCCAGGAACAGGCCGGCGAGCAGCGAGCCGAAAGTGGCGATCAGGATGATCAGCCGGCGGTCGATCCGGTCGGAATAATGGCCGAGCGGATATTGCAGCACGACGCCGCCGATGATGCCGGCGCTCATGAAGGTGGCGATCGCCGTCACGGAAAGGCCGATGCCCTGGGCGTAGATGGGCCCGAGCGAGCGGAAGGCGGCGTTGGTGAGGCCGACGACGATGCAGCCGACGGTCGCGAGTGGCGAAATGTTCCAGAGCGCCTTGACGTCGAACCGGATCGCTTCCGGTGCCACCGGGCTCGACCGGTCGGCAAAAGAGATCGGCACGAGCGACAGTGTCAGTGCCATGGAGATGATGGCGAAGAGTTCGAAGCCCTCGAGGCCGATGCCGGGGATGACATATTGCGCCGCCGTCACCGATCCAAGGTCGACGAGGCGATAGACGGAAAGCGTACGCGCCCGGTTGGCGTTGGTGACGCTGGCGTTCAGCCAGCTTTCGACGGTCGCAAACAGGCAGGCGAAGCAGATGCCGGCAAGCAGCCGCATCAGAAACCACATCAGCGGGTTGATGACGAGCACCATCGAAATGGCCGCGGCGGAGGCAATTGCCGCCATGGCCGAGAACGTGCGGATGTGGCCGATGGCGCGCAGCATGCGGGTGACATAGACGCAGCCGAGCGCGAAACCGATATTGTAGCCGGCCCCGACGACGCCGATCAGGGATGTCGAGAAACCTTCCTCCAACGCACGAAGCGAGATGAAGGTGCCCTGCAGGCCATTGCCGCCGATGAGGATGCCTGCGGTGACGAGGAGGGGGATGAGCGGGCGAATCTGAGACATGGGGCAGGCGACATCCGGGAAAGCGGCCGCGACTCGGGGGATCATTGTGAGGCCTTCCAATGTGTAGCCCCGCATTCCGTGGCCGGACAGCCCCGAATTGTGACGATTGCCGTTCTTTTCGCGGCATTTCGGCCTGCTTCTGTCTCAAGCGGTCTTGGACTGGCCGTTTCCTTGGTTTAGAACGCATCTCCATCTGGGGCGGCGGCGGTCGCGCGGCTTGACAAAGCCGGCGCATCATGCGCTTTTCCGCCCGATTTTGACCATGTGCCGCGCGCCGTGTCCCACGAGCCTGCGCGGCTCTTTCGCAATTCCGGGATAAAACGATGCATCGTTACCGCAGCCACACCTGTGCCGCCCTCCGCAAGTCGGACGTCGGCTCCACCGTTCGCCTTTCGGGCTGGGTCCACCGTGTCCGTGACCATGGCGGCGTGCTCTTCATCGACCTGCGCGACCACTACGGCATCACCCAGGTCGTCGCCGATCCGGACAGCCCGGCCTTCAAGTCGGCTGAAACCGTTCGCGGCGAGTGGGTCATCCGCATCGACGGCCGCGTCAAGGCTCGCACCGACGACACCGTCAACAAAGGCATGCCGACCGGCGAAATCGAGCTCTACGCGCAGGAGATCGAGGTACTCTCGGCCGCCAAGGAACTGCCGCTGCCGGTCTTCGGCGAGCCCGACTATCCGGAAGACGTGCGTCTCAAGTACCGCTTCCTCGACCTGCGCCGCGACACGCTGCACAAGAACATCGTCAAGCGCACCCAGATCATCTCGTCGATGCGCCGCCACATGGGCGAAGTCGGCTTTACCGAATACACGACCCCGATCCTGACCGCATCGTCACCGGAAGGCGCACGCGACTTCCTGGTTCCGTCGCGTATCCACCCCGGCAACTTCTATGCCCTGCCGCAGGCGCCGCAACAGTACAAGCAGCTCTTGATGGTTGCCGGCTTCGACCGTTACTTCCAGATCGCGCCGTGCTTCCGCGACGAAGACCCGCGCGCCGACCGCCTGCCGGGCGAGTTCTACCAACTCGACCTGGAAATGAGCTTCGTCGAGCAGGAAGACGTGTGGTCGACGATGGAGCCGGTCATCCGCGAGATCTTCGTCGAGTTTGCCGATGGCAAGCCGGTGACGGAAAAGTTCCCGCGCATCCCCTATGACACGGCGATCCGCAAATACGGCTCCGACAAGCCGGATCTGCGCAACCCGATCGAGATGCAGGCGGTTACCGAGCACTTCGCCGGCTCCGGCTTCAAGGTTTTCGCGAACATGATCGCCTCGAACCCGAAGGTTGAAGTCTGGGCGATCCCGGCCAAGACCGGTGGCTCGCGCGCCTTCTGCGACCGCATGAACGCCTGGGCCCAGAGCCAGGGCCAGCCGGGCCTCGGCTACATCTTCTGGCGCAAGGAAGGCGAAAAGCTCGAAGGCGCCGGTCCGCTTGCCAAGAACATCGGCGAGGAACGCACCGATGCGATCCGCACCCAGCTTGGCCTCGATGACGGCGACGCCTGCTTCTTCGTCGCCGGCGACCCTTCGAAGTTCTACAAGTTTGCTGGCGAAGCCCGCACACGCGCCGGCGAGGAGCTGAACCTCGTCGACCGTGACCGCTTTGAATTCTGCTGGATCGTCGACTTCCCGTTCTACGAATGGCTGGAAGACGAAAAGAAGATCGATTTCGCCCACAACCCCTTCTCGATGCCGCAGGGTGGCCTCGAGGCGCTGAACACCGAAGATCCGCTGTCGCTCAAGGCCTACCAGTACGACATGGTCTGCAACGGCTTCGAGATCGCCTCCGGCTCGATCCGTAACCAGCTCCCGGAAGTCATGGTCAAGGCCTTCGAGCTGACCGGCAAGTCGCAGCAGGAAGTCGAAGAGCAGTTCGGCGGCCTCTACCGTGCGTTCCAGTACGGCGCGCCTCCGCATGGCGGCATGGCATTCGGCATCGACCGCGTCGTCATGCTGCTCGTCGGCGCGAAGAACCTGCGCGAGATTTCGATCTTCCCGATGAACCAGCAGGCGGTCGACCTCCTGATGGGGGCGCCGTCCGAGGCGACGCCGGCCCAGCTGCGTGAACTGGCGCTTCGCCCGATCCCGCAGAAGAAGGATTGAGGTCGAAGAGACCTGTCAAAAACGAAAGCCCGGCGATCGTTTCGCCGGGCTTTTTTCATGGTCTGCCTGTGATCTGGGTTCAGTGCTTGCCGTAGAACGGCGCGGCTGAATTGGCCCCAAGCCCTCGACGGTCGCGTTCGCCATGCGAGAATGAGCGTCTGGCGGCCGTCAGAAGTCCATTCCAGCACCAGACGGCGGCGTCGGTCCGTTCTTTTTCGGTTTTTCGGCGATCATGGCCTCGGTCGTCACCAGCAGGCCGGCGACGGAAGCCGCATCCTGCAGCGCCGCGCGCACGACCTTTGCGGGGTCGATGACACCCATGCGGAACAGATCGCCGTACTCTCCGGTCTGGGCGTTCCAGCCGTGGGCAAAGTCACTGTTCTCCCGCAGCTTTCCAACGATCACCGAACCTTCAGCGCCAGCATTCTCGGCGATCTGGCGCGCCGGCGCCTCGAGCGCCCGCCGAACGATCTCGATGCCGACGCGCTGATCGTCATTGGCGGCCTTGAGCCCGTCGAGCGCGTGGACGACCCTCAGCAGCGCGACGCCGCCGCCGGGCAGAATGCCTTCCTCTACCGCGGCTCGCGTCGCATGCAGGGCATCGTCGACCCGGTCCTTCTTTTCCTTCACTTCGACTTCGGTCGAGCCGCCAACCCGGATCACCGCAACGCCGCCGGCGAGTTTGGCGAGCCGTTCCTGCAGCTTTTCCCGATCATAGTCGGAGGTCGTTTCCTCGATCTGTGCCTTGATCTGGCTGACACGTCCGCCGATATCCGCCTTCGTTCCGGCGCCATCGACGATCGTGGTGTTTTCCTTCTCGACCATCACCCGCTTGGCGTGCCCGAGCGTGTCGAGCGTCACGTTTTCAAGCTTGATGCCGAGATCCTCGGAAATGACCGTGCCGCCCGTCAGGATGGCGATGTCCTCGAGGATGGCCTTGCGCCGATCTCCAAACCCGGGGGCCTTGACGGCTGCGATCTTGAGACCGCCGCGCAGCTTGTTGACGACGAGCGTGGCAAGCGCTTCGCCCTCCACATCCTCGGCGATGATCAGCAAGGGACGGCTCGCCTGGATGACCGATTCGAGAATCGGGATCATGGCCTGGAGGTTGGAGAGTTTCTTCTCGTGGATGAGAATGTACGGGTCCTCAAATTCGACGCGCATCTTCTCCTGGTCGGTAATGAAATAGGGGGAGAGATAGCCGCGGTCGAACTGCATGCCCTCGACGATCTCAAGTTCGATCTCGGCGGTCTTGGCCTCCTCGACGGTGATCACACCCTCGTTGCCGACGCGCTCCATCGCCTGTGCTAGATAGTTGCCGATTTCCTTGTCGCCGTTGGCGGAGATCGTGCCGACTTGGGCGATTTCCTCGTTGTTGGAAATCTTGCGGGCATGGATCTTCAGTTGTGCCACGATCGCCTCGACGGCGAGGTCGATGCCGCGCTTGAGGTCCATCGGGTTCATACCCGATGCGATTGCCTTGACGCCTTCCCGGACTATCGCTTGAGCAAGCACCGTGGCCGTCGTCGTTCCGTCGCCGGCAACATCGCTGGTGCGTGACGCCACCATGCGCAGCATCTGCGCCCCCATGTTCTCGAACTTGTCTTCGAGCTCGATCTCCTTGGCAACCGAGACGCCATCCTTGGTGACACGCGGCGCACCGAAGGCCTTGTCGATCACCACGTTCCGCCCCTTCGGGCCGAGCGTCACCTTCACGGCATCGGCGAGGATATCGACGCCACGCAGCATACGGTCGCGGGCATCGCTACTGAACTTGACTTCCTTGGCTGCCATCGTTGACCTCCCTCAACACAAAATACGTGGCCTGATGCTCCCGCCGCCCGCCGCGCGGGGGCAACCTTGCATGCAATCAAAAATCACTAGCGCAGCCTCGCCGCCTGATCGGCTAGGTCGCGAAGTCCCGTTCCTCGTCATTGTCCGGCGTCAGGATATCGATCAACGCCGCAACCCGGCCAGCCGGCAAGTGGCGGCCTTCGCCGATCAGCGCCTCGTCGTTGTTGACCCAAGCAATGGCCTCGGCGAGTTCGCCGGCCGTGGCCCCCGTCGCCAGCAACTCGGCCATCAGTGTCTCGTCGACCGGGCCAAGGATAGCGGTGATATCCGCATGCTTCAGTCCCATGGGCTCCTCCTTCCGTTTTATCGGTCAGGAATGCGGGGACCTCGGATCCCCGCCCAATGTAAATAGGCCGGGGTCTGAAGGCATCAAGCGCTGATCATATCATGGAAGCCAAGTGGGCGGAAAACCATGAGGCGTCATTCCGGCCGAAGCGCGTTGTCCAGGAAATACCATTGGTCGAGATGCGCGCGAACGACGGGCTCGATCGCATCGTTCAACAGCAGCATATCTTTCACGAGGCGTGCATTCGGCTCATCGGAAGCCGGAAGCCGGAGGGGCTCCAGCGCCTGGCATTCGAAACGGAAACCGTCGGTGCGCAAGCCGTACCAGGGGCAGATCGTGGCACCCGTCATGCGCGCCAGGCGGATGGCAAGCGCGAGATTGCCTTCCTGATGAGGTTTGCGATCGAAGAACGGTCCGCGGATCATGCCGCCAAAGCCTTCGTCGCAGAACATACTGACGACGCCGCCGCTCTTCAGGATCTTGATCGCCGGTCGGATTCCTTCCATGCCCGGCGGCAGAAACCGCAATCCGGCCTTGCTGCGGACGCGCTCGGCGATCCATGCTTTGGCACGGCTCTTGGGTGGTACGTAGAAGGCATGAGGCTGGAGACCGAGACTGCGGAACGCGATCGTCCCAACTTCCCAATTTCCGAGATGAAGCCCGACGAGGACGACGGGGCCGTCTTTCGCCACGTCGCGGATCGGAGCAAGGCCATCGGTCCGCAACCTCTCGCCATGCCGCTGCAACCTGTTGATGACGGAAAATTCTGTCATCAGCCGTCCCTGGGCCTGGCAGTTTTCGAGGAACAAGGCTTCCTGTTCCTCGGGGCTCAGGTCCGGACGCAGATGTTTGATCGTATCCCGGGCGCGCTGCGTGGCGATCTTGTGAAAGCGCGGCACCACGAAAAGGCCGAGTGCGGCCCCCAGGCGTGAGCATGCATCCATCGGCAGAAGCTTCATGCCGAAATGGGCAGTGAGATTGGCAAGGTTCCACAGATTGTCGGTAATCCAATAGCGCCGGAAGGCCCGGGACCGGTCACCGCCTGCCAATGCGTCCCCAAGACGCGGCGGTTGCTCCTCAGCGAAAGTCCAGGCCTTGCGCTTGGCAATCGGTCCCCTGACGCCAGGATTATCCGGCGCCATGCGACGTGCCTTCTCGCCTGTGTAAAGTGACCGGAAGCCCGCCCTTCGGTCTGAGGGTCAGCCGGCAGATCGGCTCGACCGCGTGGCGTTCGCGCAGGCGAACCCGGTAGCGCTGAGCGATGATCGCCAGGCAGAGGATCGCTTCCGTCAGGCCGAAATGCAGGCCCGGGCAGACGCGGGGGCCGCTGGCGAAGGGAATGAAGCTGTAGGGCGTCGGGCGACGGCCTTCGGTGAACCGCTCCGGATGGAAGTGGTGTGGGTCTTCGAACAGACTTTCCGTGCGGTGCAAGAGCCATGGCACGATCAGGACGAGCGAGCCCGGCTCGGCGGCAACGTCGCCGATCATGTCCGCCTCGCGCGTCTGTCGCGCCAGGATCGGAACCGGCGGGTAAAGGCGAAGCGTTTCTTCAATGACGGCCCGGCACCATTCGAGCTGCGGCACGTCGTCGATCGTCGGCGTCCGGTCGCCGCAGACCCTGGCGATCTCGTCGTGCACGGCCTTCTCGATCCAGCCTGCTTTCGAAAGCAGATACCAGGTCCAGGTAAGTGTGGCTGCCGTCGTCTCGTGACCGGCCATGAAGATGGTCGCGGCTTCGTTGCGCAAGGCGACGAGGTCGAGCTTCAGCTCCGGATTTCGCTGCTGCCGCCGGATGAGCAGTTCGACCATCGAATTGTGGTCGCCGCGGCCGGCAAGGTGATCCTCCACCACCTTGTCGATGGTCCCATGGATGCGCTTGACCGAGCGGCGCAGGCTCGGTGTGCGCAGGACGGGCAAGCCGTCGTCGAAGCCGAGGAAATAGCCGATGTTGATGGAATCGACCAGCGACTGGTAGCTGGTGAAGCCCTCGGTCACGGCAGCCGCACTGTCGTCTCCGAGTTGGTTGCCGAAGACGCTGCGTGCGATGATCTCGGCGGTCAGGCCCGCCATTTCGTGCAGGGCGTTGACCTCGGCACCGTCGGGCATCTGGTTCCAGCGCTCGACCAGTTCGCTGGTTGTCTTCTCCATGACAGGACCGAAGGACGGCACTCTCTTGGCGTGGACGATGTCGGCCACCAGCGGCCGGCGTTGCTTCCAGGTGTCTCCATCCGAGATGAACAACCCGTCGCCGAGCAGAAACTCGAGCGCCCGGCGCATCTGCGGGCTCTTGCGCTCGAAGTTCTCGTGTCGCTTGACGACCACTTGTCGGATCAGATCGGGCGAGTTGACGACGATGATCTGC
This sequence comes from Ensifer sp. ENS10, assembly GCF_014852025.1. Lineage (NCBI taxonomy): Bacteria > Pseudomonadati > Pseudomonadota > Alphaproteobacteria > Hyphomicrobiales > Rhizobiaceae > Ensifer > Ensifer sp. ENS10. The sequence continues at coordinate 1,234,752 of NZ_JACVAS010000001.1, forward strand.
CGGCCGAGGATCCGGGTCTGCGAGACGTTTTCGGTATAGTCGCTGGCGCGCCAGATCGACAGGAAATCCGTCCGCGCCTGAAGCAGGAGCCGTAGCGGCTTACCTGGCGGACCCGAATAGTAATCGGCACGGACGGGGGCGAATTTCCCCTCCAGCAATTCTTCCCTGAAATTTACAGATTGCTGGAGCCAGGCGAGCATTTACGTCCGATCTGCCGTAATATGAAGATGATATTCAGGCGTATATTTGTATTTCTTACACAGAGTCCGAGAATTCCTCGTCGAGGCTGAAATGCTCTCAAGTTCACGGAACGTCGAATTCTCGGCCGCCTGAGTGTGGCATGCACGATTTTGATGAAAAACGCTATCGCCCGGCGGTGAAATTTTCTTGGCGCCATGAACGACGTTCGGAGAGAGTAACGGCCACTGCAACCGAAGCGCGCGCCTTCAAGACGTACGGTGCCGACCGTTCGCATGGCCGCAAGTAGAAACAGCCCTTGTCCTGTGGAGGGCCGGCGGGTGCAAAATACAGATCTGCTGAATGAAGCTGGACCAGAGGTCCTGTGGGCTACGGCAAATCAGGTAGGCTGAGCCGCTAAAGTTTGCGCGCCCGGTGGGCGCGCAAAGCTCGTGGTAAGGTCGGTTGCTCCGGGCGGAGCAAGCGGAGCGATCAGTCGTTCGCGGTCACCTTGACGCCGAGCACCGACGGAATGGTGTTCGGTGCGCCCATGGCAGCGCCCATGATCATCGGGAACGGAACCGGCTTTTCCGGTGCCGCGCTGATCGTCAGGCTCTTCGGTCCATCGAGATAGGCGTTGACGGCGGCCGACACCTGGTTCTGCAGTTCTGGCACATTGAGCTGCGCCATCATGATCGGCACCAGGCCCTTCAGCGACTGAGCCATCTGCTCACCCGAAACGCCCTGCTGCGAACCGGCATAGTCCAGCGCCTTCTTGGTGATCGAGGCATCGTCGAAGCGGACTTCGGCGCTGTTGAAGGTCAACTGCTGCATCAGGCCCATCATGGCAAGGCCCATGGCTTGGTTCGCCTCTTCCTTGTTCGGATTGGCCTCGGCGGCCTTCATCGCTTCCTGCATGGATTTCACGAAGGCAAGCGTGTAGCCGGAAATGTCCAGGGCAAAGTTCAGCCGGCCGACGTTCTTGAAGTCGAGGGCATATTCTTCGAGTGCGACATTGCCGCTTTCGACCTCCCAGCTGCCTTTCATCGTCAAGGCGCCGTCGATCGTGGTGAGGCCGAGCTTTTCGATCGCCTCCTTGGTCTTGGCGTCCTCGACGGTCGACAGGTCGGCCTTGATGCCCGAGGCGGTCGCGTCGAAGTCGAAGCCGGCGTCATTTTCCTGGCGTGCCAGGTTCGCTTCGGTGCTTTCGAGCGAGAAGACTTCCTTGCCCTTGGCGTTGAGAGCGATCGGGCCGGTGCTGGCGCTTTCGTAGAGAAGAATGTCGTTGATCGTTCCACCGTTGGCATTGGCGGGGATCGTCAGGCCGGAAAGCAGGATGTCCTTGACCGAAATGCTTCCCTCGTCCTGGCTGACATTGACGTCAGGGAACGACACGGTTTCGGCGTAGTAGCCGCCACCTTCGGTTTCCTCGACACCTTCGAAGGTCAGATCACCGATCTTCAGGCTCGTCGGTTCGCCCGGCTGGCTGGCGACCTTCAGCTGCACGCCGGTCACCGTCACCTTGTCGCCGTCCACTTCGGCCTTGTCATAGGTGATGGAGGTGCCGTTCGCGTTCGTTGCCGCGTCGAGCTTCTTCATCAGGTCCGCGCCGTCGAGTGCGAGGGCCGGGCTGGTAAGCGTGAGGAGCGCGGCGCTCGCCATCATCAGGCGGATCTTGCGCGTGTGCATCATTGTCGAGTTCCTTCGTAAAATCTTTGATTGTGTAACTGTTTCGAAGATGAGGCGTGGCTAATCTGGTTTGTCTCCGCAGAGGGCGTCAACTGGGAGCGAACGGCAACATCCGGAAGTTTTCGGCGGCCAGTTCGTGTCTTGCAATCCCCCTCACAAATCGTCCAAATCAACTACAGCCGAAGCTATTACGAAACAGGGCGAAATTATATTCGCTTGGCCAAACCGCACATGTTCCTGGTCGGGCATGCTTTCCGGGATGTTACCAAGCGCTCGCCTCCGACGCATAGCCGTCCGACCGTTACACGAACATTGCGCCGGAGCAAGCGGATCGCTTCACGCGCCAACTGTTGGCGGGTAAGGGGTTCTCCACAATCGCATCCCCTGAAAACCTTGCTGTTCCGGGTTTGTTGCGCTAGCAAGGTCCCATGGGACAAAGCCTTAATCCCCCGTCAGGCGGGGACGACAATATTCAGCCGGTTGACCTCAAGGCGGCGCTGGAAGAGCGTTATCTTGCCTATGCCTTGTCGACCATCATGCACCGCGCGCTTCCGGACGTCCGCGACGGGTTGAAGCCCGTGCATCGCCGTATCGTGCATGCGATGAGCGAAATGGGCCTCAGACCCAACTCGTCGTTCAAGAAATGCGCCCGCATCGTCGGCGACGTCATGGGTAAGTTCCACCCGCACGGCGACGCCTCGATCTACGACGCGCTTGTGCGCCTGTCCCAGGAATTTGCAATCCGCTACCCGCTCGTCGACGGCCAGGGCAACTTCGGCAACATCGATGGCGATAACGCCGCGGCGATGCGATACACCGAAGCGAAGATGACGGACGTCTGTTCGCTCCTTCTCGACGGGATCGACCAGGACGCGGTGGATTTCCGCCCCACCTACAACGAGGAAGACCAGGAGCCGACCGTGCTCCCTGGGGCCTTCCCGAACCTGCTCGCAAACGGCGCAACCGGCATCGCGGTCGGCATGGCGACCTCGATCCCGCCGCACAACGCGCATGAACTGTGCGACGCGGCGCTGCACCTCATCCGCCATCCGCAAGCGACCGTCGAAGATCTGCTTTACGATCCGGCCAATCCGCAGAAGGGCGGCATCGAGGGGCCAGACTTTCCGACCGGTGGGGTGATCGTCGAAAGCCGCGAAAGCATGGCCGAATCCTACCGCACCGGCCGTGGCGGTTTTCGTGTCCGCGCCCGCTGGGCCCAGGAGGATCTCGGCCGTGGCGGTTATCAGATCGTCGTCACCGAGATTCCCTATCAGGTTCAGAAGTCGCGCCTGATCGAAAAGATTGCCGAGCTTCTGGTTGCGCGCAAGCTGCCGCTGCTCGAAGACATTCGCGACGAATCCGCGGAAGACGTTCGCATCGTTCTCGTGCCGAAGAGCCGCTCGGTCGATGCCGGCATCCTGATGGAGTCGCTGTTCAAGCTGACCGAACTTGAGAGCCGCATCTCGCTGAACATGAACGTGCTGTCCATGGGGCGCGTGCCGCGGGTCATGGCGCTCAACGAGGTGCTATCGGAATGGCTGGCGCATCGCCGCGAGGTGTTGCAGCGCCGGTCCCGCCATCGCCTGGCGGCGATCGATCGCCGGCTCGAAATCCTCGCCGGCTATCTCGTCGCCTATCTGAACATCGACGAAGTCATTCGCATCATCCGCGAAGAAGACGAGCCGAAGCCGGTCATGATGGAGCGGTTCTCGCTCACTGATCTGCAGGCCGAGTCGATCCTCAACATGCGCCTGCGCTCCTTGCGCCGGCTCGAAGAGTTCGAGATCCGCACCGAATTCGACGCCCTGTCGAAGGAGAAGGCCGAGATCGAAGCGCTGCTCGCTTCGGAGGAGAAGCAGTGGCAGACCGTCGCCTGGGAGATCGGCGAGGTCAAAAAGAAGTTTGCCAAGGCAACCGAGATCGGCAAACGCCGCAGCACCTTCGCGGATGCACCGGAGGCCGACGTCGAGGCGATCCAGCAGGCGATGATCGAGAAGGAACCGATCACCGTCGTCATCTCGGAAAAGGGCTGGATCCGGGCGCTGAAGGGCCACATCTCCGACACGTCGTCGCTCCAGTTCAAGGAGGGGGACGCGCTCAAGGTGGCGTTCCCGGCGCAGACGACCGACAAGATCCTGGTCTTCACGACCGGCGGAAAGGTCTACACGCTCGGCGGCGACAAGCTGCCTGGCGGTCGCGGCCATGGCGAGCCGCTGCGCATCATCGTCGACATGGAGAACGACCAGGACGTCCTGACCGCCTTCGTCCACGATCCGGCGCGCAAGCTCATCGTCTCGTCGGCTGCCGGCAACGGTTTCGTCGTGACGGAAAGCGATATCGTCGCCAACACCCGCAAGGGCAAGCAGGTGATGAACGTCTCCATGCCGGACGAAACCAAGCTGGTCGTGCCGGTCAAGGGTGATCACGTTGCCGTCGTTGGCGAGAACCGCAAGATGCTCGTCTTCCCGCTCGTCCAGATCCCCGAGATGGCGCGCGGCAAGGGCGTCCGGCTGCAGCGTTACAAGGATGGCGGCATCTCCGATATTCGCTGCTTCACGATCGCAGAAGGGCTCATCTGGGAAGACAGCGCTGGCCGCGTCTTTACCAAGACGAAGGATGAGCTGATCGAATGGCAGGCCGATCGCGCATCGGCCGGTCGCGTCGTTCCGAAGGGCTTCCCGCGCAGCGGAAAGTTCAGCGGCTGACCACAAAATACCAGTCGTGCGGCCGATGAGCCGCATGGCTGGTGTCCCAATCCGGGGCATTGAATTCGCGCATTAAGGTATTGGAAATACAGTCGAACTCGAGCGAAAAGCGGCGCTTGTATGTGCCGGCGTATCGTGGATGACTGCCCATCCAACAGGATGGATACGATGCCGAACGCCAATGCCCTCGACGAAATTCTCCTGGCGCTCGCCAGCCCGGTACGCCGGCGGATCTTCGAGATCCTCTTTGCCGGTGAGGCGCGTGTCGCCGATATCGCCTCGGCCGTTGCGGTGCGAGGCGAAGAATTGGAGAAGCACATCGCACTCCTCGATGCAGCGGGCCTCATCACGCGCCTGCGGCGCCGCGAAGGCGAATCCCTAAGCGGAAATCCGGCGCCTTTGAGCGAGGCGGCCACCTGGATCAACACCAACCGCGAGCTTTGGGCGATGCGTGTGCGGATGCCGGAAACCCGGCTGGCCTCCGGCGCGCCGGAGCCTGTACCCGAGCGGACGCCGATTCGCGACCGCCGCAGCGAAACCGAACAGAAGTCGCGCCGCCCCCGGCCGACCGGTCCTCGCCGTGAAAATTGATCGATAGCGCTACTCGGCGCAGGCCACCGCGGACCTCAGCGCTCTGCTGCGCATCTGCCAGAGCGAATGGCCGATGAGCGCGAAGATCAGGATCGCACCACCCATCAAGGTCTGCGTCGTCGGGGTTTCGGCAAAGACCAGCCAGACCCAGATCGGCGCCAGGATCGTTTCCAGCAGGTAGAACATGCCCACTTCCGGCGCCGAGAGGTAACGCGGTCCCGTCGCCAGGCAGAAAAAGGCGAGCGGGATCATCACGAGACCGTTGAAGAAGATATAGCCGGGTTCCGCAATCGTGAATCCCGAAGGGGACAGCATCAACAGAGCGACCGCTGCCGGGAAGATCGCCGTGACCAGCGGCACCAGCGCCATGTCGCGCTTGCTTGCGCGGCTGATCGTGATCGCGCTGGCAAGCAGGAAGGCGGAGGATGCTGCCATCGCATCGCCGAAGAGGTGGCCGCTTTCCAACCCGTCCTGAACGATCAATCCGACGCCGAACACCATGATCAACATCGTCACGAGCGTGGCGTTCGATGGTCGTTCCTTCAGGAAGATCCAGGACAAAATGGCGGCAAACATCGAGGTGAAGGCGAGGATGAAGACCACATTCGCCGTCGAAGTGTTGAAGACGGCGAGCAGGAACGTGCAGGAATTGATGCCGTAGAACAGGCCGACGACGAGCCCGGTCTTGCCCGGCAACAGTGAAATCTTCCGGCCGAACACGCGGTTGATCACGAACCAGGCGCCGAGCGCGATCACGAACGTCGACAGGCTGCGCACCGCGAGCAGCGACCAGACGTCGCCACCGGCGGAACGGATGAGCGGGATATCGAAGGAAAGGGCAAGGCCACCGAGGCCGGTGATGGCAAGGCCGCGCCGGTGCATCACGGCATCAGAAGATGAACTCAATGTCTAACCCGTTTTCGTAGGAGCGGCTTCCAAGGTGGCGTCTCCGCCTTCATAGCGTTCCCAGCCACGGGCCATAAGGTGTTCTTGCGGCAAAAATTTTGTTTTGTACCCCATCTTCCGCGATCCCTTGACCCAATAGCCAAGATAGACGTGGGGAAGGCCGCGCTCGCGGGCGCGACGAATGTGGTCGAGAATCATGAAAGTGCCGAGCGAGCGGTCCTCTCGCGCAGGGTCGAAGTAGGAGTAGACCATCGAAAGACCGTCGCCCATGCGATCGGTCAGCGCTGCTGCGATGAGCGGCCCGCGTGCTTTCTCGCTGATGCCGTCGCCTTCGACCCGCAGGCGATACTCGATGATCTTCGTGTGCACGTGCGTATCTTCGACCATCATTGCGTAGTCGAGCACCGACATGTCCGACATGCCGCCCTTCTGATGCCGGCGGTCGAGATAGCGGCGGAAGAGATTGTACTGTTCGCTGGAAGGCTCAGCCGGATACTCCGCCGAGATCACATCCTGATTGGTGGCAAGCACCCGGCGCATGGAGCGCGTGGGCTTGAACTCGTTGGCAAGAATGCGCACCGAAATGCAGGCGCGACAGGTCTCGCAGGCTGGGCGGTAGGCGATGTTCTGCGACCGGCGGAAGCCGCCCTGTGTCAGGAGATCGTTGAGTTCCGGCGCACGTTCGCCCACCATGTGGGTGAAGACTTTTCGCTCCATCTCGTTCGGCAGATAAGGGCAGGCTGCCGGCGCAGTCAGGTAGAATTGCGGAGACGGTGTGGTCTGTGTGTTCATCGAGTGCGGAGGTCACTCTGCGCGCGGTTGTTCATGACAATAGCATGGCGGAAGAATGGAAAACGTCAACTCACTCGTTTGCAGCTTCCGCCTCCTCCGTCCAGTTATTTTAGCGTTGCCGACAATGGGCCGCGTTCCGGTCAGTACATGTCGCGGCGGACCGTGACGGTGCCAATCAGGAGGTCGTGCAGCAGGCGGCTGCGGTCGGTAAAGAGGCCGATCAGCAGGATCAGCGGCGTCAGCAGAGCGTTGGCGATCCAGAAGATGACGAGGTGGACGATGGCGGTCAGGAAGTCCATCGGGCGCCCGTCTGTGCGGGCAATTGCCAGCCCCATCATGCGCATGCCGGGGGAGGCCTGTTCGCGGCCGCCAACCGTGAGGCCGAAATAGAGCATGGCGACGATCGCAAAGAGCGCCGGGTAAAGCATAAAGCCGAGGCCGAGCGTCAGGATGCCCAGGAAAAAGACGACGACCGCCGCCGGGATCCACAGAACCGCGATGATGGCGTAATCGAGCAGGAAGGCAAAGATGCGTCGCGACAGCACGCCCTGATAGGCGCGCCAGTCATTGCTCGGCAGCCTCAGGTCTTCGTTGTGCATGGTCATCCGTCTAAGCCTCGCTTGGTTGAATGCAGGATATGGGATGGTGATGCCTGCAAAACAAGGATTGGAGGCTCACCACAGCGCCGCGCGTCTTATCAGACGCGCAAAGGTCGCTGTAGAATTTTGATTTCCTGCAACAGAAGCCTGCGCTTAACGGCCTTTGGCAAGGATACGAGCCACCTCGACGGCGAAATAGCTGAGGATACCGTCGCAGCCGGCGCGTTTGAAGGCGAGCAGCGTTTCCAGCATCACCTTCTCGCCGTCGATCCAGCCGTTGGCGGCGGCGGCTTTGACCTGCGAGTATTCGCCGGAGACTTGGTAGGCAAAGACGGGCAGGCCGAAGGCCTCCTTCATGCGCCAGCAGATGTCGAGATAGGGCAGGCCCGGTTTCACCATCAGCATGTCGGCGCCTTCCTCGACGTCGAGGGCAGCATCGCGGATCGCTTCGGTGCCGTTGGCCGGGTCGATGTAATAGGTCTTCTTGTCGCCCTTCAAAAGGCCGCCGGTGCCGATCGCCTCGCGATAGGGGCCGTAGAACCCGGACGCGAACTTTGTCGCATAGGACATGATGCCGACATTCTGGTGCCCGGCGGCATCGAGCGCCTGGCGGATCGCGCCGATGCGGCCATCCATCATGTCGGAGGGGGCGATGATGTCGGAGCCGGCATCCGCCTGGGCGACCGCCGCCCTTGCGATCATCTCGACGGTTTCGTCGTTGACGATCTCGCCGTTGCGAAGGATGCCGTCATGGCCGTGGCTGGTGAAGGGATCGAGAGCGACGTCGGTGATGATGCCGATCTCGGGCACCGCTTTCTTGAAGGCCCGCGTCGCCTGATTGATCAGGTTGTCGGCAGCAAGGCTGTTGGAGCCGGTCTCGTCGCGCAGCCCCATGTCGATGTTCGGGAAGGTCGCAATCGCCGGAATGCCGAGATCGGCCGCTTCCTTGACCGCTTCCACCGCCTTGTCGATGCTCATGCGGTTGACGCCGGGCATCGCCTCGATCGGCTGGACGATGTTGCTGCCCGGCACGATGAAGATCGGCCAGATCAGATCGTCGACGGTCAGGCGGTTTTCCTGCACCAGTCGCCGCGTCCAGTCGGCCTTGCGGTTGCGGCGCATGCGGCGGTGGCCGGTGATCCTGTCCACAAGATTCGTCCTGTCGTTCATCGCGCCCACGCCTTTCCGGTCAAAATCATCGTTAGCCAAGCGCTTTATCATGGGGGGGCGGCAATTGGGAACCGCGCGCCGGGTGAACGAACTGCGGCATTTCTTCTCTTCAAAAAGATAGCTGCAGGAGAGGGGAAACTGCGATCCCGCTGGCGGATGAGGAAGAGCCGCCCTATCTTGCCGGCCATGCTTCATGATTCTGCCCATGTGCTGAAACCATCGCTGACCGAGATCCTCTTCGGTATCTTCCTGCGTCTGGTCTCTGCCTCGTGCATCTGGTTCGCACTTAACTACTGGGCCATGCTGATCGGCTTTTCCCATGGTGGCGCCGGGCGCTTCGATCTGTTGTCGCCGGAGTGGCGCGCGGCTGCGACGGCGCTCGCCGTCGTCTATCCCGTTGCGGCGCTCGGCCTCTGGTTGCTCGTCTCCTGGGGCCCTGTGGTCTGGGTGGTCGCAGCGGCGATCGAGATCGCCATGTATGAGTTCTATCCGGTGAGTTTCGGCGCCCGTCCTTTGCTGGTCGTGCTGCATGTGGCGGTTGCCGTCACCTTCGTTCTTTTCCGGGCGGCACTCGTCTTTCAGCGCTGGCGGCAGGCCAAGCAGGTAAGAGTTGATTCACCCTGAGACAGGCTCGTCAAATGGCAAGCTCTTGTTAAGGCTGCGGTTTAAGTAGAATTTTAGACGTATTCGATAGGGTCTCACTCAAGGCGGGCAGACAAACTGACACCGCCAAACAAAACAGTGAGGCAGTCAAATGAACACGAAGATGAAGCCGCAGGCGGCTCAGCCCCGAGACCCTCAGGAAGAAACCATCCGCGGTCTCTACATGGAATCCCTCCACCTCGTCGAGCGTCTGCACCGCCGTCTGCTCGACGTCATCAAGGACGAATTCGACCGTGAAGGTCGCAGCGACGTCAACGCCGTTCAGGCCCTGTTGCTCTTCAACATCGGCAACTCGGAACTGACCGCCGGCGAACTTCGCTCCCGCGGCTACTACCTCGGCTCGAACGTCTCCTATAACGTCAAGAAGCTCGTCGACCTTGGCCTGATCAACCACCAGCGCTCTCGCGTCGACCGCCGCTCGGTTCGTATCAGCCTGACGGAAGACGGCCAGGAAATCGCCGAAACCGTCGCCAAGCTCTACGAGCGCCACATCGGCTCGATCCAGAAGGTCGGCGGTATCGGTTCGGACGAGTTCACCCAGATGAACAAGCTCCTGCAGCGCCTCGATCGCTTCTGGAACGACTCGATCATGTACCGCCTGTAATCCAGGCCCTGCATAACTTTGTCCTTAGATCGAAGCGATCTAAGGACAAAGTTATGCAGAAACTCAATGTGGTACAGCGACCTTTGCGCGTCTGAATAGACGCGCGCCGCTGTAGAACCTCCAGTTCAAAGGTCGGGCGCAATCCCTGCGTGTCCGACCTTTGCCATTTGCCGGCTTCTCATCCTGTTGCGGAAAAGCCGCACCGCTTCGGCACGCCATTCCTGCGTTCGGCCGGCTTTCCAAACGGAAAGTATTAGAAAATCAAAATGTTGCCGCCTGCAGCTCGTCCGCCGGCTTATCCGTTGCGGCGAAAAGCAAAAGGCGTGCCATGTCGCCGTTCAACCTGTCCGAGACACGAATTGGCCATATTGCTGTGACAGCGACGACGACATGCGGTAGGTGCGGCCACGTGTTTTCTTGAGCGTGGATTCGTTTCGCGTTTCGCCTGCCGGATGAGGGTCCTCACTCGCGGTATCGTGAAATCTTGTGAGGGCAGGGTGGCTCGTTGGTTGACCTTTGTTAACCACGATCGTGTTAGGGCTCCGGCAACGTGCGTGCCAGCGCATAGGGCGCGTGCCAACGCATTGGGATGGTAGGAATATGTCGAAAAAGAATGGAATTGATGCATTCTCGCGCCGCGCCTTTCTGCGCTCGGCAGCAACCTTCGGCGCCGTGGCAGTTGCCGGCGCGGCAAGCGCACAGGACGCCCTGAACGAGATCATCAATTCGCCACGCCGCGGCTCCTGGGACGACCAGTACGACGCCAAGGCATCGCGCACCGCGACGACGGTCGTTTCGAACACGCCGGTCTTCGGCCCGGAAACGATCGCCCACGTGCAGCAGGCAATCTTCGACTACCAGAACATCGTTTCGCAAGGCGGCTGGCCGATGGTCCAGACCAGCGTCAAGCTCGAGCTCGGCGTCACGGATCCGTCGGTGCAGCAGCTTCGCCAGCGCCTGATGGTCTCCGGTGACCTGCCGCAGTCGGCAGGCGTCTCCTCGTCCTTCGATTCCTACGTCGAAGGCGCGGTCAAGCGCTTCCAGGCTCGCCATGGCCTCCCGGCTGATGGCGTCATCGGCGAATACACGCTGAAGGCGATCAACGTCGACGCCAACACCCGCCTCGGCCAGCTCCAGACCAACCTCGTTCGCCTGCAGTCGATGTCCGGCGATCTTGGCCGCCGCTACGTGATGGTCAACATTCCGGCCGCCTATATCGAAGCGGTCGAGAACGGCCGCGTGGCGCTGCGCCATACGGCGATCGTCGGCAAGATCGACCGCCAGTCGCCGATCCTCAACTCGAAGATCTACGAGGTCATCCTCAACCCCTATTGGACCGCGCCGCGCTCGATCATCCAGAAGGATATCATGCCGCTGATGCGCAAGGACCCGACCTATCTCGCACGCAACTCGATCCGTCTGTTCGACGGCAGTGGCGGCGAAGTGTCGCCGGAAACGGTCGATTGGAACGCCGAGAAGGCGCCGAACCTGATGTTCCGCCAGGACCCGGGCAAGATCAACGCGATGTCGTCGACGAAGATCAACTTCCACAACGAGCATCAGGTCTACATGCACGATACCCCGCAGCAGGGTCTGTTCAACAAGCTGATGCGTTTCGAGTCTTCCGGCTGCGTTCGCGTGCAGAACGTGCGCGATCTTTCGACCTGGTTGCTGAAGGATACGCCCGGCTGGTCGCGCCAGCAGATCGAGGCGACCATCAAGACCGGCGTCAACACGCCGATCACGCTCGCCGAGGAAGTGCCCGTGTTCTTCACCTACATCACGGCCTGGTCCGCAAAGGATGGCGTGGTGCAGTTCCGCGATGATATCTACCAGCGCGACGGTGCCACCGAGCTGGCGCTGCAGTCGCCCTATGGCGTCGAGCAGTCGCCCGGCTCGGTCGATCAGGACGCGCTGCCGCAATAAGCGAATTTGCGACACGGAATTCCTAAAGCCGCGCTTCCCCTGGGAGCGCGGCTTTTTCACGCGTCAGCCGCCGCGATATTTCGGCGCGGCAGATGGGGGAAATGACGCAAACCGCACAGCAGATATTGCTCTCGCCGTGCGAGGAAGCTAAAGAACTGCCACCCTTGAGAGGAGCCTCGCGCCGATGCTTGAACAGACCAATGACGCCTTCTTCACCCGTTCTCTGGCCGACAGCGATCCGGACATCTTTGGTGCGATCGAGAAGGAGCTGGGTCGTCAGCGCCACGAGATCGAGCTGATCGCCTCCGAGAACATCGTTTCCCGCGCCGTGCTCGAAGCCCAGGGCTCGATCATGACCAACAAATATGCCGAGGGTTACCCGGGCAAGCGCTACTACGGCGGCTGCCAGTTCGTCGATATCGCCGAGGAACTGGCGATCGAACGCGCCAAGAAGCTCTTCGGCGTCAACTTCGCCAACGTTCAGCCGAACTCCGGTTCGCAGATGAACCAGGCCGTGTTCCTGGCGCTCTTGCAGCCGGGCGACACCTTCATGGGCCTCGACCTCAACTCGGGCGGTCACCTGACGCACGGTTCGCCGGTCAACATGTCCGGCAAGTGGTTCAACGTCGTTTCCTACGGTGTGCGTGAAGACGACCACCTGCTCGACATGGACAACGTTGCCGAGCAGGCGCGCAAGCACAAGCCGAAGCTGATCATTGCCGGTGGCACCGCCTATTCGCGCATCTGGGACTGGAAGCGCTTCCGCGAGATCGCCGACGAAGTCGGCGCCTGGCTGATGGTTGACATGGCGCACATCGCCGGTCTCGTTGCCGGTGGCCAGCATCCGTCGCCGTTCCCGCATTGCCACGTCGCCACCACGACGACGCACAAGTCGCTGCGCGGCCCGCGCGGCGGCATGGTCCTGACCAACGACGAAGATGTCGCCAAGAAGATCAACTCGGCCGTCTTCCCGGGTCTCCAGGGCGGCCCGCTGATGCACGTCATCGCCGCCAAGGCTGTTGCTCTCGGCGAAGCGCTGCATCCGTCGTTCAAGGACTATGCGGCCCAGATCGTCAAGAACGCCCGCACACTCGCCGAAACGCTGAAGGCCAACGGCCTGGACATCGTCTCCGGCGGCACCGACAACCACCTGATGCTCGTCGACCTGCGCAAGAAGAACGCAACCGGCAAGCGCGCGGAAGCCGCCCTCGGCCGTGCGTTCATCACCTGCAACAAGAACGGCATCCCGTTCGACCCTGAAAAGCCGTTCGTCACCTCGGGCGTCCGTCTCGGCACGCCGGCCGGTACCACCCGCGGCTTCAAGGAAGCCGAGTTCAAGGAAATCGGCGAGCTGATCGTCGAGGTCCTCGACGGCCTGAAGGTCGCCAACTCCGACGAAGGCAATGCTGCCGTCGAGGCCGGCGTTCGCGAAAAGGTCCTCAAGCTGACCGACCGCTTCCCGATGTACGGCTACATGTGATCGGTCGCTCATGCGCTGCCCCTATTGCGGTTCTGAAGACAGTCAGGTGAAGGATTCCCGTCCTGCAGAGGACGGGAACGCCATTCGCCGCCGCCGGATTTGTCCGGATTGCGGAGGTCGTTTCACGACCTTCGAACGGGTGCAGTTGCGTGAACTGATGATCATCAAGAAGACCGGTCGGAAGGTTCCTTTCGACCGGGATAAACTTTTGCGGTCGTTCGAGATCGCGCTCAGGAAGCGCCCGGTCGATCGCGACCGCATCGAGCGGGCGGTCTCCGGCATCGTTCGGCGCCTCGAAAGCTCCGGCGAGACCGAGATCCCCTCGGAGGAAATCGGCCTGCAGGTGCTCGAGGCCCTGAAGAGCCTCGATGACGTTGCCTTCGTGCGCTACGCTTCGGTCTATCGCGATTTCTCGCATGCCGAGGATTTCGAGAAGGTCATCACCGAGATCAGCGCCAAGATCGCGCGCGATCCGGGCGAATAGGCGAAAGCTGGATAGAGCCATGGCAGGACCCACCCGTGAAGACGAGAGGTTCATGGCCGCGGCGCTGAGGCTGGCCCGCCATCATCTCGGACAGACTTCCACCAATCCCTCCGTCGCCTGCCTGATCGTCAAGGAAGGCGTCATCGTCGGCCGCGCCGTGACGGCGCGAAGCGGTCGTCCGCATGCGGAAACCCAGGCGCTGGCAGAGGCCGGAGAGACGGCGAGGGGCGCGACCGCCTATGTGACGCTGGAGCCCTGCTCGCATCACGGCAAGACGCCGCCTTGCGCCGACGCCCTTGTCGCATCCGGCGTTGCCCGCGTGGTGATCTCGATCCTCGATCCGGATGAGCGTGTCGCCGGGCGCGGCGTCGTGCGCCTGCGCGATGCCGGCATCATCGTCGATATCGGCGTTCTCGCTGAAGAGGGGCAGCACGCACTCGAAGCCTATCTCATGCGCCAGGTAAGCCGGCGGCCCTATGTGATTCTCAAGCTTGCTGTTTCCGCCGACGGCATGATCGGCCGTAAGGGGGCAGGGCAGGTCCGCATCACCAATCCCATCTCCCGCGGGCAGGTGCAAATGCTGAGAGCCGAGACGGACGCGATCCTCGTCGGGATCGGCACGGCGACGGCCGACGACCCGGAATTGACCGTGCGGCTACCCGGGCTCGAAAATCGCTCGCCGCTGCGCATCGTCCTCGACCGCCGGCTCGACCTGCCGCTTTCCTCGAAACTGGTGCGAACGGCGCGGGATGTTCCGGTGATCGTGGTCTCCAGTGACGGATCCGGCGGTCCGGACGCGGATGTCGATGACGGCCGGGCCGCACGCAAGGCGGCCCTGGAGGCCGCCGGCGTTGAGGTGCTCGAAGCCGGTTCGATTGCGGACCTTCTGACGGCCCTCGCCTCGCGCGGCATCTCCTCGCTGATGGTCGAAGGTGGAGCGGTCGCGGCGCGCGCCTTTCTCGATGCGGCCCTCGTCGACCGTATTCAGCTTTACACCGGGCCTGGGACGATTGGCGAAAACGGCATTGCATCCCCATTTGACCGTAAGTCCGTGCCGACCGGCTTCACGCGTGTCGCCGAAGCGCGCTACGGAGAGGATCTGTTCGAGGAATACGAAAGAGAAAACTGATGTTCACAGGCATTGTTACCGACATCGGCACCGTCGATGCCGTCACCCCGCTCAAGGAAGGCATCAAGCTGCGTGTTGCCACGAGCTATGATCCGAGGACCATCGACATGGGCGCCTCCATCGCCCATTCCGGTGTGTGTCTGACGGTGACCGCCCTGCCTGAAGCCGGCAGCAACGAGCGCTGGTTCGAGGTCGAGGCCTGGGAAGAAGCGCTGCGGCTGACGACGATTGCGGGCTGGACAAAGGGCACGCGGATCAACCTCGAGCGGTCACTGAAGATTGGCGACGAGCTCGGCGGCCACCTGGTCTCCGGTCATATCGATGACAAGGCGGAAATCCTCTCGGTGGAGTCGGAGGGCGACGCGGTGCGCTTTCGCCTGCGGGCACCTGAGCATCTGGCAAAGTTCGTGGCTCCCAAGGGCTCTGTCGCGCTCGACGGTACGTCGCTGACGGTCAACAAGGTCGATGGCGTCGAATTCGACGTGCTCTTGATCCGCCATTCGCTGGAGGTCACCACCTGGGGCGAACGCAAGGCGGGTGATTTCGTCAACTTTGAAGTCGACACCATGGCCCGTTACGCGGCGCGCCTGGCCGAGTTCCCGGCACCCAAACCGGCATGAGCGAAGTCTGAGATTCTTTGCCGAATATGTCTCAAAAAAAGCAAACCGGCCCCGATTGGGGGCGGTGGCGTTTTGAGAGGGCGGTTGCGGCTCAGCGCAGATAGAAGATCAGGCTGCCATCGGCCGCCTGTTCAGCGCCGGCGATGTTGTTCATCTCGACGTTCGGGCCCTTCAGCTTGGCCGCGAGCGGCTTGTTGGCGTGGACCGCAGCGTGCAAGGCCGAGATTTGCTTCGGCGTCGCTTCGTTGATCCAGGTCCGTGTCTGGCTCGTTTCCTTGAGCGTATCGACGTCAACGATGTTGAAGTGGTTGCCCTTGAAGTGGCGTACTGTCTGGTCGATATGCGCCGGCCAGTTCATCGCAGCGCCTGCCGCGTAGGAGATGCCGCCGAAGGAAAGGGCGGAGAGAGCAGCGATGACGGAAAGCTTGGCTATGCGGTTCATGGTCATGCTCCTTGGTTGCTTGCGACATCGCGACCGCCGGGCGCCGACCCGAACGGGTGACCCTTGTGGGCCTTGGAGACCGGTCACCATCTCGTGCCGCAGCGGCCAGCAGAGGTCGATTGCGGGTTGGGTCACCCGCATTGAGACGTGCTGGACGGTTTCGACTGATTGGGGCGGCGTTTCCTCGGCTTGGGGCGGGGGCGCGTCGTGCCAACGCCTAGAAAGCTGGCCCGGAATCTGGCCGTTTCCGCGGCGTAAAGGTCTGGAAAACAATTAAAAATTGTTCATGTTTCGGCGTGCGCACGCAACTTGTGCGTCGTCGTTGCCTTCTGATGGCGCTCGAACATGATCACGTGGTTGCCATGATAGGTCGTCCGCCAGAATTCCTTGAAGCCATGCTTCTCCGCAACCCGGATTGAGGCACGGTTGCCGACATCGATGATGCAGGTTTTGCGGAGCGTGGGGAACTGGTGATCGGCCCATTTCAGCGCCGCACTGACCGCTTCTGTCGCAAGCCCCTGGCCATGGGCCTTTGGTGAAAGCGCCCATCCGGTCTCCATCGTGCCTTCAAGCGAGGGCGTGATGGCGCGATGTACATCGTGAAACCCGGCTTCGCCGAGGAATGCTCCCGTTTCCCGATCCTGAATGGCAAAGAAGCCAAAGCCGAAATAGTGCCACATGCCCACCTGGCGCAGGAACCGCGTCCAGGATTGTTCACGCGTAAAAGGAACCCCACCGACATAGCGGATCACCTCGGCATCGCCGAACAGCGCTGCGTAGGAGGGAAAGTCGTCACGGCGATAGGGGCGCAGGATGAGGCGGTCTGTCTCGATGATAGGCACGCTATGCATGTTCGATCCTATGCTGTGGTGAACTCAGGCGCCCGGCTCGCCGTCCCAATAGTCGACAGTGTCTTCCGGTCTGCCGATGAAGCGGAATCGCCTCTGGCCATCAGCACTGCGCGTCTTGGCGAGGAACTTGCCCGAGTCCGGGTACTCGCAGATCTCGGTGGCCGCCATGGTCGAAATAGACAAGTATTTGAGCGCCACGCTGCCAGTGTTGATCAGGTGATGCGCCGTTTCCGGCCCGCCTGCAGGCGCGCCAAGAATGTCGCCCGGCCCAACCGCATGGCGCTCGTTGCCGAAGCGATACGTGCCTTCGCCTTCGAGGATGATGAAAAGCTCCTCCTCGACGTGGTGATTGTGGAACGGGCAGCCGGACTTGCCCGGCGGCACTTCGCCGTAGCCGATGCCGAGATCCTTAAGGCCCAGCAACGCGCCGAAGGAAGCGTCGCTCGATTCGAACCCTTCGCCTTTCGTCCAATGGTCGAGGTTGAGGGTCTTCGGATTGACGATCGGTTTTCGCGTTTCCGTCATGTCTATCTCCCTGACGCCGTGCATTTCGCAAGAAGCATCCACGGTCCGTTCCTATCCGTGTCGCGCGATCGAGGGAACGTCAACCGACAAGCGTCGAAATTGATAAACGTTACGTTGCTTATGCCTCGATTTTGCAATCCTATGACGGTAAATGCGGCGGCGGAGCGCGCTGTGTCGAGTAGAGCGAGGCGGGCATCTCGTAGCCGAAATCCGGTGCGAGCCCATCCATATCGAAGACGACCGCTCGAGGGGCACGGGGGAGGCGGATCGTTGATGGGGTCTCAAGCATGCGGATGCCTCGTTCAATTCCTGCCTGGTACCTGAACTTGCTGTTCCGCGTGGCAAACCGCAAGCAACCATGCGATTGTGTTCGAAGCCCGAACGGCAAGGATAGCCCTTCGGGCTTGGTATTCTGCCGCTGTTCGGCGCAGCAAAAGGCCGTTTGCGGCGGAATTTGCTTGCCATTCGGCGCCGGGCATGGTTTGACCGCCGCCTGCCGGTCGCAACCGGCGACGAACTCTCAAAGACAGGTGATCCATGGCAGAGACCACGGCAGCCCACATTCTGATTGTGGAAGCGCGTTTCTATGACGATATGGCCGATGCATTGCTCGACGGCGCCAAACATGCGCTGGACGCAGCCGGGGCCACCTATGATATCGTAACGGTCCCGGGCGCGCTCGAAATCCCGCCGGCGATCGCCATGGCACTCGACGGTGCTGACGAAGGCGGTACGGAATATGACGGCTTCGTCGCGCTCGGCATGGTCATTCGCGGCGAGACCTATCATTTCGATATCGTCGCGAACGAATCTTCGCGGGCCATCATGGATCTCGCCGTGAGCGAAAGCCTCGCCATCGGCAACGGCATCCTGACGGTCGAGAATGACGACCAGGCCTGGGCACGCGCCCGCCGGTCGGAAGGTGACAAGGGTGGCTTTGCTGCGCGTGCGGCGCTCACCATGATTGAATTGAAGAAGAAACTGGGCACGGAAAAGTGACGAAGACACCCTCGGATCAGCCGCTGAAGCAGGTCAACCAGCGCGGCGCCGCGCGCCTTGCCGCGGTGCAGGCGCTCTATCAGATGGACATTGGCGGCACCGGCGTGCTCGAAGTGGTTGCCGAGTACGAAGCCCATCGCCTCGGCCAGGACGTCGACGGCGACACCTATCTGAAGGCTGACGCCTCCTGGTTCCGCTCGATCGTCGCCGGCGTCGTGCGCGACCAGCGCAAGCTCGATCCGTTGATCGGTTCGGCGCTTCAGGACGACTGGGCACTGTCGCGGCTCGATTCTACCGTGCGCGCCATCCTGCGTGCCGGCACCTTCGAAATGCTGGAACGCAAGGACGTGCCGGTTCCGGTAATCGTCACCGAGTATGTCGAGATCGCCAAGGCCTTCTTCGAGGATGACGAGCCGAAGCTGGTCAATGCCGTTCTCGATCGTATTGCCAAGCAGGTTCGTAGCGAGTTCAGGAAGTAGAGTTTATGGTTGCGGTTGCTGCGGATGACATGGGGGCCACCCTTCGCGAAGCGCGCCGCAACGTTTTCCATCTGACTGCCGCGCAGGCCATCCTCGGCGTCGTCGGACCGATCTGCTTCTCCATCGGCGGTGTCGCCGGCTACCAGTTGCTCGCGGAAGACAAGTCGCTGGCAACAGCACCTCTGACCGCCTTCAACGTCGGCATGGCGCTTGGGGTCGTGCTGGTCGCGATGCTCTCGCGCCTGATCGGCCGCCGGTTTGCCTTCATGACCGGGACCGGGGTCGCTGCCGCAGGCGCGGCGCTCGCCGCCGTCGCGCTGTTCCGCGAAAGCTTCTGGCTCTTCGCCTTTGCTCTCGCGATGCTCGGCTCGTCGAACGGCTTCACCCAAAAGCTGCGTTTCGCCGCCGCCGATGCTTCCCCGTCGTTCTACAAACCCAAGGCGATCTCGCTGATCCTTGGCGGCGGTATCGTTTCGGCCGTGCTCGGCCCGCAGATCGTCATCTTTGCCGGAGACCTGTTTGCGCCCGTCGCCTTTGCCGGCGCTTTCGTCGTGCTGCTGCCGATCTGCCTGCTCGCGGCGTTCTTCTTCGCACCCCTGCGGTTGCCCGAACCGGGTGCGATGGTCAAAGATCACCACCATGAGGCCGTGCGTCCTCTCGGCGCGATCGTACGCAGCCAGCGCTTCGCCACCGGCATGGTCTGCGGCATCTCCAGCTATGCACTGATGACCTTCATGATGACCGGTGCTCCCGTCGAGATGGTGGTGGGCTGCGGGTTTTCGACCGAGCTCGCGACGCTCGGCATCCAGTGGCATGTGCTGGCGATGTTCGCCCCGAGCTTCTTCACCGGCTGGCTGATCAGCCGCTTCGGCGCCGAGCGTATCGTCGGCTGCGGCCTGCTTCTCCTGATGGCCTGTGCGACTGTGGCGCATATGGGCATCGAACTCTGGAACTTCTGGGGTGCGCTGGTGCTGCTCGGCCTCGGCTGGAATTTCGGCTTCATCGGCTCGACGGCGATCGTCGCCAGCAGTTACCGTCCGCAGGAGGCCGACAAGGTCCAGGCCTTCCACGACATCATCCTCTTCACCACCGTGGCGCTGTCGTCCTTTGCCTCAGGCAAAGTGCTGTCCGCCTATGGATGGGACATGCTGAACGCGGTCGTGTGGCCGGTCACCATCGTCTGCTTGGTACTTCTGCTGCTCCTGAAGCGCACACCGCGGAACGCTGCCGCCTAACTCCATTCTCCTGACACCTCAAAGCGGCCGGAGCGCCTTCTCACTGGCGTTTTCCGGGGCTTGACGATCTCCCGTTGCAACCGCACTCTGGCCGCGCCGTGGGGGGTGCTGCTTGAGGAGGTGGCGCGTGATTCGCGGTTTTGAGGGGCCCGTGGCCGGGAGTGAGTCCGCGGGTTGTAACGGAGGGTAATGCGAAATGACCATTTTGTTGGGCGTTATCGCATGCGGGTTGCTCGCGGTGGTTTATGCCATCTGGGCAACACAGTCGGTGATGGCCGCCGACCAGGGGAACGCCCGCATGCAAGAAATCGCAGGCTACATTCGTGAAGGGGCGCAGGCCTATCTCACGCGTCAGTACAAGACCATTGCCATCGTCGGTGTTGTCGTTTTCATCGCCGCTTGGGTTCTTCTTTCTCCCGCCGCCGCTTTCGGCTTTCTGGTCGGTGCGATCCTTTCGGGCGCTGCGGGCTTCATCGGCATGCATGTTTCTGTTCGGGCAAACGTCCGTACTGCCCAGGCGGCTTCCGTCAGCCTTGCCTCCGGCCTCGACATCGCTTTCAAGTCAGGCGCGATTACCGGCCTTCTCGTAGCGGGCCTGGCGCTTCTCGGCGTCTCCGTCTACTACGTCGTCCTCACGGCCGGCCTCGGGCATGAGCCCGCCTCGCGCGAAGTCATCGACGCGCTGGTCGCGCTCGGTTTCGGCGCTTCTCTGATCTCCATCTTCGCCCGTCTCGGCGGGGGCATCTTCACCAAGGGCGCCGACGTTGGTGGGGACCTCGTCGGCAAGGTGGAGGCCGGCATTCCGGAAGACGATCCGCGCAATCCGGCAACGATTGCCGATAACGTCGGCGACAATGTCGGCGATTGCGCCGGCATGGCGGCCGACCTGTTCGAGACCTACGCCGTCTCGGTCGTCGCGACCATGGTGCTGGCGGCGATCTTCTTCGCCGGCACGCCGGTGCTCGCGACGGTCATGGTCTATCCGCTGGCCATCTGCGCAGCCTGCATCATCACGTCGATCATCGGCACCTTCTTCGTCAAGCTCGGTACCAACAACTCGATCATGGGCGCTCTCTACAGGGGCCTGATCGTCACCGGCGTGTTGTCGATCCTCGGTCTCGGCGCAGCCACGTCCTTCACGATCGGATGGGGCACCATTGGTACGGTTGACGGCAAGGACATCACCGGCTGGAATCTGTTTTTCTGCGGCATTCTCGGCCTGATCGTGACGGCCCTGATCGTGGTGATCACGGAATATTATACCGGCACCAACAAACGGCCGGTGAACTCGATCGCCCAGGCTTCGGTCACCGGCCATGGCACCAACGTGATCCAGGGGCTTGCCGTCTCGCTGGAATCGACGGCCCTGCCGGCGATCGTCATCGTTGGCGGCATCATCTTCACCTACCAACTCGCCGGCCTCTTCGGGACCGGCATCGCCGTCACCGCCATGCTCGGTCTTGCCGGCATGATTGTGGCACTCGATGCCTTCGGTCCGGTGACGGATAATGCCGGCGGCATCGCGGAAATGTCGCATCTGCCGCCGGAAGTGCGCAAATCCACCGATGCGCTCGACGCGGTCGGCAACACCACAAAGGCCGTCACCAAGGGCTATGCGATCGGTTCGGCCGGTCTCGGCGCGCTGGTGCTCTTCGCGGCCTATTCGAACGACCTCCGCTACTTTGCGGCGAATGGTGACAAGTACCCGTACTTTGCCGATGTGGGCCAGATCTCCTTCGATCTCTCCAACCCCTACGTTGTGGCAGGCCTGATCTTCGGCGGTCTCATCCCCTACCTCTTCGGCGGTATCGCGATGACGGCGGTCGGCCGTGCGGCCGGATCCATCGTTGAGGAGGTTCGTCGACAGTTCCGCGAAAAACCCGGCATCATGGAAGGCACGGAGCGGCCGGACTATGGTCGCGCCGTCGACCTTCTGACGAAGGCGGCGATCCGTGAAATGGTCGTTCCCTCGCTGTTGCCGGTGCTCGCACCTATCGTCGTCTACTTTGGCGTGCTGCTTCTGTCGGGCTCGAAGGCCTCGGCCTTCGCAGCACTCGGCGCATCGCTTCTCGGTGTCATCGTCAACGGCCTGTTCGTGGCGATCTCGATGACGTCGGGCGGCGGCGCCTGGGACAATGCCAAGAAGAGCTTCGAGGATGGCTTCGTCGACAAGAACGGCGAGCGTCATCTCAAGGGCTCGGAGGCGCACAAGGCATCCGTCACCGGTGACACGGTGGGCGATCCCTACAAGGATACGGCCGGTCCGGCGGTGAACCCTGCGATCAAGATCACCAACATCGTGGCGCTGCTGCTTCTGGCCGTCCTCGCCTGATTGTATCGCTGAAACGAAAAAGGCCCGCGGAAGAGACTTCCGCGGGCCTTTTGCTTTGTGATGGGTGAACTACTTGCTGCCGAAGTCCTTGAACAGGCTCTTTGCAGCAGCCTGTCCGGCACCTGGTCCGCTCAACAGCTGGCCGAGGAAGCTCGTTTCCTTGCCGCCGGTCGGCGTCGTGCGCGACAGCATGTCGAAGACCTTGCCATCCTTCAGCGTATAGTGTGCGAGCTGGCTGACAGTACCTTCCTTGTCGAAGTAAACAGCAAGGATCGACTGGTCGACCAGCTGAGGCTTCATGAAGGCGACGGGACGCTTGCGGGTCTGCGAAATGTAGTAGAACACTTCGTTGTCGAAGGTCGCGGTCGTCGACGGGGTGCCGAGCGACAGGAGCACCTGCTCGCGGCTGGAGCCGACGGGAACGAGGTTTAGCGTTTCCTGGTCAACCACATAACCCTGATGAAGGACTTCACCGACATTGGCGGACTGGCAGGCTGAAAGGGTGAGACCGGCGATGGTAGCTACGGCCGCCACGCGGCCGAGGGTTTTAAAGTTTTTTCTCAAATACCGCTTCGTCAACGACAGCTCCCCTTGGAGAAACGATGGCAGATCCGCCATTGCAATTCGTGCCTGCTTCGGTAAACCAGCTTCGGCTGTCATGCAACAACGGGATGGGCGCTTGCGCGCATTTCGAGAAAGCCAAGCCCGAGCTTTGTGATGATTTTTGGACTGTTCAAAAGAAAAAGCGGCAATGCCGTGATTGTCGAGCGTCAGTATGCACTGCTGACGTCGGCCGCGCGCCAACCTTATCTCTACACCGACCTCAATGTGCCGGACACGGTCATGGGGCGGTTCGAGATGCTGTCGGCTATGCTGATCCTCTACTTCCGCCGCACCCGTGCTTCGGCAAGGCCCGGCCAGGAGATCGCGCAGGAGATCATCGACGCTTTCTTCGAGGACGTCGATCACTCGATCCGCGAACTCGGCGTGGGCGATGCCGGCGTTCCGAAGAAGATGAAGAAGCTGGCCGGCATGTATTACGGTCGCCTCGAGTCCTACGCGGCAGCGCTGGAAGCGAAGGATACGGCCGCCTTGGCAGCGGCACTCAAGCGTAACTTTCATCCGGAAGGCGGCGATGCAGCACCCTCGATGGAGGCGCTTGCAGCCTATCTGCTGACTGTCGAGGCGCACCTCGCCGACATTGCCGAAGAGGTTGTCGAGGCCGGTCAGTTGCAGATTCCATCCGCTGGCGTTTAATAGAGCGGTTATTAAGAGATATCAGCGCCGCGAGCGGGAACCCGGGCGGCAGCTGCATTCGCGACTGGGCGGCATCAATCGCCCTGGCGAGGAAGGATCCGATCATGAAAGACGATAGCCAGCCGGCCTTCTCCTATCCGGTGAAGGTGGGGCATATCTCGGCGAACGCTGTCAGCGTGCAGCTTTCAGCAAACGAGCGGGAAAGGGCGGCATTGGCGAAGCTCTGGGGCGTCAGGGACGTGCTGTCGCTCAGCGCAGAGTTGCAGATCGCGCGCTGGAAGAAGGATGGCGTCAAGATCAAGGGCGATGTCACGGCCCGCATCGTGCAAAGCTGCGTGGTGACGCTCGAGCCCGTCGAGGCCGACATCCATGAACCGGTCGAAGCGATCCTGGTTCCCGAAGGATCGCGGCTCGCCCGCCAGGCGAGCAACGACGGCGGCGAGATGATTCTCGACCCGGATGGTCCCGACATCCCCGACACGTTCACGGGCGACACGATCGATGCCGGCGTCGTCGTCAGCGAGCAGGTGGCGCTTGCCATCGACCCCTATCCGCGCAAGCCGGGTGCGGCTTTCGGCGAGCGAATCGAGAGCACCTCAGCGGACGACAAGAAGCCGAACCCGTTTGCTGTCCTGAAGGACTGGAAAAAGGACTGAGGCCGCGAAAGCCTCTTCTACAATTCGGTTGTCACGCAAAGGAAAAGCAGTATTTTGGCCCCAAACCGGCCAAAAGAGCCGTGAAGCGATCTGCCGCGTGCTTGGCTCAAGCGTCAGAAGCAATATGTTTCGTCATTGCGTCCCAGGTGAGTGCGCCACGACGGCACGTGTTGTGTGGCAGAAATGAAGGATAAGACACGCGTGGTCAGAATTTCACTTGACGTGATGGGTGGCGACTATGGTCCCGAAGTCGTCATCCCGGGTGCCGCAAGAGCGCTCGAACGTCATCCGGACATCAAGTTCGTGTTGTTCGGTATCGAAGCGCAATGCGCGGAACTCTTGGGAAAATATCCGAAGCTCAAGGCCAGCAGCACCTTTTACGATTGTGAAATCGCCGTGGCGATGGACGAGAAGCCGAGCCAGGCGCTTCGCCGCGGCCGCGGCAAATCGAGCATGTGGAAGGCGATCGACGCGATCAATGCCGGCGAGGCCGATGTCGTCGTTTCGGCCGGCAATACCGGCGCGCTCATGGCCATGTCGGTCTTCTGTCTGCGCACGATGCAGGGGATCCAGCGCCCGGCGATCGCTGCCATCTGGCCGACGCTGAAGGGCGAGAGCATCGTGCTCGACGTCGGCGCGACGATCGGTGCGGATGCGCAGCAACTCATGGACTTCGCGCTGATGGGCGGCGCCATGGCGCGGGCCCTCTTCGAGATCGAACGACCGATGGTTGGGCTTCTCAACGTCGGTGTCGAGGAAATCAAGGGACAGGAAGAGGTCAAGGAAGCTGGCCGCCTGATCCGTGAAGCCAATATCGATGGCTTTGACTATTACGGTTTCGTCGAAGGCGACGACATCGGCCGTGGGACGGTCGACGTCGTTGTGACCGAAGGCTTTTCCGGCAATATCGCGCTGAAGGCAGCCGAAGGCACCGCGCGCCAGATTGCCGAATATCTGCGCGCTGCAATGTCGCGCACCCTGCTTGCCAAGATCGGCTACATCCTGGCCAAGGGTGCGTTCGATCGCCTGCGCGAGAAGATGGATCCCAGGAAGGTCAACGGTGGTGTATTCCTTGGCCTCAATGGCGTCGTGATCAAGAGCCATGGTGGTGCGGATGCCGAAGGTTTCGCAGCCGCGATCGATGTCGGCTACGACATGGTGAAGAATGGCCTGAAGTCGAAGATCGAGTTCGATCTGGCGAAGTACCATGGTGCAGAACCGCCGCAGGCCCTTTCCGCCGGCATGAATGATGAGGTTTGAATAGATGATCCGTTCCGTCGTTCGCGGCTTCGGCGCAGCTTTGCCGAAGCGCGTTGTTACCAATCAGGAGCTGGAATCCAAGGTCGATACGTCCGATGAGTGGATTGTGCAGCGCACCGGCATCCGGCAGCGCCACATCGCCGGCGAGGGCGAAACGACCGCGTCGCTCGGCGAAGGCGCCGCGCGCGCCGCACTCGCCAATGCCGGGCTTACGCCAGATGACATCGACCTCATCATCCTGGCGACCTCGACTCCGGACAACACGTTTCCGGCAACCGCCGTCAATATCCAGGATCGCCTTGGCATGCGCCATGGCGCAGCCTTCGATATGCAGGCCGTTTGTTCCGGCTTCGTCTATGCGGTGACGACGGCCGACGCCTACATCCGCGGCGGTCTTGCCAAGCGCGTGCTGGTGATCGGCTCGGAGACGTTCTCGCGCATCCTCGACTGGAGCGACCGGACGACCTGCGTGCTCTTCGGCGACGGCGCCGGTGCCATCATCCTGGAAGCCCAGGAAGGCGAGGGTACGAATGCCGACCGTGGCGTGCTGACGGCGAAGCTTCGCTCGGACGGCGCCCATCGCGACAAGCTCTATGTCGATGGTGGTCCTTCGACCACGGGAACGGTGGGCCATCTCAAGATGGAAGGCCGCGAAGTCTTCAAGCACGCGGTCGGCATGATCACCGACGTTATCGAGGCAGCCTTCGAGGCGACCGGCACGACGGCCGAGGACATCGATTGGCTTGTGCCGCACCAGGCCAACCGTCGCATCATCGATGGCTCGGCCAAGAAGCTCTGCATCCCGCTCGATAAGGTTGTGGTGACAGTCGATCTCCATGGCAACACCTCCGCGGCGTCCATTCCGCTGGCCCTGAACACCGCGGCGGCCGATGGCCGGATCAAAAAGGGCGATCTCGTTCTGCTCGAAGCCATGGGTGGTGGCTTCACTTGGGGCTCCGTTCTGATACGCTGGTAAAAAATGCTGAGGCAACGCAGGCGCTTGACCACAATAGGCAAGGGCAATAGTCTTCGGTCGCTGATCGGCGTGCCAGACGTTGGTGGGGGAAGATGAGCGGAAAAACAGTAACACGAGCAGACTTGGCTGAGTCGGTTTTTCGCAAGGTAGGTCTGTCACGGACAGAGTCTGCCGAGTTGGTGGAAACCGTCATTGACGAAATATGCAACGCAATCGTGCGTGGCGAGAGCGTGAAGCTGTCTTCTTTCGCGACCTTCCAGGTCCGCGACAAGAACGAACGCATCGGGCGAAACCCGAAGACCGGCGAGGAAGTGCCGATCTCGCCGCGCCGTGTGATGACCTTCAAGGCGTCCAACGTGCTCAAGCAGCGCGTGCTGAAGGCCCATCTCAGCCGTAGAGCGAAGCAGAAGCCGGCATCTCCCGCGGCGTGAAGTCATGGCTTCAGCCACAAATGTGGTTGAAAACCCATCCATAAGCCGTTGAAATGGACCCGATTCGTGCCATCATCGGTATGATATCGGTTCATTGCGGCCCGCGAGCGTGAGTCGCGTGACATGGATTGGGAACCACATGGAAAAGAGCCCGGACGCTTTCCGCACCATCAGCGAGGTCGCCGACGACCTCGATCTGCCGCAGCATGTTCTGCGCTTCTGGGAAACCCGTTTCCAGCAGATCAAGCCGATGAAGCGCGGCGGCGGTCGTCGCTATTATCGGCCGGAGGATGTCGATCTCCTGAAGGGTATCCGGCATCTGCTCTATGATCACGGCTACACCATCAAGGGCGTGCAGAAGCTGTTGAAAACCAACGGCAACAAGTTCGTTGCCGCCATTGCCAGCGGCGATCTCGCAACCGTCGAAGCGCTTGCGGCGTCGAGCAACGAGGAGCCGGCACCGCCCAAGGCCGGCGTTTCGGAAGAAGATCAGATCGTCGGCCGCGCCAAGGCACCGGCGAGCCGCCGCTTCTTCTCGTTCGGCGGCGGCAGCGACGACGTGCCGGAAATCTCGCTCGGCAAATCGTCGTCCGTCGGCAAGGAAGACCGGGCGCTGCTGCAGGAGGCGCTCTACGATCTCCTGGAATGCAAACGCCTGCTCGATCAGGTGCGCTGAGAGTACCGCGGTCGCCTACCAAGCGCGTGCTCGTCCGACGAGGCGCCCCGCCTTCAAGACCATAGGAAAATTGACCGACGACGCAGGCGTGACGCTTGCGCGGTCGTGGGTCGCATAACAGTCAGCCGACGGTTCCGGCCGAGCAATCGGCGAATACTCGTTCGATCGTCAGTTTGTGAGATTGGCGGCTCGCATTCAAATGCTGCAGGCCCAAGGGAAGGGGCAAACCACGCATGCATTGACGTGAGCGACTGAGGGATGCCCACAGGGCCCGCGTTCTGTCGCTCACACTAAAGTTGCCGCGTTTAGTAGGACATACGGAAACCACCGGGGCTGGATGCGGAAACATCAGGCTGCGGATAGGGGCCGTTCCACTGCGCGTAGGTTGTGTTGGTCGAACCGGACGTCGCGCATCCGGACAGCGTCAGGACGACAAGTGCGGTTACGGCCATCAGAGATTTAAGAGGCATGGTCTACTCCTGAAAGGGAGGCTCCAGGCCTCAAGGGCCAGTACCAAACTGTCCCTCAAATCGGTTGTGATGGCAAGCTCACGTTACGTCAGGGGCAGCGTTTCCAACGATGTGATTTCAGGTTTGGTGAAGGTTCCATTGCGATCGAGGATCGCCGATCCATGGGCGATCTTCCGACAAAATGGACTTTTCTTCTGATCGACCCGCCGAGTGCCCGCAGCTTTTCCACGCCAGAGATTTCTTTTTCACGCCGAGTGCGAAATTCCCGCTTGCGCTCTAAGCGCTGGTTATATAGGGGTTTCCTCGGTTCGGAGCGTAGCGCAGCCCGGTAGCGCACTTGACTGGGGGTCAAGGGGTCGTGGGTTCGAATCCCGCCGCTCCGACCATTTTTCTCAATCCTCAATCCCCCATAGAGCGATTGATCTGTTTTTCATTTCCCTCTTTGCAGCGCTACTCCGCCGGCTGAAGGATAGCCGGTACGCGGCGTTTGGCGGCCGCCTTCTGATAGAGCGTTTCCGTTTGATCGAGCATCACGTCGAGGGTGAAGCGGTCTTTCAGTCTTTGCGCGATGGCGGACAGTTTTCCGAACGTTTCCGGTGTGGCGGCTTTAACCATCGTCTTGGCGAGCAGGGACGTGTCGTCACTGTTCGGCAGGATGAAGCCGTTCTGGCCATCTTCGATGACCGTGCGGGCACCGCCGATATCGGTGGCGATAATAGGCTTGCCTGCGGCCGCCCCTTCCAGCATCACGTAGGACATGGCTTCGTAGCGGCTCGGCATGACCAGAAGATCGAATGCCGGTGCGGCCTGCGGTCCGGTGAAGGCCGAGGTCAGGTGCATGCGGTTCTGCAATCCACTCTCGGCCATTGCCTTGCGCAGGCTCCTTTCGAGTTCGCCCGCGCCGACCATCACCAGATGGCTGTTTTTCACGGATGCGGCGACGCTCTTGAAAGCGGCGATCAGCCGCTCCGGCGCCTTTTGCGCCGAGAGGCGGCCAATGAAGCCGAAGACGAAGGCATCCGGCGCGATCCCGAAGCTGGCGCGAATCGTTTGCGCCATCTCGCATGAGGGCGGGGCAACGCCGTTGACGATCACCGACATCCGCTTTTCCGGCATGTTCAGCGACAACGCGTGACGATACTCATCCTCCGAAACGCAGATCAGATGGTCGGTGAGAAAACGGGCGAGGCCCCATTCGATCGTGCCGTAGATGAGGCGACCGGCGCGGCCGAGCGTCGGGTCGAGGGTCCGGAAGGCGTGCGGGGTATAGACACGCGGAACATGGGGGCCGGGCAGGCGCAGGCGCGTCAGCGCGCCGGCCTTCGAACTGTGGCCGTGGATGATGTCGAAATTGCCGCGGCGAATGAGGCGGCGCAATTCAAGAAAGCGGCCGATATCAGAAGGTCCCGGCGGGCGCTTCATATCGACGGCGTGGACGGCCGGCAGGCCGATTGCCTTCAATTCGCGCACGAAACCTTCCTCGGCGCGCACCGGCGAATAAACTGCCTCCACATGGTGCCCGCGCTCGTGCACGCCGCGGCAGAGGTCGAGGAAATGTCGGCCCGAGCCGCCGCCGCTTGGCTCCAGCACTTGGAGCAGGCGCAGGGGAAGGGCCGGGCGCCGGCCCGCAACGATGTGTTCCATGATCAGGAGCTCCAGCCGGCGCGTGCCTGCCGGCGATGGCGGTATTCGAGAGCGGCACATCCCCAGATGATGCCGAGGAGCAGGTAGAAATGGCGCCAGTGGTCGGTATCGATGACATTGCCGACGCCGACATGGCCGAGAACGGCGACCCAGGCGATCATCAGGTAGGTTTGCCAGGGGCGGTTGAGCAGCAGGAAGCGGAAGCCGAGCGAAAGCGTCCAGATGATCAGCGTGACATAGCTGATGAAACCGAGCCAGCCGTAGGACGTCAGCGACTTCAGCCAGACATTGTGCTCGTCTTCCGGGAAGATCGTGCTGAAGACCATCGGCCCGATCCCGAGCGGCTTCTCCATCGACATCAGGAAGCCCAGGCGATGGCGGTCGAAACGGCCGAGATGCCCGCCGTCATAATCCTGCACGAGCTGCGACCGGCTGGAAAAGAGGGTTGCGACTCGCTCGGATTGAAGGGCGACGAGAAGAGCGCCGACGACCATAAGCCCGCCGACGAGCGCCAGCACGAGGATCCTGAGGCGGAAGAGGCCGCTGCGTTCCTTGAGCAGCATGACGAAGACGAAGGCGACGACGCAGAAGAGATTGAGCGCCCAGGCCGCACGCGAAAACGACAGGAAGACACCGAGCGCGAGAACCATCAATGCGGCGATCTTCGGCGGTGCCTTCTGGATCGGCTGCGTCAGGATGCCATGGATCAGATACATGGCCGGCACCGAGAGAAACGGCCCGAATACGTTGGGGTCCTGAAAGGCGCCCTTGGCGCGGCCATAGAGTGTGAAGTTCTCCGCGCCCGGAACTGCGCCGAAATAGCCGAGAATGCCGAGCAACGCGGTAATGATGGCCGCTGCCACCCAGGCATTGAAGATCAGCCGCAGGCGCTCGTGGCGGTCTTCGATGATCGCGGCGTAGAACACCGACGATAGGGCAAGAAAGCCAGAGACCGCCATGTACATCGGGCCCTTGGTCAGGTCGACCATGACCGTCAAGGACAGGATGCCGCCCACCATGAACAGCGTCAGGAGCGCGAGCAGGGGAGCGACACTGCGGGAAATCTTGAGACCGAAGAGCGCCCACAGGCCAATGAGCGCGACCAGGAACAATTCATAGGGCGCGGGCTCGAAGATGACGAAGCCGGAGAGAAATACGGCGAACGCCACGAGCCCGGAGCCAAGCAGCGAGAGCGCCGCAAGCTGGGGACGCGCGATCGGGAACCGGCCTGTCTCGACGGTGCTCAATAGGCGTTCTCGGTGTTGAGAAGCCGGAACGGTGTCAGGAACAGGATCTTGAGATCGAAGAGCAGCGACCAGTTTTCGATGTAGTGGAGATCGAACGCCGTGCGCAGGCGGATCTTCTCATCATTGTCGATCTCGCCGCGCCAGCCATTGATCTGCGCCCAGCCGGTAACGCCTGGCTTGACGCGATGGCGAGCGAAATAGCCTTCGACGACGTCGGAATAGGTCCGGTTCTGGGTCTGCGCCGCGACGGCGTGCGGACGCGGCCCAACGAGCGACAGTTCGCCTTTCAGCACGTTGAAAATCTGCGGCAGTTCATCGATCGACGACTTGCGGATGAAGCGGCCGACCGGCGTGACGCGAGGGTCCCCCTTGGTCACGGCGTTGCGTGCCGAAGGGTCGCTCATATGCGTATACATCGAGCGGAACTTGTAGACCTCGATCGTCTCGTTGTTGAAGCCGTGCCGCTTCTGCTTGAAGATGATCGGGCCGGGAGAGGTGGCTTTGACCGCGATGGCGGCGCCCAACATGATCGGCCATAGGAGCACCACGGCAACCAGGCTGAAGAAGATGTCGAAGCCGCGCTTGGCGACCGAGTCCCAATCGGCGATCGGCTTGTCGAAGATGTCGAGCATGGGCACATCGCCGACATGGGAATAGCTACGAGGACGGAAACGCAGATTGTTGGCGTGGGCCGCGAGCCGGATGTCGACCGGCAGGATCCAGAGCTTCTTGAGGAGCTCGAGAATGCGTTTTTCCGCCGTCAGCGGCAGCGAGATGATCAGCATGTCGATGCGCGCCAGGCGCGCGAACTCCACGAGCTCGTTGACCGTTCCAAGTTTCGGATAGCCGGCGATGACGTTCGGCGAGCGGCGCTCGTCGCGGTCGTCGAAAATGCCGCAGATACGGATGTCGTTATCGGGCTGATCCTCAAGCGTGCGGATCAGGTCCTTCGCCGGCTGGCCGCCGCCGACGACAACAGCGCGGCGTTCCATCGTGCCGTTGCGGGCCCAGTGGCGAATGGAATAGGCGATGAAGGCACGTTCGGCGACGAGAAAGAGCGCGCCACCGACGAACCAGCCGCCGAACCAGACGCGGGAATATTGGTGGCCGGATTTCAGGAAGAAGAGGGCGATGGCAATCCCACCGAAGGCGACCGCCCAGGCCGCGAGAATGCGCGGCATCACGCGCAGACAGGCGCGCAATGCAGGGATCTGGTAGGTATCGGCGATCTGCATCGCGGCAACCGCCAGCGCCGAGCCTCCCATCAGTATCGCCAGATAGAGCGGCAATTGCTCGAAGCCCGGTTGAACGTAGAGCGCGTTGATCGCGTAGCCGATGGCGAAGAGCGCGCTGAACTCGAAGAGCCGCATCAGCCCCATGATCATGGCCGGCGAATAGGTGTCGGCCCGGAACTGTTCGGCGATTTGCCGCGCCAGCGGATTGAGTTCTGCAGACGGCTCGCCGCTCGGCATCTCGCCCGGCGCACGGGAGCGGATTTCCGAAATCTTCTTGCGAAGCGCTTCGGGATCGAATGAATCCGGGCGGTCAAACTTGTTCATGGCTGTCTTCCGGCGCTGAAGTCCCTCAGTCCGGATAGCAGAAAGCCACTAAGAAACGCTTACGTTGTAGACGACACGCTATCCGTGGACGGCTGGTAACGGCACAATTCCCGGTAGAGCTCTAGCATATCGGACGACATTACCGAAGCGGCGAATCGCGATTTGAATGTGTTCGGCTCAGGCATGACCCGCACCGCCCAGTCCTTCTCGCTGATCGAGCGCGCCATGATGGCGGCCAGTGACTGAACGTCGGCCGGTTCGGCGAGCGCGGCGCTGGCGGCCCCCAGTATTTCCGGGATGCCGCCGACACGGCTGGCAATGACCGGCTTTCTCGCCGCAAGCGCCTCGAGGACGATGTAGGGCATGGACTCGGCCCGCGAGGGAACGACGACGTTGCGCGCCAGCGTAAACGCCTCACGGGTCTTCATCGCCGGTTGCATCCTGATACGGCGGCTCAGACCTTGCTGCAGCATCAGTTCGCTATATTCCTGCTGCTGTGGGCCGTCGCCAATCATCAACGCCGAAAGCGGTCGCCCGACGAGGCGCTCGGTCCGCGCGAACGCCTCCACAAACAAATCGGGACCCTTCAGGTCCCGCATCATGCCAATATAGAGAAAATCGACAGCATCCGGCCGAGGGGCGATCACCTCGAACTCCCCGTCGTCGATCCCATTGTAGATCAGTTCGTGCCGTACACGTGGCGCACCGACCTTGGTGAAATAGGTCTGGCGCTCGAAGTCGC
Source organism: Ensifer sp. ENS10 (assembly GCF_014852025.1). Taxonomy (NCBI): domain Bacteria; kingdom Pseudomonadati; phylum Pseudomonadota; class Alphaproteobacteria; order Hyphomicrobiales; family Rhizobiaceae; genus Ensifer; species Ensifer sp. ENS10. The sequence goes on from NZ_JACVAS010000001.1 coordinate 1,268,068, forward strand.
AGACAAAAACGAGCGCATCCGCGAGCCGCTCCTGAACCCGTTCCAGCGGGAAGACAAGCCGCCCGATCAGGGAGCGGCGGCGATAGTGGAGGCTCCCCCCGTGCGGGGAATAGAGGCGGGCTACGCGATACCTGTTGACCCGCAAGGCTGAACCGATGAGGCGGGCAATGGCGCCACCCTTGGCGCCGTGCCCATGCAACACATCCGGTCGCAAACTTCTGATTTCCTTGTAGCCGCGCCATAGCGCGGCAAGATCCGACGGCCCGACTGAGCGGTGAATCGGCATGCGAACGAGGCCGAGCGCCAGATAGGGCCGGATCTCGTCGAACAGTGAATCCTCGTGACTACCCCCGGTGGTGCTGTCGCAGAGAATGCCGACCTCATGGCCGGCGCGGGCGTGCGCCTCGGCAAGATCGCGCACATGGCGGAAAATTCCGCCGACGGGCGATCTGAAACAATGGATGATGCGCAGGGGACGCTGTTGCTGCATCGAGATCAGAACAGGCGTTCGCGGACGTAGATCGTATCGCCGGCGAGAACCGCGTCGGTGATCGGAACGCGGCCGGTGATGATGCGGCCGTTGATCTTGCGGGTAATGTCGGCGTTGGATTGGTTGGCGCGCGGCGAGAAACCGCCGGCGACGGCAATCGCATTCTGCACCGTCATCCCGGGCACGTAGGCATATTGTCCGGCCTGGCCGACTTCACCCATGATGAAGACCGAGCGGTAGCGATCGACCTCGATCGTCACGTCGGGGTCGCGCAGATAGCCCTGGCGCAACTTGGCAGCGATCATGCCTTCGAGCTCCGGCAGGGTCTTGCCGCGCGAGGCGACAGTGCCGATCAGCGGAAACGCGACGTAACCGGCCTGGTCGACCGTATAGGTGCCGCTGAGGCCGGCCTGTTCGAAGACGTTGATGCGCAGGCGATCGCCGCTGTCGAGGCGATAGGGCTGGATGGTGGCTTCGCTAAAAGCCTTCGGCGCCGGCTGGTAGCTTGTGCAACCGCTGAGCAACATCGACAGCACTGCCGCCGTGATCGCGAGACCTGTCTTGATAGCTGCGGTTGACATGCGGTTCATAGGCTCCGGAAACGACCCACCTTTTCAGACGTTATCGATCCGTTAGGGTTAATAGCCGGTAAACTCGCGGTAGAATTTTTGCGCCGTATCGCTGCAACGGGGAGGGGTTTATCACCCGGAGGTTGATCGTATTAACCCTTGCGTTACCATGTTCGTTTACCCTCCGGCAAAATTTGAGGGTTCGGAGCCAATAGCATGTCGGGAAGCGGCAGCGGTCAACAGGATGTGGATATCGACCTCGGCGCCCTGTTTCGCGCTGTCTGGGATCGGCGCGTCAAGGTGTTGCTCGCAACAGCCTGTGTGACAGCACTCGCCTTCGGTGCGGCAAAGATGATTGCGCCGGACTATCAGAGCGAAACCCGCGTGCTGATCGAATCGCGCGAGCCGGAGTTCAGCGGCCCCAATCAGTCTTCGCAGGCCGGCGCCGATCGTGTCTTCGACGAATCCGGGATCTTGAGCCAGGTGCAGGTGCTGCGTTCGGCGGACCTCATCAAGCAGGTCGCGCGCAATATGAAGCTCTATGAGCTGAAGGAGTTCGATCCATCGGCAGCACCCTCGGCGCTTTCGGATCTTCTCGTCATGCTCGGCCTCAAGAAGAACCCCTTGGAGATGCCGCCAGAGGAGAGGGTGCTCAAGGAATTCAACGACAAGCTCCAAGTCTATCAGGTCGAGAAGTCCCGCGTGATCGCGATCGCCTTCACCTCGAAGGACCGCCAGCTCGCGGCCGCCATTCCGAACGAAATGGCGAAGGTCTTCCTTACGTTGCAAAGCGGCGCCAAGCTCGACACCAATTCCGAGGCGACCCGCTGGCTGGAACCGGAGATCGCCAATCTGCGCGAGAAGGTGCGGGATGCGGAAGCGAAGGTTGCCGCCTACCGCTCTTCGTCCGATCTGTTGCCGACCGGCGAGACCGAGAATTTCGCGACGCGGCAATTGACCGATATTTCGACCGAGCTGACCCGGGTGCGCGGCGAGCGCGCCAATGCGGAGGCACGCGCTGCCGGCGTGCGCTCGGCCCTTGCAAGCGGCCGGGCGGCGGACACGATCACCGACGTCGTCGGCTCGCAGATGATCCAGCGGCTGAAGGAGACCGAAGCGAATCTGCAGGGGCAGGTTGCCGACCTTTCGACGACATTGCTGGATGGCCACCCACGCCTGAAGGCACTGAAATCGCAACTCGAAGGCATACGCGGACAGATTCGCAGCGAGACCCGCAAGATCCTGGCGAGCCTGGAAAACGAGGCCAAGGTCGGCGAACTGCGCGAGCGGCAGCTCGTCCAGCAGCTGAACGCGCTGAAGGCTCAGTCCGCACAGGCCGGCGAGGAAGAGGTGGGACTGCGTGCGCTGGAGCGCGAAGCGACCGCGCAACGTCAGTTGCTCGAGACCTATCTCGCACGCTACCGCGAGGCGACGTCGCGCACGGTGGAAAATGCGACACCCGCCGATGCACGTGTGATTTCAAGCGCGGTGGTTCCCACGAGCGCGAACTTCCCGAAAGTGCTGCCGATCACGATCGTTGCCGCCCTCGCGACGTTCCTGTTGAGCTGCGTCGTGATCATGCTTGGCGAACTGTTCAGCGGCCGGGCGCTGCGTCCGGTTTCGGCAACCGGCGAGCGGCTGGCACCGGTTCGCCCGCGGCCGGCCTTGGCTGCAAGCGCCACCGATATCCCGATCATGGCAGCGGATAGGCAGCCTGAAGTGGCGCCTGTCACCGAGGATAATGATGCAGTCGAACTGGTGCCGGCGGCGCAAATTCCGGCTGCAGATACGGACACCGTGGAGGCTGCCGCCGAACCGGACTTCTCGATCGAGGCGGTGGCGGAACATCTTCGCGCCACCGGCGCGCGTGTTGCGATTTCGGTGTCGCCGGGCGGAGACGAAGGATCGACCGCAACCGTGATGCTGGCGCGCTTGCTGGCTGAGGACGATATCAAGGTGGTGCTGATCGACCTGACCGGTTCGGCCTGCCCGACGCGCCTGATGGCGCGCTCGCCGCAGCTTCCCGGAATAACCAACCTGCTGGCGGCTGAGGTGCCCTTCACGGATACGATCCACGCCGACCGCTTCTCTGATGCACACGTCATTCCCCAGGGCGATGCGGATCCGCGGCAGGCGATGCGGGGCATCGAACGGCTGAAGATGATCATCGACGCCCTGACCAACGCCTACGATCTCGTTCTAGTCGAGTGCGGCCCGGCGGACGAAATGGCTGTCGAGAAGATTGCCGGCCGCGATGGCGCAGAGATCATCCTCTCGGCGCCGTCGGTCAGTGATGAGCGGATCGTCGAGGTTCTGACCGGTTTCGGTGCGGCCGGTTATCGCGACATCGTTCTCATGACCGGGCAGGCAGCCGATCCGGAGTATCCTGACCGGGATGCCGCCTAACCGACGACGGCGTGTCGAAAGCGAGAAGTCAACGCGGGCTGCTGCTGTTCGGCCTTCAGTCCCCGGTGCTTTGTGCACCGATTTTGCCTTGCCTGAACCGCCTCGCTCGCTGCAGGCGGGCGTAAACGGCCTTGTTCGACTTCGCCGCTGCCTTTGCGCGTACGACAAGGTGATGGCGCAGGGCGGCAAGGCGCCCCGGGAGGGTCACCGGTAATGTAATGTCACGCAACGGCGTCTCGATCGTGCACCAGGATCGCTTGTAGGGTTGGTCGCCGACACCGAAATCGAACAGGCGCACGCCTTGCGTCGAGAGGCGTTCGATCATCCGATAGAACAGCAATTCACCCGGACTTGCTTCGCCTGCCAGCGTCTCGTCGATCGAGCCGAATTGGCAGATGACATGGTCGCCCTTGAGCGAAATCCCGGCGACGGCAACGACCTGCCCGTCACGTTCTCCTCTAAGCCGGATGGCGTTGAGCTGCATGAGCTGTGGGTTGCCGTACTGATGGGAGGCAAGCGCATGGAAGAAGGCCTGTGTCTCGGCGTCCTGAAAGACGTCGGGAAGGCCGAGTGTTGCGAAGCGCGTCGCCTTCTGCCGGAAGAAGGTATCGAGCAACGCCTGCGCCTCGCCGGGGGTGCGGGCGATCACGTAGTCGTAGCCGCCCATCTCCGTCAGTCGTCGTTCGGAGATGCGCATCTTCTTGCGGCGGCGCTTGGCGTTGATCTGCGCCAGTGTGAGTTGAATGCTGCCGAGGAGGGGCAGCTGGAATGACGAATTGGGGTTTGCGACGCCTGGAAGTGCGGCAAAGGGGCTGACGCCGCCACGCCACTCGCTCGGCATCCGGTCGAGCATGACGACATCCGCAAGGCCGCGGAGCGCCGTTCGAATATCCCGGGCCAAGGCGTGGGCCAGTGCCGGAGTCATGACTGCGGAGGCGCCGTCGACAAAGAGCCCCGTGTTGAGGTTGCTGTGTTCCATTCCGATCAGGCGGGCTGTTCGAAACAGGCGCCCGTGCCTGAGTTCCAGCGGCAGAATGAGGAAAAGCTCGCCATTGAACGCAACGCGCAGCAGCAAGAGATCGCTTCCGTGCGTCTCTGCCCAGGCACGGCACCAGTCGTAGGCATGATGCAGCGAGTTGCCGGCAAGACCGTCGAGCGAACGCCATTCGGCCTCCAGCGGCTCCATGGCGCGGTGGATCGAAATATCGAAGCGGCGCGTGACATCGGACGGACCCACACGCATGGACGCGCGCGGGCGACGGTCGCCGGAGCCTTCCATGGTCAGATCGGAGTTCGTCATCGAAGGTGCCATCCGGTCCCTGTTGCCGAGCGATTGAACCTCAAGCCGGCTACGATCCGTTTAATGCGATAGCTCTTATGAACGGCATTTGAGAATAACCCGGGAACGCAGTTAGCAAAGCGTGAAGCGTTGCCGGGCCAGCGGCGCGGCCGTTCAGTCGAGAAAGCCCGTGGCCAGTGCCTTTGCCCATTCCAGCCGGTTGCGACTGGCTGCGAGCCGGGACATCGTCATCCAATCATAGGGAACGTTGCGGAACGTGACGCCCCATCCTGACGGCGTCTGCTCGACGACGGCGTAGCGTGCGTCCGGCGAACCCGCCTCGACCTTGTGCGGCACAGGTTGGTCGTCGTCATAACCTGGGCAGCCGACGCTGCCGGGATTGACGACGAGGCGGCCGTCTGAAAGGCGGACGGCGCGCTGGATATGCGTGTGCCCGCAAAGGATGACCGGATAATTGATGCCGGCGGCTTCAGCCTCGATTGCCGAACGCGGCGCCATGTGGACGGTGCCGTCGGTCGTCAAAGCCTCTAGCCAGTAGGTTTCATCGTTCGTCGGCGTCGCATGGCACAGGAAGAACGTTTCCCTGTGGACGTGCGCGACGGGCAGGGTGGCCAGCCATTCGCGGTGCTCCGGCTGCAATTCATCGTAGGCAGAGCGATCCGATAACCCCAGGTCCCGGGGGTCGACTGTCAACAGATAGCGATCGTGATTGCCTCGGATCGAGGGGATCGCGCGCTTCATGAGGATGTCGGCAGTGCGCGCTGCATTGAGCGGGCCGCTCACGTGATCGCCGAGGTTGACGATGTCGGTGATACCGAGCGCATCGATGTCGGCGAGAACGGCCTCGAGCGCGAGATCGTTGCCATGGATATCGGCGATGACTGCAAGTCTCACGGGCGTCTCCTCGAATGGCCGCTGCGCTTTGGCTCAGCGATCGCGAGCCGGCTTTTCCATCCATTTGATAATCAGCATGGCTGGCAATATCCAGAGCAGGCCGGTGAAGAAGAAGTAGGCCAGATGCACCCACCAGGGTGCGGCGCCGAGCAGCAGCGAGGCAAAGGTGACGGCAGCCAGTGCGTAAACGACGACGAGGATGATGATCAGGATCGTGCCGATCAGCTTTCTGAGGCGTACGGGCATTTCACTTCTTTCAGATGGCTTGCATGGGCGCGGACCGACCGCGACGGCATGCCGCAAAGGTTTCGGTCTTGTTTTGCATGCCGCTCTGGTGCAAATCAACGGCTTTCCGAAAGGTGCGACCGTTGATCCGTCCGGTCGCGCCGCCAACAACCCTGCGATACCAGAGGCAAAATAATGGCCGGCGTCGAAATGGCGACAGAACAGATGCTTCGAAACGAGATCGGCAAGACCGAGCGCAACCGCCGGCAGATCCGCGGCTGGCTCGCCGTCGTTATTTTCACGCTCTTTGCGCTCGTGCTTGTCGGTGGTGCAACACGCCTCACGGAATCGGGGTTGTCGATCACCGAATGGAAGCCGATCCACGGTGTGATCCCTCCGCTTTCGGCCGCCGAGTGGGAAGAAGAGTTCCAGCTCTATCAGCGCATTCCGCAGTACCAGAAGATGAACAACGGCATGACGGTTGACGAGTTCAAGACGATCTTCTGGTGGGAATGGGCGCATCGCCTGCTGGCCCGCACCATCGGGATCATCTTCGCTCTGCCGCTCGCGTTCTTCTGGCTGACCGGCCGGGTCGAGCGCAAGCTCCGGATGCCGCTTCTCGGCATCCTCGCCCTTGGCGGCTTTCAGGGTTTCATCGGCTGGTGGATGGTTTCTTCCGGCCTCGTCGAGCGCACAGAGGTCAGCCAGTATCGGCTGGCGACGCACCTCGTCATTGCCTGTCTGATCTTCGCCTCTTGTATGTGGATCTTCCGTGGGCTCAGTCCGCATTCCAACGACACGGCGCCCACGGATCGTTCGCGCAAGATGGCAATGATCATCGCCATCTTCAGCCTGTTCCAGATCTATCTCGGCGCGCTCGTCGCCGGCCTCGACGCCGGCTTCAGCTACAACACCTGGCCGCTGATGGATGGAGCGATCGTTCCGCAGGACCTGTTCCTGCAGCAGCCCTGGTGGATCAATCTGTTCGAGAATCCGAAGACGGTGCAGTTCGTTCACCGGATAGGCGCCTATGTGCTGTTTGCCTTCGCGCTGATGCACATGATTGACTCTCTGAGGGCTGCTCCTGAGACGACCCATGCGCGGCGCTCTGTGCTTCTGTTTCTGCTCGTCTCAGCCCAGGCGGTCATCGGCATCACCACGCTGGTGCTGCAGGTGCCGATCGGCTGGGGCGTGCTACACCAGGGCGGTGCCCTTGTCGTGCTCGGTTTCGCCATCGCCCACTGGCGCGGTTTCTACGGCGAATATCCGCGGCCGACGGCGATCGAGCTGCGCGACTGACGCGTGAAGAATGCCGAAATGACAAAGGCCCCGGCGGGATCGCCGGGGCCTTCTTTTTTCAGCTGCTATTGCCGATCAGGCCGACAGCATCAGGTCCATGTTCTGGACGGCCGCGCCCGATGCGCCCTTGCCGAGATTGTCGAGCAGGGCAACGAGGTTCACGTGATTGCCGCCGGCGGTGCCGAACACGAAGAGCTTCATCGTGTCCTTGCCGGCAAGCTCGGTCGCGTCGATGCGTGCGAGCTTCTCGCTTTCCGCAAGCGGTACGACCTCGACGATCGACTGCCCGGCATAGTGCTCGACCAGCGCCGAGTGGATCGTCTCCAGCGTTGCGCCGGCGGCAAGATCCTCGAGATAGAGCGGGACCTGGACGATCATGCCCTGCGCGAATTTGCCGACCGAGGGAGCGAAAATCGGCGCACGGTCGAGCAGGCCGTGCATCTTCATCTCGGGCACGTGCTTGTGCTTGAGCGGCAGGCCATAGAGGAAGTGCGGCGCGCTGATGTGGTCCGCATTGGTCTCGTCTTCCATCTGCGCGATCATCTGCTTGCCGCCGCCGGTGTAGCCGGAAACAGCGTTGACCGTGACCGGGTAGCCGTCGGGCACGATACCGGCCTGGCGCAGCGGCCGGATCACGCCGATCGCGCCGGTCGGATAGCAGCCGGGATTGGCGACGTGGCGTGCATCGCGGATCTTCTCCGGCTGCGCCTTGTCCATTTCGGCAAAGCCATAGGCCCAGTCCGGGGCGATGCGGTGTGCCGTCGACGTGTCGATGATGCGCACCTTGTTGTTGCCGGAAACCATTGAAACCGCTTCGCGCGACGCATCGTCCGGCAGGCACAGAATGGCGATGTCGGCGTCGTTCAGGAGATCTTCGCGCATCGTGGCGTTGCGTCGTTCCGCTTCCGGGATGGAAAGCAGTTCGAGGTCGCTGCGGCCGGCCATGCGCGTGCGGATCTGCAGGCCCGTGGTGCCGTGTTCGCCATCGATGAAGATCTTCGGTTTCATGATTTTCCCGTTCTGTCAGTGATTTACGGATAGTTCCGGAATCATTCTGGCATAAAATTGAATCAATTTCTCAACAGGCCGGCGGACCGCCGCCAGCCCTGTCAGTTCCTATACAAGCAGCCGCCCCTGGTCGCAACGGCGATACGGTTCTTCAGCGCAGCGGTGCGCGTTCCGCAAGTTTCTCCGCATGCAGTCCCAGCATGAACATGGCGACAGTGGCGCCCGCGATTGCGGTGACTTCGGCATGGTCGTAGGCGGGTGCCACTTCGACGACATCGCTGCCGACAATCGTCAGGGCGCCGAGCTTGCGCAGCACCGAGAGGATCTTGGCGCTCGACGGGCCGCCGGCAACCGGCGTGCCGGTGCCGGGCGCGTAGGCCGGGTCGAGGCAATCGATGTCGAAGGTGAGATAGGCCTTGCGTTCGCCGACCTGCCGGATGATCGTTTCGGCAATCTCGGCAGCACTCATTTCCTCGACGTCATAGCCATAGAGAATGCGAATACCGCAGTCTTCGGGTGCGTGGGTGCGGATGCCGATCTGGATGGAGGCGTCGGTATCGATCAGGCCCTCGCGCGCGGCACGTCCGACGAAGGAGCCATGATCGATCCGCCCCCGTTCGTCCGGCCAGGTATCCTGGTGTGCGTCGAACTGCACGAGGGCGAGGGGGCCGTGGATGGCCGCCTGCGCCTTCAGGATCGGATAGGTAATGAAGTGGTCGCCGCCGAGCGTCTGCAGATAAGCGCCGCTTCTGATGATTTTCACCGCTTCGCGCTCGATCGTCGCCGGCGTCTTCGAATGGTTGCCATAGTCGAGCAGGCAGTCGCCGTAGTCGATCGTCGCCATCGCGGCAAAGAGGTCGCGCTCGAAGGGGTACTGCGGATCGTTGTCGAAGATGGCGGAGGCGCGACGGATCGCCTGTGGCCCGAAGCGGGCGCCAGGACGGTTGGACGTGGCGGCATCGAAGGGAATGCCCCAGACGACGGCGTCGATACCCTTCAACTGCTTCGAATATTTGCGGCGCATGAAGGAGAGAATGCCGGCATGCGTCGGATCGGATGCCGCCGATGTGAGTGAGCGCGCCGTCAGCGCATGATCGATTGTCCTGTTGGCCATGTCCCGTCTCTGCTTCAGGGCGGGATGAAGAGAGCCGTGTGCTCGTATCCCGCTCTAACTTGTGGTGGCGAGACGTTGGACAATCGTCGCCGGCAAGGCAAGGCCCTGCCGGCCGATTCTTCCGCGATTACGAAGCCTTGGCTTCGTAGGTCGGGGCGAAGTCGCCAAGCGCCTTCGCTTCAGTGATGCGCGCGGCGATATCTTCCTCGATGATCGTTTCGAGCTGGGCGAAGCTGTCGATCACGTAATAGATAGGCTGCACGATATCGATGCGATAGGGCGTGCGCAGCACGGTCATCAGGTCGAACGGCCGGAACTCGACACCTGGTGTCTCCATGGCGTTGCGCGTCTCGTTCGGCGAAGAGACGATGCCTGCGCCGTAGCAGCGGCGGCCCTTTGGCGTGTTGATCAGGCCGAACTCGACGGTGAACCAGAAGATCCGGAACAGATGCCAGGAGTAACCTTTGCCGAGCGAAGCGGCCTTCTCGCCGAAGCGACGGACGAAGTGGGCGTAGCTCTGGTTGGTGAGCAGCGGGCAGTGCCCGAAGACTTCGTGAAAGATGTCGGGCTCTTCGATGTAGTCGATATGCTCACGCCGGCGGATGAAGGTCGCCAGCGGAAACTTGCCCTGGGACAGAAGCTCGTAGAAACGGGACGGCGGAATGAGCGCCGGCACGCCTTCGACGCCGAAGCCGGTGGTTTCCGCAAGACGGCGGTTCACGTCCTTCAGCTGCGGCACATGATACGGCCCCAGGTCGAGCGTCTTTGCTCCTTCCAGATATTCGTCGCAGGCCTTGTCAGCGAGAAGCTTCATCTGCCGCTGATAGAGCTCGCCCCAGATCGCATCTTCTTCCGGGGTGTAAAGATATGTGCCGTCAGGCTCCGGTAGCTTGGCGGTGTATGTGCTTTCCTTGGTCATGACGTCTCCTCATGTCGTCAGAACAACTCTTTCTGTTGCAATTGTATCGCTGATGGAGCGAGTATTTGTTTCAGAGTTGTCAGATCGTCGCCTGTTGGCGAGAGGAAATTTCGCTATGCCGCCCGATGTGAAGGAAAATTTCCAGCCGTTGCGCAAATTGTTGCGGCTGATTCAAGCCGATAGCGGTCAGTCGCTGTCGGAGCTGGCGGAAAAGGCGGGCATGTCGCAGAGCTCGGCTTGGCGGCGGCTGCAGGAACTGGAGACGGACGGGGTCATCCGTAAGCGTGTGGCGCTTCTCGACCCGGCAAAGCTGGATCTGAAACTCTGCATCATCGCTCACGTGACGCTGGAGGATCATCATGACGAGGCGATCGCAGCCTTCTCGGCGTTGGTGCGCGATCGGCCGGAGATCATGGAATGCTACGCTTTATCCGGCACCTTCGATTACATGCTGAAGATCCGGGCCACCGACGTCGAAAGCTACGATGCCTTCATGACGCGTTACCTGATGCGCAATCCGCACGTGCGCACGGTCGTTTCGAGCTTCGTGTTGCGTGAACTCAAGTCGACGACGGAACTACCGATCTGAAGCGGCCGGGAATGGCGACTGCCGGGGCCCTATGAGCGCTCGAACCCGTATTGCCGCTCGATCTTGCCGACGCGCACCTGGTAGTCCTCGTACCAGCGCTCGCGGCCGAGCCGCTGGGCGGTCAGATGCCGGACGTCACTTTTCCACGCCGCGATGCTCTCCTCGTCCGCCCAATAGGAATTGGTGATGCCGAAGCCATCAGCACCGCGCACGCTTTCGAGCCCGAGAAAACCTGGCTGTTCGCGCGCCAGCCTCTCCATCTCCGTGCCCATATTGTCGTAGCCGTGATCGCCGGCCGTCCGTCGCGAGGAGAATGTCACGATGTAGTAGGGCGGCTCTGGGGTCTTGGCGGCGGGGGAACTTGCCATGCTGTGCCTCGGAGGATCGATGCTGCGGGATATGGTGGGGGCGATGATAACAAAAAAAGGCGGAGCAAAGCCCCGCCTTTCCAAGTGTCGCAGTTTGGAAGCGATTAACGCTTCGAGAACTGGAACGAACGACGTGCCTTCGCACGGCCGTACTTCTTACGCTCGACCACGCGGCTGTCGCGGGTGAGGAAGCCACCGCGCTTCAGAACGGAGCGCAGGCCCGGTTCGAAGTAGGTGAGGGCCTTGGAGATGCCGTGACGAACGGCACCGGCCTGGCCGGAGAGACCGCCACCGGCGACCGTCGCGTCGATGTCGAACTGGCCGTCACGGGCAGCTGCGACGATCGGCTGCTGCAGGATCATCTGCAGAACCGGACGAGCGAAGTAGTCGAGGTACGGCTTGCCGTTGATGGTGATCTTGCCCGAGCCGGGCTTGACCCATACGCGGGCAACAGCGTTCTTACGCTTGCCGGTCGCGTAGGAGCGACCCTGGGCGTCGACCTTCTTGACGTGAACCGGAGCAGCCGGTTCCGCGGTCGTGGCGATGTCCTTGAGAGCGGAAAGGTCGGCCATTATTAGGCGCTCCTTGTGTTCTTGCTGTTCAGCTTGGCGACGTCGAGGACGGCCGGCTGCTGTGCTTCATGCGGGTGGTTGGCGCCTGCGTAAACGCGCAGGTTCTTCATCTGGCGACGGCCGAGCGGACCACGCGGAACCATGCGCTCGACGGCCTTCTCGATGACGCGCTCCGGGAAGCGGCCCTCGATGATCTGGCGCGCGGTGCGCTCCTTGATGCCGCCGGGGTAACCGGTGTGCCAGTAGTACTTCTTGTCGGTGTACTTCTTGCCCGTCAGAACTGCCTTCTCGGCGTTGATGACGATGACGTTGTCGCCGTCGTCAACATGCGGGGTGAAGGTAGCTTTGTGCTTGCCGCGCAGGCGGTTTGCGATGAGGGAAGCGAGGCGACCAACAACGAGGCCTTCGGCGTCGATGATGATCCACTTCTTCTCCACCTCTGCAGGCTTCTGAACGAAGGTTGCCATATCTAAACTCTTTCTTTGGACCCGGGCGGCGAACCGCCGGGCGTTTCTTGTTGCTTGGTTTTGCCCGGTTTCCCGGACAAAAGAAGAAAGCGGCCCTTGAGGACCGCGATCTGCGGCAGCTTATACGCAAGTGCGAAACAAGCGTCAAGAACGTGAAATCTGCGCGATGGAAATAAATATAAGTAAAAACAATAAGTTACATGTATGGTATTTCGTTACCACATTTTAACGCGGCGGAATCGAATAGGTCGCCGTTGCATGGGCCACGAGATCGTCGTCACCGACCTTGACGATCGATGCGTCGAGAACGGCGAGCCGCTTGCCGAGTTTGAGGATCCGGCAGGTGCATTCGAGCGGTTCCGGTTCCGGCTTGCGCAGGAAGTTGATGTTGAGATTGGTGGTAACCGCAAGCGCGACCGGACCGATATGGGCGATCAGCGCGACATAGGCGGAAACGTCCGCAAGCGCGAAGAGGGTGGGGCCTGAGACGGTGCCGCCCGGACGGATGTGCCTTTCGTTCGGATCGAGCCGCATGGTGGCAAAGCCTGGCCCCACCGCCGTGACGTGAAAGACCTTGCCATCGGTGTGGACCTGCGGAAAATCCGTGTCGAGAAACCGGTTGAGTTCGTCGACGGTCATGTTCGGCTCGATGGTCATTCATAGCATCCTTCAACATATTCGCCTGCCACCTGAAACCGGCCGACGGCCGGACGCAAGGCGGAAAAAGGTCTTAGACGGAACGCGTCGCCTGGTTCTCCGGTCAGCTTGCACCGCGCGCGCGTCCGGCGTACCACCAAGCCCGAGTAGAAGTTTCAGGAGAAAGAGATGGCCGAAGTGGTATCGTTCAAGAAGGAAGAGCCGAACGGCCTGCTGCTGCGCGAACGCTCCGGGCCGGTGCTGCGCCTGACGCTCAACAACCCGCCGGCCAATGTACTGTCTATCGCCATGATGGAGGCGCTGCACGCCGAGTTCGATGCGGTCGCCGCCTCCAAGGAAATCAGGGTTGTCGTGCTTGCCGCGTCGGGCAAGCTGTTTTCGGCGGGGCACGACCTCAAGGAAATGACCGCGCATCGCGAAGACGACGACCGGGGCCGGGCCTTCTTTGAACAAACGATCCGCCTCTGTGCCGATTTGATGCTGAAGATCACCCGGTTGCCGCAAGCCGTCATCGCTGAGATCGACGGGCTCGCAACCGCTGCCGGCTGCCAGCTTGTCGCAAGCTGCGACCTGGCGATCTGCACCGACAGTTCCACGTTCTGCACGCCGGGCGTCAACATCGGGCTCTTCTGCTCGACGCCGATGGTCGCGCTTACGCGTGCGGCGCACCGCAAGCAGGCAATGGAGATGTTGCTCACCGGTGAGACCATCGACGCCTCGACCGCCAAGGACTTCGGCCTCGTCAATCGCATCGTGCCGCAGCAGTATCTGCGCCAGGTGGTCGACAAATATGCGGCCGTGATCGCCTCGAAGTCGCCGCAGGCGCTGAAGATCGGCAAGGAAGCCTTTTACCGCCAGGCGGAGATGGACCTGCCGCAGGCCTATGACTACGCCGTCGGCGTGATGGTCGAGAATATGCTGGCTCGCGATGCCGAGGATGGCATCGGCGCGTTCCTCGGCAAGCGCATGCCGGAGTGGAAGGAAGACTGATCTGCGGCGTCGTCAGGCCAGCTTCAGCAGCAGCGCGCCGAGCGCGATGACGCAGGCAGCGGCAATGCGCCAGACGCTGACCGGTTCCTTGAGGAACACGACGGAGATCACCACCGCAAACAGGATCGACGTCTCGCGAAGGGCGGCGACGGTGGCGACCGGTGCCTTGGTCATCGCCCAGAGCGCCAGGCCATAGGCGCCAATCGATCCGGCGCCGCCGATCAGACCCCGCCACCAGTTCTTATAGACGTGGCGGGCGACCGGCTTGATGCCGCGGCGGGCAAAGGCCCAGGCGAAGAGCAGCACCGGCGGCAAGAGCGCCATCCACAGCGTGTAGGAAATCGCATTGCCCGATACGCGCGCGCCGATGCCGTCGACAAAGGTGTAGCTGGCGATGACGCAGGCGTTGAGGAGGGCGAGCACGATCGCGTGTTTTCCGCCCTTTCTGGACTCGAAGGCGAGCGTCAGCACGCCGACAGAGATTGTCAGAATGCCGAGCATCGTACCGAAGGTAAGCTGTTCGCCGATCAGCGCGCCGCTGGTGGCCGCGACGATCAAGGGCGCAGTACCGCGCATCAGCGGATAGACAAGACCGATATCGCCAGCGCGATAGGAGGCGGCGACGAGCTGGAAATAGGCGAACTGGAACAGGGCCGAAACCAGGATGTAGGGCCAGGCTTCCGGCTTCGGCAGGGGCAGGAATGGCAGGAAGGGGATGGCCACGGCGGCGGCCCCGAGCGCGATCATTGCTGCGTCGAGCGATTTTTCCGAGCCTGCCTTGACCAGGGCATTCCAGGTCGCGTGCAACAACGCCCCGAACAGGACGAGCGCAATGACTTCAAGCGGCAAGATGGAACCTCGGAAACGATGTGGCGGGCCTGGTGAAGCTTGTGGCGCCGCTCGCACGCAAATGCAACCGTAAAGTCTTGTATTGCGTCAGGGTCTGAGGCGCATTGCTGCACGAAGTTGACTTGGAAGGGAGCGGCCCCATTATACGGCCGTTTAATTAGATGGATCAAAAGCCCCACATGAATCACGACCCCTATCCGGACTACTATCTCGCCGACATCCTGCGCGAGACCAAGACGATCGCTCTCGTCGGTGCCTCGCCGAATGCCGAGCGGCCGAGCCATCGGGTCATGGCGTTCCTGTTGCGCAAGGGCTATCGGGTGATTCCGATCAACCCCGGCCATGTCGGCAAGGCCATTCAGGGCCAGACCGTCGTCGGCCGGCTCGCCGACGTGAAGGAACCGGTCGACATGGTCGATGTCTTCCGCGCCGCCCATGCCTTGCCGGCGCTCGTTGACGAGATCCTGGCGCTGGACACGCTGCCGAAGGTGATCTGGGGACAGCTTTCGGTGCGCCACGACGGCGCAGCGGCGAAGGCGGAAGCGGCCGGGATCAAGGTGGTCATGGATCGCTGTCCGGCAATCGAATATCCGCGCCTGATCGGCTGATCTCGGCCCGCAGAACGGCTGCGGCTTGCGCAACCGTCAGTTTCGTAAAAATCCTCTTTGACCGCACACGTAGGCTCTGGAATAGTGCCGCCACCTCCGCGCTGGGCCACGGAGGTTCGATAGCGGATCACACGCAGATTCAAGGTGATAGAGCGTCCTCGGCGCGCCGGCTGGCGGCCGCGCTCTGGTCATGGGAGGGACGAAATGACGAAAGACAACCCTGGTTTCAACACGCTCGCAATCCATGCAGGGGCACAGCCCGATCCGACCACGGGCGCGCGGGCGACGCCGATCTACCAGACGACGAGCTTCGTCTTCAACGACACCGACCATGCCGCGGCACTCTTCGGCCTCCAGCAGTTCGGCAACATTTACACCCGCATCATGAACCCGACCCAGGCGGTGCTGGAGGAGCGCATCGCGGCGCTCGAAGGCGGCACGGCTGCGCTGGCCGTTGCCTCCGGCCATGCGGCTCAGCTGCTCGTCTTCCACACGATCATGAACCCGGGCGACAATTTCGTCGCAGCCAACCGGCTCTATGGCGGCTCGGTCAACCAGTTCGGCCACGCCTTCAAGTCCTTCGACTGGCAGGTGCGCTGGGCCGATCCTGCTGACCCCGCCTCGTTCGAGGCGAAGATCGACCGGCGCACCAAGGCGATCTTCATCGAGAGCCTCGCCAATCCCGGCGGCACCTTCGTGGATATCGCCGCCATCGCCGAGGTCGCCCGCAAGCACGACCTGCCGCTGATCGTCGACAACACCATGGCGACACCCTATTTGCTGCGGCCGCTGGAGCACGGCGCCGATATCGTCGTGCATTCGCTGACGAAGTTCATCGGCGGCCATGGCAATTCGATGGGCGGTGTCATCGTCGACGGCGGTACCTTCGACTGGTCGAAGTCGGGCAAGTATCCGATGCTTTCGGAGCCGCGTCCGGAATATGCCGGTGTCGTGTTGCACCAAACCTTCGGCAACATCGCTTTCGCCATTGCCGCGCGTGTCCTGGGACTGCGCGATTTCGGTCCGGCAATCTCTCCGTTCAATGCCTTCATGCTCGTGACCGGCGCCGAGACCCTGCCGCTGCGCATGCAGCGCCATTGCGACAACGCGCTTGCGGTCGCCAAGTGGCTGAAGACGCACGACAAGATTTCGTGGGTCAACTATGCCGGGCTTGAGGACGATCCCAACCACGCGCTGCAGCAGCGTTATTCGCCGAAGGGTGCCGGTGCCGTCTTCACCTTCGGCCTCAAGGGCGGCTACGAGGCGGGCAAGCGCTTCGTCGAGGGGCTGGAAATGTTCTCGCATCTGGCGAACATTGGCGACACACGCTCGCTCGTCATCCACCCGGCCTCGACCACCCATCGGCAATTGACGCCCGGGCAGCAGGTAGCGGCCGGCGCCGGCCCCGATGTCGTGCGTCTGTCGGTCGGCATCGAAGACGTTTCCGACATCATCGCCGATCTTGAGCAGGCGCTGGCAAAGCTCTGATGCGTCGGCCGGTCGCAACTTTCCGTGACCGGCTTCCAATGAACGTCGCGCTATGCAAGCATAGCTGCATGTTCGCTGTCGTCGCGCTCCGGCGCTTTCTCTGTGTGTTGGCGTTGCTCGGGATCGTAATCGGTCCCGTGAGCGTCAGCACGGCTGCGAGCGCCATGGCCCTTTCATCCGACATGCAGATGGATGCCATGACAGGCCTGGACGACATGTCCTGCTGCCCGGAGCAGCAACCCGTTCAGAAGAACGATTGCGGCAATACGTGCCCTCTCGCACTCGTCTGCTCTTCCATCATCCTTGCGCACGGCAGCAAGGCCAATAGCTGGCGCGTCGATCTGTCGGCACGCGAACTGTCGCATCCGATGCTGCAGGAAAACCGTCTGCCGTCTGTTCTCGTCGAACCGCCGGCACGGCCTCCCAAAGCCTGATCTCACCCTTTGATCCGCTGGATTTGCTCTGCCCGAGATGGCGGAAGCATCCGACTATGATGATTTTTCAGGGATGCGGCCGATGTGCCCGTCCTGGGTGAGATTCTTATGACTGCAATCAAATCTTCTGCGAGAACACTGCTCGCATCGCTCTCCATTGCGCTGGTCGCAACTACCCAATCCCACGCCGCTGCGACGGACTACGAGTTCCAGCTCGTTCAGTCGGAGGTCGCGCAAGGCCCCGAGGCGACCGTCGCAGTCCGTCTCGTCGACAAGAGGACCGAAAAACCCGTCTGCGACGCCATAATCTTCACCACCCGAATGGACATGGCTCCGGAAGGCATGGAAGCGATGACCACCCCGGTCGAGGCCCTGCCGCCGACGGAGCCCGGTGTCTACCGCTTCAAGACGAACCTCAGCATGGAGGGCGGCTGGCGCTTCAAGCTGGCGGCAAAGGTCCAGGGTGAGGCCGAAACCGTCCAGGGCGAATTCGATCTGCAGGCGACGCCGTGAAGACCTTCAAATTCCTGCTCCTCGTTAGCTCCCTCGCCGTTGCCGGCGGGGGAGGCTACGTGGCGGGCACGCAAAGCCTTGCCACCCACATCAACAGGATCTTCTCCGAGCAAGCGCTCGGGGAAACCATGCCCTCTGCAGTCATGCCGACCGGCAAGGTCATCTACTATCGTAGTTCAGACGGTTCGCCGGAATACTCGGCCACACCGAGAGAGACCGCAGACGGTCGTGCTTTCGTTGCCGTGCGCGAGAGCGAGGACATCTCATTCGACACGGTGAAGAAAGCTGCTCCCCAAAAGGCTGAAGCCACGCCGACGGCGGGCGAGCGAAAAGTACTCTATTACCGCAACCCCATGGGCCTTCCAGACACCTCCAAGGTGCCGAAAAAGGACTCCATGGGCATGGACTATCTTCCCGTATACGAGGGAGAGGAGGCGGACAGCTCCGTCGTGAAGGTCTCGCTCGGCAAGTTACAGCGGACCGGGGTGAAGACGGCGACGGCAGAGAACGCCGTCGTCAGCCGCCAGGTGCGGGTGCCTGGAACGGTCACGTTCGACGAGCGCCTGGTGCGGATCGTCTCGATGCGCGCGAACGCATTCATCGAGGGCGTCGCCGATGTGACGACTGGCGACCGGGTGCGGAAGGGCGACGAGCTCTTCCACTTCTTCTCGAAGGACATCGCCAAGGCCGGGGCCGAATACGCCACGGAACTGCGCGGTGGTGGCGAGCCAGACCTCGACGTCGGCGGCGCGCTGCAACTGCGCAATCTCGGCGTGCCGGAAGAGACGGTCAAAGCGATCGCCCGGAGCCGGACGGTGCCCAGAAGCATCGCCTATCTCTCCCCGAGCGATGGCGTCGTCCTCGAACGCAGCGCGACGACCGGCATGATGGCCGAGGCTGGCGATGTCCTCTTCCGGATTGCCGACATGTCGAAGGTGTGGGTGATCGCGGACGTACCCGAATTCGATGCCGCGACCATCCGGCAAGGCGCGCATGCGACGGTCCGGGTGCGGAACCTGCCTGGCAAGACCTTCGAGGGCGCAGTCGATCTGATTTATCCCGAGCTTCAGACGCAGACGCGCACCGCCAAGGTGAGGATCGAGCTTTCCAACGCCGAGGGCCTGCTGATCGCGAACATGTACGCCGAAGTCGAGATCGCCTCCGGTGCCACCGCCCCGGTCGTCGCGGTGCCCAACAGCGCCGTTATCGACACGGGCGACCGACAGGTGGTGTTCGTCGACAAGGGCGAAGGCCGCTTCGAACCGCGTGACGTCGAGCTCGGAGCGCGCGGCGATGACCGAACGGAAATCAGGAAAGGCATTGAAGCCGGAGAGAAGATCGTCGTCTCCGCCAACTTCCTGCTCGACGCCGAGAGCAATCTCAATGCGGCTCTAAGCGCCCTCACTGCGGACGAGGTGAAACCATGATCTCGAACGTCATCGCCTGGTCCGCTCGCAATCTGGTGCTGATCATCGTTGGGGCCGCCCTCTCAATCGCCGCGGGTGTCTACTCGTTGCGTTCGCTTCCGCTCGACGCCATTCCCGATCTCTCGGATGTGCAGGTCATCGTCTTCACTGACTATCCCGGTCAGGCGCCGCAGGTGGTCGAGGATCAGGTCACCTATCCGCTGACGACGTCGATGCTGACGGTACCGCGGTCGAAGGTCGTGCGCGGCTTCTCCTTCTTCGGCATCTCCTTCGTCTACGTCATATTCGAGGACGGGACCGATCCCTATTGGGCGCGAAGCCGCGTGCTCGAATACCTCAACGCCGCCGCAAGCCGGCTTCCCGAAGGCGTCTCGCCGAGCCTCGGCCCGGACGCGACGGGTGTTGGCTGGGTCTACCAGTACGCCCTTGTCGCCAAGGAGCTGTCTCTGGCCGAACTGCGCTCGTTGCAGGACTGGGTCGTGCGCTTCGCCGCCTCGAAGTCCGACGGCGTGGCGGAAGTCGGGAGTGTCGGCGGCTTCGTCAAGCAGTACTCCATCGTCGTCGATCCGGCGCGTCTGCGCGCCCAGAACGTGACGCTGAAACAGATCGCCGACGCAGTGCGCGCCAGCAACCGCGACGTCGGCGGGCGGACGGTCGAGATTTCCGAGTTCGAGTTCATGGTCCGTGGCCGCGGCTACCTGCAGGGTATCAAGGATATCGAGAACATCGTGCTGATGACCGAAGGCGGCGCGCCGTTACGCCTCGGCGACGTGGCGCGGGTGGAGACGGTTCCCGATGAGCGGCGCGGCATCACCGAACTCAACGGCGAAGGCGAGGTCGCAAGTGGCATCGTGCTGCAGCGGGTCGGCGAGAACGCCCTCAACGTCATCGACAGCGCCAAGAAGAGCCTGGCGGCGATCAAGGATAGCCTGCCGGCTGGCACCGAGATCGTGCCCGTCTATGACCGTTCGGAGCTGATCAAGGCGGCGATCGAGACGCTCAAGGGCACGCTGGTCGAGGAGTCGATCATCGTCGCACTGGTGACGATCGCCTTTCTCCTGCATGTGAGGAGCGCGCTCGTCGCCATCATCATGCTGCCGATCGGTATCCTGATTTCCTTCATCGCGATGCGGGCGCTTGGCATCGGGGCCAACATCATGAGCCTCGGCGGCATAGCGATTGCCATCGGCGCGATGATCGATGCGGCGATCGTTATGATCGAGAACGCCCACAAACACCTGGAACGCGCGCCGCCCGACAAACCCAGAGCCGAAGTCCTGATCGAAGCGGCAAGCGAGGTCGGCCCGGCACTGTTCTTCAGCTTGCTGATCATCACCGTGTCCTTCCTGCCGATCTTCACACTGGAATCGCAAGAGGGGCGACTGTTCGGACCGCTTGCCTTCACCAAGACCTTCGCGATGGCGGCGGCGGCGTTGCTGTCGGTGACACTCGTTCCGGCGCTGATGGTCCTGTTCGTGCGCGGCCGGATCGTGCCGGAGCACAAGAACCCGCTCAACCGCTTTCTGATCTGGACCTACCGTCCGATCATTGCCGGCGTGCTGCGGGCGAAGACGATCACGATCCTGCTCGCGGTCGCGGCGCTCGCCGCAACGGTGTGGCCGGCGCGTCAGATCGGCAGCGAGTTCATGCCGACCCTCAACGAAGGCACGCTCATGTACATGCCGACGACCTTGCCCGGCCTGTCGGTGACCAAGGCGGCTGAGCTGATGCAGACGCAGGATCGGATCATCAAGTCCTTCCCCGAGGTCGAGACGGTCTTCGGCAAAGCGGGCAGGGCGCTGACTGCCACAGATCCGGCCCCGACGGAGATGTTCGAGACAATCATCACCCTGAAGCCGAAGTCGCAATGGCGGCCAGGCGTGACCATCGACAGCCTCAAGCGGGAGATGGATGCAGCTCTTCAGTTCCCCGGAGTCTCCAACGCCTGGACCATGCCGATCCGCGCCCGCATCGACATGTTGTCGACCGGCATCCGTACGCCCGTCGGCGTCAAGGTCTACGGAACTGACCTCAAGGAGATGGAGCGGGTGGCGCGCGACATCGAGACGGTACTGAAGGCCATCCCCGGCACGTCCAGCGCCTACGCCGAGCGTGTCATAGGCGGATACTTCCTCGACATCGTGCCGGACCGCACCGCGCTCGGGCGCTACGGCCTCAGCATCGGTGACGTGCAGGATGTCATCGCCACGGCGCTTGGGTCCGAGGTGGTCACCTTGACCGTCGAGGGAAGGGAGCGCTACGGCGTCGCCGTCCGTTATCCGCGGGCCTTCAGAAGCGATCCACAGTCGATCGCGCGCGACATCGAGGTCGCGCTTCCCGGCGGCGGAACGGTGCCCCTCGGTGCTGTCGCCGACGTCAAGCTCGAACGCGGTGCGACAACGATCCGGACCGAAAACGGCCAGCTCGCGGTCTACATCTTCGTCGACATCGCCGACCGCGATCTTGGCAGCTATGTCTCCGAAGCTCAGGAAGCCGTCGCGAAGAGCGTGTCGCTTCCATCAGGCTATTCGGTCGCCTGGAGCGGGCAGTACGAGTATCTGGAACGGGCAAAAGCGCGCCTCGCGATCGTCGTGCCACTGACCCTCGCGCTGATTTTCCTGCTGCTCTACCTGAACTTCAAAGCGCTGACCGAGACCCTCATCGTCATGCTGTCGCTGCCCTTCGCGCTCGTTGGCGGCATCTGGCTGATGTGGTGGCTGGGCTTCAACGCCTCGGTGGCGGTGGTCGTCGGCTTCATCGCGCTTGCTGGCGTGGCGGCAGAGACGGGTGTGATCATGCTGATCTATCTCGACCAGGCGCTTCGCGAACGCCGTGAGGAATGCGACCGCGAAAAGCGCCCCTTCACGCGGGACGACCTGCATCACGCGATCATGGTCGGAGCGGTGGAACGGGTGCGACCGAAGATGATGACGGTCGTGGCGATCATCGCAGGGCTGGTGCCGATCCTCTGGAGTACCGGGGCCGGATCGGAGATCATGCAGCGCATCGCCGTGCCGATGATCGGCGGCATGATCTCGTCGACGGTGCTGACGCTGGCGGTCATCCCGGCAATCTACGGCCTGGTGAAGGGCTGGCGGCTGCCAGCCCTAGCCGACACCCGGTCGCCGACGAGAGCGGCCAGCGCCGGGCTTCTGACGCCGATAGACGGCAGGATCCAGCGGTAGACGAGTGAAGGTTCAAGGTCGGATGGGGCAGGAGCCGAGTTGCTTCGAAATGCCGGTCCACGTCCGCCTCGATCGAGGAATGGCGGCACCAGCAGAACGGAGGCGGGAATATCCTCGAAAAAACAATGGACGTTGCCCCGGAGGTGTGTGACGAAACCAAATCTGAAACCCATGACGGGGGAGGTTGCAGTGCCTCCAGCAAAGGTGCCCAATGGCGAATATGCAGAAGTTCGATCTGTCTTCCGTCGAGCCGGAAACCGGCACGCCAGCTGCCGACCGGCTGATCTCCGGGGCGCCGCAATTCAGTACCTGGAACCTGGAGGAGGCCGATGGCGGCCTCTATGCCGGGGTCTGGGAATCGACGCCCGGCAAGTGGCGGATCGTCTATGAGGAGTGGGAATATTTCCACATCATCTCCGGCTATTCGATCGTCACGCAGGATGGTGGCGAGGCGGCGCATTTGCGCGCCGGCGACAGCATGATCCTGCGTCCGGGCTTCGAAGGGACCTGGGAGGTCGTGGAGACAACCCGCAAGGACTACGTCATCCGCTTGTGAGTGCCGAAGCGCCGGAGATTGGGCGGTCTTCGATGCAGCTACCAGACGAGGTCGAGACGCTCCAGGCCGTGGAAATGAAACGCGTCCTTCACCTCGGGCTCGTTCTTCAGCCGCATGTCCGGCAGCCGCCGAAACAGGATCGGCAGCGATAGATTGAGTTCAAGCCGGGCCAGCGGCGCCCCGATGCAGAAATGCAGGCCGGCCCCGAAGGAGACATTGGCGCCTTCATCGCGCGTCGGCCGGAACGCATTCGGGTCCGTGAACTTCTTCGGGTCGACATTTGCCGCCCCGAGCAAAAGGCCGATCTTGTCGCCCTTGCGAAGGGTGATGCCGTCTTCCAGCTCGACATCCGAGAGAGCGTAACGCTGGAAAATATGCAGCGGTGCCGCAAAACGCAGGCACTCCTCGATCGCCAGCCCCGTTGATGCCTCCGTGGCAAACAGATCCTCGGCGGAAGGTCCGGATTGCAGGATGGTTCTCACGGCATTGCCGATCTGATGCACAGTCGCTTCGTGACCGGCATTGAGGAGCAGGGCGGTGGTCGAGACCAACTCTGCCTCGGAAAGTCGTTCGCCATCCTTTTCCGAGGTGATCATGTGCGTCAGCAGGTCATCGGCGGGATTGCGGTGTTTCTCGGCGATGATCTCTCGCAGATAGGCGGCAAATTCGGCGGAAGCCTGGTTGGCGTCGAGTTCGGTCTCGTGGCTCGGGTTGAAGACATACATCCGGACCATGCGGTGCGACCAGTCGAGAAGATCGGGCGCCGCCTCGACCGGTATGCCGAGCATGCGGGCGATGATCGTCACGGGGATCGTTTCGGCGTACGTCTTGAGCAACTCGACCTCGCCGTCGCCTTCGAAACCATCGATAAGGGCGTGCGACAGCTGCTCGATATCCGGTCTCAGCTGTTCGATCTGCCTTGAGACGAACGCCCGGTTGACCAGGGTGCGCAGCCGCGTGTGTGCCGGCGGCTCGAGCTCCAGCAGCGAATGTTCCTCCAGCGCGTCGAAGTCCCTCAGATGTGGCTTCGGCGCCGACAGGCCGACCTCTTCGCGCGTCGCCACATGCAGGATCTGCCGACCGAAACGGCGGTCGCGGAGCAGCACGTTTACCTGGTCATAGCCTGCGAAATACCATTGTTGCCGCTCCTCCCAGAAGAAGGCCGGACATTGCGCGTGGATTTCGGCATAGGCGGCGAGCGGCTCACGGTAGAAAGCGGGATTGCGCGCATCGATAGAAACGCGCCTTTGGGCGCCGTCAATGGTTATGGCAGGCATGCAACGGGCTCTTTACAGAATTTGACCGACGTCTATTTCTACGGGAACCGGCGTTCAGCCGGCAAGTGCAGATATCCCTCCGGCCATCGGCATGGCGTTGACAGTGTCGGTAATGGTCGTCAATCTCCTGGCGCTGCGTAGGGCGCATCGGCAAGAGGCTGAAAGGGCACGCCCGCCTACGGGAGACACACCGTAGTTGCGCCCATGCCAAACCTTGAAAACCTGAAGAAGCAGGCGAAGCAGTACCTCAAATGGCATCGCGAACGGTACCATCCGGTCGCAGCGGAGATCAGGGCGGCCTTGCCCCGTTACCGTGACCTTGATGACGACGCCATTCTCAAGGCGGAGTTCAAGCTCGCCGACGCGCAGGAGCTGATCGCGCGCCAATCGGGATTCGATAGTTGGCAGGCGCTCAAATCAGGAGCCCTGACAATGACCCCGCACTCAAAACCCACCACATCGCAGCCGGTGCTGCAGTCGACCGCCGCTCAGCTGTTCGTTGCCGATATCAAGGCTTCGTGCGACTTCTACGCGGAGAAGCTCGGCTTTGCCGTCGATTTCGTCTACGGCGACCCGCCCTTCTATGGGCAGGTGATCCGCGACAGTGCCAGGCTTGCTCTGCGCCTTGTCTGCGAGCCGGTCTTCGTCGGCGACATCCGCCAACGCGAAGACTTGCTTTCGGCTGCCATCACGCTCGAAACCGTCAATGACATCAAGCAATTGTTCCTGACCTATCAGGCTGCTGGCGTACACTTTCACCAGCCGCTGCGGACAGAACCCTGGGGCGCCCGCACCTTCATCGTGCTCGATCCGGACGGAAATCTGATCCTGTTCGCAGGGCCGGCCGACTGATCGAGAGCGGCGAAAATGGACGCCGGCGATGCTCGTGCTGTCCCGGCATCCACCCGTTCGCTCCCGTATTGCAGTTGCGAAACAACTTCTGTTCTCCGCCCTTTTTCAGTGGCGCCCGGTGACCTATTTGCGCAATGATGCGGGCAGCAGGCAGGGAGCGGCATGGCAAAAAACCAGTCCAGTCTATCGGCGGGGATCGTGGCAGCGATCCGCAAGCGGCGTCCCACGGTCGTTCATCGCGAAACTGCGGTGAACCGCGGCGATATCGTCATCGCCTCCTACAACATCCATAAATGTGTCGGTACCGACGGCCGTTTCGATCCCGGGCGGACCGCCAATGTGATCGGCGAACTGGGCGCCGATATCGTTGCGCTTCAGGAAGCGGACCAGCGGTTCGGCGAGCGTGCCGGTCTTCTCGATCTCGAACATCTCCGGCGCGAGGCCCATCTCGTTTCGGTGCCGATCTCCGGCTTTTCGGCGAAGGGGCATGGATGGCACGGCAATGTGCTGTTGCTACGCGAGGGCGCCGTTTCCGATGTGAGGCAGCTGAAACTCCCAGGTGTCGAGCCGCGTGGCGCACTCGTCGTCGATCTCGACCTGAAGGTCGGCCCCTTACGCATCATCGCCGCCCATCTCGGTCTTCTCAGGCATTCCCGCGCCCAGCAGGCCGAGGCGATCCTTGAAGCGGCAGCCGGCGCGAACGGGCGGCCGACGCTGCTCATCGGCGATCTCAACGAGTGGCGCATGGGCCGGAGATCGTCACTGTCGTTCCTAAGTCCGGTTTTCGATCCGTCGCACGCCACGGTCGCGAGCTTCCCGTCGCGTTTTCCGCTGCTGCCGCTCGATCGCGTGCTTGGCAATCCGCACCACCTGGTAACGTCGGTCGCCGTGCATGACTCACCGCTTGCGCGGATCGCCTCGGACCATCTGCCGGTGAAAGCCTCCATCGCCTTGAAGGCTGCCCAACAGGATCACCGCGACGGAAATCGGGTTGGGGCCGGCCGTGCGGGGTCGGTCTGACGGCGAGGCGCGCTTTCGATGTTATCCTCCGTTCTGATCATCGTCGCCGCGATCGTCGGTGTGGTCGTGGCGGCCATCCTCTACATCTATGGCCGGTTCGGACGGCGCCCGCACGGGCTGCCGTCAACGGCACTTCCGGTGGCCGAGGCCGGTACGGAACTCGATCGGCTTATCATGCCCCTTCTTGCCGGCCGCCCGAACGCAAATGGCGTGGCGCTCGTGTCGGACAGTATCGAGGCCCTGGTAGTGCGCGCGCATGCGGCGCGGCGCGCCGGGCGCAGCCTCGATCTGCAGTATTATTACTGGAAGGATGATCTGACCGGTCTTCTGCTGGCCCGAGAGATTTTGGCGGCGGCCGACAGAGGCGTATGTGTCCGGTTGCTGCTCGATGACATCAACGCCGGCATTCATGATCGCATGTGCATCGCGCTTGACGCCCACCCCAATATCGAGGTGCGGCTCTTCAATCCCAGCCGGGCGCGGACCGACCGCTTTCGCCGCGGCTTCGAGATGGCGATCCGCGCCTTCAGCGCCACCCGCCGCATGCACAACAAGCTGTGGGTGGCGGATGGCCGGGTCGCAATCGCCGGCGGGCGCAACATCGGCGACGCCTATTTCGACGCCGCCGAGCTTTCCAACTTCCGCGACCTCGACGTCTGGATGGTGGGGCCGGTGCTGGACCAGGCGTCCGCCATGTTCGACCGGTACTGGAACAGCGACTCCGTCCTCCCGATCGCTGCACTGCGCACGCCACGCAAGCAATATTTGCCGGCGCTCCGTGAGGCCGTCGACGGGCTTGCCCGGACACCCGCGGGCCGGTTTTACATCGAGCGCGTCGACAAGGTTGCCCAGGAAACCGGCATCTATCACGGCACGCGGCGGCTTCACTGGAGTTCGCAGATCCGCCTGGCATCCGACCCGCCGGAAAAGGCGCTGATGCAGCGGCGCCAGAACTGGTTGCTGCGCGAACTCTTCCCGTTGATCGAAGCGGCGACGCGGGATTTGAGGATCATCTCTCCCTATTTCATCCCCGGCGTTGCCGGCACGCGAGAGCTTGCGGCCATCGTTTCGCGCGGAGCTCGGGTCGCGGTGCTGACCAACTCTCTCGCAGCGACCGATGTCGCAGCCGTTCACGGCGGTTACATCAAGTACCGCCGGAAGCTCATCCAGGCCGGCATCGCTCTCTTCGAATTGAAGGAGCAGGGCGACGTTGCCGAAGGGCACCGCATGACGTTGTTCGGGCGCCGCAATGCGAGCCTGCACAGCAAGGCTTTCGTGGTCGATGGCTTGAACGGGTTCGTCGGCTCGATGAACTTCGACCCCCGCTCCGCATCGCTCAATACGGAAATGGGTGTCGTCTTTGCCGATGCGGCTCTTGCCGGCGAGCTGGCCAGCATGTTCGAGGAGGAGACCTCGCCGTCGATCAGCTACCGGCTCGGGATGGACGGTTCACGGCTTGTCTGGCGTGATCGCGCCAACGGCTCCGAGCGGCTGTTGCGGCGCGAGCCGGATGCCAGCCTTGCCAGGCGGATGATTGCCAATCTGATCCGTATTCTGCCGATCGAGTCACAGCTCTAGGAAGGCGGCGCCGCCGATACACGATTTGCCGTTCGTTTACCGACGTCATCGAACCCTGTGTGAAATGCTCGGTCGCGGCGGCTTGCGGCGCGCATGTCGGCGAAAAAAGGTTCTATTGACAACCATGTGTGGAGGAGCGCCGAACTTCGCAGCAAAGGGCGCTTCGATTAAGCTTATCGAAGCTTCGCGACTTGAAGTGAAGGGTGTTGACACTCTATGTAGGGACAGAAGGCAAATCCCGTGATTCCCGGCTCGCAAAGGTTTTGCGAGCCCGATTGATGAAGGTTCGATATGAGAAATCCCGTTGATACCGCCCTGGCACTGGTGCCGATGGTTGTTGAACAGACCAACCGCGGTGAACGTTCCTACGATATCTTTTCGCGCCTTCTGAAGGAGCGCATCATCTTCGTCACCGGTCCGGTCGAAGATCAGATGGCGACGCTCGTCTGCGCCCAGCTCCTTTTCCTCGAGGCGGAAAACCCGAAGAAGGAAATTGCGCTCTACATCAATTCCCCGGGTGGCGTCGTCACCTCCGGTATGGCGATCTACGACACGATGCAGTTCATCAAGCCGGCGGTCTCGACGCTTTGCGTCGGCCAGGCGGCCTCGATGGGTTCGCTGCTCCTGGCGGCCGGCCACAAGGACATGCGCTTCGCCACGCCGAATGCGCGCATCATGGTTCATCAGCCCTCCGGCGGTTTCCAGGGCCAGGCTTCCGATATCGAACGCCATGCCCGCGACATCCTCAAGATGAAGCGCCGCCTCAACGAGGTCTATGTCAAGCATTGCGGCCGTACCTACGAGGAAGTCGAGCAGACGCTCGATCGCGACCATTTCATGAGCGCGGACGAAGCTCTGGAGTGGGGTATCGTCGACAAGGTACTGACCTCGCGCGAAGAGATCGAAGGCACCGAGCAGGCCTGATAACGCGCTTTTGTGTCGCGATAGATGTAATTGTGACACAATTGTAATGGCTCAAGGGCTTTATCGTCAGGGTAAAGCCGGTAATATGGACCGTTAATGCTATGTTGGATTCTGAGGGCATAGTGTTCGGATGAGTTGGGAGAGTCGTTGCAGCCGCATCGGGCATGGTCGCCCAGGTGCGGTAAGTACTCCCGGAAGCCCTGCGTGAGGATAGGCTACAGGGCGAATTGAGTGGTCCGCGATACTTCGCTTGAAGTGTCCGGCGTGCTGGAAGGAAGTGGAAATGAGCAAGGTCAGCGGAAGCAACGGCGGTGACTCGAAGAATACGCTTTATTGTTCGTTCTGCGGCAAAAGCCAGCACGAAGTCCGTAAGCTGATTGCCGGACCGACCGTCTTCATCTGCGATGAATGCGTCGAACTGTGCATGGACATCATTCGCGAAGAGAACAAGACCTCGATGGTCAAGTCCCGCGACGGTGTGCCGACCCCTCAGGAAATCATCAAGGTCCTCGACGAATACGTCATCGGCCAGCAGCAGGCGAAGCGCATCCTCTCGGTGGCCGTGCACAACCACTACAAGCGCCTGGCGCATGCCGCCAAGGGCAGCGACGTCGAACTGGCGAAGTCCAACATCATGCTCGTCGGCCCGACCGGCTGCGGCAAAACCTATCTCGCCCAGACGCTCGCCCGCATCATCGACGTGCCGTTTACCATGGCCGACGCCACGACGCTGACCGAAGCCGGTTACGTCGGTGAAGACGTCGAAAACATCATCCTCAAGCTGCTCCAGGCCGCCGACTACAACGTCGAGCGCGCGCAGCGCGGCATCGTCTACATCGACGAAGTCGACAAGATTTCCCGCAAGTCCGACAACCCGTCGATCACCCGCGATGTTTCGGGCGAGGGCGTGCAGCAGGCGCTGCTCAAGATCATGGAAGGCACTGTTGCTTCGGTTCCGCCACAGGGTGGTCGCAAGCATCCGCAGCAGGAATTCCTGCAGGTCGACACCACCAACATCCTGTTCATCTGCGGCGGCGCATTCGCCGGCCTCGACAAGATCATCTCCGCCCGTGGCGAGAAGACCTCGATCGGTTTCGGCGCGACGGTCCGCTCGCCGGAAGATCGCCGCGTCGGCGAGGTTCTGCGCGAACTCGAGCCGGAAGATCTGGTCAAGTTCGGTCTCATTCCGGAATTCATTGGCCGCCTGCCGGTTCTGGCGACGCTCGAAGATCTCGATGAAGATGCGCTGATCCAGATCCTGTCCGAGCCGAAGAACGCTCTGATCAAGCAGTATCAGCGCCTGTTCGAGATGGAAGACGTCGAGTTGACCTTCCACGAGGACGCGCTGCGCGAGATTGCCCGCCGGGCGATCGTGCGCAAGACCGGCGCCCGCGGCCTCCGTTCGATCATGGAGAAGATCCTGCTCGACACGATGTTCGAGCTGCCAACGCTCGAAGGCGTGCGCGAAGTGGTCATCTCCGACGAGGTGGTCAAGGGCGCGGCGCGGCCGCTCTACATCTACTCCGAGCGGTCGGACGAAAAGACCAACGTTTCGGCCTGATAACGCCGAATTATCGTTTGAGAAGCCCGCCTTGTGCGGGCTTTTTCATGTTCGCGCACTTAGCTGTTGAGACAAAGGCGCCCGAGCGCAGATTTCACAATTCGATTGTTGCTAAAGTGTCTCAAACAACGCAATGATGTCACGATTCAATGAAGGACCTTTATCGTTGCGCGTCCTTGAGCCTCGTTCTCCGTCGCAAGGCCCGCAACAGAAATGATGCGTAGTCAGAAGGACCCGGCCACGGTTGGTGGGTGTCGCGTCCAGCCTTGAAATGGACGCGGTGGCACTCCACTTTGATGTGGAAAATATGACAACCGGGAGTGCCTGCGGGGCTCCCGGGAACGGGCCCGAAATCGGGACGGAAAGGAAATGACATGACGAACAAAACGTCACCGGCGACTGAAAGCGCGACCTACCCGGTCCTGCCGCTCCGCGACATCGTAGTCTTCCCGCACATGATCGTGCCGCTCTTCGTCGGCCGCGAAAAGTCGATCCGTGCGCTTGAGGAAGTCATGGGCACCGACAAGCAGATCATGCTTGCCACCCAGATCAACGCCACCGACGACGATCCGGAACCGTCCGCGATCTATGAAGTCGGCACCATCGCCAATGTCCTCCAACTGCTGAAGCTGCCCGACGGCACCGTCAAGGTGCTGGTCGAAGGCCGCGCGCGCGCCAAGATTGACGGCTACACGCCGCGCGACGAATTCTATGAGGCATCAGCGCACACGCTGAGCGAGCCGGAAGAAGATCCGGTCGAAATCGAAGCGCTGAGCCGCTCGGTCGTTTCCGAGTTCGAGAGCTATGTGAAGCTCAACAAGAAGATCTCCCCCGAGGTCGTCGGTGTCGCCAGCCAGATCGAAGACTATTCGAAGCTGGCCGATACGGTCGCCTCGCACCTGTCGATCAAGATCGTCGAGAAGCAGGAAATGCTGGAGACCACCAGCGTGAAGATGCGTCTGGAAAAGGCGCTCGGCTTCATGGAAGGTGAGATTTCCGTCCTGCAGGTCGAAAAGCGCATCCGCTCGCGCGTCAAGCGCCAGATGGAAAAGACCCAGCGCGAGTACTACCTCAACGAACAGATGAAGGCGATCCAGAAGGAACTCGGCGACGGCGAGGATGGCCGTGACGAGATGGCCGAGATCGAGGAGCGCATCGCCAAGACGAAGCTCTCCAAGGAAGCGCGCGAAAAGGCTGACGCTGAACTGAAGAAGCTGCGCCAGATGAGCCCGATGTCCGCGGAAGCGACCGTGGTTCGCAACTATCTGGATTGGCTGCTCGGTCTGCCCTGGGGCAAGAAGTCGAAGATCAAGACCGACCTGAACCATGCCGAAAACGTGCTCAACACGGATCATTTCGGTCTCGATAAGGTCAAGGAACGCATCGTCGAGTATCTCGCCGTGCAGGCGCGTTCGTCGAAGATCAAGGGCCCGATCCTGTGCCTCGTCGGCCCTCCGGGCGTCGGCAAGACCTCGCTCGCCAAGTCGATCGCCAAGGCGACCGGCCGCGAATATGTGCGCATGGCGCTCGGCGGCGTTCGTGACGAAGCCGAGATCCGCGGTCACCGCCGCACTTATATCGGCTCCATGCCGGGCAAGGTGGTGCAGTCGATGAAGAAGGCGAAGCGGTCCAACCCGCTGTTCCTGCTCGACGAAATCGACAAGATGGGCCAGGACTTCCGCGGCGATCCGTCGTCGGCTCTGCTCGAGGTGCTGGATCCGGAACAGAACTCGACCTTCATGGACCACTACCTGGAAGTCGAATACGACCTGTCCAACGTGATGTTCATCACCACGGCCAACACGCTGAACATTCCGGCGCCGTTGATGGACCGTATGGAAGTGATCCGCATCGCCGGCTACACCGAAGAGGAAAAGCTGGAGATCGCCAAGCGGCATCTGCTGCCGAAGGCGATCCGCGACCACGCGCTGCAGCCGAAGGAGTTCTCCGTGACTGACGGAGCCCTGATGGCGGTCATCCAGACCTACACGCGGGAAGCCGGTGTTCGTAACTTCGAGCGCGAATTGATGAAGCTCGCCCGCAAGGCGGTGACCGAGATCATCAAGGGCAAGACGAAGACGGTCGAAGTCACGGCGGACAACATCAACGACTACCTTGGTGTTCCGCGCTTCCGTCACGGCGAAGCCGAACGCGACGATCAGATCGGCGTGGTCACGGGTCTTGCCTGGACCGAGGTCGGCGGCGAACTGCTGACGATCGAAGGCGTCATGATGCCCGGCAAGGGCCGCATGACGGTCACCGGCAACCTGCGTGACGTGATGAAGGAATCGATTTCGGCGGCGGCGTCCTATGTCCGCTCGCGGGCGATCGATTTCGGCATCGAGCCTCCGATGTTCGACAAGAGCGACATCCACGTGCACGTGCCGGAAGGTGCGACGCCGAAGGATGGTCCGTCGGCCGGTGTCGCCATGGCAACCGCGATCGTGTCGATCATGACCGGCATCCCGATCTCCAAGGACGTCGCGATGACCGGCGAGATCACGCTGCGCGGCCGCGTGCTGCCGATCGGCGGTCTCAAGGAGAAGCTGCTGGCAGCGCTCCGGGGAGGCATCAAGAAGGTGCTGATCCCCGAAGAGAACGCGAAGGATCTCGCCGAGATCCCGGATAACGTGAAGAACGCGCTCGAAATCATCCCGGTTTCGCGGATGGGCGAGGTGCTTGTACACGCCCTGGCGCGCATGCCGGAACCGATCGAATGGGACCCGGCAAGGGAGCCGGCAACCGTCGCAGTGGTTGATTCGCAGGACGAAGCAGGCACCTCGATCGCCCACTAAAAAGTGCCGGTGAATGGGCGCAGCGACCTCACGCGGCGCCCATTCTGCAGAAAAATTGGGAAGACCGGCCTCTGGCCGGTCTTTTTTGTTGTAAAAGCGCCCTGCAAGCCTTGCATTCCAAGGGATTAGGCGCAATTGGGAAAGGCAAGACGCGGGCGATGCGCAAGCCGCCGCGGCTTAAAACACAGTCGTTTCGAACCAATCTGAAAGGGGTGGAAACATGAACAAAAATGAGCTCGTGTCTGCCGTTGCTGAGAAGGCCGGACTTTCCAAGACCGACGCATCTTCTGCAGTTGATGCAGTTTTCGAGACCATCCAGGGCGAGCTGAAGAGCGGCGGCGACATTCGCCTGGTCGGCTTCGGCAACTTCTCGGTTTCGCGCCGCGAAGCCTCGAAGGGCCGCAACCCGTCCACGGGTGCGGAAGTTGACATCCCGGCTCGTAATGTGCCGAAGTTCACGGCCGGCAAGGGCCTGAAGGACGCCGTCAACGGCTGATCAGATTTGCTTGGCGGTCGGACACGAGGCCGGCAGTCCAGGTATTCGAGGGTTCGGCGAAAGCCGGACCCTTTCGCATTCCGGGGGGCTGCCCTTGCGGCCTCCTGCCATTTGCTCTACGGCTTGCCCATTCTCAGGGCGGGGTGAAAGTCCCCACCGGCGGTAAGGGCGCTGCAATATCATGCGGTGACCCAAGCCCGCGAGCGCCTTTCTCCTGAAGCGGGGAAGGGGTCAGCAGATCCGGTGCAATTCCGGAGCCGACGGTCATAGTCCGGATGAAAGAGAATGGTCGTCGGCACGAAGAGCAGGGCTGCCCGGCGTCGTGCCGTGCGCTCATGCGTCCTGATTTGTGTTTGTCCATTTCTCAGGATGCGTGACATGAATCAGACTTCCCTCGGTTTGTCCTCCTCGCGCGCCATGGCCGGTGCCGGCTTCATGGTGCTGGCCGGTATTGCCTTCGCCGGGCTCAATGTCGTTACCCAATGGCTGACGATGAAACTCGGCTTTCCCGCTGCCGCCACGGCCTTCTGGCAATATGCCTTCGCCCTTCTCTTTTCTTTGCCGTTCCTGCGGCGCGTCGGACTTTCGGCGATGCGCACCGATTACCCGTGGCGCCACGTCGTGCGCGTGGCCCTCGCGGCCTTCGGCGTCGGGGCCTGGGTCTCCAGCCTTGCGCATGTGCCGATCTGGCAGGCGATTGCCCTGGTGATGACCTCGCCGTTCTTCATCATCCTTGGCGCTCGCCTGTTTCTCGGCGAACGCGTCGGTCCGGCCCGCTGGACCGCGACCGCGGTCGGATTTGCCGGTGCGATGATCATTCTTGAACCCTGGTCGGACAGCTTCACCTGGGCAGCGCTGCTGCCGATCCTCTCCGCCTTGCTCTGGGGCGCCTCGTCGCTCATCACCAAGAGCCTGACGAGCAGCGAGCGTCCCGAAACCATCACCATCTGGCTGCTTGTCCTTTTGACCCCGATCAATGGCGCCATTGCGCTCACGGCCGGTTTCGCGGTGCCGCAGGGCATGGCGCTCGGCCTTCTCGTGCTCGCCGGGGTCATGACAGTGTTCGCGCAATATTTGCTGACGCTCGCCTATACGGTTGCCGACGCCGCCTATGTGCAGCCCTTCGATGATTTGAAGCTGCCGCTCAATGTCTTTGCCGGCTGGCTGGTCTTCGGTTACGCACCGACAGGCTATCTCTGGTTCGGTGCGGTCCTGATCCTTGGCGCGTCACTGTTCATCATGCGCAACGAGAGTCGGCGCGAACGGGAGGCTGTTGCAACCTGAACGGTGTAAAACCCGGCCGGTGTCATTCGGCTGTCATCGCAGTCGCGCAGAACCCCCATGTTTTCAGTATTCTCCATGGGGGATTTCAATGATCATTACTTCGCGCGTGACCGCCTTCGCGGCCGTCCTTCTTGCTTCCGCGGCATTTCCTGCGGCGGCTGAACCTGTATTCAATCGTATTGCGTCCTTTGCCGTTGCCGACAATCTGCCCGATGGTGACGCGCGCAAAGCGCCGACGTCCGCCGAGATCATCACGGCCAGCGAAGACGGCAATACGCTGATCTACTCCGACAGCCCGGGCAAGCGCGTCGGCCTGATCGACATCACCGATGCCAAGGCGCCGAAGGCAGCCGGCACAATCTCTTTCGACGGTGAGCCGACCTCCGTTACTGTTGCCGGCGCCAAGGCGCTCGTTGCGGTCAACACGCGCGAAAGCTTCGTCAAGCCTTCCGGACTTCTGGCAATCGTCGACCTGGCGTCGAAGAAGGTGGATGCGACCTGCGATCTCGGCGGTCAGCCGGATTCGGTGGCCGTCAACAAGGACCGCACGCTTGCGGCCATCGCCATTGAAAACGAGCGCGACGAGGAAGTGAACGACGGCAAGATCCCGCAGATGCCGGCCGGCGATCTGGTGATCCTGTCCTTGAAGGACGGCGTTGCCGATTGCGGCTCGCTGAAGCGCGTGACGCTGACGGGTCTTGCCGAAATCGCTGGCGAAGATCCGGAGCCGGAGTTCGTCTCCTTCAACGGCAAGGACGAGATTGCGCTGACGCTGCAGGAGAACAACCACATCGTCATCATCGACGGCAAGACTGCGACGGTGAAGACGCACTTCTCTGCTGGCACCGTCGACCTCAATGATATCGACATCAAGCGCAACGGCGCCATCGCCTTCAAGGACGAGCAGCCGGGCCGCAAGCGCGAGCCCGATGCCGTGAAGTGGCTCGACGATAACCGCATCGTCGTTGCCAACGAAGGTGACTACGAAGGCGGCTCGCGCGGCTTCACGATCTTCGACACCAGCGGCAAGGTGCTCTACGAATCAGGCGCCAGCTTCGAGCATGCCGTTGCCGCGATCGGCCACTACCCGGAAAAGCGCTCGTCGGCCAAGGGCGTGGAGCCCGAAGGTCTGGAAGCGGCCAAGTTTGGCGACGACAACCTGTTCTTCCTGCTCGCCGAACGGGCTTCCGTCGTCGGCGTCTACAAGGACACGGGTGCGGAGCCCGAACTGCTGCAGCTGCTGCCGTCGGGCATCTCGCCGGAAGGCGCCGTCGCGATCTCGTCGCGCAACCTGCTTGCGACCGCCAATGAAGTCGACCTAGGCGAGGACGGCGGCGCACGTTCGCATGTGATGATCTATGAGCGCGCTGAGGGCGAAGCCGCCTATCCGCAGATCCGGTCCGCCGAGAAAGACGGGCTGCCGATCGGCTTCGGTGCACTCTCCGGTCTTGCTGCCGTCTCGGACAAGCCGGGCTTCCTGCGCGCCGTCAACGACTCGGTCTTGTCGTCGCAGCCGACGATCTTCACCATCGACGCCACCCAGAAGCCGGCGCTGATCACCGAGACGCTCGCCATCACCCGTGACGGCGCACCTGCTCAGAAACTCGACATCGAGGGTATCGCCAATGACGGGGAAGGGGGCTTCTGGCTCGCATCCGAAGGCAATTCCGACAAGCTCTACAGCCACGCGCTCTTCCACGTGAACAAGAAGGGCGAGATCAAGAAGGAAATCGCTTTGCCTGAGGCGCTGCGTGCCGGCGAAACCCGCTTCGGCTTCGAAGGCATCACCGTCGTTGGCGAAGGCGACGACCAGACGCTGTGGATGGCTGTTCAGCGCGAATGGAAGGACGACGAGAAGGGCTTCGTCAAACTCGTCTCCTACAAGCCGAAGAGCGAAGAGTGGGGCGCGGTGCGCTATCCGCTCGAAAAGGCCGGTGGCGGCTGGGTCGGCCTGTCGGAAATCTCCGTTCATGGTGACTACGCCTACATCATCGAGCGCGACAACCTGATCGGCCAGGCAGCCAAGCTCAAGAAGATCTATCGCGTCGCGCTGACGGAACTGAAGCCGGCAGGACTCGGTGGCGAACTGCCCGTCGTCAAGAAGGAAGAGGTTCGTGACCTCATTCCGGACCTGAAGGCGCTCAACGGCTACGTCGTCGACAAGGTCGAGGGCTTCACCGTCGATGCAGCCGGCAATGGCTACGTCGTCACCGACAATGACGGTGTCGACGACTCCTCCGGCGAAACCCTGTTCTTCTCCATTGGCGCCATCAACGCGATGTAAGCGTTAACGCCCGGAGAAAACGGAAGAGGCCGGGACATGATGTCCCGGCCTCTTTCTGTTTCGGACTGGCAGGAAATAAATAGCACGATCCCGAATAGCGGGCGCCGACTAGCGGGCGACAGCGACCTGCGCTGCCTCTTCGGCCTCATCCTTGCGCTTGCGGATCTCATCCGTCCTGTCGACCAGCTTGCCGACGATGCCGTAGAGGGCATCGAGTTCCTCGTCGTCGAGCGCCGAGAAAATCTCCTCGAGCAGCTGCTTGCGTGGATGCTCTGCGGCTTCAAGCACGACGCGACCCGTTTCGGTAATCGAGACGATCTTGGCGCGCCGGTCCTCGGGATCGGGCTTGCGCATCACCAGGCGGTCGCGTTCCAGACCGTCGATGGCCTCGGTGACCGTGCGCGGCGCGAAGTTCAGCGCACAGGCGATATCTGTCGAGCGACAGGGACCGAGCTTGCTCAGGAAGAAGAGGAACTTGCTGCGTGCCAGCGACACGCCTTCTTCGGTCATCGATTCGTTCACCAGCCGGTGGACCCGGTGGTAGAGCTCGAACAGTCTATCGGAAACTTCAAATGTCTTCTTCATGATCGTCGCTGGAATTTCATGAGGTGCCATGTGAAATGGCAGTAACATTAGTGATAGTTACAATTGCCACCTTTGTCGACAGAAACCTCTGAGACTTCACGGTAAGCACTTGGAGGCAAAGAAACGGCCGCCGTTTCCGGCGGCCGTTTCTGTTGGTTTGTCAAGAATTTCGTGTCTCGAACCCGCCCGCGAAAAACCAAGCACGGGCGTGCGTCGTGGTTATGCCGCCCGGCGTGTCGAGCCGGCCGACGGCGCGTAGCCGTAGGCCTGAGCCTCTTCCAGCGTGAAGCGGGCGATCAGCTCGCGCAGGCGGCCGGCTTCCTGGGCAAGCGTGGCGCTTGCGGCATTGGCTTCCTCGACCATGGCTGCGTTCTGCTGCGTCACCTGATCCATCTGGTTCACGGCGGTGTTGACCTCCGACAGTCCGGCGGACTGCTCCTGCGCCGAGATGGCGATCGCATCCATGTGCTGGTTGATCGTGACGATGAAGCCTTCGATGGTGCGCAGAGCCTCGCCGGTTTCGCGCACGAGCCGGACGCCGCTTTCGACTTCGACGGCGGAGTTGCGGATCAGGTCCTTGATCTCCTTGGCCGCATTGGCCGAGCGCTGGGCAAGTTCGCGGACTTCCTGAGCGACGACGGCGAAACCCTTGCCGGCATCACCGGCGCGGGCTGCTTCGACGCCGGCGTTCAGCGCCAGAAGGTTCGTCTGGAAGGCAATTTCATCGATGACGCCGATGATGTTCGAGATCTGGCTCGACGAATGCTCGATGCGGCCCATGGCATCGACGGCGCCCGAGACGATGGCGCCGGATTTGCGGGCGCTTTCGTTTGCCTGGCTGGCGACGGCACGGGCCTCGTTGGTGCGCTTCGACGAATTGCCGACATTGACGGTGATCTGGTCGAGTGCTGCTGCGGTTTCTTCCAGTGAGGCCGCCTGCTGCTCGGTTCGGCGCGACAGGTCGTCGGCACTCTGGCTGACTTCGCGCGCACCGCTGTCGATGCTGCCGGAGCTGGCCGAAACGGCAGCAAGCGTATCGGCCAACTGAGCGACGGCCTGGTTCAGGTCGTGGCGGAGCTGCTCGAAGTCCGGCGCAAAGGGTTCGTCGAGCTGGAAGGCGAGATCGCCGGAGGCAAGCCTGCGCAGGCCACCAGCAAGACCGGCCGTCGCTTCCTGGAGGCGGTGCTGAGCCGCAGTTTCGGCTTCCTCGGTCAGACGCAGGCGATCGGCCTCAGCCTGGGCGCGCTGTGCCTGGGCATCCGCTTCGAGCTGCTGGTTGGTGATTGCCGCCTGACGGAAGACTTCGACGGCACGGGCCATCTCGCCGATTTCGTCCTTGCGGGCGCCGTAGGGGATGCTGCTGTCCGTGTCGCCTTCCGCAAGGCGCGCCATCGAACGGGTGATGATCTGGATCGGGCGGGCGATACCGCGCACGGCATAGAGAATGGCGCCGAGCACGATGATCGCCGCGACGGCGATGACGGCCATTTCGATCATGCGGATCTGGTCGTGCGTTGCCGAGCTTGCTGCAACCGCGGCGTCGGCGCCGGCGACGTTGAGCGCGCGCACTTCCTTGATCGCCTCGTCGACCTTCTGTTCGGTCTCCCGCATCTCGACCTTGAAGACGCTCTGCGCCTTCATGTTCTCAAGGTTGTTCGAGAGCTTGACCATGCCATCGGCGATGGCGAGGTAGGCCTGATAGGCAGCGCGTACCTTTTCCAGCGCGGCCTTGTCGGCGTCCGTTACCATCAGCGCCGCATAGTCGTCGGCGAGCTTGTTGAAGCCTTCGACGGTCTGGCCGATGACTTTTTCCGCGGCCTTCTTTTCGAAGGGCGTCAGCGAGATCAGGTGGCGCGCAAAGGCCATGCGCGTATCGGAAAGCTGGGTTTCGAGCGCGCGGGAAAGCGAGACACGCGGCAGCCAGGTGGTGGCGATCTCGTTGTTGCGCTCGTTCATCATCTTGATGCCGCCGAGCGACGAGACGGCAAGCGCCGCGACGATGACGGCGACCACGAGGAAAAGGGCAATGAGCGTATGTGAAATCTT
Source organism: Ensifer sp. ENS10 (assembly GCF_014852025.1). NCBI lineage: Bacteria > Pseudomonadati > Pseudomonadota > Alphaproteobacteria > Hyphomicrobiales > Rhizobiaceae > Ensifer > Ensifer sp. ENS10. The sequence goes on from NZ_JACVAS010000001.1 coordinate 1,307,697, forward strand.
GAGCCGTGACATAGGTTCCCCCCGGAAGGACGGCCGTCCATAAAAGCTGTACTTGATGAAGTCGTTCCGGCTCTTGATCGTCATGACGGAGCGGATGCCGAAGCAGGAATCATTCCGGTGCCTGGATGCGCTGGGAGCGCAGCCGGCGGAAACCTAGCGAACAAGATGTTACAAAAGCCCTAATCGATTAAAGTGAGTATAATCTGATATTTGCAGGTACTCCGGCGGTGCTGTTGACCATTCGTTTTCGGCAAATCCTGCGGGGATGTTCTGTATTAGTCTTGGCTTTACTTGGCTGGTCTGAAATATGCTCGTCTGCAGCAGGCCAATCTCCCACCGTGGATGAAGGGTCGACGCTGATTGACGGGCGGCGGCCTGCCGGGCCATGGTCGGCCATGCCCTTCCGCTTCGTCCATACCGCAGATCTTCATCTCGATTCGCCCCTCCGCAGCCTCGCCCTTAGAAACGCCGACCTCGCTGAGATCGTGCGCGGCGCGTCCAGGCGCGCCTTCGTCAAGATCGTCGATCTCTGCATTGCCGAAAAGGTCGATGCGCTGCTGATCGCAGGCGACCTCTATGACGGCAGCCAGACGTCGATGAACACGGCGCTGTTTCTCGGGAGGGAGTTGCGCCGGCTGGATGAGGCGGGGATCCGGGCGTTCATCATCCGTGGCAACCACGATGCCCAGTCGCAGGTCACCAACGAGCTCACTTTGCCGCCTTCGGCGCATGTGTTCAAAGGCAGAGCGAAGGCCGTTCTTGCCAAGACCTTGGCAAGCGGGCGCGACGTCTATGTGCACGGGGTGAGTTTCGCCAGCCCGCACGCGCCGGAAAGCCTGCTGCCGGCCTTTCAGCCGCCGATGTCGGGGGCGCTCAACATCGGCATGCTGCACACAAGCCTTGCCGGTGCGGCCGGCCATGATCTCTACGCGCCCTGCAGCGCCGCCGACCTCGTGGCACATGGTTTTGACTACTGGGCTCTCGGCCACATCCATCAACGCCAGATCCATGCAACGGCCCCCTTCGTCGTCATGCCCGGCATACCGCAGGGCCGCGATGTCAACGAAGCCGGTGTGAAGAGCGTGACGCTGGTGGCGATCGATGACGACGGCCGGATCGAGATTAACGAGCTGCCGATCGGCATCGCCAGTTTCGAGCGCCTGTCAGTCGATATTGCCGGCCTCTCCGAGTGGCGCGACGTGCTCGATGCGGTCAGGCAGGCGCTTGTGCGGACATCTGTGGATACGCCGGCGGAAAATGTGATCCTGCGCGTAACGCTGACGGGCGCAACACCGCTGGCCTGGCGCCTTCGCCGCGACACGGATTTGCTGCGCGCCGAGATCGACAACATCGCGGCCGGCATCGTCGGTTGCTGGATCGAGAAGCTGGAACTCGCCTGCGGCAATCCCCTGGTGGAAAAAGCGGGTGCAATGCTGGATCCGGTCGATGAGCTGGTGGCCCTCGTCGAGGCCGATGTTCTGCCGGCTCACGGATTTCGCCAGGAAGTCCGGGCAGCCGTGGAAGATCTGCTGCAACAACTGCCTCCTGAGCTGCGCCAGGCGTTGGCACCCGATGAAGACGCGATCGAGCGCCTCGCTTTCGAGGCCAGCGCGTCGGGAGGCACGGAAGTGCTTGCCCATCTTCATGGCAGCGGTTCCGGCGAGGGCATCCACTGATGCGGCTCAGCGCGCTCGATCTCGTCCGCTATGGCAAATTCACCGATCGCCGCCTCGACTTCGGTGAGAGCGTGGCCGGCGTGCCCGACCTGCACATCGTCTACGGGCCGAACGAGGCGGGCAAGTCAACGATGTTCTCGGGCTTCCTCGATCTGCTCTTCGGGATCGAGCACTCGAGCCCCTATGGGTTCCTGCATCCCTATCCGACAATGCGGGTCGGTGGCACCATCGAGGCGGCTGATCGGACGCACCGCGTGTTCCGGGTCAAACGCAAGTCGAACTCGCTGGTCGGCCCCGACGATCAACCCTTGCCCGACAATCTCTTCTCCGGTGTGCTGGGCGCGATCGACCGCGACACCTATCAGACGATGTTTTCGCTCGATGACGAGAGCATCGAGAAGGGCGGCGAGGCGATCCTGAAGAGCGAGGGAGAGCTTGGGTCGCTGTTGTTTTCCGCAAGCTCCGGCCTGCCGGACAGTACGGCGATCCTTGCCGCCTTGCGCGGCCAGGCCGACGCCTTCTACCGGCCACAGGCGCGCAAGCATCAGCTTGCAGAGCTGAAGGCGCAGCTTGACGCCCTGAGGGCGGAGCGAAATGCCCTCGACATCAACGCACGCGAATATGCGGCGCTGCGCAAGACGCTGGCGCAAGCACGCGACCGGCATGAGGAAGCGATCACACGTCGCGCCGAACTTCGGGTCGCGCAGTCTCGCCTGAAGGCGGAGATCGAGGCCCTGCCGCACTTTGGCCGGCTGCGTGCGCTTCGCATGGAACTGGCGAGCGCGCCGGTACTGCCGGTCCCGCCGACCGAGTGGGCAGCCGAGCTGCCGGCGCTTCGCCGCCAGGAAGCGGAGATCGAGGTCAGGCTTCGGCAGAACCAAAGCGAGATGCAGCACCGCCGCAATGCGTTGGAAGAGCTTCCGCTCGACAAAAAAGGGCTGTGCCTGGCCGAACGGCTGACGGCGCTGCAGGAGACGGCCCTCGATGCGCGCTATGTCACGGCCGCGCGCGATATGCCGTCGCGATTGGAAGAGTTGGCGAGAACGTCGACGGAGATCGTCGGTTGCCTGCTGCGGCTCGGTGAACCGGCAGACCGCGACCCTGCCGATCTGCTGCTGCCGGCAGGTGTCGGTGCGCGACTGCAGGATCTGGCGCGCCGACATTCTGCACTGGCCGAACGGTGCGCTTCGGCTCACCACGAAGTGCAAGCCGCGGTCGAGGAAAAACGGATCGCTGAATGTGAGCTGGTGCGGATTGATGGAGAAGGGGGGCTGGCGGACACCTCCGGTCTTTCGGGGCGACTGACGCTGCTGCGTCGCAGTGACTGCCTGCTTCGGAAACAGGCCGCGGCGCAATCTCTGGATCGGCTGGAAGCGGAACTTGCCGACAAGCTGCTGCAGCTGAAGCCTTTCGCTGGAAGCGCCGACGATCTGCTGGCGCTCAGCGTTCCAGCGCCCGGAGCGCTTGAGGCGTTGCGTAGGGCCGCAGCCACTTTGGAAGAGCGGCAAGCGCGCGTATCCGATCGCGTTGCCGGCGAGCAGGAGCTGCTTGTGGGCGAGGAGGCGCGGCTGGCCGCGCAGTCCGCCGTTGGCGGCACTCTGGACGATGTTTCGGCCGCGGCACTGCGTCGCCGTCGTGACGAGGCCTGGGAGCGGCACAAGGGCCGGCTTCTTCAGGAAACGGCTGTCGCTTTCGAAGAGGCGATGGGTAGGGATGACGAAGTTACCGCGCTGCGCCTCGCCGAAACGGCGCGGCTTGCCGATATGCGCGGCCTGTCTCTTTCGATCGCCGAGAGACGCGCCCGCCTTGCGGCGCTGCGCGAGCAGCAGCAGCGATGCAGCGAGGAGGTGGCGCTCCAGGCGCAGTCTCTGGAAGTCGTCGTCACGTCCTGCGGCTTGCCGAGCGTCACGGGCTTGCTCCAACTGGAAGCCTGGCTCGCTATCCGGAGTTCGGCGCTCGAACTTCGCGCGCAATTGCGCCCTGTCCGTCTGGAGTTCGACCGGGCGCATGCCGAGGAGGCCGAAGCGATTCGCGGGCTCAGCGACGAACTCGCCGGCATCGGCATGGAAGGAGGGCTGTCGGAGCGACTCGACGATCTCCTGCAGATCGCAGAGCGCGTCGTATCGCAGGCACAGACCTCAGCCGCCGCCCGCAACACAGCCCGCGAGGCGGCAAAGCGCAGCGCGATGGTTCTTGAAGGCCGACGCTCGACCCTTGATCTTGCTGAAACCGAAATGACTACCTGGCAGGAGCAGTGGAATACGCTTCTTGCCAAGAGCTGGCTTGCGGAACGCAGCGAACAGCTTGTTCCGGAGCAGATTGGTGCGATGCTTGCGATCCTGCAGGACCTGGACAAGCTCGTACAGCGCAAGGCCGATCTCGAGTATCGTGTCGCCGGGATGCGCAAGGATCAGGCGGCTTTCGAACGTGCCATCGCCGACCTCGCTGGCGGACCGCTGACAGACGATACGTTCACAACCTTTACGGCGCTCAAGGCGCGTGCCGCCGAGGCCCAGCGGCTTTCCGACCGCCGGGCGACATTCCTGTCGGAACTGGCCCGCTTGGACGACGAGCGACGCGCAATCTGTGCCGAACAAGAGCTCCACATGGCGCGCCGGCGCCTCGTCCTCGCGTTTTTCGACTGTGAAACGGTCGACGATGCCATGCAGCAGCTCGAAGCCGCGCGCGAGCAGGGGCGCCTGCGCCAGCGAATCGCCGAACTGGAAGCGGATATCGCCTCCCGATTGGGCGTTGCCACCTGCGAGCAGGCCGAGGCGTTGCTTGCGGAGCTCGATGAGGCCGCGGTCCTGTTGGAGTTGGCGCGGCTCGATGCGGCGCTCGAAGACGGAGACCGCGATGTCAGCGAGTTGCACACGGATATGCGCGGCAAGGAGAAGGCGCTTGCCGATGTCGAAGGCGGGGACACGGTTGCCGAGCTCGATCAGAAGCGGCGAACGCTGCTGCTCGACATCGAGAACAGGGCGCTTGCCTATCTTCGGCTCCGGGCCGGCGTCATCGCAGCGGAGACGGCGCTTCGGCTTTTCCGCGAGCGCCACCGCAGCGCGATGATGCGCCGCGCCTCCGAAACTTTCAGCCGGATCAGTGGCGGCGAATATTCCGGCCTGTCGGCGCAGTCCGACAAGGGGCAGGAGTTCCTGATCGCAAATGCCGCGGGTGGTGGATCGAAACTTGCCAAGGATCTCTCCAAGGGCACCCGATTCCAACTCTATCTGGCGCTCAGGATCGCCGGCTATCACGAAATCGCGGCAGCACGCGAATCGCTGCCCTTTATCGCCGACGACATCATGGAGACCTTCGACGACGGGCGTGCTGGCCGCGCTTTCGAGCAAATGGCCGAAATGGCGCGCGTGGGCCAGGTGATCTACCTGACGCATCACGAACATCTTTGCGAGATCGCCCGCAGTGCCTGCCCGACTGTGACAATCCACAGGTTATGATAGGCTCGCGGGCGTGGCGGTGCCTGTTGGCCGTGACGCGCTTTCGCTGAAAAGAAGCGCCGCAAACGAAAAACCCGGAGGAACGAGAGATGGACATCATACCCGGTGGGTCGAGACCTTCGACGCGCGCGCCGGCTGAGTATTTCACCGGTACGGTGCGGCAGGATCCGGTCATCGAGACCGCAGATCCGGCGCGGATCCGCGCCGTAAGCGTTACCTTCGAGCCGGGCGCCCGCACGGCCTGGCACACCCATCCACTCGGTCAGACATTGATCGTGACTGCCGGCCGCGGCCTCGCGCAAAGCTGGGGCGGCCCGGTGCGCGAGATTCGCGTCGGCGACGTGGTCTGGTTCCCGCCGGGCGAAAAACACTGGCACGGTGCCGCACCCGATACCGCAATGGTTCATCTTGCGATTCAGGAAGCGCTCGACGGCAAGGCTGTGGATTGGCTGGAGCATGTGACCGACGAACAGTATCGCGGGGCGTAGAGCCACGCGACAGAATCAGCTGACCGACAGGAACGGCCGGTCACGTCGATGGTGGGGAGTGCATGGCTGACGGCGGCTGTCAGGCACAGCCGCTTCTGTCCCCGACAGGCGCCGCTCAACATCAGCGCTATCGTGGCACAGATAGGCGTCGCCGGAGCGAACGCATTCTCGGCCTATGAACAGTCACGAACGCAACAAGGTTCTAACGCCGCGAGGTCGCTATCTTATGCGATGAATTGGGAGGAGAAGGAAAATGGTGGGCGATGAGAGACTCGAACTCCCGACATCCTCGGTGTAAACGAGGCGCTCTACCAACTGAGCTAATCGCCCTTCCGCGTTTGGACCGGATCAGTCCGCCGCGTCGGTGGCCGTGATCTAGGCGTAACCGAAAAAAACCGCAAGAGCATTTGTATCGTTTTTATGATTTTTTTTGTCTTGGATCGCGCGATGCCCTGAATTGCCGGGGTTCCTGGTTGTGGACAAGAAAGCGTGTCTTTGGCCGTCACCCGTGGCAGGGGAGGGCGAGAGATAAAGATTTGCCGTTCGGGATCACTGCACGGGATGGAAGAGGCGATCGGAGTGGGCATGTGGCTGCGTCGTGCGCATGATCCGGCCTCTTGAACTTTGTCATCACCTTACCCTCTGGATCAATTTTCATTCCGTCACGGATTTGTCTTCAAACACGCTTGACACCCAAATGCGAACCGCTTAGTTAGCCGCTCATCGAACGGGCAAGCCCGCTCGGTGCCGGGGCGGAAACGCTCCAACCAAGTCAAGATGATGCGGGTGTAGCTCAGTCGGTTAGAGTGCCGGCCTGTCACGCCGGAGGTCGCGGGTTCGAGCCCCGTCACTCGCGCCACTCTTGATCTGGAATTGCCTAGGCATTCTCAGGAAGCGCCGATGGTGGTAATAATGATCGTTCGCGGTCATCATGCGCGGGTGTAGCTCAGTCGGTTAGAGTGCCGGCCTGTCACGCCGGAGGTCGCGGGTTCGAGCCCCGTCACTCGCGCCATTTCTTCTTCTTAAACTCATCCTGTTTTCGCGTGCGCTAGCCCTGATTTGTGCACTGCGGCAATCTGTCTCTCCTTGCCGCTGTTTACGGTAAAGTCGGTCACGGCTTGCGATTCCGAGCTTTGTCGTCTCCACCCATTCGATCCTGTGTCGCGAACCGGTTTAATTGACCCTTGAAGGCTTGCGCACGGGCGCGGGCTGCGCTAACCACTCTGGCGTTGCAACATATTTTTCGGCCTGCGAGATCTGTTGTTCTGGTGCTCTCCCATGCGCCCTCCCGCAGGCAGGGACGGATAACAATGACTGAACTTCTCGGTTCCTACGTTCCGATCGCGATTTTCATTGGAATCGCATTGGTGATCGGTGTGGCGCTTCTGATTGCTCCCTTCGCCATCGCCTTCAAGGCTCCTGATTCGGAAAAACTGTCGGCCTACGAGTGCGGCTTCAATGCGTTCGATGACGCCCGCATGAAGTTCGACATCCGCTTCTATCTCGTGTCGATCCTCTTCATCATCTTCGACCTCGAAGTGGCCTTCCTCTTCCCCTGGGCGGTTTCGTTCCATGAGCTGGGCTGGTTCGGCTTCTGGTCGATGATGGTCTTCCTCGGTGTGCTGACGATCGGCTTTATCTATGAATGGAAGAAGGGAGCGCTGGAATGGAACTAGCAGCATCCGGCACCACGCTCGTTGCGCCCAAGCCGAAGGGGATCATCGATCCCTCCACCGGCAAGCCGATTGGCAGCAATGATGCATTCTTCGGCGAGATCAACAATGAACTCGCTGACAAGGGTTTTCTCGTCACCTCGACGGATGAGCTCATCAACTGGGCCCGTACCGGCTCGCTGATGTGGATGACCTTCGGTCTCGCCTGCTGCGCGGTCGAGATGATGCAGATGTCGATGCCGCGTTATGATGCCGAGCGTTTCGGTTTCGCGCCGCGCGCCTCACCGCGTCAGTCCGACGTCATGATCGTCGCCGGTACGCTGACCAACAAGATGGCGCCTGCGCTCCGCAAGGTCTACGACCAGATGCCGGAGCCGCGCTACGTCATCTCGATGGGCTCCTGCGCCAATGGCGGCGGCTACTACCATTATTCCTATTCGGTTGTTCGCGGCTGCGACCGCGTCGTTCCCGTCGACATCTATGTGCCAGGCTGTCCTCCCACGGCAGAAGCGCTGCTTTACGGCGTGCTTTTGCTGCAGAAGAAGATTCGCCGGACCGGCACGATCGAGCGCTAAGGCAGGGGGTCTTTGATATGAGTGAAGCCCTGAACGAGCTTGCGTCCTACCTGCGCGAAACACGCGGTGCGCTGATCTCCGACGCGTCGCTGAACTATGGTGAACTGACGCTGACGACGACGTCTGCGAACCTCATCGCGCTGCTCACCTTCCTGCGCGATGACGTGCACTGCGCTTTCATCAACTTCGTTGACGTCTGCGGCGTCGACTGGCCGCAGCGTCCCGACCGTTTCGATGTCGTCTATCACCTGCTGTCGCCGCGCCAGAACCTGCGCGTGCGCATTAAGGTCCAGACCGGCGAGAACGAGCCTGTGCCGTCGGCGACGCCGGTCTATCCCGGCGCCGACTGGTTCGAGCGTGAAGCCTACGACATGTACGGCATCCTGTTCACCGGCCATCCGGACCTGCGCCGCATCCTGACGGACTACGGTTTCGAAGGACATCCGCTGCGCAAGGACTTTCCGGTCACCGGTTTTGTCGAGGTCCGTTACGACGACGAAGCCAAGCGCGTCGTCTACGAACCCGTCGAGCTGAAGCAGGAATTCCGCAACTTCGACTTCCTCTCTCCCTGGGAAGGCACGGATTACGTCCTGCCCGGCGACGAGAAAGCGAAAGCACGGTGAGACTAAATGGCCCGCGGTAGCCGTTGAACGGCTACCGTCCGGCCTGGAGCAATCGGTATGACCGAACATAACGTCCGCAATTTCAACATCAACTTTGGTCCGCAGCATCCGGCGGCGCACGGCGTTCTTCGTCTGGTGCTCGAGCTTGATGGCGAAATCGTCGAGCGCGTCGATCCGCATATCGGCCTGCTGCATCGCGGCACCGAGAAGCTGATCGAGACCAAGACCTATCTGCAGGCCGTGCCCTATTTCGACCGCCTCGACTACGTGGCGCCGATGAACCAGGAGCACGCCTTTGCGCTGGCGATCGAGAAGCTGACGGCGACGGAAGTGCCGATCCGCGGCCAGCTCATCCGCGTCCTCTACTCGGAAATCGGCCGCATCCTCTCGCACCTGCTGAACGTGACCACGCAGGCCATGGACGTCGGTGCGTTGACGCCGCCGCTCTGGGGTTTCGAAGAGCGCGAAAAGCTGATGGTGTTCTATGAGCGTGCCTGCGGCGCGCGCATGCACTCGGCCTATTTCCGTCCGGGCGGTGTCCATCAGGATCTGCCGCACGAACTGGTCGAAGACATCGGCAAATGGATCGATCCGTTCCTCAAGACTGTCGACGACATCGACGAACTGTTGACCGGCAACCGCATCTTCAAGCAGCGCAACGTCGATATCGGCGTCGTCAAACTCGATGACGCCTGGGCCTGGGGATTCTCGGGCGTGATGGTGCGTGGCTCGGGTGCTGCCTGGGACCTTCGCCGCTCGCAGCCCTACGAATGCTATTCCGAAATGGAATTCGACATTCCGATCGGCAAGAACGGCGACTGCTTCGACCGTTACCTGATCCGCATGATCGAAATGCGCCAGTCGGCGCGCATCATGCGCCAGTGCGTCGATCGCCTGCTCGGCGATGCCAAGGTCGGTCCGGTTTCGTCGCTCGACGGCAAGATCGTTCCGCCGAAGCGCGGCGAGATGAAGCGCTCGATGGAAGCGCTGATCCACCACTTCAAACTCTACACCGAAGGCTATCACGTGCCGGCCGGCGAAGTTTACGCCGCCGTCGAAGCGCCGAAGGGCGAGTTCGGCGTCTATCTTGTCTCCGACGGCACCAACAAGCCCTATCGCTGCAAGATCCGTGCGCCGGGTTACGCGCATCTCCAGGCGATGGATTTCCTCTGTCGGGGACACCAGCTTGCCGACGTTTCGGCCGTGCTGGGCTCCCTCGATATCGTGTTCGGTGAGGTGGACCGTTGATGCGTCTCGTGCCCCTGGCCACGCTTGCTCTGCTCGCCTTCGCATCGGCCGCTTCCGCACAGGAATCGGTCGATAGCGGTGCGACGTCGGGCGGCATGCGGGGGGGCTCGATGGCCGACCTCGTGGCCAAGGGCTACGAGATCAAGGCCGCGGTCGCCAACGGCACGCGCTACATCGTATTTTTGCAGAAAGACCAGTCAGCCTATGCCTGCGAATTCGTCTCGGTGACGAAATCGCGGTGCGGTTCGATTAACTGATAAGGTGTCCACTAGAATGTCCGTTCGTCGACTAGCCGAAGACACCGTCCAGCCAGCGAGCTTTGCCTTCAGCAAGGAGAACGCCGCCTGGGCGAAGGAAACGATCAAGAAATACCCCAAGGGTCGTGAGCAGTCCGCCGTCATCCCGCTTTTGATGCGCGCTCAGGACCAGGACGGCTGGGTAACGAAGGCCGCCATCGAGTCGATCGCCGACATGCTCGGCATGGCCTATATCCGCGCGCTCGAAGTCGCGACCTTCTACACCCAGTTCCAGCTGAAGCCTGTCGGTACGCGTGCGCACGTTCAGGTTTGCGGCACGACGCCGTGCATGCTGCGCGGCGCCGAAGACCTGATCAAGGTCTGCAAGAGCAAGATCGCCCACGATCCCTTCACGCTCAACGAGAGCGGCACGCTCTCCTGGGAAGAAGTCGAATGTCAGGGCGCCTGCGTCAACGCGCCGATGGTCATGATCTTCAAGGATACCTTCGAAGACCTGACGCCCGAGCAACTCGAGCAGATCATCGACCGTTTCGAAGCAGGCAAGGGTGCCGAAGTCACCCCCGGTCCGCAGATCGACCGTATCTATTCCGCACCGGAAGGCGGTCTGACGTCGCTGATGTTGGCTGATCCGGCTCCGGCCAAGGCGGCGACCAGCGCCAAGAAGGTCAGCGACGCGCCGGCCGTTTCCGTGCCGCCGTCCAACGCCGGCCGTGTCAAGACGGCTGCCAGTGAGACCAATGCCTCCCTGAAGACGCCAGCGACGGCAAAGGCGGAAGCCGCCGCCAACGCCAAGGTCGAAGGCGACACCGTCGACAAGTCGAAGCCGGTCAAGGCTGCCGCCGTTTCCGGCAAGCCGTCGCTTGAGGACAAGAACCGTCCGGCCGGCATCGAAAAACCGTCTGCCGTCGACGACCTCAAGCTGATCTCGGGCGTCGGTCCGAAGATCGAGGGCACGCTGAACGAACTGGGCATCTACACCTACGCGCAAGTTGCTTCGTGGAAGAAGGCGGAGCGCGAGTGGGTCGACGGATACCTGAATTTCAAGGGCCGCATCGAACGCGACGACTGGGTCAAGCAGGCCAAGGCGCTCGCCAAGGGCGGCGAAGCCGAATACATCAAGGTCTTCGGCAAGAAGCCGCGGTAAAGAGGTGAATTATGCTCAGAGATGAAGACCGCATCTTTACCAACATCTACGGCCTCAAGGACAAGTCCCTGAAGGGCGCCATGGCGCGCGGCCACTGGGACGGCACCAAGCAGCTGCTCGAAAAGGGCCGCGACTGGATCGTCAACGAAGTGAAGGCTTCCGGCCTTCGCGGTCGTGGCGGCGCCGGCTTCCCGACGGGCCTCAAGTGGTCCTTCATGCCGAAGGAAAGCGACGGCCGTCCGCACTATCTCGTCGTCAACGCCGACGAGTCCGAGCCCGGCACCTGCAAGGACCGTGACATCATGCGTCACGATCCGCACACACTGATCGAAGGCTGCGTCATCGCCAGCTTCGCCATGGGTGCGCATGTCGCCTATATCTATGTGCGCGGTGAGTTCGTCCGCGAGCGCGAGGCGCTGCAGGCGGCGATCGACGAGTGCTACGCCTACGGCCTGCTCGGCAAGAACAACAAGCTCGGCTACGACATCGACATCTATGTGCACCACGGCGCCGGCGCCTATATCTGTGGCGAAGAGACGGCCCTGCTCGAAAGCCTCGAAGGCAAGAAGGGCCAGCCGCGCCTGAAGCCGCCGTTCCCGGCCAACATGGGCCTCTACGGCTGCCCGACCACCGTCAATAACGTCGAGTCGATCGCCGTCACGCCGACCATCCTGCGCCGCGGCGCCGGCTGGTATACGAGCTTCGGCCGTCCGAACAACCACGGTACCAAACTCTATTCGGTTTCCGGCCACGTCAATCGTCCGTGCACGGTCGAAGACGCGATGTCGATCCCGTTCCATGAGCTGATCGAAAAGCATTGTGGTGGCATTCGCGGCGGCTGGGACAACCTGCTCGCGGTCATCCCCGGCGGTTCGTCCGTTCCCTGCGTGCCCGGCGCGCAGATGAAGGACGCGATCATGGATTTCGACGGGCTGCGCGAAGTCGGTTCCAGTCTTGGAACCGCCGCCGTCATCGTCATGGACAGGTCGACAGACATCATCAAGGCGATCTGGCGCCTCTCGGCCTTCTACAAGCACGAGAGCTGCGGTCAGTGCACGCCGTGCCGCGAAGGTACCGGCTGGATGATGCGTGTCATGGAACGCATGGTTCAGGGTCGCGCCCAGAAGCGCGAGATCGACATGCTGTTCGACGTCACCAAGCAGGTGGAAGGCCACACGATCTGCGCGCTTGGCGACGCAGCCGCCTGGCCGATCCAGGGTCTGATCAAGCACTTCCGTCCGGAAATGGAAAAGCGCATCGACGAATACACGCGCAATGCCTCGTCGCACGGCGCGGTTCTGGAAGCGGCGGAGTAACAGGCGATGGCCGGTGCACGCGAGGAGGGACAGATGAAAGGGCAGGCCGAAACAGGCATTCCATTCGCGCGTCCGCTCGGCGGTGATCCGGCCGATCCGTTCGGCATGGCCGAATGGATGAAGGGCCTGCCGCAGGTGTCGCTGCACCCGCTGATGGTTCACCCGGCTGCCGCTGTGGCGGCGGTAACAGCCATCGGTTTCGGTCTGACCAGCCACTTTGCTGGCGCCATGTTCGGCGCGATGCAGGGTGCGGTCGAGGCGGCTCAGAAGCGGGTGGAACCGGCAGAGCAGGACGTTACCGCCGTTGTCGCCGAGACGGCGCTCCCGGCAGAAGCAGAAGCGAAAACGGTCGTGAAGCCCGCCGCTTCGCCAAATCGTATTGCGGCAAAACCGGTCGATGAGAAGGTCGCCGTCGAGAAGCCGGTCAAGGTTCGCGCGGCGCGCGCCAAGGCGCAAGCTGCTGACGACCTCAAGCGGATTTCCGGTATCGGCCCGAAGCTGGAGCAGGTGCTCAACGCGAAGGGCATTCGCGGTTTTGCCGATATCGCCGGCTGGAGCGAGGCGGACGTTGTTCGCTTTGACGACGAGTTCGGTTTCGGTGGCCGCATCAAGCGGGACGATTGGGTTGGACAGGCCAAGGCGCTGAAGGGCGCGTGAGACAATAGGGGCGGGAACCTGAGACGGTCATCGCCCGCAAGCAGCAAGGCTGTGTTGGAATTGTCCGTCGCCGGAAGGCCGATGGACGGAAGACAGGATTGAGTACGAAGATGGCAAAGCTGAAAGTCGACGGAAAAGAGATCGAGGTACCGGATCATTTCACGCTGCTTCAGGCGTGCGAAGAGGCCGGAGCCGAGGTTCCGCGCTTCTGTTTCCATGAGCGGCTGTCGGTCGCCGGCAACTGCCGCATGTGTCTGATCGAAGTGAAGGGAGGGCCGCCAAAGCCCGCCGCTTCCTGCGCCATGGGCGTGCGCGACCTCCGTCCGGGCCCGAACGGCGAGACGCCGGAAGTCTTCACGACCACGCCGATGGTCAAGAAGGCCCGCGAAGGCGTGATGGAATTCCTGCTGATCAACCACCCGCTCGACTGCCCGATCTGCGACCAGGGCGGCGAATGCGACCTGCAGGACCAGGCGATGGCCTTCGGTATCGACAGCTCGCGTTATCAGGAAAACAAGCGCGCCGTCGAAGACAAGTATATCGGCCCGCTGGTCAAGACCGTGATGAACCGCTGCATTCACTGCACGCGTTGCGTCCGTTTCACGACCGAAGTCGCCGGTATTGCCGAGCTTGGCCTGATTGGCCGCGGCGAAGACGCCGAGATCACCACCTATCTCGAGCAGGCGATGACGTCCGAACTGCAGGGCAACGTCGTTGACCTCTGCCCGGTCGGCGCGCTGACCTCGAAGCCATTTGCCTTCACTGCTCGTCCGTGGGAGCTGAACAAGACCGAATCCATCGACGTGATGGATGCACTCGGTTCTGCGATCCGCGTCGACACCCGCGGTCGCGAAGTCATGCGCATCATGCCGCGCGTCAATGAGGACATCAACGAAGAGTGGATCTCCGACAAGAGCCGCTTCATCTGGGACGGCCTGAAGACGCAGCGTCTCGATCGTCCCTATGTCAAGAAGGACGGCCGACTGCAGCCGGCGACCTGGGGCGAAGCCTTCCAGGCGGTCAAGGCTGCCGTTGCCAAGACCTCCGGCGACAAGATCGGCGCCATCGCCGGCGACCTCGCTTCGGTCGAAGAAATGTACGCGCTGAAGCAGTTGATCGCAGCACTCGGCTCCGAGAGCGTCGATTGCCGCCAGGACGGCGCCGCACTCGACCCGTCGCTTGGCCGCGCCAGCTACCTTTTCAACCCGACCATCGCCGGCATCGAAAGCGCTGATGCGCTGCTGATCATCGGCTCCAACCCGCGCTTCGAGGCTTCGGTCCTCAACGCCCGTATCCGCAAGCGCTACCGCATGGGCAACTTCCCGATCGCCGTGATCGGGGAGCCCGGCGAGCTGCGCTACGAATACGAATATCTCGGCGCCGGCACCGAAACGCTCGCCGAACTCGTCTCCGGCAAGGGCAAGTTTGCCGCGACGCTCAAGAAGGCGCAGCGCCCGATGATCCTCATCGGGCAGGGCGCGATTGCAGGGGAGGGCGGTGCTGCGGTTCTTGCTGCCGCCGCCAAGCTCGCGGGCGCCGTCGGTGCGGTCACTGCCGAGTGGAACGGCTTTGCCGTTCTGCACACGGCCTCTTCCCGCGTCGGTGGTCTCGACCTCGGCTTCGTACCGGGTGCGAACGGCAAGACGGCGGCCGAAATGGTCACCGCTTCCGACGTTCTCTTCCTGCTCGGCGCCGATGAGATCGACCTTGCCGGTCGCAAGTCCGGCTTCACCGTCTATATCGGTTCGCACGGCGACAACGGCGCGCATGCCGCCGACGTCATTCTGCCGGGTGCGACCTACACCGAAAAGTCCGGCACCTGGGTCAACACGGAAGGTCGCGTTCAGGTCGGCAACCGTGCCGGCTTCGCACCGGGTGATGCGCGTGAGGACTGGGCGATCATTCGCGCACTCTCCGACGTTCTCGGCAAGAAGCTGCCCTTTGATTCGCTTGGCGAATTGCGCTCGAAGCTCTATGCGGCTCACCCGCATTTCGCGGATGTCGACGCGATCGCGACCGGCAACGGCGACGAAATTGCCGCACTTGCTCAAAAAGCCGGTGAGATGGGCAAATCCGTGTTTGCGTCTCCGGTCAAAGACTTCTATTTGACGAACCCGATAGCGCGCGCATCCGCCGTCATGGCCGAATGCTCGGCTTTGGCACGCAACAACTTCAAAGCTGCGGCGGAATGAGCGCGAGGGAATAGAGTATCATGGACGCTTTCGTTTCGACCTATGTCTGGCCCACGATCATCATGGTCGCCCAGTCGCTGCTGCTCCTGGTCGCGCTGCTGCTTTTCATCGCCTACATTCTGCTTGCCGACCGTAAGATCTGGGCTGCAGTTCAGCTCCGCCGTGGTCCGAATGTGGTAGGCCCGTGGGGACTTTTCCAGTCCTTCGCCGACCTTTTGAAGTTCGTCTTCAAGGAGCCGGTGATTCCGGCTGGCGCCAACAAGGCGATCTTCCTGCTCGCACCGCTCGTTTCCGTGACGCTGGCGCTTGCCGCCTGGGCGGTGATCCCACTCAACGCCGGCTGGGTCATCGCGAACGTCAACGTCGGCATCCTCTTCGTGTTCGCCATATCTTCTCTTGAAGTTTATGGCATCATCATGGGCGGCTGGGCGTCGAATTCCAAATATCCCTTCCTCGGCGCGCTCCGCTCCGCGGCACAGATGGTCTCCTACGAAGTCTCTATCGGCTTCGTCATCGTTACCGTCCTGCTCTGCGTCGGCTCGCTGAACCTGACGGACATCGTCAACGCTCAGTCCACGGGCATCGGCACGAATCTCGGCCTGCCGGCGTCGTTCCTCGACTGGCATTGGCTGGCGCTGTTCCCGATGTTCATCGTGTTCTTCATTTCGGCACTTGCCGAAACGAACCGCCCGCCCTTCGACCTGCCGGAAGCCGAATCCGAACTCGTCGCCGGCTTCATGGTCGAGTACGGCTCGACCCCGTACATGATGTTCATGCTCGGCGAATATGCCGCCATCTGCCTGATGTGCGCGCTGACGACGATCCTGTTCCTCGGCGGCTGGCTGCCCCCGGTTGACGTCTGGTTCTTGAACTGGGTTCCCGGCATCATCTGGTTCGTTCTGAAGGCGTCCTTCGTGTTCTTCATGTTCGCAATGGTGAAGGCTTTCGTTCCGCGCTACCGCTACGACCAGCTGATGCGTCTCGGCTGGAAGGTCTTCCTGCCGATCTCTCTTGCAATGGTCGTGATCACTGCATTCGTTCTCAAGCTGACGGGAGCCGCATGACGATGGCTCACGTTTGGCAGCATACCGCCGGTCGCTCCCAGGCCGGCAATTCTGGAGGTAAATGATGGCCGGTCTTTCGCAAGCCGTCAGCTCGCTGTTCCTGAAGGAATTCGTCGGCGCGTTCTTTCTGTCGATGCGCTATTTCTTCAAGCCGAAGGCGACGTTGAACTACCCCTTTGAAAAAGGGCCGGTCAGCCCGCGCTTCCGTGGCGAGCATGCGCTGCGCCGCTACCCGAATGGTGAAGAGCGTTGCATCGCCTGCAAGCTCTGCGAGGCGATCTGTCCTGCACAGGCCATCACCATCGAAGCTGGACCGCGCCGCAATGACGGCACCCGCCGCACCGTGCGCTACGACATCGACATGGTGAAATGCATCTATTGCGGTTTCTGCCAGGAAGCCTGTCCGGTTGATGCCATCGTCGAGGGCCCGAACTTCGAGTTCGCCACCGAGACGCGCGAAGAGCTTTACTACGACAAGGACAAGCTCCTCGCCAACGGCGACCGTTGGGAGCGCGAAATCGCCCGCAACATCGCAATGGACTCGCCCTATCGCTGAGGCCAGAGCGTCGCGCCGCCCCGGGGAGGGCGGTGCATGTGACATAGGTTTGGGCAACGGCCGGACGCGTGTCCGGCTTTGCCTGTGGAGTGGGGCCTGAAGCGCCTCACGCCGTGCAAGACGAAGAAGGCACCGATCATGGGTCTGCAGGTTCTTTTTTTCTATCTCTTTGCCTTCATCGCGGTGGCGTCGGCATTTATGGTCATTGCGGCCAGGAACCCGGTTTATTCGGTTCTGTTCCTGATCCTGACCTTCTTTAACTCGGCAGGCCTGTTCCTGCTGACCGGCGCCGAGTTCCTGGCGATGATCCTGCTGGTCGTCTATGTCGGTGCGGTCGCGGTGTTGTTTCTGTTCGTCGTCATGATGCTCGACATCGACTTCGCGGAATTGCGGGCGGGCGTGCTCGAATACGCGCCGATCGGCGCGCTGATCGGCCTGATCCTGGCTGCCGAGCTTATCATCGTGGTCGGCGGCGCAACGTTCTCGCCTGAGATCGCCAAGGCGATTTCGATGCCGATCCCGGCCGTCACCGAGCGGACGAACACGGCAGCCCTCGGCGACGTGCTCTATACCCACTACGTCTACTTCTTCCAGATCGCCGGCCTTGTGCTGCTCGTCGCCATGATCGGCGCCATCGTGCTGACCCTGCGCCACCGCGAAAACATCAAGCGCCAGAATATCCCGCAGCAGGTTGCCCGTACGCCCGAGACCGCCGTCGAAGTGGTCACGGTCAAGCCGGGCCAGGGCATCTAAGTCGGACGCGAGATCGAGGAACATAAAATGGAAATCGGAATTTCCCACTATCTCACCGTCAGCGCCATCCTGTTCACGCTGGGCGTCTTCGGCATCTTCCTGAACCGGAAGAACGTCATCGTTATCCTGATGTCGGTCGAACTCATTCTTCTCGCGGTCAACATCAACATGGTCGCCTTCTCGGCGTTCCTGAATGACATCACTGGCCAGGTCTTTGCCCTGTTCATCCTGACCGTCGCGGCTGCGGAAGCGGCTATCGGACTTGCAATTCTCGTCGTCTTCTACCGCAACCGCGGCTCGATCGCTGTTGAAGACGTCAACATGATGAAGGGCTGATTGGGCTATGGATACCATCATCAAGGCTATCGTCTTCCTGCCTTTGATCGGCTTTCTGATCGCCGGCCTCTTCGGTACTTCGATCGGCGCCAAGGCATCGGAATACGTCACCAGCGGTCTGATGATCATCGCCGCTGCGCTGTCCTGGTACGTCTTCTTCGACGTCGCCTTGGGCCACCAGGAGATGATCAAGGTTTCGGTGCTGCGCTGGATCCAATCCGGCAGCTTCGATGTCGAATGGGCGTTCCGCGTCGATACGCTGACATCGGTCATGTTCGTCGTCGTCAACACGGTGTCGACGCTCGTGCATGTCTATTCGATCGGATACATGCACCATGATCCGCATCGTCCGCGCTTCTTTGCCTATCTGTCGCTCTTCACCTTCGCGATGCTCATGCTCATCACGTCGGACAACCTGGTGCAGATGTTCTTCGGCTGGGAAGGCGTGGGTCTCGCGTCCTACCTGCTCATCGGCTTCTGGTACAAGAAGCCGTCGGCGAATGCTGCCGCGATGAAGGCCTTCATCGTCAACCGCGTCGGCGACTTCGGCTTCTCGCTCGGCATCTTCCTCGTCTTCGTGCTGTTCGGCTCGGTCAACTTCGAGACGATCTTCGCCGCCGCCCAGACCTACCTGCCGGCCGAAGGCGCTGCAGCAGGGGAGGCGGTTGTCACCCTGTTCGGTATGCACCTCGACAAGGCTGACGCGATCACTGCGGCCTGCTTGCTGCTCTTCATGGGCGCGATGGGTAAGTCGGCGCAGTTCCTGCTGCACACCTGGCTTCCGGACGCGATGGAGGGCCCGACCCCGGTTTCGGCTCTTATCCATGCCGCAACCATGGTTACCGCCGGCGTCTTCCTCGTCGCCCGCATGTCGCCGCTCTTCGAACTGTCGCCGGACGCACTGACCGTCGTGACGATCATCGGTGCCATCACCGCCTTCTTCGCCGCGACCGTTGGTCTCGTCCAGAACGACATCAAGCGCGTGATCGCCTATTCGACCTGCTCGCAGCTCGGCTACATGTTTGTGGCGCTCGGCGTCGGCGCCTATGGCGCAGCGATCTTCCACCTGTTCACGCACGCCTTCTTCAAGGCTCTCCTGTTCTTGGGTGCCGGTTCGGTCATTCACGCCGTCGATGGCGAGCAGGACATGCGCTACATGGGTGGCCTCAGGAAGCACATCCCGGTCACCTACTGGATGATGTTCATCGGTACGATCGCGCTGACCGGTGTCGGTATTCCCGGTACGCTCTTCGGTACGGCTGGCTTCTTCTCGAAGGACGCGATCATCGAGTCGACGTTTGCCGCGCACAGCTCGGTATCCGGTTTCGCCTTCGCCCTGCTGGTGGTCGCCGCGCTCTTCACCAGCTTCTATTCGTGGCGCCTGGCCTTCATGACGTTCCACGGCAAGCCCCGTGCGTCGTCGGATGTCATGCATCACGTGCACGAGTCGCCGCAGGTCATGCTGGTGCCGCTCTACATTCTCGCCGCCGGCGCACTGATCGCAGGTTTCCTCTTCCACGACCACTTCTTCGGCGAAGGCTATGCCGAGTTCTGGAAGGGTGCGCTGTTCACATCGGCTGAAAACGAAGTCCTGCATGAGTACCACCACGTACCGCTGTGGGTTAAGTGGAGCCCGTTCTGCGCCATGGCGCTCGGCCTCTTCACCGCCTGGTACATGTATATCCGCCGGCCGGAACTGCCGAATTATCTGGCAGACCAGCACCGTGGCCTCTACCAGTTCCTGCTCAACAAGTGGTACTTCGACGAGCTCTACGACCTGCTGTTCGTGCGCTCCGCCAAGTGGCTCGGCACCTTCCTCTGGAAGGAAGGCGACGGCCGCGTGATCGATGGCTACGGCCCGAACGGCATTGCTGCACGTGTGCTCAACGTTACTGACCGCGTTGTCCGCCTGCAGACTGGTTACCTCTATCACTACGCGTTCGCGATGCTGATCGGCATTGCCGCGCTTGTTACTTGGATGATGTTCAGGAGTTCCTTCTGATGACCGATTGGCCCGTACTTTCCGCGGTCACCTTCATGCCGCTCGTCGGCGTACTGCTTCTCTTGCTCACAAGGGAAGACAGCGCCTACGGCCGCCGGAACATCCTGAACGTTTCGCTGCTGACGACGATCTTCACCTTCGCGGTGTCGGTCTACATCTGGTACCAGTTCGACGCGTCGAACCCCGGCTTCCAGATGCTCGAAAAGCACGAGTGGCTCGGCACCGGCATTTCCTACCATCTCGGAGTCGATGGCATCTCGGTGCTCTTCGTCGTGCTCTCGGCCTTCCTCATGCCGTTCTGCGTGCTCGCAAGCTGGCTGTCGATCGAGAAGCGTCTCAAGGCATACATGATCGCGTTTCTGGTCTTGGAAACGTTCATGATCGGCGTCTTCGTGTCGCTCGATATCGTGCTGTTCTACGTGTTCTTCGAAGCTGGCCTGATCCCGATGTTCCTCATCATCGGCGTCTGGGGTGGCAAGGACCGCGTTTACGCCAGCTACAAGTTCTTCCTCTACACGCTGCTCGGCTCGGTGCTGATGCTGCTCGCGATCATGGCGATGTACTGGCAGGCCGGTACCACCGACATCACGCAGCTGCTCGCCTACAACTTCCCGCGCCAGATGCAGACCTGGTTGTGGCTGGCCTTCTTCGCCTCCTTCGCGGTGAAGATGCCGATGTGGCCAGTCCATACCTGGCTTCCGGATGCGCACGTTCAGGCGCCGACGGCGGGCTCGGTCATCCTGGCCGGTATCCTCCTGAAGCTCGGCGGTTACGGCTTCCTGCGCTTCTCGCTGCCGATGTTCCCGCTGGCATCCGATTACTTCGCGCCGTTCGTCTTCACGCTCTCGGTCGTTGCCATCATCTACACCTCGCTGGTGGCGATGATGCAGACCGACATCAAGAAGCTGATCGCCTATTCGTCGGTCGCGCATATGGGCTATGTGACGATGGGCATCTTCGCCGCCAATGTTCAGGGCGTTCAGGGCGCGATCTTCCAGATGCTGTCGCACGGCATCGTCTCCGGCGCACTCTTCCTTTGCGTCGGCGTCGTCTATGACCGTTTGCACACCCGCGAGATCGCGGCCTATGGCGGTCTCGTCAACAATATGCCGAAATACGCCGTCGCCTTCATGGTGTTCACCATGGCCAACGTTGGCTTGCCGGGCACGTCTAGCTTCGTCGGTGAAGTGCTGACCTTGGTCGGCGCCTTCCGCGCCAACACCTGGGTGGCGCTCTTCGCCACGTCCGGTGTGATCCTTTCGGCCGCCTATGCGCTCTGGCTCTACCGACGAGTGATCTTCGGTGCGCTGGAGAAGGAAAGCCTGAAGTCTCTGCTCGATCTTTCCGGTCGTGAAAAGGCGATCCTCTATCCGCTGGTGATCCTGACGATCTTTTTCGGCGTCTATCCGGCACCGATCTTCGATGCGACCGCGGCTTCCGTGGATCTGCTCGTCAACAACTACTCCGCAGCCCTGCAGGCAGCGCAAAACGTTGCGCTTTCGGTGCAATGACCACAGGACGTGATTGGACATGACTGCTGAAACCCTCCTTGCAAGCCTGCAACTCTCGATCCCCGAGTTGATCCTCGCGGTCGGCGCGATGGCATTGCTGATGATCGGCGTGTTTGCCGGCGAAAAATCGGCGTCGACGGTCACCGGCCTTGCGGTTGCCGTTCTGATCATCGCCGGTCTCTGGCTCGTGCTAAAGACCGGCGAAGGCTCGGCCTATGGCGGCGCCTTCCTGTCGGATCCCTTCGCCAAGTTCATGAAGGTGCTGGCGTTGATCGGTTCGATCACGGCACTGGTGATGACAGTCGGTCACGCGCGTTCCGCCCAGATTGATCGCTTCGAGTTCCCGGTGCTTCTGGTGCTGGCAACGCTCGGCATGCTGTTGATGATCTCGGCCAACGACCTGATGTCGCTGTACCTGTCGCTGGAACTGCAGTCGCTGGCGCTCTACGTCGTCGCTGCGATCAACCGCGACAGCATCCGCTCGACCGAGGCCGGCCTCAAGTACTTCGTGCTCGGTGCGCTTTCCTCGGGCATGCTGCTCTATGGCATGTCGCTGATCTACGGCTTCACTGGCCACACCGGCTTTACCCAGATCGCCGCTGCACTGACGGCGGAGGGACGTTCGCTCGGCCTGATCTTCGGTCTCGTCTTCGTGCTCGCCGGTCTCGCCTTCAAGATCTCGGCCGTGCCGTTCCACATGTGGACGCCGGATGTTTACGAAGGTGCGCCAACGCCGGTCACCGCCTTCTTCGCGGCAGCGCCGAAGGTTGCGGCCATGGCGATCCTTGTGCGTATCGTCATCAATGCCTTTGAACCCGTTGTTGCCGACTGGCAGCAGATCATCGTCTTCATCTCGATCGCTTCGATGCTGCTCGGCTCCTTCGCGGCGATCGGCCAGAAGAACATCAAGCGTCTGATGGCCTATTCCTCGATCGGCCACATGGGCTATGCGCTTGTCGGCCTTGCCGCCGGCTCGATGGCGGGCGTTCGCGGCGTGCTGCTCTACATGCTCATTTACATGGTCATGACGCTCGGCACCTTCGCCTGCATCCTGGCGATGCGGCGTAAGGAAGGTGAAAACGTTGAAAACGTCGACGATCTCGCTGGTCTCTCGCAGACGAACCCCTTCATGGCGACCGTCCTGACCGTCCTGATGTTCTCGCTCGCCGGCATTCCGCCGATGGCAGGCTTCTTCGGGAAGTACTTCGTGTTCATGGCCGCAATCGAAGCGCAGCTCTATGCACTCGCCATCATCGGCGTCCTCGCATCCGTTGTCGGCGCCTATTACTACCTGCGCGTCATCAAAGTGATGTGGTTCGATGACGCCAAGGGCGAGTTCGCCCGTACGGCTGGCGAACTGAAACTGGTGTTCGGTCTCTCGGGTCTGTTCGTCCTTGGATACGTCCTGATCGGCGGTCCGCTTGGAAGCGCTGCCGAGGCCGCGGCGCGGACCTTCTTTTGATCGCCCTTGAAAGCGGCGGCCGGATATCGCCCGACGATTTCCGGCACGTCGCTCTCGATGCGGTCGGATCGACAAACAGCGAATGCCTGGCGCGTGCGCGCCAGGGCGACCCGGGCAATCTCTGGGTCACGGCTGTCAGGCAGACCGGTGGCCGGGGACGCCGCGGTCGCGCTTGGTTTTCAGAACCCGGCAATCTCTACGCATCGCTTCTCCTGATTGATCCAGCGCCGATCGAGCATCTGCATTCCCTGCCGCTCGCGGTTGCTGTTGCCGTGCACCGGGCAATCCGCCAGGTGATGCCGCCGGGCGCTGCACCGGTCGAGATCAAATGGCCGAATGATATCCTCATCGATGGGAAGAAGACCTGCGGCATCCTGCTCGAAGGTGAGGCGCTTGCAGATGGGCGCCAGGCACTGGTCATTGGCTGTGGCATCAACATTGCCGTCCAGCCGGACGAGGCCCTCTATCCCGTTACCTCGTTGAGGAAGGAAGGCGCTTCGGTTTCTCCGGACGAACTTTTCGCGCGGCTGTTCATGACGATGGCGGAGACGTTGTCGCTGTGGGAGCGCGGCGCAGGTATTGCAAAGACCATAGAACAGTGGCGATCCGCCGCCCGCGGCATCGGTGAGACGATAACTGTGAACCTGCCGGACCGGTCGCTTTCGGGTCGCTTTGCCGGTATTGATGAGACCGGGCGGTTGATGCTCGATACCGGGTCAGGCACGATGCACGCGATTGCCGCCGGCGACGTATTTTTCGGATAATTCCTAGAACAAGGGCGCATTACAATATGGCGCAAGAAGAAGAACTGGTGTTCTTGCCGCTCGGCGGCGTCGGCGAAATCGGCATGAATCTTGGCCTATACGGCTACGGGCGGCCCGGAAGCCGCCAGTGGATCATGGTCGATTGCGGCGTCACCTTTCCGGGGCCGGACCTTCCGGGCGTGGATCTGGTTCTCGCAGATATCAGCTTCCTGGCGGAAGAGCGCCGCAATCTCAAGGGCATCATCATTACCCACGCCCACGAGGACCATTATGGCGGCCTGAACGATCTCTGGCCGGGCCTCAACGTTCCGGTCTATGCCTCGCCGTTCACGGCAGGCATGCTGGAAGCCAAGCGCGATTTCGAGAGAAGCCGCAGTGAGATCCCGGTGACGATCTTCAAACAGGGCGACCGCATCAATGTTGGCCCGTTCGAGATCGAGGCGGTCGGTGTCAACCATTCGATCCCCGAGCCGATGTCGCTGATCATCCGCACGCCGGTCGGCACTGTCGTTCACACCGGCGACTGGAAGATCGACCTGCATCCGTCGCTTGGGCCCCTGACCGACGAGACGCGCTTCCGCCAGATTGGTGACGAAGGCGTCTTGGCGCTTATCTGCGATTCCACCAATGCTATGCGTGATGGTGTTTCGCCGTCGGAACAGGAAGTCTCCGAGAGCCTGACGAAGATCATCGCCAACGCCGAGGGCCGGGTCGCGATAACGACTTTCTCCTCGAATGTCGGGCGCATTCGCTCGATCGCCGAGGCGGCGGAAGAGGCGGGCAGGGATGTGCTGCTGCTCGGCAGTTCGATGAAGCGGGTCGTCGCCGTGGCCGCGGATCTCGGCCTGATGGAAGGGATCAAGCCTTTCCTTGCCGAAGACGAGTTCGGCTACGTGCCGCGCGACAAGGTCGTGGTCATCCTGACCGGTAGCCAGGGTGAGCCTCGGGCAGCACTCGCCAAGATTGCCCGCGACGAGATGCGCAACGTGGCTTTTTCCGCCGGCGATACGGTCGTTTTCTCCTCGCGCACCATCCCCGGCAACGAGAAGGCGATCAACGACATCAAGAATGGCCTGGTCGAGCAAGGCATACACATCATCACCGACAGTGAGGCGCTGGTGCATGTGTCCGGTCACCCGCGCCGCACCGAGCTGCAGCAGATGTATCAATGGCTGCGCCCGCAGATTCTCGTTCCGGTTCATGGCGAAGCCGCGCATCTGACGGCCCATGCCGAACTTGGTCAGCAGTCGGGCATCGCCAGCGTTCCGCGCCTTCGGAACGGTCAAATGCTGCGTCTTGCACCAGGCCCGGCCGAGGTCATCGACGAAGCGCCGCATGGCCGCATCTACAAGGACGGCAACCTCATCGGCGATTTCGAAGAGATGGGCATCGGCGAACGCCGCAAGCTCTCCTTCGCAGGGCACGTCGCCGTCAACGTCGTTCTTG
Organism: Ensifer sp. ENS10; assembly: GCF_014852025.1. Taxonomy (NCBI): domain Bacteria; kingdom Pseudomonadati; phylum Pseudomonadota; class Alphaproteobacteria; order Hyphomicrobiales; family Rhizobiaceae; genus Ensifer; species Ensifer sp. ENS10. The sequence goes on from NZ_JACVAS010000001.1 coordinate 1,332,898, forward strand.
ATGGCCGCTACGATTTCCTTGGCGACCCGGACATCGTTGCGATCGGTCTGCCGGAATTCGATGACGAGGGCGAAGACATGGAGGATACGCTCTATGACGCGATCCTCGGTGCGGTCGAGAGCATTCCGCGGGCAAAGCGCAAGGATCTGGCCATGCTGCAGGAGGCGGTGCGCCGCGCCGTTCGCAGCACAGCCAACCAGACGTGGGGCAAGAAGCCGATTGTGACGGTGTTCGTCACCAAAGTCTGATTGGCGGTCGCCTCGCGGCAGTGTAAGCGGGGCCGGTACAGGACGCGGGAGGATCGCAATGCTGGGAAGAGTGAACCATATCGCCATCGCCGTGCCGGATCTTGCCTCCGCCGCCGAAAGCTACCGCTCGACGCTTGGTGCATCCGTCACCGAGCCGCAGACGTTGCCGGAACACGGCGTAACCGTGGTGTTCGTCACGCTGGCCAACACCAAGGTCGAGCTGTTGGAGCCGATCGGCGAGACCTCGCCGATCGCCGCTTTCCTGGCGAAGAACCCTTCGGGCGGGATGCATCACATCTGCTACGAGGTGGACAATATCCTCGCCGCGCGCGACGCGCTGCGTGCGGCCGGCGCTCGCGTTCTGGGGGACGGCGAGCCGAAAATCGGTGCGCATGGCAAGCCGGTGCTTTTCCTGCACCCCAAGGATTTCCAGGGTACGCTGATCGAACTCGAAGAGGTGTGACAGTTGACCGCGCGATGCGCATTTGTCTGATCGGGCAGGCGGCGCTATAAGGCGGACAGAATGTCGCGGAAGTCGCGGCGAAACGGCCTGCGGTCGTTGCGTCGATCGCCTTCACCGGGAGCCGGAAATGCCACTGTTTTCAACTTTTGCTATTTACTTCATCATTTGGTGGATCACGCTGTTTGCCGTTCTTCCCTTGGGAGTGCGCACGCAAGCGGAAGAAAACAGCGTCGTCCCGGGAAGCGTCGAAAGCGCGCCGGCCAAGTTCAATGCGAAACGGGTCGTGCTTTTGACCACGGCCATCGCGGCTGTCATCCAACTCGCCTGGTATATCGTCTCCGTCAAACTTGGCTACGGGATCGATTCTATTCCGCGGTTTTACCCGAAATTCTATTGAGAATTTCGGCAAGGCGGATGGGCTGAGCCGAACCGCAAGGCAATCGGAGAGTTTTCAGGATGCCGAGTGCTGGATTTCTGCGTCATGATGACGCCGCGCGCGATGCTGTGGGTGGAACCAGCGCAATTGCAGGATTGACCGCCGCCGAATTGACATAGTTCAATTTCTATACCTGCTTCGTGCTCGCGACGGAGTCGAGAAAAGCAAAAAAAAACAAGGCTAAAAGCCTTGTTTTTCAAGTTTCGCGTGATCCTAATCCGTTTCCGGCGGCAGCGACGAGGCGCGCCTAAGATCTTATCCTCCCAAGACTTGACCGCGAAAGTCGGCAAGAATTTAGTCTTCATGCCTGTTTTGTGAGCCGAAATTAGCCCAAACATTAAGCTGTGTCATCCTGTTTTTTTGCATTTTTGCTACAGTTGGGTAAAATATTCCCGTTGACAACTCCTGTCGTAATCTTGTTACTAGCGTGCTCTTTGACGCAGGCTTTTCCGGTCTTTTCCCCTCAAAATCAGTGGCTCCGATCTTTCCGGCGATGGCCTGAGAGTAGGGTTTTCTTCCGCCTGCGAAGCAGCTATGAACGCAAGGCTCATAAAGGTTCACGTTGGCTTTGCCGGCGATGGATAATGGAGAGCTCGACCCCGAGAAGCAACGGTCGCCCTTGCCAGTCTACCGGCGAAGAAGGCACCCGAGCTCAACGTCATTTCGCCCGAATCCGCCGATAGTGCGACGTTCATCAAGTTCTGGAACCCGTCATGCGCCTGTCCCGCTTTTTCATGCCCATCCTGAAGGAAAATCCTAAGGAAGCGGAAATCGTTTCCCACCGCCTCATGCTCCGTACCGGCATGATCCGGCAGCAGTCCTCGGGCATCTATACCTGGCTGCCACTGGGCAAGCGGGTTCTCGACAAGGTCAATGCGATCATCCGCGAAGAGCAGAACCGCTCAGGCGCAATCGAACTCTTGATGCCGACGCTGCAGTCCGCAGAGCTCTGGCAGGAAAGCGGCCGCTACGACGCCTATGGCAAGGAGATGCTGCGCATCAAGGATCGCCAGGACCGGCCGATGCTTTACGGCCCGACGAACGAGGAAATGGTCACGGACGTCTTCCGGTCCTACGTGAAGTCCTATCGTGACCTGCCGCTCAACCTCTACCATATCCAGCTGAAGTTCCGCGACGAGATCCGTCCGCGCTTCGGCACCATGCGTTCGCGCGAGTTCCTGATGAAGGACGCCTATTCCTTCGATCTCGATCGCGAGGGGGCAGAACACGCCTATAACCGCATGTTCGCGGCCTACTTGCGCACGTTTGCGCGCATGGGTCTTCGCGCCATTCCGATGCGTGCCGACACCGGCCCGATCGGCGGTAACCTCAGCCACGAATTCATCATCCTCGCCGACACCGGCGAATCTGAAGTCTACTGCCACAAGGACTTCCTCGGCTTCGATATTCCGGGCGAAGAAACCAACTTCGAGGACGTCGCCGGCCTGAAGGCGATCTTCGACAAGTGGACCTCGCGTTACGCCGCAACATCGGAAATGCACGACGAGGCCGCCTTCAATGCGGTTGCCGAAGGCGACCGCCTGTCGGCCCGCGGCATTGAGGTCGGCCACATCTTCTACTTTGGCACCAAGTATTCCGAAGCCATGGGCGCCAAGGTTCTCGGCCCCGACGGCAAGGAGCATGCCGTGCACATGGGCTCCTACGGCATCGGCCCGACCCGCCTCGTGCCGGCGATCATCGAAGCGTCGCATGACGACAACGGCGTCATCTGGCCGAAGTCGATCTCGCCGTTCGATGGCGTCATCATCAACATGAAAGCGGGCGATGCCGCTTGCGACGGCGCCTGCGAGACGCTCTACTCCGAACTCGGCAAGGCGGGATTCGACGCACTGCTCGACGACACGGACGACCGCGCCGGTGCAAAGTTCGCGACTGCGGACCTGATCGGTGTCCCGGTCCAGATCATCGTCGGCCCGCGTTCGATCGCCAACGGCGAAGTCGAGGTCAAGGATCGCAAGACCGGCGAGCGCGAGACCATGACCGTCGAAGCTGCGATCAACAAGCTGATCGCAACGAAGTGAAGAGGCGAGGGAAGGCAGGATGACCGCCGTGACTGAAGATCAGGTGCAGGCCGCAACGCAGCCTGAAAAGTCCTCCAGCCGTCCCTTTTCCGCCTTTGAGCGCATGGTGGCGTGGCGCTACCTGCGTTCCAGGCGCAAGGAAGCCTTCATTTCGGTTATCGCCGGCTTCTCCTTCATCGGCATCATGCTCGGCGTTGCGACGCTAATCATCGTCATGGCCGTGATGAACGGGTTCCGCACCGAGCTCATTTCCCGCATTCTCGGCATCAACGGTCACATGATCGTGCAGCCGATCGACGGGCCACTCAACAACTATGCGGAGCTGGCGACCAAGTTCTCGGGCGTCAAGGGCGTCACCATGGCAATCCCGTTGGTCGAGGGCCAGGTTCTGGCGCAAGGCATCGGCGACAGTTCTACTGGTGCTCTGGTGCGCGGCATCCGCGCCGACGATCTCGGCAAGATGAAGTCGGTCTCCGACCATATCCAGTCCGGCGACATGGTCGGCTTTGCCTCCGGCTCCGGTGTCGCGATCGGCTCCCGCATGGCCGAGCAACTCGGCATTCGCGTCGGCGGAACAATCACGCTGACCTCGCCCAATGGCGACGTGACGCCGCTTGGCATGAATCCGCGCGTCAAGGCTTACACCGTCTCGGCGATCTACGAGATCGGCATGTCGGAATACGACTCGACGATCATCTTCATGCCGCTTGAAGAGGCGCAGCTTTTCTTCAACGCGGAGGGGCTTGCGCAGTCGATCGAGATCTTCGTCGAGCATCCTGATGTCGTCGACGAACTGCGCCAGCCGATCGAGGATGCCGCGGGCCGACAGATCTTCATTACTGACTGGCGCGACCGCAACAAGACCTTCTTCTCAGCGCTCGAAGTCGAGCGCAACGTCATGTTCATGATCCTGACGCTGATCGTGCTCGTCGCCGCGCTGAACATCATTTCCGGCCTGATCATGCTGGTGAAGGACAAGGGCAGCGACATCGCGATCCTCAGAACGATGGGCGCGACCTCCGGCTCGGTGATGCGTATCTTCTTCATGACGGGTGCCGCGATCGGCGCGGCGGGAACGGTCGCCGGCGTGGCGCTCGGCGTCGTCGTCTGCCTCAACATCGAATCCATTCGGCAGTTCTTCTCCTGGATCTCTGGAACCACACTTTTCAGCCCAGAGCTCTATTTCCTGAGCCAGCTTCCGGCCGACATGAATGCCGATGAGACCGCGCTCGTCATCGTCATGGCACTCACCCTTTCTTTCCTCGCCACAATCTTCCCGGCCTGGCGTGCTTCGCGCCTCGATCCGGTGCAGGCCCTGCGTTACGAATGACAAGGACATCAACTGAATGAATGCGCGCGTGGCACTGCAGCTTTCCGGCGTCGAGCGACACTACGGGGAAGGCGAAACGTTCCTGTCCATCCTCAAGGGTGCGGATTTTACCCTGAGAAGTGGCGAGACGGTTGCGCTGGTTGCGCCTTCGGGAACCGGCAAGTCGACGCTTCTGCATGTCGCCGGACTGCTGGAGCGCCCGGATGGCGGCGAAGTGCTGGTCAACGGCGTCTCCTGTGGTGGCCTCAACGACGATCGGCGCACGGCGATCCGCCGCAACGAGATCGGCTTCGTCTACCAGTTTCACCATCTGCTTCCCGAGTTCTCGGCACTTGAGAACATCATGATGCCACAGCTGATCGCCGGCTTGCCCAAGGCTGAGGCCGCCGATCGGGCAAGGGCGCTGCTCGACTACATGCGCATCGGTCACCGTGCCGATCATCGCCCGACGGAGCTCTCCGGCGGCGAGCAGCAGCGCGTCGCGATCGCGCGCGCCGTCGCCAACGCGCCGCTCGTGCTTCTTGCGGACGAGCCGACAGGCAATCTCGATCCGGAAACCGCCGGTTATGTCTTTGAAGCGCTGGAGGCGCTCGCGCGCCAGTCGGGCCTCGCGGCCTTGATCGCCACGCACAATCATGAACTCGCCGGGCTGATGGATCGGCGCGTGACGATCGAGGACGGCAAGGTCGTCGAGATGAACTGATGGCGCCGGCCGCGCGGGCGCGTTGATCGCCCAGCGCCGTTGCCTCCAACTGTCTTTGGCCAGCGCGGAAGAAACGTCTCACAGTTCAGTCCCAGACCGCCCTGGGCGCGGCGTACGCGTCTTCTGGCGCCGCTTTTAACGCCGGATCAGCCCGCCACGATAGTCGAGTTCGTAAGCTTCCTCGCCATCGACGAAGATGACCTCGCGGCCGGAAAAATGTTCGGTGTCGCCGCGGCTGCTATCGATGTAGTAGCCATGTGCATGCCGAAACTCCATACCGCCGAGGAAGTGCCGCTTCTCACGATACATCGCCTGTAGCGCAGCCTTGATGACCTGACCTGCCTTCTCTCCAGTTATGAGCTCGGGGCGCATAATCCGGCCGAAGTAGTTCATCGCCCAGCGCGGTTCGCCATCCTGCCAGACCGTTTCCTGTCCTGCAAAATCGGTTCCGCCGTAATAGCTGTCGAGATAGCGCCAACTGCCCGTTTCGTAGCCGATGTCATGGGAGCCTTGGCGAGAGGAAGGCCGCGGCACGCCGCCGCCGACATAGGTTTTCGATTTGGCTTCGACGATAAAGTCCTTCAGTTGTTCGAGCGCGGCCATGTGGGTTCCTCATATGTTCTGGCCGAGGATGCCGTGGTCCGTGTTGGTTGTAAAGAACAAATAGAGAACAATCACCTGATTACTGAACGCCGCAAGCCTTCTGGCCGCGATCGTCGTTCCAGTCCTTGAGCAGGACGAGTTCGCCCTTGGTGGCTATGGCCTTGTCGTTGGATTTGCCCTTGCCTGTCAGAACGTTGAGGTCGCACTTCAACGTGTTGTCTAGATCGAGTGTATCGTAGGATGAGTAGGTATAGCCGGCGACCACGAACTCGAAATTGCGGTAGGCGACCGTCAGTTTCTGTTCCCAGCGGTCACGTCCGATGGAATCGTTGTGGCTGGAGATGAGCAAAGAACCGCTCGGCAGCGCCTCGACCCACGGCGCCTGTCCGGCAAAGTCAAAGTCGCCCCAAATCTTGTTCGGGATCGCCGCCTTCAGCTCAAGAGCGCCATTCTCACCGGTCAGATAGAGATAGACACCGTTGTCATCGTCGCTTCCATCTGCGGGGCGCACGATCAGGGCGAGGTCCGCGTCACCGTCCTTGTTCCAGTCGCCGGTCGCCGCGGAGACGATGCGGGCAGGGTCGATCGTTTCGGCCGCGGAGGCGACGGCCGGAACCAGAAACAGCAATGGCAGAATCAGGCGTGCATGCATGTCGGAACGCTCCGCTTGGTTGTTCCTCTTGATATGCGGGCGCGGCGCTTTCCTCAAGCGGCTTCCTGGCAGTTAACCTGCATTCGACTGCCGTGTTAACCATCGTCAACAGAACGTCTGTGCTCGGCTTGACGCGTGAACAAAAATAGAACAAAGTAAAAACATAACGGAAAAGGAGCCATGTTATGACTGATTTTGTTCGTGACCTCGCCGCCTTCGCTTCGATGAGCCTGTTCATCGCAAGCATCTCTTTCATCGCGCTCGGCCTCTGAGGAGCGTCGATATTTCCTCTCAAGCACCTCCCGAAATGCGCCCCCTGGATTGAATAAGGGGGACGACGTGTCAGGTGAAACTGGACATGTCGGGTGATAAACGGGATATCCTGCCGACCAGACAGGAATCAGGGTGCGAATAATGGCAGACGACGGCAAAGCAGCATCGAGCGAGGCGCTTGGTTCGGACCCGCAGTTTGTGCATCTGCGCGTCCACTCGGCCTTCTCCCTGCTCGAAGGCGCGCTGCCGCTGAAGAAGGTCATCGGCAAGGCGGTTGCCGATAATCAGCCGGCGATCGGGATCGCCGACACCAACAATCTCTTTGCCGCGCTCGAGTTTTCGCAGAAAGCAGCCGACGACGGACTGCAACCGATTACCGGCTGCCAGCTTTCCATCGACATGGAAGACGAGGCGGATGGCGAACGGCGCGGCCACGCGCAACATCTCGCGAAGCTGCCCGCGATCGTCCTGATCGCCGCGACCGATGATGGTTACACCCGGCTCGTGGATCTGGTGAGCCGTGCCTATCTCAGCGGCGAGGGCAGCCAGGCGACTCGGATCACGCGCTCCTGGCTTGCCGAAAACGGTACGGACGGATTGATCGCGCTGACCGGTGCGTCGGGCGGCCCGGTGGACCTGGCCCTGAAGGCGGGCTCGACGGCACTGGCCGAAGCGCGTCTCGAGGCGCTGCATGATCTCTTCGGCGACCGGCTCTATATCGAGCTGCAGCGGCACGGCGGATTTGACCGCCGCCATGAGAGCCGGATTATCGACCTTGCATACAAGTTCGACATTCCGCTGGTTGCCACCAACGAAGCCTTCTTTCCGTCACCGTCCGACTATGACGCCCATGACGCCCTGATGGCGGTCGCGCACAACGCGATGGTTTCGGACGACAGCCGCTTCCGCCTGACGCCGGACCACTACCTCAAGAGCCGCAAGGAGATGGCTGCGCTTTTTGCCGATCTGCCGGAGGCGCTGGAAAACACTGTCGAGATCGCACGGCGCTGCTCTTTCATGCTGAAGACCCGCGGACCGATCCTGCCGCGCTTTACCGGCGCCACCGCAGATCCGGAAGAGGCGGAGCGCGCCGAGGCGGACGAACTGCGCCGCCAGGCGGAGGAGGGGCTCGAAGAGCGTCTCGCCAGGCTCGGCATGGCGCCCGGCTATAGCGAAGAGGAGTATCGCGAGCGCCTGGCCTTCGAACTCGGCGTTATCGAGCGCATGAAGTTCCCCGGCTACTTCCTGATCGTTGCCGACTTCATCAAATGGGCGAAGCAGCACGATATTCCCGTTGGGCCGGGCCGTGGTTCGGGTGCAGGGTCGCTCGTTGCCTATGCGCTGACGATCACCGACGTCGATCCGATGCGCTTCTCGCTGCTGTTCGAGCGCTTCCTCAATCCCGAGCGCGTCTCGATGCCCGACTTCGACATCGACTTCTGCCAGGACCGGCGCGAAGAGGTGATCCGCTACGTGCAGCGCAAGTATGGTCGCGAGCAGGTGGCGCAGATCATCACCTTCGGTTCGCTGCAGGCGCGTGCCGCACTGCGCGACGTCGGCCGCGTGCTCGAAATGCCCTATGGCCAGGTCGACAAGATCTGCAAGCTGGTGCCGAACAACCCGGCCAATCCGACGCCGCTCTCCAAGGCGATCGAGGAAGAGCCACGCCTGCAGGAGGAAGCCGAGAAGGAGCCAGTCGTCGCGCGGCTTCTCGACATCGCCCAGAAGATCGAAGGCCTCTATCGCCACGCCTCGACCCACGCCGCCGGTATCGTGATCGGCGACCGTCCGCTGTCTCAGCTCGTGCCGATGTATCGCGATCCGCGCTCCGACATGCCGGTCACCCAGTTCAACATGAAATGGGTGGAGCAGGCGGGCCTCGTCAAGTTCGACTTCCTCGGCCTGAAGACCCTGACCGTATTGAAGGTCGCGGTCGATTTCGTGAAGCAGCGCGGCATCGAGGTTGATCTGGCGAGCATCCCGCTCGACGACCCGAAGACCTATGAGATGCTGTCGCGCGGCGAAACGGTTGGTGTGTTCCAGGTGGAAAGTGCCGGCATGCGCAAGGCGCTGATCGGCATGCGGCCCGACTGCATCGAGGACATCATCGCGCTGGTGGCGCTCTATCGCCCGGGCCCGATGGAGAACATTCCGGTCTACAATGCCCGCAAGCATGGCGAGGAAGAAGTCGAGTCGATCCATCCGAAGATCGATCATCTGCTCAAGGAAACGCAGGGCGTTATCGTCTACCAGGAGCAGGTGATGCAGATCGCCCAGGTGCTCTCGGGCTACTCGCTCGGCGAGGCCGATCTTCTGCGCCGCGCCATGGGTAAGAAGATCAAGGAGGAGATGGACAAGCAGCGCGCCCGCTTCGTCGACGGCGCCGTGAAGAACGAGGTGTCGAAGCCGCAAGCGGACCTGATCTTCGACCTGCTCGCCAAGTTCGCCAACTACGGCTTCAACAAGTCGCACGCAGCGGCCTACGCCATCGTCTCCTACCAGACCGCCTATATGAAGGCGCACTATCCGGTGGAGTTCCTGGCGGCGTCGATGACGCTCGACATGTCCAACACGGAAAAGGTCAACGACTTCCGTCAGGACGCAAAGCGCCTGGGCATCGAGGTGATTGCACCGTCGGTGCAGTCCTCATTCCGACATTTCCAGACGGGCGAAAACCGCATCTATTATTCGCTTGCCGCAATCAAGGGCGTGGGCGAATCCGCGGTTGAGCATATCGTCGAAGTGCGCGGCGACCGGACCTTCGTGAGCCTTGAGGATTTCTGCCTCAGGATCGACCCCAAGCTTCTCAACCGTCGCGTCTTCGAAAGCCTGATCGCTGCCGGCGCGTTCGAATGCTTCGGCTATGACCGTGCGGAACTGGTCGGCGGGCTCGACCGCATCCTCGGCTTCGCCCAGCGTGCGCAGGAGAACAAGACGAGCGGCCAGAGCGACATGTTCGGGGCAGGGGCGGCAACCGGGCCGGAGCGTATTGCGCTCCCGACCTACACGCCCTGGCTCGCTTCGGAGAAGCTGCATCGCGAATTCCAGGTGCTGGGTTTCTACCTCTCCGCCCACCCGCTCGACACCTACAATGCGCTGCTCGCCAAGATGCGCGTGCAGACCTTCGGCGATTTCGCCGGCGCGGTGAAGAAGGGGGCAACCGCCGGCCGGCTTGCCGGCACAGTGACCTCGAAGCAGGAGCGCAAGACGCGCACCGGCAACAAGATGGGAATCGTCGCCTTCTCGGATTCTTCGGGCCAATTCGAGGCCGTGCTGTTCTCCGAAATGCTGCACCAGTATCGCGACCTCTTGGAGCCGGGCAAATCGCTGGTCATGACCGTTGCCGCCGAGGAGCGGCCGGAAGGCATCGGGCTGCGCATCCAGACCCTGCGCTCGCTCGAGGAAGAATCGCTGCAACTGCAGAAGGCGCTGCGCGTCTATGTGCGCGATTCCGGCCCACTGAAATCGATCGCCTCGCACCTCAACACCAGGGGCGACGGTCTCGTCTCCTTCGTCGTCATCAAGGACAACGGTCAGCGCGAGATCGAGGTGGAACTGAGCGAGAAGTTCCGGATCTCGCCCGAGATCGCTGCGGCGCTGCGCTCGGCGCCGGGCGTGGTCGACGTCGAGTTGGTTTGATCGGCAGGTTTCTCCGTTTCGTTCGAAGCGAAGAAATCACACCGATCACCTTGAGGGTGGGCAGCTGGGACAGAAAGCGCACATTGTGCTTTCCTGCGGTTCCCCGGGATCAGTCACCCGGACGCGATCGGGTGACGGTGATGAAATCGGTTCCCTGGCCGGTCTCCAGCCCGCTTTCCGTGTCGGCGATCGAGAGCGAAGAGCCCTCGGCCAGCAGTCCTTCAACCCGCTTGCGAACGTCGTCGGATATCGTCATTCGCGCCAGCGTGCGCTGTATGCCGTTATAAGCGAAGGGGTCCGCCTCAATGGAAATGCCGAGCCGCTTCTTCATCGAGGCGGACAGGTGGTTTTCAAGCGAAACGCCGAACCATTTGCCTTCGGCGCCTTCTTCTTCATTGTGCCGGAACTGGAGGAAATGCGTCCCAAGGGCCTCTTCCGGTTTGTCGATGGTGAGGCCGGCTTCGAAAAGCGGCTTGAAACCTTGCCGCACGAGGATCTTGCCGTTCTGCGGCGGCGTTCGGCCGGCCTTACGCAGGAGCTTGTCGGTCAGTTCCGGCGTCAGCTTGCCATCGCTCTCGAGACCTTCGCCCGTCTGGAAGGCGCGGAGCGCCGCAGTGGTTGCCGTGCCCGCATGGCCGTCGATCGAGCCGGGCGCGTATCCGAGGAATTCCAACGAGGTTTGAACCTCGCGCATGGTGTCGCGCGCGTCGCTGCGCGTGATCAGGATGCGGATCGGTTCTTCCATGGATCTGGAGGTGCCGGCACCGCCGGTCGGCTCTCTCATCGCCACTTCCACCGGCGTATCTCCGGCCTGACTGATCGCCGGTCTGAGCGGAACATCGGAAAGCGGCGGCTGGATATTTACCGGAACCGGACGGAAGAGGAGGGCGCTTTTAACCTCTGCGGGCGATATCTGCCGGTCCGAGATCAGCACATGCACGCCGCGCTCGGTCATCTTGTAGAGCGACGCGGCGAAAGCGCTTGGCAGGCGCACACATCCGTGTGAGGCGGGGTAGTCGGGCACGTGGTTGGAGCCGTGCAGCGCAATACCCGACCAGGTGAGCCGCTGCATGAACGGCATCGGCGCATTCGAATAGATGTTCGACTTATGATGGCGCCGCTTTTCGAGGATAGAGAAGATTCCGGTCGGCGTCGCATGGCCGGCCTTGCCGGTCGACACCGGTGACGTCGCAATCACGGCATCGCCGTCATAGACCACGAGCGATTGCTGGTCTTTCGAGACAATGATTTGCAGCGGCCCGCGACTGCCTGCAAAGCCGGTGGCCGGCGACAAAAGCAGAGCGACGAAGCTGGCGGTGAGAGCGAAACGCGATACCATACACTCAACCCAACACGTGACTTGGCGAACGAGCCTAGCCGGCAATCTTTAAGGAATTCATCCAGTCCGTGTGTCGGCCACATCAAGGTTGCGTGATCGCCGCACGTTTACGTTCAGTGATCGCGTTTCCGGGTACCGAAGGTATAGCCGGTCTCGACGCTCTCCTTGCCGAACTTGTCGCGCAGCTTGTTCATGGCGTCTTCGGCCGCTGCCCGGCGGGTTGCCGCCGGATCGACAAGGTCCGGAGGGTCGGCCAGATCTGGGGCGGATAGATCGCTGACGCCAATCCCGATCAGGCGATACTTCGTGCCATCCGCCTCTTTCTCCAAAAGCTGAAGCCCGGTGCGGAAAATGCGGTCGGCAAGCCGGGTGGGGCTGTCGAGCCGCCGGTTGCGGGTGCGAAGCTTGAAGTCGGTGGTTTTGAGCTTCAGAACGACGGTCTGACCCGCGAGTTCGGACTTTCGCAGCCGGTGGGCCACCTGCTCGCTCAGGCGCCTAAGGTGCGTGACCAGGTCGTCGTAGCGTGCGATGTCGTCATTGAACGTCGTCTCCGCGGAAACGCTCTTCGCCTCGCCGTCGATTTCGACCGCTCTCTCGTCGAGCCCGCGCGACAGCCGATAGAGCCGCTGCCCCATGGTGCCATAACGGCGCATGAGGTCGGCTTCCTCCATGGTCTGCAATTGCCCGATCGTGCGCACGCCGTCGCGTTCCAGGGTGGCGGCGAAGGCCTTGCCGACCCCCCAGATCAGAGTGACCGGTTTTTCCCTCAGGAACTCCAGCGCCTCGGTCTGACCGATGACGGAAAAGCCGCGCGGCTTTTGCAGATCGGAAGCTACCTTGGCGAGGAACTTGCAATAGGAGAGGCCGACCGAAACGGTGATACCGATCTCCTGCTCGACACGGCGGGCAAAGCGCGCGAGTGTGCGCGCCGGCGGATCGTGGTGCAGTCGCTCGGTGCCTTTGAGCTCAAGAAAAGCTTCGTCGATCGACAGTGGCTGCACCAGCGGCGTCAACTCCTGCATCAGCGTCCGCACCTCGCGGCCGACGCGCGCATATTTCTCCATGTTGGGTTTGATGACCACGGCCTGCGGGCAGGCCTCCAGCGCCGTGAACATCGGCATTGCCGAGCGTACGCCGTGAATGCGGGCGATGTAGCAGGCTGTGGACACCACGCCGCGCTTGCCGCCGCCGATGATCACCGGCTTGTCGGCAAGCTCCGGATCGTCGCGTTTCTCGATCGACGCGTAGAACGCGTCGCAATCGATATGCGCCAAGGTCAGATCGTAGAGCTCGCTATGGCGCAGCAGGCGCGGACTGCCGCAGGCCGTGCAGCGCCGCGCGCTAGCGGCCTGTTCCTTGAGGCAGTCGCGGCAGAAGCCTGGAGATTGAGCAGCGCTGTCGGGCATATCAGGAACAAATATTGAACATCGCGACCTTACGCTCTACGCTAGTGAGTCTCAAGGGAGGCTCTGTTGGAAATCACACTCCAGTTCTCACCTGTCACGGCAGATAGTTGGGCGGATTTCGAGCAGCTTTTTGGGCCGAACGGTGCCTATGGCGGTTGCTGGTGCACCGCGTTGCGCCTGCCGCATTCCGTTCGAACGGCGATGCCGGCAAGGGAGCGCAAGGCCTTTATCAAGGCTCGTATCGATACCGCGCCGTCGCCCGGTATCCTCGGCTATTTCGAGGGAACGCCGGTGGCCTGGGTTCAGGTTGGTCCGCGCCAGGATGTTCCGCAGTTCAATTCGCCGCGCACGGTCGCGCGACCGCTGGAGGACCGTGAGGCGACCGATCCGACGATCTGGGCGCTGAGCTGTCTGTTCATGCAGTCGAAGCTGCGGGGCAGGGGCTTGAGCCATCAAATCGTGCGCGCCGCGATCGACCACGCCAGGGCGGGCGGCGCGCGCTATCTCGATGCTTGTCCGATCGATCGTGCCAAACAGTCCAAGTCAGTCGCCCTTTGGGTCGGCGCGACGACGGTCTTCGAGGCTGCAGGATTCGACATCGTGGCGCGCCGCAAGGATGGTAGACCGCTGATGCGATTGGCTTTGCACTGATGGGAACCGGCGCTGAACTAGCCCTCGAAATGCGCGCGGATGGTGGCCGCCGCTTCCGGCCAGTCGGCCACAGCGCGGATGCCGGCGTCCGGCTTTGGTGCAAGCGCGCGAAACTCCGCGTTAACCATCAGGTTGATCAGCAGGCAGGACGGCGTGTGATGCTGGACCGACTGCAGGTTGCGAAGAATGTCATCCACGAAGACCAGCGGAACCGGACGTCCGCCGTGCAAATTTTGGACGATCGGTCCCTTCGGTTCCTCGGAGGCAAGCAGCGGATAGGGAAGGCCAAGCCGGTCGAGCAAGGCACGGCGGATCGCGGCGTGATGCGGCGGCATGGCCGTCAGGAAAACGATGTCCGCCTCCTCCGACAGAGCAGCCAAGGTCTCGACGACCTGTGCAGCCGGCGTCTGCCAGCGATCCTGCGTCCCGTAGAAGGAATCAAGCAGGGCTTTGACCTCCGCCTCCGCCAGCGGTTGTTCGTTCGCGCGATCGATGATGTTGCCGGTCAGGCGGAACGATCGGGGCAGCAGCACGTGGCCGCAGCTATCGAGAAAGGCTTTGAAGGGATTGATGAATTCGAGCACGACTTCATCGACGTCACTGACGATCAGCGGGCGCTCTCGAAGCTGAATGCGGTCGCTTGTGGACGTGCCTCGCACGCTCAATCCTCAAAACCCGAATGGTCAGAAAGCGCCGCATGGGCGCGCACTACATCTTCCGGTGCCGTGCCGGTTGCCTGGCAGAATGCCATCAGCGTCGGCTCGTGGTCCATGAGAAAGGCGATGAGACCGCCCATGAAGCCGGGTTCGGCAATGGCATTGCGCAACGCCGTTGGATCGGTGCCCGTCAGTGCCAGGAAACGGGACAAAAGCTCAGGCTCGCCCGCGAGCCAGGCAAGGATGTCGATGGCGATTTCGTCAGCGCTCTTCAATGCTTCGTCCCCGTATGGTTTTTACGCGCGGAGTTACCTATTTTTCAACCAAATAGGCCTATCTCTGAAGTTGAGGAAATGGGTCGAGTCGTCGGTTCTGCAAGTTAAATGTCCTGAGGATACTTGCAAGACGATGATGGACAGCAAGGGATCGACATGCCCAAACAGGTAATGATTGTTGAAGACAACGAGCTGAACATGAAACTGTTCCGCGACCTGATTGAGGCTTCCGGCTACGCGACGATCCAGACGCGCAACGGCATGGAGGCGCTAGAGCTCGCGCGCAAGCACCGGCCCGATCTCATTCTCATGGATATCCAGTTGCCGGAAGTATCCGGTCTGGAAGTGACGAAATGGCTGAAGGAAGATGACGAGCTTCACGTCATTCCGGTCATTGCTGTCACCGCATTTGCGATGAAGGGCGACGAGGAACGGATCCGCCAGGGTGGATGCGAAGCCTATGTTTCCAAGCCGATTTCCGTACCGAAGTTCATAGAAACGATCAAAACCTACCTGGGCGATGCCTGAGCGGCGGGAAAATTGATATGACTGCGCGTATTCTTGTCGTCGATGATGTTCCGGCCAATGTGAAGTTGCTCGAAGCCCGGCTTCTCGCCGAGTATTTCGATGTGCTGACGGCCAATGACGGCTATTCGGCGCTGGCGCTTTGCGAGAAGACGCCCATCGATCTCGTGCTTCTCGACATCATGATGCCCGGCCTCGACGGCTTCGAGGTCTGCGAACGGCTGAAGGCCAATCCGCGCACGGCGCATATTCCGGTCGTCATGGTGACGGCGCTCGACCAGCCGTCAGATCGCGTGCGCGGCCTGAAGGCCGGCGCCGACGACTTCCTGACCAAGCCCGTCAACGATCTCCAGCTAATGTCGCGCGTGAAGAGCCTGGTGCGGCTGAAGAATGTCAGCGATGAATTGCGCCTGCGCGCCCAGACGGCGCAGACCATCGGCCTCGAAGACGTCGGCCGTGCGGATCGTCCGGACGAGCCGGGCAATGTTCTGCTTGTCGATGGCCGCGGCTCGTCACAGGAGCGGCTGCAACGCGCCCTCAAGCCGATCGCCGATGTTTCGGTGATTTCCGATCCGCAGGCGGCGCTCTTCGAAGCGGCCGAGAACAATTTCGACTTGGTCATCGTCAACGCGA
Organism: Ensifer sp. ENS10; assembly: GCF_014852025.1. Taxonomy (NCBI): domain Bacteria; kingdom Pseudomonadati; phylum Pseudomonadota; class Alphaproteobacteria; order Hyphomicrobiales; family Rhizobiaceae; genus Ensifer; species Ensifer sp. ENS10. The sequence goes on from NZ_JACVAS010000001.1 coordinate 1,348,772, forward strand.
ATTTCGACGATTACGATCCGCTGCGCCTTTGCTCGCAATTGCGCTCGCTGGAGCGCACCCGTTTCATCCCGATCCTCTTGATTGCGGAGCAGGGCAGCGACGAGATGGTTGTGCGTGCACTCGATCTCGGCGTGACGGACTATCTGATGCGGCCGGTTGATCCCAATGAGTTGATTGCCCGCTCGATGACCCAGATCCGGCGCAAGCATTGCAATGACAGGCTGCGTTCGAGCGTACAGCAGACCATCGAACTTGCCGTTACCGATGGCCTGACCGGCTTGCACAACCGCCGCTATTTCGACACCCACCTGAAACTGCTGATGGATCGGGCTGCGGCGCGCGGCCGGCCGCTCTCCATCTGCATGACCGACATCGACCGTTTCAAACAGGTCAACGATACCTACGGCCATGATGCCGGTGACGAAGTGCTGCGGGAGTTCGCCAACCGCATTCGCACCACCGTGCGCGGCGCTGATCTTGCCTGCCGTTTCGGCGGAGAGGAATTCGTCGTCGTGATGCCGGATACGTCGGCTGAAATGGCGGCGGGCGTCGCCGAGCGCTTGCGCATGATTATCGAAAGCCTGCCGTTCCCGGTTCCGCAGGCGGACGGCGTTTTGAAGGTCACGGCGTCGATGGGAATAGCGACGCTCAGGCCGGGTGCTGACACGGCCGAAGCTCTGTTAAAGCGCGCAGATACGGCGCTCTACCAGGCCAAGCACGAGGGCCGCAACCGCGTGGTGGCCGCCGCCGCCTGAGGATTTGCCCGTCCAGTCCGGGCGCTCCGCGACCCAGTGATTTTCTTGAGTCACCTCTTGCGGGTCGCATTTAAAGTTGTATTCTCGCCACAGCCGATGCTACCGGGGAGTTTGGGTAGCCGCGGCGCCCATGCGCGTGCCTGTCTTACTCTGGTACAGAATTAACCATGCGCTTAGCGGCACCGCTTCGCGCATTAAGAATTCGTTGATTTTTTTCCATTTTCAGGTGATGCTGATGAACAAGTAGGCATCGCCTACCAACATTTTGCTTACCCCATGATGCTCAGGTCCGCCGCATCTCCTGGGTCGTGGGGTCGGTCGGTTGGCTTTTGACTTCTGCGGAATCCTCGTGCCGCAGTCAGACGCCAGCCGACCCCCTTTTCCGAAGCGCCGTCCCATCTTGGGGCGGCGTTTTTGCTTTCTCGGTACCGGGCGAGGGGGCGCCGAGTCGGCATGTCTTTCAAGCATCCTTTGACCTGTCAGCGAGGCCAGCGGTGCCTTGCGTGCCATTTCCCGGACGTCCAAAAGGAAAGGGCGCCTGACCTTGCGGTCGGCGCCCTAAATCCCCGAGAAACGGTCGATCTTACTTGATCTTGGTTTCCTTGAACTCGACGTGCTTCTTGACGACCGGGTCGTACTTGGTCTTGGTCATCTTTTCCGTCATCGTACGGCTGTTCTTGGTCGTGACGTAGAAGAAACCCGTGTCGGCTGTCGAAAGCAGCTTGATCTTGATGGTGGTGGCTTTTGCCATGGTCGTCCTGCCTTTGTAACAATGAAAGCCGTGGACAACCGGTTGCGGGCCACGGGCAAGGTTGGCGCGAAACTACAAATCGCGGCCGAAAAGTCAAGGCCGTTTTGGATTCAAAACGATCCTGACCACCGAAAGCGCGACATAGAGGCCGAAAAATCCGGCGATCGCCCAGGCAAAGCCATTGTTGCCGGTGGCATCCATTGAAGCACCGATGGCCTGCGGCCCCGCAACGGTGCCGACGGCATAGGAGAACACGAAAGCGGCGTTGGCGGCGGCAAGATCGGCGCCCTGCAGCCGCGAGCCAAGGTGGCTGAGGCCGACCGTGTAGAGCCCGGAGACGCAGCCGCCCCAGAACAGCAACACGATCGCCATCAGGAACCAGCTTTCGACCAGAAGCGGCAGGAACAGCGCGCCAACAAGGCCGATAACAGTCATGGCCGAGAGCAGGGTGCGCCGGTCTTTGACGCGGTCGGACAACATGCCGACCGGGATCTGGAAGATGAAATTTCCGACCCCCATGACCGTCAGCAGGAGGGCCGCCTGCGATTCGCTGAAACCGGCTCTCGTTCCGAAGATGAGGAACAGCGAAAGACCGCCTGATTCGACCGCGCCGAAGATGAACACGGCGGCGGTTGCGGTGGGCACGAGGAAGACGTAGCGCAGGAAATGCCGCTCCGGCTTCTCGTCGATGACGGGGCTTTCGTCGCGTGCGAGGAATATCGGCACCGAGGCAAGCAGGATGACGCCGGCGCCAACCATGAAAGGAAGGATGCCTTCACTGCCGAGGATTGAAAACAACAGCGGCCCGGTCAGGAAGCCCAGCGACAGGAACGTGCCATAGATGCCGAGTACGAAGCCGCGCTTTGCCGGCGGCGCCGTGGCGTTGATCCAGAACTCGGAGAGAATGAAGAGGACGGTGATCGCCCCATGGAAAACGATCCGCAGCGGGAACCAGAGCCAGAAGTTGGTGATGTAGTAAAAGCCGAACGAACTCGTTGCTGCGATCAGGACGGCCCACAGCATTGTCGGCGCGACGCCGTGTCTATGAGCGAACTTGGTCGTGAACGGGGCGGCAACCATCGATGCCACGCCAGCCATGGCGGAGTTCAAGCCGATCAGCGTCGAGGAGATCCCGCGCTTCTCCATGATGATCGACAGGAGCGGCAGACCGAGACCAATTGCAATGCCGACCGCACTGATGGCGGCAACGGCGGCGATCAGCGACCGCCAGTGAATTTCCTCAACCGGTGCAACTGTACCGGGCGACGGCTGTGACATGCGACGAGGGTCCTTAGAGCAACGTGCGGACGAGGCGCCCACGGCGCGCGGCATAAAGTGGCACCTCTCGTTCACAGGGGAGCGACGGATCGGTGTCGAGACTGCTTCTGAGGTCAGCAAGTATGATGGCGGTGATGTCGGGTATCCGTAGAGACGGAGAATCGTTCACATCGATCCACTGCAAATCCTGAAGCTCCCGGCTGTCCAGGAAGCGTGTCGGATCGATTTTGGCCTCGTCCGCAAACAATGCGAAGAAGCGCGTATCGAACCGCCGCGCGTGGCCCGGAGGGGTAATGGCCCGAGCCATATAGCGCAACTTTGCGAGATCGGGAAGAAATGGAACCGGCGCTGTGGCAGAGGGAGCCGGTTGCCCGACGGCGATGCCGGCCTCTTCGTAAAGTTCGCGCAGTGCGGCAAGGGCGAGCGCGCGTGCGCGCGCATCCGTCAGCTCGCGCGTGCCGGCCGCCTTCAGCGCATGCAGGACGGAAGGGTGCAGGTCGGAGCCGAAGCCGATTCGGTGATCGCCGGCATCACGCCGCCCACCGGGGAAGACATAGAGATCCGGCATGAAGACATGGGCGCTGTGCCGTTTGCCCATCAGGACGCGCACGCACCCCCCTTGGCGGTCGAGCAGCATGACGGAGGCCGCATCGCGTGGCCTGACGGCAGCGGAACGTTGGCGTTCGACCTCGCCGCCCGGGCCCCGCGCAGACGTCATGCCCTGTCGTCTCGCGGCGGCAGGACATCTTCCGGTGCGTCTTCGTGGCCGCCGAAACCGTGCATCCTGAGCGCCCATTGCAGGCCAATGACGGCACCCTTGACCGGCTGCAGCAGCGCCAGCGAACTGATCACGGTGATCGGTGCCCAGATCGCCAGATGCTGCCACGTTGTCAGCGGCAGGATGAGATCGGTCATCATGTAGCCCGCAAGCACGACGTGGCCGACGATCGTCACGACGATATAGGGCGGGAAGTCATCGGCGCGGTGATGGTCCATGCGTTCGCCGCAGGCGGCGCAGGCATCGACGGACTTGACGTAGCTGCGAAACAGCTTGCCGCTGCCACAGGCCGGGCAACGGCCGAGAAAGCCGCGCTTCATCGAAAGGCCAACGGAGCGCTTGTCGCTTTCGCTACCGCCCAGTTGAAGTGTTTCGCCTGCCGCTGCTTTCATGCCTATTCCTCTGCCTTACGGGAGTTCTAACGCCTGCCTCGCGGCGGCCGCGTTCCCGGCGTCTTACGTGCTCCGGTGCGATCGCGCCGGCCGGACTTGTGGAAGGAGCGCGTTGCCGTCGGCATCTTGCGCCCCTCGCTTTGCATCTCGAACCTGAGCGCACCCGCAAGCGGCACAGCTTCCACGAGCTTGACGCGCACGGGATCGCCGAGGCGATAGCCGAGCCCGGTCTTTTCGCCGGAAAGCGCCTGGTGCGCCTCATCATAGATGAAGTAATCGCGTCCGAGCGTAGATATAGGAACGAAGCCATCGGCGCCATAGGCGGGCAGGGTGACAAAGAGTCCCGCCTTGGTGACGCCGGAGACGCGGCCTTCGAATTCCTCGCCGACACGGCCATTCAGATGGTGTGCGATCAGCCGGTCGACGGTGTCGCGCTCCGCCGCCATGGCGCGACGCTCGAAGGTCGAGATCTCGGCGGCGATGTCGTCGAGCACGCCCTCTTCCTGCGGCGTCAGTCCGCCTTCGCCCAGACCGAGCGAGGCAACCAGCGCCCGATGCACGATCAGGTCGGCATAGCGTCGGATCGGCGAGGTGAAATGCGCGTACTTCAAAAGGTTCAGGCCGAAGTGCCCGATGTTCTCGGGGCTGTAGATCGCCTGGCTCTGCGACCGCAGCACCATCTCGTTGACCATTGTCTCGAAGGGTTTTCCCTCGGCCTTGGCGAGAATGCCGTTGAAATGGTTCGAGCGCATGTTGCCGCCCTTGACGAGCGAGATGTCGAGCGTCGCCAGGAACTCGCGCAGGCTTTCCTGCTTGGCGAGCGACGGCTGGTCGTGCACGCGATAGATCAGCACTTGGCGCTTCTGCTCCAGCGTCTCGGCGGCCGCGACGTTTGCCTGGATCATCATCTCTTCGATCAGCTTGTGGGCGTCGAGGCGTTCCGGCACGAAAACGCGATCGACCGTGCCATCAGGCTTCAGGATGATCTTGCGCTCGGGCATGTTGAGTTCGAGCGGCTGGCGCCGGTCGCGCCCGCGCGTGAGGATCCGATAGGCTTCCCAGAGCGGCTTCAGGATCGCGTCGAGGATCGGCCCGGTCTTGTCATCCGGATTGCCGTCGATCGCCGCCTGTGCCTGCTGGTAGGAGAGCTTGGCAGCACTCTTCATCATGATGCGGTGGAAGGTGTGGCCGGCCTTGCGGCCTTCCTTGGAGAAGCGCATGCGCACGGCAAGCGCCGGACGATCGACGCCTTCCTTCAGCGAGCAGAGGTCGTTCGAAATCCGTTCGGGCAGCATCGGTACCACCCGGTCGGGGAAATAGACCGAGTTGCCGCGCTTCAGCGCTTCCAGGTCCAGCGCCGATTTCGGACGTACGTAATAGGAGACGTCGGCGATTGCGACCGTGACGATGACGCCGCCGGGATTGTCCTCGGACGGGTCGGGTTCGGCATAAACCGCATCGTCGTGATCCTTGGCATCGGCCGGGTCGATGGTGATCAGCGGCAGCGTGCGCCAATCCTCGCGATGCGCCATGGTGGCGGGACCGGCGGCGTTCGCCTCTTCGATCACACGCTCCGGGAAGATGTGGGGGATGCCATGCGCGTGAATGGCAATCATCGAGATTGCCTTCTCCGAGGCCACGGAGCCGATGACGTTTTGGACCTGGGCGCGCGGCAGACCATAGCGGCCGAGACGCGAGAGCTGCACTTCGACCAGATCGCCATCCTGCGCGTTGCCGGTGAACTCCGGATCGACCAGCACTTCTTCGCCGCGCTTTTCGATCGGCATCAGCCGGCCACCGCCACCAGGTGTGGCGCGGAAGACGCCGAGCACGGCGTCCTTGCGCTTGTCGAGAACCTTGATGATGCGCGCCGTATAGGCAGGTCCGCCACGCTCCTTTGCGGGGAAGATCTTGGCGAGCACCCGATCGCCGAGGCCGCCGACCGGTACCTTGCCCTTGGCCTTGCCGACTGCCGACTGCTTGATCAGCACCGCCGGCGCGACGCCGTCATCGTCCAGCCACTCGGCGGGCCGGCCGATCAGTTCGCCATCGACATCACGGATGGTGATGTCGAGCACGGTCACCGGGGGCAGGGCGCCGGGACGCACCAGCGACTTGCGCTTCTTTTCGACGAGGCCGTCCACTTCCAGCGACTTCAGCAGCGCCTTGAGCTCGACACGGGTATCGCCCTTGAGGCCGAAGGCCTTGGCGATCTCGCGCTTGGAGGCGCGGTCCGGGTTTTCGGCAATGAAACGCATCAGCACGTCACGCGGCGGAACCGCACCGTGGATGATGGGCTCACTTGCCGGGGCCGGTCCTCCCTTGGCCGCGCGAGCAGGCTTCTTGCCCATGGCTCTTCTGCCGGACTGTTCGGTCGGATCGCGCGGTATTCTGGTCAAGATCAGCCCTTCTTGGCCTTGGCGGCCGTCTTCGTTTTGCTCTTGGCAGGTGCCTTGGCCTTGGTCGGCTTGGCTGCGCCGTCCTCGGACTTTGCCGCCGTCTTGGTCGTCTTGGCCTTCACGGGCTTGCCCTTGGTCGTTCCACCCTTGGCGGCACGCTCCGAAATCAGCACGAGTGCCTCCTCGACCGTTACCGACTGCGGATCCTTGCCCTTGGGTAGGGTAGCGTTGACCTTGCCCCAGTTTACATAGGGACCGTAGCGTCCGTCACGAACGGTGATGGAGCCGCCGTCCGGGTGGTCGCCAAGTTCCTTGAGCGAGGCGGCGGCGGTACGGCCGCGGCCGGAACCGGCCTTCGATTGCTTGTCTGCAAGCACGGAGACGGCACGGTTGAGGCCGATCGAGAAGACGTCTTCGATCGATTCGAGATTGGCATAGGTTCCGTCGTGCAGCACGAACGGTCCATAGCGACCGAGGCCCGTAGAGATCATCTTGCCGCTTTCGGGATGGGCGCCAATATCGCGCGGCAGCGACAGCAGCGCGACCGCCTTCTCATGGTCGATCGTTGATGGCGTCCAGCCCTTCGGCAGGCTCGAGCGCTTCGCTTCCTTGCCGTCACCGCGCTGGACATAGGGTCCGAAACGGCCGCTGCGCAGGGTGATTTCCTCGCCGGTGTGCGGGTCCTTGCCAAGCGCCTGCGGTTCGTTGGAGACCGCCGCTTCCTGGTCGCCGTTGCTGTCGGAGGAAAGCTGGCGGGTGAAGTTGCACTCCGGATAGTTCGAGCAGCCGACGAAGGCGCCATATTTGCCAAGCTTCAGCGACAGCTTGCCGGTGCCGCAGACCTGGCAGATGCGTGGATCACCGCCGTCGTCGCGCTTCGGGAAGACCAGCGGCGCCAGTTCTTCGTTCAGCGCATCGAGCACGTTGGTAACGCGCAGCTCCTTTGTTTCCTCGATCTGTGCGAAGAAATCCTTCCAGAAGTCGCGAAGAACATCCTTCCAATTGACCTCGCCGGCCGAGACCTGGTCGAGCTTTTCTTCGAGCGACGCCGTGAAGTCGTAGCCGACATAGCGGGTGAAGAAGCTTTCCAGGAACGCCGTCACCAGACGGCCCTTGGCCTGGGGTATGAGCTTGCGCTTGTCGTTGGTGATGTAGTCGCGGTCAAGCAGGGTCGTGACCGTCGCGGCATAGGTCGACGGTCGGCCGATGCCGAGCTCTTCCATCTTCTTGATCAGGCTCGCTTCCGAATAGCGCGGTGGCGGCTCGGTAAAGTGCTGCGAGGCGTTGATCTTCTGCTTGGCGAGGTTCTCGCGCGCGTTGATCTCCGGCAGGCGGCCATCCTCCTCGCCATCATCCGTCTGCTCGCCGTCTTCCTTGGCGTCCGTATAGGCGGCGATGAAGCCGTCGAAGCGGATGACGGAGCCGGTGGCGCGCAGGCCCGCCTTCTGGCCGCCGTTGTCGGCAGTGATCTCCGCGGTCGTGCGTTCGATCTCCGCCGATGCCATCTGGCTGGCGATGCCGCGCTTCCAGACGAGATCGTAGAGGCGCAGCATGTCACCGTCGAGGAAGCGGCGTACCTGGTCCGGCGTCCGGTTGAAATCGGTCGGGCGGATGGCTTCGTGCGCTTCCTGGGCGTTCTTCGCCTTGGTCGAATAGAAACGCGGCTTTTCCGGCAGGTAGCGGTCGCCGAACTGGCTGGCGATCGCCTTGCGCGAGGCCTCGACCGCTTCCGGCGCCATCTGCACGCCGTCGGTACGCATATAGGTGATCAGACCGACTGTCTCTCCACCGATATCGACGCCTTCGTAGAGCTTCTGCGCGACCTGCATGGTGCGCGAAGCGGAGAAGCCGAGCTTGGAGGACGCAGCCTGCTGCAGCGTCGAGGTGGTGAAGGGCGGCGAGGGGTTACGCTTGACCGGCTTTGCCTCGATGCTGTCGACGACATAGGCGGCACCGTCGAGCAAGGTCTTCAGCCGGTTGGCCTCTTCGCCGTTGCCGACAGCCCTCGGCGCGAGGCGCTTGCCATCGGCCGAGACGAGGCGGGCCTCGAACTCGTCGCCGCGCGGGGTCTTCAGCAGCGCGGAGATGTTCCAGTATTCCTCGGAGATGAAGCGCTCGATCTCGGATTCGCGGTCGCAGACAAGGCGCAGCGTGACGGACTGCACACGGCCGGCCGAGCGGGCGCCCGGAAGCTTGCGCCAGAGGACCGGCGACAGGTTGAAGCCGACGAGATAGTCGAGCGCGCGGCGCGCCAGATAGGCGTCGACCAGCGAGATGTCGATGTCGCGCGGATGGGCGATCGCCTCGAGCACCGCCTTCTTGGTGATGGCGTTGAAGGCGACGCGCTTCACCGGCTTGTCGCCGAGCACCTTCTTTTTCTTCAAGAGGTCGAGCACGTGCCAGGAAATGGCTTCGCCTTCGCGATCCGGGTCGGTTGCGAGAATGAGGCCGTCAGCGGACTTTACCGCGTCGGCAATGTCCTTCATGCGCTTGGCCGAGGCGCCATCGACCTCCCAGGACATTTCGAAGTCTTCATCCGGACGGACCGAACCGTCCTTCGCCGGCAGATCGCGCACATGGCCAAACGAAGCCAGCACCTTGTAGTTAGGCCCGAGGTACTTGTTGATCGTCTTTGCCTTGGAAGGCGACTCCACCACTACAACATTCATCGTCATTTTCTGAGACAACCGGTTCTGGTTCGGGCGTCAGCGCTGTCAGCGCCGTGTGTCGCCTAGTATCGATGCCCCGAAATGGACAGGGATTCGTGCGGGGTCAAGAGGGTTCACCCAAAATAACGATGAGAGGAGGTGATGCAACTCATGCAAGATTGCATCGCATCTGCAATCTGGAATGGGTGCCTGCTCGCTTCCTCACGGCCGCGGGGTCGCCATCGCCGGTGCTCATTCGCTTGCCGTGAGAGACACGAGTCCTCCGGCGTGGCGATCGAGCCGCCCAGCGAGATCGAGCTCCAAGAGAAGAAGGTAGACCTGTGCCGGCGAAAGCCCGGTGTGCCTGACGATGTCGTCGGTTTCGACCGGCGTCGGACCAAGCGCATTGATGATGGCCGCACGGTCGCTGTCATTGGTCGCGGCAGGGGTGCTCGGTTGCGCATGCCCCTCCGGTTCCCTGACACTTGGCAAGCGTAGCTCGAACTGGCTGAGCGGCGCCAATGCTTCAAGGACATCGTCCGATGACGTCGTGACGATCGCGCCCTGCTTCAAAAGGTCGTTCGTGCCATGGCACCGGGGATCGAGTGGGGATCCCGGAACGGCAAAGACCAGCCGGCCGAAATCGGCGGCATAACGCGCGGTGATCAACGAGCCGGAGCGATTGGCCGCCTCGACGACGGTCACGCCGAGGCTGACGCCGGCAATCAGCCGGTTGCGCCGCGGGAAATCGCGTGCACGTGGCTCCCAGCCAAAGGGCATTTCGCTGATCGCCAGACCCCGGCCAGCGGTGATCTCATCCAGCAAGCCGATGTTTTCGGGTGGGTACGGCCGATCCAGGCCGCCGGCAAGCGCGGCGATCGTGCCGGTTTCGAGGCTTGCGCGATGGGCGGCGGTATCGATACCGCGCGCGAGACCCGACGTGACGACATAGCCTGCGCGACCGGCATCGCGGGCGATCATCGCCGCGAACTTGGCGCCGCTGACCGACGCGTTGCGCGAGCCGACAATGCCGAGCGACGGGCGGGTTGCTGCTTTGAGATCGCCCTTCATCGCGAGGAGAGGGGGAGCGCCGTCGATCTGCCGAAGCGCTGAGGGATAACCTGGCTCGCCGATGCCGACAAACACCGCGCCGCAGCGTCGCGCCGCTTCCAGCTCCCGTTCGGCCTCGCTTACCGTTGCCACACGATAGGCCTGTTTGGTCCCTCCGCGCCGGGATAGTTCTGGAAGCGCGTCGAGCGCGTTTTCCGCCGTGCCGAAGTGGTTGATCAGGTCCCTGAAGGCGATGGGGCCGACATTGTCGCTGCGGATCAGCCGCAGCCAGGATAATTTCTGTCGTTGGGTCAGCGCCACTCCGGTTCGTCCTGCGCTGCCTTCAGACATTATCCCTTGTCCCCGATCTTGCTTTCCGTGCCGGCGAGCAACCGCTGGATATTGGCGCGATGCTTCACCCAGCTAATGATGGTCATTGCCGCGAAGAGGAGAGCGACCTTTTCGTTCCCTACCGCGTAAAGTAGAACCGGGATGATAGCCGTTGCAACCAGTGCGGACAATGAGGAGTAACGGCTGATTTTCGCCATGGCGAGCCAGATCACCGCAAAGGCGAGCACCATCGGTGGGGCGAGGCCAAGGAGGACGCCGATATAGGTGGCGACACCCTTGCCGCCCTTGAAGCCGAGCCAGACGGGATAGAGATGGCCGATGAAGGCGGCGAAGCCTGCGGCGATCCCCGCTTCGACGCCCCAATGAGATGCAATGGCGGCTGCCGCGGTGCCCTTGAGCGCGTCGAGCAGCAGGGTCGCTGCGGCAAGCTTCTTGTTGCCGGTGCGCAGCACATTGGTCGCGCCGATATTGCCCGAGCCGATCTTTCTGACGTCGCCCAGCCCGGCCATGCGGGTCAGGATCAGTCCGAATGGGATCGAGCCGAGCAGATAGCCGAAGCCCAGGCTTAACAACGTCAAGGGCAGCCCAAGCTGCCAGGAAAATAGATCCACCGGTTCCCCTCCCGCGCGACCGCTTTGGGCTTATGCGGAATGCACAAGCTTGCCGGCAACATAGGTTTGCACAACCCGGCCGGTAAAGCGTGCATTTTCAAACGGCGTGTTCTTGGAGCGCGAGACGATCGCTTCCTTGTAGAGCACCCACGGCTCGTCGAGGTCGAGGACCGCGATATCGGCCTTGGCGCCCGGCTTCAGCGTGCCTGCGTCGAGACCGAAGATCGCCGCCGGGCGGGTCGACATGGCATCGATCAGGCGCATCAGTGGAACCTGGCCGCTGTGGTACAGCCGAAGAGCGGCCGCTGCCAGCGTTTCAAGGCCGATCGCACCGTCGGCAGCGTCGGCAAACGGCAGGCGTTTGGTGTCGACGTCCTGCGGGTCATGCGAGGAGACGATGATGTCGATCGTGCCGTCGGCCAGCGCCTCGGCCATGGCCACCCGGTCGTCTTCGCTGCGAAGGGGCGGCGAAAGCTTGAAGAAGGTGCGGTACTCGCCGATGTCGTTTTCGTTGAGCGCCAGATTGTTGATCGAGATGCCGCACGTGACGTTGGCGCCGCGCTGGCGTGCTGCACGAATGGCCTCAGCCGATTCGGGAACCGAGATTTGGGCGGCGTGGTAGGCGGCCTTCGTCAGGCCGGCGATGCGCAGGTCGCGCTCAAGCGGGATGATCTCGGATTCGCGCGGGATCCCGGCAAGGCCGAGCCAGCTTGCGAGCAGGCCCTCGTGCATGACGCCGTTGGCGCCGAGATACTTGTCGCGGGTCTCAAGAGAGATGACGGCGCCGAATTCGCGCGCGTAGGTCATGGCCCGGCGCAGAACCAGCGTGTCGTGGATCGACCGTCGGCCATTGGTGAAGCAGACGGCGCCGGCTTCGCGCAGCAGGCCGAATTCGGTCATCTCTTCCCCGGCCAGTCCCTTGGTCAGGGCCGCGGCAGGATGGACATTGACGAGGGCCTTGTCGCGCGCCGTCTTCTTTACGTACTCGACCAGCGCGATATCGTCGATCACAGGATCCGTGTCGGGCATCGCAATGAAGGTGGTGACGCCACCGACCGCTGCTGCGCGCGACGCGGATTCGAAGGTTTCGCGATGTTCGCTGCCCGGTTCGCCGACGAACACGCGGGCATCGACGAGGCCGGGAACGGCGGTCAGGCCATCGCAGTCCTTGACGAAGGCGCCATCGGGCGCGCCCTGGTTCTGTGCATCCGCGCCGGCGGCCAGGATGCGGCCGTCGTTTCCGACGATGACAGTGCCGACCTCGTCAAGGCTGCGCGAGGGATCGACGATGCGGAGGTTCTTCAGAACGAGTGGTCTGGTCATAGGCGCGGCCCCTGGTTCTGCGAGAGAAGCAGCGTTTCCATCACCGCCATGCGTACGGCAACGCCCATCTCGACCTGCTGTTCGATCACGCTCTGCGGGCCGTCGGCGATTTCCGAGGCGATCTCGACGCCGCGGTTCATCGGCCCGGGGTGCATGACGAGCGCATCGTCCTTGGCCGCCTTCAGCTTCTGCGCATCGAGCCCGTAGTAGTGGAAGTATTCGCGCACCGAAGGCACGAAAGAGCCGGCCATGCGCTCGCGCTGGAGGCGCAGCATCATGACGACATCCGCATCCTTCAGGCCCTCGGCCATCGAGTGATAGACCTCGACGCCCATTTCGGCGATCCCCGAGGGAAGCAACGTCGCCGGAGCGACGACGCGCACGCGGGCGCCCATCTGGTTCAGGAGCAGGATGTTGGAGCGCGCCACGCGCGAGTGCAGCACGTCGCCGCAGATCGCCACGATGATGCGCGAGAGCTTACCCTTGGCGCGGCGGATCGTCAGCGCGTCGAGCAGGGCCTGGGTTGGGTGCTCGTGCTGACCGTCGCCGGCATTGACGACGGAGCAGGAGACTTTCTGTGCCAGGAGAGCGGCGGCACCGGCCGAGGAATGGCGCACCACCAGCACATCCGGGTGCATGGCGTTCAGCGTCATCGCCGTATCGATCAGCGTTTCGCCCTTTTTCACCGAGGAATTGCCGACCGACATGTTCATGACGTCGGCGCCAAGCCGCTTGCCGGCGAGCTCAAACGAAGACTGAGTACGCGTCGAGGCTTCGAAGAAGAGGTTGATCTGCGTCAGCCCCCGCAGCGTCGAGGTCTTTTTCTCTCTTTGACGGGAGATTTGGACGGCTTCATCGGCGCGATCGAGCAGATAGGTGATATCCTGCTCCGTGAGCCCCTTGATGCCGAGCAGGTGGCGATGCGGGAAAGTGATCATGGGCCGCCCTTGCGCTCTGGAAATGTGGTCGCTCTATAAGACTTGGCCCCCGGTACGGCAAGGCTTGGGCGTCACCGTCCGCAGAAAACTTGCAACGGCCATCCTATCTTTTTCGCGCCCCGTTCCGTGGTCGAGAAACTTGCGCTAGAACCGGCCCATGAATCAGATGAACCGGACTGAACAGAAACTCGCCGAGCTGAACCAGCCCAAGCCCTGGTCCGGTGTCAACGCCTATCGCTCCGATCCGCTCGTGGTGGATATCACCTCGTCGATGAGCAAGACGCTGCGCGACGAATTCGATGTGCTCGGCCGTTACGTCACCTCGCCAGAAGCGCAGGAACTGGCGCGCATGGCGAATGAAGGTCCGCCGAAGCTGAAGACGCATGGTCCGCGCGGCGAGCGTCTCGATGTCGTCGAGTTCCACCCGGCCTGGCATGCGCTGATGCGCCGCTCAATGTCGTCGGGCCTCCATGCGTCGGCCTGGGAAAACCTGGCTGACGAGCGCAACCAGTCGCACAAGACACGCGCCATCCGCTTCTATCTGACGGCGCAGCTGGAATGCGGCCATCTCTGCCCGCTGACGATGACGAGCGCGTCGCTTGCCGCGATCACCGCGTCTCCGGCGGTGCAGAAGGAATGGGCGCCGAAGATCCTGTCGCGCAAATACGACTCGACGAACCGTCCCTGGATGCAGAAGTCGGCCGTCACCGTCGGTATGGGCATGACCGAGAAGCAGGGCGGTACCGATGTCCGCGCCAATACCTCGACGGCCGAGCGTGTAGGCGAGGGCATCTATCGGTTGAATGGCCACAAGTGGTTCATGTCGGCACCGATGAGCGACGCCTTCGTCATGCTGGCGCAGACCCGCGAGGGCCTTGCCTGTTTCCTCGTGCCGCGTCTTCTGGAAGACGGCAGCGCCAATGGCCTGCGCTTCCAGCGGTTGAAGGACAAGCTCGGAAACCGCTCCAACGCTTCGTCGGAGGTCGAGTTCTCCGACACGTTTGGCTTCATCCTCGGCGCGCCGGACGCCGGCATCCGGACGATCCTCGACATGGTAACGCTGACGCGCCTCGACTGCGCGTTGGCATCCGCAGGCATGATGCGGGCCTCGCTCGCCGAAGCCGTGCACCACACCCGCGGCCGCAAGGTCTTCGGCAAGCCGCTCGTGAGCCAGCCGATGATGACGCGCGTGCTTGCCGACATGGCGCTCGACGTCGCTGCGGCAAGCGCCCTTTCGTTCCGTCTGGCTGAGGCGTTCGACAAGGCCCGCAACAGCCCGGAAGACGCAGCCTATGCGCGGATCATGACGCCTGTTGCCAAGTACTGGGCCTGCAAGATCGCCCCGGCACTGATTTACGAGGCGATGGAGTGCCTGGGCGGCAATGGCTATGTGGAAGAGCGCGCGCTGGCGCGCCATTACCGCGAAGCACCTGTCAACGCCATCTGGGAAGGGTCCGGCAACGTCATGGCGCTGGACGTGCTGCGCGTACTCGCCAAGGGCAAGGATCTCTTCGAGCAGCTCTTCGTCGTTTTGGCTCGCGATCTCGGACCAGCCGGCCGCAAGACGATCGACGTGCTGCGCGCCGCCATGTCGCTCTGCGAACGGGACGAGGGTGCTGCGCGCATGCTGATCGAGCAATTGGCGCTCGCCGCCGCCGCCGCCGAACTCTACCGTCTCGGTGCCGGCCGCATTGCCGACGCTTTCCTCGAATCGCGACTGGCTGCCGGATGGCGCTCCACCTACGGCATGCTCGATTCACGCTTCGATTCCGCCTACATCCTCGATCTTCTCTATCCCCCTGCGGCGTAAGTAGTCAGCCCCCTGCGACGTAGGTCGTCAGGTAGAGGACGAGTGGTATCGTGAAGAACGAGACGACCGTCTGGACGGTTGCGACCGCCGCATAGAGTTCGGCGTCGCCATCCATTTGCTTGGCCAGCAGATAGCCGTTCATCGCCGTCGGCACGGCCGCGCCAAGCGCGATGACCAGCAGGGCGTCCCCCCGAATGCCGAGCAGATAGCTCGCACTCACCATGAAGACCGGCATCACGATCAGCTTGAGGAAGACCGCGAGCAGCGCCGTCGCGCTCGGCTTCAGCGCATCGGAAGCGCGCAGGCCCGCGCCGACCATCACCAGCCCAAGGCTGAGCGAGGCGCTTGCCAGCATCTCGATCGTGGTCATCACGGGGCCGTAGATCTTCAGTCCGACCAGGTTGACGAGAATGCCGAGCACGGAGGCGACAATCAGCGGATTGGTGGCGATCTTTGCGAAGAAGCGCCTGAAGTCACGATTGCCCCCGCCGAACCAGACCAGCACGCCGATATTGTAGAGATTGATGGGGATGATCACGAGTGTCATCACCAGCGCGGTCAACGTCAGGCCGATCGGGCCGTAAAGCTTCTGCGCAATTGCCAGCGCCACGAAGCCGTTCCAGCGCGTTGCCGTCTGGAAGACCGAGGTGAACGAGGCGCCGGACACGTGCCGGTCTCGCAGCACTGGCCAGAGGAGCAGCACGAAGGCCGACATCAGGCTGACGCTGCCGATCGTCGCGATGGCCGTCGCGTCGGCTTTCAACCCGGCAAAGTCTGCCTGGGCGAGCGTCGAGAACAGCAGGGCAGGGAACAGGATGAAGTAGCCAAATTGCTCGAGCCCGAGCCAGAGGCTCTGGTCCACGAATGTCGAGCGTTTGAGCCAGACGCCGAGCAGAACCAGCAGGAAGATCGGAAGGATGCTTTCAAAGACGACGGTCATGGAGGAGGACCTGCGAGGGGGAGGGATATCGCTACCCGAATTTTGCAGAGACCGGAATGGGCTTGCAGCTTTGTGGTGAATGATCGGGCGCAAGCGTGAGCGCAAGAAAACCTGGCCTGTGAAAATTAACCTTAACAAATGGTTTACGTTGCACGCCTTGCCTGTAGGCGCGAAATTGACCAGGAATTTCAACAGATCCGGAATGGAGCGGTTCGGTGAGAACTGGTCTTTTGATCATCATGATGGTGTTTTTCGCCGGACTGGCGCTGGATATTGCGGTCCCAACGATGGTCCTGCTTGCCTTGTTGCTGGCAGACCGCGCCATATATCCGCTAGTCTACCGCCGCATCTCGGAAAGGGGAGCCGCATGAAGTGGTTTCTGATCCTTTGGGCCTGCCCGGTCATGTTCCTCACGTCTTGGTATGGTCTCTCCTATTACGACATGAGCTTCGGCTTCTTCATGCTGACGCGGCAGACCCATGACCTCGTGTTCCAGGTCTACGGCAATGTCCTTGGCATCCCGCCAGAGACGATCCCGCCGCTCGTCGCCCGAGCGATCGTCTTCGATAGTTTTGTGGTCTTTGCCATTATCGGCTTTCGCAAGCGCCGTGAGATCGCGGCCTGGTATCGCCGTCGTTTCGGTGCCGGCGTAGCTCAGTCCGAAAGGCCGTCCCTCGCGAGCGAAGCCAGCCTGTCGAGCGCGCCCTGAAGAATGAAGGAGGCGGCGGCCGAATCGATGCGTTCGGCCCGCTTCCGTCGCGACACATCCATCTCGATCAGCACACGCTCGGCCGCAACGGTCGAAAGCCTTTCATCCCAGAAGATGAAAGGCAGTGGCGTCTTTTGCTCCATGTTGCGCACGAAGGCGCGGGTCGCCTGACAACGCGGTCCCTCGCTGCCGTCCATGTTGACGGGCAGGCCGATGACGAAGGCTGCGATCTTTTCTTTTCCTGCCACTGACAGCAGCGCTTCCGCGTCCACCCCGAACTTGATCCGGCGGATCACCTCTCGGGGTGTTGCGAACCTGCGGCCGAGATCGGAGACCGAAAGGCCGATCGTCTTGGTGCCGAGGTCGAGCCCGGCGATCGCCTGGTTCTGTTGAAGCTGGGATGCCAGCTCTTCGATGGTGAGAATTGCCATGTCGGTGTCGATTCGATCTTTGCGCGGAGGGCTGTCTGTTCCATATGCTGTTCCGACACGCAAATCATCAGGGAGATCGTCATGAAGATCAAATGGCTCGGTCATGCCGCCTTTCACATCGAAACGGCAAAGTCCAAAATCCTCATCGACCCCTTCTTCACCGGCAATCCCGCCTTCCGGGACGAGGATCGCAGGGACGCGACCGCCGGGCTCACCCACATCCTCCTGACCCATGGTCATGGCGACCATGTCGGCGATACGATTGCGATCGCCAAGGAGACCGGTGCGACCGTGGTCGCCAATGCCGATCTCGCCGCCTGGCTCGGGCGGCATGGCGTCAAGGCGCTCGAAATGGGAAATACCGGCGGCACCATCAACCTCGGCGCGTTTTCAACGACCTTCGTCAACGCGCTCCATTCCTCGGCGCAGCTCACCGAGGACGGCGTTTCCCATTCGCTCGGCAATGCCAATGGCCTGGTGCTGCATTTCGAGGACGAGCCGACGCTCTACCACATGGGTGACACGGACATCTTTTCCGACATGGCGCTGATCAACGAATTGCACCAGCCGGAAATCGGCATCGTGCCGATCGGCGACCGTTTCACCATGGGCGGCGCGGTGGCGGCACTCGCCTGCCAGCGCTTTTTCAAGTTCTCGACGGCGATCCCCTGCCATTACGGCTCGTTCCCGATCATCGACCAGACCCCCGCGACCTTCGTTGCCGGCATGGAAAGTGCATCCACCAAGGTGGAGACACCTTACGTCGGCGTCGTCGTCGAGGTCTGATGTTGCGCCGGGCCTTTTGACGAGAGGTCCGGTACTCCGGCAATTCCCCCGTTGCGTGGCTCGCCGTGCGCCATTATAGCGGGGGAAGTTCCAGTTACCGGAGACGATCATGTCCGTAGACCTTGCCACCGTGAAGCGCGTTGCGCGCCTTGCCCGTATCGCCGTCAGCGAAGAGGAAGCCGAGCGGATGATGGGCGAGCTCAATGGCATCCTCGGTTTTGTCGAACAGCTCTCCGAAGTTAATGTCGATGGCGTCGAGCCGATGACCTCGGTCACGCCGATGGAGATGAAGAAGCGGACGGACATCGTGTCGGACGGCAACAAGGCCGACGATATCGTTGCCAATGCGCCGAATTCCGATCGCAATTTCTTCCTCGTTCCGAAGGTGGTCGAGTAACCAGACCCCCTGCCGCCCCGACGTTCCCGATTGCGAAAGCCCGATTTCATCATGACCGACCTTATCAGCCTCACGATTGCCGAAGCCCGCGCGAAACTCGCCGCCAAGGAAATCACCGCCGTCGAACTGACGGATGCCTATATCGGCGCGATCGATGCCGCCAATGAGGCGATCAATGCCTACATCGCCGTAACGCCGGACAAGGCGCGCGAGATGGCGAAGGCCTCGGACGCGCGTATCGCCGCCGGCAAGGCCGGTGCGCTCGAAGGCATCCCGCTCGGCATCAAGGATCTCTTCGGCACCGAGGGCGTGCACACGCAGGCCTGCAGCCATATCCTCGACGGTTTTGCGCCGCGTTACGAATCGACCGTGACCCAGAACCTCTGGAACGACGGCGCCGTCATGCTCGGCAAGCTGAACATGGACGAATTCGCCATGGGCTCGTCGAACGAGACCTCCTACTACGGTGCCGTGAAGAACCCGTGGCGCGCCAAGGGCTCCAATCTCGACCTCGTTCCGGGCGGCTCGTCCGGCGGTTCGGCTGCAGCCGTCGCTGCGCATCTCTGCGCCGGTGCCACGGCGACCGATACTGGCGGTTCCATCCGCCAGCCGGCCGCCTTTACCGGCACCGTCGGCATCAAGCCGACCTATGGCCGCTGCTCGCGCTGGGGCGTCGTCGCCTTCGCCTCGTCGCTCGATCAGGCCGGCCCGATCGCCCGTGACGTGCGCGATGCCGCGATCCTCTTGAAGTCGATGGCAAGCGTCGACACCAAGGATACGACCTCGGTCGATCTGCCGGTGCCGGATTACGAAGCTTCCATCGGCAAGTCGGTCAAGGGCATGAAGATCGGCATTCCCCGGGAATACCGCGTCGACGGCATGCCGGAAGAGATCGAGGCGCTCTGGCAGCAGGGCATCGCCTGGCTGAAGGACGCCGGCGCCGAGATCGTCGACATCACCCTGCCGCACACGAAGTATGCGCTGCCGGCCTATTACATCGTCGCTCCGGCCGAGGCTTCCTCGAACCTCGCCCGCTATGACGGGGTGCGCTACGGCCTGCGCGTTGACGGCAAGGACATCGTCGACATGTACGAGAAGACGCGCGCTGCCGGTTTCGGCCAGGAGGTCAAGCGCCGTATCATGATCGGCACCTACGTGCTTTCTGCCGGCTATTACGACGCCTATTATCTGCAGGCGCAGAAGGTCCGCACGCTGATCAAGCGCGACTTCGAACTGGCCTTCCACGCCGGCGTCGATGCGATCCTGACGCCCGCCACGCCGTCCTCCGCCTTCGGTATCGCCGACGAGGACTTGGCGTCCGATCCGGTCAAGATGTACCTGAACGACATCTTCACGGTAACGGTCAACATGGCTGGTCTTCCGGGCATCGCTGTTCCCGGCGGCCTCGACCACAAGGGTCTGCCGCTTGGCCTGCAACTGATCGGCAAGCCGTTTGAGGAAGAGACGCTGTTCAAGACGGCGCATATCATCGAACAGGCCGCCGGTCGCTTCACGCCCACCAAGTGGTGGTAAGGCTTTGATGGCGGTGCCGGACCGGCACCGCCACTGTTTCTGAAGACGATCAGTCACTCTTGTCGCGGAAGGAGCCCGCGTCATGCCCGCCATCCGTCATGCCCGCGCCGGCGATGTCGATCGGCTGACGGCGATCGGTCTCGCCGCTTGGCAATCCGCGATTGCCGGTCTTGCCGATGGTGAGAGAATGCGGCGTGTGGCAGAAGCCTCGTTTTTCCGTTTTCTTTCCGATCACTGGTTGTCTGTTTTGCTGATCGAAGCCGAAGGCGGCATTCGCGGTTGGGTGGCGCGAGAGGACTTCGACAACGTGATATCCGACCTGTGGATCGAGCCGGCGGTCCAGGGCAGGGGCCTTGGCGCTTTGCTGCTCGGCGAGATCGAGCGTCGCATCGTTGCGGACGGGTTCGATGTCGCCACCACCAAGACCCATGCGCGCAACGACCGAGCCGTGACCTTCTTCCGCAACCGCGGCTACGGCGTGAGTTGGCTTTCCACCGCCTACGCCCCGCAACTCGACGGCGATGTCGAGTTCATCGGCCTGAGCAAAGTCCTCACCGAGCAAGACTAGGGCCGCCGACCCTGCGCATATCCGTGCATGGCTGCCACCCGGAAATGCGCAGCTTCCGGTATTGACGCAAGGTGAGGCTCCTCATCGCTTCACCTTGCGTGAAGTGCCAGCGATACCGGACATCATTCGATGCCCGGTATCGTCGGTTTCCGCCGCTCAGCGGTTGTTGAGTTCGGAGCGCACTAGCTGCAAACCGCGTTCCGTGATGCGATAGGGATTTCCGCCGGAAGACGATATCGCCTTCTTGCGCTTCAGCTTGCGGAAAAGGTCCAGGTCGAAGCCGGGGTAGACCCAGCCGTCACGGGTGAAGCAGCGGATCTCGGCGATCGCTTTGCTTTCGCGAATGATTTCGATGCGGCCGCCCTGGGCCAAATGATGAAGGATGCGCTGTTCAGCGCGCGAGATGTCCATTGTCTGAATGTTCCGGAAAAGCGTTCGGAAGAACGCAGGAAAACGTTCCGCAAATCACTGGGAAAGCGGGGTGACGTTTCCGGCCCGTGCGCGCAATCAAAGGAAGATTGCGAGGACGGGCCCTTACCGGGACTCAGGCGACGAAGTGAACATCAAAACTCCAGAAAGACGATGCTTTCCTAGAAGACGTTCGCGAGCGCGTCAAGATGCCCCTGCAACGCCAGGGTGCCGAACGCCGCGGCTGCCACCTGAAAGACGATGATGAGCGCCAGCCGGGTTCTGAATGGTTCCTTGCGTGTCTTGTGGCGAAATATGTGCCGGGCAGCCATCGCCCCCGGACTTCCGCCGAGAAAAGCAATCGTCAACAGCGTCTGTTCGCTGATGCGCCAACGGCCCGCGCGCGCCGCCCGTTTGTCAAACCAGAACAGCCCGAAGCTTAAGATGTTGATGTAGGCTGCGTACAAGGCGAGTGCGGTGGCGGTGGACATCGGCAAATCTTGGCGCAAGGGTGCTAAACGATGGTTAAGCGGCGCTCCCAACGCGCGGCTGTCCGGAGATGCGGCCGCATGCTGCCGAACAACTTGCACCGGCGGACCAATTGTTCTACCGAGAAACCAAGAATTCAGGCTTCAAAGAAGAGCATGATATGAGCATTGTCGACGTCCGCACCCCCGATCCGAAACGCTTCATCCCCGGCGCCACCGGCGACTGGGAAGTCATCATCGGCATGGAAGTCCATGCCCAGGTGCTTTCCAATTCGAAGCTGTTCTCGGGTGCCTCGACGGAGTTCGGCAATGCGCCGAATGCCAACGTTTCGCTGGTCGACGCCGCCATGCCCGGCATGCTGCCCGTCATCAACGAGGAATGCGTGAAGCAGGCGGTGCGCACCGGTCTCGGCCTCAAGGCCGCAATCAACAAGCGCTCGATCTTCGACCGCAAGAACTATTTCTATCCGGACCTGCCGCAGGGCTATCAGATCTCCCAGTTCAAGGATCCGATCGTCGGCGAGGGCAAGATCATGATTTCGATCGGCCCTGATCGCCAGGGCCAGTTCGAGGACGTCGAGGTTGGCATCGAGCGGCTGCATCTCGAGCAGGATGCCGGCAAGTCGATGCACGACCAGCATCCGTCCATGTCCTATGTCGACCTCAACCGTTCGGGCGTGGCGCTGATGGAGATCGTCTCCAAGCCGGACATGCGTTCGTCGGATGAGGCCAAAGCCTATATGACGAAGCTGCGCTCGATCGTGCGCTACCTCGGCACCTGCGACGGCAACATGGACGAAGGTTCCATGCGCGCCGACGTCAACGTTTCCGTGCGCCGTCCGGGCGAGGGCTTCGGCACCCGTTGCGAGATCAAGAACGTCAACTCAATCCGCTTCATCGGCCAGGCAATCGAGTACGAGGCGCGCCGCCAGATCGGCATCCTCGAAGATGGTGGCTCTATCGATCAGGAAACCCGCCTGTTCGATCCGAACAAGGGCGAGACCCGTTCGATGCGCTCCAAGGAAGACGCGCACGACTACCGTTACTTCCCGGACCCGGACCTGTTGCCGCTGGAGTTCGACGATGCTTTCGTTGAAGCGTTGAAGGCCGATCTGCCGGAATTGCCCGACGACAAGAAGGACCGGTTCGTTCGAGACCTCGGCCTTTCGGTCTACGATGCCTCGGTGCTCGTTTCCGAAAAGTCGATCGCGGACTACTTCGAGGCTGTAGCCGAAGGACGCGATGGCAAGATCGCCGCGAACTGGGTCATCAACGACCTGCTCGGCGCCTTGAACAAAGCCGGCAAAGCCATTGAAGAGACTCCCGTTTCCCCGGCTCAGCTCGGCGGCATCATCGATCTCATCAAGGCCGAGACCATCTCGGGCAAGATCGCGAAGGACCTCTTCGAGATCATCTGGAACGAAGGTGGCGACCCGGCCGAGATCGTCGAAGCCCGCGGCATGAAGCAGGTGACGGACACCGGCGCCATCGAAAAGGCAGTGGACGAGATCATCGCCGCCAACCCGGACCAGGTCGCCAAGGTCCAGGCCAAGCCCTCGCTTGCCGGCTGGTTCGTCGGTCAGGTGATGAAGGCGACTGGCGGCAAGGCCAACCCGCAGGCCGTGCAGGCCCTCGTGAAGGCCAAGCTCGGCATCGAGGAATAAGCGATGTTCTTTGTACGGACGGCCAGCGAGCGTGATCTCGAAAAGGTTCGCGCCCTGCTGGTCGAGACGTGGCATGCGACCTACGACACCTTCTACGGCGTCGAGAAGGTCAACGAACTGACGGAGCGCTGGCATTCGCTGCCGGCGCTGAAAGCGCGGGTCGCGCGCAAGAACGCCGAGTTCCTGGTCGCAGATGACGGTCGCCAGATCGGCGGCATGGGGTTTGCGGCCATGTCCGACACGCAAGCCAAGACTGCCGTGCTGCATCAACTCTATGTGCTGCCGAAGTTCCAGCGGCAGGGCATCGGCCGCGACATCTTCGCCGAGCTCGAAACCTGTTTCCCGGATGCCGAGCGCATGCGCGTCGAAGTGGAGCCACAGAACCTGCACGCGCTTGCCTTCTATCGAACGCATGGCTTCGCCGAGGTCGGCGAGACGGCCAACCACGGTCACGAGCAATCCGGTCCGCCGGCGATCATCCTGGAAAAGCGGCTTCTCGGCTAAGTGCCAGTCCTGCCAGCTCCCTGTGGATAACTTCATCGGGGACGGCTCTGTCATGAAACCTTTGCGCTGCAGTGCTTGGTCCGCCGTCGATGAACGAAGCGAGCCGAGGAAACCATGGACGCGATAGCCGAACTCTTGATCCGCAAGGCCGAGCGCGAAGACCTGCCGGCAATCGTGGCACTCTTTGCCGATGATCAGCTCGGTGGTCATGGCGATACGACCGCTCCGGAAGCCTTCGGAGACTATGTCGCCGCCTTCGAACAAATCGAAGCCTCGTCGCTGCAGACACTCTTTGTCGCGGTTCTTGCCCGGGAGATCGTCGGTACCTTTCAGACGGCGCTGCATACGTCGCTTTCCGGTCGCGGCAGCTCGAGCCTGATCGTCGAAGCGGTTCAGACGCGCGAGGATATGCGTGGCCGTGGGATCGGCGAACGCATGATGCGCCACGCGATCGCCGAGGCTCGCGACCGAGGAGCGAAGAAGGTCCGGCTGACGTCCAATGCGGTACGCGGCGACGCGCACCGTTTCTACGAGCGGCTCGGCTTCACGCGCAGTCACTTCGGCTTCCTCATGCCGTTGAATTGACGGCCTTTGCCTCGGAATCACTGGACAAGCCATGAGCGGCGGGGCATAAGCGGGAACATAGTTTTGGTATCTGGCCGCCTTCCCAACGGCCGGTCAAGGACGGCATCCATGAAGCTCCTGCTGCAGATTTTCACCTGGTGGAACGAACAGACGATCGGAACGCGCTTTCACACCTGGCGCCATGGTCAACGGGTCGGTCAAGACGAACTCGGCAATGTCTACTATCAGGGCGGCAAGGACTCAGAAGGGCGCACGCGCCGCTGGGTGATCTACAATGGCTATGCCGAAGCCTCCGCCATTCCGGCGGGCTGGCACGGCTGGATGCATCACCGGACCGACGTTTCGCCGGCCGATGAGAAGTACACGCCGCGCGAATGGCAGAAGCCGCACCGCGCAAATCCGACCGGCACGGCCAATGCCTACCGCCCGCAGGGCTCGATCGCAGCCACCGGCAAGCGTCCGCGCGTCACCGGCGACTACGACGCCTGGACGCCGGGCTCCTGAATAATCTGTTCTCAGAGACGACGACGGGCCGCGGAATAGGTTCCTCGATCACGGCGCGGCCACAATTGATGGTTAGCGCCTGAAATCCATCGATGATGAACAGGGCACGCGGGAGACAGGCGACAATGGCAGGTTCTGATCTGCGCAAAGCAATCGGCCAAGGAGCACGGCGGTTGGGCTTGTCCCTGCTTGCCGGTTTGCCGCTGATCACCTCGGCGGGAGCCGTTGACGCGGCGCGCCTCTCCAATGCCGTTGCTGTCTTCTCCGGCATCGACAAGATCACCGGCCGCATCACCACCTTCGACGTCTATATCGGCGAGACGGTCCAGTTCGGCGCCCTCCAGGTGACACCGCGCGTCTGCTACAGCCGCGATGATACCGAAGCGCAAAAGATCACGACCTTTGTCGAGGTCGAGGAAATCACGCTCGACCGCAAGATCCGCCGCATCTTCACCGGATGGATGTTTGCCGACAGCCCGGGCCTGAACGCCGTCGAGCACCCGGTCTATGATGTCTGGCTGCAGTCCTGCAAGGCGACGTCCGATCTGCCGCCGCCGGATACCGCGGCGAAGCAGTAGGTCGCTGAGGCTGCCGGACATAAAAGCGGCAGCCTACCCGTAATCCAGCTACCCTCATCACCTTGGCGCTATGCGCTTGGCGGTTCCTTGCGGCCGAACAGGCCCTTGAAGAAACGCATGGCCGCAGCGCCTGCAATTACGATCAGCACGCCGCCCTTTTTCAAGAAGGCTAGCGCAACGGCAAGCAAGCCGGCCTTGGCGGCAACCTTGGCGCCGGCGCCGGCTGCAATAAGGCCCGCCATGCCATAGGCCGCGACGGCATCGCCCTCCTTAAAGTCTGCGTAAGCCTGCCCGGCGTCGAACTGCACCATGCCTGTAACACCCGGCAGTCCCGACTTGATTTCGTCGAGCTGCTCCAGCCCCGAAACAAAGTTCATCTGCAGCACGCCTTCGCGGCTGAGGATGCGAACAGAATAGTTCAGGGTATGGGGCGCGTTTGGATCCTTGCCGAAGATCAGGTCGCGTGCCCAATGCATCGTGTGCGTTGCCAGATCGTAATGGGGAGGGGAGGCCCAGCCGACCAGCGTGATCGGATCGTAGCCCTGCTTCTCGCGCTCGATGTTGTTTTCGGCAGACGCTTCCTTCAGCTGTGCCAGCAGTTCGGTAAAATCGGTGGTCAGCGCATCCGCATCCGAGACGTAACCGTCCTTCAGGTAATCGATGACCGATCCCCAGGCTTTGTCGGCGTCAGGCGCATACTTGGCGGGAAACACCATGCCGAGATGACCCTCGGCAGAGCCCGGAGGATTGCCCCACAGGTCGACAAGGACCTTCTTTGTGTCGGCAGGATCGAGGAAATAGAACTCCGCTGGAATATCGAGCTGCGCCTGGGCGGCGGGCAGTGAGACCTTGCCCTGCTTGAAATCAAGCGACCCGACGATGGCCGAGTACTCAGGCGACAGGTTCGGCTCGCTGCCGAACATCTCGCGATATGTCTTTGCTTCCGCAGCCGTGCTGGAAGCCATGAAAACCGACAATGCCAATATAAACTTGTTCATCCAAGTGCCCTCGAAAACGTTCGAACTGTGGATGAACATATGAACGAAGTACATCTCCAGGTGGAGATATCCAACGAAGAGTATCTAGAGCATCCCGCTCTCTCAAGTGGAGCCACTGGAAGCGGGAAGATGCTCTACATTCAAAGTGCCAGAGCGTCCTTTGTGCGTTCACTTGAACGCACGGCGCTCTAGAACGAAAGGTCTGGCGAGTTCATCGCGTTGCCGAGCATGATCTCGTACTCGGCTTTCGGCACGTCGACCGCACCGAAGGATTTCAGATGCTCGGTCGTGAACTGGGTGTCCAGCAGCTCAAAGCCTCGGGCACGCAGGCGCTGCACCAGATGCACAAGGCAGATCTTTGAGG
The DNA here is from genome assembly GCF_014852025.1 of Ensifer sp. ENS10. NCBI lineage: Bacteria > Pseudomonadati > Pseudomonadota > Alphaproteobacteria > Hyphomicrobiales > Rhizobiaceae > Ensifer > Ensifer sp. ENS10. Next base: position 1,375,313 of record NZ_JACVAS010000001.1, read on the forward strand.
CGTCGGTGCGCCTTGAAAACATGCTTTCGCCGAAAAATGCCGAGCCGAGCGAGACACCGTAGAGGCCGCCGACCAACAGGTCGTCCTCCCAGGCCTCGACGCTGTGGGCGTAACCCATCGTGTGCAGCGTTGCGTAGAGGGTGCGGATCTTGTTGTTGATCCAGGTCGTCGGGCGGTCAGGGGCCGGGGCGGCGCAGCCTTCCATCACCGCCTCGAAGGCGGTGTTGAAGCGGATGTCGAAGGGTTTTCGGCGGATCGTCTTGGCGAGGCTGCGGGAGACGTGAAAGTCCGTGAGCGGGATAACGCCGCGAATTTCGGGCTCGACCCAGAAAAGCTCGGGGTCATCGGCCGAATCGGCCATAGGGAACAGGCCGATCGAATAGGCGCGCAGCAGCATGTCCGGTGTAATGTCGGGCTGCTTGCTGCGCGTCCCTTTCAATGTACGGTCCTTACTCGGACGTGGCGGCCAGATGCTTTTCCAGCCAATGGATATCGTAGTCGCCGTTGGCAATATCCTGATTATTGATCAGGTCCTGGAACAACGGAAGCGTGGTCTTGATGCCATCGATGACAAATTCATCAAGCACACGGCGCAGACGCATCATGCATTCGACGCGGGTACGCCCGTGCACGATCAGCTTGCCGATCAAGCTGTCGTAGTACGGCGGGATGCGGTAGCCCTGATAGGCGCCCGAATCGACACGTACACCAAGACCGCCCGGAGCATGGAAATGCGTGATCGTGCCAGGGGAGGGGACGAAGGTGCGCGGATCCTCGGCGTTGATGCGGCATTCGATGGCGTGTCCGGAGAACACGATATCTTCCTGCTTGACCGAGAGGCCGCCGCCGGAGGCAACGCGGATCTGCTCATGCACGAGGTCGATACCGGTGATCGCTTCGGTGATCGGATGCTCGACCTGAAGACGGGTATTCATTTCGATGAAATAGAACTCGCCGTTTTCGTAGAGGAACTCGATCGTGCCGGCGCCGCGGTACTTCAGCTTCTTCATCGCGTCGGCGCAGACCTGGCCGATCTTCATGCGCTGGTCGACGTTGAGGGCTGGGGAGTTTGCTTCTTCCCAAACCTTCTGGTGACGACGCTGCAGCGAGCAATCGCGTTCGCCGAGGTGCACCGCGTTGCCGGCGCCATCGCCAACGATCTGGATCTCGATGTGACGCGGCTTGCCGAGGTACTTTTCCATATAGACGGCGTCGTTGCCGAAGGCAGCAAGCGCCTCGGCGCGGGCAGTCGAGACGGCTTCTTCGAGGTCAGCCTCGGAGCGAGCGACCTTCATGCCGCGGCCACCGCCGCCGGCTGTTGCCTTGATCAGCACCGGGAAGCCGATCTTGCGGGCGACTTCAAGCGCGTTTTCCGGCTTCACTTCGCCATCGGAACCCGGAACGACCGGGATGCCAAGCTCCTGCGCCGTCTTCTTGGCGGTGATCTTGTCGCCCATGATGCGGATGTGCTCCGCCGTCGGGCCGATGAAGGTGATGTCGTGCGCTTCCAGGATTTCGGCGAACTTGGCGTTTTCCGACAGGAAGCCGTAGCCCGGGTGCACGGCATCGGCGCCGGTGATTTCGCAGGCAGCGACGATCTGGTGAATGTTCAGATAGCTATCGCGCGAAGGCGGCGGGCCGATGCAGACGCTCTCGTCGGCGAGGCGCACATGCATGGCGTCAGCGTCGGCCGTGGAATGAACGGCAACCGTAGCAATGCCGAGCTCCTTGCAGGCTCTGAGCACGCGAAGGGCGATTTCGCCGCGATTGGCAATGAGAATTTTCGAGATCATCGCCACGCCGCCTTATTCGATTACGATCAGCGGTTCGCCATATTCGACGGGGGCTGCGTCCTGGACGAAGATCTCGGTGACCTTGCCCGAGCGCGGAGCCGGGATCTGGTTCATCGTCTTCATGGCTTCGATGATCAGGATCGTCTGGCCTTCCTTGACGGTGGCGCCGACTTCAACGAAGGGGCGGGCGCCCGGTGCCGGAGACAGATAGGCGGTGCCGACCATCGGTGCGGTCACGGCGTTCTTCGATGCGCGGGCGCTCTCGGCGGCGGGAGCGGCGACAGCGTTTGCAGGGGCAACCGCTGCGGCTGCGGCAGGGAACTGGTAGGCCGGCATCTGCGGCATGGCCATCGGCATTGCAACCGGCGTGCCGTTGCGCGAGACGCGAATGCGCAAGTCGTCCTGCTCGACTTCGATCTCGGTCAGATCGGTGTCCTTGAGAATGTTGGCGAGATCGCGGATCAGCGCCTGGTCGATACCTGGTTTCTTGTCAGCCATGGAATATGAGCCTCTTGTGTTCTTTTTATTTCGACGGATGTGTCAGGTTCTTTAGCGCATGCAGCGCAAGAATGTAACTCTGGGCACCGAAGCCGCAGATGACGCCTTTGACAGCCGGCGCGATCATCGACTTGTGACGGAATTCCTCGCGCGCATGGATGTTCGAGAGGTGGAGTTCGACGACTGGAATGCCGATGGCGCGGATGGCGTCGTGAAGTGCGATCGACGTATGGCCGTATGCCGCCGGATTGATCGCCACGCCGGCGGCGACGCTGCCGGCTTCATGCAGCCAGTCGACCAGCGTGCCCTCATGGTTCGATTGGCGGAAATCGACCTCGAAACCGAGCGTCTTGCCCTCCGCCTTGCACATGGCCTCGATATCGGCGAGCGTCTGGCCGCCATAAATACCCGGTTCGCGCTTGCCCAGCGCATTCAGGTTGGGGCCGTTCAGCACGAAAATGGTCGATGGCATAAGGGATTCCGGTCCGGTGATGGAGGGTTACCTATAGACTGATGGTCCCGCGAGGAAAAGCCCTTTGGGCCCCCGCGGGATTTGTCCACAGTCATGGGAAGGTTTGTCAGCAGGCCGTCTTGCCGCATTCGCGCATATTGGAGACCTTGCCCTCGATCTCTTCGGCGCCGACGGCACCAAAGACCGCTTCGTTACCGATGACATAGGACGGTGTGCCGGTGATGCCGAGGTCGTTGGCAAGCCCATAGGCCTCGCGCACGGCCGCATCATGCGGCTCCTTTTCCATCTTGGCGCGCAGGTCCTTCTCCGAGACGCCAAGCTTTGCGGCAACTGCAATTGCGGTCTCTTCCGTGGCACGATCTTCGCCGCCGAGCAGCGCACGATGGAAGTCGCCGTACTTTTCCGGAGCGACCAGGCGGAAGGCGGCGCTCACCTTGTGGGCGGCAAGCGAATCCGGACCGAGGATCGGCAGTTCCTTCAGCACGAAACGGACGTTCTTGTCCTTGGCGAGGATGTCATCCATGTCGGAGAGGGCGCGTTTGCAATAGCCGCAATTGTAGTCATAGAACTCGACGATGGTGACGTCGCCCTTGGGATTGCCAAGGACCATGTCATAGTCGGAGTTGAAGATTGCCTTCTTGTTCTCGGTGATCGCGCTCTCGGCAGCTTCCTGCTGTTTGGCGCGCTGCTTCGTCGTCAACGCCTCCTGGACTTCAAGCATGATCTCCGGATTGGCGATCAGGTACTCCTTGATGAAGGCGCCGATCTCTTCCTTCTGCTTCGCGTCGAGCGCAAACGCGCTTTGCGGCAGGCTGACCCCGGCCACGAGCGCTGCGAGCGTCCCGGCGGCAATCATCTTGGTGCTGAAATTCATTTCTACCTCGTTGTCCTTGCGTGTCCTGTGTGTCGTTCATCCCCCGTCGTCACGTCAACCGGCAGTTCTGAAAGACAACAGGAATCCTCGTATCCGCAATATGCTGGCAGCATAGGGTGGGTGCCGCGGAAACGAAACGGCAAAATCGGCGGAAATACGGCACTCGCGGACTTGTGAAGGTCAATTTCATCGGGCAAAGGGGCTGGAGAACAGCCGCTTATCGAGGATTTTCCGTTGGTAGACTTGTCAAAACGCAGCGCCGTCGAACCTTTTCACGCGATGGATGTGCTGGCGGAGGCGACCCGCCGCCGTGATGCCGGCCACCCGGTGATCTCGATGGCCGTCGGGCAGCCTGCCCACCCGGCGCCGCAGGCGGCTCTCGAAGCTGCGCGCAACGCACTTCAACATGGGCGCCTTGGCTATACCGACGCACTCGGCACCCTGTCGCTGCGAACCGCGATCGCCCGCCACTACGAGAAGCGCCACGGTATCGCGCTCGATCCGCAGCGGGTGGCAGTCACCACGGGATCGTCCGCCGGCTTCAATCTCGCCTTCCTTGCGCTGTTTGATCCTGGTGATTGCGTCGCCATCGCGCGGCCCGGCTATCCGGCCTACCGCAACATCCTCGCCGCTCTCGGCCTGACGGTGGTCGAGGTCGAGGCGAATGCCGAGACCGGCTTCACACTGACGCCGGAAAGCCTGAAGCGGGCCGCTGCAAAGGTCGGCCGACCGCTGAAGGGTGTGTTGCTGGCAAGCCCGGCGAACCCGACCGGCACCGTGACGGGGAGGGCCGGCCTCAAGGCGCTGGCCGACTGTTGCCGCGCGGAAAAGATCGCGTTCATCTCCGACGAGATCTATCACGGGCTGACTTTTGCCGGCGAAGAGGCGAGCGCGCTGGAGGTTACCGACGAAGTGATCGTCATCAACTCCTTCTCGAAATATTACTGCATGACCGGCTGGCGCATCGGTTGGATGGTGTTGCCCGCCGATAAGGTGCGGGGCTTCGAGCGCATCGCCCAGAGCCTTTACATTTCGCCGCCGGAACTGTCGCAGATCGCCGCTGAAGCGGCGCTTGACGCGCATGAGGAACTCGACCGCTACAAGGCCGCCTATGCCGTCAATCGGGACATGCTGCTGAAGCGCCTGCCGGAGATCGGCTTCTCGATCGCCTCGCCGATGGACGGTGCCTTCTATGCCTATGCGGATGTCAGCCGCTTTACCAATGACAGCATGGCCTTTGCCCGGCGGATGCTCGCCGAGATCAATGTCGCGGCAACGCCGGGTTTCGACTTCGATCCGTTGGAAGGGCATCGCACGATGCGCTTTTCCTATGCCGGCGCGGAGGCTGACATGGTCGAGGCAATGGACCGGATCGCGCGCTGGCTTGCCTGATTGCCCGACTGGACGGGCAGGGGAGCGAAGACGCCCCGTCTGCTGTGGCCATCACCCGTAAAAGAAAAGGCCCGGAGCGATCCGGGCCTTTCTATTTGTGCTCTTTCGCGTCCAACGCTTCGGCGTCAGGATCCCGGTTCGGCTTCGAGCCGGGACCAGAGGCGACTTCTTAGAAGAAGCCGCGGCGCTGCCACCAGCCGCCCTTCTTGGGCTTGGTCGGGTCTTCTTCTTCGCCTTCGGCCTTCGGAGAGCTCGAGGTCACGACAGGCTCCGAGGCGATCTTCGAAAGGTCGCGGTTCGCGCGCGCCGGCTTGGTTTCCGCGAGGTCGGCCGCAGCCTCTTCCACCGCCTCGGCGGCGACATCGACGCCTGCCGGCTGGTCTTCGATAACCGCCTGAGCGACTTCATCGACGGTTGCGACCGGTTCTTCGGCTTTTACAGCCTTCTTGCGGGTCCGCTTCGGCTTGGCCGGCTTGGCCTCGACGGCCTCGGCTTCCGCGACGACTGCCGCGGTTTCCTCGACGGCGACGGCTACTTCGATCTCTGCGGCGACGGCCGGCGTGTCAACGGCTTCCGGCTCGTCGGCGTCATCACCTTCGGCATCGGCCTCGATCTGGCCTTCGCCTTCACCTTCGCCCTCCGGACGATTGCGGCGGCCACCGCGCTTGCCGCGGCGGCGGCGCTTGCGCTTCTGCTCGCCGTCAGCGGTTGTGGCCTCGGCATCGACGCCCTCGTCGTCCGCATCACCTTCGTCGGCGTCGTCATCGACATCGCCTGCCGCTTCGGACGCCTGGCCGACGGCACCTTCGGCCTGCTGGCCACCCTTGCCGCGACGGCGGCGACGGCGCTTGCGCTTGCGTCCACTCTGGTCGTCGGAGGACTGGGCAGCCTTCGGCTGCTCCTGGCGCGGCTCGCTGACGACTTCTTCGGCTTCTTCTTCGTCGAGATCCTCTTCGATCACGACGTCATCTTCTTCCGGCTCCGGCTGGAAGTGCAGGAGCTGCTCGATCTTGACCGGGTTTTCGACCGGTTCGCCGCGATCGATTGCGAAGTGCTGTGCGCCGACATGAGCGTCCGCCTCGATGATGATCGAAACGCCGAAGCGGGCCTCGTAATCCATGATCGTGCCGCGCTTCTGGTTCAGCAGATAGAGCGCGATATCCGGGATGGTGCGCACGGTGATGTCGTGCGTGGTGTTCTTGAGCAGATGTTCTTCGACGCCGCGCAGCACGTGCAGGGCGACGGAGGACTGCGAGCGAACGTGGCCCGTGCCGTTGCAGTGCGGGCAGGTCTGCATCGTCGATTCGAGCACCGAGGCGCGAATGCGCTGACGCGACATTTCGAGTAGGCCGAAATGCGAGATGCGGCCGACCTGGATGCGGGCGCGATCGTTCTTCAGGCAGTCCTTCAGCTTCTTCTCGACGGCGCGGTTGTTGCGCTTTTCTTCCATGTCGATGAAGTCGATGACGACGAGGCCGGCAAGGTCGCGCAGGCGCAGCTGGCGCGCCACTTCTTCGGCAGCCTCCAGGTTCGTCTGCAGCGCCGTGTCTTCGATCGAGTGCTCGCGCGTCGAACGGCCGGAGTTGACGTCGATCGAAACCAGCGCTTCGGTCTGATTGATGATGATGTAGCCACCGGACTTCAACGTCACCTGCGGCTGCAGCATGCGGTCGAGCTGCGCTTCGATACCGGAGCGCGAGAAGATCGGATGTACGTCGCGATAGGGCTGAACCACCTTGGCGTGGCTCGGCATCAGCATCTTCATGAAGCCCTTGGCTTCCTTGTAACCTTCCTCGCCGGAAACGATGATCTCGCCGATATCCTTGTTGTAGAGATCGCGGATCGAGCGCTTGATCAGGCTGCCTTCCTCATAGACGAGGCAGGGGGCCGTGGAGTTCAGCGTCAGCGTGCGGACGTTTTCCCACAGGCGCATCAGGTATTCGAAGTCGCGCTTGATCTCGACCTTGGTTCGGTTCGCACCCGCGGTGCGCAGGATGACGCCCATGCCCTGCGGCACTTCGAGGCCGCGCGCGATTTCCTTCAGGCGCTTGCGGTCCTGCAGGTTGGTGATCTTGCGGGAGATGCCGCCGCCGCGTGCCGTGTTCGGCATCAGGACAGAGTAGCGGCCGGCCAGCGACAGGTAGGTCGTCAGCGCCGCGCCCTTATTGCCGCGCTCTTCCTTGGCAACCTGGACGAGCAGGATCTGGCGCCGCTTGATGACTTCCTGGATGCGGTACTGCTTGCGCGGCTTGCGGACCTGGCGATCCGGAACCTCTTCCATGGCATCTTCGGCGCCGACGGATTCGATGATTTCCTTTTCGCCATCGTGGCTGTCGTCATCATCATCGTCGTCGTCATGGCGACGACGGCTGTCGACGTCTTCGGAGATCGCGTCGGTATCGACCATCGCGGCCATTTCGCCGCCGTTGCTTTCGTCGCCATCGACGGAAGCGGCAGCCGCTTCTTCCGCAGCCTTGGCCTTGGTTTTGCGGGTGCGCTTCGGCTTTGCCTTGGGCTTTTCGACCGGCACTTCCTCTTCGACCACCGGTTCGGCGGTGACGGCTTCTGCCGGCTGCGCGTCGACTTCGGTCTCCGCTACGACCTCGAGGTCGACGGGAACGGAAAGTTCGCTTGCCGGCGCCGCGGCGGTTTCGACATGTTCGATGTCGTCGTCGCGTCGCGCTTCTTCGGCTTCGGCCTTCAGCAGTGCCTGACGGTCGGCAAGTGGGATCTGGTAGTAGTCGGGGTGAATTTCGGCAAAGGCCAGAAATCCGTGGCGGTTACCGCCGTAGTCGACGAAGGCGGCCTGCAGCGAAGGCTCCACTCTGGTGACCTTCGCCAGATAGATATTGCCGCGGATTTGCTTCTTATGTTCCGACTCGAAGTCGAACTCTTCTATGCGGTTTCCGCGTACGACAACGACGCGCGTCTCCTCGGAGTGAGACGCATCGATAAGCATTTTCTCTGCCATCTAAGCTGTGCTCCTCGGCGCACCAGCGGAACGGGAGACAGACCTGCTTCCTTGGGAAGACTGCCAAACACGTCGGAAGGTGCGCCGGATATGAAAGTTCCTGTTTGGTGCAGGCGATGGTGCAGCAGCCAGACGACAGCCGGAACACCTGTGTCCCGGGGCCGCTCTACTTCTGACCGATACTGCTGAGTCAACATCAATGACCAAACAAGAATGCCAATGTCCAAGGTCTCATGAAGACCCAATGAATTCGCCCGCTTGCGGGCGTTGGTGAAAAATCACCATCAAGAACTCCGGCCACCGCCGGAAATTTGCGATCCAGTGTACGAGGAGGAAATGCAGCGACGGCGGATGAACACCTTGCGACCGCGGAAGTGCGATGCGTTTAACCGGTTGATCCGGTTCGACCACTCCCTGGCGCCAAGCTTTGGAGAAGCTCCGGCTGCCCGGTCGACTGTTCTATCCCGTCAACACTTTCTCCTTGTGACGCTTTTATGTTTTCTATGTCACATTGGCAAGGGAAAAGCCCGTGCCGCCACAATAATGATCGATTCGCTTGTCCACGTGGAGTAGGCCGGCAAATGATGAATCGATGGCGCCGGTGCGAGGCGGAAGATGACCTTTGTCAAGCTTTGGTTAACCATAAGGGTTCATTGATCAAGGTATGCGTTTGGTGGCCGCATCGGCCGCCCTCTGGTTTTGAGAAAGTGGCGGGGAGCCCAAGGTGAAGCCTTTGGCGGTTTGTATGCGCGGTTCGCTGTTGTCGTTGATGTCGCGGATGGGTTGGCGTTTGCTCGGTGCTTCGGTGCTCGTCGGCGGTCTCCTCCTGAGCGTGCCGGCCGCTCGTGCTGCCGAGCCGGGCCCGTTGCTCGCCTTTGGCGCGCGGATCGCCGGCGACGACGCGCGCACCCGGGTCGTCGTCGAGTTCGACCGCAAGCCGGATTTTTCCGTTCATTACGTGGCCGACCCCGTTCGCGTAGTCGTCGACCTGCCGGAAACAGCCTTCGGCCTGAAGGCGGATAGCCTCCAACCGCGCGGCCTGTTCGACGCGATCCGCTACGGCGGCATGGGCGCGGGTAATTCCCGTATCGTTCTTTCCGCGAAGGGGCCTGTTGCGGTAACCCATGCGGAGGTGATCGCGGAGGAGGGGGGCAAGGGCTACCGCCTGGTTATCGACGCCGAACGGGTCGACCAGACGCGCTTCGATGCACTTCTCGGCGAACAGCAATGGACCGGTTCCGTCGCTGCGACGAAAACCGACAGACCTGTGGCCGTTGCGCCCACGAAAGACGGCGGCCCCTTCATCATCGCGATCGATGCCGGCCACGGCGGCATCGACACCGGTGCGCTTGCCGCCGAGACGAAGACGGAAGAGAAACACGTCACGCTGGCCTTTGCCAAGGATCTCGTCGAGGCCCTGAACAAGGGTGCCGGGATCGAGGCTTTTCTCACCCGCGACAAGGATGTTTTTCTCTCGCTGCCGCAGCGCGTGCAGATTGCCCGGAACAAGGGCGCCAATCTTTTCATCTCGCTCCATGCCGATGCGCTCCGCCAGAAGGACATCCGCGGCGCTACGGTCTATACTATCTCCGACAAGGCGTCGGACCATCTGGCCGCAAGCCTTGCCGCTCGCGAAAACCTTTCGGACGAAATCGCCGGCGTACCGCTTCAGAGCGAGCCCGCGGAGGTCGCCGATATCCTGATCGATTTGACCCGCCGCGAGACGCAGGCCTTTTCCGTCAACATGGCGCGCGCGGTGGTTTCTTCCTTCGAGGGCCAGATCAATCTCATCAACAACCCGCACCGCTTCGCCGGGTTCCGCGTGTTGCAGGCACCCGACGTGCCGTCGATCCTGCTGGAACTGGGCTTCCTGTCGAACAAGGAGGATGAGAAATTGCTGCTGGATCCGGAATGGCGCAAGAAGGTTTCGGAGCGTCTTGCCGTCGCGGTTCGGCGTTATCGCGAGCAGGCGGTTGCCAGCGGCGGCTGACGTTTGAAGGCATGCCCAGGAACGAAGTGATTTGTGTCGCCTTGGTAACAGCGTTATGCTTTTCAACTGGATGCGCACGCGATAATCGGAAACAGCCCTATTTTACGCACATTCCGGGACCTAACCGGAATTGCGCCCGGATTTGTTGAGAAACGAGTTGAAGCCCGGGGTTCCTCGCCATATGAGGAGCCGGGCTTAGCGGGTTGCTGCGAAGCCAGACGATTTCTGACGGAAGAGTTTGGTCGGACTGACGCAATTAAGCCGGCGGGACAGAGCATGGACTGTCGCTCGGCGGTCCGGCAATTGAACGATAATTAAGGTACCGGTATCTGACTGATGATCAGGCTGATTGGATATTTCTTCGGGATTGGTGCGTTTCTGCTGCTTGGCGTGGCTGGAGCCGTGGCGCTTTATCTGGGCGTCGTCACCAAGGATCTACCGGACTACGAGGTGCTGGCGAAATACTCGCCGCCTGTAACGACGCGCTTTCATGCCGGCAATGGCGCGCTGATGGCGGAATATGCCCGTGAGCGGCGTCTCTATCTGCCGATCCAGGCGATTCCTGATCGCGTCAAGGCAGCCTTCATCTCCGCCGAAGACAAAAACTTCTACCAGCATCCGGGTGTCGATATCACAGGTCTCGCCCGCGCTATCGCGGTGAACCTGCAGAACTTCGGTTCCGGCCGTCGCCCGGTTGGCGCATCGACGATCACGCAGCAGGTGGCAAAGAACTTCCTGCTGAGCTCGGACCAGACGATCGACCGCAAGGTCAAGGAAGCGATCCTTTCGTTCCGCATCGAGCAGGCCTACAGCAAGGACCGGATCCTTGAACTCTATCTCAACGAGATCTTCTTCGGCCTGAATTCCTACGGTATTGCCGGTGCGGCGCTGACCTATTTCGACAAGTCGGTAACCGAGCTTACCATTGCCGAGACCGCCTATCTCGCAGCGCTCCCGAAGGGACCGGCCAACTACCATCCGTTCCGCAAGACCGAAGCCGCCATCGAACGCCGCAACTGGGTGATCGACCGCATGGTCGAGAACGGCTACGTCACCAAGGCCGACGGCGAAGAAGCCAAGAAGCAGCCGCTCGGTGTCAACCCGCGCCGCGGCGGCGCGCATCTCTTCGCCTCCGATTTCTTCGCCGAGGAAGTCCGCCGGCAGATCATTCAGAAATACGGCGACAACGCGCTCTATGAGGGCGGCCTGTCGGTTCGCACCTCGCTCGATCCGCGTCTGCAGATCGCGGCCCGCAAGGCGCTGCAGGCGGGTCTGCTGACCTACGACGAGCGCCGCGGCTTCCATGGTCCGGTGAAGTCGATCGAGATCGGTGGCGATTGGGGTGAGCCGCTTGGTGCCGTCGTCGCCTTCAGCGACGTGCCGGAGTGGAAGCTCGCCGTTGTTCTCTCAGTCGACGCACAGGGCGCCGAGATCGGCATCCAGCCGGAGAAGGAAGCATCGGGCAAAATCGTGGCCGAGCGCGTCACCGGACACATCTCCGCCAAGAACATGCAGTGGGCCTACCGTTCGGCGACTGGCGACCGCAAGTCGGCGAAATCCCCCGAAGGCGTCTTCGGCGCCGGCGACGTTGTCTACGTTGAGCCGCTCGCCGAAAAGGGCGAATATCGCCTGCGCCAGCCGCCGAAGGTGCAGGGTGGTCTCGTCGCGATGGATCCGAAGACCGGCCGCGTCCTGGCGATGGTCGGTGGCTTCTCCTATGGCCAGTCGGAATTCAACCGCGCGACGCAGGCGATGCGTCAGCCGGGTTCGTCCTTCAAGCCCTTCGTCTACGCCGCAGCACTCGACAACGGCTACACGCCGGCATCGGTCATTCTCGATGCCCCGATCGAAATCGTCGCGGGCGGTCAGGTCTGGCGTCCTGAAAACTATGGCGGCGGCTCCGCCGGTCCGTCGACGCTGCGCCTCGGCATCGAGAAATCGCGCAACCTGATGACGGTTCGCCTCGCCAACGACATGGGCATGAATCTGGTCGCCGAATATGCCGAACGCTTCGGCATTTACGACAAGATGCCGCCGCTGCTCGCGATGTCGCTGGGCTCCGGCGAAACGACGGTTCTGCGTATGGTCTCGGCCTATTCGGTGCTCGCCAACGGCGGCAAGCAGATCAAGCCGTCGCTGATCGACCGTATTCAGGACCGCTATGGCAAGACGATTTTCCGGCATGAGGACCGCACCTGCGACAACTGCAACGCGGGCGACTGGCAGAGCCAGGAAGAACCCGTCCTGACCGACAATCGCGAGCAGGTGCTCGACCCCATGACCTCCTACCAGATCACGTCGATGATGGAGGGCGTGGTGCTGCGCGGCACGGCCGCCGGCAAGATCAAGCTCGATCGTCCGGTTGCCGGCAAGACCGGCACGACAAATGACGAAAAGGACGCCTGGTTCGTCGGCTACACGCCCGACATGGTTGCCGGCCTCTACCTCGGCTTCGACAATCCGGCCCCGCTCGGCCGCGGTGCCACCGGCGGCAGCCTCGCGGTGCCGATCTTCAACGACTTCATGCAGGAAGCCGTCAAGGACACCCGCCCGAGCAAGTTCGTTGTGCCCGAGGGCATGAGCATGGTCGCCGTCAACCGCAAGACCGGCATGGCCGCCCAAGAGGGTGAGCCGGACACGATCATCGAGGCCTTCAAGCCCGGCACCGGCCCGGCTGACACCTTCTCGGTCATCGGCGGGCTCGATCAATACGTGCCGCCAGAGGAAATCCTGAAGAACTCGCCGCAGGCGAACCAGGCGGTGACCTCGGGCTCCAACGGTCTGTTCTAAGCCTTTCCCCTCTCGCGATGCCCGCCGCCTTTACATCAGCGGCGGGCATCGCTATTTGACGCTCAATTTCATATCGGGTTCACAAGAAGCAGGATTATGCGCAGCGAAATCGAGAACATTGTCGACGAAATCAAGCAGGCCATAAGCCTGCTGAGGAGGCATCTTTGACTGGGATCAAGCGGTAAGACGACTGGACTGGTTGAACAACAAGGCGGAAGATCCGACCTTGTGGAACGATGCTTCGGAAGCACAGAAGCTGATGCGCGAGCGCCAGCAACTCGACGACGGCATCAATGGCCTGCGCCGCTTCGAGCAGCAGCTCAACGACAACATCGAACTCATCGAGCTCGGCGAGGAAGAGGGCGACGCGGCGATCATCGCGGATGCCGAACAGGCGCTGCGTGAACTGCGCAACGAAGCGGCCAAGAAGCAGGTCGAGGCCATGCTTTCTGGCGAGGCCGATCAGAACGACACCTATCTCGAAGTGCATTCCGGCGCCGGCGGCACCGAAAGCCAGGACTGGGCCAACATGCTTCTGCGCATGTACACCCGTTGGTCCGAGCGCCAGGGATATAAGGTCGAGCTTCTTGAAATCCAGGACGGTGAAGAAGCCGGCATCAAGTCTGCGACGCTGCTCGTCAAGGGCCACAATGCCTATGGTTGGCTGAAGACCGAATCGGGCGTGCATCGCCTCGTTCGCATTTCGCCCTATGACAGCAATGCGCGCCGCCACACCTCGTTCTCGTCGATCTGGGTCTACCCGGTGGTCGACGATTCGATCCAGATCGACATCAACGAGAGTGACTGCCGCATCGACACCTACCGGTCGTCTGGTGCCGGTGGCCAGCACGTCAACACGACCGACTCGGCTGTGCGTATTACGCATATGCCGTCCGGTATCGTCGTGCAGTGCCAGCAGGAGCGCTCACAGCACAAGAACCGGGCCAAGGCCTGGGACATGCTGCGTGCGCGTCTCTACGAGTCGGAGTTGAAGAAGCGCGAAGAGGCGGCAAACGCCGAGGCTGCGTCAAAGACGGATATCGGCTGGGGCCACCAGATCCGCTCCTACGTTCTGCAGCCTTACCAGCTGGTCAAGGACATGCGCACCGGGGTCGAGAGCACCGCACCGGGCGATGTGCTCGACGGCGAGCTCAACGAGTTCATGGAGGCGGCGCTTGCGCACCGTGTCAGCGGTGGCGCGGATGCAGTCGTCGACGATTTGAACTAAGCGTCGCTGCGAGAGTTCTTGAATTGAAGAAGGCCGGGTGGTTCGCACCCGGCCTTTTCTTTTGCTCAGTTCGAAGCGCGCTCGACCTTGATGTCGCCGAGATCATCGATGAGCACGGTCCAGGTCTCCGGTTCGCGGGCGGTCGGATCTGTCTTCAGATAGACGGTCGCGAACATGCCCGGCTGCGCGGTGACGCCGGTTGAGGTCTCCGGGCGAATGTCGGTGACATAGGCCTTGAGCGCCGAGAACTCTTCGAGCTCCGCCGAGGAAACCACCACCGGTCCGGCTGGCGTCGCTTCGATCTGCTGCAGATGGACCTGTGCGGTGCCATCCGTCTGGCGAAGCGCGATCAGCTTGTAGTAACCGCGGCGGGCGTCGCTTTGCTTCTCGGCGGCGGCATTGGGGTCGAGTGATGAAAGCGGCGCTCCGCTTTCCTCCCAGTAGCCGGTGCTCGTGACAAAGGTAGCCTGCGGCGGCACGACGTTGGCGTCCTCGGCCTTGGCGCCGGCGGTGCTCACGAACAGGAGGAGCGCGAGGAGGGCGGATCTTTGCATTGGGGATTGTCGTCCTTTCAAACCGCAGCTCCGCTGCCGCCTCGCTCCTACAGCGCCGCGCGTCTTTTCAGACGCGCAAAGGTCGCTGTAGCACTTTGAATTGCTGCATGTTTTTGTCCTTTAATCGGGTACGATTAAAGGAAACATGCATTAGCCGTCGGAAAACGAGCCATGGAGGATCATAACATACCGCGCGGAGAACGTGCGTTCAGTTCGAAAATTGCTCGGCTAGGATGCGGTCCGACCAGGAATGATCGGGATCCGAGAGGATGCGCGCCGTCATGTTCTCCGATTCGGCGATCCGCACCTTGACCACCGACTTTACTTCCTGATGGTCCGCCACGGCGTTCACCGGCCGCTTGTCGGCTTCCAGGATTTCGATCTCGACCGTGACATGGTTCGGCAAGAGCGCGCCGCGCCAGCGGCGTGGACGGAAGGCGCTGACCGGCGTCATGGCCAGAAGCGGTGCTTCGAGTGGCAGGATCGGGCCGTGAGCGGAGAGGTTGTAGGCGGTGGAACCTGCTGGTGTCGCCACCAGCAGGCCGTCGCAGGTCAGCTCCTGGAGCCTTGTCTTTCCGTCGATGAGGACGCGAAGCTTTGCAGCCTGATAGGACTGGCGGAAGAGGTAGACTTCGTTGATCGCAAGCGCCGTGAAGCTCTCGCCGTAGACGTCGGTCGTCTGCATCTCCAGCGGATGGAACGCGTTCTCGACTGCCTGGCAGATGCGGTCCGTCAGGTTCTCGGTGCTGTAGCGGTTCATCAGGAAGCCGACGGAGCCGCGGTTCATGCCGTAGACCAGTTTGCCGCTGTTCATGGTCTGGTGCAGCGTCTGCAGCATGAAGCCGTCACCGCCGAGCGCCACGATCACGTCGGCCTTCGCCGGATCGTTGTCACCATAGATCGCCTTGAGATCAGCCGCAGCCTTTTGCGCCTCCTCCGCAGAAGAGGCGAGGAAGGCGAAGGAATTGAACGTTCGGGCCATCAACTCTAGTCCGTTCGATGCGTTGCATGCCGCTTGCGGCGATCTCTGTCTATCGTTTCTGGCATGGCCCGAAGCCGAACGCATCTGAAAAATTGGGAGAATTCGCAATTTTGCTTTACACCGGATGAGATTATGGTAACTCCCACCGCAGCAAGTGCCCTTATAGCTCAGTTGGTAGAGCGGCTGATTTGTAATCAGTAGGTCGGGAGTTCGAGTCTCTCTGGGGGCACCACATCTGCCTTTTTCTGCTGAAATCGCGCATTTTTTGAAGCTTTAACCGCATTCGGATTTGAGACGCGGGGCGAAGCTGCGAATTGAGCAGTCAATCACGTTCAGCAAGGATCGCCATAAAAACGGGCGAGCCGATCCAGGTCGACGAACCGGAAACCGTGCACGGCCACCTCGCGGTCTTTCCAAAGGGTAGCGGCGCACGATTGATTCTCGATGCGGAAATATTCGCTCTCGGGAGGCCGCAGGATGCGCCGCTCTTTCATTTCGATACCGAAGATGTGGCTGCAGCACATCATCACGCGGTCGCCCTCGGTGTCGAGATCGTCACGCCGGTGCAATTCGAGCAATGGTTCACGATCCGCGACCCCGACGGCAATGTCTTGATGATTTGCCGGTGCTGAGCGGGACTGCCTCGCGATGTCAGATGTCGAACGAGGGGGCCATGCGCATCGGAACCTCCCGGCATTTCTGCAGGGCGTTGAGAAGGTTTTCGGCGAGATAGTCGATCAGTGCCCGGGTCGCTGGCAGCATGCCCTGGCGAGACGGGAAGACGAGGTGCACCACGACGTCGTTCGAGGTCCATTCCGGAAGCACTGGCACGAGCACGCCGGCGCGGAAGGCACGCTCGCAGATATGGTCCGGCAACAGCGCCACGCCCATGCCTTCGATCGCGGCGCGTTCGAGGATCAGGAAGTCGCTGCAGCCGATGATCGGACGATGGGAGATCTCCGTCGTGTTTCCGTCGGATGAGACGAGCCGCCAGACGTCGGTCGGGTGTTGTTCGTTCATCGACAGCGTCGCCTGCTGGCTGAGGTTGTCGATTGTGATGTCGCCCGAGCGGGCAAGGAACGTCGGGCTGGCGGCGAGCCGCTCGCGAACCTCGCCGAACTTGCGGATGATCAGCTGATTGTCGGTATCGAGCTGGCCGCGGGCGCGGAGCGCCACGTCGATCCGTTCTTCTATCAGGTCGATGCGCCGGTTCGTGGCGGTGATCAGGAGCCGCACGCCGGGATAACGCCGGTGAAACGCCGGCAGGATATCCGCGAGCATCGGGGTGAAGCCGAGTGGGCAGGCGAGCCTGACGGTGCCCGAAGGTTCAGCCCGCACCGCCGCAATTTCGGCTTCGGCGGCCGCGACGCCGTCGAGCAGCCCCTGGCAATGTTCATAGAAAACCCGGCCGATGTCGGTGACACGCAGCTTGCGGGTCGAACGTTCAAGCAACCGCACGCCGAGCTGTTCCTCGAGGCGGGCCACATGTTTGCTGAGTTTGGATTTGGGTATATTGAGATCGCGTGCGGCAGCGCTGAAGCCGTTGTTGCGCACGACGGCGGCAAAGAGCCCGAGATCGTTCAGATCCTGCATTGTCCTGTCTCCGAGGTCCGGATGCTTTGCCCGATTGTTTCCGTCTGGAAACAGTATGTCAAATATCCACTGGCTTATCGGTCGATTGTTTTCCCCTCATATGTGGAGCACCGCAACGCAAACACAAAGGTGTTCCCATGAACGTTCTTCATATCGACTCTGGTATCCTCGGCGATCACTCGGTTTCCCGTCGCCTGACGGCGGCACTCGCCGCTCAGATCAAGGCTGACCGCCCGGATGCCACCGTAACCTATCGTGACCTCGCCGCCAGCTCGCTCCCGCATTTGACCGGCGCCCAGATCATGGCTCCCACCGATCTCGCAGGCGTGGATGCCGACCTTGCCGCCGACGTCAAGCTTGGCCGCGACATGCTCGAAGAATTCCTGGCGGCCGACACGGTCGTCATCGGTGCCCCGATGTACAACTTTGGCATCCCGAGCCAGCTGAAAGCCTGGATCGACCGCATCGCCGTCTCCGGCAAGACGTTCCGCTACACCGAAAATGGTCCGGAAGGCCTCGCCAAGGGCAAGAAGATCATCGTCGCCTCGACCCGCGGCGGTCACTACTCCGCCGGCCCGGCCGCCGTCATGGACCACCAGGAATCCTACCTGAAGACGGTCTTCGGCTTCCTGGGCGTCACAGATGTGGAATTTGTCCGTGCCGAAGGTCTCAACCTCAGCGCCGATTCCAAGCAGTTTGCGATCGCTGAGGCTGAAAAGACCATCGCGGAAGGCAACGTCCTTCGCCTGGCGAGCTAACATATAGGTTCAGCGGGTCACTGACGTGATCCGGTGGAGGGGCCCAGGCCCTGCGTGCGGACGGTGCCGGTTGCAAACGCAGCCGGCATTGTCCGTTTTGGGATTTCACAATCTGCTTTATAATGCATCGATGGTGGACCGGCGGACAATTCTGTTGGGCATGACCGCTGCGGTGGCTGCACTGCTCGCCGCCGACGCGGCGCGCGCACACAATTGCACGTGCCGCAACCGCGACGGTTCGAAATATGAGCTCGGACAGATCGCCTGCCTAAGGGTCGACGGCAACGTCTATATGGCGCGCTGCGAAATGAACCTCAACGTCTCCACCTGGAAGAAGCTGCGCGACGGCTGCCCGACGGCGGCCGGCATGAGCGCGCCGCTGAGCCCTACGGGGCAATTGGTCAGTTTCTGACGAGGAGCAGCGGCTTGCCGCCCTCATTACGGTCTTTTTCGAAGCCGGAAGGTGTGGCGGTGAACGCGAGCGAGCTGCCGTCTTCGCCGAGCAGGGTTATGCCAAGGCCGTTCGCCGTCCAGCTCTTCAGTTTCAATTTTCTGACGGCGCTATCGCATGGCTCTTCGACGGACAGTGCAAAATTGCCGTCACTGTCGGCAGCCTCCTTAAAGCGCACATGGCAGATGGCGGTTCCGCCCGGCCGTTTCATCTGCCACGCGCCTTTCATGTTTGCCGGCGCCGGCAGATGCGAGATGCCGTCCACCGCGGTTACGAGGGCCAGTCGAGGCCCGTCCTCGCCGTTCGTCAGGAGCGGGGATCCCTCGCTCTCTTCAAAGCGGGCATGGACTTTTCGCAGGACGTCGATCAGCAGCAGGCCGCCGTTCCCGTCGAAATTCCAGGCGGCGACGTCGGCAAGGGTTGGCACACTCTTGGCGCAACCCTCGGCTCCGGTAACTGCGTAGCCGCCGATCGCCTCATCGGCGGTGAGGGTGAGCTTGCATCCTTCGGCGCCATCGAGCGGCGCGACCAGATAGTCGCCCGCCTGCGCCGCGATGATCCCGGGATCGATGTCGCCGGCGGCGAAGGCGGTGTGTGAACCGAGGCAGACTGCACCCAGAACGAGCAGCCGAAACATAGGAACGCGTGACGCAACTGCGACAACCATGGAGCTCTCCGATCCCAACGCGCGGAGATTTCCACAGTCACATTTTCGCGTCAATGCGCCAGCCCTTGCAGCAGTGTGGGATGACGCCGTCGCCCGCTTGGTCGTCGCCATGGGCGGCCGGCTGCGCGTGGATGTCAGCGGTTCAGGAACTGGCGCGCGGCATACATGGCGATTGCTGCCGCGTTCGACACGTTCAGCGACTTGATCGCGCCCGGCATGTCGAGGCGGGCAAGGTCGGTCACGATCGAACGGGTCTTCTGCCGCAGTCCCTTGCCCTCGGAGCCGAGAACGAGCGCGATCTTCTCACCGCTGAATGTTCCTTCAAGCGGCTGCGGTCCTTCCGAATCGAGGCCGATCGTCTGGAAGCCCAGCCGATGGAGTTCTTCGATGGCATCCGCAAGATTGGTGATCTGGATATAGGGAATCATTTCCAGCGCGCCCGAGGCGGATTTGGCGAGAACGCCCGATTCGGTCGGGCTGTGGCGCATGGTGGTGATCAACGCACCGGCATCGAAGGCGACGGCGGAACGCATGATGGCGCCGACATTGTGCGGATCCGTCACTTGGTCGAGCACCAGAATCAGCGGGCAGTCGCGAAGCGCTTCGAGCTTGCGATGCGGCAAGGGGCGCGTCTCGAGCATCACGCCCTGGTGGATCGCATCGGGGCCGAGGATCTTGTCGAGATCCTGCGGCGTCACGGTTTCGACCGGGAAGGGCAGGGCCGAAAGCTCGTCGAGCTCCAATCTTGCAGCGGCGTTCGGCGTCACGCTGAGGCGAACGAACTGGCGCGCCGGATTGTCGAGGGCGGCGCGAACCGTATGCAGGCCGTAGAGCAGAACCTGCTCGGGCGCGAGCTGCGGTGGCTTCCAGTCGGCCGGCGCCTTGCGGCGCTTCTCGTGTTTTGGCGTTGGGATTTCGCCGCGTTCCCGCTTGGCGTCGCGGTGGGCGCGCCTGAGGTTGGCGTAATGGGTGTCCTTGGCGCTCTTGTCGCCGGTGTGATCTTTGCTCATGGGCGTCTTATAGAGGGGTTGCAGGCGTGGCGAAATGGTTTTCGATGAGCGGTCCGGAATTGTCGCTGTGGAGAAATTCGGAAATTTTCCACTGACCCGTGTTGACAGGAGGAAAGAGGGCGGTCATATACCCGGCCACAGATCGAGAGGCGGCAACGACGCGTCGCTGGTTGTCTCACGATCTCAAATGCTTGGTCGAAAGATCCCGACAGAATAATGGAGGGATGCCCGAGTGGTTAAAGGGGACGGACTGTAAATCCGTTGGCTCAGCCTACGTTGGTTCAAATCCAACTCCCTCCACCATTCTGCTTCTGGATCGAAGGCCCGCGGGTATAGCTCAATGGTAGAGCAGCAGCCTTCCAAGCTGAATACGCGGGTTCGATTCCCGCTACCCGCTCCAGCAGCGAACAGCCTCCTTATCCGAATTAATCCGATGCTCCAACGCTTCGCGGTAAGTCATTGTTTGTCTTGCTTGCGGAGCGATCCGTGATTCGCGCATGCCTGCCCTTGTGTCGGCGCTTCAGCGTTCTTACATATCGGCAGGAAAAGGCCGTCGGCGACCGGTCCGGGCGTACGCAATTAAGTCTTGCGCAAATCCCCTGAAACCCTTAAACGGCTCCACAAACCGGCCCTGCCGGCTGATCATTCATACTTGACCACAGGAAACGTACCCATGGCAAAGAGCAAATTTGAGCGCAACAAGCCGCACGTTAACATTGGCACGATTGGCCACGTTGACCATGGCAAGACGTCGCTGACCGCAGCGATCACGAAGTACTTCGGCGAGTTCAAGGCGTATGACCAGATCGACGCTGCGCCGGAAGAAAAGGCCCGTGGTATCACCATTTCGACGGCCCACGTTGAGTACGAGACGCCGAACCGTCACTACGCTCACGTTGACTGCCCCGGCCACGCCGACTACGTCAAGAACATGATCACCGGTGCGGCTCAGATGGACGGCGCGATCCTGGTTTGCTCGGCTGCTGACGGCCCGATGCCGCAGACCCGCGAGCACATCCTGCTCGCCCGCCAGGTTGGCGTTCCGGCAATCGTCGTGTTCCTCAACAAGGTCGACCAGGTTGACGACGCCGAGCTTCTCGAGCTCGTCGAACTCGAAGTTCGCGAACTTCTGTCGTCCTACGAATTCCCGGGCGACGACATTCCGATCATCAAGGGCTCGGCGCTTGCTGCTCTGGAAGATTCGGACAAGAAGATCGGCGAAGATGCGATCCGCGAGCTGATGGCCGCTGTTGACGCCTACATCCCGACGCCGGAGCGTCCGATCGACCAGCCGTTCCTGATGCCGATCGAAGACGTGTTCTCGATTTCGGGCCGTGGTACGGTTGTGACCGGTCGCGTTGAGCGCGGTATCGTCAAGGTCGGCGAAGAAGTTGAAATCGTCGGCATCCGCGACACGTCGAAGACGACGGTTACGGGCGTTGAAATGTTCCGCAAGCTGCTCGACCAGGGCCAGGCCGGCGACAACATCGGCGCGCTGATCCGTGGTGTTAACCGTGACGGTGTCGAGCGTGGCCAGATCCTGTGCAAGCCGGGTTCGGTCAAGCCGCACAAGAAGTTCATGGCCGAAGCCTACATCCTGACGAAGGAAGAAGGCGGCCGTCATACGCCGTTCTTCACGAACTACCGTCCGCAGTTCTACTTCCGCACGACGGACGTGACGGGCATCGTGACGCTGCCGGAAGGCACGGAAATGGTCATGCCGGGCGACAACGTCACCGTTGCCGTCGAGCTGATCGTTCCGATCGCGATGGAAGAAAAGCTGCGCTTCGCGATCCGCGAAGGCGGCCGTACCGTCGGCGCAGGCATCGTAGCCTCGATCGTCGAGTAATCTGCTGGTTTCAGATCAGTAGAGAGGCCCCGCTGGCAACGGCGGGGCCTTTTTCGTTGCAGGAGCTGCCAGGACTTCATCGATAAAGTCGCGCTTGCCGTGGGTGTAGATATCCCAATCGCCATTGGCGTCTGTGGCAAGCCGCTTTTTCAGCGTCTCGTATCGCTCGGCATAGTCCAGCCGTTCACGCAACTGGTCGCGGAAGAGGAGGCGTGCCGCATGAGCGGCGTTGTCGCCAGAGCAAAGATAGAGGCGCGTGCCGTAGGGGCGCGTATCGGTGGTGAAGGTCCAGAGGCCGCTTGCGTGCGGATCGCGGTGAAAGGTGTAGCCGATGCTGCGAAGGCGCGCAGTCAGCTCCGGCAGCCTTCTCAGATCCGCGATGACCGCATCGATATCGATCTTCGGCTTCGCCGGCAATCCGGGCACTGCGGTGCTGCCGATGTGATGGACCTCGCGGACGAAGGGTGAAGCAGCGTCGCGATCTCTGAGGCTCGCTCTTCAAACAACAAAGCCAGCAGGGACCGTATTCGGCCAGCGTGATGCGCGACGTATGATTCGGCTCCCGGCAATTGCCGGCAGGATAGCGGATTCCCGACTTCGCGCGCCGCGGGAATTACGGCAGGCTCGACAATGACTTGCGCCCGTTCGTGACGCCGGAGGCGGCAGGGCAGGGGGTTGTTGCAATTCGATGAGGATTTTTTCGCTTCTTCGGTGAAAGGTGCTTGTCATCCTCCGGCAAACTGAATATTAAGCCGCTGACTTGAGGCGGCGACGCGTCGTTAGACGAAGGCGCAGCTGAATAGGGGTATAGCTCAGTTGGTAGAGCGGCGGTCTCCAAAACCGCAGGTCGGGGGTTCGAGCCCCTCTGCCCCTGCCATTTCTCTCGCGCTTGCATAAAGGCTGAGGGGACGGCAAACTAAAGCTTAAGGACCGGTGACCCGGTCGACGAAATTCACAAAAAAGACTGATTGGCTCTTGTGGTTTTCAGAATCGGTCTTTATGTAGGGTCCAAACAGACACGCGGTGCGTGGGGCTGAATCATCGGCTTTACGCGCCGTAATGGCGTGAGCATTACATGGCATCCAAAACGAATCCGGTAACGTTTCTGCAGCAGGTTCGCTCGGAGACGTCGAAAGTGACTTGGCCTTCTCGGCGCGAGACGATGATCTCGACGCTGATGGTCTTTGTCATGGTCTTTTTTGCCGCTGCCTTCTTCTTTGCTGCGGACCAGTTGATGGGTTGGGCGATCGGCCTCATCCTCAACGTTGGCGCTTGATTGGGTGGAGGGTAGTATGGCTGCGCGCTGGTATATTGTTCACGCCTATTCGAACTTCGAAAAGAAGGTCGCTGAATCGATCGAAGAAAAGGCCAAGCAGAAGGGTCTCGAGCATTTGTTCGAGAAGATTCTCGTGCCGACCGAGAAGGTTGTCGAAGTGCGTCGTGGCCGCAAGGTCGACGCCGAGCGCAAGTTCTTCCCGGGCTACGTTCTGGTTCGCGCCAATCTGACGGATGAGGCTTTCCATCTCATCAAGAATACGCCGAAAGTAACGGGTTTCCTCGGTACCGACAGCAAGCCGGTTCCGATTCCGGACCATGAGGCTGAGCGCATCCTTGGTCAGGTCCAGGATGGCGTCGAGCGTCCGAAGCCGTCGGTCTCGTTCGAGATCGGCGAGCAGGTCCGCGTTTCGGATGGTCCGTTTGCCTCGTTCAACGGCGTCGTTCAGGACGTCGACGAAGAGCGTTCGCGCCTCAAGGTCGAGGTTTCGATCTTCGGTCGCGCGACGCCGGTCGAACTGGAATACGGTCAGGTCGAGAAGGTCTGAGAAGATCTCAAGAGATAGGGCGGGTTACGACCCGTTCTGGCGGAGAAATCCGCATGCGCGTGGAAGGGGAGCGACCTTAGCCGGGTCGGATCGTCCGTACCACGCAACCGCAGCCGCCGATCCCCGTGATCGGCAACAAGCCGGGCAACCGGCGTAACAGATCCCGGTGCGATCCGTCGCAAGGGATTTCAGAAAGGCAGAGAGAAATGGCTAAGAAAGTTGCAGGCCAGCTCAAGCTGCAGGTGAAGGCTGGGTCGGCCAATCCGTCCCCGCCGATCGGTCCTGCGCTCGGTCAGCGTGGCATTAACATCATGGAATTCTGCAAGGCGTTCAATGCCGCCACGCAGGAAATGGAAAAGGGTATGCCGATCCCGGTCGTCATCACCTATTACCAGGACAAGTCCTTCACTTTCGTCATGAAGCAGCCGCCGGTCAGCTACTTCCTGAAGAAGGAAGCAAAGATCCAGTCCGGTTCGAAGACCCCCGGCAAGGGCGGCTCGGCCGGCAAGCTCACCAAGGCTCAGATCAAGTCGATCGCCGAAGCCAAGATGAAGGATCTCAATGCTGCCGATATCGAAGGCGCAATGGCCATGATCGAGGGCTCTGCCCGCGCTATGGGCCTGGAAGTGGTAGGCTAAGACCATGGCGAAGATTGCAAAGCGTGTACAGAAGTCCCGCGAGGGCGTCGATCCGACGAAGATCTACGGTCTCACCGAGGCCGTTTCGATGGTCAAGGAACGTGCAACTGCCAAGTTCGACGAGACCATCGAAGTTGCGATGAACCTCGGCGTTGACCCGCGCCACGCCGACCAGATGGTCCGCGGCGTCGTCAACCTGCCGAACGGCACCGGCCGCTCGGTTCGCGTCGCCGTTTTCGCACGTGGCGCCAAGGCTGACGAAGCCAAGGCTGCCGGTGCTGACGTCGTTGGCGCGGAAGAACTCGTCGAAATCGTTCAGGGCGGCAAGATCGATTTCGATCGCTGCATCGCAACCCCGGACATGATGCCGCTCGTCGGTCGCCTCGGTAAGGTTCTCGGCCCGCGTGGCATGATGCCGAACCCGAAGGTCGGCACCGTCACGATGGACGTCGCTGGTGCCGTCAAGGCATCCAAGGGCGGCGCCGTCGAGTTCCGCGTCGAAAAGGCCGGTATTGTTCACGCCGGCATCGGCAAGGCATCCTTCGATGCCAAGGCACTGGAAGAAAACATCCGTGCCTTCGCAGACGCAGTGATCAAGGCAAAGCCGACCGGCGCCAAGGGCAACTACGTCAAGCGCGTCGCTATTTCGTCGACCATGGGCCCAGGCCTCAAGATCGACCCGGCCACGCTCAGCGTCGCTTAATCGTTTTCGGGCTTCGGCCCGGTACCAAATTCCCGGCCTTTCGGGGCCGGGAATTCCGGACGTCAAGTCCGGAACTCCTGTCCGAGATTGCGGGTGGTTTTACCTTAATCACTTCGGCCTGCATGAGACGGGTAAGATCTGAATTTCGCTATGGCGCCGGAGGCGTCGAAATTCGGTTCGAACCTCGCTTGCCTTGTGTCAGACCCGGCTCTTCCGGGAACGCCAAGGGACAGGATCCTTAAGCGTTACGTGGGATCGAGCTCGATCTCGGGTGACAAAGGCAAACCCGGCGGGGCTGCAGTATTGCAACCCTGCCTACTGGAGACAGACAGTGGAAAGAGCGGAAAAACGCGAATTCGTCACGGAGCTGAACGAAGTCTTCAAGGCTTCCGGTTCGGTTGTCGTGGCCCACTATGCTGGTGTCACAGTTGCGCAGATGAACGACTTCCGTTCGAAGATGCGCGCTGCTGGCGGCACCGTCAAAGTCGCGAAAAACCGCCTGGCCAAGATCGCTCTTCAGGGCACCGAGTCGGAAGGGATGAGCAATCTCTTCAAGGGTCAGACGCTGATCGCATACAGCGAAGACCCGATCACGGCTCCTAAGGTCGTCATGGATTTCGCCAAGACCAACGACAAGCTCGTTGTTCTCGGTGGCGCCATGGGCACAACCACGCTCAACGCCGAAGCAGTCAAGTCGCTCGCGACCCTGCCTTCGCTCGACGAGCTGCGCGCAAAGCTGCTGGGCCTTCTCAATGCCCCGGCAACCCGCGTCGCAACGGTTGTTGCAGCACCGGCAAGCCAGCTTGCTCGCGTGTTCTCGGCCTATGCCAAGAAGGACGAAGCCGCCTAAGGCGGATTTTCGCTGTTGTATTTAAAACCAGTTCGAACCGAACAAAAGGAAAAGTAAAATGGCTGATCTCGCAAAGATCGTTGAAGACCTCTCCTCGCTGACCGTTCTGGAAGCTGCTGAGCTTTCCAAGCTGCTCGAAGAGAAGTGGGGCGTTTCGGCTGCTGCTCCGGTAGCTGTTGCTGTTGCTGGCGGCGCTGCCGGCGGTGCTGCTGCTGCTGCTGAAGAAGAAAAGACCGAATTTGACGTTATCCTCGTTGACGCTGGTGCCAACAAGATCAACGTCATCAAGGAAGTCCGCGCCATCACCGGTCTCGGCCTCAAGGAAGCCAAGGACCTCGTCGAAGGCGCTCCTAAGCCGGTTAAGGAAGCAGTTTCCAAGGCTGAAGCTGCTGACCTCAAGAAGAAGCTCGAAGACGCTGGCGCCAAGGTTGACGTCAAGTAATTCGGCTACATGCAAGGGGAGGTGGCCTTTTCAGGCCGCCTCTCTTTGACCGTTTTTGGAACATATTACCCAAAAGCCTGTCGAAAAACGGCTTTTGGGTAATGGGTTCTTCAAGAGGATGGTCTCGAACGGAAGGCAGCACAGCAATCCGCGCTGAGCGTTTTCCGTTAGCTGGACGAGATTGGACTACTCATTGATTGACGGGGTCGACTGGCCATCGGTTCCCGTCCGTTGCAGGCCCGGATGCAAGATTGACAAGGAGCGACGATGGCTCAGACCCTTTCGTTTAACGGTCGCAGGCGCGTACGCAAGTTTTTTGGTAAAATTCCAGAAGTCGCAGAAATGCCGAACCTCATCGAGGTTCAGAAGGCATCTTACGACCAGTTTCTGATGGTTGAAGAGCCCAAGGGCGGTCGCCCTGACGAGGGGCTCCAAGCTGTTTTCAAGTCCGTTTTCCCGATCAAGGATTTCTCGGGCGCATCGATGCTTGAGTTCGTGTCCTACGAATTCGAGCCGCCGAAGTTCGACGTCGAGGAATGCCGTCAGCGCGATCTGACCTACGCAGCGCCGCTCAAGGTGACGCTGCGCCTCATCGTATTCGATATCGACGAGGATACCGGCGCGAAGTCGATCAAGGACATCAAGGAACAGAACGTCTACATGGGCGACATGCCGCTCATGACCGACAACGGTACCTTCATCGTCAATGGTACCGAGCGCGTTATCGTTTCGCAGATGCACCGGTCGCCGGGCGTGTTCTTCGACCACGACAAGGGCAAGAGCCATTCGTCGGGCAAGCTGCTCTTCGCAGCACGCGTCATTCCTTACCGCGGTTCCTGGCTCGACATCGAGTTCGACGCCAAGGACATCGTGCATGCCCGTATCGACCGCCGCCGCAAGATTCCGGTGTCGTCGCTGCTGATGGCGCTCGGCATGGACGGCGAGGAAATCCTCGACACCTTCTACACGAAGTCGCTTTACCAGCGCGACGGCGAAGGCTGGCGCGTGCCGTTCCAGCCGGATGCCCTGAAGGGTCAGAAGGCCATCACCGAGATGGTCGACGCCGACACCGGTGAAGTCGTTGTCGAGGCTGGCAAGAAGCTGACCCCGCGCCTGCTTCGTCAGTTGCAGGACAAGGGTCTGAAGGCGCTCAAGGCGACCAATGATGACCTCTACGGCAACTATCTTGCCGAAGACGTCGTCAACTTCGCAACCGGTGAAATCTACCTCGAAGCAGGCGACGAGATCGACGAGAAGACGCTTCCCGTCATTCTGTCGGCCGGCTTCGACGAAATCCCGGTTCTCGACATCGACCATATCAATGTCGGCGCCTACATCCGCAATACGCTGACCGTAGACAAGAACGAGAACCGTCAGGACGCTCTGTTCGATATCTACCGCGTCATGCGTCCGGGCGAGCCGCCGACCATGGATTCTGCGGAAGCCATGTTCAACACGCTGTTCTTCGACGCCGAGCGCTACGACCTCTCGGCCGTCGGCCGCGTCAAGATGAACATGCGCCTCGACCTTGAAGTTGCGGATACCGTCCGTACCCTGCGCAAGGAAGACATCCTGGCTGTCGTCAAGATGCTCGTCGAACTGCGCGACGGTAAGGGCGAAATCGACGACATCGACAACCTCGGCAACCGCCGTGTTCGTTCGGTCGGCGAGTTGATGGAAAACCAGTACCGCCTGGGTCTGTTGCGCATGGAGCGCGCGATCAAGGAACGCATGTCGTCGATCGAGATCGACACCGTCATGCCGCAGGACCTGATCAACGCCAAGCCGGCTGCCGCAGCCGTCCGCGAATTCTTCGGCTCCTCGCAGCTGTCGCAGTTCATGGACCAGGTGAACCCGCTTTCGGAAATCACCCACAAGCGCCGCCTTTCGGCACTTGGCCCGGGTGGTCTGACCCGCGAGCGCGCCGGCTTCGAAGTCCGCGACGTTCACCCGACGCACTACGGCCGTATTTGCCCGATCGAAACGCCGGAAGGCCCGAACATCGGTCTGATCAACTCGCTCGCAACCTTCGCCCGCGTCAACAAGTACGGCTTCATCGAAAGCCCGTACCGCAAGATCGTTGACGGCAAGGTGACGAACGACGTCGTCTATCTCTCGGCGATGGAAGAAGCGAAGTATCACGTCGCCCAGGCCAACTCGGTTCTCGAGAGCGATGGTTCGTTCTCGGAAGAATTCGTCGTTTGCCGTCATGCCGGCGAAGTTATGCTGGCACCGCGCGACAACATCAACCTGATGGACGTTTCGCCGAAGCAGCTCGTTTCGGTCGCGGCCGCGCTCATCCCGTTCCTTGAGAACGACGACGCGAACCGCGCACTGATGGGCTCGAACATGCAGCGTCAGGCCGTGCCGCTGCTGCGCGCCGAAGCGCCGTTCGTCGGTACCGGCATGGAGCCGGTCGTTGCCCGCGACTCCGGCGCAGCAATCGCTGCCCGTCGTGGCGGTGTCGTCGACCAGGTTGACGCGACCCGTATCGTTATCCGCGCCACCGAAGACCTCGATCCGTCGAAGTCGGGCGTCGATATCTATCGTCTGCAGAAGTTCCAGCGTTCGAACCAGAACACCTGCGTCAACCAGCGTCCGCTGGTTACCGTCGGTGACGTTCTGAACAAGGGCGACATCATCGCCGACGGTCCGTCGACCGACCTCGGTGACCTGGCGCTCGGCCGCAACGCGCTCGTCGCGTTCATGCCGTGGAACGGCTACAACTACGAAGACTCGATCCTGCTCTCCGAGCGGATCGTGCGCGACGACGTGTTCACCTCCATCCACATCGAAGAATTCGAAGTGATGGCGCGTGACACGAAGCTGGGTCCGGAAGAAATCACCCGCGACATTCCGAACGTTTCGGAAGAAGCGCTGCGTAACCTCGACGAAGCCGGTATCGTTTATATCGGTGCTGAGGTTCAGCCGGGTGACATCCTCGTCGGCAAGATCACGCCGAAGGGCGAAAGCCCGATGACGCCGGAAGAAAAGCTTCTGCGCGCCATCTTCGGTGAAAAGGCTTCCGACGTTCGCGACACCTCGATGCGCATGCCCCCGGGCACCTTCGGTACCGTCGTCGAAGTTCGCGTCTTCAACCGCCACGGCGTTGAGAAGGACGAACGCGCGATGGCGATCGAGCGCGAGGAAATCGAACGCCTCGCCAAGGACCGCGACGACGAACAGGCGATCCTCGATCGTAACGTCTACGCACGTCTCGTCGACATGCTGCGAGGCCACACGGCCGTTGCCGGCCCGAAGGGCTTCAAGAAGGGCACCGAGCTTTCGAACCTCGTCGTCAGCGAATACCCCCGCTCGCAGTGGTGGATGTTCGCCGTCGAAGACGAAAAGGCTCAGGGCGAGATCGAAGCTCTGCGCGCCCAGTACGACGAATCCAAGTCGCGCCTTGAACAGCGCTTCATGGACAAGGTCGAGAAGGTCCAGCGCGGCGACGAAATGCCTCCGGGCGTCATGAAGATGGTCAAGGTCTTCGTCGCTGTGAAGCGCAAGATCCAGCCGGGCGACAAGATGGCCGGCCGTCACGGCAACAAGGGTGTCGTGTCGCGTATCGTGCCGATCGAAGACATGCCGTTCCTGGAAGACGGCACGCATGTCGACGTCGTTCTGAACCCGCTCGGCGTGCCTTCGCGCATGAACGTCGGCCAGATCCTCGAAACCCATCTCGGCTGGGCTTGCGCCGGCATGGGCAAGAAGATCGGCGCGATGCTCGATGCCTACAAGGCAGGCGCCGACATCCAGCCGCTGCGCGACACCATCGACAGCGTCATCGGGTCGGGCCCGAAGGGCGAGCCGATCAAGCAGTACGACGACGAGTCGATCGTGCGCCTGGCCGAGCAGACCCGTCGCGGCGTTTCGATCGCGACGCCGGTCTTCGACGGTGCTGTCGAAGCCGACGTCAACGAGATGCTGGAGCAGGCGGGCCTGAAGGTAACCGGTCAGTCGACGCTTTACGATGGCCGTACCGGCGATCAGTTCGACCGTCAGGTGACCGTGGGCTACATCTACATGCTCAAGCTCAACCACTTGGTCGACGACAAGATCCACGCCCGTTCGATCGGTCCGTACTCGCTCGTCACCCAGCAGCCGCTGGGCGGTAAGGCGCAGTTCGGCGGTCAGCGCTTCGGGGAAATGGAGGTCTGGGCGCTGGAAGCTTACGGCGCGGCCTACACCCTGCAGGAAATGCTGACGGTCAAGTCGGACGACGTTGCCGGTCGTACCAAGGTCTACGAAGCGATCGTCCGTGGCGACGATACCTTCGAAGCGGGCATTCCGGAGAGCTTCAACGTTCTCGTCAAGGAAATGCGCTCGCTGGGCCTTTCGGTCGAGCTCGAAAACTCGAAGGTCGACGAGGCTGGCGGTGCACAGTTGCCGGACGCAGCCGAGTAAAGAGACCCAAGGTGCGTGCCGCGATGCGGCGCGCACCGTTTCCGCCTGAAGACGCTGACGTTTTCGGCAGGAACAGAGCCGCAGCCAATGCGGTTTTAGCTGTTTAAGGGGCAGGGGCCGGCGCCCGGGATTTGTCGGCACCCTCGCCAAGCTCAGGGCGTAAAGCCCGTAAAGGAGACAGGCATGAACCAAGAGGTCATGAATCTTTTCAATCCGCAGGTGCCTGCACAGACCTTCGATTCCATCCGGATTTCGATCGCCTCGCCGGAGAAGATTCTTTCCTGGTCTTACGGTGAGATCAAGAAGCCGGAGACGATCAACTACCGTACGTTCAAGCCGGAACGCGACGGTCTGTTCTGCGCGCGCATCTTTGGCCCGATCAAGGACTACGAGTGCCTGTGCGGCAAGTACAAGCGCATGAAGTACAAGGGCATCATCTGCGAAAAGTGCGGCGTCGAAGTCACGCTGTCGCGCGTTCGCCGTGAGCGCATGGGCCACATCGAGCTCGCCGCTCCCGTCGCCCACATCTGGTTCCTGAAGTCGTTGCCTTCACGCATTTCGACGCTGCTCGACATGACGCTGAAGGATGTCGAACGCGTTCTGTACTTCGAAAACTACATCGTGACCGAGCCGGGTCTGACGTCGCTGAAGGAAAACCAGCTCCTCAGCGAAGAAGACTACATGCTCGCCGTCGATGAGTTCGGCGAAGATCAGTTCACCGCCATGATCGGCGCTGAAGCGATCTATGAAATGCTCGCTTCGATGAATCTGGAGAAGATCGCTGGTGACCTGCGCGCCGAGCTCGCTGAGACGACCTCGGATCTGAAGCAGAAGAAGCTGATGAAGCGCCTGAAGATCGTCGAGAACTTCATGGATTCCGGCAATCGTCCGGAATGGATGATCATGAAGGTCGTTCCGGTGATCCCGCCGGATCTGCGCCCGCTCGTGCCGCTCGACGGTGGCCGTTTCGCGACGTCGGATCTGAACGATCTCTACCGCCGCGTGATCAACCGTAACAACCGTCTGAAGCGCCTGATCGAACTGCGTGCTCCGGGCATCATCATCCGTAACGAAAAGCGCATGCTGCAGGAATCTGTGGACGCGCTGTTCGATAACGGCCGTCGTGGCCGCGTCATCACCGGTGCCAACAAGCGTCCGCTGAAGTCGTTGTCCGACATGCTGAAGGGCAAGCAGGGCCGCTTCCGTCAGAACCTGCTCGGCAAGCGCGTCGACTATTCCGGCCGCTCGGTTATCGTGACCGGTCCGGAACTGAAGCTGCACCAGTGCGGTCTTCCGAAGAAGATGGCGCTTGAGTTGTTCAAGCCGTTCATCTACGCCCGCCTCGACGCCAAGGGTTACTCCTCGACCGTCAAGCAGGCCAAGAAGCTCGTTGAAAAGGAAAAGCCGGAAGTCTGGGATATCCTCGACGAGGTCATCCGCGAGCATCCGGTTCTCCTGAACCGCGCGCCGACGCTGCACCGCCTGGGCATCCAGGCCTTCGAACCGACCCTGGTCGAAGGCAAGGCGATCCAGCTGCATCCGCTCGTCTGCACGGCCTTCAACGCCGACTTCGACGGTGACCAGATGGCCGTTCACGTGCCGCTGTCGCTCGAAGCCCAGCTCGAAGCACGCGTGCTGATGATGTCGACGAACAACATTCTGCACCCGGCAAACGGCGCGCCGATCATCGTTCCGTCGCAGGACATGGTTCTCGGTCTCTACTACTTGTCGATCCTGAACCAGAACGAGCCGGGCGAAGGCATGGCGTTCTCGGACATGGGCGAACTGCATCACGCGCTCGAAACCAAGGCCGTGACCCTGCATGCCAAGATCCGTGGCCGCTTCAAGACCGTCGATGCCGAGGGCAACCCGGTTTCGAAGATCTACGAAACCACGCCTGGCCGCATGATCATCGGCGAGCTGCTGCCGCGCAACGTCAACGTGCCGTTCGACATCTGCAACCAGGAAATGACCAAGAAGAACATCTCCAAGATGATCGACGCGGTCTACCGTCACTGCGGCCAGAAGGACACGGTCATCTTCTGCGACCGCATCATGCAGCTCGGCTTTGCCCATGCCTGCCGCGCCGGCATTTCGTTCGGCAAGGACGACATGGTCATCCCGGACACCAAGGTGAAGATCGTCGGCGACACTGAAGCGCTCGTGAAGGAATACGAGCAGCAGTACAACGACGGCCTCATCACCCAGGGCGAAAAGTACAACAAGGTTGTCGACGCCTGGGGCAAGGCGACCGAAAAGGTCGCCGACGAAATGATGGCCCGCATTAAGGCGGTGGAGTTCGACGAAAACGGTCGTCAGAAGCCGATGAACTCGATCTACATGATGTCGCACTCCGGCGCCCGTGGTTCTCCGAACCAGATGCGTCAGCTGGGCGGCATGCGCGGCCTGATGGCCAAGCCGTCGGGCGAAATCATCGAGACGCCGATCATCTCGAACTTCAAGGAAGGCCTCACCGTTAACGAGTACTTCAACTCGACCCACGGTGCCCGTAAGGGTCTGGCCGACACCGCCTTGAAGACCGCGAACTCCGGTTACCTGACCCGTCGTCTCGTCGACGTCGCGCAGGATTGCATCGTCAACTCCGTCGATTGCGGCACCGAAAACGGTCTCACAATGACGGCGATCGTCGACGCCGGTCAGGTTGTGGCCTCGCTTGGCGCTCGTATTCTTGGCCGTACGGCTCTGGACGACATCGATCACCCGGTCACGGGCGCTCGCATCGTCGATGCCGGCCGGATGATCCTGGAACCCGACGTCATCGAGATCGAGAAGGCTGGTATCCAGTCGATCCGCATCCGTTCTGCACTGACCTGCGAAATCCAGACGGGCGTTTGCGGCGTCTGCTACGGCCGCGACCTGGCTCGTGGTACGCCGGTCAACATGGGCGAAGCGGTTGGCGTTATCGCTGCACAGTCGATCGGTGAACCGGGCACCCAGCTCACCATGCGTACCTTCCACCTGGGTGGTACGGCGACCGTGGTCGACCAGTCGTTCCTGGAAGCGTCCTACGAAGGTACGGTCCAGATCAAGAACCGCAACATGCTGCGCAACTCGGACGGCGTTCTCGTCGCGATGGGCCGTAACATGGCGGTCCAGATCCTGGACGAGCGTGGCGTCGAGCGTTCGTCGCAGCGTGTTGCCTATGGTTCGAAGATCCTCGTCGACGATGGCGACAAGGTGAAGCGCGGCCAGCGTCTCGCCGAGTGGGACCCCTACACCCGTCCGATGATGACGGAAGTAGAAGGTACCGTTCACTTCGAAGACGTCGTCGACGGCATCTCGGTGCTCGAAGCGACCGACGAGTCGACCGGTATCACCAAGCGCCAGGTTATCGACTGGCGTTCGACCCCGCGTGGTACGGACCTCAAGCCGGCGATCGTCATCAAGGACAAGAACGGCGCAGTTGCCAAGCTGTCGCGCGGCGGCGAAGCCCGCTTCTTGCTCTCGGTCGACGCGATCCTCTCGGTCGAACCCGGCCAGAAGGTCAGCCAGGGTGACGTTCTCGCTCGTTCGCCGCTCGAAAGCGCCAAGACCAAGGACATCACCGGTGGTCTGCCGCGTGTTGCCGAACTGTTCGAAGCCCGTCGTCCGAAGGATCACGCCATCATCGCTGAGATCGATGGCACCGTTCGCTTCGGCCGCGACTACAAGAACAAGCGTCGCGTTCTGATCGAGCCGGCGGAAGACGGTGTCGAGCCGGTCGAGTACCTGATCCCGAAGGGCAAGCCCTTCCATCTTCAGGATGGCGACTACATCGAAAAGGGCGATTACATCCTCGACGGCAACCCGGCGCCGCACGACATCCTGGCGATCAAGGGCGTGGAAGCGCTTGCTTCCTACCTGGTCAACGAAATCCAGGAAGTCTACCGACTGCAGGGCGTTGTCATCAACGACAAGCACATCGAAGTCATCGTTCGCCAGATGCTGCAGAAGGTGGAAATCACCGATGCCGGCGACTCGACCTACATCGTCGGTGACAATGTCGACCGGATCGAGCTCGAAGACGTCAACGACGGCCTGATCGAACAGGGCAAGAAGCCGGCATACGGCGATCCGGTCCTGCTCGGCATCACCAAGGCGTCGCTGCAGACACCGTCCTTCATCTCGGCGGCTTCGTTCCAGGAAACCACCAAGGTCC
The DNA here is from genome assembly GCF_014852025.1 of Ensifer sp. ENS10. Lineage (NCBI taxonomy): Bacteria > Pseudomonadati > Pseudomonadota > Alphaproteobacteria > Hyphomicrobiales > Rhizobiaceae > Ensifer > Ensifer sp. ENS10. The sequence continues at coordinate 1,410,207 of NZ_JACVAS010000001.1, forward strand.
TGACCGAAGCGGCGATCGCTGGTAAGACGGACGGCCTGCAGGGCCTGAAGGAAAACGTCATCGTCGGCCGTCTGATCCCGGCCGGTACCGGTGGCACGATGACCCAGATCCGCCGCATCGCAACCGCGCGCGACGAAATGATCCTGGAAGAACGTCGTCGTGGCACGGGCGCCGAGGCAGCAACGCCAATGCTTGCCGATCTCGCCAACGAGAACGCTGCAGCCGAATAAGCGGGGAGGGCGGGTTATTCCGCCCTCTGACCCACACAAAGAAGAAGCCGCCGAGAGCGATCTCGGCGGCTTCTTCTTTTGGGCGGTCGCCCCGCGCGGCAACGGCGAGGGCGAAGGTCACTTGACTGCAAAGATTAGCTAAAGCGGATGATCGCCACTTCGCCTTCGAGTGCGCCCTGGTAGGCGGAGGCGTGGGGTTCGTCGCTCGGGATCTCGGTCAGTGTGCCGATCTGGTCCAGATCAGCCTCGAGAAAACCCTCTTCGGCAAGGGCGTTCAGTGCTTCGCGAACAGCGGTATCGTCGTCGGGCGCCTTGAGCATCACGTGAATGTCCACGCCGTCTTCGTCGCCGTCGGTCTCATAGGCCTTGCCGATGATGATGAACACCATCGGTTCGTCCGGGGCATTGTCGTTGTCTGGGGTGACGGCCATATTGTTTCCTTTCGATTGGCTGGCGCGACCTTAGCGCCCTTTTTTGTCCGGCGCGATGGAAATGCATCGCGCCTCGAATGCTTCTGCAGCGACCGACTCGAAGATGGTGGAAAACCCCCACAAAGTGGTTGCCGATTCCTTAACCCTATCCGACACTCCGCCTGTCGAAGGGCCAAAGAGGCGGGCAAAAGGTTCGAAACCATGTGCAAAAGCCTTGTTTTGCAGGCATGTCAGGCCTGCGCGCGATAGAATATTTCTTAATTGCCCTTGACTGTTGGCCTTGAAATCAGTACACCCCGCCGCATCGGAGCCCATGTGAGGCTGGCTGGTTCGGAACGTCGCGTTCTGGAGTTCGCCTCAAACAAGGTTCGAAACGCACGCCGACGACTACAATGCTGCACGCAAGACGCGCACGATAGTGCGTCCTCTGCTTTATTTGGGGCCATCTGCGGAAAGGCGGATCGGCCCCTGTTTTGCGCATTTCATGAGGCGTTCGAAACTGCCGGCGACGGCAACGATCCGCCCGCAAGGGTAACGTGATAAGATTTTGCAAGGGATGGGTATATGCCTACCGTAAACCAGCTGATCCGCAAGCCTCGTCAGGCACAGGTAAAGCGCAATAAGGTTCCTGCTCTGCAGGAAAACCCGCAGAAGCGTGGCGTTTGCACCCGCGTTTACACCACGACCCCGAAGAAGCCGAACTCGGCTCTCCGTAAGGTTGCCAAGATTCGTCTGACGAACGGCTTCGAAGTCATCGGCTACATTCCGGGTGAAGGTCACAACCTTCAGGAACACTCGGTTGTCATGATCCGCGGCGGCCGCGTTAAGGACCTTCCGGGCGTTCGTTACCACATCATCCGTGGTGTTCTCGATACGCAGGGCGTCAAGAACCGCAAGCAGCGTCGTTCGAAGTACGGTGCGAAGCGTCCGAAGTAATTCGGTTTTGAAAATCCCGGCGCTGCGCGAGGTCCTCCGCGTGGTAAAGCGCTGAAACAGTTTGAAGAGACGAGAAGTATGTCCCGACGTCATAAAGCAGAAAAGCGCGAGATCAATCCGGATCCGAAGTTCGGTGATCTGGTTGTCACGAAGTTCATGAACGCCATCATGCTGCACGGCAAGAAGTCTGTTGCCGAAAGCATTGTCTACGGCGCGTTCGATGCGGTTCAGGTCAAGCTGAAGCAAGAGCCGATCACCGTATTCCACTCTGCGCTCGACAACATCGCGCCGCACGTTGAAGTGCGTTCGCGCCGCGTCGGTGGTGCAACTTACCAGGTTCCGGTCGATGTTCGTCCGGAGCGTCGCCAGGCCCTCGCCATCCGTTGGCTGATTGCGGCCGCACGCAAGCGTAACGAAACGACCATGGTTGATCGCCTGTGCGGCGAACTCATGGACGCAGCGAACAACCGTGGTAGCGCCGTGAAGAAGCGCGAAGACACGCACAAGATGGCTGATGCCAACCGTGCGTTCTCGCATTATCGCTGGTAATTCTGGCGCGAACGTCTCAAGAGGCAGTCCACTATGGCACGCGAATACAAAATCGAAGACTACCGTAATTTCGGTATTATGGCGCACATCGACGCTGGCAAGACCACGACGACTGAGCGCATCCTGTACTACACCGGCAAGTCCCACAAGATCGGCGAAGTCCACGACGGCGCTGCGACCATGGACTGGATGGAGCAGGAGCAGGAACGCGGCATCACCATCACCTCTGCCGCCACGACCACCTTCTGGAAGGGCCGTGACGGCAAGACCCGCCGCTTCAACATCATCGACACCCCCGGCCACGTTGACTTCACCATCGAAGTCGAGCGTTCGCTGCGCGTTCTCGACGGTGCTATCGCGCTTCTCGACGCCAACGCCGGTGTTGAGCCGCAGACGGAAACCGTCTGGCGTCAGGCTGAGAAGTACAATGTTCCGCGCATGATCTTCTGCAACAAGATGGACAAGACCGGCGCCGACTTCTACCGCTCGGTCGAGATGATCAAGACCCGTCTCGGTGCAACGGCTGTCGTCATGCAGCTGCCGATCGGTGCTGAAACCGAATTCAAGGGCGTTATCGATCTGATCGAGATGAATGCTCTCGTCTGGCGCGACGAGTCCCTCGGCGCTCAGTGGGACGTTGTCGAAATCCCGGACGACCTGAAGGACAAGGCCGAAGAATATCGCGAAAAGCTGATCGAGACCGTTGTCGAGATCGACGAAGCTGCGATGGAAGCCTATCTCGAAGGCAACATGCCCTCGAATGACAAGATCCGCGAACTCGTTCGCCGCGGCACCATCGACGTGAAGTTCCACCCGATGTTCTGCGGTACCGCGTTCAAGAACAAGGGCGTTCAGCCGCTTCTCGACGCCGTCGTTGACTACCTGCCGTCGCCGCTCGACATTCCGGCGATCAAGGGTATCGACGCCAAGACCGAAGCAGAGATCGAGCGTCACGCTGATGATGCCGAGCCGCTTTCGATGCTCGCGTTCAAGATCATGAACGACCCCTTCGTCGGTTCGCTGACCTTTGCGCGCATCTACTCGGGCAAGCTCGAAAAGGGCTCGTCGGTCATGAACACGGTCAAGGACAAGCGCGAGCGCGTCGGCCGCATGCTGCAGATGCACTCCAACAGCCGTGAAGACATCGAAGAAGCATTTGCTGGCGACATCGTTGCTCTGGCTGGTCTCAAGGAAACCACGACGGGTGATACGCTCTGTGACCCGCTGAAGCCGGTTATCCTCGAGCGCATGGAGTTCCCCGAGCCGGTCATCCAGATCGCGATCGAGCCGAAGTCCAAGGGCGACCAGGAAAAGATGGGCCTCGCGCTCAACCGTCTGGCTGCCGAAGACCCGTCCTTCCGCGTCAAGACTGACCAGGAATCCGGTCAGACGATCATCGCCGGCATGGGCGAACTTCACCTCGACATCATCGTCGACCGCATGCGTCGCGAGTTCAAGGTTGAAGCAAACGTCGGCGCGCCGCAGGTTGCTTACCGCGAAACCATCACGCGCCAGCACGAAGAAGACTACACGCACAAGAAGCAGTCCGGTGGTACCGGTCAGTTCGCGCGCGTCAAGATCGTCTTCGAACCGAACCCGGAAGGCGAAGACTTCAAGTTCGAATCCAAGATCGTCGGCGGTGCTGTTCCGAAGGAATACATCCCGGGCGTTCAGAAGGGTATCGAAAGCGTTCTGTCTTCGGGTCCGCTCGCTGGCTTCCCGATGCTGGGCGTCAAGGCGACGCTCATCGACGGCGCATTCCACGACGTCGACTCGTCGGTCCTGGCCTTCGAAATCGCATCGCGTGCTTGCTTCCGTGAAGCGGCCAAGAAGGCTGGCGCACAGCTTCTCGAGCCGATGATGAAGGTCGAAGTCGTAACGCCGGAAGACTATGTCGGTGACGTTATCGGCGACCTGAATTCTCGTCGTGGCCAGATCCAGGGCCAGGAATCGCGTGGCGTTGCTGTCGTGATCGCCGCAAACGTGCCGCTCGCGAACATGTTCAAGTACGTCGACAACCTGCGTTCGATGTCTCAGGGTCGCGCACAGTACACGATGACCTTCGATCACTACGCGCCGGTTCCGTCGAACGTCGCACAGGAAATCCAGGCGAAGTATTCCGGTCAGAAGTGACCGGAATACCCTTTCGCTGACAGAAGTTAAAAGTTTTCCCCGGTAGGGGATAGAAAACGGAGAGCCGGAAATGGCAAAGAGCAAATTTGAGCGCAACAAGCCGCACGTTAACATTGGCACGATTGGCCACGTTGACCATGGCAAGACGTCGCTGACCGCAGCGATCACGAAGTACTTCGGCGAGTTCAAGGCGTATGACCAGATCGACGCTGCGCCGGAAGAAAAGGCCCGTGGTATCACCATTTCGACGGCCCACGTTGAGTACGAGACGCCGAACCGTCACTACGCTCACGTTGACTGCCCCGGCCACGCCGACTACGTCAAGAACATGATCACCGGTGCCGCTCAGATGGACGGCGCGATCCTGGTTTGCTCGGCTGCTGACGGCCCGATGCCGCAGACCCGCGAGCACATCCTGCTCGCTCGCCAGGTTGGCGTTCCGGCAATCGTCGTGTTCCTCAACAAGGTCGACCAGGTTGACGACGCCGAGCTTCTCGAGCTCGTCGAACTCGAAGTTCGCGAACTTCTGTCGTCCTACGAATTCCCGGGCGACGACATTCCGATCATCAAGGGCTCGGCTCTTGCTGCTCTGGAAGATTCGGACAAGAAGATCGGCGAAGACGCGATCCGCGAGCTGATGGCTGCTGTTGACGCCTACATCCCGACGCCGGAGCGTCCGATCGACCAGCCGTTCCTGATGCCGATCGAAGACGTGTTCTCGATCTCGGGCCGTGGTACGGTTGTGACCGGTCGCGTTGAGCGCGGTATCGTCAAGGTCGGCGAAGAAGTTGAAATCGTCGGCATCCGCGACACGTCGAAGACGACGGTTACGGGCGTTGAAATGTTCCGCAAGCTGCTCGACCAGGGCCAGGCCGGCGACAACATCGGCGCGCTGATCCGTGGTGTTAACCGTGACGGCGTTGAGCGTGGCCAAATCCTGTGCAAGCCGGGTTCGGTCAAGCCGCACAAGAAGTTCATGGCTGAAGCCTACATCCTGACGAAGGAAGAAGGCGGCCGTCATACGCCGTTCTTCACGAACTACCGTCCGCAGTTCTACTTCCGCACGACGGACGTGACGGGCATCGTGACGCTGCCGGAAGGCACGGAAATGGTCATGCCGGGCGACAACGTCACCGTTGCCGTCGAGCTGATCGTTCCGATCGCGATGGAAGAAAAGCTGCGCTTCGCGATCCGCGAAGGTGGCCGTACCGTCGGCGCAGGCATCGTTGCCTCGATCGTCGAGTAATCGACGAGACTGAGGGCGGAGAAATGCGAGGCGCATGTGCTATGCGCCTCGAACATACCCGCCCCGAAAGAATTAGTTGGTCGCACGGCTTGCCGAAGACGACGAAATAGTGCAAATGGCGCCCACGCGTGATTTGCACGGTGCTTCGACGTTGTGCGCTCACAAAAAGACAGGCCGGCCACGGCCGCTCAAATAGGAAGGGGCAGGGGAAACCCTGTCCCTCCGATCTTTGAAAATTAGCGGACTGGCCGAACATTAAACGAAGTTCAATGCGTGTTTTTCCACGGAAACCGCAGACAACATGAACAAGGATAAGTCGTATGAACGGCCAGAACATCCGCATCCGCCTCAAGGCGTTTGATCACCGGATCCTCGACGCCTCGACGCGCGAAATCGTGTCGACGGCAAAGCGTACCGGTGCAAGCGTGCGCGGTCCCGTACCGCTGCCGACGCGCATTGAAAAGTTTACGGTCAACCGCTCGCCGCACGTCGACAAGAAGAGCCGTGAACAGTTCGAAATGCGCACCCATAAGCGCCTTCTCGATATCGTAGACCCGACCCCGCAGACCGTTGACGCGCTGATGAAGCTCGACCTGGCTGCCGGCGTCGACGTGGAAATCAAGCTTTAATAACAAGGAAGGTACGTGGACCCCGGTCCAACGGCTTCCGAAAACGGGCGACCTCAAGATCGGATGATCTCAAGGAAACCTTAAACCAGAGATGTGAGGGGGCTCGCCCCATCACTAACTCTCAAGAGGAATGAACCGATGCGTTCAGGTGTGATTGCACAGAAAGTGGGAATGACCCGCGTCTATAACGACGCCGGTGAGCATATCCCGGTTACAGTATTGAAGCTGGAGAACTGCCAGGTGGTAGCCCAGCGTACGGAAGAGAAGAACGGCTACGTGGCTGTCCAGCTGGGCGCCGGCCGTTCGAAGGTCAAGAACACGCCGAAGGCGATGCGCGGCCATTTTGCTGCTGCCAACGTCGAGCCGAAGGCGAAGCTCGTCGAGTTCCGCGTTTCCGCGGACAACCTGATCGACATCGGTGCAGAACTGACGGCCAACCATTTCGTTGCCGGCCAGCTCGTTGACGTCACCGGTACCACGATCGGTAAGGGCTTTGCTGGTGCGATCAAGCGCCACAACTTCGGTGGTCTGCGTGCAACGCACGGCGTTTCCGTATCGCACCGTTCGCATGGTTCTACCGGTTCCAACCAGGATCCGGGCCGCGTTTGGAAGGGCAAGCGCATGGCTGGTCACATGGGTCAAACCCGCGTCACCACCCAGAACCTCGAAGTCGTATCGACCGATGAAGACCGCGGTCTGATCCTGGTCAAGGGCGCAGTCCCCGGCTCCAAGGGTGCCTGGATCGTCGTTCGTGACGCCATCAAGTCGGGCACCCCGGAAGGCGCTCCGCGCCCGGCCGCTGTGCGCGCCGAAGCATCGAAGTAAGGGAGCCGAGTAATGGATCTCAACGTCAAAACCCTCGAGGGCAAGGACGCGGGAAAGGTTTCCCTTTCTGACGCCATTTTCGGCCTCGAACCCCGTGAAGACATCATTGCCCGCGTCGTTCGCTGGCAGCTCGCCAAGAAGCAGCAGGGCACGCACAAGGCCAAGGGCCGCGCAGAAGTTTCGCGCACCGGCGCCAAGATGTACAAGCAGAAGGGTACGGGCCGCGCCCGCCACCACTCCGCTCGCGCTCCGCAGTTCCGCGGCGGTGGCAAGGCCCATGGCCCGGTCGTCCGCAGCCACGAGCATGATCTGCCGAAGAAGGTTCGCGCCCTCGGCCTGCGTCATGCACTGTCGGCCAAGCTGAAGGCTGCAGAGATCATCGTCATCGACGATCTCGTTGCCAAGGAAGCCAAGACCAAGGCTCTCGCCGGCGTATTCGCATCGCTCGGCCTCACCAACGCTCTCATCATCGGCGGCGCCGAGATCGAGAACAATTTCAAGCTCGCAGCCCAGAACATCCCGAACGTGGACGTTCTGCCGGTTCAGGGCATCAACGTTTACGACATTCTGCGCCGTGGCAAGCTCGTGCTTTCCAAGGCTGCCGTGGAAGCTCTGGAGGAGCGGTTCAAATGACGGATCTTCGCCACTACGACGTGATCGTGTCTCCCTCGATCACTGAAAAGTCGACGCTGGTTTCCGAGCAGAACCAGGTCGTCTTCAACGTCGCCAAGGACGCTTCGAAGCCTGAAATCAAGGCTGCTGTCGAAGCTCTGTTCGGCGTCAAGGTTACGGCCGTGAACACGCTCGTCCGCAAAGGCAAGACGAAGCGTTTCCGCGGCTTTGCCGGAAAGCAGAAGGACGTGAAGAAGGCGATCATTACGCTCGCCGACGGTCAGTCCATCGACGTCTCCACCGGTCTCTAACGGATAGGCCCATTAGGGTAAAAACCCAAAAGGGAACAAGAAAATGGCATTGAAAAGTTTCAATCCGACGACCCCGAGCCAGCGCCAGCTGGTCATCGTTGACCGGGCTGGCCTCTACAAGGGCAAGCCGGTCAAGGCGCTGACCGAGGGCCTGTCCTCCAAGGGCGGTCGCAACAACCTCGGTCGCATCACCGTTCGCTTCCAGGGCGGCGGTCACAAGCGTACCTACCGCCTGGTCGACTTCAAGCGTCGCAAGTTCGACGTTGAAGGCACGGTCGAGCGTCTGGAATACGACCCGAACCGCACCGCCTTCATCGCGCTCGTCAACTATGCCGACGGCGAAAAGGCCTACATCCTCGCTCCGCAGCGTCTCGCTGCCGGCGACAAGGTCATCGCTTCGGAGAAGGCCGTTGACGTCAAGCCCGGCAACACGATGCCGCTGCAGTACATCCCGGTCGGCTCCATCATCCACAACGTGGAAATGAAGCCGGGCAAGGGCGGCCAGATGGCCCGCTCCGCCGGTACCTACGCGCAGCTCGTCGGTCGTGACCAGGGCATGGCGATCCTTCGTCTGAACTCGGGCGAACAGCGTCTCGTGCACGGTTCCTGCCTCGCATCGATCGGCGCCGTATCGAACCCCGATCACGGCAACATCAATGACGGTAAGGCTGGTCGTTCGCGTTGGCGCGGCAAGCGTCCGCACGTTCGCGGCGTCGTCATGAACCCGGTTGACCACCCGCACGGCGGTGGTGAAGGCCGTACCTCGGGTGGTCGTCACCCGGTTACCCCGTGGGGCAAGCCCACGAAGGGCAAGCGTACGCGCTCGAACAAGGCGACCGACAAGTTCATCATGCGCTCGCGGCACCAGAAGAAGAAGTAAGAGAGGAAGTCTCGAATGACTCGTTCAGTATGGAAAGGTCCGTTCGTTGACGGTTATCTTCTCAAGAAGGCTGAGAAGGTCCGCGAAGGCGGTCGTAACGAAGTGATCAAGATTTGGAGCCGCCGCTCCACGATCCTTCCGCAGTTTGTCGGCCTCACCTTCGGCGTCTACAACGGCAGCAAGCACGTTCCGGTCAGCGTCAATGAAGACATGGTCGGTCACAAGTTTGGCGAATTCTCTCCGACCCGGACCTACTACGGTCATGGCGCGGACAAGAAGGCAAAGAGGAAGTAACAATGGGCAAGGCAAAAGCCGAACGCCGGCTGAAGGATAATGAGGCGCAGGCAATTGCGCGCACGATCCGCGTCAGCCCCCAGAAGCTCAACCTGGTTGCCGCGATGATCCGCGGCAAGAAGGTCGACCGCGCTCTGGCCGAACTGGAGTTCTCCCGCAAGCGCATTGCAGAAACGGTCAAGAAGACCCTTGAATCTGCCATCGCAAACGCAGAGAACAACCACGATCTCGACGTCGATTCGCTCGTCGTTGCAGAAGCTTACGTTGGCAAGTCGATCGTCATGAAGCGCTTCCACGCCCGTGGTCGCGGCCGTGCATCGCGCGTCGAAAAGCCGTTCTCGCACTTGACGATCGTCGTTCGCGAAGTGGAAGCCAAAGGGGAGGCCGCATAATGGGTCAGAAGATTAATCCGATCGGTTTCCGTCTCGGTATCAACCGGACCTGGGATAGCCGTTGGTTTGCAGACAACGCCGAATACGGCCAGCTGCTTCATGAAGACCTGAAGATCCGCGCTTACCTGATGGAAGAGCTGAAGGCTGCCGGCATCGCCAAGGTGGTCATCGAGCGTCCGCACAAGAAGTGCCGCGTCACGATCCACTCGGCTCGCCCGGGTCTCATCATCGGCAAGAAGGGCGCCGACATCGAAAAGCTCCGCAAGAAGCTTTCCGAGATGACCAACTCCGAAACGCACCTCAACATCGTTGAAGTGCGCAAGCCGGAAGTTGACGCAACGCTCGTTGCCCAGTCGATCGCCCAGCAGCTCGAGCGCCGCGTGGCTTTCCGCCGTGCGATGAAGCGCGCTGTTCAGTCGGCCATGCGTCTTGGCGCCGAAGGCATCAAGATCACCTGCGCCGGTCGTCTCGGTGGCGCCGAAATCGCTCGTACCGAATGGTACCGCGAAGGTCGCGTTCCGCTGCACACCCTGCGTGCGGACATCGACTACGGCACGGCCGAAGCGGAAACCGCTTTCGGTATCTGCGGCATTAAGGTCTGGATCTTCAAGGGCGAAATCCTTGAGCACGATCCGATGGCTTCCGAGCGCCGTGCGATCGAAAGTGACAACCAGGGCCCTGGCAGCCGTGATCGCGACCGTGGCGATCGTGACCGCCGTCGTGAAAACGCGTAACATTCGCGTTTGGCAGCCAATATCGGAGAAGTAAAAAAATGTTGCAGCCAAAGCGTACGAAGTATCGCAAGCAGTTCAAGGGCCGCATCAAGGGCGTAGCCAAGGGCGGTTCTGATCTTGCCTTCGGCGAATTCGGCCTGAAGGCTCAAGAGCCGAACCGCGTCAATGCGCGCGAGATCGAAGCGGCCCGCCGCGCGATCACGCGTCACATGAAGCGCGCCGGCCGCGTGTGGATCCGTGTGTTCCCCGACGTTCCCGTAACCGCCAAGCCGACGGAAGTCCGCATGGGTAAGGGTAAGGGTTCGGTCGAATACTGGGCATGCAAGGTCAAGCCCGGCCGTATGATGTTTGAGATCGATGGTGTCAGCGAAGAACTTGCCCGTGAGGCACTTCGTCTTGGCGCTGCCAAGCTCTCTGTCAAGACGCGCTTCGTGCAGCGTATCGCAGAGTAAGGAGTGAACTCATGAAAGCCGTAGAAGTTCGCGCTCTGAGCGCCGATCAACTCAACGAAGAGCTTGCCAAGCTGAAGAAGGAGCAGTTCAACCTGCGCTTCCAGAAGGCAACCGGCCAGCTCGAGAAGTCTTCGCGTATCAACGAAGTCCGCAAGGACATCGCACGCGTCAAAACCATTGCCCGCCAGAAGGCGGCAGAAGCCAAGGCCTAAGGACCAGAAAATATGCCGAAACGCATTCTGCAGGGCACTGTTGTCAGCGACAAGAACGACAAGACCGTCGTCGTCCGGGTCGAGCGCCGTTTTGCGCACCCGATCCTCCAGAAGACTGTCCGTCGCTCGAAGAAGTACAAGGCGCACGACGAAAACAACCAGTTCAAGGTTGGTGACGTCGTTTCCATTGAGGAATGTGCGCCGATCTCGAAGGATAAGCGCTGGACGGTTGTAGCCGTCCACGCTTGATTTCTGCAGGTTTTGACCTGAAGACCCTTGCGTCTTGGGCAAATACCTGTATGAAGCACGCAATTGAAGCAGGGGAACGCTCGAGTCCGGGCGTTCTTTTGCTTTGAGATGAGCACTATAAGCCAGGCGAGGGGGTTTCGACCCAACCGGCCGGGTAACAACAAGAAGGCGACCTGACATGATTCAGATGCAAACAAACCTCGACGTGGCGGATAATTCCGGCGCACGTCGTGTCATGTGCATCAAGGTGCTGGGCGGCTCCAAGCGCAAGTATGCGTCGGTCGGCGACATCATTGTCGTTTCGATCAAGGAAGCCATTCCGCGCGGCCGCGTAAAGAAGGGTGATGTCATGAAGGCTGTTGTCGTTCGCACTGCGAAGGACATCCGCCGTCCGGATGGCTCTGTCATCCGCTTTGACACCAACGCAGCCGTTCTTATCGATAACAAGAAAGAGCCGATCGGCACCCGTATCTTCGGACCGGTTCCGCGCGAACTTCGCGCCAAGAACCACATGAAGATCATCTCGCTGGCTCCAGAAGTACTCTAAAGGAGCGTAGAGAGATGCAAAAGATTCGCAAAGGCGACAAGGTTGTCGTTCTCACCGGTAAGGACAAGGGCCGTACCGGCGAAGTCGTCCAGGTTATGCCGAAGGAAGACCGGGCTGTTGTGCGTGGCGTCAACATGGTGAAGCGTCACCAGCGCCAGACCCAGAGCCAGGAAGCCGGCATCATCAATAAGGAAGCCTCGATCCATCTTTCGAACATCGCGATTGCCGATCCGAAGGACGGCAAGCCGACTCGCGTCGGTTTCAAGATCGACGGTGACAAGAAGGTCCGCGTGGCCAAGCGTTCGGGAGTAGTGATCGATGGCTAAGTCCGCTTACGAGCCGCGGCTCAAGAAGGAATACGTAGAGCGCATCCGCAAGGCGATGCAGGAGAAGTTCTCCTACGCCAACGAAATGCAGATCCCGCGCCTCGACAAGATCGTCATCAACATGGGTGTTGGCGAATCGACGGGCGACTCGAAGAAGCCGACCGTTGCTGCTGCCGACCTCGCTGCGATTGCTGGTCAGAAGCCGGTAATCACCCGCGCTCGCAACTCCATCGCAGGCTTCAAGCTTCGCGAAGGCATGCCGATTGGTGCCAAGGTTACCCTGCGCGGCGTTCGGATGTATGAGTTCCTGGATCGTCTCGTGAACATCGCTCTTCCGCGCGTTCGCGACTTCCGTGGCCTCAATCCGAAGTCCTTCGATGGCCGTGGCAACTTCGCCATGGGCGTCAAGGAGCACATTGTGTTCCCTGAGATCAACTACGACAAGGTTGATCAGATGTGGGGCATGGACATCATCGTTTGCACGACGGCTACTAACGACGACGAAGCACGCGCTCTGCTCACAGAGTTCAACTTCCCGTTCCGTCAGTAATCCGTAACGACAAGCGTAAAGAAGGATAACTGTTATGGCGAAAACGAGCGCAGTTGAAAAGAACAAGCGCCGCCGCAAACTGGTTGCCGGGCAAGCTTCAAAGCGTGCCGCGCTGAAGGCAATCATCATGAACCAGTCTCTGCCGATCGAAGAGCGGTTCAAGGCAACCATCAAGCTGGCAGGTCTGCCGCGCGATGGATCCAAGACCCGCATTCGCAACCGCTGCGAAGTCACCGGCCGTCCGCGCGCCTACTATCGTAAACTTCGTATGTCGCGTATTGCGCTTCGCGAACTGGGCAATCTCGGCAAGGTGCCGGGCATCGTCAAGTCGAGCTGGTAAGGAGACGGGCACATGGCAATGACTGATCCGCTGGGCGATATGCTCACCCGTATCCGTAACGGCGCGGCTCGCCGCAAGTCGAGCGTTTCCACGCCGGCTTCGAAGCTCCGCGCACGCGTTCTGGATGTCCTTCAGGCTGAAGGCTACATCCGTGGATACTCTGAAGTCGTGTTTGGCAACGGCAAGGCCGAGCTGAACATCGAACTGAAGTACTACGAAGGCGCTTCCGTAATCCGTGAGATCGGACGCGTTTCCAAGCCGGGCCGCCGAGTTTATGTCTCGGTTAAGTCCATTCCGCAGGTCGCGAACGGCCTCGGCATCACCATCCTTTCGACCCCGAAGGGTGTGATGGCCGATCACCAGGCACGCGAACAGAATGTTGGTGGCGAGATTCTTTGCTCCGTCTTCTAAGGCGTAGCAAGTTCTCCATAGCGAACAGACAGGTATAAAAATGTCTCGTATCGGTAAGAAGCCCGTTCAGGTTCCGGCAGGCGTCACGGCAAGCGTTGATGGCCAGAAGGTAACGGCGAAGGGCCCGAAGGGCGAACTGTTCTTTGTTGCAAACGACGAAGTTTCGGTAAAGCTCGAAGATAATGCGGTTGTCGTACAGCCGCTCAGCCAGAGCAAGGATGCTCGTTCGAAGTGGGGCATGTCCCGCACGATGATCGAGAACATCTTGAAGGGCGTCAAGGACGGTTACGAGCGCAAGCTCGAAATCAACGGCGTTGGTTATCGTGCGTCGCTGCAGGGCAAGAACCTGCAACTGGCGCTCGGTTTCAGCCACGACGTCGTCTACCAGACGCCGGAAGGCATCACGATTGCTGTTCCGAAGCCGACCGAAATCATCGTGTCCGGCATCAACAAGCAGCAGGTCGGCCAGGTTGCCGCGGAAATCCGCGAATACCGTGGCCCCGAGCCCTACAAGGGCAAGGGCGTCAAGTATGCCGAAGAGCGGATTGTCCGCAAAGAAGGCAAGAAGAAGTAAGGATCACGCGAAATGGCTAGCAGGAAAGATACTCTTGTGCGTCGCGCCAACCGCGTGCGCCGTCAAATCAAGGCGGTCGCCAATGGCCGTCCGCGCCTGTCGGTTCATCGCTCGTCGAAGAACATCTACGTACAGGTTATCGATGACGTTGCCGGCAAGACGCTTGCGTCTGCCTCCACGCTCGATACCGATCTACGTTCGTCTTTGAAGACGGGCGCTGACGCGGCAGCTGCTGCTGCCGTCGGCAAGCTCATCGCTGAGCGCGCCGTAAAGGCTGGCGTCAAGGACGTTGTCTTTGATCGTGGCGCCTTCATCTATCACGGCCGCATCAAGGCTTTGGCCGAAGCTGCACGTGAAGGTGGTCTGAACTTCTGATCGATCACAGGGCGGGCCTCGAGTCCGCCCTGGACGATCAGTGGTTTCCGGTCGCTTCCAGTCGGAAAGACGGAGGCGACTTTTGTCAATCTGCCGATTGCACCCGGAAAAGAAAAAGGAAAAGGACAATGGCACAAGAAAGAAAGGGTTCTCGCGAAGATCGCCAGAACCGCGAAGAGCGCGACAGCGAATTTGTCGACAAGCTCGTAGCAATCAACCGCGTCGCCAAGGTGGTGAAGGGCGGTCGTCGTTTCGGTTTCGCCGCTCTCGTCGTCGTTGGCGACCAGAAGGGCCGCGTCGGCTTCGGCCATGGCAAGGCACGCGAAGTGCCGGAAGCCATCCGCAAGGCGACGGAAGCTGCCAAGCGCGACCTGATTTTCGTCCCGCTGCGTGGTGGTCGTACCCTGCATCACGACGTTCATGGCCGTCACGGCGCCGGCAAGGTGCTGCTGCGTTCGGCCAAGGCCGGTACCGGTATCATCGCCGGTGGCCCGATGCGCGCCGTCTTCGAAACGCTCGGCGTTCATGACGTCGTCGCCAAGTCGACCGGTTCGTCGAACCCCTACAACATGGTTCGCGCAACCTTCGACGCCCTCAAGAACCAGATGCACCCGAAGGACATCGCAGCTCAGCGCGGCATCAAGTACGCCACGCTCCAGGCTCGTCGTGTTTCCTCCGGCGCTGCTTCCGAAGAATAAGGGAGCTGACAGATGGCTAAGAAAGAACTTGCCAAGAAGACGGTTACCGTCGAGCAGATCGGTAGCCCCATTCGCCGTCCGGCCGTGCAGCGTCAGACGCTCATCGGTCTGGGCCTCAACAAGATGCACCGGGTTCGCACGCTCGAAGACACTCCGTCTGTTCGCGGCATGATCCGGACCGTCCAGCACCTCGTTCGCGTCGTCGACGAGAAGTGAGGGGGATAAGCTCATGAAACTGAATGAAATCAAGGACAACGAAGGCTCTACCCACAGCCGTAAGCGTCTCGGCCGTGGTATCGGTTCGGGTTCCGGCAAGACGGCCGGCCGCGGTGTCAAGGGTCAGAAGGCTCGTTCGGGCGTTGCTATCAACGGCTTCGAAGGCGGCCAGATGCCGATCTACCGTCGTCTGCCGAAGCGCGGCTTCAACAACATCTTCGCTTCGGAGTTTGTTGTCGTGTCGCTCGGCCGTATCCAGACGGCAATTGACGCCAAGAAGCTCGACGCTTCGAAGACCGTCGATGCGGCTGCCCTCAAGGCTGCCGGCGTCATCCGTCGCGAAAAGGACGGCGTCCGCGTTCTCGCTGACGGCGAACTGAAGGCGAAGGTTTCGATCGAAGTCGCTGGCGCTTCCAAGTCGGCGATCGAAAAGATCGAAAAGGCCGGCGGTTCGGTCAAGCTGCTCGCAGCCGCTGCTGAATAATATTATTGATGAACCGCCCGGGGTGCTTCACTCCGGGCGGTTTTGCTCCCATATGTGAGCCTCACGTCCGCAGCCGGCGAATCGCTTGCCGCAAGCGGACATAGCGGAAACCACGGTGAGGCATCCGATTGCAGACACAATCGCCTCGCGTCCGGTTTTCAATACGAAAAGTTACTCCTTCCGGAACGGACCGGGTGTTCCCGCTGATTCCGAGATTTGGTACGCGGAGAATTGCATGGCTTCTGCAGCGGAACAGCTCGCCTCGAACCTGAATTTCTCGACTTTCGCCAAGGCGGAAGATCTGAAGAAACGGCTTTGGTTCACGCTTGGTGCGCTTCTGGTTTACCGTCTTGGCACCTATATTCCGCTGCCCGGTCTTAACCCGGAAGCGTTTGCCCAGGCATTCCGCGGCCAGAGCGGCGGCATTCTCGGCCTCTTCAACATGTTTTCGGGCGGTGCAGTTGAGCGCATGGCGATCTTCGCGCTCGGCATCATGCCCTATATCTCTGCCTCGATCATTGTTCAGCTGATGACCTCGGTCGTTCCGGCTCTGGAACAGCTGAAGAAGGAAGGTGAGCAGGGACGCAAGATCATCAACCAGTACACCCGCTACGGCACGGTGCTTCTCGGCACGGCGCAGGCTTACGCCATCGCCGTCGGCCTCGAGAGCGGCAATGGCCTTGTGAACGATCCGGGCTGGTTCTTCCGCATTTCGACTGTCATTTCCCTGCTCGGCGGCACCATGTTCCTGATGTGGCTCGGTGAGCAGATCACCTCGCGCGGTATCGGCAACGGTATTTCGCTGATCATCTTCGCTGGTATTGTCGCGCACCTGCCGACGGCTCTCGCCGGTACGCTCGAACTCGGCCGCACCGGCGCGCTTTCGACGCCGCTGATCCTTGCGATCATCATCATGGTCGTTGCCGTCATCGCCCTTATCGTCTTTGTCGAACGGGCGCAGCGCCGACTTCTGATCCAGTATCCGAAGCGCCAGGTCGGCAACCGCATGTTCCAGGGCGACACCTCGCACCTACCGTTGAAGCTCAACACTTCGGGCGTCATCCCGGCAATCTTCGCATCCTCACTGCTGCTCTTGCCGGCAACGCTCGCGGGCTTTGCCAACACGGCGGCGCTGCCGGGCTGGGCCACCACCATCGTTGGCGCACTTGCTCACGGCAAGCCGCTCTACATGGTCCTCTACGGTGCGATGATTGCCTTCTTCGCCTTCTTCTACACGGCAATCGTCTTCAATCCGAAGGACACGGCCGACAATCTCAAGAAGCACGGCGGCTTCATTCCGGGCATTCGTCCGGGTGAGCGCACCGCGGAATACATCGATTACGTCCTGACGCGCATCACCGTCATCGGTGCGGTCTACCTGATCTTCGTCTGCATTCTGCCGGAAGTTCTGATTTCGCAGACCGGCGTGCCGTTCTACCTTGGTGGTACGTCGCTTTTGATTGTTGTCAGCGTGACCCTTGATACGGTAGCACAGATCCAGGGCCACCTCATCGCACAGCAATATGAGGGGCTGATCAAGAAGTCGAAGCTGCGCGGAGGAAAGAGGGGACGATGAGACTGATTTTTTTGGGACCGCCGGGCGCTGGCAAGGGGACGCAAGCCAAGCTTCTGACGGAGAGATACGGCATTCCGCAGCTTTCCACAGGCGATATGCTGCGGGCGGCCGTTGCCCAGGCGACTGAGGTCGGCAAGCGTGCCAAGGCCGTCATGGATGCCGGTCAGCTGGTATCCGATGAGATCGTCAACGAAATCGTGTCGGATCGCATCGACCAGCCGGATTGTGCAAAGGGTTTCATCCTTGATGGTTACCCGCGTACCGTTCCGCAGGCGATTGCGCTCGGCAAGATGCTCGAGGGCAAAGGTCTGAAGCTCGACGCAGTCATCGAGCTGAAGGTCGACGAGGCAGCCCTTGTAAAGCGGATGGAGAATCGCGTAGCGGAAACCATCGCTGCGGGAGGCACGGTCCGTTCGGACGACAATCCGGAGGCGTTCAAGCGCCGGCTGACCGAGTATCGTGAAAAGACCGCACCGTTGTCGGAGCATTATGCCGGTACGGGGCAGCTGAGAACGGTGGATGGCATGGCGGATGTGAACACCGTTACTGCCGAGATCGAGAAGATTCTGGCTTAGACACTGGTCTTTGCCGAAAAGGAACCGCCGGGGAGTTGACTTTTCCGGCCGATTCCGCCAAAGACAGCGCCAACTCGCGACATGAGAGCGATCGGCGCGGTCTTCAAAGAAAATGAAGTCCGAGTACGGTCGTTTTTGACGTGTCTCGAACCTCAATCAACGTGCGGCTCTTCGAGGTCGCGTAACGAAGCACCTATTGCCGGATGGCAACTGGAACGCAAGGAGAATAGACGTGGCACGTATCGCTGGCGTCAACATCCCGACGGCGAAGCGCGTAGTTATCGCGCTGACCTACATTCACGGGATCGGCCCGAAATTCGCACAGGAAATCATCGAGAAGGTCGGTATCCCGGCTGATCGTCGCGTGCATCAGCTGACGGACGCTGAAGTCCTGCAGATCCGCGAAGCGATCGACCGTGACTACCAGGTCGAAGGTGACCTGCGTCGCGAGACCTCGATGAACATCAAGCGCCTGATGGACCTCGGCTGCTACCGCGGCCTGCGTCACCGTCGTGGCCTGCCGGTTCGCGGTCAGCGCACCCACACCAACGCTCGCACCCGCAAGGGTCCGGCGAAGGCGATTGCCGGTAAGAAGAAGTAATTTCCCGAAAAGGGAGATTGGGAGGCTGGCGTCAAGCGCCGGCCTCCTTTTGCAGTTTGGAAAGGCGCTTGCCTGACCGCCGTCCGGTCCAATGACCGGGTGTGAAGTCCGCGGAGTGGATATCCTCTCGGCGGGAGAATGAAGATGCAGGGCAGGGGACGACAAATCCTTTTCCCGGTGGAGCCGCTGGAATTACGGCGGTGCAGAGATCTAAGAAAGGGATCCTATGGCCAAGGAAGCCACCCGCGTTCGCCGTCGCGAACGCAAGAACATCACGTCTGGCGTTGCTCACGTCAATTCGTCGTTCAACAACACCATGATCACCATCACCGACGCACAGGGCAACGCGATTGCCTGGTCGTCTGCCGGTGCCAAGGGTTTCAAGGGTTCGCGTAAGTCGACCCCGTTTGCCGCTCAGATCGCCGCTGAAGACTGCGCCAAGAAGGCTCAGGAACACGGCATGAAGTCGCTGGAAGTCGAAGTTTGCGGCCCGGGTTCCGGCCGTGAATCCGCTCTTCGCGCGCTGCAGGCTGCGGGCTTCATGATCACCTCGATCCGCGATGTGACCCCGATCCCGCACAACGGTTGCCGCCCGCGCAAGAAGCGCCGCGTCTGATCATTTGCGTTCAACATGCCGGTGAGGGGGCATCCGCTCTCTCCCGGTCTTCGGGGCTCGGTTGTCACGATTGGATGGTGGCAACGAACGGAAGGCAGAAAACATGATCCAGAAGAATTGGCAGGAACTGATCAAGCCGAACAAGGTGGAGTTCGTCTCCTCCGGCCGCACCAAGGCAACGCTGGTTGCGGAACCGCTTGAGCGCGGCTTCGGTCTGACCCTCGGCAACGCGCTTCGCCGCGTGCTTCTGTCGTCGCTGCGTGGTGCTGCTGTCACCGCAGTGCAGATCGACGGCGTCCTGCACGAGTTCTCCTCTATCCCGGGCGTCCGGGAAGATGTGACGGACATCGTGCTCAACATCAAGGAAATCGCCATCAAGATGGATGGCGACGACGCAAAGCGCATGGTTGTGCGCAAGCAGGGTCCGGGCGTTGTAACCGCCGGTGACATCCAGACGGTTGGCGATATCGAAATCCTCAACCCGAACCATGTGATCTGCACCCTCGACGAGGGCGCCGAGATCCGCATGGAGTTCACCGTCAACAACGGCAAGGGCTACGTGCCGGCTGATCGCAACCGTTCGGAAGATGCTCCGATCGGCCTGATCCCGGTCGACAGCCTGTACTCGCCGGTCAAGAAGGTGTCCTACAAGGTGGAAAACACCCGTGAAGGCCAGGTTCTTGACTACGACAAGCTGACGATGTCCATCGAGACGGACGGTTCCGTCACCGGTGAAGATGCGATCGCATTTGCGGCCCGCATCCTTCAGGACCAGCTGTCGGTTTTCGTCAACTTCGACGAGCCGCAGAAGGAAGCAGAGGAAGAGGCAGTCACCGAACTCGCCTTCAACCCGGCGCTTCTCAAGAAGGTCGACGAACTGGAACTTTCGGTCCGTTCGGCCAACTGCCTGAAGAACGACAACATCGTCTACATCGGCGACCTCATTCAGAAGACCGAAGCAGAAATGCTCCGCACGCCGAATTTTGGTCGCAAGTCGCTGAACGAAATCAAGGAAGTTCTCGCTTCCATGGGTCTGCACCTCGGCATGGAAGTGCCGTCCTGGCCGCCTGAGAACATCGAAGATCTCGCCAAGCGTTACGAAGACCAATACTAACCATTAGACTGCGGGCGGATGCCTGCAAGTGAAGGAGAATAGCCATGCGCCACGGTAAAGCCGGCCGCAAGCTGAATAGAACCGCCAGCCACCGCAAGGCGATGTTTGCCAACATGGCAGCTTCGCTGATCGAACACGAGCAGATCGTTACGACCCTGCCGAAGGCCAAGGAAATCCGCCCGATCGTCGAGAAGCTCGTCACGCTCGGCAAGCGCGGTGACCTGCACGCTCGCCGCCAGGCGATCTCGCAGATCCGCGACGCCGCTGTCGTTTCGAAGCTGTTCGACACGATTGCATCGCGCTACGCCACCCGCAACGGCGGCTACCTGCGCATCATGAAGGCCGGCTTCCGTCACGGCGACAACGCCGCGCTCGCCGTCATCGAATTCGTTGACCGCGACGTCTCGGCAAAGGGTGCGAAGGATCTCGCCCGCGTTGCCGCTGAAGCTGAAGCTGCTGAAGCAGCCTAAGCCGATCGAAGGCAGTGAAATCGAAATGGCCGGGTGTTCATCACCCGGCCATTTTTCTATGGGCGGTGGTTTGCACCATTTCAATGCTTGGTCGAGCGCTTGAGCGACCGAGTATCCGGCTGCTCCGAGCGAATGGGAAAATTACACTTTTCCTGGGATCGCCCTGGCCGGCGCGCTCGCCGTCTGACGTTTGCGACGGAGATAGGGTTTGCGCGCCAACCGCCAGAGAAGCAACGCGGCGACCAAGCCGAGATAGAGCATCTGCTCGGGGCCAACGACCTTCACCGACATGGCAAAATGCAGGGCGCCGGCGGCAGCAATCACGTAGGCGAGCCTGTGTAACGTGTTCCAGCGGGTGCCAAGCCTGCGGATCGACCAGGTGTTGGACGTCAACGCCAGCGGGATCAGCATGACGAGGGCCGCCATGCCGATGGTGATGAACGGACGGCGCGCGATGTCGGCGAGGATCGCCGGGACGTTCAGCACCTGATCGAGCAGCATGTAGGCCAGGAAGTGCATCAGCACGTAGTAGAATGCCAGCAGCCCGAGCGCCCGGCGGTAGCGTAGCCAGTTGATGCCGAAGAGATCGCGAATCGGGGTGATTGCCAACGTGGCCACGAGAAAGCGCAGCGCCCAGATCCCGAGCAGATGCTCGAATCCCTTGACCGGATTGCCGGGCAGTTGCCCGGTAGCGCCGAGATAGAAGGCAAACGCCGCCGGCACCAGGCCAAAGCCATAGAGCGCCCAGACCGAGGCCGAATGAAAGCGTTTCGGGAGTATGGGCAGGCCGGCCATCGTCAGTAGTTCGCTCTCAGATCCATGCTGGCATAGAGGCTGGCAACCTCGTCGGCATAGCCGTTGAAGGGCAGGGTGTCGCGACGGTTGGAGCCGAAGAAGCCTCCGCCCCCGATGCGGTTCTCCGTCGCCTGGCTCCAGCGCGGGTGATCGACGGCCGGGTTGACGTTGGCATAGAAGCCGTACTCGTTGGGGGCCGAGAGGTTCCAGGTGGAGGGCGGCTGCGCCTCGGTGAGCGAGATCCGCACGATCGACTTGATCCCCTTGAAGCCGTACTTCCAGGGGGTGACGAGCCGAATCGGTGCGCCATTCTGGTTGGGAAGCGTTTTGCCGTAGACGCCGACGGACAGCAGAGTGAGCGGGTGACGGGCTTCATCGAGCCTCAGTCCTTCGCGATAGGGCCAGGGCAACGGCTGAAAGAAGCCGGATTGGCCCGACATCTCCGCCGGGCGAACGACCGTTTCGAACGAGACATATTTGGCGCTGCCCAGCGGCTCCACCTTGTCGAGCAGGGTCGAAAGTTGGAAGCCGGTCCAGGGGATCACCATCGACCACGCCTCGACGCAGCGCATGCGATAGACGCGTTCCTCGATGGGGAACTTCAGCAGTTCCTCCAGCCCGAACTCCTTCGGTTTGCCGACGAGGCCATCGACCTTCACTGTCCAGGGGGTCGGCTTGAAGCCGCTCGAATTGGCGGCCGGATCGCCCTTGCCGGTCCCGAATTCATAGAAGTTGTTGTAGCCCGTGACGTCAGCTTCGGGGGTCAGGTCCTCGTCGACGACGTATTTGCCTTTTGGTGCGCTAAGCGCCGCCGCGATACCTGTGCCGCTTCCGGCAAGAAGGACGCCGCCGACCGCGGCGCCCAGGAATGCGCGGCGATTGATGAAGATGTTCTCCGGCGTGATTTCGGAGGAAACGATTCGTGGTGGACGGTAGGATGGCATGGTCTTATCCGAGAGTGGTTTATGAGCCTTGTCTTGTACGAACTCAGCAGACTTTCGATCACCGTGAAAGGGGTGCGGAACCACGTTTTCGTGCGTAGCGCGTGAAGCCGGCAACTTTGCGTATCCTGCGCCAACATTTGCCTTTTTTCGCGCGAAATCCTATCTGAACGTAGCCGTGACGAATAGGAGAATGCTTCACATGATCGTTGGTCAAAGAGCGCTTGTTGCGCTCGTCATTGCTGTGTCTCTTGCCTGTCCGGCATGGGCTGAGGAGGCCAAGACGGTTCCGCAGTCGCGCACCGAAATGCAGCTTTCCTTCGCGCCGCTCGTCAAGCAGACGGCAAATGCGGTCGTCAACGTCTACGCCGAACGCGTGGTCGAGCGCCGCTCGATCTTTTCCGGCGATCCCTTCTTTGAGGAGTTCTTTGGCCAACGCATGCCGAACCGCTCGGAAAAGCAATCGTCGCTCGGCTCCGGCGTGATCGTCGGCAAGAACGGCATCGTCGTGACCAACAATCACGTCATCGAGGGCGCCGACGACATCAAGGTGGCGCTGGCGGACGGGCGCGAATTTCCCTGCAAGATCGTGCTCAAGGATGACCGACTCGACCTGGCGGTGCTGAAGATCCAGTCGGAAGGCCCGTTCGAGATCGTCCCGCTCGGCGACTCGGATGCGGTCGAAGTCGGCGACCTCGTGCTGGCGATCGGCAACCCGTTCGGCGTCGGCCAGACGGTCACGAGCGGCATCGTCTCGGCTCTCGCGCGCAACCAGGTTTCTTCAGGGGATTTCGGCTTCTTTATCCAGACGGATGCGGCGATCAATCCGGGCAATTCCGGCGGCGGCCTCATCGACATGAACGGTCAATTGATCGGCATCAACACCGCGATCTTCTCCAAGGGTGGCGGCTCGAACGGCGTCGGCTTTGCTATCCCCGCCAATCTGGTAAAGGTCTTCGTCGCGTCCGCTGACGGCGGCAATGGCGCCTTCGTCCGTCCCTTCATCGGCGCAAGCTTCGAACCGGTGACCTCGGAAGTGGCCGAAGCCCTTGGCTTCAACCGCGCCCGCGGTGCGCTGGTGACGGCTGTCGTGGCGGGTGGCCCGGCCGAACTGGCAGGCATCAAGCCGGGGCAAGTGATCACCGCCGTCAACGGCATTGAAGTCGAACATCCTGATGCGCTCGGCTACCGCTTGACGACGGTCGGCATCGGCCACGAGGCGCGCGTTACCGTGTCGGAAAACGGTAAGCCGCGTGAGGTGATGCTCAGGCTCGATCGGGCGCCGGAGACCTCGCCGCGTGACGAACGGCTGATCGAAGGTCGCAATCCCTTCGCCGGCGCGGTCGTCGCCAATCTGTCGCCACGTCTAGCCGAGGAACTGCGCGTGTCGACTTCGCTCCAGGGCGTCGTCGTCATGCAGGTCAACCGCGGTTCGCCGGCAGCACGCATCGGCCTTGAGCCGAAGGACATCGTGCGCTCTGTCAACGGCACGGCGATCGACACGTCCAAGACGCTGGAGCATGTGATGGCCGACGACGCCTCCTTCTGGCGCGTCGAAATCGAGCGGGACGGCCAACTTATCCGTCAGTTCTTCCGATGAGCGATCTGTTTACAGCACACGAGCCTCCTGAGATGGCGTCCGCAAGACCGCTTGCCGACCGGCTTCGCCCGCGTACGCTCGCCGAAGTCACGGGCCAGGAGCACCTGACCGGGGATGATGGCGTGCTGTCGCGTATGATCGCGTCGGGTTCTCTCGGATCGATGATCTTCTGGGGACCGCCAGGCACCGGCAAGACGACCGTCGCGCGTCTGCTTTCGGGGGAGGCGGGACTCGCCTTCGAGCAGATCTCCGCCATCTTCTCCGGTGTTGCCGATCTCAAGAAGGTGTTCGAATCGGCGCGTGCACGGCGCATGTCCGGCCGGCAGACCCTGCTGTTCGTCGACGAGATCCACCGTTTCAATCGTGCCCAGCAGGATAGTTTCCTGCCCGTGATGGAGGATGGCACCGTCATCCTCGTCGGCGCCACGACCGAAAATCCGTCCTTCGAGCTCAACGCCGCTCTGTTGTCCCGCGCTCGCGTGCTGACGTTCAAGCCACACGGTGAGGACAGCATCCAGGAGCTTCTGTCCCGTGCCGAGCAGGCAGAAGGCAAGGCGTTGCCGCTTGATGCGGATGCACGCGCGAGCCTGATCCGCATGGCCGATGGCGATGGCCGTGCGGCGCTGACGCTGGCGGAAGAAGTCTGGCGCGCCGCGCGGCGCGACGAGATCTTCGATGCTGCAGCGCTTCAGAACATCGTCCAGCGCCGGGCGCCGGTCTACGACAAGGGCCAGGACGGCCACTACAATCTGATCTCGGCGCTGCACAAGTCGGTACGCGGTTCCGATCCGGATGCCGCGCTCTATTATCTCTGCCGCATGTTCGATGCGGGCGAGGATCCTCTTTATCTCGGGCGACGGCTTGTACGCATGGCGGTTGAAGATATCGGCCTTGCCGACCCTCAGGCCCTGGTGATCTGCAATGCCGCCAAGGACGCCTATGATTATCTGGGCTCGCCGGAGGGGGAATTGGCGCTTGCCGAAGCCTGTGTCTATCTGGCGACCGCGCCGAAGTCGAACGGGGTCTACACTGCCTACAAGGCGGCGATGCGCGCTGCCAAGGAGAACGGCTCGCTGCTGCCGCCGAAGCACATTCTCAACGCCCCGACCAAGCTGATGAAGGGCGAAGGCTACGGCGACGGTTATCGCTACGATCACGACGAGCCGGATGCCTTTTCCGGCCAGGACTATTTTCCGGAAAAGATGGGGCGCCAGACTTACTATGATCCGCCGGAGCGTGGTTTCGAGCGAGAAATCCGCAAGCGGCTGGAATGGTGGGCGAAACTCCGCCGGGAGCGCAATGCTCCCTAGAATGCCCAGAAAACTGTAAGACGGCCTTTCCTTGTGCTTGGCCCGGACGAAAACCCCGTCGTTTTCAAGGATTCAAGGAATGCGGCACGTGGCTTAGCCTTGCCACCGGTGCAAGGCTGATCTGCCCGTGGCTGCCTTGCCGTCGGAACCGGAGTGTGAGATAGAACCGGCATTGCAGACGGCTGCACGGTTCGCGAATTCGAAACCGAACATCCGCGGGGACGGCCTCGCTCCAGTATTAGGAGTTTGACATGGCCTGGTTCCTTCTTTTGGTTGCCGGTATCCTCGAAATCGGCTGGGCAATCGGTCTCAAATACACGGATGGCTTCACGCGCGTTACGCCGACGATCCTGACCGTCGGGTCGATGATCCTCAGCATCGCGCTGCTCGGCCTTGCCGTGCGCACCCTGCCGCTCGGCACGGCCTATGCGGTCTGGACGGGTATCGGTACGGTCGGTACCGTCATCCTCGGCATCTTCCTGTTTGCAGAGCCGGCGACCTTCGTCCGCCTCGGCTGCATCGCGCTCATCGTCAGCGGCATTGCCGGGCTGAAACTCGCCGCCTAACGCAGCGTAATACACTAACGTGGCGTTAGGTAAGCAGGGCGATCTTGCTCTGAAGCCGTAACCATAATTGCAAACGAAGCGGGCTGCTCGTCATGAAGGACGCGCAGCCCGCAATCGTATTCAGAGATGTTTCGCTGTCTCCGTTTACCGCAAGGCGTCCAGAACCGCAGCAGTCGCCAGCATTTCCTGCCAGCGGTTTTCGCGGCGGCGGAAGGCTTCCTCGTCGGTTCCCCAATGCTCGATCTGCCAGTCTTCGTCGACATGCGCGGCCGTCCAGGCCTCTTCGGCCGTGAACCTGCCGGAGGCGAAGGCAAGCGCCAGCAGGGCCGAACCCGTCAGGCTGGTCACCGTATGAACGCAGGTGAGCCCGAGCGGAGTGGCGAAAGCGCGCAGGCCCTCGGCATAGGCCGAAAGGGCTTCCTCCGGCTGCTCCTGATGGATCACGCCTTCGGCGAGGATGAAGCGGGCGCCAAGCGTTTGCCGCGCCCAGTCGAGCACCGGGTTCCAGATCTCGTTCTGGCGTGCGACCAGGCCTTCCGGGCTGTCGGCGCGATAGCAGATCATGTCGGTTCCGGCGAAGCGCAGGATGTCGTCGAACACCGAGCGCTGGTCTTTCGCAACACCATCGAGCGCCGTGTTGACGATGCGGGTGACCGGCATTCGGGCGGGATCGATGACCTCGGCCTGTGCCTCCCATTCGGCGGCCAGCATATCGGCAAGCTTGCGTGTCGGCACGGCAAGCGGTTGCTTTGCTGGCGTGCGCACCGTGCGGCCGTCGAGCAGCACGGCGTGGGTGTCGCCTTCCGCCGCAGCGACGCTGACCGCCTTGTAGAAGCGCTTCGGCAGCGGCTTCAGCATCTGAATCTGTGCGCGGCGGACCGGATCCTCGTGGCTCATCGCACCGCTGAGCTCGTCGCGAATATCAGGCATGATTGTGTTCCATCCATTCAATGATGTCTGCCGGCGTCTGCGCAACGAAATCGGCACCCGCCTCGATGAGATCGGGAACGGACGCATAGCCCCAGGCTACGCCGATGGCGGCGGCTCCCGCGGCCTTGGCCATTTGCATGTCGTAGATCGCGTCGCCGATGACGACCGTATCCTTCGCATCGATGCCCGCTTCCGAACAGCACTCCGTCACCATCGCCGGGTGCGGCTTGGAAGGGCAGTCGTCGGCGGTGCGCGAAACGAAGAAGATATTGTCGAAACCGTGGGTTTCGGAGATGTGAGTGAGGCCGCGCCGAGACTTGCCGGTGACGGCGCCGATCAGCAGCGCGTCCCGCGACGAGAGCGTCTGCATCATGTCGGCGATGCCCGGAAACAAAAGCTCCTGGAAGCCGGCTTCGCTGCGCACGCCTGCGAAGATCGACTTGTAGTGCGCAGTCATCGCCAGTGCCAGGTCGTCGACGTGCTCGCGGCCAAGCAGGCGGGCAATGGCGATGTCGAGTGTCAGGCCGATGATGCCCTTGGTTGCTGAAAGCGGCGGGCGCTCGCGATCGAATGCCTCGAAGGTGCGCGCCATCACCTCATGGATCAGCCCGCCGCTATCGACCAGCGTCCCGTCGCAATCGAAAAGCGCCAGTTTCATCAGTCGTCCTCGCCCGGCTCGTTCTCTTCAAAGCCCAGTAGGTTCCAGCTTTGGACCATGTGCGGCGGCAGCGGCGCGGTCACGCGCAGGCGACCGCCGTCCGGATGCGGGATATCGATATGGCGCGCGTGCAGATGCAGACGGTTCTGCATGCCGCCGGGCAGGCTCCAGTTGATATCGGCGTCGAAATACTTCGGGTCGCCGAGGATCGGGTGACCGATATGCAAGGCATGCACGCGCAACTGATGGGTACGGCCGGTATAGGGCTCCATCTCGAGCCAGGCGAGGTTCTGTGCCGCTTGCTCACGAATTCGGTAGTAGGAAATCGCGTGGTCGGCACCGTCCTCGCCATGCTTGGCGATGCGCATGCGGTCGCCGTCCGGCGTCTGTTCTTTGACCAGCCAGGTCGAGATCCGGTCTTCGCGCTTGCGCGGCACGCCTTTCACCAGCGCCCAATAGGTCTTCTTGGTGTCGCGCTCTCGGAAGGCGGCCGTCAGCTTCTGGGCGGCGCCACGCGTACGGGCAATGACCAGAACACCTGAGGTGTCACGGTCGAGGCGGTGCACCAGACGGGGCTTTTCGCCACGCTGATTGGTCCAGGCCTCGAGCATCTTGTCGATGTGACGGTTGACGCCGGAGCCGCCTTGCACGGCAAGCCCGGCCGGCTTGTTCAGCACGATCACCTTCGCGTCCTCATGCAGCACCATCCGCGACAGCAATTCTCCGTCGGGCGAGTGGCGAAGGTCGCGGCCGGCGATCGGGCCTGTCTTCGTCTCCTTCGCATCGACGCCAAGGGGAGGGATGCGCACCGTCTGGCCCGGCTGTAGGCGCGTGTCGGACTTGACGCGGCCGCCGTCGACACGGATCTGGCCCGAACGCAAAAGCTTCTGCAGCGGACCGAAACCCAGCCCCGGAAAATGCACTTTGAACCAGCGGTCAAGGCGCATGCCTGCCTCGTCACCGTCCACTTGCCTGTGTTCTATGCCTGCCATTTGAGCGAACCTGCTTTCTGTTCCTGCAGCGTCGCGCGTCAATCTGAAGCTCTTACGTTGGGATGGACGTAAGAAAACGCTTCAGGTGCGCAAGGGCTGCCGCAATCCTTTAACGGCTGCATGACAATGCCCCTGAAGCGATGACGGTTGAAGAGCAATGCAGCAACGCACCGCGTTTCCCTCAGGCTACGCAGCGCTCGTAGAAGCAGCCTTTAGACTATTGCGCGCATCAGAGCCAGCCCGCTGAAGACCGCAAGGAGCGAAAGCGCGACGCTGGCAACGACATAGATGACGGAAAGCATGACATCACCACGCTCGAAGAGCGTGATCGCATCCAGCGAAAAGGCGGAAAAGGTGGTGTAGCCGCCGAGAACCCCGGTGATGAGGAACACGCGCATTTCCGGCGACGCGCCAAACTTGCGCATGATCGCCTCTGCCAGCACGCCGATCAGGAACGAGCCGGTGATATTGACGCCGAGTGTGCCCCACGGGAAGCCCGCCCCGAGGCGATGGACGGTCCAGAGGCCGACAAGGTAGCGCAAGATCGAGCCGATCGCGCCGCCGGCTCCAACGAGAAGGAGGTGGGTCATCAGTCGCTCCGGGACAAAATCGGCCTAGGCCAGCCGTACGGCATGCCACTTCAGGTGATCGTCCATGAAGGTGGAGATGAAGTAGTAGGAGTGGTCGTAGCGCTCATGCATGCGCAGCGTCAGATCGATGCCGGTTCCCTTGACCGCATCCTCGAACAGCCACGGGCGCAGGCCGTTTTCGAGAAAGCTGTCCGCCTTGCCCTGGTCGATCAGAAATTCCGGGAAGCGCGCACCGTCCTTGACGAGGGCGCAGGCATCATATTGGCGCCAGGCGGCGCGGTCTGTGCCGAGATACTTTTCGAAGGCGCCGACCGACCAGTCGGCGGTCGAGGGCTCGACGATCGGCGCGAAAGCCGAGCAGCTCTTGAAGCGATCCGGGTGTTTGAGCGCAATGGTCATGGCGCCGTGGCCGCCCATGGAATGGCCGAAAATGCCCTGGCGGCTCATGTCCATGCGGAAGTGCTGGCTGACGAAAGCGGGCAGTTCTTCGGTGATGTAGCTGTACATCTGGTAGTGCTCGGCCCAGGGCTTCTCGGTGGCGTCGACATAGAAACCCGCGCCCTTGCCCATCTGCCAGTTCGTCAGTTCGTCTGGCACGTCGGCGCCGCGCGGGCTGGTGTCGGGGCAAACGATGATAAGCCCGAGTTCGGCGGCCATGCGCCGGTATTCGCCTTTCTCCATGACGTTCGCGTGCGTGCAGGTGAGGCCGGACAAGTACCAGAGCACTGGTCTCGGTTCCTTGATCGCCTGCGGCGGCACGAAGACGGCAAAGGTCATCTCGCCCTTGCAAGCCTCGGAATCGTGCGAAAAGACGCCCTGCATGCCGCCGAAAGCGGTGTGTTGCGAGAGGACCTTCATGAAATGCTCCTTGGGTAATGATGCTCAGCCGGCAAGCTGCACGGCCGCGTTGACGGCGGCGGCGACGAGCACGGTGTTGAAGAAGAAAGAAACGACGGCATGCATCAGATTGATGCGCCGCATGGCTGTTGTGGTGATGGCGACGTCTGAGGTCTGCGCGGTCATACCGATGACGAAGGAAAAGTAGAGGAAATCAAAACCGCCGGGCTCGGGTGTCTCGGGAAAGTCGAGGCCACGTGCAGGCTCCGGCGTCTTCGCATCCGCGGAAGGCACCCAGTATATGTGCGCATAATGCATCGCGGCCATCATATGGATCGTCGCCCAGCCGAGCACGACCGAGGCAAAGGCGAGGCCGAGCGCGAGTGCGGATCCTGTTTGCTGGGCGTTGAGCGCAAAGAACAGAGAGATGAGCGAGCTCGCAGCCGCACCGAATGTCACGAGGAGGATAACGAACTCGGGCTCGTCGGTGTTTCTGGCATGGGTCTTCAGGTGCCGCCCGGTCATCATCCGCAATCGCCGCCAGCACATGACGAGATAGACGCAGAAGAAGGTGATCGCAGCGCCTTCAAGTGCGAAGCGTCGCGCAACGAACCAGAGGACGGGCACGCTTGCGAGCGCGCATAGAATGGCGGTGTAGAAGGGCCAGTGCCTGAGCTTCGTCGTCGTCGCTGTCATCCAGATACCCCTGCGATCTGCAGCGGAAGCGGCTGCCGCACCGTCACTTTTTCGCCTGCCGTGCGAGTCGGTCAAGCGTTTCGAGGAAGGCGGATCGATCGCGCGGCGTGAAGGCGGCGTTGTAGCCCTTGCTCTCGCCGGTTTCACGCAAATGCTGCCCAAGATCGCGCATCGCCGAAGCCATGCCGATATTGCCCTTGTCGAAGATGCGTCCGGAAGGGCCGGTAACCAACGCGCCGGCAGCAACGCAACGCACGGCCAGCGGTACATCGGCGGTGACGACAACATCGCCCTCCTGCGCCCGTTCCGCGATCCAGTTGTCGGCCGCATCGAAACCCGCCGAGACGATGACGTTGTGTACCGTCGGGTCGCGCGAGGGGCGCAGGCCGGAATTGGCGACGAAAGTCACCTCTATTCCATGGCGTTCGGCCACCTTCAGGATTTCCGCCTTCACCGGGCAGGCATCGGCATCGACATAGATCATCTTGAATCAGTTTCTCAACGGGACTGAAAAGGCGCCGGAAATCAATCGACTCCGACGCCGTTCTGAATTGGATTGTGAAGCAATTCCAGGAAAAGTGCGAAGCGGTTTTCCGTCCGGAATTGCGTCGTTCAGGTTGTGAAGCAATTCCAGGAAAAGTGCGAAGCGATTTTCCCGGAATTGCGCCATTGCCAGCTTAGCTTAGTAAAGAACGACCGAACGGATGCTTTCGCCGGAATGCATCAGCTCGAAGCCCTTGTTGATGTCTTCGAGGGCCATGGTGTGGGTGATCATCGGATCGATCTCGATCTTGCCCTCCATGTACCAGTCGACGATCTTCGGCACGTCGGTGCGGCCACGCGCGCCGCCGAAGGCCGTGCCCATCCAGCTGCGGCCGGTGACGAGCTGGAACGGCCGGGTGGAGATCTCCTGGCCGGCGCCGGCGACGCCGATGACGACGGACTTGCCCCAGCCGCGATGCGAGGCTTCGAGCGCCTGGCGCA